>CAZYLU010000060.1:0-2330 GCA_964648945.1 uncultured bacterium | reverse complement strand
ACGTCGCTGCTCTCGATCCTTCTCGCATCATTTCACCTAGTGGATGACATCGTATACGGGTCGGAAAAAGGCGTGGCATCAAACGTCCTTATAGTAGCCGTCCTTGCTGTTTGGCTGTACGGAACGCTGATGCTGTCCGAACGTCGGGTCGGATTTACTATCATGCTGCTCGGATCGCTGGCTGGGCTGACCATTTTCCTGACCCACCTAACCGGCACCGGAGGCCTCCCAGGCAACAAGATCGCCAAATTGAGCGGAGCCTTTTTCTTCGTATGGACGCTCATTGCGCTTGCAGTTGTTTCTCTTTTGTCGCTCACGATTTCAGCCCACGGTCTATGGAGTGCGCTGCGCTCGAAGGCGCGATCATGAATGCGCCTTCATCTGACCCCGACGACGTATAGTCGCCAAGCGTCTAATAGGACGGCCAGAATCTCTTCCACTCGCGCTACAATAAAGACTCATCATGGTGATTTCAGCGCGGGTGCGAAACAGCAAAGGTGCTCACTCGGCCGTTGTAGCCAGCGGCGGCGAGGCGAAGCACGTGACGATCCCGGCGAAAGCTGAGGGATGCGGTTCCGCGGTGAGCGGCGCCGAATTGCTCTTTCTTGCGCTGGCGACGTGCTATTGCAACGACGTGTATCGCGAAGCGAAGAAGCGCGACATCGAAATTCGCGAGATCGAGGTTGAGGCGAGCGGATCGTTTGGTGCTGAAGGTGACATCGCGCGCGGCGTGCGTTATCGCGCTCGCGTGAAATCAAGCGCACCGCAGTCGCAAATCGACGACCTCTTGCGCTATACCGACAGCGTCGCCGAAGTGCAGAAGACGCTGCGCACCGGCGTGCCCGTTGAACTATTGCTCGAAGCCGACATTCCGGCGGTTACGTCGTAACGTACTGCTCCTCATAATAAAAATACGGATCGAGCACGCTTACCTGTTGGATGCTGTCCACCGGTAAACCGTTTGCCTTTGCGGCTTCGCGGATCGCGGCTTCGCTCGGCCCGTCGTAGATGCAATACGTTTTCGTCTTATCGCTCGAGACGTAGGAATGAACCCACGTCACGCCACTGTTTGCGTTCGTTCCGACGACGTTCAGACATGCGGCGGCTCCCGCGTTGTTACTCGGGATGTGCAGACCTTGGGGAAACGTTCGTTCGACCAGGTATCTGGGCATGAAAGCACCTCCGGTACTGGCTCCTCGGTACTCGCGCGCGCCTATTCTGCGGTCCTGCCGGGGAAGCGTTCAGGAAACGTTGGGCCTCGATACTGTGTAATAGATACCGTGGGCATGCGAAAGGCGTTTTCGTCGATAGCCATCGCAGCGATCAGCGCGAGCTTGATCGCAGCGCCGGCGCGCGCGCAACTCGATCCGTACCAGATCTTCGCCAATGCGCGAGCGTATTGGGCGCAGCAGCGATATCCGGCGCAATTGCAGTATCAAGTGGCGGTCGATGTCGTCGAGGGCGGAAAAGAACGCGTCGAACATTACGATGCGACCTACGACGCGGTAAACAATCTCGTCCACGTCAATCCGACGAGCGACTACGAACGCGATCATCCGGTCAAACCGTCGGGCATCAACATCGGATTGTTCGGCGGCGCAATGAAACTCAACAAACCGATGGAATCGGCCGATTTTCTCGGCGTGCCGAAACTGCGCCCGAATTACTCCTTCGGAATGGCACCGTTCGTCCCGGCGCCTTCGGCGACGCCGTTCGACTCGATGGCAATCGTGCAGGAGATCCGTAAGGAATTCCACGACCCGAATCCGCGAAAAATGAAGCCGACGCCCTCACCGTCGCCGTTCCTTCCTGAAATCGCAACCGTCGTTGCGCAAAACCGCGACTACACGATTACGCTGCTCGGAACAGACACGATCGAGGGGCACCGGTGTTATCACCTCGGACTCAAACCCGTGCATGACCCCGGACGCTATCGCATACGCGAAGCATGGATCGATGAATCGACGTTCGCGCCATGGCAACTCAAAGATTCGCTCAATTTCGTCACCGGTCCGGGCACGACGGTGCCGTGGACGATTCGCTTCGGCGACGTCGACGGCGCGCATTACATTCGCGAAGAACAGGCCGACGCGACGATGGAAGTCGACGGAGAAATCTACACGCAAGCGACGATTCGTTTCGAATCGATCGTTGCGTCCGACACACCGCCGCCCATCGAACTCGTCGGCAGCCACGACACGCTCGAAGAGCCTAAGCCGTAGGTAGAAGGAAAAGCACCGGCCGCGTTCTATTTATGGTGGTCGCCGCGCCCGCGGGGGCAAGTGGCGGAACTGGCAGACGCGCTGGATTTAGGTTCCAGTGGGGCAACC
>CAZYLU010000059.1:0-3274 GCA_964648945.1 uncultured bacterium | reverse complement strand
TCCGGGCGCGAAGAATCGGCCCGCATCGGCTCGGTGGTTGTAGCTCAGTTGGTTAGAGCGTCGGTCTGTGGATCCGAAGGTCGGGGGTTCGAGACCCCTCAGCCACCCCAAAGTCTCACCGGAGTTTGCTGAATAAGCAAGCTCCGGTCTCTTTTTGCTCGCCTGCTTGGCAGTATAAGACCGGATAGGCTAGAAGACTCATCGCACCAATGAAGCGCGAAGCCGCAGGGTCGGCATACGGGCGCGAGTCGATTGGGATTGTGGTCACCATTGTTACCGCAGTTCTCTTGGCTTTTGTCGTGTGGCAAATGTCGCGGCTCAGCGCGGAGGCAGGTCTAGATCGTGCGACACTTGCGCGCGAGCGGCTTGGCATTCAAGAAACCGATCGATTGCTCACCTTGCAGAACGCTCTCGATGGGTACCGTAGCGCGCTCGTGCTCAACCGCCAAGATCTCGACACGAACCGCCGCGCCGTTAACGCGCTTATGTCCCAATTGAGCGACGAGTTTCATCGTGGCGAAGCTGCGCAGCTCGGTATCGCGTACCGGTTTGAGAACCTCCAGTCGAGTTGGTCAAAGGCGAGTAAACTTCCACCAGGATCGTCCGCCCTCGACAAAATTCCGCCGCTCGGCCGTGCGCTCAGTAACGCGTTCAACGGCATTCAAGATTCTTCGAACATCACGTACGACACCAGCCAGAGCGCGCAGAACCTGGGCCTCGGATTCGTCGCCGAGACACCGCTGGCAATCTCCGCCACCCGGCGGCTTGCAACGCTCATCGAGCTCGGCGTGAAACAGCACGGTTTCTCACTGAAGGAACGGATGTTCCTCGCAAACTCGATCAATGCCGTGCGCATCGACAGCGACCTCAGCGGCGATAATCTCCCGCAAATCTCTGATCGTCTCGCGATTTTGATTCCAAACCGCACCGCCGAATGGAAACAGTTGCCCGTCCTCGAGCAACGCCTTGCGGAAAGCGGCGCTCGGTTCGCCGATTGGGCGTCTTCGAACGCGATGCTGACAACGATTCCCAACGTATCGATGCCGGACATTGACGCCCATGCACTGGCGGTCCAACGCGCTGCACTCGCGATGCACAAGGCGGAAGGCGCCGCGCTCGATGCCAATCTGCAGGCGCGAGGGCAGATTCAGGACCAGCGTAATCGGTACTTCTATCTCGCGTTCTTGATCGGCGCGATGATGATCGTCGGGATCATGGTAACGATCGCGCAACTCGTTGCGCGGCGCGACCGCCTCGCGCTGCGCGAGGCGCAACAGGAGTCAGTGCGCTTCCAAGCCGAGCTCGCGCGCCAGCAGGCAGAAGAAGCGCTGCGTTTATCAGAAGCGCAGTTCCGTGCGGTCTTCGACGGCGCTGCCGTCGGTATCGGAGTCGTCGATCGTACCGGATCGCTCGTGGATGCAAACAGCGTCTTCCGCACGATGTTTGGCGATTCAATCGCCGCTGCGCTCGAGGGACACGAAGTCGAACTCGCGGGTCTCTTGGGCGGTGAACGCGAGACGTTCGAATTCGAGCAGACGTCACGTTCGCCCAGCGGTCACGAAATTTGGACGGACGTCACCGTGTCGATCGTCAACGACGACAATGACGAGCCGCTCTTTGCGATCTGCATGTTCCGTGACAAGACCGCGCTCAAGCACAGCGAGCGCCGGATGCAGCACGACAAGATGCACGATAGCCTTACGGGACTTCCGAACCGCCAGTTGTTCGAACAAGCGCTGCGCAACCGCTTCGATGAGGCAAGCGCCTTTCTCGACTCGTTCTTCGCCGTGCTCTTCGTCGATCTCGAACATTTCAAAGACGTCAACGAGTCGATGGGACACGCTGCCGGCGACCTCGTACTCACGCAGATCGCCGGGCGCCTGCGTTCTTCGGTTGATGCGCGCGACGTTGTTGCCCGGCTCGGCAGCGACGAATTCGCAATCCTCATCCAGTCGCTCGGCGACATTTTGCACGTCGAGTCGGTCGCGCGCCGCATCTTGAACAATCTCTCGAAGGTCGTGACGATCGGTTCGAAAGGCATCTATCTCGGCGCAAGCGTCGGTATTGCGATCGGCTCGGCAAGCTACGAGCGGGCGGGAGATGTGATGCGGGATGCCGAGATCGCGATGCAGCATGCCAAGAGCACCGGTGGCACGCGCTACGCGGTGTTCGATTCGAAGATGCACGCGCGCGCACAGAAGCGCTTGCAACTGATCAGCGACATGCGCATGGCGTTGGAACGCAACGAGTTCCGCCTGCAATATCAGCCGATCGTAAACATCATGGACGGCACCGCTGTCGGCTGCGAAGCGCTGATTCGCTGGGACCACCCGGTCGAAGGCGTCATCATGCCCAATGACTTCATTCCGCTTGCAGAACAGACGGGGCTGGCATCGAGCATCGGGCGGTTCGTGCTCGAAACCGCCGCAACACAGCTTGCCGTGTGGCGGCGTAATCGCGGCGGGAACATGGACTTCTCGATGCACGTGAACGTCTCGGCGAGCGAACTCAGCGATCCGGACTTTGAACGCAACCTCGTGCAGTTGATCGAGCACCAGGGTCTTTCGCCGTGCGACTTTACGCTTGAGATCACGGAGAGTCTCGTGCTCGACTCCGGAACACGCGCGAACGTCACGCTCGAACGCGTGCGCGACCGCGGATTCCAGATTTGCATCGATGATTTCGGCACCGGCTACTCCTCGATGCGCTATCTGCAGCAGTTCAAAGTCGATGCAATGAAAATTGACCGGTCGTTCGTCGCGGGAAGCGATGGCGATCTCGCGAGCGAGCCGATCGTGCGCACGTTGATGACACTCGCGGAGGCGTTCGATGTCCGCGTCGTGGCAGAAGGCGTAGAGACGGCGCGCCAGCGGGAAGCATTGCGAAATGCCGGCTGCCGCCTCGCGCAGGGCTATTTCTACGCGCGTCCGCTCTCCGCGGCCGAAATGGTGGGCATGTATCCGGACGTCCTCGGCCGCTCGCAGCGCACCGCTTCAGCTTAGGTGCAGGAGCACTTTCGGTAATCGCGTATCATCCGGTGCCTGAAATCCGGCTTGCCAAAGGGAGCACGCAAAGCTACAATACGTCGGACCCGTGTGGTACATGCGCCTTTAGCTCAGTCGGTAGAGCAGCGGACTTTTAATCCGTTGGTCCCGGGTTCGAGTCCCGGAGGGCGCAAAAACGACCCACGCACCGCTAGCTCAATGGTAGAGCAGTTGACTCTTAATCAATTGGTTGAAGGTTCGAGTCCTTCGCGGTGCACCAAAAGATTGGC
>CAZYLU010000058.1:0-3927 GCA_964648945.1 uncultured bacterium | reverse complement strand
AAGACGCCGCGGAGCGATTTCTCGGCGCGGGAATCGCGGTGGGCGACATGGGTCCAGGGACACGTCACACCTTCGTATGGAAGCTCGGCGTTCGCCTCGGAGCGCAGCCGTTGGTGCTCGCGCCAGCGGTACGTTCGTCCGGTGCCGCTGTCGTCGGCGCTCGTTCGGTAATCGTCGAGCGCAAGAATCGCGCGTCGGTAGCATTTGCGGCCGAGCTCGAGCGCGCCGATCCGGCAATCTTTTCTCCCAAGCCGCTCGTGCCGGTCGAGATCCCCGCCGACCAGCTGCCTGAGGAAGACGAGTTGCCCTTCTACGAGCTGGACTCGGAAGAAACGCTCGTTCACGAAGCCGCGGACGCGGCGCTTTCATCGACGCTTCCGTCGTTGCCGCCGGTAGAGCCGGAACCCGAGCCGGCGGTTGAAGCGGTACCCGACGCGCAAACGGAGCCGGAGCCCGAAGCGGAGCCGGAACCGGAAGCACCGCCACGTGAAGCGGTCGTGCTGTATGCCAAGTTCGATCGCGCGACGATCGCGTTTTTCGAACGCACGTTCAGTGGATCGAAAGCGCCCACGATTCTGAGCCACTGCATTTTCGCAAGCGCGCTCGCATGCGCGACCGACGCGAATGGCGCTGACACGCTCGGCCTGCGCAAACATCTCGACGCGCAATCACAGGTGCTCCACCGCATTCAACTCCACGAGCGGCTCGGCAAGAAAGAACCGATCTCCGAATATACCGGACAATTGCTCGCGTCACTCGACGAAATGAAGCCGGCTCCAATCGGTGAGATTAGCACGCCGAAAGACGCGCTGTTTCTCGAAACCGAGTTGACGGAACCGACTCTTGCGGTAATTGGAAAGATCAACGAGGATCGAGTGCGCTGGGATTTCGTCAAAGCTCGGCAGTTGACGCTTGCGCTGCAAGCACAACGGCTCGCCGGTCTCGATCCGGACGATCCCTCGAGCGCCGCGCTTGAAAATGCGCTGCGCGTCTACGCGCAAACCGCGATGACGGCGCTTCAAAAACTCTTCGTACGCCTTCGCATCGATCGCACAACGGGAGTGCTGTTTCAAACCGAACCGCAACTCGACGTCGCCGCGCGCGCACTCGTTTCCGCATTCAAGAACGCGCTGGCTGAGTGAAACTGTTTCTCGGCATTCCAAGTAGCGGCGCTCCTGTGGCGCCATTTCTCGATACTCTCGCATCGCTCGAATTTCCGCGAACTGTCACGTCCGTCGATCGCGCGGTCGTGACCGGAAACTTCGTGCCCGCGCAACGCGAGCTTATCGTTCGCCGTGCCATCGAACGCGGTGCCGATCGCCTCTTGATGTGCGACGATGATATGGTGCTTGCGCCCGATGCGCTGGTTCGTCTTTCATCGGTGCTCGACGACGACCCGGAGTGCGCGCTTGCTGGAGCGTTATACTACTCGCGCGACGGTTTCCGGCCCATGGTCGTGGACCGCTGGGACGCGCATGATACGACGAGTGCGAACATTCCGGCATTTGACACGGCACCGGTCGCCGTTGACGGCGTTGGATTCGGATGCGTACTCCTGCGCCTCGATGCGTTGCGCGAGATGGAACGCCCGTATTTCGCGACGCACGTTTTTGTAGAACCTGACGTACTGCGCGTGCGCGTCTGTGACGAAGACTATCTCTTCTGCGCGCGTCTGCGCTCGATGAACTTCCGCGTCGTCTTGCACGCCGGCGTGCGCTGCGGGCACTACGATCGCGCAAGCGGCGTCGTTCACCCGAAGGCGTGGGAGGATCCGAATGCGACGTCGACACCCCGCATGGCGGTTTTGCAAGATGCGATGCAGCGGCTGGTTCCGCTGGCTCCTTCAGGCACCGCCGGTGAACGCCAAGAGCGCGTCGACGTTACGTACGTTTGGCCCGGTCGCTAGAGCTGCGTGTCGAGCAGCGTTGCACGCGTGCGGCGCTCGTTGCCGCCGATCGAACGCGCGTATTCCTTCCAACGCGAAAGCTGACGGAGACGGTCGCCGATCTCTTCGTGTGTCTGCCGCAGCATTTCCATGCGTTCTTGACGGTACGCGTAAATCTGCTGCAACCGCGCAAAAGCGGCTTTGTCGAATTCCGCCGTGCGATACGGCGTTGCATCGCCCATCGCATTCTGCATCGAATGCGTCACGCGCCGGGAGTCGGCAAGCGCCGCACCGAGCCGGTCCCAATCACGTTCATTGATCGACGCGTCGATCTCCAGGCAGAGACGCTCCAATTCAATGATATCGCGGGCCACGGCTTCGAGCGCCGCATGGCCTGCATCAGCCGACGGCTGCAAACGTCGAACCTCCAGCACCGGGTTGTGCGCTGGCGGAGGCGGTCTTCATCGCTTTGAATTGTGACACGGCCGTGTTCCACGTGTCCCGGTAATCACGAAAGTACGGAAGCAGGCGTTCGACCCGCGTAGCGTCTTTTTGCATGTTCGCCATAACGAGCTCGTGATGCCAGAACTCATAGACACGGAAGAGGTTCTTGGAGAGTTCGCCGCCGATCTCCATATCGAGTGATCCCATGAGCAAACTGCACGCGCGCTGAGCGCGCAGCAATGCTTTGTGGATTCCCGTGATATCGTCCCGATCGGTCGTCAGCTTCTCGTGCGCCTGCTGCGCCGCGATGATCAGCACGTCGAAGATCTTGATGATGAGATCTTCTTTGGATGCGGTCGCAATCGACGTCTCGAGATACTTCTGTTCGGCCGATGCCTTCATCATGCGTTAGCCGCCGTTCCCCTTGAAGAAGCCCGCGAGTTGCTGCTGAAGCGACTGATACACCGCTAATTGACCTTCCGTTGCCGTGAATTCGGTACGAAGTGTATTGGCCTGCATATTAGCGTTATCGGTCACTTGTTGAATTTGATTCGTTAAGGTTGTGATCTCATCGTTATTCGTGTTTTCAAAACCTTGAATGATGCCGGTTCCGCCGGCGGGCAACTGACCCACGATTCCATTAGTTAACAACGTGGGCAACGCCGTCACCTGACCCAAGTAGCTGCCGAGACTGTTGGTCAGACTGCTCGCCCCTTGGAAAATCTGCTGCACTTGCGATGGGTTTGCAGCCAGCGCCGCCTGAAGCTTCGAAACGTTCAGCGCTTGAAATGTGCCGTCGGTTCCTTGCAGCTGCTTCGTCGTAACCGGCTGCGATGACGTCGTCGTCGCACCGTTTGACGACGTTTGCAGGGTGGCGAACGAACTGGTGAGCTGCAACCCGATCTGGGACAGCGAGTTGTACGAGCCCGTAGCGTTGCCGAAGAATCCCGAAACGAGATTGGTCAACTGATCCTTGACGCTTTGGATGTCGGCGTTCCATAGCACGCCGCCTCCAAGCGACGCGGAGGTCGGCGCCGTCGACGAGCCTGGCTGCGGCGTAACAACCGCTGGCGGCAGCGTCGCGTTATTGATCTCGGTTATCGCGCTGTTATACGCCGACACAAATGTGTTCAAGGCATTCACTAGCTTCGACGAGTCCGAAGAGATGGTAACGGAATACGGGCCGGTAAAATTGCCAAGCGTCAATTGCACGCCAGGAATCGCGTTCGTCACCTGATTCGAATTGCTGTAATACGTGGTAGAGGCGCCAGACGGGCCTTGCACCGTGACGGACGCTTGGGTTCCGACGACCGTCGTCGCACCACTTGCCGAAGTAAGACCGGCGGCAGTGAGGAAATTGCTCGTGTCCCCACCAGCGCCAAGCACGATATTTTGCGGACCCGTTGCCGTCGCGGCTAGTGTGATCTTGTTCGTCGTAGCATCGTAGCTCGCGATAACGCCTGCGTTGCTTGAGTTGATGCGCGCGATAACGGAAGCCGTGTTGTCGCCGGAAGCCGAGATGTTGATCGCTACGCCGTTGATTGTGAAGAATCCGGACGTTACCGGCGTTACATAGCCGGCGTTCGTTGAGCTGTTGA
>CAZYLU010000057.1:0-4219 GCA_964648945.1 uncultured bacterium | reverse complement strand
AGCAGTGGCAGCATCACCACTGGACAAATGGCGTCGATGATAGTACAGCGCGCCGGCAAACTGCAACGCGTGCAGGTTCAAGTCGGACTCGTTACGTCGACACAAGCGGCGGTAACACCGGTCAACGGCAGTACGCTCAGCGAAGGCGACAACGTCGTCACCGCGTTCACCGGTAAGCACGCCGGTAGTGGCAAATCCGGCCAAGGTCAGCGCACCAGCAATCCGCTTCAGGGCGGCGGCACACCGCGCGGCGCAATGCGCGGCATGCCGTAGTAGACATCAGATGAAAATCCGAGGGCGGCGAGTTATCCTCGCCGCCCTTAAGGTATGCCCAAAAAGAACCTCAATGGGGAATATTTGAAAACACGTCCGCGACGTCGAACTCTAGCCACGGCAAGTCGGCGCAAGTGAAGCGCTCGCCGATTGAAAGTGCGGTTACGCCAGAAGCCATGAACGCGCGAATTATCCGCTCTTCCGGTAGGACATCGAACGCGACGATGCCACCTTTCGAAAGGTAGGCACGCATTTTCCACTCGACATTCTTCGGTTTGTCTTCCGGCGAGCGAATTTCGATCGCAACATCGGGTGCAAAGGGTGGCTCTTCTCGTTGTTTGCGATTCAATGAATCGAGTCTCGCGTGCGAGACGAATGCGACGTCCGGCACGAGAGACGTCCGCGGATCGTCGAGCGCACTCAACCAGAAACGCCATTCCGTACCGACGTCGCCACGATCGCCTGCGTGAGATTGGAGTAACGCCGCGAGGCGCCACTGTAGGACGGCGTGAACCCGCTTGGGGCTCACTTTTTCAACCGCACGGCCCTCGAGCAGTTCAATGTACGGCTTCTCGTCGATCGATCGCATGCTCTTCCTCGATTCGTCACGACCACCTTATCACGCCCGTGCGCTGGCCGCGCAAGTCGGAAAGGGGCCAGAAGCGGAGTGTGATGAACTTGAAGCGTGCGCGGCCGGTGAACTTCAAGAGGCGATGCTTTTTCCTCCGCAATAGATATATGGCGAAGAAAATCGATAAACGGGTCTTCGACATGCGCATCGCAGTGATCGATGATCCTACCGTGTGGCGCTTGCTTGCGGTCAGCTCCGATGCATTGTTGCCGGAGTTCTATCGCACGGTGCAGGGCGCGTTCGAGTGGGTGTCGCCGATGTGGGCGAAGATGCTCGTCGAACCGGACCAGACATTCGGAATGCGCAAGGGTTCGCGCACACCGCTGCATCGCATATTTTCTGTCGGATCGTCAGGCATGTTGGCACTTGCGGATAACGAGCAGTCCATCGCGCTAAAATTCGAAGTCCTGCGTGCGTACGAAGTGCAGTCGAGGCGGCATCATCCCAAGGTTCTCGACGGTGCGAAAATGTATCGGCCCAGCTTCGACATCAAATTCGACCGTCAGAGTAGCACGTGGCGCGCGCAAGATTTTTCGCGCTACGGCGTTATGGATCCAGACGAGTATTTTGCTCGAGCGTCCGCCGGTGAGATGATGTCCCAAGGTCTTCACGAAGATGTCATGGATATGCAGCGCCGGCTCTCTAGACGCGAACGCGATAAATTGGAAGCGCTGATGAATGTGCGCGATCCCTCGGGCAGCGGACACCTGAAAGGCTCGCTAACATTCCTTCACGGATTTCTCACGAGCATCATTTCCGGCCCGATCATTCTGCCGTCGGAGTGGCTGCCGATTTATTTTAGCGATGCGAATGAGGAAGGCATCGGCCTCGTGATGCGTTTCTACAATGAAATTGCTTCCGATCTTGCAAGCGGACGGTTTGCAATGATGGTAGATCGCATCGAGGAGACATCCGGTGCCGTCGATCGTGCCGAGAATTGGTGCCGCGGATACCTCCGCGCGTTAGCGATACGGCCCGGCGAGTGGGCGGAAGCGGCGAAAGACAAGCAACTGCACACCTATCTGCTTCCAATCGTCGGCCTTGGCGATGCTGAACGTGAATCGGGATTCGATCCGGTTGCGGATCCCGAGGTATACGGCGAATTGCTTAACGCGCTGCCGGAGTGCGCGTTCGCAATCTACCAATGGTGGCGTGAGCGACTCGTGGAAGCTGCTCCGCCATCACCATCGACCATTCGGCGCAGCGAGCCAAAAATTTCACCGAATGTTCCCTGCCCGTGCGGCAGCGGAAAGAAGTACAAACGCTGCTGCTCCCCGTTGCGCGTGGTCTAAGGGTTCTCACGGGTCTTTAACCCTCATCGCCGGTCGCTCTCAAGCGCCGGCGATACGATTTCACCCGGAGGAATCTCGGTGGAATCTAAAAGCGACAACCCTGTCGTCAAAGTGAAAGACCTGCGCAAGGTCTACACGCTCGGGGATGCGCAAGTGATTGCGCTCGCCGGCATCGATCTCGAGATCCATCGCGGCGAATTCGTCGCTGTGATGGGTCCCTCGGGCTCGGGCAAGTCGACGTTCATGCAGATCAGCGGCCTGCTCGACAACCCGACGTCGGGACAGTATTGGTTCGAAGGCCAAGACGTCTCGCATCTCAACGGCGATGCACGCGCCGACATCCGCAGCCGCCGGCTCGGATTCGTCTTCCAAGCGTACAACTTACTCTCGCGCACGAGCGCGCTGGAGAACGTCGAGTTACCGATGGTCTACGCGGGCGTGCCCGAAGCGGACCGCAAGCGCATCGCGCTCGAGAAGATGAAGATCGTCGGCGTCGATCATCTCGCCGATCATGCGCCCAACCAAATGTCCGGCGGACAACAACAGCGCGTCGCGATCGCGCGATCGCTCGTCAATAATCCGGGACTTATCCTCGCGGACGAACCGACGGGCGCGCTCGACACGAAAACGTCGGAAGACGTCATGCGAATCTTCAAAGAGTTAAACGAAGAACAAGGTATCACCATCATGTTAGTCACTCACGAACCGGATATCGCGGCGCACGCGAAGCGGATCGTGACGTTCCGCGACGGGCGGATTATTGGTGACGGTCCTTCGACTTCGCTTCGCTCCGCTCAGGATGACGAAGGGGCCGCAGCATGAGTGACTTCAAAGGCATTTTCCGCCTCGCGCTCCAGGCGCTGCTGCGCAACAAGGCGCGCTCCATCATGACGATGCTCGGCATCGTGATCGGCGTCGCGGCTGTCATCGTCACAGTTGCGATCGGTTCTGGTGCACGCACCCAAGTGCAGAACAGCATCAACTCGCTCGGCTCGAATCTCATCGTCGTGCAGCCGGGATCGCTCACTACGAGCGGTTCGCGTGGTGGCAACGGTACGGCCTCGACGCTTACACCCACCGACGGTTTGGCGCTCGTGCATCTTCCCGGCGTCGCCGCGGTGTCGCCTTCGGTTACGGTCCGCGCGCAAGTTGTCGCCAACGGAAACAACTGGCAGACGCAGATCCAAGGCGTTGCCCCGACGTATCAACAGATTCGTTCGTGGCCGACGCAGAGCGGCGCGTTCTTCTCACAAAGCGACGTGAATAGCTCGGCAAAGGTCGCCGTGCTCGGACAAACGGTGGTCTCGGAACTGTTCCCGAACGGCGGCAACCCGATCGGTCAAACGATCATCATTCGGAACGTACCGTTCACGGTCGTCGGTACGCTCGCGCCGCTCGGGCAAAGCGGCATGGGTCAGGATCAGGACGATACGGTTCTGATTCCGTACACGTCGGCGATGCAGCGCCTCACCGGCCTTACAACGGTGAACGCGCTGATGGTCTCCGCGACGATGCCGGACGAAGTTGATCCGGTGCAAAGCGAAGTGACCTCGACGCTCGAACAGCGCCATCGCATTCCGGTCGGACAACAAGACGACTTCCAAGTGCGCAACCTGCAATCGATTGCAGCAGCCGCATCATCGACGGGCGCGGTGATGGAATTCTTGCTCGCTGGCGTCGCAGCGGTCTCCCTGATTGTCGGCGGCATCGGCATCATGAACATCATGATGGTCTCGGTGACGGAACGCACGCGTGAAATCGGTCTGCGAATGTCAGTGGGTGCACGCGCACGCACGATCCTCAATCAGTTCCTGACGGAATCGGTTGTGCTCTCCTCCATCGGCGGATTGATCGGAGTTGTCTTCGGATTCATCGGCACGTTCTTCGTCGCCGCACTCGCGAAGTGGCCGACGCAAATCCCGATCGGCTGGGTCATCGCTTCAGTCGTCTTCTCCGGCCTCGTCGGCGTCTTCTTCGGATACTATCCGGCGAAGAAAGCCGCCGATCTGAATCCTATCGAAGC
>CAZYLU010000056.1:0-4827 GCA_964648945.1 uncultured bacterium | reverse complement strand
TCAATCGCAATGCCTTCGTACGTTGCGATTTCGCGCATGCGTTCGATCATCACCGGAATGGAAATTCTTCGGAATGCGTAGCGCTGACAACGTGATAGAATAGTGACCGGTAACTTCTCTGGTTCCGTCGTTGCAAGAATAAACACCGCGTGCGGCGGCGGCTCTTCAAGGGTTTTTAGAAAGGCGTTCGCCCCTTCTTTCGTCAGCATGTGCGCTTCATCGATAATGTACACTTTCATGCGCATCGTGCTCGGTGCAAACTTCACCGCATCGCGTAACGCGCGAATCTCATCGATACCGCGATTGCTGGCCGCGTCGATTTCCAACACATCGAGCGCCGTGCCGTTTAACATAGCAATACAATTGTCGCAGGTGTTGTCAGGATGCGGCGTCGGACCCTGGACGCAGTCGATGCAGCGTGCGAGAATTTTTGCAGCAGACGTCTTACCCGAGCCGCGCGGCCCTGAGAACAAGTAAGCGTGTGCGAGTTTTCCGGTCTCGATTGCGTGGGTTAGGGTTCTAACAACGGCGTCTTGGCCTACCAAGTCAGCGAACGACTTGGGGCGCCAGGTTCGATAGAGGGACACCCGGTGAACTTCGCGGCTCTCAGTTTGGCTCCGCTTGCCCGCGGGTACCATCATTACGTTAACGTAATGCTTTCGCGCCACCGATGGGTTATGCTCATCGGTGGGGAGGCTATAGAAAGTCTTCGTGGATTTGCGTTCTGCCCTTAGGGACAAGTTCGGATTCGAACAGTTCTATCCGGGCCAAGAAGAAGTGATCTCCCGCATATTGGCGGGACAAGATACGCTTGCCATTTTGGCGACGGGCGCAGGTAAAAGCCTGACGTACCAGTTGCCGGCACTTCTGTTGGAAGGCACGACGGTCGTCGTCTCGCCGCTGATCGCCTTAATGAAAGATCAGCTTGATATGCTGCGCGAACGCGGCATCACCGACGTCGTTGCCCTCAATTCAACGCTTTCCGAAGAGCAAGAAATCGTCGCGCGCGCGCGGATCGGGCAAGGCACGATCAGGATTGCGTACACGACGCCGGAAAAACTCGAAGATCAAAGCTTCCTCACGTTGCTGCAATCCATCAAAGTGCCCCTCTTTGTCGTCGATGAAGCGCACTGTATCTCGCAGTGGGGACACGATTTCCGTCCCGCGTATCTCGCGCTCGGCGCCGTGATCAAGCGCTTGAATCATCCTACGGTGCTGGCGCTCACCGCGACGGCGACTCCGGCGGTGCGCGAAGACATTCTGCACCAGCTCGGCATCGAACACGTCAAGCCGATTGTCAAAGGATTCGATCGCCCGAATCTGCAGTACGAAGCGCGCAAGGCCGACAAAGAAGCCGATAAGTTCAAGATCCTTCAGCAGCTGTTCACCGGACGCGATGCGCTCGAAGGCACCGGGATCATCTACACCGCGACCATCAAGAACGCGCTCGAAGTCCAGAAGCATCTCACCGACACGCTCAACATTCCGGCGGCGGTGTACCACTCGAAACTGCATAAGGAAGATCGCACGCTCGTTCACGAGTGCTTCATGAATGAGACGATTCGTGCTGTCGTGGCGACCAACGCCTTTGGCCTGGGCATCGATAAACCGAACATCCGTTTCGTCGTACACTACGATCTGCCGGGCTCGCTCGAAGCCTACACGCAAGAAGCGGGACGCGCCGGACGCGACGCTGAGAAGTCGCGCTGTATCCTGATCTATCGCATGAGCGATACGCGCGTGCAGAATTACTTCCTCACCGGCAAGTATCCGGATATCGAAGAAGTCCAGCGCGTCTTCGGCACCATCGAAGTCTTCGGCGATCAAGAAGACGGCGTCTCGATGACCGATCTGCGCAAGATTCTGCAGCTGCCGCTCACCAAGCTCAAAGTCATCCTCGCGCTGCTCAAGAAATCCGGCTACATCGAAACCGCCGGCAAATCGGCGTACAAGCTGACCGAAGCCGTGCGCAAGAATCGTGAGCTCGTGCTGAGCCTCGCGAACTACGAAACGAAGAAGTCGTACGATCAGTCGAAGCTTGCGATGATGCTGCAGTATGCGGAGAACGGCTCGTGCCGCCGCCGCTTCATCCTCAACTACTTCGGCGAAGATTACGACACGGCCAACTGCGGAACGTGCGACAACTGCTTGCGCGCCGGGCGCCGCGCCGTGGCGGCAACGACATCGTCTACAACCGAGGAAACGGTACCGGCTGCGCTCGAGCCATCACCGAGCGGATTCCGGATTTCCGATGTCGTCACGCATCCGAAGTTCGGCACCGGTACGATCGAACGCACCGAGAAAGACCTCGTCACGGTGCTCTTCCCCAACGTCGGATACAAGACGTTGCTTGCGACGGCGGTAACTCACGCCGCTGCGGCGAAGATCGCGTAGACGTCACTCTAACCGTTCGGAGACTCGCACCTGCACCACGCGCTCGCACGCACGCTGATGCTCGTTGCCTGCATCGCAAGCGCCCTCAGTTGGGCGTCTTCGGCACGCGCCCAACAAACGGAGCCGATGCCTTACGCGTCGTCGACGCCGTTTGCCGCTCCCATCACCGAAGCGCCGTCGCCGGCAGCGTCACCTTCGCCGCCTGTCTCGCCCGGTGCAACGACACTGCCGTCGGGGGTTACGCCCAGTACTAGTCCAACGATTGCGCCGAGCGGTGTTCCGACGGGAACGCCGAGCGCATCGCCATCGCCGGCGCTCACACCCACACCGACACCGCCCCCGATCACGATTCAACCCGGCACGTTGCAAGTACCGGTTGGCACGACGCAAAGCGCACATGTCAACGGCGTCTTCGGGCAATTCACGGCGACGGCGCAAGATCCGAACATTGCCACCGTTACGGCGAATCAAGACGACCGCACGATCTCCGTCTACGGTAAATCTCCCGGCTCGACGGTGATCAACGTCACCGATGCGCGCGGCGTAAGCGCCGCTGCCGGCGTGCGCGTCGCGTACAACGCCGGCGAGATTCCAAATTACATCGAGATTCGCCTGACCGGCGATCCGGCAAATGGCGATTTCGTTCGTGATCTCGTACAACGCACGATCGTCCAGCGCACCGCAACGCGTCCCGGCGCGGAAACGGTCGTCTCGCAAGACGACATCGACATCCACGGACCACTCAATCAAGACATGGAGAAGAATCTCCAGGTGCCCGTGCTCGTACAAGGCGAGCAATACTTCAGCGTCAACGGCTCGACGCACGTCTACGTGCAGAACATCGCGGTGCCGCGCATCTCGCCCGACATTCTGATGGTCAGCGACTTCCCCGAGAAGCTGACGCAGAACGGGATTCTCTTCTCCGCCGACTTGGAGCGCAATACCCCGTCGCGCTTCCTGTACTTCCACTACAATCCGCCCGGTGAAAAAGACCGGCGCATCGTGCTCGTGGCCGAGAATCATTCGAACGATCCCGCGACCGTGCAATACATCGACGGCCGCGGCGGTCCGACGAAGAACGAAATGGAAGTTGGGCATGCGGCGACCAAGGCGTTCTTGGTAAACGTCGTGCAGAATCAGGGCCGCCTGGTGCAACTCGCAGGCAATTCGACGCAAGTGCTGGCAACGCAAGACATGCCCGCGGGTAACATCGTCGCGAACTTGCTGCAGCTGCGGGTGCTGGAAGGGCCCAACATCCATCTCACGCTCGTCGCGCAAGATGCTACCGATGACCCGAACAATGCCCTGACGACGGGTCAGCTGCTCACGAGCACCGTGAAGCACGCACGCGGGATCTACACGATTCCCGAGTTCCATTTTGCGACCCAGTGGAGCGTTACCGACGACTATTTGGAGCTGCCGATCGGACAGATTCCGCTGCCGAACACGCTGGCCGGCGAGGCGCTCGCGGGTGATTACGGCGTGCTCGAATCGTTTGTCGTGAACGTGCAGAACCCGCTCTCAACGCCGCAGCGCATCGCGATCTACGAGAATCCGCGCGGGGGCGGCGCAACCGGCACGTACCTCATTGATAACGTGCTTGTGCAATCCCATCGAGCACCGTCGTTCAGTAGGTACAAAGTACGACAGTATGTAGTTCCCGCTCGTGGGTTCGTTCGTGTTACAATTGTCACAATGCCGGAGGCCGGGTCGAGCTATCCGCTTCGACTGATCTTCGCACCGGACGACGGCTCTGTAGCACCGGGCGCACCGGGGTCGCCTGTGTACTAGCTTTACTCACTGGGATGTCATGGATCGACGTACTCGTGTAACAAAGCAAAAACGGGCATATACAGAAGTGGCCGATGCCTTAAATAGACGGATTGAGCTGCACACGTGCCGCCAACAGCATACGGTGTTGCGGCATATGCTGAACGCGTTTCCAACGTCGCAGCCGTTCAGCAGTGCAGAGATGATGGTGCTGCGGGAGCGCCTGAAGAGCGTACTGATTCGCCATCTTCGCCTCGAAGATGATCACGTGTATCCGCAACTCGCGCATTCCGGTGACGAGCACGTTCGCGCTACGGCCCTCGCCTTTCGATTCGAGCTAGGCGGTCTGATGCGTGCATTTGAGGACTTCGATGCACGTTGGAACACCGCCGCAGCGATCGACGCGGATCCGGCTGCGTTTCTCGAGCAGTGGACTTCCGTTCGGGCTGCACTCGAAACGCGCATGAGTGCCGAGGATCAAGGGCTGTATCTGCACGCCGAACAGCATTTCGGTCAGATTCTGCAAAACGCAGACCCGGATTAATTCGCCTTAATCGAGGGTTCCTCGCCGGACGTGTACAAGCGAGGGGCACCAAGTTAAGGAGAACGAGCTTTGCATTTCGGGTGTTTGCAAACGCCGCGTTATCTTGCGGCTGGCCTTGT
>CAZYLU010000055.1:0-5795 GCA_964648945.1 uncultured bacterium | reverse complement strand
TCAGGATGACATTAGAACGGTTGGGTGATTCGGAAGAGGAATTGGCGTCCCGTTGAGATTTGCGTGGTGTTGAAGCCGTTCGCGATTTTGAGGATGTATTGGTGGTTGAGCAGGTTCTGCACGTCGAGGTTGAAGCCCAAGCCGTGCCGCACCGGATCTTTTCCCAGAGCGAGGGCCAGCGTGGTGTGCGAGGGGAGACGTCCCGAAAACTGCGCGCCGCTGACGTTCTGGAACGCGACTGGATAGCCGGTTCCATACTCCGTTTCGAGCGTGCCGTACCAGCTGTGGTCCGCGCCCATGCGATGGGTGTACGAAACGGTCGACGCGACCGTTTGATCGTGATCTTCTGGTGAGAGCTGCGCCGGCGACGTAAGCGATAATCCGCCGTTGACATCCGGCGGGAAGAGGAACGTCGAACCGGAGATGCCGCCGGCGTAGGAACCGGAGACGGTCGTTGTCATGAACCACGAATCGCCGTTACGCATTTGGTTCTGCAGCCGGAACTCGACGCCGTTGTCGATGCCGATCGCGTTGTTGAACACGGCGAAGAGCGGCGTATTCAAGAACTGCGTCGTGTCGAGGACGTTCGTTACCGTCCGGCGGAAGACGTTGACGGAGCCCTTGAAGTTTCCCGCAAAGGTGTGCTCGAGGCCCATCTCGACATATGAATCGCGCTCCGGCTGCAAGTCGTAGACCGGTTCGCCGCTGCAACCATTGAGCAGGACGCAGTCTTGTCGCACGTCTTCGAGTTGCGGTGCGGCGTACATGCGGCCATAGTATGCGTGGAGCACGTTCTTGCCGCCGTCCGAAAGATTCACGCCGATGCGAGGTTCGAGCATGTCACCGCTGACATAGCCCGTTGAATGATCGTAGCGCAAGCCGTAGTTGAACGCGAGGTTCTGGTACGGTTGCCACTTGTCTTCCGCGTAGATGCCGATCAGTGTGCCGGGCTGCGTTTGCGAACTCGAGACTGCATAGTATCCCGGTGCGGGAGGCACGGGCGGCGGCGTCGAGGGCGCGGGGTTGCAGTCCGGTGTGTAGCACGCGAACGTCTGCGTTGCCGCAAAGTTCTCACGCTGTGCGTCGATCCCGACTTTCCATGCATGGTGTTCGGTCGCGCGGAAGTCGGAGATGCGAGCGCCGACGTAGCTGGCGCGCCGATCTTGCTGCAGCCCGATCTGATTGGCATAAAACGGTGCGTTCGGCATCGTGGGATCGCCGAATGAGGAATTCGGTGCAAGCGAGAGCACGTCGTTCGCCAAGTCACCGTCGTACGCGATACGTGTGTAACGCACCCACGGGATGAATTGGAAGACGCCGTTGCCGTCCTTCGACGTCAGCGTGTAGTTCACGTTGATGAAGCGGTCGTACTCACGCTGCACGTCGTCCGTGCTCGCGGGGCTGAAGATCGGATCGACCGGATTGTTCGGATCGGTGTTGATCGGGATCTGAAACTGGTTGAGCTGGTTCGAAAAATCGACGGCGAGCGTCTGACGGGGACCCATTTGCTGGATGAAGCGCAGGAACTCATCGCCGAGCGAGTTGTTGTCGTGAATTGGCTGGTACGTCGGACTGTCGAGGCCGCGAGCGCTTCGCGAGTTGTTCAAACTAAGATACAGCTCGCTGTTGCTGAAGCGCTCGAGTTCGTTGAGGCTGACCACGGAGGAGGCGTAGTTTCCGGCACCGATGCTGAACGAGCCGTACGACCCCGGCGCCTGATCGGAGAGGCGCGTCGAAACGAGGTTGACGAGCCCACCCATCCGGCTGCCGCCGTACTCGGCGGGAAATGCGCCGGTGTAGACTTCGAGCGAGTCCAAAAGCTTCGGATCGATGATTTGCCCGAAGTTCGAGCTGGTCGCGAGCGGAAGCGGCGCGCCGTCGATTTCGTACGTCAGGCCATGGAAGCCGTGAATAACCGGTTCGTCATAGGAGAAGCGGACCACGCCGGGCAGCGTTTCGATCAAGCGGTTCAGATCGTCGCGGTTGGGCGACGTGTCGATCTGCGATTTCTGAATCGTGTCGACGGAAACCGGATTTCCGCCGGCGCCGGCGCTTGCCGTTACGGTTGTGTTCCCGATCTCTTTGGGCTGATCGAGCGCGACGTTGGCCGTGACGACGGCGTCGCTCGTAACGGTGACGTCCATCGTGCGATCGGCTGTGCCGTTCTCGTGGATGGTCAGGCGGTAATTGCCGAACGGCACTTGCGCAAACGTAAACGTTCCGGACGCATTGGTGGTTGCTGTGAAGTGCGAGCCTTCGCCGGCGAGCGTCGCGGTGGCCCCCGCTTGGGGCTTGCCGGCGAGCGTAACCGTACCGCGGACGAATCCGGTCGTCGCGGCGAACGCAGGCGCACTACATATAAGGAAACACGCGGCAAGAGCGGCCGCGGAAATTCGGGACATGGAGACTCCTCGGAAAAGAAATGAATTGTGGTGCTAAACGGGGAGTGGCTTTGCGCTAAAGCGCAAACCCGAACGTTGTCCGAGGAGGTGGGCGCGTGACAATGCGCCGCGCGAAGTGCGGCGTGACGGTCGCCGGCGCAGAGTAGTGCCCGACGAAGAAGACCTTGCGCGGCGCGACGGCGACGCGAACGATCGTGATCGCACAGCGCGCAAGCGCGCGGGCGGTTAGGACGGCGAGCCCGCGGAGCGCAAGCGCCGCGGCGAGCATCGCAAGAGCGACGATTGCAAACGATGCCGGTCCGTGCGCGGGTTCGAGCGACTCGATAAGCGTAAACCACGCGCCGCCGGCGAGCGCAACGGCAGAAGCGCCCGGAATCCACGTGCATAGGCGTGACGCGAGGACGCTGCCCTGCGCACATGAACCGGCTTTGCCGAAGGCAGCGATCACGGCGGTAATAAGCGCACCGCCCGCGCCGGCGAAGGCGAGGGTCGAGAGGAGCTCGTGGTAGGCGCCCGCCGCCATATGGCCGTCGCCGAACCCCGCCGCATGAGCAACCAGGGAGGCAAGCAAGCCTAGAATAAGGGCACCCGGCAACTGCCGGAGGGACATCAGGGTTAGCTTTCTTGTAAGGCGCAGGTCTGGCCTTGAGCCCGCGTCGTATCCTTGGACCCCCATGCCCTGGCCGAAGCGTTCGGACGTGGGATTGGGACTAGTGTAAGAGAGATCATGAACAGCCGTCTACCCGTAGAAAACGCCGATACCGTAAGTTTGGTTTGCGCACTGCTGGTGCGCTTTCCGGAGTTGGCTTCGATTCGCTCGATGCCGGCGGATCGTACCGTGCGCCTGACCTTCGCGCTCAAGTCGCGATTGGATAAGCGCGCGCAGTCGGCGCTGCGTGAGACGCTGGAAGATCACATCACCGGCTACCTCATGCTCGTCAAAGATGAAGCCGACACCGTCGGCATCGAGTGCGAGAGCGACCGGTCGACCACGTTCGTCCACGTGACCCGCGACACCGAAAGCTTTTCTAAGGAAGAGCTCGAGATGCTCGTCGCACTCTTCACCAACGATTTCCGCGAGACGCTCGTCCGCAACCCGCTGCCCGCCGACCATCTGGATGCCGACCCGATCGCCCAGGACGAGGCGGCGCTCTATGCAATCGAAGCGCTGCGCGACCCGACGCAATCGAAGAGTTTGGTCGGGTTCCGCGAAGAAGCGCGGGTGCTGGTGTACTTCTTGAAATCTCAACGGAAAGCGAAGGCTTCGTCGCGCCGATAGAACCTCTGACCCTGCTCCTGATCGGCGATGTCGTCGGTTCACCGGGCCGCGACACGCTCAAACGGTGCGTTCCGCTCATTCGTGAACAGTACAATATCCAGGCTGCGATCGCGAACGGCGAAAATGCGGCGGGTGGCTTTGGCCTTACCGCGCAGACCGCCGACGAGATGTTCGCGACCGGGATCGACTTCATCACATCCGGGAACCACATCTTCGACAAGCGCGACTTCAAGACGTATTTGGAGTCGAGCGATCGGGTTATTCGCCCGGCGAACTATCCGCCTGCCGTCCCCGGCCGCGGATACGGGACATTCAATGTCGACGGCGTCACCGTCGGTGTCGTGAATGTCATGGGACGGACGTTCATGCCGCCCGTCGACGATCCGTTCCGTGTCGTCGATCCGATCGTTGACGACCTGCGCGCGCTCACGCCGATCGTAATCGTTGACGTGCACGCGGAAGCCACTTCCGAAAAAGTCGCACTCTCGCGCTTCTTGGATGGTCGCACGTCTGCGATTTATGGAACGCACACTCACGTTCAGACTGCAGATGAACAGATTCTTCCAGGGGGAACTGCGTATATCACTGATGTAGGCATGACAGGTCCCACAGAAGGCGTGATCGGAATGGAAGCGGACGCAGTCCTTGACCGCTTCTTGACGGGAATGTCAGAACGGTTCAATGTTCAAAAGAGCGGAACCAAACAATTCTGCGGTGCGGTCGTGACCATAGATCGGACGACCGGAAAAGCGACCGATATAAAGCGCATCTTCCTGCGAGGCATTGCCTGATGACCAGCGCAGAACCACATGTTACTCCCGGCACTCTCAAAGTCTCTGCAAAAAGCAATCCGAACGCTGTTGCAGGTGCGCTCGCAGCGGTTATGCGCGAACGTGATGTTGCGGAGATCCAAGCCGTCGGCGCGGGAGCGATCAATCAAGCGATCAAAGCGGTCGCGATCGCTCGCAGCTATCTGAAGGACAGCGACATCGACGTCGTTTGCATTCCTTCATTTATTACCGTGGAAATTCACGACCACGAACGCACGGGCATCTCTCTTGCGGTCGAACGTCGCCGGCTCAATTGATCGTCGATTTCCACAGCCATACGTACGAGAGCGACGGAACGCTCTCGCCGCAAGCACTGGCCGATTTCATGGACGAACGCGGCGTGGAAGTCTTTTCGATTAGCGATCACGATACGCTCGCAGCGTATGGTGCATTCGAGTCGCGTAATAACGCCCGGGTCGTGACCGGAATCGAGATCAACACCACGTATCGCGAGAACGAGGTCCACGTCTTAGGGTACGGCGTGCGTCTTGATTCCGAAGAATTGAACGGCCTCATCGCATCGAATGTCGACGCGAGGCGAACGCGTGTCGATCGCATGGTGATGCAATTGCAACGCGCGGGATACGGCATTACGGCCGACGACGTGTTGCGCGAAGCAGGAAATGCGAAAGCTCTTGGCCGTCCTCATGTCGGCAAAGCGTTGATTCGCGCCGGCGTGGCGCCCGATATCGAATGGGCGTTTCGCAATCTGCTACGAAGCGGAAAACCAGGATACGTGCCCTCGACGCACGTCACGCCGCAACGAGCTATCGAAGCGATTCGCGCGGCCGGCGGAGTACCGGTGCTTGCGCATCCGGGCCGATTGAAGGATCGCTCGCTCATCGACGAGCTCGCGCCGGCCGGACTAGGCGGACTCGAAGTCTTCTATCCTCTACACGATGCGGATGACGTCCGCATCTTTCGTGAGAAGGCCTCGCGCTACGGTCTGGTGATGACCGGCGGGTCCGACTTCCACGATATCAGGTATCATTCGCAAGGCGTTGGAATGCGCGTCGACGACGAAGATATCAAGCCGTTTCTCGATCGGGTGCTCTAGTCGATCTTGTCGCGGACCTCGCTGGTTTCGATCGCATCGTCCACCCTCGGCAGCGCAGCTCGCACCAAGTCGGCGCGCTCGCGATAACGTTGGGCGCGCGTTTCCATTCGGTGCGCGAGTAACTCGTTACCACGATTGCGGGCACGACGGGCGACGCGTTCCGTCATGTCCACCTGTTCTTCTAAAACCTGGATTGCGGTCCACAGCGCGTCTTCGATCGCCGTGCC
>CAZYLU010000054.1:0-5803 GCA_964648945.1 uncultured bacterium | reverse complement strand
ATTGCAATCGACGATGCTTCGCGATATCTCGCTGACCCGACGCTTACGATGCTTCACAGAAAGGTTTTAGCGCATTGCATTAGTCTGTGGCGGTGAGGGCGAGATCCGAGCGTTCGCTGGTCAAAAGAAAAGGCGGATGCCGACCGCCAGCAGTACGGCGGCCAGGCCGATTCGGAACGCACGCTCCGGTAAGTGTTTGACAAGCGGCGTTCCAACAAGGACACCGGGAATGGAGCCGGCCAGGAGCATGGCAGCGAGTTTTGGCGAGATGTCGCCGAGCTTCCAATGCCCGATAATCGCCGGCACGAGTAGGACAACCGCGAACGCGACGTCGGTTCCCACTAATTGACGTAGTTGTGTCGTCGAAATCACCAGCAACAACATCGGAAGTGTCAGCGAACCGCTTCCGATCGACGTAATGCTCACGAGCGTTCCGACGGCGAATCCAACGACGACAAGCGGCACGTGCGGTAACGGGCGATCCGGCATATCGCCGTTGGCCTTTATCGTCTTGGTAAATGCGACGGCCCCTGCGGCAGCGAGTAACGCAACGGCGAGCGCAACGCGTAGCAAATGGTCGACCAAAGCAAAAGGCAGATGCGCGTGAATCGATCCGGTAATTACCACACCCGCGATTGCACCGGGAATGCCGCCTAGTGATAAAAACGCGAGCGCACCATAATGCACCGTGCGCGCTCGAACGTGTGTTAAAAAAGCGACGATCTTCGTTCCAAGGCTAAAGACGAGATCGGAACCGATCGCGGTGCTCGCGTTGTATCCGAGTAGAAGAACGACGAGCGGAGTTGTGAGAGAACCTGCGCCGACGCCCGAGTACGAGATACACAGCCCGACGATGAAGCCGATCAGGACGATCTTCAGCGCGATATGCCGGCCCTCAGCATCACGCGTTCTTCGATAAACTCCAGCAGCGCCGCCCCAGATTCGGCGACACTGTGCGTCGCCGTGTCGAGACGCAAATCCGGATTCTGCGGAACTTCGTACGGCGATGATATCCCCGTGAATTTCGCGAGCTCACCGCTGCGGGCACGGCGGTAATGCCCCTTCACGTCGCGCTGCTCTGCCGTTGCGAGATCACATTCGACGTAGATTTCGTAAAACGCATTCGGATACACCGCGCGCGCGAGTTCGCGATCTGCCGCAAACGGTGAGATAAGCGCACAAATAACGATGAAGCCGGCATCGGCGAATACGCCCGCGACGGCGGCCGTACGCCGCACGTTTTCGGCACGATCCTCGTCTGAGAATCCGAGGTCGACGTTGAGCGTCGTCCGCAGCGTATCACCGTCCAGCACATAGACGTTTCGGCCGCGATCGAAGAGCATGCGTTGCGCCGCCATGGCGACGGTCGATTTTCCGGAGCTCGGGAGGCCGGTGAGCCAAAACACGCCGCCGCTATGCCCGTTGCGAGCCGCCCGTTCGTGCGCATCAACCGACGACGTCATCGCGACGACATTCGTCGCGCCCTCTCCGCGCGCTTGACCCACGACCGCATCCACGCGCCCGCCGGCAACGATCTGTTCATTACGTACGAGCACGAAGCGGCTTACGCTTGAGCCTTCAATCGCAACATCTGCGGCAATCAGTTCGCGCGAGACGAGCGTGACGGCGCCGACATCGCCGCTGCGCAGCTCTTCGCCCGGCCGCGCCTCGATGGTATCGGGATCGACCACTTCGTCGATTCGCTGTAGCGTGACGGGAATCTCGCGCGTGCCGAGACGCAACCGAAGCGGTTCACCGGCGCGAACCGGATCGGTTCCAAGCCAGACGATGCGCGCTTGGAGCACGTGGCCGAGTTCCGGCGGTTCGGCCGCGCGGCTGCCGATCGCGCCGCGATCGACGAAGACTCGTGAATCCAGTTCGACGGCAACGTGCGCGCCTGCATACGCAACGTCCACCTCATCAGGCCACTGCAGGATGCGCGCGACCCGCGCGCCGGTTTGCAACGGCCAGAACGTCAGCGGTTCGCCACGATGTAACAGTCCGCTCTCGATGCGTCCCACGAGCAATCGCGAAGCATCGCGACGGTACACGTCTTGCACGAGGAACCGAAGCGAGCCAGTCTCATCGTAGTCACGCCGGTCGAGGATGGTCAGCGCCTGCAACAGCGTCGGTCCCGTCCACCAAGACGTAAGCGCGCCAGGTGCAACAACGTTGTCGCCGGTGCGTGCGGCAACGGGAATGATTGCATTCGGAGCAATCTCTAGTTGCTCGAGAAACGATTCAACCTCGGCACGGCGCGCTCGATATGCCGCTTCCGGCGCATCCGCCAAATCGAGCTTGTTAATCGCCACGAGCACGTTCGTGAAGCCGAGCCACTGTAAGAACAGTGCCTGCTTGCGCGTTTGCGGCGTGATGCCTTCATCAGCGGCAACGACAAGAACCGGCACATCCACTTCTGACGCACCGCTCAAGAGATTGCGAATCAGTTCCCGATGTCCCGGCGCGTCGACGAAGATGAACTCAGCGTCGGGCGTGCGGACCCAGACGCGCGAAACGTCAAGCGTAATCGCCTGGTCGCGCTCGACTTGAAACGCATCGAGCAAAAATGAGTATTCGATTGGAACGCCGCGCTTGGCGCTGGACAATTCCAATTCCGCGAGTTTCTCGGGCGTGACTTGGCCGATGTCGACGAGGAGACGGCCGAGGATCGTCGACTTTCCGGCGTCGACGTCGCCGACCATGACGATGCGGAGTTGCTTCACATGTACCCCGATGTGCGCAGCCGCTCGAAGGCGTCTTCACTTTCATTATCCATTGCACGGCCGGCACGCTCCGGCTGGCGCGTTATTTCCAATTCAGCGATGATCGCCTGTAATGTGTCCGCATTGCTCTCGATCGGGAACGTGATGTTACTCTCGCCGAGCGAACGGTAGCGTTTACCGTTCTTCGCAAGATAGAGCGGAACGTAGGGAATGTTTTCGCGCATCGTGTAGCGCCAGATATCGAGTTCCGTCCAGTGCAACAATGGATGAATCCGCACGTGAGCACCATCGGGAATGTCGTAGGGAAAGTACTCCCACAACTCCGGCGGCTGCATACGCGGATCCCAGGAACCGTCCGCGTTGCGCGGACTAAAAATCCGTTCTTTCGCGCGAATCGCTTGTTCATCGCGCCGAATGCCAAGTATGATTCCGCGATACTTTTCGCGCGCGATCAATGCCCGCAGTCCGGCGGTTTTGCGCGCGGCGTGGCGTGCTGCCGGCGGCAGTGTTTGATCGACGCTGTCCTCCGGCGGGCACATCTCGGCCTCGACCGGGAGATTCCACTCATCGACGAGCCAATCGCGAAACTTGTAGACCTCGTCGAATTCCATCCCGGTATCGAGCAGCACCACCGGAAACGGCACCTCGCCGAGAAACGCTTTGCGCACCATCCAAAGGAGCGCCGTCGAGTCTTTTCCGATCGACCAAAGCATAGCAAGCGGCGAGACGCACGAGAGCGCTTCGCGCAGAATGAAAATGGTGCGCGCCTCGAGTTCATCCAGGTACGAGAGCCGTGTGGTGGCCATGCCGTTTAATGAATCGGCATGGGGGGCCGATAGCTTAGAATCGAGGGCCCGTGAACGATCCACTCCTGCTAGTCGACCTTCATATGCACACGTGCTGCTCGGACGGCGTGTGGGAATTGGCACGCCTCTGCACGGAAGCACGCGAGCGCTCGCTCGACGTCTTCTCCATTTCGGATCACGACTCGCTGGACGCCTATCCGATGCCCGCCGATCTCGACGACCGGGTAATCCCAGGCCTCGAAGTTGACACGCATCACGCGAACCATACCGTGCATATCTTGGCGTACGGTGTGAGCGATAAGGCCTCGCCTCTCCTTACAACGCTTGCAGGTCAACGTAGCGCGCGCGAAGAGCGGATGTCGGCGATGATCGACGCCGTTCGCAAACGGGGCGTGGACGTGTCGATGGAAGACGTGCGCGCTCAGGCGACCGGGACCGTCAGTCTGGGACGCCCACATCTTGCGCGAGCGCTCGTTGCGTCTGGTGCGGTTGCAACGGTTCAAGAAGCGTTCGATCACTATTTAGGCGACCATTGCGATACCTACGTTCCGCTTCAACGGCTCACGTCGGTGCGCGCAATCGAATTGATTCGCGAATCGAACGGTGTCGCCGTAGTGGCGCATCCGCAGCGATTGTATAACGACTCGGACCTGAGCGAACTCATCGCTCTCGGCGTCGACGGCGTCGAAGTCATTCACCCCACGGCCGACGCTGTCGCACAGCAGCGGCTCATGGATCTCGCTCGAGCGCATGAACTGCTCGTAACGGCAGGGACCGATTTTCACGCTCCGGTCGAAGGCCGCCCGATCGGCGTCCTGTTCCCTGCGCGCGAGATCGAACGCCTGCGTGAAGCAATTGCGTCTCGCGCGGAACAATGAGCTTTTGCTCAGGAAGTCAAACTAACGCGGCACCGCATGTCGAGGTATTTTAAGTTCTTCGGTCTGGAGCGCGACCCGTTTTTAGATACGGCGGATCCGTATTTTTATTGTGAATTAGGCGCTCTACGCAAGGCGAAGGAGCGTCTCTACGACTCCGTCGATGCCTCACGCGGCTTGACCGTGGTCCTCGGCGCGCCCGGCACGGGGAAAACGAGCCTGAGCGGAGCGCTCGAACAAGAACTGCTCGGCGACGACCGCATCGTCCTCGGCAAAATCCTCGATCCCACGTTCGCGACCGAGACGGAGTTCCTCGTCGCCATCGGCCGCGTGTTCGGCCTTGCGCTCCCGCCGCGTTCAAGCGCGGCGCTCAAGAACGCGCTCAAGAACTTCTTCTTCGAAACCGCTGTGCTCGAGAAGCGCACGCTGGCACTCGTTATCGACGAAGCGCAGAACTTGAGCGACGAGAGTCTCGAGGCGCTGCGCATGCTCCTCAACTATCACGTGCCGCAGCGCAAACTGCTGAACATTTTGCTGTTCGGACAAGACGAGCTCGAGTCCCGAATCAACGCGAAGGGCAACCTTGCCGACCGCGTCGATTCGTGGATCCGGCTCAATCCGCTCGATGAAAGCACGTCGCTCGCCGTGCTCGATTACCGTCTATCGCGTGCCGGACTGACGCCGGGCACACAGCTGTTCACGCCGGAGGCGCGCACGTTGCTCGCGGACGCGTCCGGCGGCGTTCCCCGGCGACTGACGATGATCGCGCATCTTGCCATGCAAGAGGCGGCCGATCGCGCCAGCACCGTCATCATCGAAGACCACGTTCGCACCTCGCTTCTTGCGCGCGGCCTGCCAGCGCGTCCGAAACCGTCCCCCACGCCCGGGCCGCCTCCCGCCGAACCAGTCTCCAGCAACGGAACCGGCGCGGCGGTTGAATCGGCGCCACGTCCTCAAGGCTTCTTCGCGCGTCTCTTCGCGCGTCGGGCCTAATGAACGTCGATCCCGACTTCGAACTAAGCGCCGACATGCGGCTCCTCGAGCTGCAGCGCGCCGCGCTCGGCCTCGCGCCCCCGCCGCCGACAGCCTGGCAGACGCGCGCGCTGGCCGAAGGGGGAGTCGTTCCCGCCGATCAGCCTGCGCCGGCGCCTCGCAGTGCCGTTCTCACGGTCGTCGTGACGGCGAACCCCGCCGGCGCCGTCATTCCGGGCGCTGTGGTCACCGCAACCCTTAGCATCGCAAACGACGGTGCCGTCGCGGCTCAGAACGTCGTTATCGGCGTCCCTGTGCCTGCTGCGGCGGGCTACCGGCCCGGATCGTTCCTCTTTGATGGCCGCAGCGACGAAGACGCCGCGGAGCGATTTCTCGGCGCGGGAATCGCGGTGGGCGACATGGGTCC
>CAZYLU010000053.1:4029-7512 GCA_964648945.1 uncultured bacterium | reverse complement strand
TTCGCATGTAAGGGGTCAGGAGTTCGAGTCTCCTCATCTCCACCAATTCAAAAACGGCGCGGATTTCCGCGCCGTTTTCTTTCTCACGGAACGCGAGTCACGATCCCGCGGCTATTCCGAGGGGACTGACGAGATTGGGAAATGTGCCGGTGGTCGTGAGCTGATGGCCTTCCTCGTCGTACACCGTTACGGAGCCCGTCATGACATTCGTTACGTATAAAGCGCGGTTGTTTGAGTCAAACGTGATGCCGAAGGGCTCGGCGGTGTTCGGGAAGGTGCCACTCGTCGTAACTTTGTTACCGTCCTCGTCGAAGACAGTTATGCCCGGCGCGGCGGTTCCTGGGTTCGCAACGTAAAGGCGACGCTCGAGCCCATCAAACGTGATGCCGGATGGCTCTGCTCCTCCGCAAAAGCTGCCGGCAGTGGTAACCGGATTGCCGTCTTCATCGTAGACTTTGACGCAATTCCTCGCATTTGCGACGTAGAGGCGGTTGTTGTGTGAGTCAAATGCAATTCCGAGCGGCATTGCGAGATCGGGGAAAGCCCCTGTCGTGGAAATTGGGTTGCCGTCTTCATCGTAGACGGTTATGAAGTCTCTGACCGTTGTACCGTTGATGTTCGTAACGTAAATGCGATTGTTGTGAGCATCAAACGTGATACCTTGCGGCTCCGCAAGGCCAGGGAAACCACCAGGCGCTGCAATCTGGTTGCCCGGTTGATCGTACACGGTGACGGTGCTGTTGCCAGCGTTAGCGACATAGAGCTGATGCCTGTTGCTATCGAACGCTACGCCAAAGGGATTGAATATGCCGGGAAACGTTCCAGGCGTCGTGATTTGGTTGCCGGCTTCATCGTAAACCGTTACGGTATTAGCCGGAGGGCGGTTCGCGATGAATATCTTAAACGGAGTCGGGCATGTGGCTCCAGGCTGCGCCGTGAATGGAACGACGACGTAGGTTACGCCCTGCTTTAACGTAACAGTTCCACTGCCGCCGCCGAACGACAACGTCGAACCCGATAGAGTAATGCTGCCGAGATCGGTCCACGTTGCAGCGGCGACATCATACATCCACGCGTAGAATTGCCCTTGATTCTTCGTCGCAGAGCGCAGCGTGAGCGAAATCTTCGGAAAGCCTTTAAATGTGACACCCGCTGAAGCACTCAGCGACAAATACTCGAACGTTGTCGCGCCGGTCACCGGCACGGCGTGGGTACCTTGAGGTGCACTGTTTGAGACGCCCACCGTCAGTTGCGCACCCGTCGGTGCATTGTTGGGGGAAATGGCGATCGTATTTGAGATGCCGTCCGCAGAAGGCAATGCGATCGAACCGCTTTGTGAAAGTGGTATTGTGATGCTTGTTCCTTGCGACGTCGGCCCGGGAGTGCTCTGCGGCACCGACGGGGTCGAGCTGCCGCCTCCCCCTCCGCTACACGCCGCGAGCATTGAAAAAAGAGCGACAGTCGCACAGAGCACTGCACGAGCTCTGTTATTTTCGTAATGAAACATATGCGCCGTCCTCGCATGTATCGGGATGCATCATCACAATACGGGACACCAGTCGATGCGCTAAGGTGCGACTGTCCCGTCGAACCTGGTGCGAGTATAGCAATTAAACATGCGTGCGCTTCCGTCGCGAGATGACCATGAACGAGAGGCTTGCGTCGGGTTGAAAGACCGTCGGCTCGTCATCATCCTTTACATGTAAGGGGTCAGGAGTTCGAGTCTCCGCATCTCCACCATTAACGAAAAGCCCGGGCCAACGGGTACGACAGGCGTTGCGCCACCACCGGATCGACTTCCAATCGCTACGCTGTTCCGCGACGACGAAATTCGGCCCAAGTGCTCACAATGCGCTTTTAGAGTCTTTTGATTCGCTAACCATTGCAATCCGCGTGAAGGCGCGTACCGTCAAAATTGGCGTAGCGCCACCGGAGGAGCTATGGGAATACGGTGTATCGCCCTGTTCATTGCTGCTGCTGTACTAGCGTTCGGAATTACCGCGCGCGCCGATCAGGCATCGCAGCAGCTCATGAGCAAACTGCAGTGGCGAAACATCGGTCCCTACATCGGCGGTCGCGTCGTCGCGGTTGCCGGCGTTCCCAATACGCCTAATCTGTTTTATATGGGCGGCGCGCAAGGCGGTATATGGCGCAGCGCAGATTATGGCGGACATTGGACGAACATCACGGATGGAAAAATTCCAGGCATTGCCGATCCCATCGGCGCGTTAGCAGTTGCACCGTCCAATGTGAACGTCATCTACGCCGGAACTGGCGACTCCGCGATTCGTGTCGATTTCGACAGCGGCGCCGGTTTGTACAAATCGACCGATGCCGGAAAAACGTGGGCGTATTCCGGACTCGCCGACACACATGTCACGGAACGCATCGCGATCGATCCGCACGATCCCAATATCGTCTACGTGGCGGCAATGGGTCATGTTTTCAAACCGAACGCAGAACGCGGTATCTTCAAGACGACTGATGGCGGGAAAACGTGGCGCAAGGTACTGTTCGTCAACGCGGACACCGGCGGTGTTGATGTGACGATCGACCCGCACGACACAAAAACGGTATATGCCGCGCTGTGGCAAGCGCAGCGCGTTCCATGGAAGCTCACGAGCGGCGGTCCGGGCGGCGGCCTCTACAAGACGAACGACGCCGGCGCACACTGGACGAAGATTTCGAACAACCGCGGATTCGCACGAGGAATGCTCGGAAAGATCGGTGTGTCCGTAGCAGCCAGCAATCCGCGCATTATTTATGCGACCGTTCAGGCGCGCGACGGCGGGATTTTTCGATCGAATGATGCGGGAGCGAGTTGGAGGCGCACCAACGATGAAATGAAATTGCGTCAGCGCGGGTTCTACTATACGGAAATCTTCGCCGATCCGACCAATCCAAACGTCGCCTACGCGCCGATGGTGGATGGTGTCTATAAAACCGCCGATGGCGGCAGAACATTTAGTCTCCTCAGCCCGCGGCACGGCGATTGCCACGTAATTTGGATAAATCCACGCAACCCGAAGATTCTTCTCGAGGGGGACGACGGGGGCGCGACGGTGTCGATCGACGGCGGCTCGACTTGGAGCGACGACGAGAACCAGCCCACCGGTCAGTTTTACAAAGTTGCGCTCGACGACGAGTTTCCGTTCCATCTCTACGGTGCGGAACAGGACGAAGGCTCCCTCGAAGGTCCGAGCGCATCGGCAAATGTCTTCGGGATCGGACCGAGCGAATGGCGTTACGTTGCGCTGGGTGAGAGCACGTGGGTTGCGCCGCAACCTGATTCTCCGAGCATCACGTACGGCTCTAGTTATTACAGTACGATGGTCCGGCTCGATCGTACGACCGGCACGATGAAAAACGTCAGTCCGTGGCCGCGCTACATGATCGGTGAATCAGCGAGCGAGACGAAATATCGATTCGGCTGGACGCATCCGATTCTGTTCAACCAATCCGATCGAAAGGAATTACTCGTCG
>CAZYLU010000053.1:0-3929 GCA_964648945.1 uncultured bacterium | reverse complement strand
CGCGCAACGACCCGCGGACGGAAGCGCCTAGCGGTGGACCGATCTTTCTCGACCAAACAAACGCAGAAACGTTTCCCGATATTTCTGCGCTGAGTTCGTCACCGCTCGACGGCAGTATCCTGTGGGCGGGTTCCGCCGACGGGCTCGTACACGTCACGACGGATCACGGTGCGCACTGGTCGCTCGTCACTCCGCCCCAGCTTCCGCAGTGGGCACAAATTAGCACGATCGAGCCCTCTCACACCGACAAGGGCACGGCGTATCTGAGCGCGTCGCGATACATGTGGGACGACACGCACCCATACGTCTACAAAACGACGGACTACGGTGCGCATTGGACGGCGCTGACGAACGGGTTGCCGAGCGATCAATATGTCTTCGTCGTACGCCAAGATCCTCGTGAGCCGCGACTGCTCTTTGCCGGCACGCGTAGCACCGTGTACGTAAGCCTCGACGACGGCGCGCAATGGCAACCTTTGACGCTCAATCTTCCCGGCGTCCAGGTACGCGATCTTGCGATCGGCGCGCGTGAGGGCGAACTGGTCGCCGCGACGCACGGCCGCGCCTTCTGGATTCTCGACGACCTCGCGCTGCTCGAACAACTCGCGCGTCAAACGACATACTCCGCAGCGAGCATGCAACTCTTCTCGCCGGAAACCGCATGGGTGACGCAAGCGTATGGAGGCTCATTGCTGACCTACGGCGACGGCGGAGGCAATATCGAACCGACCTTCGGACCCAATCCAAACAACGGCGCCGCGGTCTTTTTCAATCTTCCCGCGTCATACGATGGACGCACACCTGCGACGCTCACATTCTACGACGGAACGGGTTCAGTCGTCCGAACGTTCACGTTACATCGCGGCAAGCCCGCGCCGCCGCTCTCGTTCTTCGATCTCATCAAGCTGGACGCAGTCAGCGCGCGCGAACGAATCGTTGCAAATCTCACCGCCGTAAGTGCAGGTATGAACGTCTTTCAATGGGACCTGCGATATTCGCCCGCCTACGATGTGCCGGGCTTCTATAACGTCTTTACGGCGGACTATCCGGACACCGCGGACGGACCAACGGTCGTGCCGGGGAACTACACCGCAGTTCTGCAGTACGGCGGTCAGGCGTTGCGTGCCCCGGTTCACGTTGCCCTCGATCCGCGCGTACATCCCGACACGGGAGACCTCGACGCGCGTCTAGCACTAGAACGCGAAATACTTAGCACGATCGACCGACTCGATCGCGCGGTTGCGGCCGCACTGCATCGTCGAGCCGCGCTGCCTGCAAACCGGCGAACACAAGTCGACGACGCGATCGCACAACTCATTACGCTTCACGCAGACTCATCCGAGGCGCACTTGATGCGCGGCTCAAGAGTTCGAGAACAACTTGGTTTCTTGCTGAATTCGCTCGAAGGCGCCTACGAAAAGCCAACCGCCGGGCAGTATCAAGCGTACGACGAACTTAAAACACTCGCCGATACGGGAATAGACCGGCTCAACGCTCCGTGACTAGGTGAGGATGCCGTTCCCCTCGCGTAAGGGCTCCGCGCATTGTCGCCGAATCGAGGAAGCGGAGCCGTCTTTACAAGGAGGTCGCTTAGGTGTTCTCACTACGTCGCGCTTTTATGGTGTTGACGATGAAGACGGGCCTCGGCTTCGCCGCCCTTGCCGCGTCCGCTATCGGGTTCGCGCTTGTCCCCGCACAAGCCGCAGTTCCGGCGCCCGACCCCTATCAGATTTTTGCGAACGCGCGCGCGTACTGGCTCACGCAGCGGTACCCGACGGAGTTGCAATATCGCATCGCCGTGGAGATTACCGAAGGCGGTAAGGAACGCATAGAACGCTACGACGCGCATTTCGATGCGGTCCATAATGTCGTGAACGTGGATCCGACGAGCGACTACGAGCGCGAGCATCCGGTGAAGCCTACGGGCGTCAACGTCAGCCTCTTCATAATCCCGCTGAACAAGCCGTTGCCGACTGCGGACTTCCTCGGCGTCCCGAGGCTCGCGCCGAATTATTCGTTTGGCATGGCGCCGTTCGTGCCCGCTCCTACGCCGACGCCGTTTGATTCAAACGCCCTGGTTGATCAAATTCGCAAAGAATTTCACGATCCGAACCCGCGTACGAGTGCGACAGCCGAGGCGACCGGATTGCGCGAGATAGGTGCTGTCGTCGCCCACAATCGCGACTACGCCATCACGTTACTCGGCACTGAACCCATCGACGGCCACCCGTGTTACCATCTCGCCCTGCAGCCAATGCGCAATCCGCGGAGAAATTGGATCCGCGAAGCGTGGGTCGACGAAACGACATACGCCCCGTGGCAGCTCAAAGATGCGGCGAACTTCGCAGGAGACGGTCCGGAAACAAACGTGCCGTGGACGATTCGCTTTGCTGACGTCGACGGCGCGCATTACATTTCCGAGGAGCATACCGGCGTCGGATTGTCCGTGCGCGGCGAAATATACACGTCGACCGCGATCCGTTTCGAATCGATCGTCGCCGCAACGTACACGCCCCGCCCGAAAATCGCCGGATTCACCAAAGACGTCCTCGACGAACCGTGACGGTGTCCGGGCGCTAAGGGGCTATCCCCCTATTGTCGGTACGCTCATAACATAGTAAATGATCAAACTTCCCATCATTGGACGACAATTGACGAGCTTCGGTGTGTACACTTGCTTCTGCGCGGCTTCCACCGCTGAACGGTCGACGGCTTCATTACCGCTGCTCTTATAAATCTTCGCACTGAGCAACTGGCCTTCAATCGACGAGCTGCCCTTGGGAACGACAGTAACCTTAACGTCCGCGAAGACAGGTCGCTGAGGTAGACGGCTTCGCAAGAACGGAGGTTTCGGGAGGACCTCTGAAACTACAGCCGCCTCTCTATCTTCTTGTGCACATGTGCCGCGCAACGTTGTGCTGGTCTCAAGGGATGGGCCAACGCGTGACGCGACGGTAGCCGAAATGCCCGGATGCTGCCAAGGATGCCACAAGATGAGAACTGGGACGGCGACTAGGGCGGCAAGTATAGATGCAGCAATCCACGTAGCCGCGTCCCTTCGCGCGGGCCTCAAACCCGTTTTGATCGCCGACGCAACACGCTCGGACTTCGCCTTTTCCAGCTTCGCCTGCTCAGTGTGTTGAGTGTTGCGCTTAGCCGGATGTACCTGTAACTTCTCACCCTCGAGTCTGTCCGCTTTGGGTTGATCCATCGCGGTATCTAGCCAACGTGTCAATCGATCGAGATGATGCTCAAAATCTCGTCCGGACGAGATCTCCACACCGTTGATGTTGCAGAATTCACTCAAATCGTGAGGAAGAGCCTCCGGTCCGGGCATCGTCGCATGACCAACGAAGAGCGGAATGACAGCGATACCATGTCGGAGTGCCGCCGCAACCTCGACTCGCACGGGATCATTTCGGTCCAAAATTCGGTTAGGCGCGTCATCACGCGGGCCAAGCCAACGTGGGCTGACAACAACGAGTAGACAATCAGTTTCTTGGATGACGGAACCGATGTATCTTCGAAAGTTCGCGCCAGGCGGAACGGAATCAATATCCAAAAAAACAGCGTCGGGCCCATAGTGGGCTCTCAGACGATCATAGATCCGGCCCGTGATATCTTCGGAGTCGTTTCGGCGATACGAGATCGTTATTCGCGGCATCGGGCTCACATAGACGGCGTTATGTGTTTGGCCGTTTCTTACAGACTACCTCGACATCACGCCCGGTCATGTGCGAGCGTGCACTATGAACGCGAACGTCCTTCCCAGACGTCGTCCGCAAATTCCACTTCATGACGGCGCGGCGGCTACGCCGACTGCGCAGCGCTGCGAATTACTTCGACCACGCGGCTCGGTTGCGAGAGCATCGGTACGTGGCTCGAATCGAGTTCGGTCGTCTTGGCTTTCATGCGTTTGGCAAGAAAGC
>CAZYLU010000052.1:0-7568 GCA_964648945.1 uncultured bacterium | reverse complement strand
GGGGCGTCGTCTGCGATCATATTTTTCCGTTTACTACACGGTTCGCTCCACGACGACCCACGCCGAATGCATTTGCATACAGCACATCGGGCACATCATGGCGGTCGTTGTAAACATTGCGGAAAGGCTACCACGCGCATTTGCGGTACGTCAAGCCCCACGAACGGATGTGCCGCGTGCCGCAAAGGCGACACTCAGAATCTCAGCATCCACACCGGCTTTGGCAAAGCAGCCGCGAATACGTTCGCCGATCGAAGCTGCCGCTGCCGTTTGCACGAGCGCGAGCACGGCCGGCCCCGCGCCGGAGAGCGCGATGCCGATCAATCCGCGAACGCGCAAGGCCAAGGCGTCGATGAGCCCCGGAATGTTTTTCGCGCGATACGGCTGATGGATGCGGTCGCACATCGCCTCCCGCAACACGTGCCATTCGCCGCTGGCTAGAGCCGCACCGAGCAACGACGCACGTGCTGCGGTGAACGCCATGTCCTCGCGTGAGTACTGCAGCGGAAGAAGCGAGCGTGCTTCCTGCGTCGACAGCGTGACGTCCGGAACGACGAGCAGCGCGCGTAAATCACGCGGCGGGGGAAACAGCAATCGTGACGATGATGCGGCGATGACCGCGCCGCCGTACACGGCTGCAAAGGCGTTGTCAGGATGACCCTCAATCGCGCTGGCGTTGGCTGCGATGCTACTGGCATCGAAGCGCTTTCCTGCGCAGCGCTGCGCGACGGCGAGGCCGAGCACCGCTGCAGCAGCGCTCGATCCAAGCCCCTTCCCGAGGGGGATGTTGTTATGCACGTTCATGGAAATGCGGGGAAGCGCACCATTCGCGCGTTCGATCGCGCTTCGAATTGCGCGCGCGTATCCGTCGTGTGTCGGCTGCCGTTCACCCGCAAATGCAAGTGAAAATCTGCGCGCGGGACGTACGTCGGCGCGCAGTCCGAGTGAAAGCGCGATGCCAACGGCGTCGAATCCCGGGCCCAGATTTGCGCTCGTGGCCGGGACGTACACGCGAAACGGATCAAGCTGCATCGAAGGCACCGCGCGCATCTTTGAGGATGTGTCCCGTGAGGATCGCAACGACGTCGTCGTCGCGACGCATCAGCGATGCGCGACGCAGTGCGCGCACACCGGCAAGCGATGCTGCCGACGCGGGTTCGCAACCGATGCCTTCGCGCCCGATCTGCGCTTTTGCTGCGAGAATCTCTGCATCGTCGACGGCGAGATCGACGCCGTTGAAACGGGCAAGTTCCCGTTCCGCGCGCTGTGCGGACTTTGGAGATGCAACCGCGATCGCGCTCGCCGTCGTGTCGACGCCGGATGCTGCGCGAATAAGTGCAAGGCGCGGCAGACGATCGATTAAACCAAGGTGGCGCGCTTCGCGAAAGCCTTTCGCAAGTGCGCTGACGTTGCCGAGGTTACCGCCTGGAAGTACGACCCAATCCGGGACGCTCCAGCGGCGCGATTCGAGAATCGAGAATGCCGCGCATTTCTGTCCTTCGACGCGATATGCGTTGACGGAGTTGACCACGGCGGCGTTTTCGACTTGCGCGAGCGCTGCGAATGCGTCGTCGAACGAGCCGTCGACTTCGATCAAACGCGCGCCGTATTCACGCATCTGGGCGAGCTTCGCGTCCGTTACGCGACCGCGGGGAACGATCGCATACGATGCGAGTTGCGCGCGGGCGGCGTATGCAGCCATCGACGAAGCGGTGTTTCCCGTGCTCGCGCACACGACGGCGCTCGCGCCGTTCGCACGCGCAGCGGAGATCGCGACCGTCATACCGAGGTCCTTGAATGAGCCGGTGGGATTCATTCCGAGATGCAGATAGCTTAACCGATCGACGCCCGCATATCGTCCTCCGGCTGATGAATCGTAGAGCGGGACGTTGCCTTCGCCGAGCGAGACGATTGCATCGCTCGGTATCGGGGGCAGCAACTCGCGCAAACGCCAGACGCCGCTTGCAAAAAATGGTTCATACGATGCGCGGCGATCGCGCAAAAGGCGCCGCAAACCCGCTGGATCGATCCGCGTCTGCGGTGCGTCGAATTCCGGTACGCCGCCGCACGCGCACATTGCATTGGGGTCGGCAGCCTTTCCGCACAGCGTACATCGCGCTTCCACGTTTGCACTCCTCGTCGATGAAAAAGAAAGAACCCCGCGCCATCCGGCGCGGGGTTCGTAAGCTGCGAGCGACTCTTGTTTTTGCTTACGTCAACCCTACACCGAACGCACTGTGCGTGGTGGTCGTGGTCGTCGTCGTCGCGGCAAAACGAGAGTTCGTCATCGTTCTCAAGACGCTAACATTTGCGCCGCAGCACTGTCAATGGGGCCTCCCAAGACGTAAAGGAATTTTGTTTGTGTGACGCGCGCTCGGGACGTATCGCGCGACGGCTAAGGCCATCGTCTGGGATCGTCCATTATTGTCCTTTACCGTTATTGTAATCGGTGTCGACGTCGAAGCCGTCGACGCGAACTGCAGCGGAAGCAGGTGGTCCACGTTGGGCCATGGTGTTCCCGCCGTCGCGACGGTCGGGTCGGAGACGTTGGAAATCGTGAACGGCCCGCTCGCTCCCGTTTCGCTGATTGCGATCGGAACGGTCCCGCCGCCGGTGGGAACGGAAAGCGCGTTGCCGGCGATCGTCCACACCGATGTCCGGATGAGATGCGCGACGTGCGGCACGCTGTTCCTGTCGCTATACGCCATCCACGGATCGCCGTTTGCGTCGAAGAACGTCGAGACGGCGTGATAATTCGGAAGCGGAACGATTTGAAGATTCGTGGCAAACGACGACGAGACGTCGAGTGTCGCGAGGCCACTTGCGTCCGCAAACGCGAGCGTCGAGGGGTTTCCCGTGAAGGGATATACGGCGAGTCCATCAGGGGACACGCCCGACGGCAGCGATGAAGTGTTCAGCGTGCCTCCCGGCTGCAATTGTTCGAGAACGGAACTGAGCGCTGCATTTGGTACGAGTGATGCGTAAAGATTGCCGGCACCGTCGATTGCGACGCCCTGCCCGTAGTAGCTTCCCGCTGGTGCCGCTACCGGTTTCGTGATAACGCCGCCCGCATTCGACGTTGTCGCCTGGTAGATGTTGCCGTTGGATTCGGAGAGAAGATAGACGCCGGAGACGCCGCCGCTGTTGGGCGCGGCGATAACCGCTTGCGGATAGTCGGTGAGCGATCCAATTTGGATCGGATTCGGCATGAAGCCGACGACCGAGCAGTTCGGGCCCGGCGTGAAGTATCCGGCCCAGCTGGCGCTGTTAAAATCCCTGCCAAAGTACCAGATGTTGCCGTTTCCATCCGTCGCCATTGCGTATGGTGCAATCCCGTTCGGCAGTGACGATGCAGTCGTCTCCGTTGACGAAATGCTGGTGTAGCACCGGACGGAATTTCCTGGACTTGCGCCGGTAATATCGGCGTGGACGCCGATCCAGATGTCACCGGTGCTCGTTACCGCGATGCCTGCGGCGCTGAAGAGGAGGCCCGCAGCGACCGCGTTCGACGGATTGGACGGATCGAACGACCCGAACGCGCTTCCCCCGTTGTATGTCCCGGCGAGATAATTGAACGTGCCGTCCGGACGTTGAACGAATTGCAACGGATACGGATTCATCAGACCGTTTACGGGAAGCGGTTGCGTGGTCATCGCTTCGGTTAACGCGAGTGTTGCCGGAGCCGGAGTTTGCGCCGCTTGCGGTTGCGCGGAGAACGTAAAGCGATCGACGACGTGTTTTAGGCCGTCGCGCGCGATGCTGCCGTCGTACGTATATGTAAGGCTGCCGAGGTCTTTTGCGCAGGTAATCGTTGCGATGCCGCCGTTGACCGCCGATGCCGGCGAGCATTGCGATCCGCTCAGCGAAAGCGTGACGCCGGAATTGACGGGGGCAAGCGAAATCGTAATCGGCGATTGGAATGTGTCCGTAACGATCGGGGAGTTGCTGGCGTCTCGCGGTGTGATCGAAAGGTGCGCGGTGAGCGGCGTCCCGACTGTCTGAAGCTGCGTTGACGACGTCGTGATTCCGGGATCCGGGCTCTGCATTGTAAGGTCGACGCTTGCAACGACGCCCGTGAGCGTCAGCGCGATGGGCGGCGGCGTTGCACCGAGTTGCACGTTGATGACGCCCGTTTCGAATACCGCGAGCGGTACGTTACTCGGCCCCGGGCTCGGAACGTCGTACGTCACGACGATGAACCGATCTTCGCCGAGCGGCGCTTGCACGTCAAACGTGCACGTCTTACTTCCATCGGACGCTTGCGAGCACGGACTCGGCGTCGTCACGGGAAAGGTCTGCGGTGCCGCCGACGGGGACGTCGTCGGTGCGGGCGAGGCGCCGACGGGGATCGCATAAATCTGCACCGACTGCGTGTTGGGAGAGACGTATGCGGAATGTTTGATCGAACCGCTTCGCGATTGCGGCGGTATCTTCAGGCTCACCGCAGCCGCCCCGTATTGCGGCGATGTCAAACGCGGACTTGTTCCGGGGACGATTCCGGCAGAGCTACCGCCTCCGCCGCATGCAGCGGCGAGAACGGCAAAACCGAACAAAAGAGCGAGCAGATATGGACGCACGTGAAGAGCCCTCTCTAGTCGGTTCGACTAACGTGGACGGCGTCGCGTGTTGCGATGTCGAGCCGCCGCCGGATTGTAGTGCCAGGTGAATGCGGTCGTTTGCGAGCGGTTGTGGGCGTCGGTCACGGTGATGGTCAGATTGGTTGAGCCCGACGCCGTGAACGTAAGCGGGATCGTGTGCTCGTAGCCGGGTGATGGCGTACCTACCGTTGCCGCGGTCGGATCGGAGACGGTTGCGGTAAATGGTCCGCTGTTACCGGTCTCCAGGATCGCAATCGGAACGACGGTGCCGTTGTAGATTTGTGGATTCGGCGGTACGACAGCCGTCCATATGGATGTACGGACGAAGTGTACGAGTGTTGCGTTGTATTGGCTCGTCGTAGAGTTGTACTGCGAACACCCGCCCCAAACATCGCCGTTCGTATCGAAGAACGTCCCATAGCACTGACCACTTTCATATGTCAGCGCGATGTTGGAGATCGTCGGCGCGGTGCCGATGTTGCCGACACCGATGGCGTAGTTGCTCGCGTCACCCCAAGCGAAGCGCGAAACGGGAGTCTTTCCGTCGGTCGAGATTCCGTACGGGGCGGCATAGTTTGGCATCGCTTGCGTCGTGGAGAACGAACTTCCCTGATAAGGAAGTATCGAAATATTTCCCTGAGTATTCGCGTAGCCGACGTACGCGTTGCCGCTCGGATCAACGCCGACAGACCCACCATAGTTCCCAGGTGTCGGAGCGACCAGCGGCAACGGCGAGCTGACGGTATCTACCGCATAAACTCCATCGTAGTACGTGAGCAGAAAGGTGCCACTGCCCTTCTGCGGTTGCGCATCTACAGGAAAGTCGCCGAAGACCGGGTCGAAAATTTGCGCACTTGCGGTCGACGTTGGTGGTGCGCTCGCGCAAACGTTCGGGCCAACCCATCCGGCCCACTCATTTCCGCTCGGGTCCGTTCCGTAGTACCAGACGTTGCCGTTGACGTCGGTCGTGACGGCTTGCGGCTGAATTGGCTGCGGCGAGAAGTTGGGCGTCACGAGCGCGATGCTGGACGTTGGCGTTGTGCTCAGCGATGAGTAGCAATCTAATGCGTTGTGCCGGGTGCCGACGGTGTCGGAATAGTCGCCCAGCCACACGTTTCCGCTATGGTCAACCGTCAGATCATAGGATGTGAACGGCATCGCCAGTGCTGTAGCGGCAGTTGGGTTCGATGGGTCGAGATGCCCGATCGCCGTTTGTGAGTTGGAGCCGCCTTCGACGTCGTAGGTGTACGTCGCGTCAAGGTTCTTTATGAAACGAATTCTGGCAATGTTCGTTACAGATGCTTGCGCCAGCGGATAGGTAAACATCGCCCCCTGCAACGCGAGGTAACCTTTTGCGCCCGTTGCGCCGGTCGGGCCGGCCGATTGCGCAGTCGCCGTGCCGGCCCCCGTGAAGATGATCTGGTCAATCGGGTTGTTCGATGAGTCGCGCACGATCGAACCGTTGTACGAGAACGCGAGGTTCGTGAGATCCTTGGCGCATGTAATCGTCGCGGATGTCCCGCTCGCAGACGACGCAGGCGAACACTGTGACGCTGCGGCGAGAGCAAATGACACGCCCGCGTTTGTTGGGCTCAGCGACACGGTGATCGGTGAGGCGAACGTGTCGGTAAGAATCGGTGCGTTGCTCGCGTCCCGTGGGGTAATCAATAGCGTCGAAGTGATTGCGGTTCCGATCGTGGCGATCTGCGTGGAAGGCGTGAACGACGGATCCGGGGATTGCATTGCGATGTCGACGCTCTTAATGAGGCCCGTCAGCGCGAAGTTTAATGCGGGCGGCGTTGCGCCGACGGCGACGTTGACCGCGCCCGATTGAAAAACAGCGAGCGGCGAGGCCGACGGCCCCGGACTCATCGTCGCGTATGTCTTGACGGTGAATTCGTCCATGCCGATCGGCGCTTGCACGTTGAACGTGCACGTCTTACTACCATCGGAATTTAGCGTACACGGACTGGGCGTCGTTACGGCAAACGATTGCGGCGAGGGAGACGCAGACGGTGACGCAAGCGCGTATGCAAAAACTTGCACCGACTGCGTGTTGGGCGAGACGTATGCCGGACGGCGGATGCCTGACGATACCGACGATTGCGGCGGAATCTTCATCGAGAGCGAAGCGCTGGTGTACCGCATCGGCGCGTATGACGGCGCTGCGGATGGCAACGTGGGAGCGGTGCCGCCTCCGGCTCCCCCGCCGCAAGCTACGGCGAGCGAGGCAAGTGCGAGGAGTAGAAAAACGAAATAAGGACGCACGAAACGAGCCCCCAGCAAGCGAGCGGTATCTTCTCTATATCGGCGTTTCGCTCAGCTTCGAGAGGGCCATAAGGTCTAGATGAGCGACGAACGTGACAAGCCAGAGGCACTCAGGATCAAGGAAGAGGCAGACGCTCGCGAGCGCGAGCGCCTCGACGCGCTTAAAGGGCTAGAGAAAAGCGAACGGGGCCGGGAAAAGGGCGCCGATTTAGCGCCCAGCCAGAACGAGACCCCGGCGGAAGAACATCGCGGAGGACCGCTGCCAAATATGAAGCGCTAGGCTAGCACTTCGCGCGCAGTTCTTTTTGGAGCTGTCCCAGCAGGTTCTCGTCGTATTGCCGTTCTTGATACCCGACACTGCGCAGTTGGGTCTGCTGCGTCAAATATGCGATGACTTCGCGATCTGCATCACATGAGCCGTAGATCGTCGGGGACGTCGGCGCAGTCGACGGATTTGCGGCCATTGCGGGAAGCTGGCCGTTGATTAACGATGCGCTGTTCCACGAAGGTGTCAGCGTCGGCAACGGTTCAATCGGTGGATTCGTGTTGATTTGATACTGCAGCTGCGTGATCTGACGCTGGATCTGCGCGCGATCAGCAGCCGTCGTACCGGGCAGGCTCGCCTGGAATTGCAAGTTCTGAATCTCTTGTCGATCTTGCGTCGATTGCGGCAACGTTTGCGCGAAGGCAAGCAGCGGCACG
>CAZYLU010000051.1:0-8372 GCA_964648945.1 uncultured bacterium | reverse complement strand
TTCGCGGATGCACTCTCGCACGCTGGAGTCCGATTCTTAGCCGCAAGTCCCGAGACGATGGTCTCTCCCGGCACACCGACGACGGTTGCGGAAGCGATCGCGCGCAATACCGGCGATGCAAAGGCGATGGCAAAAGCGGTAGTTGACAACGTGATGAACACTGCGTACGGAGCACCCGGACTTGAACCGTACCAGCCGGCTGCCGCATTCGACGTGCTGGATCTCGCACCGTCAAAGCTCGCGACTGCGGAGCGAAGGATTCGTACGTTCAATGATGATGCTGCGAAGTCGGCAAAAGCTGATTCGACGGTTCGCAACGCGCTTCGTGCGGACGTGGGGCAAGTCGATGGAATGGTTCGCTTCCCCGATGCGACGCCCGATATGCCGTGGCACGCCGACCGTCCGGCGATTGCCGTGTACGATCGCATCGCCGGCGACGCGCAGCTAAGCGATGCTATTCGAAAGGACGCAGCTGCCGCATCCGCCGCTGTTAGCGATCTCGTTCTTGCGCATCGCGAAAGTTCATCGTTCGCACCGTTCGGTGGTTCGAGTTACAAAGACGCGGTCGGACCGACGATTCACGATCCCCTTACGTCGAAGCAGATCGATCCATGGGCGCCGGCGGTGAGCGAAACCAAGAACCGGTTCTACGCCTCGACCGACCAAGGCGCATTCGTGCGCGCGATAGCCTAGATTCCGTTCGCCATCAGCGCGGCGCACAGCGGAATGAATGCGAAGACGGCGACCTGGGCCCACAGTAGCCGGCGCAACCGCTGAAATTCGCCCTCGTCGAAAACAATCGTCGCGCTGCCGCCGGCGGCACCCTCCATTCGAACAAGTCGTATGGTGAGCGGAATCGAAAGCAATGCGACGCAGACGAATAGCGCCATCTTTGTCCAGAAGACGGGATTATGCGTGAAGAACGGACCCGGCTTCAATCCAAACGAGAGCAAGAGAACACCCGACACCACGACGAGACCGGCCACGATTCCGTACCAGCGATCGATGATCCGTAGCCGGTCGAACGTCGTACGCGCCATCGCTTGCGCGAAGAGTGCCACTTCGCATGCGAGCATGCTCGCGAGCGTGAAGATCAGAATGAAGTGCACGTAATGCAGGATCGCGTCGCGAAGGATCGACATCATGTCCCCTTTCCGTTGGATTCGGCAAGCCGTTTCGTAACCGACACGAGGGTCGAGAGCGCACTTCGCGACCGCCCAACCGGCGTCGCAGCGTATCCAAGGACCAGTCCGTTTCGTGGCGGACGCTCAAAGTAAAAACTAGAAAGCGCCGGCGCTATCACCCCTGCGCTCTCCAATTCGCTGCTGAGCACACGATCCTGCACGGATGTCACGACATGTGCGATAAAGTGTAAACCATTGCGCGAATCATCGATAGAAAAGAGACCGCTCTTGGTCAGCTGCCCACCCACATGCCGGCGCCGCTCGTCGTAAAGCGCCTGCATCTTTCGAATATGGCGCGCAAAATGGCCCGTTTCCATAAAATCCGCCAGCGCCGCTTGTAAGATCGCGCTCGGGACACCTCCATTAACGGTCTGGCACGCCGAAAACACATCGCGCAAAATCGGCGGAACGACGACGTAGGCGACTCGCAATGCCGGCGAGAGCACTTTGCTAAACGTTCCGAGATAGACGACACGTTGGCGCTCGCTGAGTGCATAGAGTGACGGCAGCGGGCGAACACCGTAATGGAACTCGCTATCGTAGTCGTCCTCGAGTATCCATGCATCGTGCCGCTCCGCCCAATCGAGCAGCTTCAAGCGGCGTTCCAACGAGAGCGCAACGCCCGTCGGCAGTTGGTGCGACGGCGTTACGTAGACGAGGCGCGCGTTGCGCCGAAGAAACGTCTCGACTTCGATGCCGTTCTCATCGACGCCGGCGCTCGATACGCGCATGCCGCGGGCCGTGAACGCCGCACGTGCATTCGGATACCCGGGATCCTCGAGAATCACGGTATCGCCGTTACTGAGTAATGCATCGGCCACAAGTCCAAGGGCCGCTTGTGCACCGTTCGTAATGAAGACTTGGTCGGCGTGGCAGATGCCGCCGCGCGTTTGCGCGACACGTCGTGCGATCGCTTCGCGCAACGGCGCAAATCCTTGTACCTCCGGATAATCGAAAAGCGAGATATCCGCCACGGCTCGCGCAAGCGATCGTTTAAATTCAGCAATAGGAAACGCGTCGAGCGCCGGAATACACGGGCGAAACGGCCGTGTCACGCTCCCGTTGTGGGCGAGCTCACGAACGTCAAGCCACCGCTGTGCATCAGCTGAAGGGAGAAACGATCGCGCGCTACGAGGAGATTTCGACGGCGCTGCGAGATCGCTGCTTACAAAGGTTCCGACACCTCGAACGGTGACGAGATACCCTTCAGCGTGGAGTTGTCCGAGCGCATCGACGACGGTGTTGCGAGAGACGCCCAACAGCGCTTGCAACTCGCGGCTCGAAGCGATGCGTTCGCCTGCAGAAAGCCGCCCGTTAAGAATTGCGTCGCGCAGTCCCGCGGCGACTTGGCGATGGAGCGGTTCATCTGACTCGCGGTCGACAGCGATCAACGCCATAGTGGCCCTACCGTTCTCACCAATCGTGGCCCTTTCCTAGAACCACTCGCGAAGTTACGCTGCATGTATGATGGCCTTCCCCGTTGTCGAGCTACGGAAATATCGCATAAAACCGCGCAGACGTGATGAGTTGATCGAGCTTTTCGAAGAGCAATTCATCGAAAGCCAAGAGACGTGTGGAATGGCGCCGCTTGGCCACTTTCGCGACGTTGACGACGCAGACGCCTTCATCTGGCTGCGCGGTTTTCCGAGCTACGAAAGCCGGGCTGCCGCGCTTACGGCCTTCTACATCGATTCGAAAGCATGGCAAACCCATCGCGATGCAGCGAATGACACGATGATCGACTCGGACGACGTCCTTCTTCTGCGTCCCGCTCGACCACATAGCGGCTTCGATCTGCGTGGCATGCGTCGACCGCCTATTGGCGCACGAGACGAAGACCGCGGGGCGGTCTGGCTCTCGGTGATGCTGCTCCGCGCACCGGCAAGCAACATCATGATCGAACGCTTTGAGTCGGTGCTTCCCTCGCTAACGCAACGCTCGCGCAGCATTTCGTACTTCGTGACCGAGCCACGGCCAAACAACTTCCCAAAACTCGCCGTACGAGAAGGCGAGCATGCTTTCGTCGCCTGCGGCGTTTGCGATACGCTAGACGACGTGCAAACATGCACCTCGATCGTAGACGAGCGGTTCATTGAGGCCGGAGCCGAAGACCTCCGGTACGTCGAACACTCGCGCCTGCGCCCCGCGCCGCGCTCGCTCCTCGGATAAAAGGAAGCCAATTGTGAACGATCACCACTTCACCGTGAACATGCGCTGGACCGGGAACCGCGGTTCGGGAACCAGCGGATATCGCGAATACGGGCGCGATCACGAGATCATCGCGCCGCAAAAATCGCATTCGATTCAGGGTTCATCCGCGCGCACGTTCCGCGGCGACGATACGCGCTACAATCCTGAAGAACTCCTCATTGCCGCACTCTCGAGCTGTCATATGCTCGCGTACCTCCATTTGTGCGCCGATGCCGGCATCGTCGTTACGGCGTATGAAGATACGGCGACGGGTTCGATGAACCTCAATCCCGACGGCAGCGGGCAGTTTACCGAAGTCGTGCTTGCACCGGTCGTTACGCTCGACGACGCGTCGAAGGAAGCGCGTGCTAACGAGTTGCATCACGAGGCGCATGAAAAATGCTTCATTGCGCGTTCCGTCAACTTTCCGGTGCATTGCAACCCGACGGTTCGCGTCACGTCGGCGAGTTAGCCGATGATACGGCGCGCAACGCTCGACGACATTGAGATGGTGCTCCCGCTCGTCCGCGGCTATCGCGAATTCTACGAGCAAAAGCATGACGCCGCGCTCGAGCGCGCGTTCATCGCGGACCATTTGAACAACGACACCAGCATCATCTTTCTCGCCTTCGATGAAAACGGCGCGGCGATTGGCTTCACGCAGCTCTTCCCCACCTTCAGCACGGTGCATCTCGGACCGGCGTACGTGCTCGAAGATCTCTTCGTTACGCCAGAGGCACGAGGAGGCGGAACCGCATCTGCACTGCTCGACGCGGCCGTACGCTACGCGCGCGAATCCGGCGCTTCGGGAATGTTTCTCGAAACAGCGATCGACAATACGACGGCGCAGCGCGTCTACGAACGTAACGGCTGGACGCGCGAAGCGCGGTTCTATAAGTACAACGCGCCGTTAGTTCACGAGTAGCCACGAACTATTCGACGACGCTGCAGCCTTTCGATGGTTCAGAAAGAACGCGACAACCGCTTCAACGGGTTTGCGTGAGAGATCGCGGGCAACGAGATAATATCCGTTGTCGGTATCGACGCTCAGCTTCCCGAGTCGCACGAACCGTCCGGTCGCGAGCAGATCGTCATGAATGCCTTCCCAGAACAGCGCGATGCCTTGGCTGCGCTCCATCGCTTCCGCGATCATGACGTGACTGGGAAAGCGTTGTATCTGCTTCGGATTTCCGAGTCCGTCAAACGCGGAAAGCCACCGTCGCCACGTCAAGCCGGGAACCCGTCCGGTGTCGAGATCCAATAACGGATGTTCGTGCAGCACTTCGACGGACGAAAGATGGCGCAGTTCGGGATGCTCCTCCACGTAGGCTTTTGACGCGACGGGATATGCGCGTTCCTGATAGAGTAAAACGCTCTCGTAATTCGCCCACTTTCCATCACCGAAGCGAATCGACAGATCGATATCCGGTGTATCGAACTCGACGTATGTCCAGGTCGCGGCGGTTACGATGCGCACGTCGGTATCTCTGAGCGTCGCGCGCAGCTCCGCATACCGCGGCATCAGCCACGCACAGCCGACGTCAAAGCTGCAAGCGACGGTGACGAGCGCGCCGATGCTCTCGCGTTGGAGACGTTCGATCGTCCGCGCGATGTCGTCGAACCCGCCGCGCACTGACTCCGCAATCGCTTGCCCTTCCGGGGTCACGAAAACGTGCCGTCCGCGCCGCTCGAAGAGGCGCAGGCCGCTCCATTGCTCGACTTGTGCAATATGACGGCTGACCGCCGAGGCAGCGACGTCGAGTTCACGTGCCGCCTGCGAAAAGTTGCCGAACCGGACAGCGGCTTCTACAGCCGCGAGTGCATTGAGAGAAGGTAGGTCACGGCGTAAGGGCATTTCCGGGAATTACGTGAGGTTAGACTTTTGTCATTTCACTTTTGGGGAAACGGCAGCCATTTGGGAACAAAGGACTATTCGGAAAAGTCGACTTTGGTAAACAAATACCACGTAGACGGCTCGGTAGCCACTTTTCGCCGTGCCGGCGTGCCGAGGGGCGCGCCCCATCGCGGTCCTGGTATTCCGAGGCACAAGCGGCGAAAGAGTCCCCGATGAGTACGCCAACGATTCTCCAGCGTCTACGGACGTTCATGGCGAAACGCGTTTATCCGAATGAAAGTCGCTATTTTGCCGAGCTGGAAGAGGGCGCGACGCGCTGGACGCAGCCAGGAATCATGGAAGAACTCAAGTCTCGGGCGCAAGCCGAAGAACTGTGGAACCTCTTTCTTCCCGACCGTGAATACGGCGCGGGCTTATCGAATCGAGAGTACGCACCACTGTGCGAATTGATGGGCACCTCGCCGATCGCTCCCGAAGTCTTCAACTGTAACGCGCCGGATACGGGGAATATGGAAGTCCTCGCGCGTTACGGGACCGATGCACAGAAAGAGCGATGGCTCGTGCCGCTTCTCGAAGGACGGATTCGCAGCGGCTTTGCGATGACCGAGCCGAACGTTGCTTCGTCCGATGCGACGAATATCAGCGCGACGATCGAACGTGACGGCGATCATTACGTCCTCAACGGCCGCAAGTGGTGGACGACCGGTGCGATGCATCCTCACACGCAAGTGCTCGTCTTCATGGGGAAATCGAATCCCGACGCACCCAAACACTTGCAACAATCGATGATTCTCGTTCCGCTCCGTGAGCCGGGCGTGAAGGTCGTACGGCCGCTGCGCGTGTTCGGATACGATGACGCGCCGTTCGGACACTCCGAGATCGAATTCCACAACGTGCGGGTGCCGCGCGAAAACATGATTCTCGGCGAAGGACGAGGATTCGAAATCGCCCAAGGCCGTCTTGGGCCGGGTCGATTACACCATTGCTTGCGTTTGCTCGGCGTTGCGGAACGCACGCTGCGCCTCATGTGTCTGCGCGTGCGCAACCGCGTCGCATTTGGGAGACCGCTTGCCGAACAGGGCGTCATTCGGGAATGGATCGCGCAATCACGCATCGAGATCGATCAGGCGCGTCACCTAGTCTACGACGCGGCGCAACGGCTCGACGAACACGGCAACAAACGCGCGGCGACGGCGATCGCAATGGCGAAAGTAGCGACGCCGCAAATGACCCAGCGCGTCGTCGATCGCGCGATGCAAGCGTTCGGCGCCGAAGGGCTGCTCGACGATACCGGGTTTTCACACGCATGGATCGGCGCGCGCGCGTTACGCGTCGCCGACGGACCGGATGAGGTGCACTTGGGCTCGATTGCCAAAGCGGAACTTGCCAAATACGATGCATGATTTTCGCATCGCAACCGGCGCTACGGAACTTTTGCTCGTCCGGCATGCGGAGGCAGTGCATCCGGAACCGGAAACGGCGCTGGAGATCAAAGAGATCGACATGCCGCTTACCGATCGGGGACATACGCAAGCAAAGCGCGTCGCTGCGCGGGTCGCAGCCCGCAAACCACACGCCGTCTATTCGAGTCCGACGAAGCGCACGATGCAAACGGCGCAGGCAATTGCGGAAGCACTCGGCCTGCAGATTCAGTCCGATGAACGTTTGCGAGAGGTGGAGATTGCCGACGTCGGTCCCGTGTCGCTGCACGATCTCGCCGAGATCGCAATCGCCCACGGTGGTTGGTCTCACATTGCGGGTACGGAACCGTCGTCATCGATTCGTTCACGCATGCGCGACGCCATACAAGACATCGTCGTTGCACATCCGGGCGAACGCGTTGTTGTCGTGACTCATGCCGGCACGATCAATGCCTATCTATCGACGTTGCTCGATCTCGACAAAGATTTCTTCTTTCCAGCGGGCAACACGTCGATCACCGTTGTCCGCGCCCGCGACTCGCGGCGGCTCATCGTTACGGTAAACGATACCGCACACCTCGAAGGCATGCGATGAACGTCGATGATCCGGAAGTCATCGACGTACGGCCGGAAGAACGCCTCGACACCTCGCGACTCGAGCCGTATCTGCGCGAACATCTCCCCGTTCTCGGCGATTTAACATTGCGCCAATTCGGCGGCGGCCATGCGAATCTCACGTATCTCGTTCGCTTCGGCGACGAGGAATATGTGTTGCGTCGCCCACCGCTTGGCCCGGTGCCGGAGCGCGCGCATGATATGCGCCGCGAACATGCGGTGCTCTCGAAGTTGTATGCCGTCTTCCCGCTCGCGCCTCGAAGTTTTCTCTTATGCACCGATCACGAGATCATCGGCGCGGACTTCGTCATCGAAGAACGCAAGCACGGCCTCGCAATCCGGCGCGATCTCCCCGAACGTTTCCACGGTGATACGGCGTTCGCGCAGCGACTTGGGAATGCGATCGTCGATACGCTTGCGCAGCTTCATCGGGTCGATGTTCCAGCCGCGGGGCTTGCTGAGCTTGGTCATCCCGATGGGTACGTTGCGAGGCAGCTCGACGGGTGGGCGAAGCGTTGGGAACATGCGCGTACCGCGCTGACGATCGATGCATCGCAACTTCTGGCATGGCTGCACGATCGTTTGCCGCCCTCGCCGGTTGCGACGCTCGTGCACAACGACTACAAACTCGACAATATGCTTGTCGATCCCGGCGACCCGGCGAAGATCGTTGCGTTGCTCGACTGGGACATGTGCACCTATGGCGATCCGTTAATGGATCTCGGCTACGTTCTCGCGTTGTGGCCGGAACCGAAGGATCCTGAAGCGTTTCGCGCGTGGGGGATGCCGTCGTGGCGTGACGGCTTCTCGAGCAGGCGTGAAGTCGTCCAACGGTACGCTGCGGCAACGGGATTCGATGTGTCGCACATCGCGTGGTACCACATCTTCAACATCTTCCGCTTTGCGGTGATCCTACAACAAATCTACAAACGCTACGACGCCGGCCAAACCCACGATGAACGCTTCGCCCCATTCGGCACCCAAGCCAACGGCCTCATCACCATCGCAACGATGCTCGCCGTGTCATCCTGAGCGAAGCGCAGCGCAGTCGAAGGATCGCCTCAAGACAATCGCGCGTTGCGATCCTTCGACTCCGGTGCGTCGCAC
>CAZYLU010000050.1:0-8996 GCA_964648945.1 uncultured bacterium | reverse complement strand
GGCTCCATCAGGTCCGCTTCTTCGAATCCATCGCCGATCAGCGCGGCGATTCGCTTGCCATCTACTCCTTGCATCGTGGGCCGATGTTTCGCCCCGGCCCTGAGTCTACCTACAGTGTTCCGCCCGTCTGTTGAACCGCTGCTCGGAGCAGGTAGGCGATCTCCACCTCCAGTTTTCCGAGGGCGTCGAGCACCTCGTCGCGCGCCAGCGCATCCAAAGTCGGATTGCGCCGCGTCATATCGGCCTCGGGAACCGCGTGGCGCGGATTGATCTCGCGCATGTAGATGCGCGCGTCGTACCGCACGGGGCCCTCCGGTAAAAAGTAGAGCGGGTCCAATCCGAACGCGTACGCCTCGAGGCCGAGAATGCCCGTGCGCTGCAAGAATTCGATGGGCCGTGCTCGCAGCGCGTGTGCCAGTGCCGCAAGCGCCGAGATGCCGACGCGCGTGTCGCCGTCGATCACGGACTGAATCGCCGACGCACCGAGGCCGGTTGCTTCGCCGAGACGCTCGATCGACACGTCCCGTTCACGCGCGAGTTCCGCGAGCGCTTCGCCAAAGGCGGGTCCTCCGGCGGTTCCTTCCCGTCCGTTCCAGGACGGTTGTGGATCGTTCATGATGGCAACGGCTCTGTTGCAACGTAGATGGCGTCTCCTTCGACGCGCACCTCGAAGCGCGGGATCCAGGCAAAATCGCCGAGCGTCATCTTTCCGGTTCGCAAATCGAAACACCATGCGTGCCACGGGCAGGTAACGGTTCGTCCCTCGATCCAACCGTCGGCGATCGGTCCACCTTGGTGCGGGCACGAATTTTCGAGCGCGTAGAAGTCGCCCTGGATATTGAAGAGCGCAACTTCATAGCGTCCGACCGGAAACGCGTGCGCCGTTCCGGGCGGCACCGCATCACGAGCGGCAACACGGACAAACTGTGGCATCGACTGCGCGGAGTTCAGAAGAGCGACTTGATCATTCCTCCGTCGATCGCAATCGTCTGTCCCGTGATGTATCGCGCCGGTTCGCCGCACAAGAACGCAACCATCGGCGCAAACTCTTCCGGTGTGGCAACGCGCCCCAGTGGAATGTCGGCCTTTGCCGACGCCTCCATCTCGTCTTCGTTGCCATAGAGATCGCGCAAGCGGCCGGTCAAGATGCGTCCGGTTGCGATCGAATTGACCGTGATCCCATGAGGGGCAACTTCGATGGAGAGGGACTTGAGCGCGGCGACGAGCGCGGTGCGGAACGTGTTCGAGAGCACGAGATTGGGAATCGGCTGCTTCACCGACGATGACGTAAGCGCGACGATGCGCCCCCATTGACGCGCCGTCATCGCGGGAACGACCGCTTCGGTGAGCTGCAGCATGTTGCGGAGTACGGCGCGATACCCCGCGTCCCACTCATCGAGCGACATCTGCGTGAACACGCCGGGTTTTGGCCCGCCGCTGTTCGCGACGAGGATGTCGATCTCGCCGAACGCATCGTTCACGCGCGCAACGAGCGATCGCACCGACCCTTCTTCGTTCATGTCGACGTGAAATGCGCGCGCATCCGTCGCACCGGCTACCGTTGCTTCGGCTGCAAGTGCTTTGAGTTCATCTTCACGGCGCGCGGCGACTGCGAGCGTCACCCCTTCGGCCGCGAGCGCAAGCGCAACAGCTCTTCCAATGCCGGAACTTGCACCGGTGACGAGAGCGACACGGCCGCGAATCGCTAAATCCATTGCGCTACTTTCTCAAGCATATCAACCCCACGAGAGAACGGTGTTTGCACCACAGATAACTACGCCCACGCGTTCGGCGTTTGCAGGGCGATACGCACCAGACAGCAGCGCAGCGTACGCCGCTGCTCCTCCGGGCTCCGCAACGATGCGAGCGCGTTCCCACAGCGCGGTCTGCGCTGTGCGGATATCATCGTCGGTCACGAGCACGACCCGATCGACGGAGCGTGCCGCGATTCCATAATTCAATTCGCCGACACGCCGCGGAGCGAGCGAATCACTTGCGATGCTGTCGCTGCGCGCATCGACGGGGCGGCCGGCGGCAAGCGCATCATGCAACGTCGGTGCACCCTCCGGTTCGACGCCGACGATACGAATGCGGCCTTCGTACCATGACGCGAGGCCGCCGATTAATCCGCCGCCACCGACGGCTACGAGCAGCGTATCGAGCGATGCTTGTTCCTCGAATTCCAACCCCAGCGTGCCTTGGCCGAGCACCGTCTCGACCGAATCGAACGCGTGCACGTCCAGCGCACCGCTCGCCGCTTGATACTGAACACTTGCTTCATAGGCATCGGAGTAGCGGTCACCGCCGATCACCAGTTTTGCACCGTATGATTCGATCTGCGCGATCTTCGCCGGCGACGCGACGGTCGGCACAAAGATGGTGCATGGAATGGACAAACGCATCGCCGCGTAGGCAACAGCGGCGCCGTGATTTCCGCCCGACGCGGCAACGATACCGGCTTGCGGTATCTCGCGCGCGAGCAGATTCGTAAATGCGCCGCGCGTTTTAAATGAGCCGGCATGCTGCATGAATTCGAGTTTAAGCGTGACGCCATCGACGTCGAGAACCGGCGTGCGGCGAATGTACGGGCGAATCCGCGCATACACGCGTTCGATCGCGGCGCGATCGATCGCTGATGAAGACGTTGCGGGCATGTTCATTTATGCCACCTCGCCGGCAAGTTCCGCGAGCACGCCGCTCATCGCGGCGTATGCACTGTCTAATTCGGTAAGTGGCAGATGCGCGAATCCCACGCGGAACACGCGATCCGACTCACCGAACCAACTACCGCGCGACACGAGTACTCCGGCCTGCGTGAGCGCATCGTAAAACCGCATGACGGCGGCGTCATCAAAGAGAGCCGGCTTGAGGCGGACGCAGCAGATTGCGCCGAGGTCGGGTCGAACCCATTCGATCGCAAAGTCGTTTGCTTGCACCCACGCTTGCGTGCGCGCGACGCATTCCGCGAGGAACGAACGGCGTTCGCGCAAGATGCGTTCCCGCGCGGCCAAGATGCGAAGCGCCAGGAACTCGTCGACGCTCGAATTCGAAATCACGGTATTGAACTTACCGAGAAGCAGCTGTTCGCGCACGACCGGATCGCGAGTAATGGCCCAACCCAAACGCACGCCCGGTGCTCCGTGGCATTTCGAGAGCGATGCAACGGTGACGACACGGTTTCCAAACGAGATCGCGCCCGGTGCGACGGGATCGTCTCCAAACGCGGCTTCGCGATACGTCTCGTCGACGAGCAGATACGCATCGCTGCAGCGTTCGCGCATCATCTCGAGAACTGCCTGAAGCGTCGCTTGCGGTATTGCAACACCGGATGGATTCTGCGGCGAAGCGAGCGATATCAATTTTGTTTTATCCGTGAGTGCATTGGCAAGTTGCTGCACGTCGAGCTGGTAGCCTTGCTCGAACGAGAGGCGCACTTCGCGGACGTTTGCGCCGACGGCCTCGAGTGCTGCGCGCGACGGCGGAAACACCGGCGTCGCAAGCACGACGTCGTCCCCAGCATTACAGAGCGTGAAGGCGGTGAGAAAGATCGCGTGCACGCTGCCCACCGTCAGAACGACCTCTTCGGGAGTAACACCGTTCGTCTCGGCGACCGCCGCACGCAACGCGAACTCACCTTGGGCTGACCCGTATCCGAGAATTACGGACTTCAATTCCGCGACGAGCGAGTCGTCGAGAATCTCGTCGACCCGAAGATTCGGTCCGTAGCTGCCGCCAAGATCGAAGCGCGGCCGTTCGCCGACAAGCGTGATAATGTCGTTCGGAATAAATCGCGTCATCTCTCGTTCCCCATTTCGCAGCCCCCATTGACATTTAATTCGATAATTAGCAAAATTGCAATATGCCTTTACCAGAAGCGCTGCGCGCGCTCGCAAACGACAAGCGGCTAGCAATTTTGGAATGGTTGAAAGACCCCGAGGCGCACTTTCCGCCGCAAGTCGACGGCGACTTGGTCAAAGACGGCGTGTGCGGCGTCTTCATTGCAGAGAAGCTTGGCATTAGCCAACCGACGGTGAGCGAACATTTACGCGTCCTCGCGGACGCCGGGCTCATTCGCGGCAAACGCATCAAGCAATGGACGTTCTATAAACGTGACGAGGCCAAGATCGCCGAGTTCAAGCGCTCGCTCAAGGAGATTTAACATCGTGAAGACGGTAGGCAGCTTCGTGCCGACGGTTCGCACCGGCAATCTGATTTTCGTTAGCGGTCACGTTTCCGGAATCGGAGACGATCCGGTTCTCGGCAAAGTCGGCGCCGAGCAAAGCTCGGAGCGCGCGTACCAAGGTGCGCAACGCGTGGGCGATCAGCTGCTCGCGACGCTCGAACGCGAACTCGGTTCCCTGGATCGCATCGCCCGCATTGTCAAGGTGCTCGGATTCGTCAATGTCGCGCCGGATTTTACAGAAATTCCAGCCGTCATCAACGGCGTCTCGGATCGATTGATCGAAGTGCTCGGCCCGCGCGGAGAACACGCGCGAAGTGCGATCGGCGTCGCATCGCTTCCACTCGGTTCGACCGTGGAAGCCGAGCTTATCGCGGAAGTGCGCGAGGTGTAACCGTGAACTACGAGTATCATGTCGTCGACGTCTTCACGCAGGTTCAGCTGCAAGGTAACGCGCTCGCGGTATTTCCCGACGCAACCGGTCTCGATACCGCAACGATGCAGCGCATCGCGCGCGAGCTGAATCTCTCGGAAACCACGTTCATCTTTCCGAAGGAATCACGCGAAGGATCGACGCGCGTACGTATCTTCACGCCCTCGTATGAAATGGAATTCGCAGGGCATCCGACGATCGGAACGTCGTACGTCATGCGTTCGACGGGGATCGTTCCGCGCGATGCGCGCAGCTTCGCGCTCGAAGAGAACATTGGCATCGTAAACGTGCGCGTCGACGCAGGCGAGGATCCCCTCATCTGGCTCACCACGCCGCCGATTCGCAATTTGGGCAGCTTCGATCGCGCGAAATGTGCTGCAGCAATTTCCCTGACGGAGAACGATCTGCTGCCCGGCATCCCGTGTGCATTTCTCTCCGCCGGCAATCCGACGGTGTACATTCCGCTGACCGACAAAAACACCGTCGACCGCGCTACGGTTGATTCCGTCGCATTCTACGACTTGATTCGTGATCAGCGCGAACCGTTGTGTCTCTTCGTGTTCGCTGCGACGCCGGAAGGCGCGTATTCGCGCATGTTCGCACCGGAATATGGGATCGTCGAAGATCCTGCGACCGGAAGTTCAACCGGGCCGCTCGCCGCGTTCATGATGCGTCACGGACTTGCGCCAAACGCGGACGGTACCGCGTTCGTCAGCGAGCAAGGAACGAAGATGGGACGGCGCAGCATTTTGCACGTGCTCATTCACGGTGAAGACGGCAAGGGCGGCATTGAAATCGGCGGTCATGTTACACCGGTCGCGCGTGCGACGATGTCCTTCGAGGGCGTGGCCGTTTAAGCACGGAACACGCCGCGCCATGACGCAAAGTGGACCGCCGATTCTTACCGAGCGCCGGACGGAGATTGTCTTCCCCCAGGACACAAACGCCTACGGCAACCTCTTCGGCGGCAAGGCCGTCTCGATGATGGACGTGGTCGGCGGCATCGCCGCAATGCGCGCGTGCCGCAAACCGGTCGTCACCGTCTCGATCGACCGCATCGACTTCAAGGAGGCGATCCGTGCCGGCGAGTTCGTCGACACGATTGCCCACGTCGTCAAGATTGGGCGGACGTCGATCACCGTGGAGATCGAGTTGTGGGCCGAGCACCCGACGACCGGCCAGCGGCGCCTTTCGACGGTCGGAAAGTTCATCTACGTGGCGGTCACGCCGGACGGAAAGCCGACTCCGGTCCGCGGGGAGGATGGAAAGGCCTGATTCTGGGGTTGCGAGCGGGGCGGGGGTTTGATACTATCACCCGGTCGCCGAGGCGGAGGACGCGGAGCGGACCCTGCATTCGAGCGAGACCGTCCTGCTTAAGGAGCAACTCGTGCCACTCACCAAGGAACAGAAGGCGGAAATCGCCGCCAAGTACGGCCGCGGATCGAACGACACCGGTTCGGCCGAAGTCCAGATCGCGATCCTCACCGCGTCGATCAATCAGCTCACCGAGCACCTCAAGGTCCACAAGAAAGACCACCACAGCCGCCGGGGCCTGCTGCTCCAGGTCGGCCAGCGTCGCCGCTTGCTCAACTACCTGCAAGCCAAGGACCTCGACCGCTATCGCGCACTTATCTCGGATCTCGGTCTACGCCGCTAAACTTGTCATCGTGAGCGTAGGTGCGAAGCACCGAAGTTGAACGATCGTTACGAACAAAAAGCCCGCCGAAACCTTCCGGCGGGCTTTTGAATTGATGCGATCCTTCGACTGCGCTGCGCTCCGCTCAGGATGACACTAGAGCAACACCGCCCGCGCGTGAGAACCGTGCGGGCGGCGTCGCATTACGCTGAATTCCATCGTGGCTTGCGAGACGATGAAGAGTCCGCGTCCGGATTCGCTCATGAGATCGAGTGGCAGCATCGGAGCTTTTTCGAAACCCGGTCCTTCATCGATGACGTGGAGCACCGGACGACGGTTGCTGAAATCGAGAATGATCTCGAGCGGTCCCGGCGCGTGACGCGCGGCATTTCCAACTAACTCGCCGAGCACGAGTTCCGCGTACTCCAGACGTTCGCCCTCGATTCCCCGTTGGCGCAACGCTTCGCGGAACTCATCGCGCAGAAGTTGTGCGGCACTTGAGTCGAGATGCGGAAAAGCCCAGCGGCGCAATCCCGTCGCGCGCAGCTCATCGGTGAGCATCTTCACCGTCATCACCGCAACGTCGTCGCGCGCGCCTTGCGGAAGTAAGCGCGATTGCAAATATGCTGCAGGACGCGACGCGTGTAAGAGTGCTTCGTCCGCGATTGCCGCGCGCAATGCCGCAACACCGGCGTCAACATCGCGCGTCGATTCGATCAATCCGTCGGTATAAAAGACCATTACGTCGTCGGCCTGCAGTTGCAATTGCGCCGCATCGAGATAGTGACGCTCGCGTAGTCCGAGCGGAAGATCGATGAAGAGCAGCTCCTCGACGTCGCCGTTGCGATGACGGATGTACGGCGGCGGATGCCCGGCACTCGCGTACGTCAAGGTTCCCATCACCGGGCTGAGCACGGCGACGAACGCGGTGACGAATCGCTCGGGGTCTTCGATGCGCAGCGCGCGGTCAGCGGCGTTGAGCATCAGCACGGGATCCGCGTGAACCTGCGCGGTGCCGCGGATAATTTGACGCATATTGCTCATCGTCACGGCGGCATCGAGTCCGCTTCCCGCAACGTCGCCGATGGAAATGACGATGCGGCCGTCAGGCAGGCGGAAAGCATCGTACCAATCACCGCCGATGAGCGCTTCACCGCTACCGGGAACGTAGATGGCGTCCATCTCGAGCCACGGTACCGTGGGCAACCGTTTCGGCAGCGACGCCGCTTGCAGTGCTTCTGAGACGCGATGCTCGCGTTCATACAACTCCGCGTTCTTGATTGCAAGCGCGATGCGATGCGCCACCTCGGTAAGGAATGCACGACGGTCGTCCGTGAGCACGCCGCGCGCGCGTTTGCGAAGCAGCGTCATCGTCCCGAGCTTTTCGCCGCGCACCACGAGCGGCAGCCGCAACGGATACAGCTCACCGTCGTTCGGCGCATCGTCTGCGCTTGATTCCGCGACGCGGCCGCCGACGTCAAGTTCGATCCGGCACACGCGCGCAAGCGACGGGACGATGGAATCTGCGATACGCGCGATCAGAACGTCGACGGAGAACGTTTCGTTGATGATGTTTCCGAGCCCGGCGAGATAGGCTTGCCGCAGTTCGGTGCGCTTTTGGTCGTCGATATCGGTCGCCGTCGCGAACCATCGCACGATTCGCCCGTTTTCATCGCGTAGCGGCAGCGCGCGGGTCAGGAACCAACGCAGTACACCGTCGTGCCGGCGAATGCGCATCTCGCGTTCGAACGGTTCGCCAGTGCGAAGTGAAGACTCCCAATCCGCAAGAATCGATTCCCGTTCGTCCTCCGCGTACGCGGACGCGTCAAAGGGTCCCAGTCCCGTGTATCTCCGCCATGCGGCGTTCACGTAATCGGGTACACCGTCTGCACGTGAGGACCACGCGATCGTCGGCATTGCTTCTGCGAGCAGCCGGTAATGCGATTCGCTCGCGGCGAGCATCGCGTTGTTGCGCACCTCGTCGTCGATATCCGTCGACGTGCCGAACCAACGCGTAATTTGTCCCGACGCATCCCGAAGCGCAGAACCACGCGCGAGAAACCAGCGATAGACACCGTCATGCCTTCGCAAGCGATAGCGATGTTCGTACTGTTCGCCGGTTTCCATCGAGCGTGCCCATCGTGCGATCGTCGGCTCGACGTCGTCGGGATGCACGAATTTCGTCCACGACTGCCCGAGTGTTTCCTCAGTCGGTAACCCGGTGTACAGCGAGAGCGCGCTATTGACGTAATCTTGCACGCCGTCGGCGCGAATCGACCACACGATCGCTGGCACCGATTCGGCGATGACCGGTAATTGACGTTCGCGCTCGATCTGCGCAACGTGACGATCTTGAATGTCGATCGCCGTACCGATGCGCGAAAACGGCGCTTCGTCGTTGAAGCCTAACCGTACCCAGCGCAAGAGGTGCCAGCGATACATTCCGTCGCTGCGCCGGCGCAAGCGAAACTCCACTTCACCTGCTCCGCTGCGCAGTGCATGGAGCAGCCGCCCGAGATCGGCGGGGTGTACGAGCGCGTTTCGTTCTTCGATCAGCGAGCCGATACCAAGGCCGGTATATTCGTACCAGGCGTGATTGACGAAGGTGAGCCGATCCTCGCCATCCGTCGCCCACACAAGCATCGGCAGCGCGTCGGCGAGCATTTTGAACCGATCGTTTGCGCGCTCGTCTGCATCGCGCTCGTCGACGATGCAGATCCATTTGCGCAAGACGCCGCCGGCGTCGC
>CAZYLU010000049.1:0-11995 GCA_964648945.1 uncultured bacterium | reverse complement strand
GGCGAAATTCTCGAGCTCAAGAACACGATCAACACGATGGTCGACCAGCTCAACGCGTTCGCATCGGAAGTTACGCGTGTGGCTCGTGAAGTCGGTTCCGAAGGAAAGCTGGGTGGTCAGGCAGACGTCAAGGGCGTTTCCGGTACGTGGAAAGACTTGACGGACTCCGTCAACGTCATGGCGTCGAACCTCACCGCGCAGGTTCGTAACATTGCCGACGTTACGACCGCCGTCGCCAACGGCGACCTCTCGCGTAAAATCACCGTTGACGTTCGCGGCGAAATCGCCGAGCTCAAGAACACCATCAACACGATGGTCGACCAGCTCAACGCGTTCGCATCGGAAGTTACGCGTGTTGCTCGTGAAGTCGGTTCCGAAGGTATTCTCGGCGGTCAAGCGCAGGTCACCGGTGTCTCCGGTACGTGGAAAGACTTGACCGACTCCGTGAACTTCATGGCGTCGAACTTGACCTCGCAAGTCCGTAACATCGCAAAAGTTACGACCGCCGTCGCAAACGGCGACCTCTCGAAGAAGATCACCGTCAACGTGCGCGGCGAAATCGCCGAGCTCAAAGACACGATCAACGTCATGGTCGACCAGCTCAACGCCTTCGCGTCGGAAGTTACGCGCGTCGCGCGTGAAGTCGGCTCCGACGGCGTCCTCGGTGGTCAAGCGCACGTGCAAGGCGTCAGCGGCGTATGGAAAGACCTCACCGATAACGTCAACTCGATGGCCGCGAACTTGACGAACCAAGTTCGTGGTATCGCCGAAGTCGTTACCGGCGTTGCAAACGGCGATCTCAAGCGCAAACTCACGCTCCAAGCGCGCGGTGAAATCGCGCAGCTCGCCGAGACGATCAACGGGATGATCGATACGCTCGCAACGTTTGCCGATCAAGTCACGACCGTTGCGCGTGAAGTCGGTTTTGAAGGAAAACTCGGCGGTCAAGCCGCCGTCCCCGGTGCTGCGGGTCTGTGGCGCGACTTGACGGACAACGTCAACCAGCTCGCTGCGCAGCTCACGAACCAGATCCGCGCAATCTCCGAAGTTGCAACCGCCGTCACCAAGGGCGACCTCTCGCGTACGATCGAAATCGAAGCGCGCGGCGAAGTCGGCGAGTTGACGCGCAACGTCAACGAGATGATTCAGAACCTTCGCGACACGACCCGGAAGAACACCGAACAAGACTGGTTCAAGACGAACCTCGCGCGCTTCACGTCGATGCTGCAAGGTCAGCGCGACATCACCGCCGTCACGCAGCTCATCATGTCGGAGCTTGCACCGCTCGTGAATGCGCAAGCCGGCGGCTTCTACATGACGGATGCCAGCGAAGGCGATCCGAGCCTGCGCCTCATCGCGAGCTACGCGCTTCCGCGTCATCGCCGTCACATGAAGGCGATTCCGTTCGGTGAGGGCCTCGTCGGACAGGTCGCCATCGAAAAGCAGCGCGTGCTGCTGACCGAAGTGCCGGGCGAGTATCTGAAGATCGGGTCGGGCCTCGGCATGATCAACGCCGTCAGCGTCGTCGTGCTGCCGGTCACGTTCGAAGGTGAGATCAAGGCGGTCATCGAGCTCGGATCGCTCGAACGCTTCAGCGAGATCCACTTGCTCTTCCTCGACCAGTTGATGCAGTCGATCGGCGTCATGTTGAACACGATCACCGCGTCGATGCGTACGGAAGAACTGCTCAAGCAATCGCAGTCGCTCACCGCGGAACTGCAGAGCCAGCAGCTCGAACTCAAACAGACGAACGACGAGCTCGAAGAAAAGGCGCGTCTGTTGCAAGAGCGTAACGCCGAAGTCGAACGCCGCACGCGTGAAATCGAAGAAGCGCGCGCGGAGCTGGAGAAGAAGGCCGAGCAGCTCTCGCTCACGTCCAAGTACAAGTCGCAGTTCCTTGCAAACATGTCGCACGAGTTGCGCACGCCGCTCAACTCGCTCCTGATTCTCTCCAAGCAACTCTCGGAGAATCCGGAAGGCAACATGACGCCCAAGCAAGTAGAGTTCGCGCAGACGATTCGCGCTGCGGGTACCGACCTGCTCACCCTCATCAACGACATCCTCGACCTCTCGAAGATCGAATCGGGGACGACCGCGATCGACCTTCAGGACATCACGCTCGACGAGATCGAGGGCGAAGTCAAACGCACGTTCAGTCAGATCGCCGCCGACAAGAACCTGCGGTTCGTGGTCGCACGCGATCAAGACGTACCCCGGAGCATCGTCACGGACCCGACGCGCTTGCAGCAAGTCCTCAAGAACTTGCTCTCAAACGCGTTCAAGTTCACCAGTGAAGGCGCGGTAACGCTGCACATCAGCATGGTGAACGACCGTCGTCTGCCCGTGCACGGGCCGGCCGTCGCGTTCTCCGTGACGGATACCGGCATCGGCATCCCGCAAGATAAGTTCAACGTTATCTTTGAAGCGTTCCAGCAAGCGGATATGGGCACGTCGCGTAAATTCGGCGGCACCGGCCTGGGCCTGGCAATCAGCCGCGAAATCGCGGGTCTGCTCGGCGGCGAAATCGGCGTTGAGAGTGCCGTAGGCGTCGGCAGCACGTTCACGCTCTATCACCCCGCGCAACGCTCGGCGACGCGCGCGGAAGTCATGCCGACGGTCCACATGTCGCGTCTGGAGTCGGCAGCGCATCTGCACGAAACGACGGAGCAGCTGCAACGCCGCATATCGCAAGCGCAGCCGGTGCCGGTCGTCGACGATCGCGAAGCGATCGATGCCGAGGATCGAACGCTGCTGGTTGTCGAGGACGACGCAACGTTTGCGAAACTCCTCGCAGCGTTCGCGCACGAACGCGGTTTCAAGACGATCGTCGCGCATAGCGGACGCGAAGCGATCGAACTTGCGAACAAGTACGTACCCGATGCGATCACGCTCGATGTTGGTTTGCCGGATATCGACGGATGGCAGGTGCTCGATACGATCAAGCGCGGCACGGCGACTTCGCACATCCCGGTGCACGTCATTTCGGGTGACGAACACCAGCAGCGTGCGTTGCAGGCGGGCGCGGTTGCGCATCTGCAAAAACCGGTGTCCGAAGAAGCGCTGATGGAAACGTTCGACCGCCTTTTGGGCTTTGCCGAGAATCGCGGCAAGAACGTGCTCGTCGTGGAGGACGACATCACGCAACTCAATGCGATGGTGGGACTCATCGGCACGGGCGAGATGCAGGTAACCGCGGTATCGTCCGCTGATGCCGCGCTCGCTGCGACGACGCAGCAGAAGTTCGACTGCATCGTTATCGATCTCGGGCTTCCCGATATGGCGGGTGACCGTCTGATCGAACAACTGCGCGCGCGTCCGGGCAGCGACACGACGCCGATCATCGTATACACGGGACGCGAACTCACGCGTGACGATGAAGCGCGTCTGCGTCGCCTCTCCTCGACGATCATCGTCAAAGACGGACACGCGCCGGAGCGTTTGCTCGACGAACTCAACTTCTTCTTGCACCGGGTCGAAGCCGATCTCGGTCCGGCGAAGAAGCCGATGGGCGGCGATTTGAACGGAGCGTCGCTGCTCGCAAAACGCGTGCTCGTCGTCGACGACGACGCGCGCAACATCTTCGCGCTCGAAGCCGCGCTGCGCTCGTACGGCATGGAAGTGCTCAGCGCGGAGAGCGGCATGCAGGGCATCGAGATGCTGCGTACGCGTAACGACATCGACATCGTGCTGATGGACATCATGATGCCGGAGATGGACGGTTACGAAACAATCCGCCGCATTCGTGCGGAGGACCGCATCGCGGATATTCCGATCATCGCGCTCACGGCAAAAGCGATGAAGGGTGATCGCGACGCCTGTATTGCTGCAGGCGCCTCGGAGTACGTGAGTAAACCTGTCGATATCGACCAGCTCACGTCGCTGCTCAAAATATGGTTGAACAAGTAGAAGCGATCGACGCCGCGGTGCCGGCGTTGAACCTCCGCCGGGAAGAGCTTGCAGATATCGAACTGCAGCTCTTCTTGGACGCGCTCGTGCGCTACGGTGGATACGACTTCCGTAATTACAACCAGTCCGCGCTGCGCCGGCGGATCGCCGACGCCATGCGCGCCGAGAACATCGCAACGATCTCCGGGCTGCAAGACCGCCTGCTGCACGACGAACGCGCCCTCGCGTCGTTCCTCGTATCGATGAGCGGCGGCACCTCGCAGCTCTTTCACGATCCGCTCTTCTTGCAAGCCCTCGCGACGAACGTCGTCCCGCTGCTTCAGACGTACTCGTTCATTCGAATCTGGGTGCCGGGAAGCGGAACGGGCGGCGACGCGTACAGCCTCGCTGCGATTCTCAAAGAGAACGGGTTACTAGAAAAAACGATCATCTACGCGACGTGCGTAAACGATGTTACGACCGCGGTCGCAAAGGCCGGCTTTTACGAGCACCGCTCCGAAGCGGACTTTATCGCGCTCGCGCGGCGTGCCGGTATCGTGCAGCCGCTCTCGCGCTATTTCGAAGTTCGTGAGACGTACGCGACGCCGCTCGAAGATCTGCGCGCGAGTGTGATGTTCGCGCGTCACAATCCGGTAGAAGACGGATCGATCAACGAATTTCACGCGATCGTCGCGCGTGGTCTGCTGCCGCTCTTCAACGGCGCAGTGCAGTACCGGCTGCATAAACTGTTTTTCGACAGTCTGATGCACTTAGGGTTCTTAGGTCTGGGGCAACATGAATCGCTTGCGAACACCGTGCACGAGCGCGCGTTCCGCAAGGTCGTTCCGGATCAACCGATCTTTCGCCGCATGCGTTAAGCGGAGGTCGTCGACTTCCAGGTCACGTTTCCGCGGAAGTCGAGGATGCGTACCAGCAGTTTCGCGTGCTCATGCGGATGCGCGCGCAGCCACGCGGCTCGCCAGTCGCGCACCGCTTCTGCGCGCATCGCATTCTCCTTGGCGTCGTCCATTTGAATCTCTTCGTTGAGGTCGACCGAGACGTCGGCCGTCGTACCGTGGAAATCGAACCCCATGACGACGTCGGGGTAATGCGTTTTGAGCGGCTGCATCGCATCGCGCTCCGTCGTTTCGACGCGCTCCTGCGGCGACGGCGACGAACTACACGCGGCGAGCGCGATCAGCAGCGCGAGTGCGGTGTGACGGCTGATGTGCTGCATAGTCTCGTGATTTCGCCGGTGCCGGTACTCGGCCTGGCTCCTGCTAGCTTCGACGCCGTCACGGTGGGTACGAAGGGCAGATGGACAGAGACTGGCCTGAAGATCCCCAGCGCTACAATCGTTTGGACACCGATTTGGCGCAGCCCGACCCCGCGGACGTCAATGACAGCGAGGACAACGATATCGAGCGGCGCGACCGGCTGACGGCGATCATTGATTCGATCGAACCGCAGCCGCGCGTCAGCGCGGATGTCGTGTACGGTGACACCGACATGAATCCGCAGCCGGAAGATCAGCGTGACGTGCACGACAACGACGCGGACGACATCGCGTAGCGCCTAGTGAACGCCACCGGCGAATGCGGGAGGCAGCCACGCCGGATGGAGCAAAACGAGCGCGCTCCAAACGAGTAAGACGGCACCGGCGACCGGCACCGCACGCATCCCGTGCGGTGCCGTTTTTTCGTATGTCATGAGCGCGGTGAGCGCCATCATCCACCAGAGGCTCGCGAATCCCGCAGCAAACGCGACCATCATCAACGCCCAACAGCACCCCGCACAGAATACTCCGTGCCGGTACCCGAGTGCGAACGCTGCGCGCGTTCCACGCCGGTAATGATGCATGAGGAACATTCCCGGTAAACGGCAGGCGCGCAAGCAGCGATCTTTGAGCGGCGTAAATTGAAAGATGCCGGCGAGCGCGAGCACGCCGCCAGCAATCACCCAGGAATGACGCAGCAACCACGGTGTTGCGTCGACCACGCGATGCACAACCACGTCGCCGGCGAACGCCACAACACCGAACGCAAACCACACGATCGTATAACCGCTCGCGAACGCGGCGAGCACGATTCCGTGCTTGGGTTGGTTTGCCGACGCAATTGAGAAGAGGCGCAAGAGTGGAAGCGTTGAGGGAAGCATCATCGCAGCGATCATGACGCTCCACGCAAAGACGAACAGAACGAGCGCGATCGCTATAGGCGGACCGCGCTCGATCAAGGTGTCATGGTGCAGAAACGTCGCCGAGCCGGTGAACTGCGCGTACGCCGCTATCGCCCAGGCGAATGCAATAGTCGCCGGGATGACCAACGGCAGTGGCGCCCTGCGAGCCGATTGCACCGTCAGGGTTCGGTGTGAATGATCGTGTAATCGCCTTGAATCGCGTTGCGCCCTTCGAACGACCACGTCATGCCGTACTGTGGAATGTTGACGCGATTGTATTTCGCTTTCGAAACGTACGCCGGTGAACCGGGAATGTTCGAGAAGATCGAATCGCGCAACGTCGTGATGCTTCCATCCGGCCCGCGGTACGGTTCCATTTCGGCGCGCAGATAATCTCCGACGACGAGCGTGCCTGCGCCGCCCCGAACGTCGTGTGAAATTGGAACCCGTTCCACGCCGACGACTTCGCCGACGAGTTGCGCGAGATCGGCGAGCGGGCCGCCGAGCTTCCCGCCATACGCTGCGAGAATGGCGTCGGCTTGTTCGTTCGTTGCCTTATCGTCGAGGAGAAGCAGAATCCGCCACGATTTCGGGGTGAGCACGTTGCCCGGAATATCCGCAACGTTGATCATCGAGAGGCCGCTTACGTCCAGGCCGTTGATCTCGCCCTTATCGTAGTGGTACGCGACAAATGCCTGACAGGTGCCGGTGTCCGGGTCTTCTCCGATCCAGCACGGGCACAGAACGTCGCAGGAGCATGCTTCGAGGAGTGTGCCTTGTAAGAAGTAGACATAGCGCTCGGTCAATGATTTCTCGGAGACCGACGGGTGTTGAACAGACGACATACGACAAGACCTCCGCAAGTGCGAAAGTGTCTGCTGCTGCTCAGCATAGCATGACCAAAGTTAAAGAATAACGTGCAAGCGACGGCATGGTAACATCGTGGTCATAATCGGCGTCTAGTATCGCGCCATGGATGGAATCGATTGGGCTGCAACCGCAATGACGGCCGCGCGAACGCGCCTGGACGTTGCGACCGGAAATCTCGCGAACGTTTCGACGAACGGCTTTCGCAAGATCGTCGCAGAGGGCGCGTTGACGTCGCATGGTGCGATCATCGAACGACGGACGGCGGCGGAGCATGGAATGATCCGGCATACGGGCCGTCCGTTCGATCTCGCTATCGTCGGTGGCGGCGTTTTCCGCATGCTCGATGATTCGGGACATATCAGCGCCACGCGAAACGGTGCGTTCGTACGTGAACGTGACGGAACGTTGCGCGATGATGCGGGCCGCGCGCTCCTCGGGCTCCGCGGCGTGCTGCACGTTCCCGACGGTGCGTCGCTCGATGAACGCGGGCGCGTTATGCTCGCCGGACGTCAGATCGATCGCATTCCGGTCGATCCCGGGGCGTCGATTCGTGCGGGCTATGTAGAAGCGGCGAATGTTGATGCGATCGGCGAGATGGTCGACATTCTCACCGCACAGCGTTCGTTCGAGAGCGCCGAGAAAGTCGTTGCGGCAATCGACGGAACGCGACAAAAGGCGAGCAATGACGTCGCGAGGATCAAATAATGGATCGCGCGCTCTTTGCAGCTGCGAGCGGAATGGCAGCGCAGCAGCGCAATCTCGACACCATCTCCGACAATCTCGCAAATTCGGAAGTCGCGGGATTCAAAGGCTCCGCTGAAGAGTTTGCCGCGCTTGCCGCGCCCGGCGAACGTTCGATGGGAACGATCGCGCTCGGTGGGCACCTCGTCTTCACGCAAGGAAAACTGGAACGCAGCAACGGTCCATTCGATCTTGCAATCGATGGCCAGGGCTTCTTTGCCGTTCGCGACGGTACGCGCGTGGCATACACGCGCGACGGCGAATTCTCGCGCGCGGCGGACGGTTCGTTAGTGAACGCGGCGGGCTGGAAGCTCGACGGCATTCGGATTCCATCGAACGCCGTGTCGGCGAAGGTGTCGGAAGACGGAACCGTAACTGCAACGCGCGCTGATGGAACGAGTAAACGAATCGCGACGATCCGCATTGCCACGTTCGCCGCACCCGAACGGCTCGAGAGCATCGGCGGAACGCTGTTTACTCCGAATGCGCGATCGGGTCCCGCGCGATTGATTCACCCAAGTGCAAACGGTGCAGTGCAAATCCGATTCGGAATGCTGGAGCGTTCCAATGTCTCGATCGTCGAATCAATGATGCAGATTCTGGCCGCGCAGCGTGCATATGAAGCGAACGCGAAAGGTGTCCAAGCCGCGGATGAAATGCTCCGCATCGCCAACAACTTGCAGCGAACGTAATTTGTCATCCTGAGCGAAGTGAGCGCAGCGAACGCAGTCGAAGGATCGCCTCAAGACACGCGCCCGATACGATCCTTCGACTCCGCTTCGCTTCGCTCAGGATGACAAAGGTTTCTTCTCGAATTGTGGTGGCGTCGAGCGGGGTTCTTGAGCATTTCGAACCAGACGGAAGTCTTTGCAGCGCTGTTCTTATTAGGGTGCTATCACGGCATAAATCCCGGCATGGGATGGCTTTTTGCGGTCGCACTCGGGCTTCAAGAGCGTAAGACCAGCGCGGTGTTGAGCGCAATCGTACCTATCGCTATCGGACACGTGCTTTCGATCGCGTTGATCGTAGCGCTCGCGCTAGCCGCCGCGATGGCTCTTCCGCAGGTCCTGGTGCATCGAACTGCGGCGGTCCTTTTGATCGGGTTTGGTGCATACAAATTAGCCCGCATCCGGCATCCGCGATGGGTTGGTATGCGTGTCGGCTTTACTGGCCTCGCGCTGTGGGGATTCCTCATGGCGGCTGCGCACGGCGCAGGCCTGATGCTACTGCCGTTTGTAACCGCCGTGCAAGTTTCTCATACCGACACGATGGCGATGCCGATGCCGGACGCTCGGCATCTCTCCGCATCGTTCGCAGCAGGCTCGCTCATGGTTGGGGTGCACACGCTCGGTTACTTACTGACGATGACCGCCATCGCGTTTGTCGTTTATCAAAAACTCGGATTGAGCTTCTTGCGCACTGCGTGGTTCAATGTAGATCTGGTGTGGGCGGTCGCCCTCTTCGCAACGGGGATCATCGCGCTATGCTTCTAAAACCGGACCCGACGTTATATCCCTCGGCAAAACTTGCGATGAATGCGCCTGCAGAAACGCTGGCATACGTCGCACTCCTTAGTCCAAACGGAACGCCCGACGCCTTAAGCGTTGTCGACGTTGACAAGTCCTCTTCGACCTACGGAACGGAGACCGCACGCGTCGACATGCCGAATGCCGGCGACGAGCTGCACCATTTTGGCTGGAACGTTTGCAGCGCGGCGCTTTGTCCCTACGCTCCGCATCCGCACGTCGAACGCCGTTTTCTCATCGTCCCCGGTCTTCGCTCGTCGCGCATTTATATTTTGGACACGAAGCCGGATCCGGCACATCCGCGGCTCGTGCGAGTGATTGAACCGGAAGAAGTCTTACTGCGCACGGGCTATTCGCGGCCACATACAACGCACTGTGGCCCGGACGCGATCTACGTGAGCGCAATTGGAGCCAGCGACGGCAACGGGCCGGGCGGCATCTTCATGATGGACCACGATACGTTCGACGTGCTCGGGCGCTGGGAAGTCGACCGTGGACAACAATACTTCGCGTACGATTTCTGGTGGCATCTCGGGCATGACGTGATGGTGACAAGCGAATGGGGCACGCCGAACATGATCGAAAGCGGTGTGGACCCGAAGCTTCTGCTTGAAGGAGAGTACGGGCATCATCTGCATTTTTGGGATTTACGCAAGCGCAAGAACGTACAGACTATCGATCTTGGCGCTGAGTATCAAATGACGCTCGAACTGCGTCCGTCGCACGATCCGACGAAGACTTACGGATTTGTCGGCGTCGTCATTTCACTCAAGGATCTCTCGAGTTCTATCTGGGTCTGGCACCGCGATAACGGAAGCTGGCAAATCACCAAGATCATCGACATTCCAGCTGAACCGGCAGATCCGCACGTCCTACCAGACTTACTCAAATCATTTAGTGCCGTCCCGCCGCTACTTACCGATATCGATCTTTCGCTCGACGACCGCTTTTTGTACGCGTCGTGTTGGGGAACCGGTGAGATGCGCCAATACGATGTGAGCGATCCGTTCAATCCGAAGTTTGTGGGCTCCGTGCACATCGGTGGAATCGCGCGCCGCACACCGCATCCGAAGGATTCTTCGAAACCGCTCAACGGTGGACCGCAGATGGTTGAGATCAGTCGCGACGGGCGACGAGTGTACTTTACGAACTCACTCTACCGTGCGTGGGACGATCAGTTCTATCCCGACGGCATGGATGGATGGATGGTCAAACTCGACATCGCGCCGGATGGTAAAATGGCCTTCGACCCCGGATTCTTCGCTCAATTCGGCGATCTGCGCCCGCACCAAGTCCGCCTCCAGGGTGGCGACGCATCTTCCGATTCCTACTGCTTCCCGTAGTGACGCAAACACGTTCACTTTCGCGGCGTCGGTTCAGCGGCCTAATGGGATGCGCCCGATCGGCAATTCGGTGGTACGATGTCATCGGCCGGGTCACAAACTCATGCATTTCGCATAAGGAGCTGAGTCGATGAAATCTTTTGCCTCGGTCTTCGTTGCGGTGGTCTTGACAGCAGGCGCGAGCGCGGCAATCGCCGCGGCGACCGGCAATCCTGTGGCGTTCACCCCCAACAATCTCCATTGGGTCGCGGGAACTGGGCCTACCAAAGGTACTTGGGCTGCAACGCTCCTCGGGGACCCGAACAAATCCGGTCCAGCGATCGTGCGCGTGAAGATGCCCGACGGTTATACCAATAAGCCTCATTATCACGTGCACGACGAATACATCACTGTGCTTTCCGGAACGGTCCTCTTCGGAACCGGCGACACGGTGAACAAAGCCAACGCCAAGGTGCTGCCCGCAGGTTCGTTCATCATGGTTCCAGCGGGAGTCCATCACTGGTCGATGGCCAGGGGCGAAACCATCGTACAAGTCGGCGGTCAGGCTCCGCAGACCAACATTCCAATCAAGTCTCACAGCATGTAAGATTCATTTGTCATCCTGAGCGCAGTCGAAGGATCGCAACGAGCGATTGAATTGATGCAATCCTTCGACTACGCTGCCCTTCGCTCAGGATGACACGAGCTGTCGTTCCTGAGCGCGCGCTGAAATTGATGACCACAGTCATCCAACGTCGAAGCGGCATCGTACTTCCATATAATTGATGCACACATCAAGTGGGCGATTGCGATGATGAACAGACGAGCATTTTCAGGGCTTCTTGCCGGGGGAGTTGCGACGTCGGTACTAGGAATACAAGGAATAGCTCGCGCGGCGACCGTGCGCAATGTCGTGCTCGTGCACGGCCTCTATGCTGACGGATCGAGTTGGTCCGACGTTATCGGCCCTTTACAGGCCGCCGGATTGCGCGTGACGGCAGTTCAGAATCCCCTAACATCTTTCGCAGACGATGTTGCTGCTACGCAACGAGTACTCGCGATGCAAGACGGGCCCACCGTACTCGCAGCGCATTCGTACGGAGGCATGGTAGCGACGGAAGCCGGAGCGGATCACAACGTTGCGGCACTGGTGTATATCGCTGCACGTGCGCCGGACGCAGGCGAAGATTACGTCGCATTGACGAAGCGATTTCCGCCGGCTCCGGCGAGCTCCGGACTGACCAAGTGGGGTAGCGATTATATCGCTCTGAGCGAACAGGCATTTCTGAATGATTTTGCCAATGGCGTTGCTCCCGCAAAAGCTCGCGAACTATTCGCCGTTCAACAACCCAGCGTCGCGACGCTTTCTGCAACCGCAAGAACCACTGTCGCGGCGTGGCACACGAAACCGTCTTGGTACGCGGTTTCGAAGCAAGATCGAACCATTAATCCTGACTTGCAACGATTCATGGC
>CAZYLU010000048.1:0-12410 GCA_964648945.1 uncultured bacterium | reverse complement strand
CGTCGCATCGCGCCCGACCAGTTCCGATACAAACCCCTCGGTAAATGCCAAAGCAACTCACCCCCTCTCGCGCAGCGCCCCAAGTTAGTATAGGGGCCGGGGTCAACCCGGGCTAGTGCTACGCGACGAGTGCGTTGATCAAGAGACTCGCCAGCTGCCGCGCATCGACTTGATACTGCGAGAGGACACTCGTCCCTACTTGCGTCAGGATCTGTTCTTTTGTGAACTGCGTGGTTGCCGCGCCGATGTTGAGATCGCGGATCGAACTCTCCGAGGCGGTGTAGTTGATGATCGCAACGTTGTCATTGTTGCTGTCCTCTTGCGTTGCAACCATCTGCGCGCCGATCTGCGCACGAATCTCGCCGATTTGGTCGAGTGCAGCATCTGTGCGAATCTCAGCGTCACCGGCAGGCACGAGATTGCTCGGGTCCAGACCTTGCGGCTGATTCAAGTAGTTGATCACGTTCGTCGGCAAGACGGAGATGCCGGACAGATCGAGCGAGTTCGTGCTAACGGTTGGGATGTTTATCCCGATCGTCGTTCCTTCGTTTCCGCCGTCGTTGATGGTGAGGGGCGAAGCGCCGGGATTGGATTGGGATCCGTTGGTGGTGATGAACGCTTGGGTGACCCCGACGTCGTTCAAGGTAAGGTTTGCGAGCGTAAAGCTGAGGAGCTGCGCTCCGGGGCCGCTTCCGCCCGCGCCGAACGAAGCCGGCGTCGTATACGAAGACGTAATCGGACCTGCGTTGATGGGAACGGCGGTGATATCTTTGAACGTCGGCGCGGAGCCGAGCGACGCGTTCGACGAGAATGCCTCGAAGAGAACGTAAACACCGGGTCCTACGCTGGTGCCGGTATCCGGGTCGACCGCGTTGACGGCGTCAGAACCGATAACTTGAAAGAACATCACTGCCGGCGTAAAGGAGCCCGGGCCCGATACGCCGGTTCCGGGAATTGTCACGAGGGGTCCCGGACCCGAACCCGGACCCGTTGCATTTGCAACCTGATCCGATCCAAGATATCCGCCGGGCGCAAGGACGAAGTTCGATACTTGTTGAGCTCCGAACGGCGTCTGAATCGGAAGCCCGTTATCAAACTGACCATTGAAGAGCGTCAGACCGTTGAAGTTGGTATTCGCGCCGATGCGATCGATCTCGGTAAGCATTTGATTGATTTCGGCCTGTATGTTTTGCAGGTCGGAGTTCGAGTTGATGTCGGAGCGCGCTTCGACGATCAAACTTCTAATGCGCTGGAGAATCGTCTGCGTTTCGGCTAACGCACCGTCCGCGACAGTGAGCAGATTGTGCGCGGTCTGCACGTTGTTCACCGATTGCTGCAATCCGTTCACCTTGGTGGTGAGATTCTCGGCAATAGCAAGTCCACTCGGATCATCTGCTGCAGACTGAATGCGCAAGCCGCTCGCGAGTTCGCTTGTCGTCTTCGCGAGTTCTTGCTGATTGTGTTCCATATTGAGAAGAACGTCATCCATTCCGTAGCCGATTTTCATCGTCGCACCACCCTCATGGCATATGCGAAATGACAATCGCTACGGCTCGGCGCAAACGAGGCCGTCGTGAACATGCGGATGTGCTGGAAACGCATGGTCAGCTTACGCAACGTTGCGGCCGGGTTGGAAATGGATGTGAACCATGTGCCGGTCTGCCGGACAATACGAAGCGCGCCGAAGAGCATCGCTCTTAGCGCGTCTAAACGTCCTCCGACAAAATACCGGACGCTGGAGCCACTCCGCAGAGCGCCTCCGATGCCGGCCAGCACATCCATGAACGAGTCGTTTCCTCCCTGAAACTTCCCTGTACTACGGTTGTCGGCCGCAGCAAGGGAAAAGTTTCGAACAGGAGCGTTTTGCTCCCGTTAAACACGCTTGATTAACCTCCGATTTAAGGAAAGGTATGTCGGGGGGATCCCAGCATCGCGTCGTTGGCCGGGTTCTTCAGGCTCTCGGCATCATTGTGATGTCCGGGAGTCTTCTTGGCATGTTCCCTCAGGTGACCGCGCGCGCCGAACAAGCGTTTGCGCTCGTTGCCGAAATCTCGCCGGTGAAGCTCACGACCCCCGCTCCTGCGGTCACGCCGGGACTAACCCCCAAGCCGATAAAATCGGCCGTTCCAGTCGGCGGACAGGGCGAGGACGGGGGACCCGCGGCTGCCGTGCCGGACCCCACTCCCTCGGGAAGGCCGATGAAGGCGAGCCGAGCACGGCTGGAATTTGGGCTCAATGGCAGCCTCGCGCTCGGCCATCAAAGTTCCTCGAGCACATTTGGCACGACGACGAACACGCTCGGCTCGACGAATCAAAATATCGGGATGACGGCGGAGGTCCGACGCCGCTCCGCGTTTTCGTCATTTGATATCACGTTGCCGGTCGCGTTCGGCAACAACTCCTCGTATGTGGGCGCGCTTCAAGCGCTCTACTCCACCCCGACGTATTCGCTGGGTTACGGCGCGCAAAGCTTGAGCGTCTTCGGTCAGCTTCCCGTGGGCGGTACCCTGCGCGGACTGATCTTCGCCGTGCCTTCCGGTGCGGGAGACATCACCGCATTTTCGGGGCCAACCCTCGGTGCAAACGGCGACCAGGTTCGCCTCTCCGGCGTGCGGATGCGGCGCCTCGTAAAAAGCCGGCTGGTCGAGCTGGGCGTCGCACACTCGACGGCGTCTTCGACCACGCCTGCTGCCTCAACCGTCCTCGCGGGCGTTGTGCAGACGACCGGTCTCGGAACGTTGCTCGGCGAGTTTGCCGGACAGGAGCGAGGCGGCGACGACGGCGGCGGGATCGCCGGACAGCTGCGCTACGACTACGGCCGTTCGAATTCATTGTTCTCGACAACGCTGCGTTCCGTTCCGCAGCGGTTTCTGCTCTACGGACTCGGCGAGGTCTACGGCGACAAACTCATCGACGTATCGATGCAAAAACAGAGCAGTAACCGCTCTCTGAGTTGGGATTTCGCACTCGAGCGTCAGTCACTCGATCAGCAGCTGACGAACTCGCGCCGTTCGTTCCTTTCCTTCGGCGGCATGCTGGGGAAGTCGTCGTATTCCGTATCTTTTCAAGATCAACGTCTGAGCGGGACGAGTCCCGCATTATGGACGGGCTCGATCGGCGGTCAAATTTCGATTCCGCTCCACAATATGGGTCTGTTGTTTTCCTCAACGCTGCAGCGGCAAACGCAGGAAGACGGGCCGCCGAGTGCGATCTCGCAATTCGGGACGACGATGCAGCGTCAGTTCGGTCTCTACACCTTCGTCGCCGCCGATCAGGAGCAGCGTCAGACCGGATACGCGGTCGTGCATCAAGGAACGCGCAGCGCACAGGTCTTGAGAACGTTCGGGAAGACGACGCTCGGCTATCAATACAGCGTCAACGTCGTCCAGTCGCTCCAAAACGATGCGCTCTCCGTCGCGAACGTCATCAACGTTGCGCGGCAGATTTCGCCAGCGATTCAGGCGCAGCTGAACTACGGCGTGCAAAGCCTCACCGATCGTCTCAATCCGTTTTCGAACGGGCGGTCCAAGATTTTTTCGATCCAACTCAATGCACCGTTCACGATCGGCAATGCGGCGGTAGAAGGGCGCGCGGATCCGAGACTGCCTGCAAGCATACTGGGGCGCGTCATAACGGACGCAGGTGGAGATGCTCTGTTTGCCTCGTTTGCGACAGGCGGCCTTGCCAACGCACTCGTCATTCTCGATGGCAAGGAAGTCGAACGGACCGACCTGCAAGGCAACTTCCAATTCTCATTCGTGCAGCCCGGTTCACATCAGGTTCGTATCGAAGCAGCGTCGCTGCCGCGCGGACTTACCGCCGATCAGCCGATCATTAGTGTGAATGTGCAGGGCGGCCAACAAGCGAGTGTCTATTTTCGCGTCGGCAATTTCGGCGGCGTGCTCGGTCACGTCTACGGTCGCGACTCCAGCGGCGTGAAAATTCCACTATCGAACGTACTCGTTCGCGTTGACGGCGGGGCATATTCGCAAACCGACGCCGACGGATCGTTTGGCTTCGGGCGCCTCCAACCCGGCCGGCACACCGTCGAGATCATCGAGTCGTCCGTGCCCGCGTTCGCCGACTTCTCGAAAGATGAGCGTACGCGCACGGTCAACGTCTCGACGGGCGAGGACGTCGCGGTCGATTTTGTCGCACAACCGCTCGGATCGATCGCCGGGAAGCTTGAATACGCGCCCGAGCTCGGGCCCGATCACGTCGGACCGGTGCTCAATGCTTATGTCGTTGCAGAGCCGGGTGAACATGCCGCGATCACGTTCGATGACGGCACGTTCCTCATCGACAACCTGAGCCCGGGGACGTACACGGTGAGCGTCGATCCTGAGACGCTTCCCGACGAGACGGGACCTATCGAAGGCGATAAGACGATCGTCGTTGGGCCAAACGATCACGAGCAAGGCATCGTCTTCACCGTCGGTCATAAGCAGAAGAAAGTCGTCTTCAGTTTTGTCGGGGGTGGCGCAGGGGCAGCTGCGGCGGCGGTCGCCACGATCGATCTTCAGTATCAAAAGTTGCCGCCGTATGGCTCGACGCTGGTAACCGTTGACGCCCCCGAGTCGGCCGAGGGCGTCGAGTTGAAGGCGTTCAACCGAACTCAAACGCTGGCATATGTAAAGAAGAAGGGCTGGGTGGGAACCGTGCTTGTGCCCGCAAGCGCTAAGCCCGGCAACTATCCCGTTGAGGCAAATTTACGTGTCGGGGTGAGTCCCCAGCCGGGGACGATCGTCGTCGATCCGGCCGTGCCGATTGCCAACATGCAGGTGAGCCCACCGAATGCCAAGGCCGGCGATTACGTCGGCGTACGCGCGCGCTTTCTGACTGATGTCGCACCCGGCGACAAGATCGAGTGGGAAGACGGGACGACGACGACCTTAGGAAAGGCCGTTGCGGGACGCATCTTTACCTTTAGCCTGCATCTATCTTTACGGCCACTGCACGGAACGTTGCTAACCCGGGCAGGCAGGCTGCCGATAGAAATCTTGTAACTCGCTTCCGTGCCACGGATGGCACTCTCGCGCATGGTGAAAGGGACGATGAACATTAAACGCATTGTGGCGCTGTCGGCAGCCACGGCCATTCTGGCCGGCGGAAACGCTTTCGCAGCCACGACCAAGACCGGTACGGTCACGGTCAAATGGAACACTCAGCTGACGGCAACGCTCACGCTGGTTACGGACTATAACGCGTCAGGTGCCTTCAATGGCGCTACGCAAGCCGGTCAGATTCTCGCGCAAGTCAACAGCGGCGCCGGTGCTTGCACGGCTGTGGACCCGACGAACACGAATCAAACGGTCGATTTCGGCGCAGTGACGCCGGACGGCGGCACGGCGTACACCGACTGCCTCTACAAGAATGCGGTCGACGCTCAGGTTACGACGAACTCGACGAACTGGAACCTCAAGGCAGCGGCAACGGCCGGTTATACGGCTGCTAACGGGACGCTCTGCGCCTATACCAACGGCACCGTTCCCACGGCCAGTGCGACGACAACCGCTCGCTCAGCCGCTGTGACGGTCACTGCAGCGGGTACTTGCACCGGCGGCTTCTTGCTCGACGGCACGGGCTCGACGCTCGCGACGTCCACTTCGGCGGCAAGCAACGCGCACGTCGGGATGGACCTCGAGCTGGTGCTCCCGCCGAACGCTCCCTCGGGTCCGCAGACGGTCACCGAGACCTACACGCTTACCGCTAACTAAACACTTCCAACAATCCCCTTTCGTCGCGAGTTGATTGCGGGAGCAACTCGCGACGAGCGGGACAGGTGATATGCACGTACGACGAGTTCTAGGCGCAGCGATTTTCTGTTTGCTTGCGATCCTTCTCCCGAACGCGGGATGGTCACAAGAAGCAGGGCTCGCAATCGAAGTGACGCCGGCAAAGTTCGAAATTCCACTCGAACCGGGGCAAGTGACCAACATTCCGCTCACGGTACACAACGCGGGAATCGAACAGACGCACGTCCAGGCATCGATGGTCGACTTTGGTGTCTCTCCAAGCGGAGATTATCAGTTCTCGAGCGTCGGTTCCCATCGATACTCACTGTTGAAGTACGCGGCGATTCGTCCCCGCGAGTTCGACATGGCGCAAGGAACGACGCAGCAGGTGCAATTGACGATCTCGATGCCGGCAGACCAAAAGCTTTCGGGCGAGTATTCCGGCATCGTATTCTTTCAAACGCGGCCTCAACGTAAGCCCGGCATGTCCGTCGCCGTTTCCGCCCGTGTCGCCTCGAAGATCTACGAGATTATTCCGGGCACAGTTAAGGTCGAGGGCGCTATTACGAAGATGAGTTCGCAGAAAGCACCCCGCGGACAGCTCTACCGCGTCACGTTTACGAACACTGGTAATGCACACGTCTACGTACGCGGAATGGTGATGGTATCGAAAGGCGGATCCGTCGTCGAGACGGTCAAGATGCCCGACGCGATGCTGGTGGAGCGCGGGGGATTGCGTCTAATCGAAGTGACCGGCAAAGCATTGCCGCCCGGCTCGTATCAGGCCACGGCGACGATCGACTACGGCGGCAAAGAAGAAACGGGTGGTCAAATCGCGTTCGACGTGCATTAGGCACGCAGGGACGGACTAGCGGCATCGTTCGCGCAACGTGCGCGAACATCACATGGAGTGTGACGGCAACAGAATGAAACGCATTGTACGCTTCGGGGTGCGGACGGGGTTGCTGATCGCAGCCGCACTTGCGGCTTGCGTTCCTGCCTTCGCCACGACCGCACCGAGCAACGTTACCACAAAGTGGAACGCGCAGCCGATTATTAAGCTATCGCTTACGCCGAACTACGCGTCGGGCTACGGCGCGATCAAAGCAGTCATCGGCACGCAGCCTTCGCCCACGCACGGGCCGAACGCAACCGGCGTTGCTCAAGGTGACGTCGATTTTGGTACGGTTTCGTCGGGAACGTCGTACATCTATCATTTCGCCGCGCACGTCAACGTAACGTCAAACGATCCCAACGGCTTCAGCCTGTTCGGGCAAGGCGCTGCAGACTTTCAGCAAACGAGCGGCAGCGGTACGATGTCCACTTCGCAGACGCTGTATTACGTCAGCTCCACATCGGGCGGGACGGATTCCAACACGGGATTTACGTCCGGTATTCCGTTCAGCAACGCATCATCGGGCGTAAGCGCGTTTTCCTATAGCGTCGCGCCGACGATTTCGCCGCCCTACGGTTCGCCGATCGCGACCTCGATGACGGCAAACAACGACTTCTACTACGATTACGAATTGAAGGTGCCGGCGACGGCGACCACGGGGCTGTATTACATGTGGGTCGTCTACACGGCGGTGGCACGATGAAATTGAAGAAGTTTTTTCTCGCGTTTCTCGTGCTTGCGGTATTTCCTGTTGTCGCGCAAGCCATTATCGTTCAGCAGCGCGATCAAATCGCTGTGACGATCGTGGTCAACGTCACGCCTAATCCGGTCGGTTACCGCGCTGGCCCCGGCGGCGCCGCGGGCATTGTCGGTACACTTTCGCTGCACGGCTCCGGCATGCAGAAGATGCGATTCCAAGCTGAAGCGTTGCATTTTGCGCCCGGCGCCTCGCAAGTGGCTGCTGGAAATCAAGCGCCGCTCAAAGTGGAGGCAAACGTTTCTCCCAATCCGCTCGCGACGCTGCTGTACAGCGATCAAAATCAGGTTACGGTGAATGCAACTGCGGGCGGAGCTGCGGTAAAGATTGCGTGTGCGTATCACGTCACAGTCTCGACGGCGCAGACGTATTGGCAGCTGAAAGATGGCCTGTACTCGGACTTTAGCTCCGGCTTTTCTGGTGCAAGTCTCTCGCGTGTAAGTTACGTATCGGCGCCGGCGTCATCTCCGACGCCGTTCCCAGTGTATGCCGATAACGGTGGTGTGTGGGCGGCGCTCGATACGAACCAGCTGTCGAAGACGTATTGCGTCGACTTATCGTTGACGGTTCCCGGTACGGTTCCCGGCGGCACATATAGCTCCAACGCCGTCTACACGTTGTACTACTAATGAGCAAGCCGACGATACGCACCGCCGCTCTCCTCGTCATCGCGATGCTCGCGGTGATGTCCGCCGCTTTTGCGCAATACGCGCCCAGTATTCCGCCGTTGCGACCGATCATGATGACGCCGAAGCCGCTACCGCAGCAGACCGCGGTTCCTAACGCGTTGCCATCGAGCAGCTCATCTACTTCTTCGCAAGCTATGCGCGGGCGCTTTGTGCCGCTCTCGAAGTTGCCGCCGCTCCCGCCGCCCACGCAAGCGAATACGTCGACACCGACACGGCGCGCGCGCCCGATGGCAGCGACGGGCGCGACCATCGTCGTAACGCGTGCGAATACGGGCGCGAACGGAAACTGCGCGAATACGTCCGGTACGCTCTATAACATTGGGTGTACGGTCAATTGGTATTCAACCGGAAACGCCGCCCCCGATACGTTCCAAGATTATTACATCGCGCCGAACGTCGGGAACGGCCAAGGCGGAACAGCGGTCGGCAGCAGCTACACGAGCGCCACTGGTGCCACGAACACGCTCACGCTCAGCGCGGAAGGCACATACGTCTTCGCGACGTTGGATACGAGTAAGAACGTCTGGTCGTCGGTGGTCTACATCACGGTTGGCAGCTCGTTCCAAGTCAGCGTGTACCAGGACCCGTACCATACGACGGAGACGTATCAGTTCGACGCTTCGACCTCGGGCAACGCCTATATTTACGGCACGAACCTGACCGCATCCGACTATTACGTGGTTTATATCGAGTCCACGTCGGTAAATCCAAAGTGTGTCTTCATGGCGCCGAGTGGCACGATCACGTCTGGGCAATTGTGCAACGTGTCGAACGTCACCGGCGTGCAGGCGCCGGGCGGTGCTCTGAGCGTTACGTGGCCCATTACAACCGCACTCGCGGCCGGCACGTACTCCATCATTGTGTACGATAAGACGCTCAACGAGCGCTTGGGTCAAGTACAAGTCAGTGTGACGGGCTCAAACGGATACATCATGACGTTAACTCCGAACGACGCGAACGCGAATCCGTCGCCGAGTCCACTTCCGGCAGCAACGCCGACGCCCGCGACGATCTTCGCGTACGATAGTGCGAACGATCGCTCGACCGGCGGATTGTCGATGACCGTGACGCACGCGCCGAGCAGTACGTATATTTGGTCCGTCACCGACCCGAACGGCTACAGCTACGCAAGCACGAGCGTGACCGGTTCCGGTACGCTTTCGAACACCTTTAACTTCTCGAGTTTCGCGCTCTCGCCGGGGACGTATCAGCCCAAGACGTTCTCCGCCGCGCTCTATGACACCGTCGCCAAAACGGTGTATGCGTCGCAGACCTTCCAGATGTACGGGTACTACGTCACGCCGTCGTTGAACGGGAGCGCGGCGCTTTCAATCTCGCAGGGCGGGTCGACACCGGCAACGTTGAAATTCACAAACAGTTCCGCGATACGATACGGATCCGATCACGCCGATTCGTTTTCGAAAATCATCTTTACGACGGGCAGTAGCTTCAACGTAACCACCGGCGGTCAAGGCATCTTCGCTTACCTGTCCACGCAGAGTTTCGCGGCGTGCGCAGCGCCGGGTTGTACGACGACGGCAACCGATACGTCGGGCGGCAGCTGGAATGTTACGAACATTTGCGGAAACGCCGGCACAAACTCTACCGATGAATGCACCGTTGAACTTGACCCGGTGAACTCGACGACGACGCTTACGCCGGGCAATTCGGTGTCGGTCAACCTGAATTTCGGCAATGCCACCGGCTCGAGTTGCTCGAGCGGATCGACGTGTACGATGTACACGTCGGTCTTGCCCGCGCACGGTCAGACCTGGTCGTCCATCGCTTCGGGTGTCGAGGATGCGTATCTACCTGTCTATATTGCAGCGGGTAATTCATTGACCGGTACCGCGAGCGTCGCACTCTCCGGCGTCGAGCAGCCGAACTACAGCTCTACGACCGCAGAAACGGTCGAGGCGCACCTTTATGAGCCGTACACCGTTCACGCGCATTATCATCGCAGCTCTCCATACGCGATGACGTCGAGCTATTACAATATTTTGGCCTTTACGGTGACGAATAACTCGAGTAAGAACGAGTACGTCATTGCTATCGGCCTTCCGGGCTCGTATGCATCGCTAGGCTCGATCGACAACTTCGCGCTGGACCCGAATTTGAATACCGGGTCAAACGGGAACTGGGTCATCGACACATCGTGTGCGAACGCATCGGGCACCTTTGGCCGTAAATATCTTTGCCTGGACGGCACGGGCGCGTACGGTCCGCAGGTATACGTTCCGAAGAACGGATCGACGACTATTTACCTCGATATGAACGCGGCGCCCACGTCCTTCGCATATACCGACTGGTCCGTGTCTCTTGCGAATCCGCTCGTCTTCAGTTTGACGGCTGACCCGGCGAAAGCCGCGACGGTGCCCATTGGGCCGGGCGGTGCGGGCTTTTCCATCGATGCACTTGCGTACGCGCAGTATTCGCTCGACTCATCGCTTATGCAGGCGAACTTCAACCCGAGCACAACGGGTTCGAGTGCGGCCGCCAGTGAAACGGTTCAGATCACCAACACGACGACGGGCGAGGATCCGTATCCGGACTATCTCGATAACGTTCTCGTCGCACTGCCGAGCGGATACACGATGAGCAACGTTAGCGTCTCGACCTCCGGCTGGTCGCTTCTCACGCCAACGCCAACGACGTCGGGTGGATATAATTATTACTGGTTTAGCCCCTGTAGCAACGCTCAGAATTCGGCTGCGAACTTGCCGCCGACCGTGACCCCGTTGACCGCGCGTAATAAGGGCCTTTCGACGCAATGCTCGTCAACGAGTGTGGTGAATGCGCTGGCTCCGGGGAGTTCGTTGACGTTCGCCGCGACGATCAACGGCATCGGCACTTCTGATGTAGCGGCCTTGATGTATGCGCACGGAGCAAACGGCAACGGTTGGACGCAGGGCAAGACCTTTACGCTCCACGTACAGGCGGTCTCTGCCAGCGCAGGATTCTCTGCTGCCGGCGGCTATCCGACGCCGGCACCCGTTGCGACGAATGCCGTTCCAGCTGTCGGCGGTAACGCGAACTCCACCTACGGCAACGCATACACGTATGCTGTGAAAAACACGAGCGGTTCGACGAACATCACGTCGTTCGCGATCATCATCCCTGGTACGGACATCAGCGGCGTGAACGCAACCGATTCGAGCGGCAATACCTGGGTGTTGACGAACACGCCTCCGACGCTCTCGGGTAACACCGACGGTTGTACCGTCACCGGATACCAGAGCGCAACGACGTCGGGAGCGAACGGTTACATCGACATCGGCGGCGGAAGCTGCGCGCTCAAGCCCGGCGATACTATCAACGTCAACTTCGACGCCACCGGACCGCAATCGCAAGGTGACAGCTACCAGTTCACGATGCAGAACATCAATGGATCGGGAACCCTGAACAGTGCGACAACGCCCGGCACGACGGCCGCTGAGACGTGGCTCGGCGACTCGCGCGTTCAGGTACAGCTCTCTATCGGCTTAAATCTGAGCATGAACCCGTCGAATCCGGGTCCCGGCGGATCGACGCCAAACGTAACCTGCGGCGGATGTGCCTTCTCGGGAACGACCGTCGACCTCGGAACGTACGGCAGCAGCACGACGACGAACTTTACTGACCTCGTGAATGCGAGCGTATACATTACGTCGTCAACAGCCGTTACGTGGAATCTCTCCGTTCAGACGAACTCGAATCCGGCGCGTACACCCGCTACGCCGACAAACGAGTTGCTGACATGGACGGATAGCGCGAATTCCTCGCAGAGCGCGGGCATTACGTTCGACGTAACGAGCGCAACGGTGCTGCCAACGGGCAGTAGCTTGCAGATTGCACACGGAACCAGCATCACGACGCGATCGACGCCGTACGACGTCCTCCAAGACTTCCAGCTAAACCTCGGCACGGAGACGAATAATTCGTCGATTTCGACGGTTACCTATACGTTGATCGCGAACTAAAAACGAGCGCGAGGAGCGCAAAGAGAAGCACGCCGGAGTAAACGCCGCTGCTTTGACGGTGAAGCGCATCGTACGCTGCCGTCATCAGCGGCGTCGTTTCCATTTTCGGTACGATCGCTTGCGTTTCGATCGAGGTGAATGCAATCGCAATCGCGATGCACAACACGATGCTGATTTTGCGGCGCGGCGGCTCCCCGCGAACACCAAGCGTGATCAGTGCGGCAATGAGGCCGACAACGAGGCCGGTTGAGCTAATCGCGCGCACCGATGCAGCGATGGTTGCGGCAAACGGCGGCGTGGGACCGATGTGCGCGAAGGCAATCGGCGCGAAGAGGAACGCGAAGCCGGCCATCGCACCTACCCACAGCCCGAGCA
>CAZYLU010000047.1:0-14018 GCA_964648945.1 uncultured bacterium | reverse complement strand
CCAGCGACCTCTTGACCCCCAGTCAAGCGCGCTAACCAAGCTGCGCTACAGCCCGCTATTTTTTCTTTGCGGTTTTCTTCTTCGACGGTGCTCGTTTTGCACCGCCGGTCGAACGGCCGCCGCCGACTGCTTCTTTTAGCGATCTTCCCGCGACGAATGCCGGAACTTTGCGCGCCGCGATTTTGATCTTCTCTCCGGTCTTCGGATTGCGTCCTTCACGCGCCTTGCGACTGCGAACGACGAAACTGCCGAAGGGCGTGAGCGCGACGCGGTCGCCGCGTTGAAGCGCGGACTTGATCTCGCTGAGAATCAAGTCGACGATCGCCGCTGCCTGTCGCTTCGAGAGTTCGATCTCGGACGCCACGGTATCAATCAAATCGGCTTTCGTCAACGGAATCTCCTATAAAGAGCGGACCGGCCGCTCGGCAGGGGTATACGGAAAAGATCGTTATTTTCCCTGGATTTTTAAGGCCGCGCGTAATGCGAGGACATAGGAGTTTGGTCCGAACCCGGAGACGCTGCCCGCGCATGCGGCAGCAGTCACGCTCACCCGGCGGTGGGCCTCGCGAGAGGCGATGTTCGAAAGGTGCGCTTCGACTACCGGGATCGGGATTGATGCGATCGCGTCTGCGATTGCGTATGAATAGTGCGAATACGCTCCTGGGTTGATGACGATCGCATCGAACGTCCGGCTCGCTGCGTGAATTGCGTCGATGATGTCGCCTTCGCTATTGTACTGCGCGCACTCCACGCTTACGCCGAGTTCCGCTGCCGACGTCGCAATGAACTCGTTGATTTCTCCGAGCGTTTGCGTGCCGTAGATCTCCGGCTGGCGTTCGCCCAACAAATTGAGGTTCGGGCCATGAATGACGAGAACGCGCATAGAGCCCCCTTGCTTCTGAGAAGGAAAAGCACGCGCCTTCGCACCAGAGCAATTTCTACTATGCCCGACCTCATGATCAGTGCTGCCGCGCCGGAAGCGGGAATCGCGGTTGTTGCCGCCATCACGACCGAACTCGTCACGGAAGTGCGCGAACGGCACGACCTCTCGCCGCTCGCAACGGCTGCGGCCGGACGCCTCATGACCGGCGCGGTCTTGTTTGGTTCGGGCCTCAAAGGGCGCGAGCGTTTGACGCTGCAAATTAGCGGCGATGGTCCAATTGGATCAGTGGGCACCGACGCGTGGCTGCTCGAAGAAAATCTGCTCGGCGCGCGTTCGTACGTGAAAAATCCGCATGTGGATCTTCCGCTCAATGCACGGGGAAAATTCGATGTTGCGGGGGCGATCGGTGACGGAACGCTTCAGGTGATCAAGTCGTATGAAGTCGGGCAGCCGTATGTCGGCGTCGTTCCGCTCTATTCCGGCGAAATCGCTGAAGATCTCGCCGCGTATCTCGTGAAATCAGAACAGATTCCCAGCGTCGTCGCGCTCGGCGTGCTGGCCAATCCTGACGGCGTGCGCGCGGCGGGCGGCGTGCTTGCGCAGGTGCTTCCCGGCGCCGATGAAAAAGCGATCGCGACGCTGGAAGAGCGCGCGCTTGCGATGCCGCCGGTGACGACGATGATCAATCAAGGTGCCGATGCGCACGCGTTGCTGCATGCGCTTGCGGGACCGATTCAGCTGCGTTCGCATCGCACCGTCGATCTACGATTCGCGTGTCTGTGCAATCGCGACCGCGTCGAGGCGGCGTTGATCGGAATGGGCGCAGATGAATTGCGCCGCTTGGCATCGGAGCGACCGGAGACCGAAGCGACGTGCGAATTCTGTAAGAAGATCTACGTGTTCACGTCCGACGAAGTGAACGAACTCGCCGAACGAATTGCCTAGAACTCGCCCTTGAACATGTGCCGTAGGTCTTCCGGCATCTTGTAGCCTTCGAGGCGTTGCCAGTAGACTTCGCGCAGACCGGCGCCGCTGTTGTAATACCACCAGCCGCATTCGCAGCGGATCGGGCGGGCGCCGGGGTCCGGATAGTTATAGACGCGGTGGCAACGCTTGCAAACGAGCTTTTTGCCTTCAATCGGCTGCATCGATGACGTGTACGTGACCGGAGACTGCGCCATTTCCTCGATTTACTCCTGAGAGAGCACGCGGACGAATTTACGGGACCCGACGGAAAGCACGGCCGGCTCGGACGCCGTCCACGCAGCCCGCGGATCGTTCACGACTATACCATCCACCTTGACACCGTTCCCCGAGATAAGTCGCTCGGCCTCGCGCTTGCTTTGGGCAAAGCCGGCTTTCACGAGCAGCTGGGCGACCGTCTTCGCATCGCCTTGCTCCATCTCGGCAACGTCATCGAGGGGAATCTCCTTGCGCTGCACCGTGCGCTCGAAGAAATCGCGAGCAGCGAGTGCTTCGGCAGCGCCGTGGTAGCGCGCGACGATATCTTGCGCGAGTTGCTTCTTCAATTCGATCGGGTTCGATGAGCCGCTTGCGATCTGCCCAGCGAGCGCGTCCGCCTCTGATTGCGAACGGAATGCGGCAAGCCGCGCGTAGGTCGGCATCAACTCATCCGCCATCGACATCAGTTTTCCGAACTGCGTCTGCGCGCTTTCGGCGATGCCGACGTAATTGCCCAGCGACTTGCTCATCTTCTTCACGCCGTCGAGACCAACGAGCAGCGGCACCGTTGCGCAAATCTGCGGAAGCTGACCGTATTCACGCTGGAATTGCCGTCCGAGCAAAAGGTTGAAGAGTTGATCCGTGCCGCCGAGTTCGATGTCGGATTCAACCGCAATGGAATCCGCCGCTTGGGCGACGGGATACAAGAACTCATGCAGGGAGATCGGCGTTCCGCCTTCATAACGGTTGTTGAAATCGTTGCGCTCGAGCATTTGTGCGACGGTCACGTGCGAAACCATCCGGACGACGTCGGAGAAGTTCATTTTGCCGAGCCATTCGGAGTTGTAGCGAATCTTCACGCGCTCGAGATCGAGCACTTTTCCCGCTTGCTCGCGGTACGTCTGCATATTCGCTTCGATTTGCTCGTGCGTTAGCGGCGGACGCATGGCGTTGCGGCCGCTCGGATCGCCGATACTTGCGGTGAAATCGCCGATGATCAGCGTGACGTTGTGTCCGGCTTGCGCGAAGCGCTGCAGTTTGTGCAGCACCACCATGAAGCCGAGATGCAGATCGGGGCTGGTAGGATCGATGCCCAGCTTGACGTTGAGCGGACGTCCGAGTTTGACGCGTTCACGAAAATCTTCGACGGTTTCGACGGTCTCGAAACCGTCGAGCAAGTGCTCGACATCGGAAGTAGGCACGGTGGTCATGCAAGCTCAATTATCGTTACGCCGCCGGAGCCCTCGTCTTCATGTCCGTAGCGTACGCTCTTCACCGACGGATGCGAGCGCAGAAACTCTTGCAGACCGCGACCCAGCATGCCGGTACCTTTGCCATGGATCAACCGTAGCGGCGAGTTTCCGGCGAGCGCCGCTTCATCGACCCATTGATCGACGATCGGCTCGGCTTCGATGTAGCGTTTCCCACGAACGTCAAGCTCCGGCATCGAACGCGCCGCAGCTTCGAGTTTCGCCCCTTCGACTGGCGCTCTTCGAGCGCGCTCAGGACTGCGCTGACGCTTCGCGTCAGCTTGGCGATGCGGAATTTTTTGAATGTCGCTCTTCTTCACCACGGCTTTCATGGGGCCGATCGCCACGAGCAGCGTGTCACCATAATCTTCGACCACGGTTCCGTCTTGCCGGAGCGAGAGAATCCGTACGGGATCGTTCGGTTCAAACGTGCCGTCGTCGGGCTTTACTTCCCGCTGGGCTTCGTTGTTCACGCCGAGCGATCGGCGCATCTCTTCGGCGGTACGTGAAAGCAACGCGCTTTGCGAAGTGGTGACGCGCGGGCGCTTTGCTTCGGAAGCGGCAGCCCGGCGCTGCAACTCGGCGGTGAACTCACGCAAGCTCTGCTGCATGCGTTCCTCGGCGCGATCGGCAAATGCGCGGCGCTCGGCTTCAAACCGCTCGCGGTCGCTCGCCAACGTGCCGCGTTCACGTTCTGCGGCGCGCCGTTCCGCGGTGAGCGCTTCGCGCTCCGTTTGCAGTTCAGCCGAACGCAGCGACAGTTCGGCAAGGGCCGATTCATAATCGCGTTCGCGGCTGTCGAGCAGCGCTTGCGCCCGCTCCACGATCGAGCGATCGATGCCGAGCGCCGTTGCAAGCGGAAATGCAAGAGACTGTCCCGGCGCACCAACGTCGAGGTGATACGTGGGACGGAACGATTGGGGATCGAAACGTACGCTTGCGTTGACCACGCCCGGTACACCGCTCGCGAAGAGTTTCAACTCCGTCGCATGCGTCGTGACTACGCCGCACGCGCCCACCTCGAGCAATCGCTCGAGCATGGCGATGGCAAGCGCGGCGCCTGCGCCCGGTTCCGTGCCGCCGCCGATTTCGTCGACGAGGACGAGCGTGTGGGCATCGGCGCGTTCGAACATCTCACGCATGCGCGAAAGATGCGCAGAGAACGTCGACGCGTTGCCGATAATCGACTGCTCGTCGCCGATGTCCGCGATGACGCACGAGAATTGCCCGATTTTCGTGCCCGCTGATGCGGGGATCTGCATGCCGGCATACGTCATCGCGACGAAGAGGCCCACCATCTTGAGCGCGACCGTCTTGCCGCCCATGTTCGGGCCGCTGATTACCAGCAACCGCGTCTCGCCGTCGAGTGGAATCGTTTGCGGAATCGCGCGATCGCCGAGCAAGGGATGGCGGCCGCGTTCGACGTGGACCACAGCTTCGTCGACGAGTTCGGCTGCGATCGCATCCATCGACCGCGCGACGTTCGCTTTGGCGACGAGGACATCGATCTCGGCGAGCATTTCGACGTTCGATTCAATGTCGCTCGCGTGCGCGCCGACACTGTGCGAGAGCTCTTCGAGAATGCGTTGGATCTCACGCTCTTCTTCGATCCGAAGCGTGCGCAACCGGTTATTCGTTTCGAGTGCGGCGAGCGGTTCCACGAAGAGCGTCTGGCCCGATGAACTGGAGTCGTGAACGATACCGGGAAACTCACCGGAAAATTCGGCTTTGATCGGAACGACGAAACGCCCCTCGCGAATCGTCACGACGGCATCCTGAATGACGCGCGCGTATTTTCCCGATCGAACGATCGACGAGACGCGATCGCGTGCATCGTTCTGCGCGTTCACAAGATTGCGCCGGATACGGCCGAGCGCGGGCGACGCGCGATCCATGATCGTGCCGCGCTCGTCGATCGCATCGGTCAACGAACGGTGAAGATCACGCAAGGGCGTATACCGCGTGAGAATCGCGCCAAGTTCGGGCGCCTTCTCTTCACGTAAAACGTTGTATGCAGCGGCGGCAGCCGAAATCGCATCGCCCACCGCGCGCAAGTCCGTTGCCGCCAGCGTGCGCCCAAGCGCAGCGGCTTGCGTCGCTTCCGCCGTGTCGAACGCGGGAAGGACATGCAGATCCGCCGCGGCGACGAGTTGCCGAACGATCGCCGTGCGCGCCTGCTCAAGACGCACCACGGCGAAATCGGTCAATGGTGCGAGTTCACTCGCGAAACGCCGTCCACGCGCCGTTCGCGTCGCACCCACCACGCGATGCCGGACGCTCGCAAAGTCTAATGCCTCCAGCGTCCGCTCGTCGGCAAGGGTCTGTTCACTCATCACTCATGGTACGGAAATGTGCTCATTTTTTGTCCTCGCAAGGCGCGAAGAGGGAGCGAAGCCGTAGCTTCGTGACCGATGAGCAACGCGGCGAGGGCGAAAAAGGAGTACATTTACGTGCCATGCGGTGATGAGTGAACAGACCCTAGATTCACGATTCGAGTTTTTGCTTCATCAATTGATTGACGAGTTGCGGGTCGGCCTTACCCTTTGACGCCTTCATCACTTGGCCGACGAGGAACCCCATGACGTTGGTCTTCCCCGCTTTATAATCGGTGACGCTCTTCTCGTTCGCCGTGAGCACCTGTTCGATGAATGCCACGATTGCCGCCGGATCCGACGTCTGCGCGAGCCCTTCGCGCTCGACGATTGCCTTCGGTGAGCCTTCGCCGCGCCACATGCGATCGACCAGTTCTTTGGCGATCTTCGAGTTGATCGTCTTGCCTTCGACGAGTTCGATCAATTCCGCAACGTGCTCCGGCGTTACCGGTGATTCGTGCACCGGCGTCTCCGTCTCGTTTGCCAGGCGCGAGAGATCGCCGAGGACGAAGTTCGTCGACTGCTTGGGATTGTTGCTCGCCTTCACGACGGCATCGAAATAGATCGCGAGCGGCTGATTGTCCACCAGCTGCGTCGCCTGCTTGATGTCGAGTCCGAACTCTTTGACGTACCGTTCGAAGCGCGTAACCGGGAGCTCCGGGAGCTCCGCAGCTAGACGGCCGATATCGGTGCGTGCAACTTCGAGCGGCACGAGATCGGGGTCCGGGAAGTAGCGATAGTCGTGCGCCTGCTCTTTGCTGCGCATCGAGTGCGTCGTGCCGCGCACCTCATCCCAGCCACGCGTCTCCTGTACGATCCGCTCGCCTTGTTCGAGGAGCGCGATCTGCCGTTGGATTTCGCTCTCGATCGCACGATGCACGGAGCGAAACGAGTTCATGTTTTTGATCTCGGTCTTCGTGCCGAGCTCTTTCGAACCGGCGGGACGGATCGAGACGTTGGCATCGCAGCGCAGCGAGCCTTCTTCCATCTTGACGTCGCTTACGCCGATCTGCTGCAGCGTGCGCCGCAACGCTTCCAAATACCCGACCGCCTCGTCGGCGCTGTGAATCTCCGGCTCGGAGACGCACTCCATCAGCGGGACACCCGCGCGATTGAAATCGACGAGCGAATACGTGCTGCCGGCGATGCGTCCGTCGCCCGAACCCGCGTGCGTCGATTTGCCCGTGTCTTCTTCTAAATGAATGCGCGTGAGACGGCATTCTTTCATCGTGCCGTCCTCGAGCCAATAGCGCACGGCGCCGCCGACGGTAATCGGCATGTCGTACTGCGAGATCTGATAGTTCTTCGGCATGTCCGGATAGAAGTAGTTCTTCCGGTCGAACTTCGAAAACGCCGGAATCTCCGCACCAAACGCAAGCCCCGCCGAGATCGTATGCTCGATCGCATTGCGATTCGCAACGGGCAACGCACCGGGAAGCGCAAGACACACCGGACAAATCTTCGTATTCGGTTCCCCGCCGAATTCGTTCGGACACGAGCAAAACATTTTCGTCGCCGTCTTCAACTCGACGTGACACTCGATGCCGATAACCGCTTCGTACTTGCTCATCGGCCCGCCACCTCGAACATCGGCTTGTGTTTGCTCGCGTGTTTCGTCGCTTGTTCGTACGCGTGCGCAGCGCCGAGCAAGAGTTTTTCGGTGAACAACGGCGACGTCAGTTGCAAGCCCATCGGCATCTCGCGATCGCCGCCCGGCGGGGTCACCCAGCCGCACGGAACCGACAGCGCCGGCAGACCGGCGAGCGACATCGGAATCGTGTAGTAGTCCATCAGATACATGCTGTACGGATCGCTTTTTGCGTTGAACTGGAACGCCGGAGAACTCGCGGCCGGGCACGCGATCAGATCGCACACCGCAAAGGCCTTGTTGAAATCGCCGGCAATCAGCGTTCGCGCTTTCTGCGCGCGCACGTAGTACGCATCGTAGTAGCCGCTCGAGAGCGCGTACGTGCCGATGAGAATGCGGCGCTTGACTTCAGGACCGAATCCCGCCGCGCGGGTTTTTTCGTACATCTCTTGCACGTCGCCGGCGTCGACGCGGAGACCGTACCGCACGCCGTCGAAGCGCGCAAGGTTCGACGAGCACTCCGCAGGCGCAATCAAGTAATATGTCGCCAAACCGTAGTCTGCGGTCGGCAGCGAGACCTCGACGAGTTCTGCACCGAGCCGCTTTAAATCGGCGTAGGCGCGTTCGTAGAGCGCATGCGTCTCATCGCCGAGCGCACGCGTATCGAACTCTTTGACGATGCCGACTTTGAGACCGCGCAGATCTTCACGCAACGCGTGCGTAACCGGCTCGACTTCACGGTCGATGGACGTCGAATCCATGCGATCCCAGCCCGCCATCGCCTCGTACGCAAGTGCGGCGTCTTCCACCGTTCGTGTAAGCGGTCCGATTTGGTCCAGACTCGATGCGAACGCGATCAATCCGTAGCGCGAGACCCGTCCGTACGTCGGTTTGAATCCGACGAGATTGCAGAATGCTCCAGGCTCGCGAATTGACCCGCCCGTATCGCTGCCCATGCCGATCGCCGCTTCGAACGCGGCAACGGCCGCCGCGGATCCGCCGCTCGAACCGCCGGGCACACGCGTAAGGTCGTACGGATTCTTCGTCACGCCGAGCGCGGAGTTTTCGCACGAGCTGCCCATGGCGAACTCGTCCATGTTCGTTTTACCGACGGGAATCGCGCCGGCTTGCAGCATCCGCTGCACGGCCGTGGCGGTATACGGCGAAACCCAATGCTCGAGAATCTTGCTTCCCGCCGTCGTCCGCGTCCCGATCAGACACATGTTGTCTTTAACGGCGAGCGGTACGCCGGCGAGCGGAAGTTTCTCTCCAGCTTTCACGCGTTCGTCGACATACGTTGCTGCAGCACGCGCTTGTTCGTGAAGCACGGTCAAATACGAGCCGACGTCGCCGTCGACGGCATCGATGTGCGTCAGCAGTGCGTCGGTTACTTCGGCTGCGGAAATGCCGCCGCCGTTCACGTCGCGCGCGATCTGCGCCGCGCTACGTTCGATGATCTCCATGATGTCCTTTGATTTCTACTCGGCGATGATGCGAGGAACGCGGAAGAACGGGCCTTGACGTTGCGGCGCTTGGGCGAGCACCGTCTCGCGATCGAGTACCGGACCGACGACGTCTTCACGCTCGACGTTGCGCGACTCCACCACTTGTGCAGTGGCGGCAACGTGCGACGTATCGAGTTTCGCAAGCGCGTTCACGTGTTTGAGCAAATCGCCAAGCTGCGTTTCAAAGCGCTCGACCTCATCATCGGTCAGCGCGATGCGCGCGAGCTTTGCGACATAGCGAACGTCAATCTTCTCGGGTGACAAAGTCGGGGTACTCCGGTTCGTCGGTGGCGTATTCATCATTGTCCGGCCACGTCGGCGGCGCCACGTCAATAAACGCATCGCGCACGACCTCTTCGTCAGCCTTGGCCTCGCGGTAGAGCGTGACCAGCGTCTCGACGTGCCCCGTTTGCGGGAACATGTCGAACGGCTGAACGATGCCGAGCCGGTACCCATTGGCCGCAAGGAACTTCAAATCCCGGGCGAGCGTGGCCGGATCGCACGAAAGGTACCAGATATACGGTACCTTGGAATCCGCGACGGCGCCGAGCGTGACTTCGTCGCTACCCTTGCGGGGCGGGTCGAGAAAAACGATATCCGCATGGTGCATCGCGTCCCGCGCTTCGGGCGAACGCACCGCGTCCTCGACCCGGCCCGCGCGAAATCGCACCCACTGCTCGAGACCGTTGAGCCGCGCGTTGTCTTCGGCCTCGAGGATCGCTTGCGGGTTCTCCTCGACGCCGTAGACCTGGCAACCGTTCTTAGCAAAGAACAACGAAAACGTACCGGCGCCACAGTACAGATCGACGACGCGGCGCGGATGTTCGAGGCCGGTCTTCAGGAAACCGAAAATACGCCCGACGATCTCGACGTTCACTTGAAAGAAGGACGCAGCCGATACGCGATAGCGCACGCCGTCGATCGCCTCTTCGATCTCTGAACGTCCCGAGACGACGCGATGACGGCGGCCCATGATCGCGTTTTGACTCGTCAGCTGATACGAATTGGTCAAACCCACGGCGCCGGGAAGCATCTTCAGGAGTGAAGGCGCGCCGCGCTCCACCTCAGGCGAGAGTTGCGACGTGGTTACGGTCACCACCGCCTCGCCCGTTGCCCGTGCGCTGCGCGAGACGACGTGGCGGGCGGCTTGCATCATCGGCGCAGTTTCTTGCGTCATGCGCGCGCGGTTGAAGCCGTGAATGAAATTGTTGAGCTGGGGTGTGACGATGGGGCAGTCTTCGATCGGCACGATATCGTGCGAGCGCTGCTGATAGAAGCCGATCGTCGGCGTTTGCAGCGTGTGATCGACGACGAGCGACATCTTGTTCCGGTACGCGCGCGGGTTCGTCATGCCGACGGCGTTGTTCACCTCGACATCGGCGAAGCCGCCGATGCGCTGGAGCGCGCTGCGCACGACGTCGGTCTTCCAGGTCAGTTGGGCCGGATAGTTGAGGTGCTGTACTTGGCAGCCGCCGCAGCTCCCGAAGACCGGGCAGAACGGCGTCGCGCGGTGCGGCGAAGCCGCGATCAAGCGCAACATCGTCGCGGTCGCATACTTGGGCTTTACCGAGGTAATCCGAACGCGGGCGCGCTCCTGCGGCAACGGACCAAAGCAAAAAACAACCAACCCGCTTGCACGTCCTACGGCTTGGCCGTTCGCAAGCAGGTCGGTAAACGACAACTCGAGTTCGGCACCGGCATGTAACGCCGGCGCTGCGCTATGCTGTATTTCTTTGTTCGTCAAGCGTCTTGAGCAAGTGGTTTGCCTCGTCGATCAGCTGCTGGATCCGCTCGCTCGTCGGATCCATGGGGCGGCGGTTCAGAAGCGCGCGCACGGCGGTGAACGCCACCACTGCACCGATCCCGGCAACGCCGACCCAAATCAGCGTACGTGTGAGCTGCTGCGAGTCTTGTTGCTCTTCGGCGCGTTGAAATTCAGGCGTCTGGTCCATGATCGCGGTATGCTTCGCGGCCGCGCGGGAGCCTTCTTCTCATCGGGGAAGATCCTCCGGGTCAAAAGACTCAAATCTCAGGGCTCTCTCCGGCGAGCCAGGTTACCCTTCCCGAGGACCATGATTACTGTACGCGACGATGTGCAACAGGACGAGCGCCCCGCGCTCGTCCTGTCTCTCGTTGCGTCGATCGTCGTCAATCTGCTCCTCTGGATGCTCGTGATCTGGGGATCGGCGATTCAATTACATCTGCGCCCGGCCATCGAGAAGCCGGAATTGATCGTCTCCTCATCGAGCATCAGGATTGAGAAGCGCACGGTCCCGAAGCCGCCGAGTCCCCAGGAGCAGCAGCAAACGCGACCGCAACACGCGGCGACGCCGAAGACGCAGCAGACGCCGCATCAGCGGCGGATTGCAAAGCCCGAGCCGCAAGCGCGCCCCACGGAGATCGCGCGTGAAGTGCCGCAGGCAACGCCGCAGCCTCCAACGCAGAGGCCCAAACACGAGCCGGCGTCGCTGGCAGCGCAACTTGCACAGCAGGAGAAAATGTTTGCGCGCGAAGCGCAGCAGCTCAATGCGTCGCACAGCTTGAGCATTGCCACGACGCCGCCGCAACCGCCGTCGACGTTCCGTAAGAGCTACATGGATACCAACGGGCGGCAAGAGCAGCAAGAAGACGTCCAAGCGATGCTCGAACCGCGACAGCATTGGGTTCGCAACGGCATGTCGTGCTACTACGTCCACTATTATGCGGAGTACGGCGGCGGTGGAACCGAGGAGGGCAACATTCCTTGGCCGCTTTGCTATCCCGTCGATCACGACGCGATGCTGCCGCTCGATAAGACGCACCGATTGCCGATTCCCAAGCCGCCGATTGGATACGTGCTGCCTCCGGGCACGACGCTTCAGCCGCTACTTCAAGCCATTTATAGCGGCGAGATCAAGAACTAAAAGCAAAAACTAGCTATAGCTAGGCTGGGTGAGCAACGCATGCGTCAACACGCCCCGGTCATGATGAGGCCATAGCAGCTCGTCACCAAGGGGTTTCTGATGGTTCGCGTTCTCCGTGCTGCCGCTTTCATCGCGGCGTTCTTCTCCGTTATCGCGCCGGCGCTCTGCGCTACCGGCTATCGCGCTATGCCGTGCAGCGACGGTTCGCTCCGCGCCGTCGCAAGCCGCACGCATACGAAGCTCACGCCGTGCGTTGCGTCACCGCATAAGTTCGTTCTGGAAACGACGTATTATCAAAATGCGTCACGCTACGGTGGAACGGCTCTTGCAGCGTATCCCGAAGCGCGGATTCGATACGGCGTCGCCGCTCATTGGGAGCTGTTCGTCGATACGCCCTCGGAGATTGCAAAGTCGGGCGAACGCGGGCGCGGTATCTACGTCATGACACCGGCCGGCTACGGCGTGAAGTATGAATTCGCACGCCTTCATAATGTTGTCTATAGTGTTTCCGCGGAAAGTCATCCGCCGCTCGGCGCGATGCAGAACCTGAACCTTTCGCCGCTCTCCGACGTCCATCTCAGCGGCAACTGGTCGGGCGCACACGGTCGCGAGTTTGGCTTTGAGGCGGGACTCATCAACTACGAGTCGGTACAGCATCAGCATCTGCACGCAACCTCGCTCTTCGCGGCGTCGCTTACACAAACGATCGATCCATTGACGGCCGTAACGTTCGAACTTGCGACGCAGTCACACGTCTACCCCGGTTCGCGCTCACAGACGAGCGGCGTGGTTTCCGTGCAGCGGGTGCTCTCGCCGCATCTGCTCTTCAATGTGGAACTCGGTACGGCGTTCAATGTCAGTGCGAACAACAAACCACATTATCTAGGCGCCGGCTTCACGATTCATTAGTGAAAATTGCGCGGACGCACGCCGTCTAAAATACCTTCGGATTCAAATGACCAAATGTCGCGAGCCAGCAGATCGATCGCGCCTTGTTCTCTCTGTAGCTTTCCTTCGATGATCAGGGTGTTGCTCGTGCGGATGACGCGTCGGAATTTTTCATAGACGTCCGGACGCACGATCACGTTCACCAGGCCCGTCTCGTCCTCGAGCGTCAGAAACACGAAGCCTTTCGCAGTGCCCGGGCGCTGACGCGTAATGACCAGACCGCCGACGCGGCAGACGAGATTGTTCGGCATCTCGGCAAGACGCGCCGCGGGAATCACACGCGCCGCTTCCAACTGCGGACGGAAATGCTCGACCGCTTGTCCGCGCGTCGTGACGCCCGTCGACCATAAATCGAACGCCGTCTCTTGTTTGGACGCGAGCGGCTTGAACCGCACTTCGGGTTCGTCCATATCCATCAATCGTCCGAGTTCGCCCCTTGCTTCGCGCTCGTCTAACGCGCGCAACGCCCACATTGCATCGCGCCGCGACCGGTACCACGGCGAAAACGCGCCGGCCACAGCGAGATTCTCAATCGCTTCTTTTTCAAGCTGCGTGCGTTTTGCGAAATCGAGCAAATCTTCAAATGGCCCAGCACGTAATGCCGCATCCAACCGCTCCTTCTGTCCTTCTCCCAATCCGCGAACCAAATGAAAGCCCAGGCGTAAACTGCCGCCGGGCTCGACGAACGACCAATACTCACTCGCATTTACTTCGATCGGTTTGATGACGACGCCGTGACGCCGAGCATCGTTCACCAGCACCTCGGTAGAATAAAACCCCATCGGCTGCACGTTCAAAATCGCCGCCCCAAAGATCGCGGGATAGTGACACTTTACGTACGCCGATGCGTATGCGAGTAATGCGAAGCTCGCGGCATGCGATTCGGGAAACCCGTAATCCGCGAAGCCCTCGAGCATGTGAAACAACTGCTCCGCCGCCGTACGATCGATACCATTCGCGACCATGCCTTCAACGAGTTTCGGATAAATCTCACGCATGCGCTCGTGCGAACGTTTGTGTCCCATCGCGCGCCGGAGTTTATCCGCCTCGCCGGGAGTGAAACCGGCGGCTTCGATTGCCATGCGCATGCCTTGCTCTTGAAACAACGGCACGCCTAACGTTCGCTCGAGCACCGGTTTGAGTTTCGGATGCGGGTAGGTGACCGGCTCCATTCCCGAGCGGCGGCGCAAGAACGGATGAATCATCTGCCCTTGAATCGGCCCGGGCCGAATGATCGCCACTTGCATCACGATGTCGTAGAAACACGTCGGCTTCATCCGAGGCAACATCGACTGCTGCGCCCGCGACTCGATTTGGAACACCCCAATCGTATCCGCCCGCGAAATCATCTCATACGTCGGTTTATCGTCCGGCGGAATCGTATGCA
>CAZYLU010000046.1:0-17583 GCA_964648945.1 uncultured bacterium | reverse complement strand
ACGTCGAGACGCAGTGGCAGAGTTGGGAAGCGCTCAAGGCCAAAGAAAAGACCGGGCTCAAACGCAAGAGCCGGCTCGAAGGCATTCCGAAACATCTCGGCGCGCTGCAACGCGGCCAGCGCATGCAAGAGAAAGCGTCGCGGGTGGGCTTCGATTGGCCGGGCGTGCACGGTGTGCTCGATAAGCTCCACGAAGAACTGACCGAACTTGCCGAAGCGCGACGCGAGAAGCAAGACGATCCGCACGTGCGCGAAGAGTTAGGCGACGTATTCTTCACGATCGTGAACCTCGCTCGCGCGCTTGGAATCGATGCGGAAACAGCGATGCGCGAAGCGAACGAAAAATTCTACCGGCGCTTCTCTTTTATGGAAGAACGCGCCGCGGCGAACGGTAAGGCGCTCTCCGATCTCTCGCTCGATGAACTCGAGGAACTGTGGCAACTAGCGAAGACGCAAGCAGCATAACCAGTCTCGTCCGTTTACGCATGAGCGCGCACGAAGCGCACTACGGCGGCAATCTCGTCGACGGCGCGCGGATGCTCGCGCTCTTCGGCGACGTTGCGACGGAGTTACTGATCCGTCTCGATGGCGACGAGGGACTCTTCGTCGCATACGACAAGGTCGAGTTTCTCGCGCCGGTCTTCGCGGGCGATTATATCGAAGCCGAAGGCCGCATCACGCGCATCGGCAACACGTCACGCGCGATGGAATTCGAGGCACGCAAAGTAATCGTTGCGCGAACGGATGTAAACGACAGCGCCGCAGATTTTCTTTCCGACCCAATCGTCGTCTGCCGCGCAACCGGAACATGCGTTACACCAAAGGACAAAAAACGGCGCTAAGGTGTCATCCTGAGCGAAGAGAGCGAAGCGAACGGAGTCGAAGGATCGCATCGAGACAAACGCCCGTAACGATCCTTCGACTCCGCTGCGCTTCGCTCAGGATGACAGGTTAATCGCAGCTCGATGTCAACTGCTTCGCCGTGTAATACACGGTCTTTGGGTTATAGCTGGAGTAGACGAGGCCGTAGGGCAGGTTATACGGGAATGTATCGCCCGCGGTAAAGTCGCGGAGCTGGCACCAGATTAACGTCGGCAGGCCGAGTGCGCGGTGAATGTACCACATGCCGCGCAGAAACGCCGACTGATCTTGCGTCGACGGCACGCACGATTCGGTCGTGTGGATTGGTATGCTGGACGGCAAGAGTTTTTGCAGCGCGACATATTCGCCGGACGCCGCGCCTGGATTTTTGTAACTGTGAACCGCGCAGCCGTTCATCACATCGAAGACGCCTTGCTGCAGCAGCGCGTACGCCCAGCGGACATCGATTCCACTCGTTCCGCCGGTCCAAATGTCGCGCGCTCCATTCGTGCGCAACATCGTTCCGGTTGATAGCGCGAGCTTCGCGTAGTCGTGCACATTTGGCGTCGCTCCCCAGTAGGTGGAGAGGTTCGGTTCGTTCCAGATCTCCCAGATCGGATCGTATTCACCATATCGACGATGAATTTGCGCGCACTGACGCGCGTATACGCTGCGGTCTACGGGCTGCGGGCTATATGGCGAGATGAGCACCGCGCGCAGTCCGTATTGCGCGATCTTCGGCAGCAGCGCATTCGCACGCTCCAGGGAATCGCCGTCGAAGCCGTCGAGGCCCATGCGGACCAGTTGGCCGCCGCAACCGGCAATTAATTGCAAGGCTTCATCAATATCGTCGGCAGCATAGACGACCGAGCCGAATCGCGTTGACGTCGAGGCCGTGCCGCACGACGCAGGCACAGGTGCTGCATCGTTTTGATCCCAGGAACATGCTGCAGCCGAGATCGCTACAGCGCCCCCGAGAAGCCGCAGTGCCTCATTTCTTCGCATAGTTTGGACAAACGGTAGCGCGTTTTTCCAAACGCCGTCAGTATGCGGGGGAAAGCTTGCCCGGCAGCCTTGAAATGGAACGTGTCATGCATCAGCAGAAGAAACGGCGATGATCGCACTGCCCACGCGCGATGCCGAAATCGCACCCGGATTCAAAGTACGCCGTTTACTGCCCTCACGCGCGCTGTGCATGATCGGCGCGTGGTGCTTTCTCGACCAATACGGTCCCGTGACGTTTTCCATGAACGTCACGCAGCATCCGCACATTGGTTTGCAAACCGTTTCCTGGCTCTTCGACGGCTCCATTGTGCATCGCGACAGCCTCGGCTCGGAGCAACGCATCGCGCCCGGCGAACTGAATCTCATGACCTCGGCTAGCGGCATCGCACATGCGGAGCTGTCGGTCGACGGGCCGGTGCATCGCATCCACGGCGTACAGCTTTGGGTCGCTCTGCCGGATCGCGACCGCAACAACGATCCGTCATTTAATCACTACGCGGATTTGCCGGTTCAGCGCATCGGCGCCGCCGAAGTCGTGACGATTATTGGCACGTTCGGAACGGCGCATTCGCCAGCGCAAGCGTACACGCCGCTCGCCGGCGCCGAGATTCGTTTCGTCGACAGCGGCGAAGCCGAACTGCCGTTGAACCCCATGTTCGAATACGGCGTGATGCCCGTCGACGGCACGTCGAGCGTGCAAGGCGAGCCGCTCGAAACGAACATGCTCTACGAGATGCAACCGGGGGCCGATTCACTCGTCGTTCGCGGTACGCGAGGCGCTCGTCTGTTGCTGCTCGGCGGCGAGCCGTTCGACGAACAACTCATCATGTGGTGGAACTTCGTCGCGCGAACCTCGGAAGAAATCGAAGACGCGCGCGAACAATGGGAGCGCGGCGAACGATTCGGTCCCGTAAAGCACGGCGGCGCGCGCATTCCCGCGCCGCCGTATGCGGTACGCGTGCGCCCGCGCTAAATTTTTCCGAGAATATCCCTCGCGAGTCCCGGAGCGAACGCGGCAAGCGTTTCCGGGTGATGCTCGATAAACGCGATCACCGCGTTTTTCAGAGCGACGGGGTTATCTTGCGCCGCTTTCATGAGATCGCCAAGCTCTTTCGCAAGATCGGTCTGCCCTTGCTCGTTGAGATTCGTCATCGCCGTTTGCGCATGTTGTGACACTTCGCCGGGCGGCATGTTGCCGATCGAATCCTTCGCGGCATCCGTCACTGCCTGAGAATCCGTGTTCTGCAGCTTCTGCTCTACGAGGCCTTTGAGTTCATCAAACATTAGGTGGTTATACCCGCCCCGTGCACCCTGTCATCCTGAGCGCAGGTGCGAAGCGCCGGAGTCGAAGGATCGCCTCAAGACAAACGCGCGTAACGATCCTTCGACTACGCGCCTTCGGCGCTTCGCTCAGGATGACAGGGCCTACGCTAGTCGTTCGTGGGTCTTCTTTTTCCAGAAGAATTCGTAATAGACGAACTGCGCGCATAGCACGAATGCGTACGAAATTGGGTAGCCCATCCACACACCGGGTAGGCCGAAGTAATGCATCAATATATAAGCTGCGGGGACTTCGATGCCCCAGATCGCGAAGATGCCGTTGATCGTCGGCCAGATAACGTCGCCACTGCTGCGCACGACGCCGCTGAGCACGGCGCTGTTGCCGAAGAGCAAGTACGACCACAGCGTGATCATCAATAAGCCGTGGGCGATGTCCAGCGTGCCGCGATCGGTGATAAACCATCCGAGAATCTGATACGCGAAGATGTAGCACAGCGCAATCAAAATACCGCCGATGGCATAGTTCAATGCAACGGCGGAGCGCACGACCGAACCAAGCAAATCCTCGCGACGCGCGCCGATGCACTGCGCGCCGAAGATCGATGCGGTGATGCTCATCGAAATTGCAGGGAACTGCACGTAGCCGATGACTTGGTTCACCGCACCGTATGCAGCGGTCGCACTTGGGCCGTACCGGTTGACAAAACTGATGACCGCAATTTCCGCGAGCGAAACCATGATCGTCTGCAGTCCCGTGGGAATGCCGATGCGCAACACGAGCCACAGAATGCGCGTATCGAAGATCATGTCGCGCGCCATCTCGCTATCGAATGCGAGCGGGTTCCCCGTTCGACGTAAATGCCACAGCAGAGCAGGAAACGCAACAAGAGTCGAGAGCAGTCCCGAAATCGCAACGCTCGTAACGCCGAACGTCGGCAGCCCGAACCAGCCCCGGATCAACATCGGCGTGAAGAGCACCGAGAGCGCGGTGCCAAGAACTAAGAACGCCAGCGGTGTTCTCGTGTCGCCGGTGCCGCGCAAGAACACCGTATAAATGATGTACGGGAAATAGAGCGGGAACGTCAGGAAAACGACGCGCGTGTACAGGTCGGACATCGGCAGAATGCTCGCCGGAGTGCCGAGTGCTTTGAGCATCACTGGCGAAAGCGTCACGCCGAGAACCGTCATGACGATCGAAAACAGCACCGTCGCGCCGAGCACCGTTCCCGCAACCTTCTTCACCCGGTGGCTGTCGCCGGCGCCATACGCCTGTCCGATCAGCACCGTCGCTCCGCTACCGATACCGATGAGGAACGAAAAAAGCAAAAACACGATGGGAAAAACGGCTGAGACCGCGGCGAGCGCGCTGACGCCCAGCATGCGGCCCAGGAACACATAGGAGAACGTTTGCGACGTGGATTGTAAGACGTTGCTGATCATGAGCGGAATCAAGAAGACCAGCATGGTCTGCCACATCGGTCTCGATTGGTCGAAAACGTTGACGCCGGGTCTGCGCGGCGCACGCTGCTCAGCGGCCATCGTCGGTCCTTTCTGTGCCACGGTACGAGTTCATGCGGCTCGATAAGTTCATGAAGGTTTCGCGCCTCTCAAAACGCCGCACCGAAGCGCATGAAGCACTCGAGCACGGCCGGATCACAAAAGACGGAAAACCGCTCAAGCCCGCTTATCAAGTAAAACCGGGCGATGTCCTGGTAATACATTACGCCACGCGAATTGTTTCGGTCCGCATTCGGGAAGTGCCGTTACGCATGACGCCCGGCGTAAAACCGGCGGATCTCTACGAGGTACTTGACACGCGCAAAGATGATCCCGCGGAGTGGGCCTGATGGCGGCGAATGCCGCACCGATTTCAGGCGACACCAAGGACGCGCTTGCGCGTGAAACGCCGGATGCAGCACACTGCCGCAAGGCGTTAGCCGCGGGGCTCGCGCTCTACGGTGCCGATGCGTCAGGCACGCATTTCGTCACGCATCGCAATTCCATCGCGCGTCTGTTCTGGTCGCTGCTCGACGATCGTAAGGCCCATCCAATCGAACAGCGCGCTGCGACGCGTCTCGCCCGCCTCCCCACGTTTGCCATCACGCTCCCGGAAACGCTGCGCGCGCTTCCGCCGAAGCCGGCGCATAAATGCGATCGGTTGATGGAGATCCGTGCGGCGTTTCTTGCATGCGGATCTCTCGCAGCGGGCGGTCACGGCTATCACTTAGAGTTCGTCATCGCCTCGGACGAGGTCGCCGAGCGCCTTGCGTGGATGCTGCGCAGCACCGGACGCGTACCGAAGCGGACGGTGCGCAAACGCCGCCACGTCTTGTACTACAAAGACTTCGAAGCGATCGTCGACGTGCTGACGATGATCGGCGCGTTCGGCGCGGTGCTTCATCTCGAAGACGTCCGCGCGCTGCGCGAGACGAAAAATCGCATCCATCGCCTGGTCAACACCGAGGCGGCGAATCTCGATCGCGCCGCCTCGGCAGCGGCTGCGCAACGCCAAACCATTGAGTACCTAGCAAGCGCTTACGGGCTTTCCCAGCTCTCGCCGCCGCTTCGAGAAATAGCCCAACTTCGATTGAACCACCCCGACGAATCGCTGGCCGAGCTTGGCGCCCGCTGCAATCCGCCGATTGCGAAACCGACGGTCAGCAGCCGTTTAAGCGCTCTCGTCCGGCTCGCCGCGACGCTGCGAGCGGGCAGGGCTGCGCCTAGCAAGCCCGGTAAATCCTGAGGCCTACCTACTCTTACGGAGACTTGCATGCGCATCGGAATCAACGGCTTCGGCCGCATTGGACGGAACTTTGCCAAGGCACTGATCGAGCGCCATCCGGACGTGGAAATCGTCGCGGTCAACGACTTGACCAGCGCCGCGGAGTGCGCGCATCTCTTCAAATACGACAGCAACTACGGGACCTACGACGGCGACGTTCGCGCCGAAGGCGACACGATCGTGATCGATAAGCGGCGAATCAAGGTCCTCGCGGAGCGCGATCCCGGCAAGCTGCCGTGGAAAGATCTCGGCGTCGACGTCGTCATCGAATCGACCGGTCTCTTCACCGATGCGGACAAGGCGCGCGCGCACATCACCGGTGGCGGCGCGAAGAAAGTGATCATCTCGGCGCCGGCCAAGGGTGAAGACGTGACGCTCGTTCTTGGCGTCAACGAAAACGTCTACGATCCCGAGAAGCACAACATCATCTCGAACGCATCGTGCACGACGAACTGCCTTGCGACGGCGGTAAAGCCGCTCGTCGATCATCTGGGGTGGGTCAAGGGCTTCATGACGACGATCCACTCGTACACGAACGATCAAAACATTCTCGATGCGCCGCATAAAGATATCCGCCGCGCGCGCAACGCCGCGACGAACATCATACCGACGAGCTCTGGTGCGGCCAAAGCGCTCTATCTCACGATTCCGGAAGTGAAGGGAAGCTTCGACGGTTTCGCGCTGCGCGTTCCGACCCCGACGGTCTCGATGGTCTATCTCGTCGCGCAAGTGAAGAAAGAAACGACGCGCGAAGAAGTCAACGCCATTCTCAAGAACGATGCGCAAGGTCCGCTCAAAGAGTACGTGCGGTACACCGACGAAGAGCTCGTCTCGGCTGACTTCAAGGGCTCGCCGTACAGCTCGATCATTGATTCGAAGCTCACGCAAGTCATGGGCGACCTCGTGCAGATCTGCGCGTGGTACGACAACGAGTGGGGTTACTCGTGCCGTCTCGCCGATTTGACGGCGATGGTGCTCGAGAAGATTCCCGCCAAGGCGTAATCGACGAACCACCCGTGAAATTTCGAACGCTGAACGACCTGGACGTTCGCGGCAAACGCGTATTGGTCCGCGAAGACCTCAACGTCCCCATGAAAGATGGCGCTATCGCCGATTACACCCGCATCGACGCCGCGATTCCAACGCTCCGCACGTTGCTCGATCGCGGCGCGCGTGTTGTCGTCCTCTCGCATCTCGGCCGTCCCGACGGTGAGGCAAATCCGAAGTATTCGCTTCGGCCGGTGGCGGCGGCGCTCTCCGAGCGGTTAGACACGCCCGTCGCGTTTGCCGACGACTGCATCGGTCCAGCCGCGCAAACCGCGGTGCAGGCGCTCACCGACGGATCGATCGTACTGCTCGAAAACGTGCGCTTTCACAAGGGAGAAGAGAGCAACGATCCGCAGTTCGCAAAAGAACTCGCGTCGCTCGGCGACATCTATGTAAACGACGCCTTCGGAACGGCGCACCGCGCGCATGCCTCGACCGAAGGCGTCGCACATCTTCTTCCGAACGCGGCCGGCCTCTTGATGGAAGCCGAACTGGCGGCGCTTGCGCGGCTCACGTCGAATCCGGCGCATCCCTATGTGTGCGTGATCGGCGGCGCGAAGGTCAAGGATAAAGTCGGGGTCTTCAAGTTTCTCATGAAGACCGTCGACGAGTTCTGCATCGGCGGCGGTATGGCCAATACGTTTCTCGCGGCACGCGGAACCAACGTCGGACGTTCGTTACGCGACGACGACCTCGGACCGGCGCGCGAGATTCTCGAAGAGGCGGGCGCACGAGACGTCACCTTGCATCTTCCGCTTGATGCCGTCGTTTCGACCGCCTTCGATAACGACGATGCGGCGCATGTCGTGAACATCGAAGACATCGGTGATGAGATGATTCTCGACATTGGGCCCAAGACCGCGCAAGCGTACGCGGACGTCATCTTGCAAGCAAAAACGATCGTCTTCAACGGACCGATGGGCGTGTACGAAAAACCGGCGTATCAGGACGGCACGCGTGTCGTCGGCGAAGCGATCGCGAACGCGACGCGCGCCGGCGCGACGAGCGTGGTCGGCGGCGGCGATGCGGCCGCAGCGGCGCACATGCTCGGATTTGCCGACGCGATGACACACGTCTCGACCGGCGGCGGCGCAACGCTAGAATTTTTGGAAGGACGAACGTTGCCCGGCGTGGCGGCGCTCGAGTCCTAGGAGCACCGCGTGCCGCGCACGATCATCGCAGGCAATTGGAAGATGCACAAGACGGCGGCGCAGACACGCGCCTATCTCGATGCATTTCTCCCACAAACGTCGACCTTCCCGAAGCACGTCGACGTCGTCATCGCTCCGCCGTTCACGGCGCTCGCCGCAGCGCATGAAATGCTCGACGGACGTTCCGACGTTGCGCTCGGAGCCCAGAACGTGCACTGGCAGCCGCAAGGCCCATACACGGGCGAGATCAGCGTCCCGATGCTCGTAGAACACGGGGTGACGTACGTGATCGTCGGACACTCGGAACGGCGCGCGTTCTTCAACGAACTCGACCGCACCGTGAATCTGAAAGTGCGCGCGCTTCTGGAACAAGGCCTAACGCCCATCATTGCCGTCGGTGAAACCGGCGGCGAGCGCAAAGACGCGATGACCGATATGCGTGTGATCGCGCAAACGCGCGAAGCGCTCGACGGCGTAAGCGAAGCCGATGTTAAGCGCGTGGTGATTGCATACGAGCCGATTTGGGCGATCGGCACCGGGCAGAACTGCGACTGGAACGAAGCCGATCGCGTCATGCGTGTGATTCGTGAGTCGGTTCCCGGGCTTGCGGACGTTCCTATCCTTTACGGCGGCAGCATGAACGCCGAGAATACCGCGGCGTACATGAAGCAGCCAAATATCAACGGCGGTCTGGTCGGCGGCGCATCGCTCGATCCCGACGCATTTGCTACCCTTATTCGCAACGCAGGTATAGATTGATTAAACCCATAGTGCTCGCGGTTCTCGATGGCTGGGGCTGCAGCGATTCGACATATGGAAATGCGATCGCGGCGGCGACGCTTCCGCACTGGAACGGCTTCTTCGACAAGTATCCCTGGACGATGCTCGACGCGTCCGGTGAATCGGTGGGCTTGCCGAAAGGCATCATGGGGAACAGCGAAGTCGGCCACATGAACCTGGGAAGCGGCCGCGTCGTTCCGCAAGGCGTCGTCGTGATCGACGCCGACATTGCGTCAGGTCAATTCGAACGGAATGCAACACTCGTGCAGTGTTTGGAACACGTTAAGCGCACCGGCGGCACGCTGCATCTGATGGGACTGCTCTCCGACGGACAGGTGCACAGTTCCATCGAGCATCTCTTCGCGCTGATCGACGCAGCAGTCGACGCAAGCGTCCCGTTTGCGGTGCACGCGTTTCTCGACGGCCGCGACACGCCGCCGCGCTCTGCGGAAACCTACGTAACACAACTCGAGGAAAAACTCGCAGCCGTCGGGCGCCAAGGCGCCATTGCGTCGGTCTCGGGCCGCTTCTACGCGATGGATCGCGATAAGCGCTGGGAGCGCACGCAGCAAGCGTACGACATGCTTTCGCACGGAGTAGCGACGTGTCAGGCGCCGGATGCGCTCGCAGCAGTACGCGCGGGATACGAACGCGGAGAGAACGACGAGTTCATCCTGCCGACGATCGTCGGTGAAGCTCGTCCCGTGAACGACGGCGACGCGTGCATCTTCTTCAACTTCCGCCCCGACCGCGCGCGTCAGCTGACGCTCGCATTCAATAACGATCCGTCGGTACCGTTCGCGAAGGTCGCATACATGAACCTGATCTTCGCGACGATGACGAAATACGATGAGACGTATCCCAACCCGGTGCTCTTTGGTCCGCGCCCGCAGTTCGATACGTTCGGCGAGATCGTCGCGCGCGCGGGACTTCGTCAGCTTCGCCTAGCGGAGACCGAAAAGTACGCGCACGTTACGTACTTCTTCAACGGCGGGCGCGAAGACGTCTTCGAAGGCGAAGACCGTAAACTCATCCCCTCCGATCGCAGCGTGCCGACGTACGACCTGGCGCCTGAGATGCGCGCGAATGAAATCACGGATTTCGCCGTGTCCGACATTCAGAGTGGCGCGCACGACGTCATCATTATGAATTACGCGAACGCGGACATGGTCGGGCACACCGGCATGTGGAAGCCGACCATCGAGAGCGTCGAAGTGCTCGACGCGTGCCTGCAGCGCCTTGCCGATGCGGTGTTGCGCGCCGGCGGACTGCTGGCAATTACCGCCGACCATGGAAACGCCGAAGAGAAGCTCGATAAAGACGGCAATCCGCTCACCGCGCATACGACCAATCCTGTGCCACTTATTCTGGTCAGTAACGACGTGCGAGGAACGCTTGCGCCGGGCGGGAAGCTTGGTGACGTGGCGCCGACATTACTGACGATCATGGGTCTTCCCGTGCCCGCGGCAATGACCGGGCACAATCTCTTCACGCCGGAGAGCGTCGCTTCACGCACATAAGGAGATTCTCTTGATCGACCGACGCGCGCCGAACGATAAACTGCTCGCGCACGATGCATCGCGCATCGAAGAGGCGGCGGGCGGACCGGTCGACGTCGGTATCATCCTCGGCAGCGGCCTTTCATCCGCCTTGCGTGACCGGTTTAACGCGACATCGATTCCGTACGACTCGCTGCTCGGCATGCCGGTCGCGGCCCTGCGCGGACACGCGGGTGAAGCGCTGGTCGGTACGTGGCAAGGAAAGCCCCTCGTGGTATTCGCCGGGCGCGTGCATCTCTACCAAGGCTTTTCACCGGTGCAGGTCACGGTCAATGTGCGGCTTGCGGCTCAAGCCGGCGCGAAGCTCATGATTGTTACGAACGCGGCGGGCGGCATCAATCCGTCGTTTACGCCGGGCGATTTGATGCTGATCTCGGATCACATCAATCTCACCGGACGCAATCCGCTCATCGGCTGGCCGCACGACAATCCGTTTCTCGACATGTCCGACGCGTATTCCGAACGTTTGCGTAAGATCGCCAAGAGCGTCGCAAAACCGGAAGCACGTTTGCGCGAGGGCGTCTACGCCGGGCTGCAAGGCCCCAGCTACGAAACGCCGGCGGAAGTTGAATATCTGCGCCGAATCGGCGCGGATGCCGTCGGCATGTCGACGGTCCTCGAAACCATCTTCGCCCGCTTCATCGGCATGGGCGTGCTCGGCATCAGTCTGATCTCAAACGTCGCCGCTGCTAAAGACACCAACCACGCCGACGTCACCGCGATCGGCCACGAACGCAGCAACGCACTCGCCGACCTCATCGGCGATTTCTTACCAAAGCTGTAAAAGTGTCATCCTGAGCGGAGCGCAGCGGCGTCGAAGGATCGCTACGCGCGTTTGATTCGAGGCGATCCTTCGACTGCGTTCCCTTCGCTCACTTCGCTCAGGATGAACTTGCTAAATCCACCACGGTTGTAGCCACATGCGGGCCATGCGTTGGTCGCTGGTGATCTGTACGCCGGCGAGGATTGGATAGAAATAGGCGAATGCGAGAGCGACGATTGCGAGGTACCCCGTGACAACCGCAATTGCCGTCGAGCGCCGCGAATCTTTCATGCGGTTCCAAATCCACATCGCCGCAACAGCGTTGCAAATTGCGATGAGCGGAATATCGACGTAGAAATGGTAGATCCACGCGAGGCGCGGTGATTTCGCCCATGGCAGCCACTGCATCAGATACGCGAGCACGACCAGCCCGTACGCGCGGTTGCGCTCACGCCACGCAAGATACGCGGTGAACGGAACGGCGAGAAGACCGGGCCAGAGCAACATCGGGTTCGGCAGCGAATAGATCATCGCCGACGTTTGCACGCCGTTCTCCATCCCGTATTTCGCGTAATACAGCACCGGCCGCAAATCGAGCGGCCACATCCACCACTTTGACGCATACGGATGCGTTGCAACCAGGTGCGCATGGTACATATACGCGCCGACCTGCATGTCGATGACGTTCGTCAACGTATACGGCCGCGGCGCAAGCTCGGGTAGATCGCGTAGTCCCACGAAATCCGGGACGTATGCCAGCGTGTAGACCACGGCGACCGCCGCGAGCGACACGGCGACGACGGTATCCACCGGAAACGGCGAAGGACGCTGCTGTGTCCACGCGCGTATCGTCGCATAGGCAATGACGACCGAAGCAACGCCATACGCCATCACGCCGTACCATTTACTTGCAACCAGCAGCGCGCCCGAGAACGCGAAGAACAACAACCACGCCATCCCGGCCGGGCGGGCACGAATCAAGCGGTATGCGGCGTACACTGCGGCGGCGATGGCAATAGTAACGACGACGCGGGCGTACATCGCCTCGTGCGAAAACCGGATCGCGACAAAACCCGCCGCAACGAGTAGCGACACAACCGCTGCTGCGGCATTCACAAGAGTCTCACGTGCTTGCACGACGCGAGGAGCAGCAGCGAGTACCGCGTCCCAGTAGCGGCAGAACCCGTAGAGCGTCGCGAGCGAAAAGCAGACGACGAATGTTTCCGGCGTCGCAATGCGGGATTGCACGAAATGCATGCCGTCGAACCCAAAGAGCAGCGCGGCATACGTTGCGAACAACGTTGATCCGAGAACGCGCCGCGCAAGCACGTACGTCAATACGACGGCAACCGCACCGGCGACGACGCTCAAGAAGCGCCAGCCATACGAATTGTCGCCGGCCGGAAGGCCGCCGAAGAGCATCACGGAGAGCGTGATGAGCAGTTTCGTTACCGGAGGGTGCGTGCTCTCGTAGATGTAGCGGCGCTGAAGATACTCCTCGGCCGCGCGCGCGAAGTAGACTTCATCGAAGATCTTCTCCGGCGGAAACCAATAGTTAATGAAGAGCAGCACGAAAGAGCCGGCGCCTAGAGCCGCTGCAATAACGGCGTCGCGCGAACGGAGAAGAAGCGACATTCTCCGCGGCTATTCGCGTTGATGCGCGTTGTCCATCTCCAGAAAATTATAGGTGTTAATCGCACCTACACCGTTGTTTACAAAATGTTAAGCTAATTGGTACCAGCACTACCAGCCATGGAGAGGCTTGGAAGTGTAACGCTGGTCATTTAATTTGCTGCATTTCTACAGGCAAAAGGAAGCTGATGAAACCACACTACCTGAGAGCGGCGGTGCTGCTCTCGATTGCTGCTCTTTCGGCTTGTTCCGGTCAAACATCGAATTCAACGCTGCCCAGTGCGGGATCCACGCAAAGTCAAACACGCATTGCGCAGGCCCGCCCGCCGCTTGCGCCCGGACCAACGGCGCACGTCTGCGCTCGTCCCTCCGCCGGGTACGCGTCATGTCACGCGATCATTCGCACGGATATCAGCGGCGCTGCAACAACCAATCCGTCCGGCTATCATCCCAACGATCTGCGCGGCGCTTACAACCTGCCGTCGACGACGGCGGGAGCCGGCCAAGTCGTCGCAATCGTCGATGCATACAACGATCCTAATGCGCTCAGCGACGTAAATACGTACCGCTCGACGTTCGGCATCCCGACGCTAGCCGCGTGCAACGGCAGCAAACCGTCGACGAGCACGAACGCACCGTGCTTCATGCAAGTGAATCAAAACGGCAGCACGAGCGGATTACCGAAGAGCAACGCCAGCTGGTCCCAAGAGATTTCGCTTGACCTCGATATGGTGAGCGCCATCTGTCCGAACTGCAGCATCATCCTTGCCGAAGCGAGTTCCGCCAGCATGACGAACCTCGGCACGGCCGTCAACGCGGCCGCGAACCTTGGCGCAACGGAGATCAGCAACAGCTACGGCGGAAGCGAAAGCTCGAGCGACACGTCGTACGACTCGTCGTACTTCAACCACCCCGGCATCGCTATTACGGTCAGCACCGGCGATAGCGGCTACGGCGTCGAATACCCAGCTGCATCGCAATACGTCACGGCCGCCGGCGGCACGTCGCTGTATTTGAACGGCGCCGGCACGTCGTCGCCGACGTACAACTACGAAACGGCGTGGGAAACGTCGTCCACGCAAGGCGCGGGCAGCGGATGCAGTGCCTACGATCCGCAGCCGTCGTGGCAAGCGTCGGTGACAAACATCACGGGCGTGTGCAGCAAGCGCGGCGTCGGCGACGTTTCTGCGGTTGCCGATCCGAACACCGGTGTTTCCGTGTACGACAGCTATGCGTATCTGGGTCAGAGCGGCTGGCTCGTCTTCGGCGGCACCAGCGTAGCCTCACCGATCCTCGCATCGGTCTACGCGCTCGCTGGTAACGCGTCGAGCGTAACCTACGGTTCGTACAGCTACAGCCACACGAGCGCGCTGCACGACGTGACGCGCGCCGGCACCTACACCGAGACGTGCGGCAATACGCTGTGTAACGCCGCCACCGGCTGGGACGGTCCGACCGGAAACGGCAGCCCGAACGGCACCGGCGCCTTCTAGCGCGCCAAACTTCAAGGGCAACCGGGAGGGACGCGCGTCTGCGTGTCCCTCCAATTTTTTGTAGATGCAAAAAGCACCTATTCACCGCCCCAGGAAATGTTAAGCTTTCCTTTACAACTACGCCAGTCTGTGGAGGACCGCGCTTGAAATCTTTGCTTCGCATTTTGCCGGCTACGATTGTGGCCGCGCTCCTCGCCGCATGTAGCGGCAATAACGGTACGACGTCTCTTCAGCAGCCATCCGTCGTTCCTCAAGCGGGAACCGCACAACAGGCCCCGGCCTCGCGTACAAGCCAGTACAGCGTTGTCGAAAACGGCGTCGCGATTCCCGGAACCCACATCATGGGTTCGCGCGAAAACTCTCGCCTGACCGCAATGGCGGGAACCCGCGCCGGCACCAGCGGCAATCTCATCTACGGCGGCGGCCCGGTGCAGCGCAATGCCAAAGTGTATTTGGTCTTCTGGCAATTCCAAAACACCGACACGTATGGCGAACAGGGACGGATCACGAGTTTCGTTCAAGGGCTCAACGCAAGTCAGTGGACGAGCTCCATGAATCAGTATTACGACACGACCGGTAACATCGCGAACGACGCAGCATACGGCGGTTCGTGGAACGACAACACGAACAGCATTCCGTCGCGTCCGGGTCAGAGCGCAGTCGCTGCGGAAGCAGCGCGCGCCGCAGCGCACTTCGGCGATTACTCAGTCAATGCGATGTACTTCGTCGCGCTTGCGAAGGGCCACGATCCCTCCGGTTTCCGGACGCAGTGGTGTGCGTTCCATAGCTCGACAAGTGCAAACGGATCGACGATTGCGTACACGGACTTCCCGTATCAGACGGATGCCGGCGCAAGCTGCGGCGAGAACTCGGTGAACGCGGGTACGGCCGGAACGCTTGACGGCGTAACGATCGTCGGCGGCCATGAAATCGCCGAAGGCATTACCGATCCACATCCGTCGAGCGGCTGGGTCGATGCCAGCGGCAGCGAAATCGGCGATAAGTGCGCGTGGACGAATCTACAAAACACGTCGTTCTCCACCGGCACGTTCCCGACGCAACCGCTCTGGAGCAACTCGGCAGCCGGCTGCGTGCAATAGCTGCTAAAACTCCTCGCTTAGAAGGAGGCTCGTGCAGGCGCACGGGCCTCCTTTTGTGTCACAGCTTCACGCGCTTTCGTGTTGAACCGATTCGACCAGCACGTCGGGAACGGCCACATTCAATGCGAGCAGCAACTGCGCAAGCTTGCGATCGAGGTCGCGGCCGACCTGCGCGATCGCATCGTCCGAAAAACTTCCGAATAACGTACTCGGTTGATCGAGCGCGAACTTCGTCACTCCGGAAACGCTGGTATAGATAAGCGCCCGCAGCGGCGCGTATAGCATCACCGCACGGTCACGCCGGTACATGCGCTCGGCGATCGCGTGGTTTCCCATAAGATATTCAATGCAATTACCGGTGTGGCCCGCGACGAGCATGACCGGCGTCACATCCATCGACCAAAACCGCACGAATCCGTGCGGCGCGGCGAAATTCGTCGCGGCCACGACGCTTTGCCACTGGACGCCGGACAACACCATATCGAGTATGCCGCTTTGGTCGAATTTTGGAACGGCGCGTTCGTACCGTTCTCGTAGCTCGTGAAACGACTGCCGGACGTCGATGATGATGCGTTTGACCGAGTGAGGCACGATCTCAACGTGTTCATTCATTGGCCCACCGTTGCAGCGTTCCCTGAAACGAGGCTCCGAGCGTTCTCAGACTACTCTCTTCGATAACACCCGCTTGGGTCGATCGACACACGAGCGTCTCCGACGAATACACTTCGAACGCGGTGATCCCAAAACGTGAGGATTCGGACAATCACTGGTTTCAATCGCGCGAGCAGTTCACGCGCCCGGTTTGAAACAGAGAGCGTATCCTTGACCCATTGCGGGTGATCGCGCAGCAACAGCGACGTTTCTAACTCGACGTCAGGTACCGCCGCGACCACGGAATGTATCTCCGCCGCTTCACGTTCGCGCGCTGCCGCATTGGCCTCATGGGCGCCGCTCTGCTCAACACGGCGCAGCATCGATCGCCTTTCGCAGCTTCTCGATTGCCGCTACGTGCAGTTGTGATGCGCGTTGCGGCGAAACGCGCATCCGCTTTCCGATATCGCGCAGCGAATGTTCGCCGAAATAGTGCGCTCGCAGCAGTTCACGATGGCGTTGCGGCAGACGACCGAGTAGCGACTGCAACTCGACTCGCCCTTCGCGCTGCATGTAAACAGACGCGGGATCGCTGCTCCAGTCGTTCGGAATGCGCTCGCCCTCGGGTAACGGCGCATCGATCGAGAGCGGCACGCCACGATGCACGGCGAGCGTTGCGCGCGCAAATCCCGGACGCACGTGTTCCATCTCGTTGTTTGTCGGTACGCTGCCGCGTTCGGCGGCGATGCGATAGCGTTCGCTTTCGCCGTCACGAATCGCGCGGCGTGCGCGTTCGGACACCGGATCCATGCGACGAATTCCGTTGAGCATTGCACCGACGATGAGCTGGCGCGCGTACTGTTCCAACGTCGGACCGCGGTGCGGATCGAAATGATCCACTGCGCGGATAAGGCCGATGCTGCCGTCACCGACAAGATCGTCGATATCGACGCTTGGAACCAACCGATGAATGCGCCGCGCAATACGCTTTACGAGGGCGAAATACTGGCGTATCAACGCCTCGCGATCGAGCGACTCATCCATGATTCCTCTCCATCGAGGCGACGATTGTCTGAGCGAACGTTTCCACGGCGTACTCGCCGACGGCGCCCGCCTGTTCGGATAGCGGGCGGAAGGCTTGCGCCAGCAACAGCGTTTCGAGCGTCGCTTCCGCGACCGGCATCGCGTTCATGCGGGCAACGTAGCAACAGATTATTGCCGAAACGTCTCGCAATCGTTACGCAGATTTTCCCTGTCATCCTGAGCGGAGCGCCGAAGGCGTGTAGTTGAAGGACCGTTACGCGCAATTATTAGAGGCAATCCTTCGACTGCGTTCGCTGCGCTCACTACGCTCAGGATGACACCGCGCGGCTTACGTCTTCGCGCCGGCAGCGGTAAGAATGAGGTTTGCCACTTCTCTCGGATGACTGACCAAAGAGAGATGGCCGGAGTCTATCTCGATCGTCGTCGCCCGCATTCGCTTTGCCATGAATCGTTGCAAGTCAGGATTAATGGTTCGATCTTGCTTCGAAACCGCGT
>CAZYLU010000045.1:0-17929 GCA_964648945.1 uncultured bacterium | reverse complement strand
CGAGCGCAGGTTCGTGAAACGGTAATTGACCCGCGTTCAATAGTGCAATCTTCGTTAGATCGGTGTCGTATGCAACAACGTCGTTACCGAGTTGTGCAAAGCAAGCAGCGGTAACAAGCCCGACGTACCCGGTGCCGCAGACGGCGACGGTATGCATGCATGCTACGTTGCCATCCTGCAACTACACCAAGCGCATTCGATGCTTTCGCTACAGCGTTGTTATGTTGCGGACAGCGCGTGCGATTCGCGACGCATAACGTGGGAATCGTCCGGAGTAGTACCCCCTTTTACGAAGGACGAGTAAGCGCAGTGAAGGTGCTTGGGATTAATGCCGTGTTTCATGATAGCAGCGCATCGCTGATCGTCGACGGCAACATCCTTGCGGCAGCAGAAGAAGAACGGTTCACGCGCCGCAAACACGGCAAACCGTGCGTGCCGTTCAGCACGTGGGAACTTCCCACCGCGTCTGCTACATGGGCGTTGCAATTCGCGGGTCTGCGGCCGCAGGATGTCGATCGCGTTGCCTATTCATACGATCCCGATCTCGCGCCGCAGGTCGCCGGCGACGATATCACGGACGGTGAATGGGAAGGATTGCGCACGCTCTTCGCGCGGCGTTTCCCTAACTTCCTTAAAACGGCACTGCCGGGCATCGAACGCGCGAAAGTGGAGTTCGTTCCACATCACGTCGCGCACGCTGCGTCGGCCTATCTTGCGGCTCCGTACGAGAGCTGCGCCGTGCTCGTGCTCGACGGGCGTGGAGAATCGACATCAGGATTGCTTGGGGTCGCTCGTAACGGGAAGCTTACGGTTCTCGCAACGTGCAGACTGCCGCACTCGCTCGGCCTACTGTACGAAGAGCTGACGGCGCATCTCGGATTTCATCGCTCGTCGGATGAGTACAAGGTGATGGGTCTTGCGGGATACGGACGTCCGCGCTTCATCGAGCGTTTCCGCGAACTGGTTCGGGTCGAAGGGCCCTCGTTCACGGTTGCACCCGTCGATCTCGCGGACTTCGCACCTCCACGCCGGGACGGCGATGCATTTGAAAGCGAGCATGCCGATCTCGCGTGCACGGTGCAGCAGCGTTTGGAAGAGGTTGTCCTCGAACTCGCGCGATGGCTTCACGAGCAAACGGGCGAGAAAGCGATCGTGATGGCCGGCGGCGTTGCACTAAATTGCGTCGCCAACGCGCGCCTTGCCGCGGAAGGTCCGTTCGAACATGTGTGGGTGCAGCCGGCTGCGGGTGATGCAGGCACCTCGCTCGGCGCCGCGTTGTACGTCGCAAATGCATGCGGCGATCGCGTGCAGCCCATGACGACCGCGGCACTGGGTCGCGAGTGGGACGACAACTCGATCGAACGTTGGTTGAAAACGGCGCAGATTCCCTACGAGCGTTCGTACGACATCGCACGTGAAGTGGCGCAAACAATCGCCGACGACGGCATCGTCGCGTGGTTTCAGGGCCGCAGCGAATTTGGTCCGCGCGCGCTCGGCCATCGCAGTCTGCTCGCAAATCCGCGCTATGCCAAGAATCTCGAACGTCTCAACGACGTCAAAGGCCGCGAACAGTTTCGTCCGGTGGCGCCCATGGTGCTCGCGGACCGCGCGGGCGAGATTTTCATCGGGCAACTGCCCAGTCCGTTCATGCTCTTTACGCATCGCGTACGCGATGAATGGCGCGAGCGGATCGCAGCAGCCGTGCACGTCGACGGAAGCGCGCGTATTCAAACGGTCGATCGCGCGCAAGAGCCGCTCGTTGCGCGCATGCTCGATGAAGTGGAGCGGCTGACGGGAACGCCCGTGGTGATTAATACGAGCTTGAACACGGCGGGACGGCCGATGGTAGACGACGTCCGTGATGCGCTCGAGTGCTTCGGCTCGGCTCCGATCGATCTACTCGCAATCGGGTCGTTTGCAATCCGTCGTCCCCGAGCATTTGCGATGCCGCGCAGTGAGGAGCTGGCAGCCGCGCAATGATTGCGTACAGCATCGTCATTCCGACGATCGGCCGGTCGAGTCTGTACGACCTGTTGGAGTCGCTTGCGCGCGGATCAGGCGCCATGCCGCAATCGATCGTGATCGTCGACGATCGCAAAGCTGGAGAACTGCTCGATCTGCAGCGAATTCCGCCGTCGATCGCATCGCTCGTGCGTGTCGTCCGTACCGGCGGCCGCGGTCCCGCTGCCGCGCGTAATTGCGGATGGCGCGCAACCTCGAGTCCGTGGGTCGTTTTTGTCGACGACGATGTCGTCGTGAGGGACCGGTGGCGCGAAGATCTGGAGCGCGATCTTGCGTCCGCACCCGCGCATGTCGGCGGTATACAAGGAAGAATCGACGTTCCGCTTCCGCGAACGCGTCCCGCAACCGATTGGGAACGCAACGTTCGCGGCCTCATGGATTCCGTCTGGATCACCGCGGACATGGCGTATCGGCGCGACGCGCTGCTTGCCACCGCGGGATTCGACGAGCGCTTCAAACGCGCGTACCGCGAAGATGCCGATCTCGCGATACGAGCAAAGGCACGCGGATTCGCACTGACGTTCGGAACGCGCCGTGCGCTTCATCCCGTTCGACCTGCTGACCGGTGGATCAGCGTGCGGCTGCAGCGCGGCAACGCAGATGATGTGTTGATGCGCGCGCTTCACGGCCGTTCCTGGCGGCAACGCGCGGGATCGCCGCGTGGACGTTTTGCGCTGCATGCCGCAACAGTAGTCGCGGCGGGCGTCGCACTCACGGGCGCGCTCGAACGCCGCAGCGGCGCAGCGCTGATCGGTGCTGCCGCGTGGCTTGCCTTGACGGCTGATTTTGCATGGCGCCGGATCGAACCGGGTCCGCGCACGCCGGATGAAATTGCGACGATGGCAGCGACGAGCGCTGTGATTCCCTTCGCAGCCGTGTACCACAAGGTGCGGGGCATCGTGATGCTTCGGCGGTTGCTGCGCGGAGAGGCGGCGTGAAAGACCGCGCGATTCTTTTCGATCGCGACGGGACGCTTATCGTCGACCGTCCGGGGATTAGCGATCCCGATGCGATCGAGTTGATGCCGCACGCCGCCGATGCGCTCGCGCTTGCGCGTGAGTGGGGCTACGCCGTTGGCGTCGTTACGAATCAACCTGCGGTCGCCGAAGGCGCACTCGATGAGTCGCAGCTCTTTCGCATGCACGCGCGCATTGAAGAGCTCGCCGGACCGATCGACGGGTGGTTCGTGTGCATTCACGGCACTGCGGACGGTTGCGAATGCCGCAAACCCGAGCCCGGACTGATTCTTGCGGCATCGGCGCGGTTGGGTGTTTCGCCGGAACGGTGCACGGTGATCGGCGATATCGGCGCGGATGTCGAGGCGGCACATGCCGCCGGGGCGCGTGCGGTGCTCGTTCCAACGCCGGTGACGCGTCCGGAAGAGATCGCGTCGGCTCCGCTGGTCGCCGAAGATGTTCTCGGCGCCGTACGTTTGGTCGTCGCAGGGACGATGTTCGAATGAAACGCGTCCTCGCGGTTCGTCAAGACAATAACGGCGACGTTATCCTCATTGGCCCCGCGCTGCGCGCAATCGCTGCGCAAGCGAACGTCGATCTACTTTGCGGTCCCCGCGGTGCAGCCGCCGGTGCATTACTTCCCGGTGCGGATTCCGTTGATGTATGGGAGGCAGCGTGGATCGATGCCGAGCCGCAGCCGGTTTCCCGCGCTGATATCGACGTTTTCATCGAGCGCGTGCGAGACCGCTATGATGAAGCGGTCATCTTCACGTCGTTTCATCAAAGCGCGCTGCCGATGGCGCTGCTGCTTCGGATGGCGGGCATCCCGCGGATCGGTGCGATCAGCATCGATTACGCCGGGTCACTGCTCGACGTGCGTCATCGCGTCGACGACGAGTTGCACGAAGTCGAGCGCGCGCTCTCGCTCGCGTCTGCAATGGGTTATTCGCTTCCCCGGAACGATACCGCGCGGCTGCAGCTTCGCGATCTTCCGCTTGCGCCGTACATGCAGCATCCGTACGTCGTCGTGCATCCGGGATGCACGATGAGTGCGCGCACCTGGAGCGCTGACGGTTTTCGGGACGTTACAAAAATGCTCGGCGATCGCGGATACGCAATTGCAGTCACGGGCAGCGCCGGCGAGCGAGCCCTCACGTCATATGTTGCAGCGGCGCATCCCCGTGCGCGCGATTTCGGCGCAGCAACGACCTTTGCGCAGTTCGCGGCGCTGGTGCGCGATGCGGCCGCAGCGGTTTGTGGAAATACTGCGACCACGCACGTCGCCGCGGCTGTCGGCACACCCGTCGTCGAAATTTTCCCGCCGACGATTTCGTTTGCACGCTTCTATCCATGGATGGTTCCATACGAAGTCTTCGGCAATCATCTCATTGCATGCGCGGGCTGCCGCGCGCGCACGTGCCCGTTCGACGATCATCCCTGCGTTCGGGACATTCGCCCGAGCGACATTACCGACGCTGTTGCACGGTTGGATCGCAACGCGCTCGAGGCCGTGCGATGAAGATTCTCGTCTGGCACGTGCACGGATCGTGGATGACCGCGTTCGTGCAAGGTTCGCATCAGTATCTCGTTCCGCTCGTGCCCGATCGCGGTCCCGACGGTCGCGGCCGCGCCGATACATGGGAGTGGCCGCAAAGCGCCGTCGAGTGTTCTCCGGAATCGCTCGCAGGGGAACGTCCCGACTTTATCGTGTTGCAGCGGCCGCACGAGTTCGAACTCGTCCGCCAGTGGACGGGGTTGACGCCGGGCGTCGACGTTCCGGCGGTGTATTTAGAACACAACGCGCCGCAAGGGCGCATCAACGAGATGCGCCATCCAATGGCCGATGTCGACAACGTGCCGGTCGTTCACGTCACGTATTTCAATCAGTTGTTCTGGGATTGCGGTAACGCACGCACGTTTGTGGTTGAGCACGGCGTCGTTGATCCCGGACACCGGTATACCGGTGAGTTACCGCGTGCAGCTGTCGTCATCAACGAAGCGCGCCGTCGCGCACGCGTCACAGGCACGGACCTGCTTGCGCGATTCGACGCGGTCGTACCCGTCGATCTCTTCGGCATGGATGCCGGACCGATCGGCGGGTACGAAAATCTGCCGCAAGAGCAGATGCACAGCGAGATGGCGCGCCGGCGGATCTACGTTCATCCGATCCGCTGGACGTCGCTCGGACTCTCATTACTTGAAGCCATGCATCTCGGCATGCCGGTCGTCGCGCTCGCGACGACGGAGATTCCGCATGCCGTTCCATCCGGCGCGGGCATCATTTCCACCGACGTCAATGCGCTCGTCGATGCCAGCCGTACGCTACTCAACGATCTCGACCGGTGTATCGAGATGGGCAATTGCGCGCGTTCATACGCGCGCGAACGCTTCGGTCTCGAACGCTTTCTTGCCGATTGGGATCGGATTCTCGAGGAGATCGTCCCATGAAGATTGCGTTCGTATCCGAACACGCGAGCCCGCTCGCAGTTCTGGGCGGAGTCGACGCCGGTGGACAGAACGTTCACGTCGCGGCACTAGCAGAAGCGCTCGCGCGCGGCGGCGACGAGGTGCGCGTGTACACGCGGCGAGACGATCCGCGCCTGCCCGCCACGGTTCCGTTCTGCACGGGCGTTCTCGTCGATCACATCGATGCCGGACCGGCGGAGACGATCGAAAAGGATCATCTGCTGCAATACATGCCGGCATTCGCGCGCGAATTGGAACGGCGTTGGAACGAGTGGCGACCCGATGTCGTGCACGCGCATTTTTGGATGTCCGGCGTTGCGTCGCTCAGTGCGGCGGCGTCGCTGGATCTTCCGGTCGTTCAGACGTATCACGCACTCGGTATCGAGAAGAAGCGCCATCAAGGCGCAAAGGACACGAGTCCGAAAGAACGGTTGAAAATCGAAGCGCACATTGCGCGCACGGCGACGCACATCGTTGCAACGGCAACGGCGGAGGCGTTTGAACTCGTGCGCATGGGAGCGAACCGCAACGACATCACGGTCGTGCCTTGCGGTGTCGATCTCTCGCAGTTCGCCGCCCTTGGACCGAGTGAACCACGCGATCGCCACAAACGGCGCATCGTGTGCCTCAGCCGCTTGGTAGAGCGTAAAGGCATCGGTGACGTCATCACCGCGCTCAAATTGCTGCCGAATACGGAGTTGATCATTGCCGGCGGTCCCGGTCGCGAGTCGCTGTGGGAAGACGCTGAAGCGCTGCGCCTGCGTGACATCGCGCGCACGCTGGGCGTCGAACATCGCGTCGAATTCCGCGGACGCGTCGAACGCACGTGTGTTGCACGTCTGCTTCGCTCCGCCGATCTCGTCGTATGTTATCCGTGGTACGAACCGTTTGGTATCGTCCCGCTCGAAGCGATGGCGTGCGGCGTCCCCGTCGTCGTCTCGTCGGTCGGCGGCCTCGTCGATAGCGTAGTGGACGGTGTTACCGGCGTGCACGTCGAGCCGCGCTCGCCGATCGCGCTCGCGCAAGCGGTTCGCGCGCTGCTCGAAAACGAGCGCTTGCGCGTGAGCCTCGGCGTCGCGGGAGCGAAACGCGTGAACGAACGGTATGGATGGCCGCGTATTGCAAGCGACACGAAAGCCGTCTACGCGCGCATCATGACGGAGAAGGGCTTCGCCGCGCAAGCATCGTGAGATCGGCAATCACGACGAAGCGTCCGCGCCTAGTCATGCTGCGCGCGCTCGGTCTCGGCGATTTTCTCACCGCCGTCCCGGCGTTCCGCGCGCTCGCGCGCGCGTTCCCCGCGCATTATCGCATTCTCGCTGCGCCGGTCGCGCTCGCGCCGCTCGCGGAGCTGTGCGGAGATATCGACGAAGTCGTCGATACGGCACCGCTCGGGCCGCTCGACCCCGCGCTGCACGGCGCCGATATCGCGGTCAATCTGCACGGACGCGGACCGCAGACGCATCGTCTCTTGCTGGAAACAGAACCGCGCTGTCTCGTCGCGTTCCGCAACGACGAAGTCGGCGTGCCTGCAGACGGCCCGCGTTTTCGCGACGACGAACACGAAGTACGGCGATGGACTCGCATGCTCGAAGAGTCCGGGATTCCAGCCGATCCTACCGATCTCGATCTGCATCCTTCGCCGTACTGTGGACCGCATGCGGGCGCCGTTATTCTGCATCCCGGAGCATCGAGTGAGGCGAGGCGTTGGCCGATTGCGCGCTGGATCCAGCTTGCATCGCAGCTGCAACGTGAGGGCTATCGCGTCGTCTTCACGGGAACGCAAGGCGAATTCCGTCGCTGCAGAGTGATTGCGCGCAACGCCGGCGTCGACATCAACTGCATTCTCGCGGGAAAGACGACCCTCGCCGAATTGGCGACGCTCGTCGCCGCTGCGCGAGCTGTGGTTTGCGGCGACACCGGAATGGCGCATCTTGCGACGGCGGTTGGAACACCATCGGTGGTGCTCTTCGGCCCGATCAGTCCCGCGAAATGGGGACCGCCCGCGGAGCGCGCGCAGCATCGCGTGCTGTGGCGCGGGCGTCCGGGCGATCCGCACGCGCCGGTCGTAGATCCGGGCCTTGCGTCGATTACCGTTGCCGAAGTTCGCAGTGAACTGGACGCGTTGCTCGACACCCCGCGTGCGGGGTAAGGACCGTTCAGATATCATGCGCGCAGGTAGCGTCGATCCCGGTTATTTCGTCGAGTTGTACCGGCGCGAGAGCGATCCGTGGAAATTCGCCACGAGCGCATACGAACGCGATAAATATGCGGTCTCACTGTCGGTGCTGCAACCGCGGTACTCGTCGGCTCTTGAAATCGGATGCTCCGTCGGCGTGTTCACGCGCCGCCTTGCGCGAAGGTGCGGCAGGTTGCTTGCGATCGATCCGTCGCCCGACGCCGTGGAGTCAACTCGCAACCGATGCGCGCATCTCTCGAACGTCGAGACGCGTTGCGGCGCCGTACCCGACGATTTTCCTGAATCTGCCTTCGATCTCGTGACATTCTGTGAGGTAGGATTCTATCTCGAGTCGGGCGATCTGCTGGAAACGAGAAACCGTATTGCGGACTGCTTGAGCCCCGGTGGTGAGGTGCTTCTGGTTCACTGGACGCCGCCCGTCAACGGTCATGCCCTCAGCACGGCGGAGGTTCATGACGCCTTCGCGCAACATCCATTGTTGCGTAGACGCGCCCATCGCGATGCACCGACGTACGTTCTCGATTTGTTTGCAAAAGTCGAGGGTACGTAAGCTCTACGATACTTCCAGTAAGGAGGTTTTGCTTTGGCAACCGCACGCCAGACGACCGATCACGACGAGATTCGTGAATGGGTCGAAGAAAACGGCGGAAGACCCGCACAAGTGGAGGGCACCGGAGGAATGCTGCGGATCGATTTCGGCGATCAAGATGAACGGCTCGAACCGATCGATTGGGACCGGTTCTTCGACATTTTCGATCGCAGCGGGCTCGCATTTTTGTACGATCCCGACGGCCACATGAATAAGTTCATCCAAGCCGGCGAAGATCAAACGGGCATCGGTAAGACGGAGCCCGACGAACGCGACCAACGCAGCGAACGTTCTGCGGCATCGCGTGGCCGAACCGGTTCACGAAAGAAGTGGTCATCACGAAAGAAGAGCACGAACGGCCGCAAGAAGAGCACCAACGGCCGAAAGAAGACATCATCACGCAAGAAGACATCGTCACGCAAGACGACGTCGTCACGCAAGAAGACGTCGGGACGCAAGAAGACATCGGAACGCAAGAAAACGTCGTCACGCAAGGCGACGGGTCGCAAGACGAGCAGCTCTCGGAAGAAGAGCTCGTCACGGAAGAAGAGTTCCGCGAAGAAGTCAAGTGGATCGAAGAAGAGCAGCGGCCGTAAATACTCGCGCAAAGCGGGCAAAAAAGTCGAGCGTGCGATGGGCGAGATGAAGGCCGGAAGGCTTCGTTCCGGATCGCGGGGACCGAAGGTCAAGAGCCGCAAACAGGCAATCGCAATCGGACTTTCGGAAGCTCGTCGCGAGGGCGATCGCGTTCCGCCGCGGCGAAAGAGCGGCGGCCGCAAAAAGAAGCGCTAACGATGTTGTGATCCGGCCGTTCGCGCGTGCAGCGGCCGGTGCGTGACGTTCAAACGGTCCAATCCACAGATCGCGATGAGTCGCGAAACGGGATCGTCGTCGCATTCGAATGTGACGCCGACGCCTCGCAACGCGCACGCATCAGCGAAGTTCGTCATGGTCGTCATCGTAGCGCCGTCGATCACCGTCACGCGGCGGCAATCGAGGCTAATTTCGCGCGAACGGTTCGGCGCGCCCGATAAGACCGAGCTCAAACGCGTGCGCGCTTCAAGACCCCACGCGCCGGCGAGCCATATATGAAATCCATAAGGCGTTTCCGGATCGAGAACGGTGAATGCGCGTGTTGCGTCCGTAGCTCCCATTATCTCTATTCTACGTTGCGACCGCGTGCGAGGTGCGCTTACTGTATGCAAGCGCACGGGATGCGGGGTTCGGTGACGCTCGGGCGAAGGTAAGCGCAAGCCTCCTTGGTCAGAACAGGGTACGTGCGTGTCAGAGCCGAGAACTACCGATCGCGACGCGAACCGTTCGAACGATCGCCTGTTGATGAAACAGGCCGCTTCGTTGTTGGCGACTGACCTCTCACTTGGTGAATTGTTCGAGCGCCTCACCCATTTGCTCGCGGAGTACGTCGACTCATCGGTCGTTTTTATTGCGCTTGCGCGCGCCGATGGCCGCCACTCAATCGAGTATTTTTACGACCACGGTGAGATACGCCGATATCCGCACATCGTGCTGCAGCCAAATTCGCGCGCTCGCGAGGTCATTCGCACCGGCGAGATCATCTGGGGAAATAGCCCCTCGGTTTGGGCGCCGATGGGAACGACGCCGATCCATCACGACCGACCGTGGACGAACGACACCGTCTCGGCGATGTTCGTTCCGATGCGTGCCGGCGGCGAAGTCCTCGGCGCGCTTTCCGTGCAAACCACGCGCGGCGATGCGTATACGAACGACGACGTCGAGACGGTTGCCGCAATTGCGCACTATCTCGCGGTCGCCGTGCAAAACCAGCGGATGTATCAAGCGTTACAGCGCACCGCTGACTACGACGCGCTCACGGGTCTGGTCAACCACACCCGTATTTCACGCGAGATCGATAGCGCGCTCGCAGCGGCGACTTCGACGCACCCTGCCGTGGCGGTCATGCTCAACGTGGTCAATTTCGGCACGTTCAACGAATTGTACGGATATGCGCAAGGCGATGAGGTGTTACGCCAAATCGCGCGCGCTTTGCGCGCGGTCGAGGACGGTAACGAATCGATCTCGGTTGGCCGGTTTGGTCCGGACATCTTCATGGTGTTGCTACGCGAGACGCCAAGCGATCTCGTCGCGCATTTCGTCGAGCGGCTATCCACGAACTTGAATTCGCTCGCGTATGTTGCGCGCGATCAAACCTTGCCCATCCCGGTCGCGTGCGGTTACGCGCTCGCGCCGGCCGATGCCGGGTCGCGCGCCGAGCTAGTTGAGCTGTGCATTCATCGTAGCCGTTTGAGCCGTAAGCAGGGGTGCCGTCCTGTCGGCGAAGACGACGTCGACGCGTACACGATCCACGGTTCTTTTGCCGGCATCGAAACGATCGTGAAAGCGCTCTTAGATCGCGATCCATTTACGCGCGTGCACTTGTTGCAAGTCAACACGATGGCAAAGCTGTGGTCGGAGTTCAATCTCGATCTCGACCGCACGCAGCTCGCTCGATTTTTGCAGGCGAGTCTTCTGCACGACGTCGGTAAGCTGCTGGTTTCCGATGACATTTTGATCAAGCCCGGGCGCCTCTCGCCGCAAGAGTACGAATCGGCGATGCGTCATGCGGGCTTTGGCGCGCATATTCTCACGCACCATGCCGGCTATGAAGACGTCGCGCGGATCGTCGGACAGCATCACGAGCGCTGGGACGGAACCGGCTATCCGAACGCTCTTGCGGGCGAGGAGATCGATCCGATCGCTCGCGCGATCTCGATTCTGGACGCGTTTTCTGCGATGGTCGCCGACCGTCCGTACCATCGCGGCATCAGCGAAGACGCCGCTCTTGCGGAGATCCAGCGTTGCGCCGGCTCGCAGTTCGACCGGTGTCTTGTGGACCGTTTTGTCTCGTGGCGCGAGAACGGTAACCCCCCGCGCCTGGCATGACGCGTAGCGAGCGCGGCGAATCAGCGTTTGGCGTTATGCGCTCGTAGCTCAATTGGATAGAGCAAGGCACTCCTAAGGCCGAGGTTGGCGGTTCGATTCCGCCCGAGCGCACCACCCCGCCTAGTCCGGACGTCTCGCGATCAGCCGATGACGTTCGTCGCGGGGACGCCCGGATTTTCACGTCGTGTGAAAATCCTACTCCCTGAAATTCGCCTCTCGCCCATCCTGGGCTTCGGCGAATTCTCAGAGGCCCCGCGACGAACGTCATCGGCTGATCGCGAGACGTCCTCTATGCGAGCTGGAGCGCTCGGGGGATTCTTCTTTTTTGGAATTAGTTGGTATGTGGGCATAGGGGCGCTTGGCCTTTGGTTTCGGCTTTGGTCCTAGCTCGTTCGTTCTTTTGAATGTCGCCTGGGTGGGGTTGGGGTGGGGTAGCATGATGTTGTGGACGCGAAGGTTACCATCGGCACGGCTGAGGGGCGTTATGGCATTTCCTCGGATTTGCTTGCTGAATTGTGCGACCGGGCGCCTGATGCGATTTGCGTTGTCGAACGGCGTTTGAATTCGCCGGATTTTGTTTTTCGTTATGTCAATCGCGCATTTGAGACGATGTATGGATGCCGGCGTGATCTTACGCTGGGATCGTCGGTCGATGCGTTTATGCGTGAACGAAGCAGCGCTGAAGATCGCGAGCGGGTGAATGAGGCGTTAGACCGGGATGATGCGTTCCGAATTCGACGCGGTTTGACGCGTCCTGACGGAACGTTTATTTGGATCGAGGCGAATTTCTCGCCCATTCCATGGGACAAAGGACAGCGGTGGATGTTCATCACGCGCGATGCGACGCGTGAAAAACGTGCGCACGAGCGCATGGTGCAACTTACGACGGCGGTCGAACACGGATACGATCCCGTCGCGATCTGCGCTGCGTCGAATCGGGCGTGGGTCGTATCGTATGTGAACGATGCGTTTTCGCGGATCACGGGATATCTGCCCGAAGACGTCGTCGGCAAACAGTGGACGGAGTTCCTCTGGGACGAACGGGATATTCCGCGGCTTGAAACGATGCGCGCGGCGCTCTATGCGGGACAGCAGGTTCGCACGGAGATATCGTATCGTCGCAAGGACGGACGCCACGGAATGTTCGAGGTGTACGTGCAGCCGATTCAGGAATCGGCGACGCACGAGTATACATCGATCGTGTGTGTGTTTCGCGATATCACCGAAGCGCGTCAGCGCGAAGCGAAATTGCTCTACGAAGCGGAGCACGACTTACTGACCGAGCTGTTCAATCGTCGATATTTCGAGCGAGCCTTGGAAACCGCGATTTCGATGACGCGCACCGAGCCCGCGCACGCGCTGCTGTTCGCGGATCTCGACGGGTTTAAAGAGGTCAACGACCGGCTCGGTCACGAGATCGGCGACGAAGTCTTGCGAGCTGCGGCGCGCGCGTTCGACTCTGCCGTCTTCCGGACGGACGTGCTAGCGCGGTGGGGCGGTGATGAATTCTCGGCGTTGCTCTACCACTGCTCGCTCGAGAACGCGACCCGGACGGCTGCGGAGATGGCGGCAGCCTTTACGCAGTCGCCCGACCGGCACGGCACTACGGTCAGTATCGGGATCGTGCAGATCCGCCCGGGCGAGGGCGTGTCGGACTTGATCCGCCGGGCAGACCGAATGTGTTACCGGGCCAAGGCCGCGGGGCGGAACCGGGTCTTCGCCGAGGAACCGGCTCGGACGTAGCGCCCCGCCCTTGCGAGGTAGCCAGCGGCTGTGGTACAGTCTGTTGGCTGAACGCCTCGTCGGGGCGTTTATTTCATGTGTGGTAGACTGAGATGGCAAAAAAAGAAAACCGCGTGATGGTAGTCATGGCATGCACCGAGTGCAAGCGCCGCAACTACAACACGCAAAAAAACAAACAAAAAACAACGGACCGGTTAGAGCTCAGCAAATACTGCCGCTGGTGCCGCTGCCACCGTTCCCACCGCGAAACCAAGTAAAGCAAACAAGTTTCCTAGCCAGCCACAAAAGTTTCGCTCCAACGATTTTTGTCGCTGGCAAGGAGGCGACGGGGCGAGTGGACTATGGTCCACGACCCCCAGAGCCGACGCAGTCCAGCGGCAAAAAGCGTTGGAGCCCGACGTAGGGCGGTAGCTCAATTTGGTAGAGTAGCGGTCTCCAAAATCGCCGGTTGCAGGTTCGAGTCCTGTCCGCCCTGCCAGAATTTTCCCGGGAGTTGACGTTTGGTGAACGAGCAGAAGAAGTCGATCGGTCGAGGCACGGCCGCCGCGGGTCCACCCGCAGGCGGAGATTTTGTGCGCGGCGTGATCACCGAACTGCGCCGCGTGACGTGGCCGACACGCGATGAATGGGTCTCTGCAACGGTGCTGACGATCGGGCTGGTCGTCGGGATCGGACTCTTCACGTGGGCGCTCGACTGGCTGTTCGGCCAGCTCTTCCAGCTCATCCACCCAGTCAATCTCTAAGACTATGACCGAATTCGAACGCGAATACGACGGCGGTGCCGTCGACGTCGAAACCGACGAAACCGTACAAACTGCAGCGGATGGCGCGTCCGATGTCTTTGACGTGCGCGATGAAGCGCCCGAAGACGTCGTCGAGGAGCGTCCCGCGCCTGCGAAAAAAGACAACCGCAACTGGTTCGTGATCCACACGTACTCGGGTTACGAGAACAAAGTCAAAGCGAATCTCGAGCGCCGTATCCATTCAATGGGCATGCAGGACAAGATCTTCCGCGTGCTCGTCCCGATGGAAGACGAAGTCGAATTTAAAGACGGCAAGCGCAAGATTACGCCCAAGAAAGTCTTTCCGGGCTACGTGCTCGTCGAGATGATCATGGACGACCAGTCGTGGTACGTCGTGCGCAATACGCAAGGCGTCACCGGCTTTGTCGGCAGCCCCGGACCGGGCGAGAAACCCGTTCCGCTGCAAGAAAAAGAAGTAAAGACGATCCTCAAGCAAATGGGCATCGAAGCGCCCAAGCTCAAGATCGACTTTAAGAAGGGCGACCGCGTCAAAGTCACCTCGGGCCCGTTCTTCGACTTCACCGGCGTCGTCGACGAAATCCAACCCGAAAAAGAACGCCTTCGCGCGCTCATCTCAATCTTCGGAAGAGAAACGCCCGTCGAACTCGAGTTCTTCCAGGTCGAGAAAGTCTAGACACTTACAATTTCTCGCGAGAGAGACCCCGGCTCGTGAGATTGCTGAGGGGCAGAACGCCGTTAGGCGACTCGTTAAGGAGAAAACATGGCTAAGAGAGTCACAGGCAAAATCGGCCTGCAGCTTCCCGCCGGGAAAGCGACGCCGGCGCCGCCGGTTGGTCCCGCGCTCGGCCCATACTCGCTGAATATCATGGATTTCTGCAAGCAGTACAACGAACGTACTGCATCGCAGGCGGGCATGATCATTCCGGTCGAGATCACGGTCTACGAAGACCGCACGTTTACGTTTATCACGAAGACGCCGCCGGCGTCGTTCTTGATCAAACAAGCGCTCAAGATAGACTCGGGTTCGAAAGAGCCGAACCGTAACAAGGTCGGCAAATTGACGAACGCGCAGCTCGAAGAGATCGCCAAGGTGAAGATGCCGGACATCAACGCCAACGATATCGACGCAGCAAAGAAGATCATCGCGGGAACGGCGCGCTCGATGGGCGTGGAGGTGGAAGCGTAATGCCGCAACATCACGGAAAGCGTTACAAGAATCTGGTCGTCAATTACGACAAGAAGACGCTCTACACGCCGGCCGAAGCGATCGATCTCGTGAAGAAGAACGCGAACGCGAAATTCAACGAGACCGTCGAAGTGCACATCCGTCTTGGTGTCGATCCGAAGAAGAGCGACCAGAACGTTCGCGGTACGGTCCTGCTGCCGCACGGCACGGGCCGGACGGTTCGCGTCATTGCGTTCGCTAAGGGGGACAACGCCAAGGCGGCGCAAGAAGCCGGCGCCGACATCGTCGGCGATCAGGATCTGATCGACCGGCTCAAGGCCGGCTTCACGGAGTTCGACGTCGCTGTCGCCACGCCCGATATGATGGCGCAGGTCGGTAAGGAACTCGGACGTATCCTCGCTCAGAAGATGCCCAACCCGAAGGCCGGTACGGTTTCGCCGAATATTGCCGGCGCGATCCGCGACATTAAGGCCGGTAAGGTTGAATACCGTCTCGATAAGACCGGGATCATCCACACGATCGTCGGCAAGGCGCAGTTTGACACCAACCAGCTGCTCGAGAACCTGACGGTCCTCCTCGATGCGATCGTTCGCGCCAAGCCCGCCGCGGCGAAGGGCACCTATATGCGCAGCGTTACGCTCACGAGCACGATGGGCCCGGGCGTCAAAGTCGACCCCAACCGGATCCGCACGACCGCGTAAATCACTGCCGTTAGGTTAGGAAACAGAGGCCCGGTCGTTGACCGGGTCTTTTTCTTGTCGCGATGTGGGTATCGGGTAAAAAACCCTTAAGAAGGGGTTGGCAGGAGGCCCTTTTGCGGTACAAAAGGTCTTGGACTATTTTTTGTGATTTTGGGAGTGATTTTACCTGGGATGCAAGCCGAGCGGAATAACAACGGAACGACCAAGAGCGACATGGAAGCCCACGCGGTAGCGATGTCGTTGCCGATCAATGCGGTCGTCTCACGCCTCATCGGACTGCTTGGAGCGACGACCGTCGCCGTAATCGGTGGCGTAATCGAAACGCGAGCGGTGATGCAATGGACGGACGGACGAACGCCGCAACGGCCAAACGTGCTGCGATTCGCGCTCCAAATCGCGTCGATGATCGGCGGCGACGAGGATGCGGAAGTCGTTCGTGCCTGGTTCGCCGGCAGCAATCCGTATTTGGAGGATCAAGTCCCGATGCTCATGCTGCGCGACAAACCGTTAAACGATATCTCCGCATCGTTGATGGCCGCTGCACGGGCATTCGCCTCGCGCGAGTAGCCGGGCAGTCGCTGGACGAATCACATCTTGTACCCCCTTCCTACACAGCGTAGTGTTTGGGAAGGGGGTTACCTTGTTGGATTTACACGAACCGACAGCGGCGACGATCGAAGAAACAAAGAACGGCGTCGCACTCGTCGGCGACTTCGACCTTTTCTACCGCGATGAGCTTGAATCGAGAATCAACGCGAGCGCCTCACCGGGTGAACCGCTCCGCATTGATTTAACGCACTGCACGTATGTTGATTCAACGATTCTTACCGTTTTCGTCCGCGCCGCGAAGGCGTACGGCGATCGCCTAGAAATTATTGCTCCGAGCTCGGGCAACGTTGCGCGGATCCTCGCGCTCACCAAGCTCGACACCTATCTTCCGCTGGTCTAAGAACGAAACGATCCCGCTGTGCAGGTCGTAGGTCGCACCTACGACACGCACGCGGCCTTCGCTCACTGCATCCGCGACGATCGTCGAGCGCTCCATCACCGCAGTCGCATTTATTCGAGCGTTTTCGATAACCGCTTCGTGCCACCAATCATGATCCGTGCCGCGCGTTGCACGTGCTGCAGGCGTTATCGCGTCTGCTAGCCGCTGCATGTGGCCGGGAAGGGGCGTGTTCGTTTCCACGAAATCGACGGCGGCTTTTACGGCGCCGCACCGTTCGTGCCCGAGCACGACGACGAGCATTGAATTAAGAACGGTGATGGCGTATTCAATCGAAGCGAGGCCGTCCTCATTGACGATATTTCCCGCGACGCGCACGACGAATAAATTTCCCGGTTGCTGATCGAAGATCGTTTCGATCGGCACGCGCGAGTCCGAACATCCGAGGATCGTCGCAAAGGGTGCTTGTCCGCTCGCGAGTTCGATGCGGTGTGCCGAGGGAACCGGTGCGAGCGGATGCTCTTCGACGAACCGCCGATTTCCTTCGATAAGACGCGCTATCGCGTCATCGAGCGACGCCGGGCGAGAAAACGGCATAGATGCTTTCGCTTATTCCTCATTAGGTGACGATCGTCACGCGACCAGTGTGCACATCATAGATTCCGCCGGCAATCGAAACGGTGTGCGCCTCGACGGCCTTCGCGACGATGGGCGATTGTGACACGAGCGCGCCGACGTTGCTTTTGACGTTCTGTACCGTCGCATTCTCGTACCAGTCACCTGGTTTCCCTTTCGTGCTCTTCGCTGCCGGTTCAATCGCATCGACGAGGGCCTGGATGTGCGATGGTTGCGGCTTTCCGTCTTTGACGTATTGCACGGTCGCCTTGACTGCGCCGCAGTGCGTATGTCCGAGGACGAGAATCAGCGACGACTTCAAGACGGCGACACTGTATTCGATGGACCCGAGGCCATTTGTGTCGACGAAATTGCCGGCGAGGCGTACGCCAAAAATGTTGCCGGGCTGCTGGTCGAAGACCGTCTCGACGGGTACGCGGGAGTCCGAACAACTGACGATGTTCGCGAACGGATGCTGTCCTTCCGCAATCTCCAACCGCCGTGCCGTGAGGGGCGGGCAGACGGCCTTATCCGCAACGAACCGTTGGTTCCCGGCCATGAGCGTGTCAAGCGCCTTTTGCGCTTCGGGATGGAGGGGCGGGGAGCTCGCTGCCGCAGCGACGATCTGCGGAGCGGCCACGCAGGCCGCGAATAGGGCGCCTCCTCGAATGAACGAACGTCGTGAGGCCGGTGAGTGGTCAATCATGCTACTACTACCCCCGTACCGTCTGGGGTTTGCGAGAAGGGATGCCCCTCCCCTGGTGTGTACGGACTCTGCCGATTTGTCCCCTTAAAACTCGTTAGAGATGTCCTCTTGAG
>CAZYLU010000044.1:0-19504 GCA_964648945.1 uncultured bacterium | reverse complement strand
TTACAGACGTAATCGTCGGCACCGAGTTCGAATCCGACGACGCGATCGATCTCATCGACGCGCGCGGTCAACATGATGATCGGAATTGAACGCTCCTCGCGCCGCAGGGTGCGCGCCACTTCGTATCCGTCCATCCCAGGCAATCCAATATCCAGAATCACCAGATCGGCAGCCCGGCGTGCCATACGAAGCGCCGCATGCCCCTCATTGACTGCGACGACCGCGAAGCCGTCACGTTGCAAGTGATGCGTCAAGAGTTCGCGGATCGCAACGTCGTCTTCCGCGACGACAATCGTCGGAGCAGGCATGCATGGGATAGTGCCCGGCGCCGAATCACGCCGGACATCGCTTGGCGCAAGAATGACCCGGGTACGAAAGGGCGATGAATCACGACCGGCTGACCGTTCGTAGCACGAACGAGCCCGCAGACGGCGAGGCGACCAAACAACTCACCGAACACGAAGTGAAAGAGGCGGCGCGCCGCGTGAGTCCCCGCGCAGCGGTCGTTTTCGAAACGGTGCGCCTGGAAGGACAGCAAGAACTCGAGCGGTCGAACGCGGCTCTCGCGTTTTCGGGCCTAGGAGCCGGACTCTCGATGGGGTTCTCGCTCGTCGCAACCGGCTTGCTGGACGCCAGTCTACCGAACGCTTCATGGCGACCGCTGATCGATAGTCTTGGCTATACACTGGGTTTCATGATCGTCGTCGCCGGGCGTCAACAGCTTTTTACCGAGAACACCGTCACCGCGATCATTCCGCTGCTCGACAGTAAAGATAAATTTCCGACGTTCGTCAACGTCGTTCGTTTGTGGAGCATCGTACTGGCAACGAATCTCCTGGGAACGCTTCTCTTCGCGCTCTTTGTCTTTCATAGCGACGCATTTGCGCCGGACATGAAGCATTCGTTCCTGCAGATCGGCGTCATGACGCTTTCGTACGGCTTTCAAGCGACGCTGATAAAAGGAATCTTTGCGGGTTGGCTGATCGCGTTGATGGTGTGGTTGCTGCCCGCCGCCGAACATTCACGCCTTTGGGTCGTGCTGATCATTACGTATGTGGTGGGAGCCGCGGGATTGTCGCACATCATCGCCGGTTCCGTCGAAGCGTTGTACGCCGTCGTCGCCGGCGCCGCATCGTGGACGTACTATTTCCTCGACTTCCTCATTCCCGTATTCATCGGAAATTGCATCGGCGGAGTGTTGCTCGTATCAATTCTCAACTATGGGCAGGTCGCACCTGAAACCGGCGAAAGCGAATAGTGTCATCCTGAGCGCAGGTGCGAAGCACCGGAGTCGAAGGATCGCCTCAATTCAAACGCGCGATGCGATCCTTCGACTTCGCTGCGCTCCGCTCAGGATGACACTAATCGACTTCGATGCCGGCGAGCGGGCCGAACGTGGCGGCGTGCTCGCGTAGGGTGGAGTAGATCGTCGATGCGGGGAAGCCGAGGCGTTCTAGGGCGCGTGCGACGATGGAATACGATGCGTTCGGTTTCTTGCGCATGATTGATTCGAGCGCGCGCGTGCAACGTGCGCGCTCGTCGTCTTCGAGCGATGAGACGGCGGAAAGGGCCGCGTCGCGGTCGATGCCTTTGCGGACAAGTTCACCGACGAGCCGGCTGTTGCCGATCGCTTTTTGCTTGCGCTCGACGTAGAGCTGCGCGAAGAGACGGTCGTCAAGAAAACGTTCGTCACGGCAACGAGTGACGACACCACGAATGGTGTCGTCATCGTATCCTTTTCGTTCGAGCTTCTTCCAGAGCTGCGCTTCCGTCAACCGCTGCCGCGCCAGCATCGCCAGCGCGTACGCATAACATGACCTCATGTCACCCTGAGCCTGTCGAAGGGTTACTCTTCGGTTGCTACTGCGACGGCTCCCGAGCCGTTTTTTGATACGACCTTGGCGAGCGCTTCGCGGATCTTCGTCTCGATCTCGCTTGCGACGTCGCTGTGCTCTTCCAAGAACGACTTCGCATTCTCGCGTCCTTGTCCGATCCGCTGATCGCCGTACGTGTACCACGATCCGCTCTTGCCGACGATGTTCTGCTCGAGCGCAACGTCGAGGATCGAACCCATCTTCGAGATGCCGTGACCGTACGTGATATCGAACTCGGCTTGGCGGAACGGCGGCGCGACTTTGTTCTTGACCACCTTGACGCGCGTGCGCGAACCGACGACGTCTTGCCCCACTTTGATCTGTTCGAGCTTGCGGACGTCGAGACGAACCGACGCATAGAACTTGAGCGCGCGGCCGCCGGAGGTGGTTTCCGGATTGCCGAACATCACGCCGACCTTTTCACGCAGCTGGTTGATGAAGATCATCACCGCCTTGCTGCGCGAGATTGCCGCCGTCAATTTACGCAGCGCCTGCGACATGAGACGCGCCTGCAGACCGACGTGCGCGTCGCCCATATCGCCTTCGAGTTCCGCCTTCGTAACGAGCGCGGCGACCGAGTCGACGACGATCACGTCGACCGCGTTGCTGCGCGTGAGCATCTCGGCGATCTCGAGCGCCTGTTCGCCGGTGTCGGGCTGTGAAACGAGCAGATTGTCGAGATCGATGCCGAGCGCCGCAGCGTAATTCGGATCGAGCGCGTGTTCGACGTCGATGAACGCCGCCGTACCGCCGCTCTTCTGCGCTTCGGCGATCGCGTGGAGCGCGAGCGTCGTTTTACCGCTCGATTCCGGGCCGTAGATCTCGATGATGCGTCCGCGCGGGAATCCGCCTACGCCGAGCGCGAGATCGAGCGCGATCGATCCAGTCGGGACGACTTCGAACGCCATGCGTTCCTGGAAGTCGCCCATCTTCATAATGGAGCCCTTACCGAATTGCCGTTCGATCTGCGCCAGGGCGTTACTCAGTGCCACTTGCCGTTCGTCTTGCGCTGCCATCGCTCGCTTTTCTCCTACACGTAACTTCGCTATGCGTTGTTGTTCGATTGTCACACTCACCCGTTCACGTTCTCATGCGCGAATGCCAAGTGCCTGGCATTTTAAGATTCACGCACGTACGGAATCGGGTGCATCGTCGAATAGGGCTTCCGTGAATTCTTTCGGCACGAACGGACGCAGCGCGTCGACACTCTCGCCCAAGCCGATGTATTTGATCGGAACTTCCAACTCGTCGACGATTGCGACGAGAACGCCGCCTTTCGCCGTCGAGTCGAGCTTTGTGACCACCACGCCCGTGAGCTGCGTGGTGTCGTTGAAGAGCTTCGCTTGCGAGATGGCGTTCTGCCCCGTCGTGCCGTCGACCACGAGCAGCGTTTCATCCGGCGGCGAGCCGAGTTCGCGTTCGATTACGCGGCGAATCTTTTTGAGCTCTTCCATGAGGTTGGTCTTGGTTTGAAGCCGCCCCGCGGTATCGATGAGGATTACGTCCACACCGCGCGCGCTACCGGCGCGCATGCCGTCGAAGACCACCGATGCGGGATCGGCGCCCTCGTTGCCGCGGACGATCTCGCTTCCGCTGCGCTGCGCCCAGATCGCAAGCTGTTCGGTTGCGGCCGCGCGGAATGTATCGCCGGCGACGAGCAGCACGCGTTTACCCTCGCGGTGCAGACGCGCCGCGAGTTTGCCGATCGTCGTCGTCTTGCCACTGCCGTTGACGCCGACGACCAGCACGACGGCCGGACGAGACTTAAGCTGAAGTTCGCCGTTGGGGAGCGTGAGGAAGCGTTCGACGTCTTTATGGAAACGCGCGACGGGCTGGTCGGTCGTCTTCCACGCTTCTTGTTTTGCGACGGTGCGCAGGCCCTCGATGATCTTCTGGGTCGTCGGAACGCCGAAATCGCCCATGATGAGGATGTCTTCGAGATCGTCCCAAAACTCGTCGGTTAGCGGCGCCTTTGCTCGGCCCAAGTTTTGGACTGCGGCGAAGCTATCGCGCGCTTTACCGAGCGACGTCCGCAACCGTTGAAACCAGCTCACGGAATCATCCCTTCACTATGGCAATGGGGAACACCTGTTCGCTATGCCGGCTAAGCGACCGGGTCGAGCCCCGTAATCGTGTCGGCACGCATCTTTACCCATTGGGGCGCCGCACCGTCCACTCGGACAGGATATTCGAAGACGACCGACTCCTGACCGATCTCGGGCCGCATGAGGTCTCCCAGACGCCCTTCGATGAACACACGGCGCCCGTTGCCGAACGGCGACATACCCGGTTGAAAGTGGATCTCGAAGACCGACGAGGACGGCACGAACGCGTGGACGTCTGCGCCGAAACAGTCGCGCGTCGCCATCTTCAGCGCGGCAACGATCTGCGAAAACTCCGCATCGTCGACGCGCGCATGCTTTTCGTTGTACGCATGTTCGCGATCGATCGCATAGCGTACCGGCGGAATGCCGTTGATGAACTCAACGGTGAAATGCCGTCCGGAGAGATGCATTTCAAGACGGCCGCCGATTCGCGACTCACGCCGTTCCTTCACCCAATCGCGATGGTCGCGCATCGTCTTCGACCACCATTGCCGCTTCCAACTCACGCGCTCTGGACTCCTAGCTCGCTTTGGTTTGCGCGTCGATTCGATAGACGTACGCAAGCACTTCCGCGACGACCGCGTACAATTCGCGCGGCACGGCGTCCGAGACGTCCAATCGCGCGAGCGCTTCGACGAGTCCCGCATCTTCGTACAGCGGCACGTTGTGCTCTTTGGCAACGCGAACGATCTCTTCCGCCGTAACGCCGCGTCCCACGGCCACGACCTGGGGCGGCTCGGATTTGAGCGGATCGTACTGTAATGCCGCCGCGGCCGGACGTTTGAAAACGCGTTTACGAAAATCGAAGAATCCGCTCATGCTTGCATGTCCACGTTTGACGTACGCATTTGCGGTTCCGCCGCGGGCGGTGTATTGGGCTTTGTGCGCGCCGCGACGCCGGCAGCCATCGTTGCAACGCGGTAATGCAATGTTTCAAGGCGCGAGCGCAGATCTACGAGCGAGGTTCGGAAGCGGTCGGCGCTGCGTGCCGTTTCCGTCTTCACGTCGACGCTGACGCTGCGCCCGACGGTTTGCACGTCGATCGCGACGGTTCCAAGCGACTTCGTATCGAGTACGAACGCTACGTGGAAGTTGTCCGCATCGAGCGCGTTCTTTCCGTTGCGTGCATCGCGCGAAATGCGGAGCTGCGCGGGCTGGCCACCCTCATAGAAATATGCCGGAAGCGGAATCGTGATCGTGTTTGGCATGTTGTTCTGCGGCGTGAGCGCGTTGAGTTGCACGGCAGTTGTCGCGGTGAGCGCATCACGCAAGGCCTGCACGACTTGCGGCGAGCTCCCGGAAGGCGGATCGGCGACGAGTTGCAGCAGCGCCGCTTTAACGTCGTGTTCCAATGCAACACCCCGCTCCGCGGCGTGCGCAGCAACGAACGGTTGCGCAACCTCGGCGCGCGGCGTGATCGCGGCGGGCGGTGGGTTATCGGATCGCGCTGACGCGAGTGGCGCTTGGACGTGCGGCTCTGCTGGCGGCGCTTCATCTTGCGGCGGGTTCGCGTCGCTCCACGCGCGCACGATTTCAGCAATCTTCGATTCGGCGCTTGTAACGACGTTGGAAACGTACGACGCGATTTGTTCCGGCAGCGCACGCGTGTTACGCAGATCGAATCGAGCGACGAACGCGAGCGTCGAACGCAGCGATGCAGTGCGCGGATCAGATGGAAGTTTCGCGAGTAACGCATCGAGTTTTTCGTACGTCGTCGTCACGCTTCGCGTTGCGCGGTCGACGAGTTTTGCGGCGGCAAGCGTCGTGGGCGTGAGCGGCACGCGCAGACGCGCAAGCAACGCATGTTCCGGCGTCGATGCGGCGGACGGCGTCTGTATCTGCGGCACCGCTTGTTGCGGACGCTCGACGGCCGCGCGCGTAACGGCGGATTGAACCGATGTCGCGGCCGGTGGCGGCGTGCGCGGCGTTGCCGGTTGCGCGCTGCGCAATGGCGCCTGCGGCGGAATGTCGACGGGCCGTTTCACGGAAGGCGTACCGATCGTCGTACTTGCGCGCGTTGCGACGATTCGTGCTTCAACCTCCGCAGGTGCATGCGGTGTCTGCTGCTGTACACCATCACCGCGCGGTGCCGCGCTCTGCGCCGATGTCTGTCGCACCGATGCGGCAACGAACAGTTCGCGCGGCGGCGCAACAGGTGCCGGCGGTGGTTGAGAAGCGGAAGATAAGGGCGGTGCAGGGGCCGACGGCGGCACGGGCGATCCCGGCGAAGGCGGCGCCGAGCGCAGCACCGCGGCTTGCGGAGCGTCGCCGCTTTGCGGTGGCAATTGGGGCGCCTCGGGCGGCGGCTCTTGCGGATCGACCGCGCCCAAGTTGCGTACGAGGATCGCCGTATTCGTAAACCCCGTGACTTGCAGCGCAATCGTCTCGCCGGGATTGATTCCGGGCGGCAACTGCGCGGGCAATGTTTGACCGAGGAGCAAGATGCGGTCGTTGCCGTTTTCCGCCGGAAGCACCGTGGCCATCAGCACGTCGCCCACGGAGATTTGCGCCTGGAAGTCGCTCAGAAGCGCGCCGAGATTGAGCGTCGCTTCTTCCATCGCGGCTTGCGCATTGGCGACCGCCTGGAACGCGAACGCGGCCAGCGGATCGAAGCCGGAGCTCATCGGTGGAACCTAAACGGTGACGTCAATGAAGTGTTCACCGTCGTCGGAAAGACCGAGCGGAGAACGATCGGGCGGCGCTTGATACTCGCGTCGCTTGCGCTCATCGGGCGTATATCCGCCGCCGTTGCCTTGGCCGTCGGGACTCGTGCGAATGGCGTTGTCGCGAGCGACGTGCTCGGCTTCCGCAATCGTCTCTTCCCGTTTGTGAACTTGCTCCGCGAATGCGGATTGTGCGGCGGCTTGAGCTGCGGCGGGTGCCTGTTGGGCGCTATTAACCTGGGCCGCGTTCTGCGGTGCGGCCAGGTAGGCGAGTTGCAGATCCACGGGACGAATCGCCATTACCCGTTACTTCCCCGCGTAGGGTACGTTCTACTTTACTATCGGCACCCGGCTGGGGCTTCCGCAGATATTTCTGTTTGATAGTCGGGTCGTCTTCACGGTAGCCCAGGTCATTGCGCAGTTCCCGCAGCCGTTGACGCAAATGAATGACGGCCTGCGCGTGAATCTGCGAGACTCGCGATTCGGAGACACCCAGTGCGCCCTTGATCTCCTTGAGCGTCTGGCCTTCGAAATAGTAGAGCCGAATCACGGTACGCTCTTGCGGGGGCAGATTTTCGACGGCCTGGACGAGCTCCGTGCGCACTTCACGCGCTTCGACTTCACCCATGACGTCGTTGTCGTCATCGCGCAGCGTGTCGACGAGCGGGATCTCGTAGCCCTTCTCGTTGGGAAGAAACTCTTCGAGTGAAAGCACCGCGGTGCCGCGCACGCGCTGGATAAGTTGATCGAGTTCCTTGGACGAGAGCCCCATGCGTTCGGCGATTTCGTCGTGGGTCGGTACGCGTCCGAACTGCGTCTCGAGCTCTTGGTGCGTGCGTTCGAGTTCGCGGGCACGTTGACGTACCGCGCGAGGTACCCAGTCAAGCGAGCGAAGCGCGTCGAGGATCGCCCCGTTGATACGAGTGATTGCGTAGGTCTCGAACTTCACGCCGCGCGCATCGTCATATTTTTCGATGGCATCGATCAAACCTAAAATACCGTCGTTTATGAGATCGTTGATCTCAACATTCGGCGGTAGATTAACGGAGATTCGACCGGCCACGTACTTCACCAAGTGCAAGTACTTATGAACGATCTCTTCTCGCGAGAGTTCGACGCCGCCGATGACGTAGCTGCGTGGACTACGGCTCAGCTTCATGCAACCCCGAGAACGCGCACATCGCGCGTCTGCGCACCATATTCACATTTGTCGCACAGCTTCCTACTCATAGCCATGGTCCACTCGCCCCATTGACCGTTAAGACTTTGCTACGCCGGAGAGGTCGCAGAGCAGTTGCGGAATGTCGTCCAGCGCGGCTTCACGATCGACCAGTCCTTCTCTCGCGGCAGCACGCGGCATCCCGTACACGACGCACGTAGCTTCATTCTGACCGATCACATAGCCGCCGCGTGCCTTGAGCTTACGCAGCCCCTTTACACCGTCTTGACCCATTCCGGTGAGGATTACCCCGATCGCGGAGCCTCCGTACGCATCAGCCACTTGCTCGGCGAGTGTATCGACGCTCGGAACGTGCAACGATGTTCCGTCATCGTCCACCAAACGCAGTTCGACTTCGCCGCCGCTACGCCGCAGCGCAACTTGTTTCCCGGAGGGAACAACGAGGGCGCTTCCCGGCTCGAGTACCATACCGTTCACCGCTTCATGCACGTTCAATTTACTCTGCGCATTCAAGCGATCCGAGAGCGGACGCGTGAAGCCCATCGGCATATGCTGAACGATGAGCACCGGCACGGGAAAATTCGCCGGCAAGACGGGCACGACGTGCGAGAGCGCGACCGGACCGCCGGTCGACGTTCCGATCGCGACGACTTCATAACGAAAACTCGTGCGCGCCGCCGGAGCGATGCGCGGCGGCGACGCAATGATGCCGCGCTGCGCGAGCGGCGGCGGGGTGTGTACGATCGGTTGCGCGGGCTGCGCGCCGCGGCGCGAAACAGCGCGAATCTTTGCGACGAGGTCGCGCGCAACATCTTGGATATTGACGTAAGCGGCATCAGGTTTAGCGATGAAATCGACCGCGCCGAGTTCGAGCGCGCGGAAGGTCGTTTCCGCACCTTCATGCGTGAGCGAACTGCACATGATGATCGGGATGCGATGATCGGCCACGATTTGCCGCACCGCTTCCAATCCGCCCATTCCCGGCATCTCGACGTCCATCGTGATGACGTCGGGATTTAATTGGAACGCTTTCGTTATCGCTTCTTCACCGCTGCGCGCGGTGGCGACCACTTCCATGTCGGCTTCGTTGTCGATCATCGTCGTGATCGCGCGGCGCATGAACGCCGAATCGTCCGTTACGAGTACCTTGATCATACCTGTCGTTCCGTCATTTCCTGCGGTAATAGATCGCTCGCGTTGTTACTACGGGATCGTAGAGGTCGGTGAGACGCATGATGGATTCCGCATGTCCCAAAAACAAATATCCGCCCGGTCGTAACGCGGCCGCGAATGCTTCGACGACGCGCTTCTGCGTGGGCTTATCGAAATAGATCAGAACGTTCCGGCAAAATATCGCGTCGTGAATGCCCATCGACGACACCGCGCGAGCGTCGAGCAGGTTCAGACGTGAGAACTCCACCATCCGCTTTATCTCGTCATTGATGAAGAAACCGCCTTCGAATGGGCGGAAGTACTTCTGGACTATCTCCGGCGGCGTCGCCCGAAACGACAGCTCACGATAGAAGGCTGTCGAGGCCTTCTCGAGCGCGCGCGGCGAAAGATCGGTCGCGTGCAAGGTGACCGATGAAGGCGCGATGCGGTGCGTTTCCGCCAGCATCATCGCAATCGTGAACGGTTCTTCGCCGGTAGAGCATGCCGACGACCATATCCGCAGCCGCCCGCCGCTTTTCGTTGCTTCATCGAGTACGTCGGTAACTAAGACGTCGAGCTGCGCGCGCTCCCGGAAGAAATACGTCTCGTTATTGGAGAGGACCGACGCCAATTCGGCCCATTCGCTTTCGCGATCCGGCGCGCTGGTGAGGTATCGGTAGTACGAGTGAAAATCTTGCGCGCGCGTTTTTAGCAGGCGCGTCTGCAAACGGCTCTGCAGCAGAAACTGCTTCGTATCGTCGTAGAAAATGCCGAAACGCTCGCGAATAACATCGCGCAGCGCAAGAAACTCCGCTTCGGAAATAGCGACCGTCGACACCGTTTTAGCGGGGTTCGCCGCTTAGACGAACGATGCCCTCAGGCTGAATCGTAAAGCGTGCGCATAGAGCACGAACCGGTCAAATGCAGTGCGCTCGTGATCCTCGCGATGCAACGCGTTTGAGAAACGTCTGCTCGACGCTAACTGCTCGAACAGCAGTCCGTAGCGTTTGGGCCGCTCTTCCAGGTAGCGCATCAGCCGTACACGGTGTTCCAGACGCCGGCGAAACCGCGCGCTCAGACGATTGGCGTATGTCTCCGACGCGGTCGCGGGTTTGCTGCGGTTGCCCGACAACGCGTGCGCGGCGAGCCGTCCACTCATCGCGGCTTCGAATATGCCTTCGCCGTTGGTCGCGTCAACGAGCCCCGCCGCCGTGCCGCCCACCATGATGCCGCCGGCGCCTATCGCCGCGCGCGGCCAGCCGCCGAAGAGCAGATGGCCTTCTTCCTTTACCTCCCGCACGCCGCAGGCCGGATAGAGACGCGCGCTCACGCGTTCGGTAAAGGCGTCCAGTTCTTCACGCAATTCACGGCCGCCCATCTTGCCGAGCACTCCGAGGCCGATGGCAAGGTGATCGCGCTTCGGAAACATCCATGCGACGATCTGACGGCCGCTACGCGCCGGATAATAATGAAGCTCCAGCGTCCGATACGCGATCGGCGCAGCGGGACGGTCGAGGTAGACGCGGTACTGCAAGGTCGTCATCAATCCGTCGTCCCAGCGCGGATCGTCAAATGCACGCTCGTCGCTCAGTTTTTCGAAGCGCGCGGTCGCTCCATGAGCCAAGAACATTGCACGCGCGCGAATCGTACGTCGCTCGCCGCTTGCGAGGTCCGCGTATTCGACGACAACCCTCTCGCCGTCGCGCGCGAAATGCTTGAGCACCGATTGCGTGCGAATTTCCGCGCCGGCGCCCTGCGCGAGTCGAGCCATCGTTCCGTCGAGTTCTTCGCGTGTCGAGGTGTGGCCGGGGCCAAAAAGCACTTCGTGTTCGCGGCCCTGTGCGTCGAATAACGCAAGACGCGGCGTATCGCAATGCACGATCGATCGCGGAAGGCCGAACGTCTCGCAAAAACCGGGCCGCAGACCCGCCGCGCACACGCGCTTTGCGCCGACGATCGTATCCTTCTCCAGTACGACCGTTTCGATTCCCGCCGCTGCGGCTTCTCTCGCAGCCGTGCTGCCAGCCGGACCGGCACCGACGACGAGAAATTCGACCTCTTCCATACGTCCCGTTGCTTCGCGATAAATGTCGTCGAGGTCCCGTTGCTTTTGGAACAGAACAACGAGGGCCGCTATGAACGTTCCCGGGCGTAATTACCTCAATCTGCCGATCGGCGAGAATCATCCCGACGAAATCAACGTCGTCATCGAGATTCCCGAGAAATCGCGCAACAAGTACGAGTACGATAAAACACTCGACATCTTCCGTCTCGATCGCGCGCTGCACTCGGCGATTCACTATCCGGGCGACTACGGATTCGTGCCGCAAACGCATGCGCTCGACGACGATCCGCTCGACGTGCTCGTACTCGTCATCGAGCCGACGTTTTCCGGATGTCTCCTCACGGCGCGCCCCATCGGTCTGCTCGAGATGACCGACGGCGGCAAACAAGACGACAAAATCCTCGCCGTCCCCGTCGGCGAACCCGCGTTCGAACAGATCCACAACTACTCTCAAATATTTCCTCATCTGCTGAGGAAGATTTCGCACTTCTTCGAGACCTATAAGGCTCTCGAGGGCAAAACCACGAGCGTTGGTGGCTGGCACGACGCCGCCTACGCGCGCCGCGTCGTCACAGAGTCGTACGAGCGCTTTCTGCAACAGGAAAAGTAGCCTTTAGGAGGGTACCCGTCGCGGTTAGGCGGCGCCCATGGGGCGCTGCGTTGCTGCTACTCCTTTATAAGGGCATTAATGACGGCACAATACGCGATTGGGGCCGGGCTGATCGGTGGCGCGCTCGCCGTGGTCTACGGTGTCATCCTCACCTTTTGGGTGCTGAGACAGCCGGACGGCGACGAGCGCATGCGATCGATCGCTGCGGCCATTCAGGAAGGCGCGATGGCCTTTCTGCAGCGCCAGTACACGACGATCGGCATCGTCGCAATCATTCTGGCGATCATTATCTTTTTCGCGCCGCCGCTGGGATGGGAAGCCGCGGTCGGCTTTTTGATCGGCGCAATTCTGTCGGGCGCCGCCGGTTTCATCGGCATGATCGTCTCGGTGCGCGCCAACGTGCGCACGGCGCAAGCGGCGCGCGGCGGTCTCACGCCCGCACTGCACGTTGCCTTCCGCGGCGGCACGGTAACCGGCATGCTCGTCGTCGGTCTCGGACTGCTGGCGGTCTCCGGCTACTACGCGTTCCTGCAGAACATCAACGCCGGCGATACCGCAAAGACGCTGGGCGCCATGGTCGGACTCGCATTCGGATGTTCGCTGATCTCGGTCTTCGCGCGTCTTGGGGGCGGTATTTATACGAAGGCGGCGGACGTGGGCGCGGACTTGGTCGGCAAAGTGGAGGCCGGCATTCCGGAAGACGATCCGCGCAATCCCGCGGTCATCGCTGACAACGTCGGTGACAACGTCGGCGACTGCGCCGGCATGGCAGCAGACCTCTTCGAAACCTATTGCGTGACGACGGTTGCCGCGATGTTGCTCGGCTATCTCGTCTTCGGTGACAAAGTGCCGGGCGCAACGACGTTCCCGTTGATTCTCGGCTCGCTCTCGATCGTCGCATCGATCATTGGCTCATGGGTTGTGGGCCTCGGCGCAGTGTCGAAGGGCCGCATCATGGGCGCGCTCTACAATGGCATGATCGTCGCCGGTATTCTGGCGCTCATCGGCTTCTGGTTCGCGACGAAAGCAACGTTCGGCGGATCGACGGACGTGAATGCAACCGCGATCTTCTTCTGCGCGCTCGTCGGCGTGGTGATCACCGGTCTGATCACGTTCATCACCGAATACTACACGGGCACGCAGTTCTCGCCCGTGCGCCGCATTGCGAAAGCCTCGATAACGGGACACGCAACGAACATCATCGCGGGGCTCGCCGTCTCGATGCAAGGCACTGCGCTTCCCGCAATCGTCATCGTCATCGGCATTCTCGTCAGCTACGGTCTAGCCGGAACGTACGGCGTCGGCATCGCTGTTATGGCGATGCTCTCACTTGCCGGTATCGTCGTCGCGATCGACTCGTTCGGTCCGATCACCGATAACGCGGGTGGTATCGCCGAAATGGCCGACATGCCGCAAGACGTTCGCAACGTCACCGATCCGCTCGACGCGGTCGGCAACACGACCAAGGCCGTCACTAAAGGGTACGCAATCGGTTCGGCGGCGCTCGCAGCGGTCGTGCTCTTCGCGTCGTTCTTGCAAGAGCTCATCAAAGCGAAGTGCGGCGGGGGCGGCGGTCCGACGTGCGCGTCGGGCGTGACCAACCTCTTCGCAATCGGCAATCCGTACGTGCTCTCCGGCCTCTTCATCGGCGGTCTGCTCCCGTATCTCTTCGCATCGCTTTCGATGGAAGCGGTCGGACGCGCAGGCGGCGCGGTCGTCGAAGAAGTGCGCCGGCAATTCCGGGAGATTCCCGGCATCATGGAAGGCACGGCGAAGCCGAACTACGCTACGACGGTTGGTATCGTAACCACCGCGGCGCTCAAAGAGATGATCGTTCCGGCGCTCATCCCGGTAGGCGTTCCAGTGCTCGTCGTGCTGCTCTCGGTCTTCGGAATCTTGCCTGGCACTACCGGCGCACAGATGATGGGCGGCATTCTCGTCGGGTCAATCGTGACGGGCCTCTTCCTCGCGATTTCGATGACCACGGGCGGCGGCGCGTGGGACAACGCCAAGAAGTACATCGAGGACGGACAGTACGGGGGCAAAGGGTCCATCGCCCACCAAGCGGCCGTCACCGGTGATACCGTCGGCGATCCGTATAAGGACACGGCGGGGCCGGCAATCAATCCGATGATCAAGGTTTTGAACATCGTGGCGTTGCTCTTAGTCGGCTTCCTCGTACATTAACCGACTTCTCATTCAGGAACCCCACAGGGCCCGGCACCAAGCCGGGCCCTTTCGCGTTGTAAGAAACGTGGGAATAACATCTTCTATGCAAACGTTTGCCCGGTTTGTCGCTTCGGCCATACTAACGCTTAGCGTGACGTTCGCGGCTGCCGTCCCAGTGCAGGCGTACACCGACCAAGAACAATGGGAGCTGCAAGTCGGTCAACAAGAGTATCAGCAGCTTCAAAGCAAGATCGTTCCGCCGACATCGCCGCTCTACCGAAAATTGGGCCCGATCGCCAAGCGAATAAAAAGCGTCGCGGACCACGACTACTTCGTTCCGTTTCACTTCATCTTGGTGAATGACAGCTCGCCCAACGCGTTTTCGGTTCCGGGCGGCAACGTCTACGTGACGACATCGATGATGTCGTTCGCTCAGAATAAAGAAGAGCTCGCGGGCGTGCTATGTCACGAGGTCTCGCACGACATCCATCACGACGTCTACAATCTCAACCAAAAGAATCAAAATCTCTCGCTACTTGCGGGTCTCGCCGGAATGCTCGTCGGCAACAGCACGATCGGCCAGTTCGTGGTCGGGACGGGAGCGCAACTCCAAAGCTTGAGCTTTTCGCGTCCGGTTGAAAGTCATGCCGACCATACCGGCGCCTACATCTGCGCGCAAGCCGGCGAAAACCCGTGGGGCATGGTGTGGCTGTTCAAACGATTCCAGGGATCACAGCAAGCTCCGCCGATGGAAGTGCTCTCCGACCACCCGAACGACAATCATCGAATCGCGGACTTGGAGAACGAGTTCCGCAACGATCCGGCGACGTTCGGGCGGTTCAATCCGAACCCGTCTTCCGGGACGCCGCTCTAGTGCGTGTGCGTGACCGGGACTTCGGCCGGTAACGTTTCCTCGACCGTTTCCGCCGTTTCTATCTCCTCGCGCACGTCGTCGCGCGCAGACGTAACTCGCACCGCGACGAACATCGAAACGAACAGCAGCGTAGCGCCCGCGACCCAACCGGCACCGGGCGCTTTCCATGTCTGCGCATCGCTGATCGAATACGCAAAGATCCCCGTAAAGATCGCGGGACCAACGATCATGCCCACGCTGCGCAGCATGTTGATCGCGCCCTGCAGTTCGCCTTGTTCGTTCTTCGCGACACGCCGCGTCATGATTGCTTGCGAGGACGATCCAGCGATCATCCACAGCATGTTGACGGGGATGGCCACCCAGAACAGCACTTGATTTCCGGCGTACATCAAGAAGCCGAGACCACCGAAGAATAGCCCGAGCAAGAGCGCTTTGCGCTCGCCCAGAGCATCGACCACGCGTTGAATGACGAACGCAGAGATGACGATGGTGAAGACGCCGACGACGGCAAGCGCGATTCCGTTCGTCTTCATCGTCCATCCGTACGCGAACATCGTGTACAGAATGAAAAGCTGTGGAAGCGCCTCGTGCGCGACGTAGCCAATTTGCAGCACGATTGCCAGACCCGAGAGTTCGTGGTGCCGGCGGAGCATCTTGATGGAGCCGAGCGGATTCGCGCGCTTCCATGAAAACGTGTTGCGGTGTTCGCGATCGAGGGATTCCGGCAATACTAGAAGACCGTAGAGAAAATTCGCCAAGCTCAGCGCTCCCGCCACCCAGAACGGCAATCGCGGATCGTGCGCGCCGAGCAATCCGCCGATCGCAGGGCCGACGACGAACCCGATGCCAAACGCGGCGCTGATCATACCGTACGCGCCCGCGCGCTTTTCCGCCGGCGTTACATCGGCGACGTACGCGCTCGCAACCGTGATGCTGGCCGTGGTCGCACCCGAGAGCACGCGTCCGACGAAAAGCCATCCGAGATTTGGGGCGATCGCAAGAATGACGTAATCCAAGCTCGTGCCGATATTCGAGAGCAGCACGATGGGACGGCGGCCGAAGCGATCGGAGAGTGTACCGAGAACCGGCGATGCGAAGAACTGCACGATCGCAAAGACCGTCGCGAAGATGCCGCTGTAGATCGACGCATTGGAGTAACTTCCATGCGCGAATGACAGAATCAACGGCTGAAACACCGGGATAATGATTCCAAGCGCCAGCATGTCGAGCACGACGGTGACGAAGATGAAGGTCATCGCGGCAGAACGCTTATTGAGCACGACGTAGTCCTTTCGGATGGGTGAGCGCATCCAGCGCATCGACCCACGCATCGAGTGCGGCACCGATACGTTTCGCGTCGCCGGTCGCCAGAAAGTCGAGCATGAAGCCGCGATATCCCGCGAGTACGATTGTCGCGACGACGCGAGCGCGTTCGCGCGGCATACCGGACGCGAGAAGCGGCTCAGCGAGAAACGCGAGCCACTCCTCGACCGCGCCCTCGAGAAATCCAGGAAATCGTGTTGGATCGCGAAGCGCGAGCGCGTACGTTTCAAAAAACAAACGAAGAAACGGACCGATCGACGGATCACTCATGTACGTCCACGCAGCACGACAGATCGCGCCCGGGGTTGATACTTCCGTGCGTCGCAATCGATCGAACACGGCGAGCTGTCGCGCGCGGACGGCGCGCAGCACCGCGGTAACGATTGCTTCTTTCGATCCGAAGTGATACAGCAACGTGCGCGGGCTTGAGCCGACGGCTTCGGCGAGCGGACGCAGCGACAGATCAGCAAGACCATGCTGCGCGACGTAGTCGCTCACTCGCGCGAGCAACTCCTTACGGTGCTCGAGATCGACCGTCCGCGTCATAGTTCGACCCTAGCATATTTGAAACACTCGTTTCAAGTATGCTAGAACGGTATATGAGGCCGGATGGCTGGCATTCGATAACGCCGCGGCTCGTCGCCGACGCGGAGCGCCTCGTTTCCTTTCTGATTAACGCGTTCGATGCACGGGGCGAGTTCCGCGCCGACGTTCCATCGGTTCTGTGCATCGGCGATTCCAACGTGATGATTAGCAGCACGCAGGCGCGGCCACAGACGTCGAGTTTTCTCCATCTCTACGTCGACGATGCCGATGCAACGTACGCGCGCGCGATCGCGGCGGGAGCAACCTCTCTCGAAGAACCGGCAGACATGCCGTACGGCGATCGACGAGCGATAATCTCCGATCCAAGCGGCAACGTCTGGCAGCTCGCGACGTACCGCGGTTAGCGCGCTACGCCGCGGGTTGTGTTTGCGACCGATCCAGTGCTTCGTATTTACGATAGACGGCGTAGTATGTGGTTCCGATAATCGCAATCGCAAAGACCATTACTGCGTCGCCGACGACGCTGCCGAGCGGGCTCGCCGGCGGCACGAGATAGCGCAATAGCGCGCGAAACCCAAAGGCGCCGACGTAGATCCCGGCCGTTGCCCACGATGGACCCAATTGCATGACGCCGTGCCGATCCGTCGCGGAGACTTGCGTGTGATGTCCCCGCAAAATGCCTACCGGAACGCCGGCAACGACGCCAATGATGACGGCAGCGATCACTTCCCAGAGCGGCGCGGGATTCAACAGCTCGTAGCTGTAAATCGCGAACGCTCCAACGAGCATCAGGATGATTGCCTGCGCCCACATGCGCGTAACGCTAATGCGTTGCGGCCGCGATGCGCGAAAGAGAATCAGTCCGATAACGACGATCCAAATAAGAATCGACGTCCCACTGAGCGGCGTCCCTTGCGGCACGAGACCTCCTCATCAAAAAGAAAATGAGAGACGTTTCCCTTTCGACCTCTACGAAACTCGATCCCAGGCCGCCCCGTACATGCCAAAGATCACCGATGGAGGAGCACGCCATGGTGGAGAGCGCCCGGGTCTATGCGCGCACGTGTGGGTTCATCTACGTCTTCATCTTCGTCGCGGGGCTGTTCGGCGAAGTCTTCGTCGACGGGCGCCTCGTCGTCGAAGGCGATGCAGCCGCAACGGCAGCGAAGATCGTCGGCTCGGAGCAACTTTGGAGAGCGGGAACCTTCGCACAATCTGTAACGCTCTTGTGCGACGTTGCGGTCGCGTGGTTACTCTATATTCTCCTCGCACCGGTGAATCGCAATCTCGCGTTGCTGGCGGCCTTATTCCGGCTCGTCTACGTTCCCGTCTATGCGTTCGCTGTAATCGCGCATTACGCCGCGCTGCCTCTGGCACAAAATCATTTACCCGAAGCAGCGGCGTTTGCGCTACGCGAGCACAACGCAGCGTGGGCAATCAGCCTACTCTTTTTCGGAATGAATCTGTTTCTTGCGGGTTATCTGATCGCGCGCGCACCTATTCGCGTGCAATGGCTCGGCATCGCGCTCGAAATCGCCGGCATCTGCTACGTCGTCAATACGTGTATGATCCTCATGGCGCCGAAGGTCCACGCCCTCTTCTTTCCGTGGATCTTGCTTCCGCCGTTCTTCGGCGAACTGAGTCTTTGCGTCTGGCTGCTGGTGACGAATCGTTTCAACGCGATAAAAGAAAATGAGCGAGGCGTTTCCGTCTCGCCCACTCTTCGAAGCAATCTCGAAAAGATTACTTGATTTCGACCTTGGCGCCCGCTTCTTCGAGTTTCTTCTTGACGGACTCGGCTTCGTCTTTCGTGACGCCTTCCTTGACCGGCTTGGGCGCGCTTTCAACGAACGCCTTGGCTTCGGTGAGGCCGAGGCTCGTGATTTCGCGAACGGCCTTGATGACCTTGATCTTCTCCGCGCCGGCGTCTTGCAGGATAACGTCGAATTCGGTCTTCTCGGCGGCCGGAGCAGCGGCACCGCCGCCGGCACCCGGTGCAGCCATCATCGCAACCGGAGCGGCCGCGCTGACGCCATACTTCTCTTCGAGCTGCTTGACGAGATCCGCGAGCTCGAGAACGGTGAGTTTATCGATTTGGTCGATGAGTTCGGCAACTGCCATGATAGTGGAATCTCCTTGAATTCTTTATGCGTTCGAACCCGCGGCTTCTTTTTGCTCGCGGATTTGGTTGAGCACGCGGACGAGTCCGCTCTGATTGCCCGAAAGCACGGTGACGAGACCGCGCAGCGGGCTTGCGAGTGAACCGACGAGTTTGGCGATGAGTTCGGCTTTGGGCGGAAGCGCTGCAAGCGCTTCGATCTGCGATTTGTCGGTGAATTTACCGTCGACAATCGCCGCCTTGATACCGAGTTTCTTGCTATCGTCTGCGAACTGTTTGATCGCCTTCGCCGGCGCAACGGGATCGTTGCCCGCGAACACGATGCCGGTCGGACCGGCCAAAAACTCATCAAGCTGCTTGGCGATATCTTCGCCCGCGGCAATCTTGAAGAGCGTGTTCTTGACCACGGCATAGGTGCTGCCGTCTTTACGCAGCTCGCCGCGAAGCTTCGTGATTTCTTCGACGGTCAGGCCCGCAAAGTCGGTCAAGAACAAGTTCTGCGACTCGGCAAGCCGATCGCGTAACTCTTGTACCGCTGCTTCTTTACGTGCGGTTGGCATTGACGTTTAGTCGCTTTCTTGGGATTAAAAAAGCGCTCCATCCGTCCGGAGGGCGCTGCAAGAAAGCCACACGAAGTGGAGATCCCTTTTCACGCGCCTCGGTAATCCGTCTTGCGACAATTAAGGCCAAAAATGGCCGATTACGGTCTTCGGAGCCGTCGCATAGACTACCACATCCGCGCCGGCCTCGCAACACCAGGGGAGGGGCATATCGGGACTCGATAGAGATGTCCCCTTTAGAACTCAGTAGAGATGTCCCCATCG
>CAZYLU010000043.1:0-19713 GCA_964648945.1 uncultured bacterium | reverse complement strand
GATGGGGACATCTCTACTGAGTTCTAAAGGGGACATCTCTATCGAGTCCCGATACAGCTATCGGAAGATCTTGCTCGAGCCGAGCTAACCTGCTATACTACGGCGCGTTGCCCGTCCTCGGACAGGCCTATTCTTTTTCAGGAGTTTTCTTTGCCGAACATCAAAGCCGCCGAAAAGTGGATGCGGCAAACCGAGAAGCGCACGACGCAGAACAAAGACGTGAAGACACGCTTGAAGACCGTCTTCAAGAAGGCCGTCACCACGCAAGATGCCGAGTTTGCCAAGAGCGTCGAGAGCCAGTTCGACAAAGCCGCGAAATCCGGCGTGATTCACCCGAACAAGGCGGCGCGCAAGAAGTCGCGCCTCGCAAAGGCGATTGCTCGCGCCGCCGCAGCACCCGCCCCAACCGCCAAAAAGGGCTCTGGTTCGCGCAAGAAGTAACGCGCAACCGTTTCGATATGAAAAACCCGCCGAACTTGGCGGGTTTTTCATTTGGCGGATTTCCGCGATAGGTTTGCCAATGAGGTCCGCGTGAGCGAGACTTCCGCGAAGCCGATCTCCGCGATTTCCGACGATCCGAAGGCCGTTTTTATCGCGACCATGGCGCGAGCGTTGCACGAAGCGGGTGTTGCGACGGATGCGCTCGAGGAAACGATGACCGATCTCGCCGCCTCGATCGACGTGCCGTTGCAGATATTTGCGTTGCCGACGCAGATTACGATTGCTGTCGGTCCGCGCTGGAATCAGAAAACCGTGCTGATGCGGCTCGAACCCGGACAAGTGAGTCTACGCCGTATTTCTTTGCTCAATTCGATCTACGACGATCTGCGCGCCGGGAAGATGGACTATCGCGAAGCAAGTGTTGCCGTCAGCAACATCGACCGGCGGTGGCCGGGGCTTAGCGTGTTCTGGCAGATTCCCGCGCTTGCGTTTGTTGCAATCGCGGTCGGAATTCTTCTCGGTGCGGGTCTGCGCGAGCTGACCGTTGCCGCATGCATTGGTCTCGCGACCGGTGTCATCGCCGTCATCGCGTCGCACAACGCCGTGGTCGCGCGCCTCTTTGAAGTGATCGCAGCGTTCGTCGGTACGTTGATCGTCGCGGCGTTCACGAAGATTTTCGGTCCAACGAACATTTACATCTCGATTGTCGCCGGCGTCGTCGTCTTACTTCCGGGATATTCGCTGACGCTCGCATTGCACGAACTCGCCAATAATAATCTGGTTGCCGGTGTTGCGCGACTCGGCAAAGTGCTTTCCGTGTTGCTCGCGCTCGCGTGCGGTGCACTGCTCGGATTTGCGCTGCTCGGACCCCGGTTGCTGCAAGTCGGCGAGGTGCATCCGCACGCGGTCTCTGGAGGCTGGTGGATTCTCGCGGCGGTGTTGATTTCCGTTGGGCTCTGGATCGATCTCGATGCGCGAGGGCGCGACTTCGTCTGGGTGTTTGCGGCGTGTTTCGTCGCACTTTTCATTTCGCACGCCCTCGCCGGGACGCCGGTGCACACCGTGTCGGCCTTCGCCGCAGCGTTTATTTGTGGTATCGTTGCCAACTTGGGCGCGCGTTTCTTGCGTTTACCGCAGGCGGTGATGCTGGTACCCGCACTGCTGGTTTTGGTTCCGGGCAGCCTCAGTTACGAAAGCGTGCTCTTTGCGTTCCAGCAGAACATATCGAGCGCGCTCACGTTTGCGGCAAATGCCGCGTTCGCGGCGGTTCAGCTCGTCGCAGGCTTGCTTCTGTCGCAGCTAGTCTTTCCCACGAGTGCGCTTCACGTCCGGTCCGGCATGCGTTAGAAGATCGCTCGCTTGTGGCACGAATAGGTGTACCGGGGGTGTGATGGATGGTCGATGCGTTGAGCATCGCGCAGGTTCAAGGTCTCCTTGCGCACGCGCCGCTGCTCTTTTTTACCACGGATGGTGACTTGCGGCTGCGTAGCGTTGCGGGTGGAAAAACGGCGACGCTGCACATCGACCCGCGCATCGTCCTCGGCCGCGACGCGAGAGCCTTCTTCGAAAAGCAAAAACCGGCGGCCGGCGTCGCGCGGGCATTCCATGTCGCGCGCAGCGGCAAGGATGCACGTTTTAGTTTCAGCCACCGTTCGATAACGTATATTGCGCATCTTCATCCGGTGGTCGAGCGCGGTGAAACGATCGCGATCATCGGCGTTGCGACGCAGGCAGATGCGCAATCATCGACGGAGCTCGCCGTTGCGCAGCGTGCGCTCCAACATGCCGAAGCGATCTCGAGCTTCGCATCCTACACCGTCGAGCTCGAAACCGAAGCATGTGATATTACGCCCGGCTTCGCGCGGCTCTTCGGATTTCCCGAGGAGACCCGCCGAATTCACTTCGGTGAAATGGTCGCACGGATTCACCCCGAAGATCGCCTCCGCTTTTCGCGTGAACGCGCGAGCGCGATCGCGCGCGCAAGCGAACTCAACGTTGAATACCGGATCGTGCGGCCATCCGGCGAGTTGCGCTACGTCCATTCGCACGTGTCGTTTTTCGTCAACGCCGTCGGTACGGCGGTGCGCGGTGTCGGAGTCGTCCTCGACCAGACGCAGGCGCTGGAAGCGCAGCGAGGCCTCGAGTACGCCGCCGTCCACGACCCGCTGACCGGTGCGCTCAACCGTGTTGCCTTCGACCGGCTCGCGCGCGCAGCCGTTGCGGAATCGGAGGCGAGCAGTCGCGGCGTTGCGCTGGTGTTTTTGGATCTCGACGCCTTCGGGGAAGTCAACGACGTCGCAGGGCATGCGACCGGCGATCAGATCCTGCGTGCCGTTGCGGAGCGGCTGCGCTCGCTCCCGCTCGCGCTGGACACGGTTGCGCGCATGGGAGGCGATGAATTCGCCCTACTGCTCCACGGTGTTCGCGATCATCGCGAAGCCGAAGCCCATGTCGACGAAGTGCGCAACGCCCTTCGCTCGCCCATTGTCGTCGGCGGTGTCGAATACACGTTGACGGCGAGCATCGGCGTGGCGATGTTCAACGTTCACCAAGCCGAAAACGCACTGCTCACGCACGCGCACATGGCGATGCTCGGAGCGAAAGCGGCTGGGCGTTCCCATGTCATGTGGTATACGCCCGATCTCGAACGGCTGATGACCACGCGTCACCGCATCGAGCGCGACTTGAGCGTATCGCTGGAACGAAATGAGTTGGCGCTGCACTATCAGCCGATCTACAACGCATCGACCGGCGAGCTCTCTGCCGTGGAAGCGCTGCTTCGCTGGCATCATCCCGAACTCGGCATGATCGCGCCCGGCTCGTTTTTAGATATCGCCGTACAGAGCGGCCAGCTTTCGCTCATCGGTGAATGGGTCTTCGAAGAAGCATGCCGCGCAACCGTCGCACTTTCGGAGCGGCTCGGGCGTCCGATCCGCGTCAACATCAACGTTTCCGCCGAGCAGCTACAGACGCCGAACTTCAATGAACGCGCGTGTGATATCGCTCGCGATGCGGGCGTCGACACGTCGCAGATCCAAATCGAAGTTACGGAACAATCACTCATCAACGACGTTGAACTTGCCGCGCAAGTGCTGGGGCGATTGCGCAGTGACGGATTTTCCATCGCAATTGATGACTTCGGAACCGGCTACAACACGCTGAGCTACTTGAAATCCTATCCGGTCTCGTGTTTGAAGATCGACCGGATGTTCGTGCGCGATTGCGAGAGCGACGACTATAGCCGCGCGATTTGCCGCTCGCTTACCGCGCTTGCAAACTCACTTGGCCTCATGGTGATCGGCGAAGGCATCGAGACCGCCGGACAAGATGCATTCCTGCGCGAGGCCGGCTGTCACGAACTCCAGGGATTTTACTACGGCAAGCCCGTTCCGCTTCATGAATTGCAGTGCTCCTCGTGATACGCTCGTGTCACCAAGGGGAGCACCGGCATGCGCATCACATTAGCGTCGTTGGTTCTCGTCGCGGCGTGTGCCGCGTTCGGCGGCTGCACCCGCTCATCAGATACGCTTTCTCCTCCGGCGCCGCTCGCGCTCGACGCGCAATCGCTAACCTCGCAAACGCTTAGCGTCGGCCGCACCGTACCGTTTTTCCAGTCGTCGTTCGTTTTTCAGGGCACGCCATACTCATATGCGATGGTCGGAAGCAATCCGTTTACCGCCCCGTCCTCGGTAACCATTCCGACCGTGATCATCCCCGTCGAACTCCGTTTCGGCACGACGGCGACGTTTGCTCCGACGATTGCCGTTCGGCAAATACAACAATCGCCGATATTCCAAACGGAAAGCGGCTATGCTGCCGGAAGACTCCAATACGGCGACGCGATGATGCGCTCTGAGTTCTGGAGCTTCGTGCACGCGAAGACTTATCACGTATTCCTTGCGCCGCCCGTCGTTGAGCCAACGAAGATTTTGACCATCACGTCATCGACTCAAGGCTTCGTTGGAAGCACGTCCGGGGTTCGAACGGCGTTCTTGCATTCGCAATATTTTCTGGATCCCGGCGGCATCGAGGAACAACTGCTCGCTGCATATCATATTGCGCCCGGTTCGCTCGCAATCTTTGCCATCACAGACATGCGTGTGTTGGAAGAGAACGGCAATTGCTGCTACAACGGCTACCATTCGTCATTTACGGTCACGACGTCAGCCGGCACATCGACCTTCACGACGGTTTGGGGAAACGTCTCCGCGTCAACTCCACTCGACCTCTCGCATGTTTCACACGAGATCGCCGAGTGGCTTAACGACCCGTTTTACTCTCCGCCGAAATTTCAGGGGACCAGCAGCGCACAATTCAACCGCGTGCCGACGTGGATTCACCCCGTGACGAATACGTGTTTAAGCAATCAACTCGAGGTCGGCGATCCGCTCGTACGGGTCCACTTCCCGATAAACGGCTTTACGGTACAAGACGAAGCGTTTTTCTCGTGGTTCAGCCGTGCGTCTTCGTCTATCGGAATCGACGGCCGCTACGATCTGCTCGGAACATTGCCGGCGCAGCCGCGCGTTTGTCCGTAGACGTCTACGCGAACGCGGGCGGCGGACCGGCTTTCACGTATGCGCGTTCGTCGTGCAGCAGCGCCATCCCAACGGATGCCACCGCTTCTTTGTGCCAGATGCCTTTGAGCAGGGCAAAGTCGCCGTTGTCATTTTCGAGATGCCATGTCGGGCGTTCGTCGGCACCGAGCGCTGCCAGACGTTTGTTCCCGTCGAGAAGAATATCTCGTACGCGCGCTTCGGTCGCGCGACGCTCGATCTCGTCAGGCGAAACGCCGGCAAATGAAGCGGCGCGCGCGTAGGCTTCCTCAGGCCGACCCACGAGCGCACCTTGTTCCATTGCGGCCGACATCATCGCGTGTGACGCGTTGAGCGGATTTCCGGTGATCTCGCCTGCGACGAATGCGGCGGCATTCGCTGACCAGCTGCTGATCTGCGGGCCCTCGCACCATGCCGCAATGAACTCTTTGTTGTACGCAACCGTACCGCGCTGATAGAACCAGCTCTCCATTTCGTTCGTGAAGCCGAGCGGCGCGCCGTCCTTTAACGGAGCGTAAACCACTTCCAGGTCGATCCCGAGCTCGACGAGCGCCTGCGCCGCGGGGACTGCCACTAAACACCAGTGACTCACCACATCGATGAACATCGTTGCTTTCACCGTTCGTCCCTCCTACGGATCGACGTTGATACTAAGCCTTGTATCACGATCGCTTCGCGAAAGCGGTAGAATATGCTTGCGAATCTGCTCGCGTAGCGCTTTGGGCTTGCGCGTCTTGAGCACGATGCGCATGCGCCATTCATTATTCAAGCGCGCAATGGGATATGGAGCCGGGCCTAAGACCTCCACATCTTCTGCCGAACGCAACGCATCGACATAGCGTTCCGCCTGCGCCGCCGCCTTGCTACGGCTGCGCGAGATAACGCCGAGGTAAACGAGACGCACGAACGGCGGCCAGTGCAGCGCGCGCCGCTCCGGCAGCTCGATTTCCGCGAACCCCTCGTAGTCATGAGCGGCTGCGTACACGATGGCCGGGTGCGACGGCGAGTACGTCTGCACGATCGCCTCGCCCGGTCGGGCGCGACCGCTGCGCCCGCACACCTGTGACACGAGCGCAAACGTTCGCTCAGCGGCGCGGAAATCCGGAACGTGCAGACCGACATCCGCCGCCACGACGCCGACGAGCGTGACGGTAGGAAAATCGAGACCTTTTGCGACCATTTGCGTGCCGACGAGAACGTCCCCCGACTCCTCGAATTCCGTTAGAATGCGCGCGTGGTCGCCGACCCGTGTGGTCGTATCGGAATCCATCCGTAAGACCTTTGCCGAGGGGTACAACCGCACGACTTCGTCCGCAACGCGTTCGGTACCGACGCCGAACTCGCGAATCGTCGGCATTGCACACGATGGACAATTTACCGGAATCGGTTGTTGGTGGTCGCAATAATGACAACGGAGCAGGCCTTCACTCCGGTGCGCTGCGAGCGAGACGTCGCAGCGCGGACATTCCGGAACGAATCCGCACGTACGGCACAACAAGAACCCTGCGCTGCCGCGACGGTTCACGAAGAGCACGATCTTCTCGCGGCGCTGCAACCGGTCTGCAAGGGCGTCGGTAAGCCTCGTGCTAAAAATTCGTTTGTTGCCCGCCTCGAATTCCTTTGCAAGATCGACGACTTTTACGTCGGGCATCGGCTGCGCCGTCGCGCGCTGCATCAACGTAATGAGTTCGATGCGGCCGCGGCGCGCGGCCTCATAGCTTTCGAGCGATGGCGTCGCGCTTCCGAGGAGCAAGACTCCACCGCTCGCGCGCATGCGTTCGCGTGCGACGGTGACCGCGTGATACCGCGGTACCGTGTCTTGCTTGTACGAGGTTTCGTGCGCTTCATCGATCACGAGCAGCCGTACGTCGCGCAGCGGCGCGAAGACCGCACTTCGCGCGCCGACGACCACGTCGATCTCGTCGCGCATACATGCCTGCCACGCTTCGAATCGTTCGCGTTCGGAAAGCGCAGAATGGAGCACGGCCACCCGGTCGCCGAACGCATCCTCGAATCGCCGTGCCGTCTGGGGCGTGAGGGAAATCTCGGGTACGAGCACGATCGCGCGCCCACCCTCGCGCACCACGCGTTTGATCGCCTCGACGTAGACATACGTTTTACCGCTCCCGGTTACGCCCTGGATCAAGGCCTCTGCGTACGTCCGCGCATCGAGCCACGCGTTGATGCGGTCCAACGCCTCTGCTTGCTCTCGCGTAGGTGCGAACGGCGCATCGGGAATAACGGCACGTGCGCGCCTGCGCGCCGGCGAGACTTCACGTTCTTCCAGCGCGCCCGCTTTAACGGCGCGCGCGATGACCGCGTTGGAGAATCCGGCGAGCAATGCGTCGGCGCGCGGCACGCCGCGTGCATCGTTAACGAATTGCACGAGCGCTTTTGCTTTAGAACCACCGATCGTCGCGCCGTTACTTGGATACAGAACGCGGATGCGATACTCTTGCGTCTTCGGGTCGACAAGGCGGCGCTCGCGACGCAATTCGCCGCTACGCACGAGCGTTTGCACGTGACGGAGCAGCGCGGCGCGGTCGCCGGCACGACGCGCTTCGGGATGGCGCAACAACGCCTCCAACCCAAACCCGTCCGGCATGTCTTCCCACACCAAGCGGACGAGCCGCCCCGGCACCGACGGATATCGCTGCGGACTGGGCGCTCCGACGGTCCGTACAAATGAATCCACCATACGCGGTACAGCCGCTGAAAGCACGACGGCCGAGAGCGCATCACCGAGCGTGCAAACGTAATAGTCGGAAATGAATCGCGCGAGCTGCAGACCCGTCTCGTCGAACGCACGCGGCACGTCAAGCTTCTCGCGCACGGGCTTGAGCTTCGCGTCCGCAGGTGCGCCGTAGGTATCCGAGACGACGAACGCGACGACTTCGCGATTCCCGAGCGGCACACGGACGACGTCGCCTATCCGCAGGTCAAAATCGCGCGCATCGTAGGTTAACGGAAGATCGAAGCGCGACGAACGAATGGCCGCGAGCGCATCAACGGCGCGCACGCCGCACGCTATCCGAACGATTCCGGTGAACGCCGCAATCGACCGAGCACGGCCTTCACGACGCGATCCGGCACCTCGACGCCGTATTCCACATCGCCAATTGCGCGCGGAAGCACGAAGCGCAGCTTGCCGTTGCGCTTCTTCTTATCACTTTGCATGGCGGCAAACGCGTCGTCCGCGTCCACGGACGTTGAAAGCGGCATGCCGAGCAACGCCATCGTCGCGAGGACGCGAAGATGCTCCTCTTCGGAATAACGCCCCGTGCGCATCGCGAGCAATCCTGCGGCGCGCAGGCCAAGCGCTACGCCGACGCCGTGCGATACGCGATAATTGCTCGCAGTTTCGAGCGCATGCCCGAACGTGTGTCCGAGATTGAGAAGCGCGCGCATGCCGGCCTCTTCTCGATCGTCGGCGACGATCATCGTCTTCACTTTGACGGCTTGCGCTACCATCTCCAGCCACGGCCAGCGCCAGAACGGGTGCGGTGCAAGCGTCTCCAGCGATTCGAAGAACTCATCTCCCTCGATAACGGCCGCTTTGAGCACCTCGGCGAGCCCCTCGCGAATCTGCCGGTACGGCAATGTTTGCAGCGCATCGATGTGCGCGAAGACGGCGATCGGATCGCGAAAGAGTCCGGCGATGTTCTTGCCTCCGCGCAAGTCGACGGCAGTCTTGCCGCCGATCGACGCATCGACCATCGCGACAAGTGTCGTAGCAACATGCATGTATGCAACGCCTCGCATATAGGTCGCCGCTGCGAACCCGAAGAGATCGCTCGCGACGCCGCCGCCGACACCGACAACTAGCGTCCCGCGATCGGCACCCATTTCGAGCAGTGCCTCGTGTACGCGTTCCACCGTTGCGAGGCGCTTACGCGACTCGCCCAGCGGAAATGCGCGAACCCCCAAGCATCCTTTCAGCCGCGCGACGTCGCGCGCGAGCTTACGAACGTTTGGATTTGCGTCAGCGAGCACGACGTACGGCTGCGCGCGATGTTGCATAAACGTCGCGATCGCCGGGCGCGTGTCGTAACCGATACAAACCGGATAAGGCAGATCGGTATTGACGATTAAATCTCGATCTTCTTCTTGTGCAGCCACTCGACGATCGTATCGACGATTTGGGTGGTACTCATGCCGTCCGCTTCCACGACGAAATCTGCGTGCGCGTACTGCGGCATACGCTTCGTATACAATTCTTTGATCTTCGAGAGGCCGGGCGAAGGGCCAAGCAGAGGCCGGATGCGTTTGCTGTTGCGAATGCGCTCAGCGACTTGTTCCGGCGAAACCTTGATGAAAACGCGGTAGGCCCGCTTCTTGAGGAGTTTTGACGTGGGCTCGTACGTTAGTGCACCGCCGCCGAGTGCGACGACGCCCGGTTCGCCGTCTTCGAGAACGTGCGATACCGCGTCGAGTTCGTACGCGCGGAACGCCTTCTCGCCTTCGTTATAAAAAATATCGGAAACTTCGCCGTGGTCCCGGGCAATGAGCTCGTCGGTATCAAAAAACGCGCACTTCAGCTTTCGCGCGAGCTTTTTTCCAATCGTCGATTTGCCCGCGGCCATGAATCCCACGAGCGCAACATGATGTTTCATACGCCCTCCTGGTCCCTCGCGAACAGCGCCGCAGCGGCGGCATTCGCGCGCTGTAGATTATCGACCGTTTCTTCAATTGAGTCGCCGCCGTATTTTTCGAGTACGGGTGCAACGAGCGCGAGGCGCACCATCGCCTCGCCGACGATCGCTGCCGCGGGAACGACGCAGACGTCGCTGCGCACGATCGTAGCCGGCGCATCTTGGCCTTCGTGCAGATTGACCGACGGCAGTGCCTTCATCAACGTGGGAATCGGCTTCACCGAGACGCGCAGCGTGACCGGCTGACCGTTGCTCATGCCGCCCTCGATGCCTCCGGCACGATTGCTGCCGCGTTCGACATTGCCGTTACGCACTGCGAAAATATCATGCGCTTCGGATCCCGGACGCGATGCCACACCGGCACCAAGGCCCACTTCCACCGATTTCACGGTTTGCATGCCCATCAGCGCGCCGGCAAGTACGCCGTCGAGACGTGTGTCGGGTTGACGGTTGCTGCCGATGCCCGCGGGAAGACCATCAACACGGACGATAAATTGGCCGCCGAGCGTATCACCAGCGGCTTTCGCTGAGTCGATCGCCGCGATCATCGCATTCGCCGCCTGTGAATCAGGGCACCGGACGTCGCTCGCCTCGACGTCATCTTGCGACCACTCGTCGAGTTCCGGTGCGGCAACATCGCCGATGCGATGAACGTAGCTGCGTGTCGTAATACGCAGTGCAGCAAGGAACTGCGCGCAGATCGCGCCGAGCGCAACGCGCATCGTCGTTTCGCGCGCGCTGGCCCGCTCGAGCACGTTGCGCAGATCGCGATGGCGGTATTTCAACGCCCCTGCGTAGTCGGCGTGTCCGGGGCGCGGATTCGTCAGCGGCTTGCCCGATCCGGTTAGCGGATCCATCAGCGCGCGCACGTTTTCGAAATCTCGATTGCGCACGACGACGGCGATCGGAGAACCCAGCGTTTCGCTGCCGCGCACGCCGGCGAAAAATTCAATCTCGTCGCGTTCGATCTTCATGCGGCCGCCGCGTCCATACCCACCCTGGCGACGTGCAAGCGTTTCGTTAATCTCTTCGACGTTGAGTCGAATGCGCGCGGGCAAGCCATCGAGGATGCCGACAAGAGCAGGTCCGTGGGATTCGCCCGCGGTGAGGTACCGAAACACCCGAAATACCTTGGCTGCCTACTTAGACGCGGCCTGCGCGTTGGGTACGAGTCTTACCTTATGGCACAAGAGTTACAAGGGATGCGTATAGCGATTTTACTCGACGACGCATTCGAACAAGCAGAGATGGTGGAACCGAGAAAAGCGCTTGACGGCGCAGGAGCGCAAACGACATTGATCTCGCAGCATACGCCGCAAGTGCAAGGGTGGAACCATCACACGCCGGCTCAGACATTCGATGTCGACCTGTCGCTCGAGGAGGCAAATCCCGACGATTTCGACGCGCTTATGCTGCCGGGCGGCGTGGTCAATGCCGACAAACTGCGAATGGAACCGCAGGCCGTTGAATTCGTGAAACAGATGGCGCAGGACGGAAAGCCGATTGCGGCGATCTGCCACGCGCCGTGGATCCTCATCGAAGCCGATTTTATACGCGGACGGAAATTGACATCGTGGCCGTCGCTTCAAACGGATATTCGCAATGCGGGCGGCGAATGGGTCGACGAGCCGATGGTCGAGTCGCCGGGACTAGTGACAAGTCGCAAACCCGATGATATTCCGCAATTCAATCCGGCGATGATCCGGCTGTTCCAAACCGTCGGCCGGGGACAAGGCAGTCGCGTGGAAACGGGAACCGTTGAACCCAATCGGGCGCAAGCGCCGACGGCATAAATTCGAGAAATAGAAAGAGCCGCCCGTACGACGGGCGGCTCTACTTTTTACCGGAATTTACCGGCCTTTTTTGCGTCCGCCGGCGCTCTTCTTCGCGGCCGTCTTACGGGCCGGCGCAGCTTTACGTGCGGGAGCCGCCTTTTTCGCGACGCTCTTTTTCGCCGTCGATTTCTTGGCCGACGACTTCTTCGCCGCAGTGCCACTGCCGCGCTTGGCGGTGCCGACGGCTTCCTTGAGCGTGCGTCCGGCGATGAACTTCAGAACCCGCTTTGCCGGCACTTTGATCGGTTCGCCCGTCTTCGGGTTGCGCGCGATGCGTGCCGCGCGATCCCGAACCTTGAACTGGCCGAAGGGGGTCAATTGGACTTTGTCGCCCGACTTGAGCACGTCGGTGAATTTGTCCAGCAGCGCTTCGATGATATCGACCATCTGACGGCGCGGCATTTCCAGTTCCTCGGCGAGCTCACGAGCTAACTCGTTCTTGGTCATACTGTCCTTTCGAGGGGGGCAGCTAATTGACCGGACGATTTTCTAAACGGCTCGATTTTCCTTGTGGAATATGGCTAAATTCGCTCTGCCTTCATAGTCACCACCTGGTTGACCGTCAGATTTTTGAAGCCATGACTGCGGAGGTACCGGATGTAGGCGCCGTCGACGTGCATTGCCCGAAGGGTCACATATTGGTTCGCGGAGAGGTGCGGAAACCCGGCTTCGGCGATCTCGTTTACGTATGCTTGATCCACGTGAAGCGCGCGCATGGAAATCACCATCGTCTCCGTCAGATCGGTAATCCCGGCCGTTTGTAAATCGTGAACGTACTGCGGCGTTACGCCCAGCGCTTTCATTGCTATGAGCTGATTGACCTCGCCCTTATATCCGAGCGATTCCATTTGATCGATGTATTCGCTCGTGATGTCGAGATTGGCGAATGCCATTTCATAGTCGAGCGTTTTTACATCGTATCCGCGCTTCCGTAAGGCGTCGAAAAACGCTTCGTTCACCTGGAACGTATAGCTGCCCGAACCTTCGCCGTTGCCGAGCCAACCCTCGAAGCGGTAATCGCCGGCTTCGCGATGCGTGCTGAACGTTGCATGTTGTCCCGGCGATGCGAGCGCATTCGAGATACCTAACGTCGCGGGGTCGATCGTCGACGAATGATTATCGTTGTTGCGGCCGTCGGCGGAGTGCCAATTCGTTTCCAGTTGAACCGTGCCGCGCTCGCTCACGATATTCCACGTTCCGCGCGCCGTATCGGCGCGGGCTGCGAGCAGCGGGAACGAGAGCAGCAGCGCGAGCGCGGCTGCTGTTGATATACGCAATGGCCGGTTCACTTCGGATCGATTCCCATTGCTTTGAATTCGACCAATTTGTGAACGGACAGCTTCGTGAACCCGTGTTGCGCCAAGCGCTGGATGTATTCGCCGTCAACGCCAAGCGACTTTAATTCACCGTATTCTCGAGCGGAAAGCCGTGGATAGCCGGCATTGGCAAGATCGGCAACGTACTCCGGGGTAACGCCCAATGACTTCAACTCAACCATCGAACGTATGTCGACCCCAGTGATTCCCGCCCGTTCCAATCCGCTCACGTATTCCGGAGTCACGCCGACGGATTTCAGCTCCGTCCATTCACGCGCGTTGCTGGCGCCAAGGCCGGCGTTGCGCATCATCGTGATGTAGTCCGGCGTCACACCGACAGATTTGAGGGTAATGAGATCGCGCGCAGTCAACTGACCGATGCCGGCATTGCGCATCTCTCTGATGTAATCACCCGTTACGCCGACCGATTTAAGGGCAATCACCGTATCGGGATCGAGGTTGGTCAATCCGGCTGCCTGCAGCTCATCGAGATAGCCGGTATCGGCAACCGCGTTGTGGATCGGTGAGGCGTGACTAACCGCCGCAGATACCGTTCGTGAAATCTGCTTGGAGCTGTTGTACGCGACGACGTGGTCATGGACGTTGGCATGCACGTATTCGTAAACGTGGGTTGTAACGTTCCGCGCGATCTTCGGCGCAATACCCGCCGCAACAAGCGGCGTCGGCGTTACGGTAGGCAACGGCTTCGGCGACGTCTTTGCCGCCGTCGGTGCATGCGTCGGCTTCGCGGCGACTACGACAGGTTTAATCTGCGGCGCACGCACGGTGACGTCGGAACTCATCGTATAGGCGATCGTCGGCGAGACAAATCCGCCCGCTAGAACGATGGCGACGATGGCAACAGCAGAGACGAGTGAGGGCACAAGCGCTAAGCGGACGCGAACATCCCGCCCCCGCGCGAGCAACCGTTCGATACGAATCGACATGCTTCGGCGCGTCACGAAGACGCCCGGTGCTGCAAGCGGACGGTACGGCCATTGTGTCATCTCGACGATGCGCGCAAGACAGCGGGCGTACGATGCGTTCTCCGCGGCTTGCGCGAGGACCCAATCGTCGCAGGCAACTTCCCGCTCCAGATCCATCTGCCGCGCGATAAAGTACATTCCGGGGCTGAAAAACAGCAGCGCCATCGCGACACGTTCCAGCAGATTCACCCAATCGTCGGAACGGCGAACGTGCGCAAGTTCGTGAAGCAGAATCCGATCCAAGTCGGTGGGATCGAGCTCCTCGACCAGATCTTTAGGCAACAGAATCATTGCATCGAAGATTCCGATTGCGACGGGGACGCGAATTTCGTCGCTCACGCAGATGCGGACGTCACGCTGGCCTTTTTCGGCACGGTCCCAACGCGAAAGGGCATGACGCCGGTCGACGTCAAGCGGCAATGCATCGCGCTTCAACCGTTCAAGATAGAAGAAACTAAAGGCGAGGCGACCGAGAACCGCGAGTGCAATGAGCGCCCACAGTTCCGCTACGATCGACGCAACGGTCGGATGCACTTCGATCTTCACTCGATGAACGACGGGAACCGCAGGCGCCGTACGCGCGGGGGATAGCAGGGGACTTGGGATTTTTGCCGCCGTGTGCGCAGGAGCGGAAGTCGCCGGCGTTTCGAGCGCGGCCTGAGGCAGAACGAGCGACGTGGCGCTGAGGATCGGAACGACGATGCTCGCAACAAGCGCAAGCGTCCACACGGCGTGACGCGTCGTCGCGTTCGTGCAGCGCGAGATGCGCAGCGCGAACCAGGTGATGCTCGCGATCAGAGCCGGTTGCCATATCGCGTTGACGATCGCAGTAACGAGTACGGCAATGCCGCACGATTGCACGGGCTGCAGCGCGATCATGATTGTTCTTCCTCGTACTTGGCGATCAGCGCCTTCATGCGGGCGAGTTCGTCCTTATCAGGCTTTTCTTCAGCGATAAGCCGCATCGCGAGCGCGGTTTTACTGTTCTTGAAAAACGCACCGACGATGTCTCCGATTGCCGTGCGCGCCGCATCTTCTTGCGCAAAGGCGGGATAGTAGACGTGTGCGCGTCCGTCGAGCTCGCGCTTGACCGCGCCCTTTTGCTCGAGAATGCGCAACATCGTGAGCACCGTCGTGTATGCAAGGGGTGGTGGCGGAATCGCGGCGACGACATCGGCCACGGTGCCATGACGAAGCTTCCAGAGCACTTGCATGATCCGGAGCTCGCCTTTGGTCAGAGACTTTGCTTTGGAACGCCGCACAATAGCCCTCCGGCAGCTTCTACTAAAGACTTAGTAGAAGCCTACACTACACGCGGCCCGCTGTCAACTAAAACTTTAGTAGATCTCTAGCGATCGTGTTTAACGATATCGGGCGTTACCAGGCGACCGTGATTGCCCCATGAGGTACGCTCGTGATCGATCACTGCTGCAATCTGCGCATCGTTTAGCTGTGCAAACGGCGGCATCTGCGCGCTGTAATGCGTACCGCCGATCGTTTTGCCGCCGAGTCCCTTGAGAACGATTTTCACGTGCGCATCGGCATCGGTTCCGTTTACTACGGGGTCACTGGCGAGCGGCGGAAACGTACCAGGCACGCCCGTGCCCGTTGCGCCGTGGCACGATTGACAATTCGCCGCGTACGTTTGTGAACCGAGTGCATCGTAATCGAAGGCAGCGACGTTCTTTGCACCCGGCGCACCCGATGGAACGGGCGCCGACGTGGCTGCCGGCGCGGCTGCCGCCGGTGCGTTTGCTTGCGCGAGCGCCGGATTCACGGCATACGTCGGCGTCTTTGCAAACGCTTCGGGCGTCTTGAAGTATTCAAGCCCATACCACGTGGCCCACGCTGCAATGATCGCGAACATGACCCACGTCCATACCGGTATCGGGCCTTCCGATTCCGCGCGCACCGGATCGAAAGGTTCGTCGGAACCGAACGCGTTGACGTTGATCTCCAGCATGCCGCGAACGCGCGAACCCGGCCGCAGCCCCGTTACGGTAATGCCGGGACCGTTTGAAACGACAAACGGAACGGAACGCACGCCAATGTGCCCGACGGCATCGACGGCTTGGATGCGCAACATGTGATCGCCGTCGTCGAGTCTCGTGGTATCGATCGTGATGAGCGCGGGAGGGCGGTGTGTTGCAATCGGTTCTTCACCATCGTCGAGAAAGACGGTGATGGAAACCGGCTGGAGCGGCTCCACGCGCTGCTCGCTCATTAGCGGTCATCCTTGAGGATTAGATATTTCGGATGATCGGGATTCGTTTCACCGGGTTGAAACGTCCAATACAGCGCGGCGCCAATCGTCCAAAGCGTCGCAACGGCTCCGGCAACGACGACGATCCATCCCAGTGCGTCGCCGTGTGTCGGCTGCATCTGCATGCCGTTCATTGCGACGTTCCGTTTCTGAGCGGAACCTGCTTGAGGGCTTTCAGATATGCGACGAGCGCTTGAGCATCTTGCGTCGCCACCACGACACCGTGCGCGGGTGCGAATCCCGACGGGACGCTCACAACGACGTCTTGCGGATCGGCGTGATCCTTCACGGCGAACAGCCACGGATACGCGGGCATGATTGAGTCGCTCACAACCGACCGCGGATTCCAGAGATGCAGCAAATGCCACACTTCACTCGGCTGACGCGCGCCGATATTGCTCAAGTCCGGTCCGGTGCGTTCCGTTCCCAGCAACTGCGGTGTTGAGTATGCGTAGTCACCGGCGACCGAGGGGCGTCCAAAGACGAGGTCCTGTTGCAGCGGACGCACGTCCTGTGTGTGACAATACGAACAGCCTTCGCCTACGTAGATCTCGCGCCCGCGCTGCTCCTGAACAGTGAGCGGCTGCAGCCCGGGCGTCGGTTTGCTTGGCGAAAGGCTCGCTCCCGGAACGACGCCCATCAGAATGGCCAGCGTACCATAAATCAGCGCGCAGGCAACTGCGAATGCCCACACGTTGTTCATTCCACGGTTCATACTTCGACCGCCGCGGGTGCTCTGGGCTCCCACTTGGCGCTCTCGCGCGCAGGCCCAAACGTCATGACGTATACGTTGTATGCGAAGATGAAATGCGAGAGCAGCATTAACGTTCCGGATACCGCGCGCCCCACCCAATACGGCGCAGCGGCATCGACCGATGCGATGAACGGATTGCCCGAACCCCACGTCAAGCCTTGCACCGTTCCGGCCATGCAAAGCGAGATCACGTAGAACGTTACGCCGATCGTTGCAAACCAGAAGTGGAGACCCGTTGCAATGCGACTTGGTTCTTTTCCGGTTGCGCGCGGGAGCAAGTAATAAATGCTTCCCCATGTGAGAAACGTGATGAAGCCGTACATCGTGGCGTGCGAATGGCCGACGGTGAAATTGGTCAGGTGCCAAATCGCCTGCAGACTGCGAAATGCCTCGACCGTCCCCTGCGTTGAGCCGAGAAAGTAGTATGCCACGCCGACGACGACAAACGGCAACGCGTACGAACGGCGTATTGTCTCGAATCGTCCCCGCATCGTCAATCCAAAGTTTGCCGAGCCCGCAAATACCGGAACGAGCATTCCGACGCTAAAGACGATGGCAAGCGTCTGCCACCACCACGGAAGCGGCGTGAATTCGTAATGGTGAGCGCCGATTATGGGATAGAACACGAGGTTCGTCCAGAACGCGAGCACACCGAGCGAATACGAATAAATCGGGCGATTGAGCTCTTTGGGCAGCGCGTAATACGTCACACCGAGCGCCAAGAACGTGAACCACATGCCCACGGCGTTATGCATGAAAAACGCCTGAACCGCGACTTGTCCGATGCCGTTCTGATACGTCGGAATGAGCGCGACGATGCTGAGAATCGCGGTAAAAATAAACCCGCCGATGGTGTACCAGTTCGAGATGTAGATATCAGGCTCGTGCCGGCGCCGTACGGTTTCGAGAATCGACGTGAGCCCGAACGCGACGCCGAGAATTAAGAGCACGCGCACCCACCACACCCACTCGCGATATTCTTGGTCGCCGTAATTGATGCCGAGCGCAAGCGTGATCGTGCCGCAAATTGCCGCGACGTTATAAAAGATCAGGGAGAGCCACGCGAAGCGTTTTCCCATGATCGGGACGCCGGACGTGCGCGACGCCACGTAAATCGCGGCACCGGAGAGCGCGATCGTCGCCCAACCATAGAACGTGTCGTTCGTATGAATCGCGCGCAATCGTCCAAATGACAACAGGGGGTTCGTCGCAAGGTCCGGGTACGGGAACTTGAAACTAATCAAGAGCCCGACTGCCGTAGCGAGCAACAGCCAAAACGTTGAGCTCAGCGTGAACCACGAAAGAATTGCGACGTCTTCCGGGTCGGCGCTGTCGCGTGTGATCGACACTGCAGCCATAACGACCTCACCGGTAGCGTAGCACAACGCCAATCGTGAGGCGAATGACGACGATTATCGTTCCCGCGTTTTACTGTGTCGCCGGCGTGATATTCTCGGCAGGCTCGCCGAGCGTTCCGGTTTCCGTCGGTGAAGCGGGTTTGGCATTCTGCTCCGGCAGCTCACGACGCGAAAGCATGAACACCGCCGCACCGATACCTCCGGCAAGCGCGAGCCATCCGAGTGCAGGATGCATCTTGTTGCGGATGCCGACCGCTTCATCCAAGCTGAAGTGTCCGTGATCCTCAACGGCCAAGAGCAGCGCGATCAACGCATACATCGTGTTCATCTCGAAGCCTTGATTCGAATTCCAGTAGCCGTTTTTCAGATGAACGCTGCCGACAGCCGTCCCCATAACGGACGTTAATAGCATCGGTCCGATCGGACCACCCGCGCCGGTCGCAATCAAAAGCCCAGACGCGATCTCCGTGAGCGAAGCGAGCCGTGCCACTCGGTCTCCCGGTTGGAACCCAAGGCTTCCGAACATTTGCCCCGCGCCTTGTGGTCCCGGCCCGCCGAACCAGCCGAAGAGCTTCTGCGCTCCATGCGCAGCGATACTCGCACCGACAACGGCGCGAGCAAGTAACAAAGCGGCATCATGCGTGACGTGTTCATGTTTCATAGCCCCGTTGTTCCCACGAACGCGAAGAGTATCGGATCCCTTCGTTATGTTGCCGCTGGCGACGGCGTAATCGTGGGAGTGGGCGTCGGAGTCGCCGGCGTCGGCGTCGTTACGGAAACCAGGATTGCACGTTCGTGACCGGCTTCGTCAATAACGCGAATTGTCGCGCTACCGCCACTGCCCTGCGTTGTCGCGGAGAACGTCACGGGTGCCCCGGCAGCCGATGGCTTTGCGTTAAACGGCGCAACTTTTATCAGTGAGCCGTCACTTGCAGTCGCAACGAATTGTCCACCGTAACCGACCTCGGATATGCCGAAGTTTTGTGAGGCTTGCTTAACATGATCAAAATTAAGCGTGTCTGGACCGATGATCGCAACGGGCGTAGCAGTAGTCAGCGGCGTCGGAGCTGGTGTAACTTGAGCCACGGGCGCGTTATTACATCCGGCCGATACCAAGCCTAGTGCGAGCAGTGCCCACTGAAGCAGATTCTTATTTCCGATACTTGGTCCGAAAGCCAACCCGGGAATTCCCACCTTCAAACCGTTTGTAGCGTTGCAATACGTCGTATTGGGATGGCCGTATCCGTATACGCCTGCGCTAAGAAAGCCACGTGCTCCGTGATAGCCGTTACAAAGCGACGGATTTTGAAAGGTCAGATATTCTTCGTCACGTACCGTACGCGTCGGATTTGAGCACAGCTCTGCAACGCTTCGGTTCTGATATACTTTCAGATCGTCTACACTAAAGTCTTCGTTCCGAGGTAGCGTAGGCGTCGCTGTAGCCTGCGCCACTGATTGTGCACGAACGCTCCGAGGAGCGGCTCCTTGCAGTAGGACAAGAAGCATTGCGAACGATGCTAAAGTGAATGCAAAATATCGTTTACTGCCCATA
>CAZYLU010000042.1:4889-20240 GCA_964648945.1 uncultured bacterium | reverse complement strand
TTCAGGGAGTAGGATTTTCACACGACGTGAAAATCCGGGCGTCCCCGCGACGAACCCCCAAGCCGGAGGCCAACCCAAAAACAACACACAACGCAAACCTCAAGAGCAACGCCGAGCAAGCCGATACGAAGAGAGATGCCGGACATCAATCCTATTTCGTTTGGTCAGACGACGGATCTCCTCGGCAACGCCGTCAAAGGCGCGGGCCTCGAGAACGATCAGATCGCCAATAATCTGGCCAACGTGAATACGCCGAACTACCGGCGCTCCACGACCAATTTCAGGGAAGCGCTGCAGGCGACGCTCGGAATGCCGGCTCCGGCCGACGGCCTCACGCTGCACACCGATAGCGCCCGGCAGTTCGAGATCGACGGCGCGCAGGCGCCGACGCCGTTCAACCCCCAGGCGACGGTCGACGAGACCATCCAAATGCGTGTGGACCAGAGCAACGTGGACGTGGATCAAGAGATGGCGCTTCTCTCGGAGAATGCCGGCTACTCGCAGACGATGTCGCAGCTGTTGCAAGAGCAGTATAAATTCTTGCGCGAAGCGATTACGGAGCAGACAAACTAATGGGCTACTACGATTCCGTCGAGATCAGCGCATCGGGTCTGTCGGCCGAGCGGCTCGCGATGGACGTCATCGCGAACAACATCGCCAACGCCAATACGACGCGCACGGCCCAAGGCGGCGCCTTCAAACGCCAGCTGGTGATCTTCGCGCAAAAGCCGGGCGCTGCCGATCCGAACACCGACCCGTTCGATCCGACGCAGCCGCAGCAGGCCAACGTCGAGGGCGTACAAGCCGTCGGCATCACGAACGATAACAGCCCCGACCGGCTCGTGTTCGATCCCGGCAATCCGGAAGCCGATCCGCGCGGCTATGTCCACTACCCCAACGTCGAGGTCGTAAAAGAGATGGTTGACCTGATGGCGGCATCGCGCGCCTATCAGGCAAACGTCGCCGCGATCCAAGAGACGCGCTCGATGAGCAACGCGAACATTTCATTACTCAAGAGCTAAGCGCCGCGAGATATACAGAGGAAGATGGACATCAATAGCTACGGCAGCGCGATCAACTCGGTCACGCCGGGAACCTTTGTCCCCGACATCGCGCCGGGTGCGCCGAAGCGCGAGCCGCTGACGGACGATGCCGCGCAAGGCGCATCGTCGTCGTTCAAAGACACGCTGAGCCAGATGCTCGGCAACGTCAACGACCAGCTCGTTACCGCGCAGCAGAAGTCGATGGACCTCGCGCTCGGCAAGAGCAACGACGAAGCCGGAACAGTGAAATCGGTGGAAGAGGCTGCCCTTGCGATGCAGTTCACGCTGGCCGTCCGCAATAAACTGATGGACACCTACACCGAAGTCTCTCGCATGCAATTCTAAGCTTTTCGCCAAGGCGGATAGGCGAGGCCCTGGGGATTAAACTCCCCGGGGCCTCTTGCCGAAGAAGAAGAGGAGCGCATAGCAGGATGCTGTGCGGTTACGCGGCTGGACTACCTGCGCACGAAGGGTGGGGGCCGCGGCGGAACCCGATCGATTGACGGTTCCGCATTGTCCCCCGGATTTGCGCGTACAGCGCAAATCCATAAGGGACAAACCGTTTCGTGCGGAGGTTATTTCTTTTGGTACGTGGGCTCTACACGTCGGCCAGCGGTGCGCTTGTAGCGCAAGCGCAAGTCGACAACATCGCGAACAATCTCGCGAACGTGAACACGAGCGGCTTCAAACAGACGCTGCTTGAGGTGCAGTCCGCGCCCTCGTTCAACATCTTCCGCGTGCAAACCGATCCGGGGCAGTCACCCAATACGCCGGTGCCCGGTGTTTCGGTCGCGCAGTACGTCGGCGCGCTCGGCACCGGTTCGCAAGTGTACGACACGCCCGCCGATTTCCAAGAAGGCGCGCTCCAGTCGACCGGTAACGCCCTCGACCTCGCGATCACGGGAAACAACGCCGCATTCTTTACCGTCCAAACGCCCAACGGCGTGCGCTACACCCGTAGCGGTGAATTCGTACGCGACGCGACGGGCGTGTTGCGCACGCAAGACGGTAACGCGCTGCTCGGCAGTAACGGCCAAACGATTCAGCTGCAGAACCAAGGCGATGTTACGATCGCAACCGACGGCACGATTACGCAGCGCGTCAACAACGCCAACGTAAACGTCGGCCAGCTGATGATCACGCAGTTCAACAGCCTGCTCAATCTGCGTCCCGAAGGCGCGAACAATTTTGCACCGAGCGGCAACGCCCGGGCGGTCGCAGCCGGAACCTACAGTATTCAACAGGGCTCCCTCGAGAAGAGCAACGGCAGCGTCGTCCGTTCGATGGTCGATCTGATCACCGCGGAACGCTGGTTCAGCGCGAACGAAAAATCCATCAAGACCCAAGACGACGCAACGCAATCGGCGATCCTTGAAGTCGCAAAAGCACAATAAGTAGGAGCACGACACCAAAATGATGCGATCCCTCTACACAGCGGCAAGCGGCATGATCGCCCAGCAGTACAACATGGACACGATCTCCAACAATTTGGCGAACGTGAACACGACGGGCTTCAAAGGCAACTTGGCACGCTTTCAAGACCTCGTGTACCAGCAAATTCAAGCGCCCGGCGCACCCGTCGGCGCGTCGATCGTTCCGGTCGGACAGCAAGTCGGTCTCGGCGTGAAGGTCGCTTCATCAGAGAAGATGTTCACGCAAGGCTCGCTGCAGCAGACGGGCAATCCGCTCGACGTTGCGGTCCAAGGCGACGGATTTTTCCAAATCACGCTGCCGGACGGCACGACGGGATACACACGCGACGGATCGTTCAAAGAAAATTCTAACGGTTCGATCGTGACGGCCGCCGGCTACTTCGTGCAGCCGCAGATCACGATTCCGCAAAACGCCGTCTCGGTCAACATCGGCCCCGACGGTACGGTGACTGCGCAAGTTCCCGGAAGCGCGCAGCCGCAGACCCTCGGACAGTTGCAGCTTGCGCGGTTCGTGAATCCCGCGGGACTCTCACCGATCACCGGCGGCAACTACTATACGGAGACCGCGGCGAGCGGTCCGCCGATCGTCTCGCAGCCGGGACTCAACGGCGCTGGCACGCTGCAAAACGGATATCTCGAGCAGTCGAACATCCAAATTGTCAATGAGATCGTGAATATGATCGTCGCGCAGCGCGCGTACGAAGCGAACTCGAAGTCGATCGGTGCGGCGGATCAAATGTTGCAGACCGCCGTGCAGATGTCGCCGTTCCAATAAGGTAGATGACCGTGAACCGCATCGTCGTCGCGCTCGCCCTCGCCGTGCTCGCATTCTTCGGATGCGTGCCGGCTTCGGCATTCGCGCAGCCGGTGGTGCGGATTTCCGGCAAGCGTTTCGAAACACTCGCGAAGGCCGCGACGGCATCGCTTCATCTGACCGGCGATGCCCAGCTCGTGCAAGCCTATCCCGTGCCCGATCAAATCGTTCCCGCAGGCAAGTTAACGCTTACCGTCGGCACGGCGCTCTACAATCCGTCGTACATCAACGTGCCGGTGTCGATCGAGATCGACGGCAAGTTCTTGCGCCAGGTGTTCGTCGGTTATCGCGTGCAGCAGTACGTGCATGCGGCGGTCGCCGCGCGCGACCTCGTGCCGGGAACCGTGATCACGGCAGACGACGTTACGACAGCACGTGTGCCCTTCAACGGGCAGCGCATCAACGGCCCCGAAGCGCTGATCGGTCGCCGTGTGCTGAGTGCAACGCGTCAGGGAGAGCCGATCGCGATCGAGAGCACGCAGACGAATCAAATCGTCAAGGCGGGCAGCACGGTCGTATTGATCGTGCACGACGGCGGCGTCGCGGTTGCGGCGGATGTCGTCGCGCGCACTGGCGGCGGACTCGGGGACGAGGTTCAATTGTGGAATCCGCAAACGCGTAAAGCGCTTTCCGGAACGGTCGTTGGTCCGGATCGCGTGGAACTCGATCTCTCGGGAGGAGCACTGTAATATGCGACGTGCGATTGCGATTCTTTTGGCTCTTACGTTCGCGCCGGTTGCGGCAGCGGCCGATACGCTTTACGTCGCGGCGCCGCCGCCCGCAGGACCGGGGCACCCGCTTCGCTTGGGACCGGACCATCGCGCGCAGCAAGTCGGTGATCTGGTCTACGTGCAGTTCGATTTCAACGATTCGAACACGCACACGAACAACTACTCGAGCAACAAGCAGTTCAACCTCGGACAGAACGGCGGTACCGGCAACTTCATGGTGGCGCTGCTCAAGAACGCGTCCACGTTCGGCGGCGCGTCGACGACGTCCACCGCGCAGAGCGCGAGCGGCGCCGATTCGTTCATCTCGACGATGATGACGACCGTGACGAACGTGCTGCCGAGCGGTGCAATGGAGATCGCCGGCGATCAGGACCTCAATGTCAACGGTCGCAAGCAGACGCTCCACATAACCGGCGTCATTCGTCCGGAAGATCTCTCGCAGGCCGATGCCGTGCTCGCTTCGCGCGTCGCCGACGTGCACGCCGAGTTCAAAGGCAACGATCAAAAAGATAAGGGTCTGCTCTCGCGGATATTGAGTTGGCTGTTCTGATGCGAAAACTGATTTGCGCGTTGTTTGTCGTCATGCTCGCCGTATCTGCGGCGGGCGTTCCGGCATTTGCGCAAAACGTCAGCCGTGCGGTACGCGTACGCGATATTGCAAAGGTTCAAGGTGTCACCGGGAACCAGCTCGTGGGCTACGGCGTCGTCGTCGGCCTGCAGGGCACGGGCGATTCAACGTCGGTAATCTTCACGAGCCAGACCATTCAGAACATTCTGCAGTCGTTCGGACTCTCGGTGAGTCAGACCGGTGTACGCACGCGCGATGTTGCCGCCGTGATCGTCACCGCGACGCTGCCGCCGTTCGCGCATTCCGGCGACAACGTCGACGTCACGGTCTCCGAAATGGGTGACGCGACGAGTTTGCAGGGCGGCACCCTGGTGATGACCGAGCTGCGGGCCGCGAACAACCTCGTGTATGCAACGGCGCAAGGACCGGTCTCGGTCGGCGGTTTCGTCGCCGGTGCGAACTCGTCGGGCATTGCGACGAACTTTACCGGTGCCGGGCGAATTCCGAACGGTGGCGTGATCGCACGTGACATGGTCACGCCGCTGCAAAACGATCCGACGGGATTCAACTACGTGCTTACGACGCCCGACTATAAGACGGCCGCGAATCTCGCGTCGCTGCTCAACGGGCATTTCGGCGGCCGTTTCGCGCAGGCGCTCGACGCCGAGACGGTTCACGTGACGCTACCGCCCGGATACATGGGAAACCCGGTACAGTTTCTCGCGGACGCGTCCGACCTCTCGTTCTCGCAAGACGAGCCGGCGAAGGTCGTGATGAACGAGCGCACCGGAACGGTGGTTTTCGGCGGCGATATCAAACTTGCACCGTGTGCGATCGCGCACGGCGATCTGACGATCACGATCACTACCGACAATCAAATCGTTCAGCCGAATCCGCTGTCGAACGGCACGACCGCGCGGCAATCCAATTCGCAAGTAACGGCGACGCAGCACGGGAAGCAGCTGACGTTCATCGCGGGCGCGGCGACGCTCTCATCGGTCGTACGCGCGCTCAATACGCTGGGCGTCTCGCCGCGCGACCTCATCGCGATCGTCCAAGCGCTGCGTGAAGCGGGCTCGTTGCAAGCCGATGTGGAGATTCTCTGATGGCCGGCGACATTTCGAACGTTGGAAAGAACGCCACCTCTGCGCCGCTAACGGCGGAACAGAAACAGGCGCTCAAGCAACTCCACGAGGCGGCGACGCAATTGGAAGGCGTCTTCATGCAGATGGTGATGAACGCCATGCAAGACACGGTTCCGCAGCAGTCGATCTTCGGCCAGGAAAACTCGTCCGAGCAGACGTGGCAATCGATGCTCAACGATCAGCGCGCGCAGGCGATCGCCGACAGCGGTTCGCTCGGCATCGGCAAGATGCTCGAGTCGGAGATGCGCAACCAAGTTCTCTCGGATGCACATAATGAAGCCCACGTCGACGTCAAACGGAGGACGGAACCGTGACCGATTCTTGGGACGCGTTTGCGAATGCGCTGCATGAAGAGGCCTCGTTGCTGATGCGCGTGCACGATGCGGCGCAACGCTTGACGAAGGCGCTCGTCGCAAACAACGTTACGGATATCTCTACGGTTGAACGTGAACTCGATTCCGCGCGCCAGGCGTATCAAACCGCCTCCGGCAAACGCCGCGGCATGCAAGTGCGCGGATTCGGCTCGCTGACGTTGCGTCAAGTTTGCGCGTACGCGCCGCGCGCGATGTGGCCCTTACTCGGACAGCGGCTGCAAGAATTGACGACAACGTCGATCGCGCTCGGCATCACGACGAACAACAACAAGGCGCTCATTTTGAGCGGGATGGACCGCTTGATGAAAGTCACTGCTGCGCTGCAGAAAGCGCATAACGACGGTCCCGGCACCTACAAGCGGCGCGGATTTGTCCCGCCGCCTTCCAACAGCGTTCTGGTGAGCAGCAAGGCATGAGCAGTTTCTTCCCGCAGAGCACGTTCTTCGGCCTCGACTTTATGGCGACGTCGCTCCAATCGTTTTCCGTCGCGGAAAACGTCGTGAGTGACAACATCGCCAACGTCAATACGCCCGGCGCTTCGCGGCAGCAGGTGGTGTTGACCGAAGGACAGCCGATCGTCGGTTCGCCGTTCATGTCGACGCACGTTCTCGGGACTGCGGGCGAGGGCGCCATCGTTTCGCAGATCCAACGCATCAATTCCGATGCGTACAACGCGATGTTCCGCGGCGCGTCGTCTTCGCAGAACTACTACTCCACGGAACAGACGGTGCTGCAGGCGATTCAGTCTCAGCTCGGTGCGCCGAACTCCGGTGTCGGAACGCAATACGCTGCGTTCCAAGCCGCGATCGCGCAACTCGTCTCGCAAGCGGGCAGCGGAAATTCTTCAACGGCGGCGAGTCAGAACGTTCTGCAGACGGCGCAGTCGCTGGCATCAGCACTCGGAAACGCCTCTCAGTCGGTCACGACGCAGGAACAGTCGGTTTTACAACAGGGTGGCACGCTCGTCACGACGGTGAACGGCATCCTGGATAAAATCGCTGCGCTCAACGGGCAGATCCGCGCCTCCACGGCGGTCGGCGACAGCCCGAACACGTTTGCAGATCAACGCGATCATCTGATCGATCAGCTCTCCCAGTATCTGGGCACGCAAACGTCGATTCAGAGCGACGGATCGACGCTGGTCACCGTAAACGGTCAAGCGCTCGTGAACGACACGCAAGTGTATCATCTGGCGGCACCGGTCATCGGGACGGCATCGAACGGAACGCCGACCTTCAAAATCGACTTCGCGACGAGCCCGCCCACGGCCGCAAACGTACCCGGCATTCCGCTCGGTTCGGGCCAGCTTGCTGCGTTGCAAGACGTCTATAACAACAAGCTGGTGTCGTACGGCACGCAGCTCGATCAGTTCGCCTCGTCACTCGCGAACGAAGTGAATCGCATCACGCAGTCTGCGTACGATCGCAACGGGAATGCGGGGACTGCGCTCTTCCAACCGATCGTGGCATCGCTGCCGATCTCCGCCGGCAACATCAAGTGTGGAATCACGGCGCCCGCGCAGTTGCCCGTGGCGCTCGCGAATACGAGCGCCGGGAACTTGGTGCAGGCGCTGAACTCGGCAAACAACTCCGTCGACACCGGCGCGCTCCTCGACGGTAATGCGAGCCTCGCAAATCCGCCGGCGGCAGACGCACCGGGACCGCCGCCTACAGGCGGCGTAAATGGCACGCTCTCGGTCACGGTTGACGGCGTTACGACCACGTTCAACTACAACACGAACAGCTTGACGCCCGGCGCAAACGCGACCACGATCGACCAGTTCATCCAAACCTTCAATGCGGCGCACACCGGAGTGACCGCGTCCTTCGATGCAGCGTCGCAGCGGATCGTGTTCGCGCGCGATCCGAACAACGAAGACTTAGCGCTGCGCGGCAAACAACAGGCGAATCCGCAGACCCCTTCGTTCACGATCTCCGACTCGAACTGGACTGCCGGCACCCCATCAGCGTCGCTGCTGGGCGTCCTTGGCGCCCAGAATTTGCAAAGCGCTCCCGGCGTCGGCGTGCAGCAGAATGCGACGAATGCTTTCGCGGCGAGCGATAACGGCGGTGCCAATGCGTTAACGGCGATGTTTCAAGCCAACGTCGGCGTGCCGGCCTTGGAGACGACGTCCCCTGCAGCGGCCACTGCCGGAACGCCGATTACGGTCGCATTGCCGCCGGGTGTTAGTAACGTTCAAGTCGGTCAAGTGCTTACGATCGATTCGGTGCCGACGCCACCGAATACGCCGGAGAACGTCACCGTTACCGCGATCACCATGAATCCCGCGACGGGCGTGGAGTCCGTGACGTTCACGCCGACCGGTAATCACGCTGTGGGCTTTACGGTCACGAGCGCGCAGACGCAGACACTGCAGCAGTACTTTGGCCAGCTCATCACGCAGGTCGGCATCGATACGCAGACGGCGCAGACCGGAACGGCAACGCAGACGAATCTTGCGAGCACGATCAACTCGCAGCGTCAGTCGATCTCCGGCATCAACATCGATGAAGAGACGCAGAACCTGATCAAGTATCAGAACGCGTACCAGGCGGCGGCCAAGACGATTTCGACGATGAACCAGTTGCTCAACACGATCATTACCGGACTCGGTGTCGGCGGGTAAGGAGGCTAACCGATGCGCATTGCAACGTCCACGATGTACGATCAACAGTCGTCATCGATCGACAATCTCTTCGCGACGTACCAAACGCAAGGGCAAGAACTCTCGACGGGAAAGTCGCTCAACGCGCCGTCGGACGATCCGACGGTCATCGCGCACGACCTCAGCGTACGTGCCGACAATAGCGTGCAGACGCAGCTCGGTAAAAACTATACCGACCTCGCGAATCAGCTGACAACGGTCGACGGAGCGCTTTCGAACGTCACGAGCGCGCTGCAAAGTGCACGCAATCTGGCCGTGGAAGGCGCAAGCGATACGAATAACGCATCGCAACGCAAAGACATCGCGACGCAAGTCAACCAGATCCTCAATGAGTTGATCGGCTTTGCTAATACGCAGTACAACGGCAAATATGTTTTCGCAGGCACGCTCGTGCCGTCGTCGACGCCGCTGGTGCAAGCGCAAGGCAATCCGCCGTCAAGCGTCACGACGCAAGGCAATGTCGTGCAGGAGGTTGAGCAGGCACCGAACGGTACGACGATCGCAACCGGCGTGACGCTGCAGCAGGCGTTCAACGTCAACGCAACCGACGGTTCACCGAGCGTCTTTCAAACGCTCATTAATCTGCGCAACGCGCTCAATAGCGGGTCGGTCGTCGACGAAAGTCAGGCGGCGCTGAATCTCCGCGGCACGGCGATCACGAATGCGACTACGGCAACGCAACTCGCGACGACCGGTGCCGGTCAGGTCATGAGCACGCCGCTGAAATTCGACTCGAGCGGCAACGCTACGATCAACATCGGAACCGGTAACAATACCAGCGGCGTGAACATCACGTTTCTCCCGACCGACACGATGACCGGTATCGTCGCGAAGATCAACGCCCAGTCCGCCACGACGGGCGTGCAGGCGTCGTTCAACGCACAAACGCAGCGTCTGTCGCTCACGAGCACGACGAACCCACCGCAGCCGTTTACCGTGACCGACGTTCCGAGCGCCGGCGCGACGAACACCGCAAACTTCGTCGCAGCATTCGGTTTGACGAACCAGGCCTCGCAGCCGAACTACATCTCAACCCAGCTCGGCGACATCGATAACGCCCTCAACGGCGTCCTGAACGCACGCGCGATCGTCGGCTCGGCGATTCAGAGCGCGCAGACGCTGCAAAGCAACGCGAGCTCACAAGTTACTAGCGACACGAGCGTTCAGTCCGGGCTCGAGGATACCGATATAGCTAAGGTGACCTCGGAGTTCTCGCAGACACAAACCGTCCTTCAGGCCGCGTACGCGACGACGTCCCGCCTCGAAGGTAAGACCCTTTTCGATTATCTCTAGGAACTTCGGAGATCACATGAGCCTGTCGATGGAATCGGATATGAACGTAAGCGATACACAATCGATGGAGTTCCCGCGCTTCGGGAGCTGCACGTTCTCGGAAACGGACGTCATTCGTTTTCCCTGGGGTCTCCCGGGCTTCCCCAATCTTCGCCGTTGGCTAGCACTCAACGTCGAAGGACAGACGTCATTCGTGTGGCTGCAGTCGCTCGACGACGTCAACATCGCCCTTCCGACACTCGACCCGTACTTTGTCTTCGAAGACTACGATCCGAAGCTGCCGCCGTACGCCGCTGCCGCGCTCGAGATCGAAGGCCCGTCAGACTTTACGATTCTCTGCGTCGTTGTCGTCACGGAAAACGCGGACGATATGACCATGAATCTTTTTGCACCGATCGTCGTTAACTTGCGCACGCGCACCGGACGTCAAATCGTTCTCGAGAACTCCGGTTTCTCGGTGCGGCAGCCGATCCCGCGCAAAGACGCGCCGGCGCCTATCCAAATCGAACCAGCGTCATAAAGAAGAGGGTCTGCCGACCCTTCGACGAGAAGGCCCTGCCTAGCGAATCGCCAAGGAGGGCCGGCCCCCATGCTCGTTCTGAGCCGCAAAATCAATCAGTCGATTATGATCGGCGATAATGTTCGCATTGTCGTTGTTGCCGTAGACCGCGATCAGGTCAAGCTCGGGATAGAAGCCCCTCGCGAGGTGCCGGTCCACCGCTCCGAGATTTACGAAGAGATCCAGCGCTCCAATCGCGTCGCAGCGGAAGCTGCCGGCGTTCCGAGCGCCGAGACACAGGCCGCGCCGGCGACCCCCGCCCCGATCGGAACGGCCTCCCGGGCACGGCTCCAGCCGCGTAAAAAATAAGGTTCATTACCACCTAAAGTCCTCAGCACCGCGCTCCGATACTCCAACGGAGGGGACAGGACGTTCCCCTTGCAGACTAGTCTTGTAACAACACGCGCCACGCGCGTCTCATGGAGGAAACAATGGGTCAAGGACTCAGCATTGCCAACAACCTGTTGGCGAACAACGTTCAGCTCAACCTGAGCAACAACCAAAACGCCCTCAAGAATATCGTCACCCAGCTCTCGTCGGGTCTGCGCATCAACAGCGCCGCAGATGATCCGTCGGGTCTCGCTATTTCGACGAACCTGCAAACGCAGGTTGACGGCTACAACCAAGCCGTTCAAAACGTTCAGAACGCGAACAACGCGGCGCAAGTCGCGGAGGGCGCTCTGCAAACGACGACCGACATTCTGCAACGTATCCGCAGCCTCGCGGTCGAAGCAGCGTCGGACATCAACTCGAACAGCGACCGCCAAAATCTGCAGGTCGAAGTTTCGCAGCTTCTGCTCGAAGTCAACCGCATCTCGCAGAACACGAACTTCAACGGTCAGGCGCTGCTCGACGGCAGCCACGCCGGCTTCCAAGCGCAGCAACAAGCGTTCCTGAACATCACGGCGAACACCGCGCTTTCGACCAACGGCAACATCGCGACGCAAAACGGCATCAACTACGGCTTCTTGGCCGCAACGGTTGCCGCGAGCAGCGCGAACTTCCAAACGACGGTCGGCGGCACGGCGGGCTTCGGTGGTACGGGCACGAGCGACGGTACGATCGAGCTGCAGGTCATCAACACCGGTGTTTCGATCGCCGTTCAAGAAACGTTCGTCAACAGCGCGACCGGTAAGGTCTGCGTCTCCTCGACGCTGTATTCCGCAAAGGGCGTCGCGGGCGCATTCGACAACGTCAACGTCACGCTCGGCCAGTTCACGACGGCCGACGTCGGCACGACGTCGTACATCAAGATCAGCCAGAACGTGGCTGCTCTGACGAACCCGAACAACCCGGCGCTGAGCTTCCAGTCGGCCGCCGACGAAGGCGACGTCATCCAAGTCGGCATCCAGGCAACGAATACGCAAACCCTGCGTATTTCGAACATAAACCTGGCGCTCTCTGCTTCGAACGCGCCGTCGCTCGGTGCGGAAGATGCGATCGGCCAGATCGACAACGCGCTCGAGCGTCTGCTCAACCAGCGCGCGCAACTCGGTGCGGTCATCACGCGCCTCAACGAAGACGCGAGCAACGACAACGTAGCCGCAGTCAACCTGCAGGCCTCGGAATCTTCGATCCGCGACCTCAACGTCGGCCAAGCGACGACCCAGTTCACGAAGCTGCAGATCCTGGTCCAAGTCGGCACCTCGGTCTTGGCGCAGTCGAACTCGAACGCTCAATCGGTTCTCTCGCTCTTCCGTTAATCGTAAGCAAGCGAGTAATCGCAAACTCGAGAGCCCGCTCCGGCGGGCTCTCTTCTTTTTTGTGCCTGCGGGCCGAAAACAGGAACGATGCCTATTCGGGTCTCCTCGAAACGTTCCGCGGCCGCACCGGTTCAACACGCGATCCCCTTCGGTTTGCCGGCTCCGTCGAACGGATGGAAGCAGAAGCCCGCAGGACTGAGCCTGTGCATGATCGTCAAGAACGAGGAGCGATTCCTCGAACAATGCTTGCAAAGTGTCGCAGGCGTCGTTGACGAGATCTGCATTGTCGATACGGGTTCTACCGATCGCACCGTCGAGATCGCGCAGCAGTTCGGTGCGCACCTCGAGCGCCGCGAATGGCGCAACGATTTTGCTTGGGCTCGCAACGAAGCGATCAAGATGGCGTCGTTTCGGTGGATCCTTATGCTCGACGCCGATGAGGAGTTGAAGCCGGAGTCGATCCCCGCATTGCAAGTGTTGAAATCGGCACCCGCCGAAACGTGCGGCGTCTGGATTCGTTGTTATAATCGGTCGGACGATTATCGCGGAACCGGCGAGATGTCACACGCGCTCGTGCGCATTTTTCCGAACAATGCGCGCGTTGGCTTTCGCGGGATGATTCACGAATTCGTTACCCTCGACGGTAACTCTACCGGACTCGCTGCCGTACAGGCTCCGATTTCAATCGTTCATTACGGATATCTGAAAGAGGTCGTCGAGAGCCGTTCGAAGGCACAGCGGAACTTCGAAATCGTCAAAGCGGCCGCGGAAGCGGATCCGTCCGATCCATTTGCATGGTTCAATGTCGGTACGACGGCGTTCATGATGCACGATTTCCAATCGGCGCGTGACGCACTGGAGCGGATGCGAGAGCTCAATGGTGATGCACCTCGGGGCTTTATCGCGAATGGTCATGCCGTGTTAGCAGAGACGTACTGCGACAAGCTCGGCGATCCGAAAAAAGGCGAAGAGATCGCGCGCGGCGCGCTTCGGTTTTCCCCGCATTACGCGAACGCCCACTTTCAGCTTGGGAAGTCGCTCGTTGCGCAGCAGCGATTCGACGAAGCGCGTGCGGCATTTGAGGAAGCGATCGAAGACGGCAAGTACTCGCATCAGCAATTCGTCGTAGACGATCAAGTCTCGATCTGGAAAGCGCACTCGGAAATTGGTTCGAGCCATGTGATGCAGGGCGACGATCGATCCGCGGTTCAGTGGTTTCGTGCGGGCCTCGCCAATGCGCCGACGGTACAGCCGCTGATGTTGAATCTCGCTCGCGCCCTAGAACGGCTCGGCGAATTCGAAGAAGCGCACGCACTCTTCAAACGCGTGTACGAGGAATTTCGCGACGACTACGGGACGCTTGATTTCGTCAATTATGTTTTAAGGCGGAAAGATGGAGCAGCAGCGCTGGAGATCATCGACGCGTCGCAGGCCGAGCTGAGCGATAACGTTGCAACGCAGTTGCTATTTGCCGCTGCGCAGATCGCAGCGGGAATTCGTTCGAAAGACGACGTCGTTCGATATTTAGAGGCTGCAGCACGGCGTTCACCAGGCAACGCCGATGTATTGAATTGGCTGGAGGCGCTTTACCGTGAACGTGCAGACGATGACGCGCTGCAACGTGTATTGGAACGGGAAGCCGCAACGCCGCCGCAGACCGTTGCTGATTACGTTCGCCGGTCGTATAACGCAAACGTCCGCGGGGATCGAGAAGGGGCGGTGCATTTCGCCAGAGCGGGTCTTCAACTCGACCCGAGCCACGAGCATCTTCACTATAACGCGGCAGTCGCTCTCGCGGCTCTTTCGCGGGTCGAGGAATCACTTGAGCACGTTGCGCAGGTGAAATCGATTGGCACTCCGTTCTATATACCGGCGTTGTTGCTTCGCGCAAACCTCTTTCGATCTGTTAGCCGTAGCGACGAGGCGACGGTCTGTGTCGAACAAGCCCTCGCGCACGATGTCGACAATATCGAAGCGCTGCTCATGAAAGCTTCGCTTGCCGAAGAGCGCAACGATGTCGAGCGCGCCGAATCGGCGCTGCGCGCGGCCTTGCAAAGCGATCCGGGGCGCGGGGCCGTAGAACTGGCGGCGTTTCTCCTGCGGCACGGCCGTTTTGACGAGGCGGCGCGCGTTGCAGACGCGGCGCTGCAGCGGTAGTACGTGGACTACTCGATCATCATTCCGGTCTTTAATAAGGCCGACTTGACGAAACGCTGCCTCGAGGTGCTTCCGTCGACGATCACCGATGCGGGCGAAGGCGAAGTGATCGTCGTCGATAATGCGTCGAGCGATCATACAGCCCGTGTTCTCGAAGGATTCCCATGGATAAAGCTGATCCGGAACGAGCAAAACCTCGGATTTGCAGGTGCAAACAATCAAGCTGCGCGTGAAGCGCGCGGCGAGTTTCTCGTTTTGCTCAACAACGACACGGAAGCATGGCCCGGATGGCTAGCGACGATGCTCAAACGCGCACGTGAACAGAACGTCGGCGCGGTCGGCGCGCGGTTGCTCTATCCCGACCGCAAGAGCCAGCATGGCGGCGTCGTCGTGATCGGGAATCCGTTCGGCAGACAAGACGCGCAGCCGTTCCATCATAATTTCATGGTGCCGTACGAAGACGTGGACGTACGGCGGACGCAAGACATGCAAATCGTCACGGGTGCGTGTCTCGTGACGCCTCGCGCGCTGTACGAGAAGCTCGGCGGACTGGATGAGGGCTACTGGAACGGCTTCGAGGATGTCGATTATTGCCTGAAGGTTCGCCGGGAAGGTTTGCGTGTTGTGTACGAGGCCGATGCGGTTCTCTATCACTTCGAATCGCAATCGGGAATCCAACGTTTCCGAAAATCGGCGTGGAACACCGAACTGCTTGAACGCCGGTGGCGCGGGACGTTTTATTTCGATGCCCTGGAAAAGAATCTCGAACGGCAATTAGTGCGGCACCCAATGCGCAACTCGCGCAATGGGTTGAACTCGATGATCGTTACGACGCCACCCTCGACGGTCGTCGTTCACGGAGTCGA
>CAZYLU010000042.1:0-4789 GCA_964648945.1 uncultured bacterium | reverse complement strand
CCGGATCTGCCGCTTGGTGAGAACATCGCCACGCTGGCCGGCGACGGGCGGTGCACGGTCCTGGCACTGTTCGTGATTCCGCAGCATTTCGAGCTCGAGCGGTTCGATTCGATTGAAGGATCGGTGGGCGATCTTCTGATGCGCATGTTGCCGCTCGGTTTCGGAACGCGTGGCGCCGGAAAAGCTATCGCAGAACTTCCGCCGCTCCCGCGGGATGCTATTTTCGAACACAAGTATGCGCGTACGCTCTCGACGCTCGCCGATACCGACGCTCGAAGCGTCGAGGCCGTCCTACGGGCACAGCAGAAGCGTAAGCGCGGTCTCGTATCGATCGTCACCTTGAGCTGGAATGCGCCGCAGTTCACGAAGCTCGCGCTCGATTCAATCGCAAAATACACGAGCGAGCCGTACGAAGTAATCGTCGTAGACAACGGCTCCGGCTCGGAAACCGTCGCGATGCTTCATGCGATAGACGACCCACACGTACGCATCATTTATAATGAGACGAATCGCGGGTTCGGCGGCGGAAACAACGACGGCATGGCGGAGGCAAAAGGCGAGTACATCGTCGTGCTCAACAATGACGTCATCGTGACCGAGGGCTGGCTCGATGCGCTGCTGGATCCGTTCGACCGGATCCCAAGCGTTGGTGTGACGGCACCGCGAAGCAACAAGATCATAGGCGATCAAGAGGTTATTGATGCGTCATACGACGACATGCATGCGATGCAGGCGTATGCCGCGCAGCGCCGGGAGAAGTACGCGAAGCGCGGGTTTCTCACGGATCGCGCAATCGGATTTTGTCTATGCATTGACCGGCGCGTAATCGAATCGATCGGCGGGTTTGACGAGCGGTTCGCGGTCGGAAACTTCGAAGATGACGATTTCTGTATTCGCGTGCGTGCCGCAGGTTACGAAATTTACGTCTGCGACGATAGCTTCATCCATCACTTCGGCAGCCAATCCTTCGCTGCGAATAACGTGGACTACATGGCGACGATGCACGGAAATTGGGCGAAGTTCGCCCAGAAGTGGCGGTACGCGCCGGCATACCCAACAAACGGGTACGACCCCCGTAAGGCGATCATTAACGGCTTCGACAGGGCAAAGCACTATGCGCCGTTGCCGCCGCCGCGCGACGTAAAGCCAGCCGCATTGGAAGACGTTGCCGGCGCTCGTTCCACCGTGTTTGTTGCCGCTGTTCATGACGAGCGGACGTGGAGCGAGACAGCCGAGTTCGTCCGCCGTTACCTTCAGGCGTTTGACGCCGATACCGACGTCACATTGAAGATCGGGACGACGGGAGAGCCCGTAGCCGAAACGATTGGACGACGCGTGCTGCGTTTGCTCGAAAAGCTGAAGATTCCGGAAGATCGTTGCGCGGATGTTGAAATTACTGATGAAGAAGACCTTGCTTCGTGGCGTGCAGCAATAACGGCATCGCGCACCATCGATGCATTGGACATCGAGGATCGCAGCCCGAGCGCGTTGCGCCGCCTCGTCGGTGAGGGGCGCGCATGAGACTGCACGAGCACTTTCCGCAACTGTGGCCGGCATATGACGAAGTGTTCGTCCGGCGCATGTTGCGCGTTGACAATCTCGTAGCCGTCCGCCTAGAGCCGGTGTACTCGATTCGATTCGAAGCGTTCATGGACGCGCTTTTCGAAGCGGAAGGCGCGTGGCTTATTGTACCGATGCTCCGAGTCGACGGTGTCTCCATCATGGTTCCGGAGAATCCACCGGTTACGTGGCCGACGACGTATCGTGAATACGCCGGTGAGGAAATCGATCGCATCGACGGCGAGATCCTTCCGTGGCTTCGGAGCGTTACATCCGCGCGGCTGGTCAACGACGAACACGTGCGATTCTTTCGCGAAGATACTCGACTCATCGATGCTTACGAACGCGCTCGTTCCGAAGGCTTGATGGGCGCGACTCCGTATCCGCAAGTATTACGAAGCGTTGCCGGCGCCGTCTACGCAACGCGCTTTGCGGTGGCGGGGCCTGTTGCTCTACGTGGAAACGATGCGGCAAACGGCGCTGCCGTTCTGTCTGCGGTGACGCGCTCGATCGACGTGGAAGCGAACGAATTCGCACGGAAGTGGTTTACCGGAATCAACCTCAACGTCATCGATGCCTCGCGCAAGTACGGCTGCTATGTTGGACCACGTGACCGCGCGATCTCCGCGGAATACTCAGTGTTCGATGGTGACGCGCGCGATGGAGAGCGTACGATTGCACTAGCGGAACCGATTCCGACCGACGTGACGCTTTCGTTCGATCTCGAGGATGGTCCCGAGTCGCGTCGATATGCAGTGCGCGAAGTGGTCCTCGACCTACATCGTTCGAGCATCGCGGAGCCCGCTGCCGCGGGCGGATCGGGCGGGTGCATTCGCCTCGTCGTGCGCGATGATGCGCGCCGTTTTCTCGATGCCGACGTGGACGCCGCCGAAGCGCTGGCGAAGCGGCTGCGTGCCGAAGGGTTTGATGCGGCCGTCACGACTGCGGCGCACGTAGATGTGGACCAGGCGGATATCATTCACATCTTCGATCTGCGCCACAACGTTTCGATTGTCGAACTTTTACGCGACGCGGAAACGGCGGCCGTTCCCATCGTCGTCACGCCGCACGCTGACGATCGGCGCAATGAAGCCGTTTCGGGATCCTCAGGTTCTCTGTTGATTCCGCGCGTCTCGAGCGACACGGTTACGTTCTACGATTTCGTCAGCGCGTTCGCGGCGCGTAAGATTGCAAATCTCTCCGAAGGCCACTGGTACGACGAGGCGTCGGAAATCATCCTCAAGCGCGCTTCCGTAGCGATGGTTACATCGGAAGCCGAGGCGCAGTTTCTTCGCGAGCGGTTCGCATATGCGGGAAGGGTGATTCCGTCGGCGGCAGTGGTGCCTATTGAACCGCCCTGCGACGCGATCGGTTCGCTCGTTGGACCTGACGAGTACATCCTGGTGCACGCGCCGATCGAGACGCGCAACAATTGCGTCTATGCCGCGCTCGCGGCACAGCGCCTGGGACTCCCCCTGGTCATCCTCGGTCCCGTAGCAGATGTCGAATTCTACCGTTATCTCAACGAAGTCGCCGGTCCGCGTACGATTCAACTTCGTGAAGAACTGCTGACACCGGGGGAGATCGCGGCTCTTTATGCCCGTGCCCGAGTCGTTGCGGACGTCTCGTGGTCGTCGCGAGGGCTCCATCGTCTCGCCCGCGGCGCGGCGCACGGCGCGGCGATCGTTGCTTCCGGCTTTGGATACGCCCGAGAAGTTTGGGGCGAGCACGCGGTGCTGGCGGACCCAGCCAGCCTCGACTCCATCACACAGGCGTTCGATGCCGCCTGGAAGATCTCGCCCGATCAGCGCCCGCGTCTCGCGGCGGTCAGCGCCGCCGTATGCGATCCCACCGCATCCCTCATCGCAGCGGTTTCAGCGTACCAGCAGGCGAGTCCAGCAGCACCCGTCGCTTAGGCAAACGCTCCAGGTTGCCGGCGGGGCTAAATTGCGCGGCTAAAGGGGCCGATTTTAAGAAGAGACGGACCCGAAGGAGATCGACCGTACATGGAAGTTCAAACGGCTCCCGCCGTGGACCAAACCGCTGCCGCAGCGGTACCGTTGTCCCCGGCCCCCGCGTCGCCGCCCGCAACTGTGCAGGGCGCTATTCCGGTTTCGCAACCGCAATTGCCGAACGACTCTGACTCGTCGTCGGGCATTGCTCCCGCCATTGCAAAGTTGTTCGGTGGCAGCGCGATCCCGCAACCGATTCAGTTGAACGTTTCGTATCGTGTCGAAGGCAGCGACATTGTGACCGTCTTCACGGATCCGAAGACGGGTAAAGAAGTCGCGCAGTTTCCGCCTGAGCTGTTGCTCGGGCTCGCGAAATTCTTCGACCAGCAATCCGGCGTCACGTTCGACAAGAACGCGTAGCACAAAGGAGCCATCGTGTCGAGTTCAGTCCCGGGAACCAACGTCCCCCCGATTTCCTTTCCGGGCATCGCGTCCGGTATCGATTACAATTCGATCATTCAAAAGCTCACAGCGCTGACGCTGCAGCAGAACGTCTCGCTCAACGCGCAAATCGCAACGCTCAACTCTGCGAACACCGAGCTGATCAAGATCAACAACGTACTGAACTGCGTGCAAAACACGCTGGGCGCGCTTTCGGATCCGGCGATTTTCAATGCGTGGCTCGCGACATCGACCAACACGGCCGAGGGATTAGCCAGTTGGATCAGTGGCACGACGCCGGTCGCGGGAACGTATACGGTTACGAATCAGAGTCAAGCGACGGCCACGACGGTTACAAACAATGCGGCGGCAGGCCATTCAATCACCGATGGTGGTTCCGATAATTCTATTCTTGCTAAATCGTACGTCGCCGTCACGCCATCGAACGGTAACAGCGCGAGCGGTAACGGTTCCGTTACGGTCAATGGCGTCACGATCACGTATAACGTCAACGTGGATTCCGTTCAAAGCATTCTTTCGAAGATCCAATCGCAAGTCCGCACGGCGACCGGTGACAATACCTTTACGGCGTCGCTGAATGCAGCGACCGGCGAAGTAACGATCTCCTCGACGCAACACCCGGTCACACTTGGCGCTCCGAGTGATTCAGGAAATATTCTTCAAGTCTTGAAGTTGTCGACCGCTCAGGTCAATAACACTTCGACGAGTGGTAGCGTCACCAGCACCTCGAATATCGGCGGCATCAATCAGGCCGCCGCATTCAACAGCTCAACGAACGCCGGCTATGTAACGCCGGTAACGTCCGGATTCTTCAC
>CAZYLU010000041.1:0-24274 GCA_964648945.1 uncultured bacterium | reverse complement strand
ACCGGCACGACCAATGATCGCTCCAGAACGTGTCGGGATTGCCGTTCGGCCACACCTTCGTTCCGCGGTTTGCGATGACGGTCAGTTTTGCGCCGTCGATTGCCGCACGTTGCATCGCGGCAGCGATCTTGTCCGGATCACCGTCGGGCTGGTCGATGAAGATGTCCACGCCTACGCGCTGCTTCTCCGGTCGCGGTCCGGCCGCGCGGATGGAAAGGTCCATGTGCGCTTCGGCTTCGTATTCCGCGGCTTTGAGCTGCGAGGGACGCTGGCCGAGACGCGCGATCACGGCATCGGCGAATTCACGCGTGCCGACTTTCTGTTTCGAGACGCCCTCTTTAAAGATGTCGTAGGTGTGAATCCCGTCTTCGATCGTCTTGAGCCACGCGTTGTGCACGCGTTCGGCGATTTTGCCGTGCCCGATGTGCACGAGCATCAGAATCGCGCCGTGCAGCAGACCCGATGGATTGGCCATATTCTGACCGGCGCGCCGCGGAGCGGAGCCGTGAATCGCTTCGAACATCGAACAGTGGTCACCGATATTCGCGGAGCCGGCGAGACCGACGGAACCGGTGATCTGCGCGGCGACGTCGGAAAGCACGTCTCCGTAGAGATTCGGCATGACGATGACATCAAACGCTTCCGGCGTATCGGCCATCTTAGCGGCGCCGATGTCGACGATCCAATGCTCGTTCTCGATCTCGGGATACTCTTTGGCGATCTCGTCGAACGTCCGGTGGAACAAACCGTCCGTGATCTTCATGATGTTGTCTTTGGTGAAGCACGTGACTTTTTTGCGCTTGTTCGCGCGCGCGTATTCGAACGCGTAGCGGATGATGCGCTTACTGCCCGGACGTGAGATCAGCTTCAAACACTGCGCGACTTGATTGGTCTGACGATGCTCGATGCCGCCGTAGACGTCTTCCTCGTTCTCACGAACGATGACAATGTCCATGTTCGGGTGCTTCGTCGCGACGTACGGCGCGAGCGACGCGCACGGACGTACGTTTGCGTACATGCCCAGCGTCTTGCGAACCGTGACGTTGAGACTCTTGAATCCGCCCCCTTGCGGCGTCGTAATCGGCGCCTTCAAAAAGACTTTCGTGCGGCGCAGCGATTCCCACGATTCGGGTTCGATGCCGCTCTGTAACCCGCGATTGTAAATCGCTTCGCCGATGTCGATGCGCTCGAGTTCGAGCGCGGCGCCGGCTTCGGTGATGATGCGAAGCGTCGCGTCCATGATCTCCGGACCAATGCCGTCGCCGTAGGCTACGGTAACCGGAACTTTCTTTTGTGTCGCCACTGTGCTAGTCATACGTCCTTACCTGTTCCATTGATAGGCGTTCCAGCCTTCGGTGATCCCATTCGGGGTGAAGTTTTGCAAGTCCGGGGCGCGGACGTACCGTTGCCGCTGATCGTAAATGAAGACGCCTGGCGCATCATGCAGGAGGAGCGCCTGGATTTTCCGGTAGGCCGCCTTACGGCGTGCGCGATCGAATGTCGAAAGCGCATCGCGCTGCAGTGCGTCCATCTCCGCGCTACAGTACTGCATGATGTTGTTGCCGTTGGGAGGTGACATCGAACAGAGGAACTGCGAGGAGTCGTCGGGGTCGGCACCGGCTACCCATGAGTACGACGCCAGATCGAACTTCCCCGAATTCAGAATGCCGCCGCTCTGCTTTGCTGCATAGAGCAGTTGGTAATCGTAGCCCTTGAGTTGCACGTCGACGCCCGCTTCACGAAGCGTCTGCTGTTCCTGGGCAACGATCGCCTGAACCGATGAACTGCCCTGCGGAAATGCAAGCTGTACGGAAAGCGCTTGTCCATTTTTGCGAAGGATCCCGCCCGGCCCGGGCTTCCAGCCATCGCTGCTCAGAATGCTCTTCGCCTGCGCGATATCGAACGGGATCGGCTTCAATCCGGTGGGATAGGCCCAGGAAAAGTCCGTTTGATCCGCAATCGCGACGACGCCGGATCCGTACGTGGATTTGCGAACGATCGAGTCTTTGTTGATGGCAAGCGCGAGTGCGCGCCGTACCGCAGGATCGTTGAGCGGCGGCCGCTGCAGATTGAAGAACACACCGACCCAAACGGGCGCCTTGACCAATTGGCGCACGAGTTGCGGGTCGGTTCGGACGTTGTTGTACAGCGAGCCCGTCGCTTCCAATGCCAAATCGACGTCGCGCGTTCGCAGCAGCGATTCTTGCGTATTCGCATCCGGCACGATACGGATCACGATCTGCTTGAGCTTCGGTGCGCCCTTAAAATACGCCGGATTGGCGTCGAGCACGATGCGATCGTTACGCTCCCATCGCGCAAATTTGAACGGACCGCTGCCGACGGGCGCAGCATTGAACGGAATGTTGTTGAGATTCGGATACTTCGCGAGCAGATGCGAAGGAAGGATGCGATACGGCTGATCGCTTTCGCCAAAAATCGTATCGACGGCCGGCGGGAAGACGCGTTTCATGTGCATCACGACCGTACGGTCGTCCGGCGTATCGATTGAAGCGATCTGATCGTAACCGTGATGAGAGAGAACGTTATTAGACGGGTTCATGATCGCTTGCCAAGTGAATTTCACGTCGCGACTGGTTACCGGAACACCGTCTTGCCAGGTCGCATTTTTGCGCAGATGATAGGTAATCGTTAGGCCGTCTTTGCTGATCCCGCCGTTCGCGAGCGTCGGCACACTCTGCGCAAGATCGGGAACTTCACGTCCGTGATCGTCGAGCGTCACCAGCTCGCTGAAGATCAGTCCGTCGATGAAATTCTCGGACGAGTTTTGCTCGAGAATCGCGTTTAGCTGCGCCGGATTGATTTGAAGGGCAATACGCCACACGCCGGCGGGTCCGCTTGGGCCCGCGACTTGTTTCGTGCATCCCGGCGCATAGAGAAGCACGGCGCAAAGAAGAAGCGACGGCAAGGAACGTCTCATTGCGCGTCGCTTCGAACTCGGGCGTGCGCCCCCTCCGGCTTACTCCACCAAGCGGAACTTCGCGTACATATACGGGTAATCGTCGTAGAACCAGTTGCGGAACGAACGGCGGATGAGCTCCCGCGCGGTTACCGGCGAGGCGCCTTTCATGACGTAATGGCGGCCGTCGAAAAAGTCTGCGGAATATTGAGGGTAGGATGCCATCGGCTTGAAGCCGGGCAGCGGCGCGAACGGCGTCGCGGTCCACTCCCACCCGTTGCCGATGAGGTCCTCGATCTCCCATGCGCTACCGCCCGCGGGATGCGAGTCGACCGGCTCCGCGTCGAAGCGCGCAAAATCGAAATTTCCGTACATGGGATGCGGTGCGTTGCCGCCCCACGGATACGGCCGCTCGATTCCGCCCGGCGCGCCGAATGCAGCGCGATGGTATTCCGCTTCTGTTGGAAGCCGTTTACCGGCCCACTTCGCGTACGCGCGTGCCTGCTGATTGGTCACCCATACCGGCCACGAGAGAGGCAATGGCAACTCTTCGAATACGGCGCGCAAGAAGATCTCGCCGTCGCGCTCGGTCCAAAACACGGGCATCGGACCGCCGTCCGTCACGAACTCGAGCCAGTCCCCGTTGGTGACGGGAAATCGCTGCATCGCGAACGCCGGCACGTGTACTTCGGAACGGCCGAATTCGTTGTCCCACCCGAACGAAATATCGTCGGGATCGGCGCCCAGCGTTGCAATGCCCGCGTCAACCGCGCGCATTTCATTGCGCGGCCGGCCGTGATCGAGATGAACCTGTTCGATGCGTCCCTTTTTGCTGCTATCCAGCTGATGAACAATGTAGAGCAGCGTTTCGTGATGCATCTGTTCGTGTTCGAGGATCGTGTACGCGGATTGTCCGCGCACGAGTTGCGGCACGCTGTTATCCACGAGTGTTGCTGATGCGAGTGCGCGTTCCACGCGCTCGTCGATCTCGCGACCGATTTCCTCGATGCGCTCACGCGAGGGCCAGTTGATGCGATCGTATTTGTGCGCTGCGTCGATGGACGACGGATCGATGCCGCGTTCGAACAGCTTTTCGAGCGCAGGGTCGAGCGGTGCCTCGCCGAGCGCGCGTTCGTTCAGCGTGAGATAGCTGAAGACGGGCAAGTGGCCTTCGTAAAAAATGAACGGATGGCGCAGCGGAATCGGCCGGTCGTGCATGGCCGATTCGTCGATGAGCGCGAAGAGATTCGCCGAACGTTCGCGGTTGCGGCGATACCAATCCAATAAGTACTCGCGGTCGAGTCCAACGGTGGTGGTCGTCATCGAGTACCTCCTACCCTGAAGCTGCGGCGGCCTCCCGTCGGCGCAAGAAGAAGGTCTCGAAGTCGTTCGCCGGGAGTGGTGGGGCGATCGCATAGCCTTGGACGATATCGCACCCGTTCTCTTTAAGAAACGTTATTTGCGTTTCGGTTTCAACACCTTCCGCTACCACTTCCAGTCCTAGGCTGTGCGCCATGCCGATTACCGTCTTGACAATGGTCTCGTCGAAGGTGTCGTGCCCCAGACCCACCACGAACGACCCGTCGATCTTGAGCACGTCGAGCGCGAACCGGCGCAAATATGCAAGCGACGAGTATCCCGTTCCAAAATCATCGACCGCGATACGAATGCCGGCGGCCTTGAGGTCGCGTACGATCCCGACGGTTTGCGCGGCGTCCGACATCGCCACGCTTTCCGTTATTTCAACCTCGAGAAACGACGGGTCGAACCTCACGTTCTCGAGTGCCGCGATCACGCGACGGCGCACGTCGCGCGCGTGGAACTGGCGCCCAGACAGGTTGACTGCTAAGCGCAGCGGAGCGAGCGATGCGTGCCAACGCTGAACTTGTTTGGCTGCGTTCGCGAGTATCCAATCACCGAGCGGAACGATCAGGCCGGACATCTCCGCGCTTGGAATAAAATGGGACGGTTCGATCAATCCGCTCTTTGGATGATTCCACCGCACCAGCGCTTCGACGCTCACGATCTCGCCGGTGCGCAGATCGATTTGCGGCTGATAGTAGACGACGAACTCATCAAGTTCGAGCGCGCGGCGCAGCAGTTTCTCTTGCGAGAGCCGCATGTGAATCGGCGCTTCCAGCGTCGCGTTGTAGAAGTAGTAGCCGTTCCGTCCACGATCTTTGGCACGGTACATCGCGATGTCGGCGTTCTTGATCAGCGTCTGATCGTCGCGCCCGTCTTCGGGGTACAACGCGATGCCGATGCTCGTCGAAATGAATTGTTCGTATTCATCGAGCGAGAACGGCTCGGAAACGGCCGCAATGACTTCGTCTGCAACGTCGCGCACGCTCTCGGCGTCGCGACAGTCGGTGAGCAGCACCACGAATTCATCGCCGCCCATGCGCGCAATAGTGGCGCGGTCGCCGAGTTGGTCCGTGAGCCGCCGCGCCGCCAACTGCAAGAGACGGTCGCCGCGCGCGTGTCCGAGCGTGTCGTTGACGTCTTTGAAGCGGTCGAGATCGAGGAAGAGTACCGCCACGCGTCCCATGCGCGATTGCGCGACCTCGATCGCATCGCGCAGCTTCTCGGCGAGGAAGACGCGATTCGGAAGCCCCGTCAGCGCATCGTAATACGCCATCGCGCGTAAGCGCGCACGCTGGCGGCTGCGATCGATCGTTCCGGCGATGAGCGTTGCGATGAGGCCCAGGAGGTCCGCGTCCGTTGAACTCATCTCGCGTTCGAGGGTTTCCGACGATCCGAAGACCAGCGCGCCGTACAGCTCTCCAGCGACGTCGAGACGCGTGGCAACGCCGTTGGCAAACGGCACTGGAATCGCCGGGCCCGGAAGCGAAGCGACGCGGGCAGCGATCTGCAACACCGTCGCATCACTCATCGTTTCGAGATTTGGATCGCGATAGATCGCTTCGATCTTCGGCACGCCGCTGGTGATGTCGACGACGGCGCCGGTGGTTAGATCGAATGCCTGACATCCCATTTCCAGCGATGCACGCATCCGAACGTCGGGATAGTCGCCGCTTGCCGCAATGAAATATAGGTTGCGGATGCGCTGCGCTTGCATCTCCGCATGGCGCTGCGCTGCGCGGCGTTCCGTCACGTCTTGGACGATCGCGTACACGCCGACGACTTCGCCGTGTGAAAACTGCGGTACGAGCGTCGCCTCCAATTCCAACGGCGACCCGTCGATCTTGAATGACCTGACATATAACGACGCCGGTTCGCCGCGCCTTGCGCGCGCAAACGCCTCAGCGCTCGGTTCGATCTGCTCGGGTACGAGGAAGCGGTTGAAGTGCTCGCCGATGACCGCCTCGCGCGGGAAATTCCCCAAGCGCATGCACGCGTCGTTGGCATCGGTGATGATACCGTCCGCCGAGAGTGCAATCACGCCGTCGGGATTGTGTTCGAAGAGCGAACGCAAGCGCGCCTCGCTCTCATGGAGTTCCCGCTCTTGCCGTTCGATGTGCGCCTGCGCGGCGCGCGCGTCCGTCTCGTCCCGGATGATGGAGAAGGCGCCGTCGATCGTTCCGTCACGGTACGTCGGAACGGTCGTAATGGTAATTTCGAGATCGCGTCCTTCGAGCGTATGTGCGCGCGCGAGATAGTAGAGCGTCTCGCCCTTGAGCGCTCGCTGAAGATGCGCTTCATGCATCTCTACGTCTTGCGGATGCAGAAAGACGCTGTAGTGCATGCCGATGATCTGCTCGCGCGGGACGGGACCAAACCGTGTGACGGCATGATTGACGTCGATGATCCGTCCGTCGTGCGAGAAGATCATGATGACGTCGGGATTGTGCTCGAAGAGCGAACGGAAGCGCTCCTCGCTTTCCGCGAGCTGGCTCTGCGCGTTCACCATCTCGGTGATGTCCTCGACGTATGAAAGCACGCGATACCGCGCCTGCTGTTCTTGAATCGCGAACGTCGTCCAGCGGCACGTGAGCATCGCGCCGTCTTTGCACCGGTTCCGCGTAACGTTTACGACCGCGCGCGACGTATCGAGCCGGCTGATACGGCACTCGAAGCCGAAGTCGTCGATCGGCTTGCCGAGAACCTCGTCCGGATCGAACCCGAACATCTCCGCTGCGCGTTTCGACCAGTAGCTGATGCGGTGGTCTTGATCCCATGCAACAATCGCTAGTGGTGCGCGAGTGAGAAGTTCGTCCAGCTCCCGAAGGGCGGTTTCGTCGACAGCGCGGCCGTTAGTGCGCAAGATACTCGAAGAGTCCGTGCACGCCGCCTTCGCGGCCGAACCCGGATTCGCGGTACCCGCCGAACGGCGAGCTCGGATCAAATTGATTGAAGGTGTTGCACCAGACCACTCCGGCTCGCAGCTGCTGCGCGATCCACATGTTCTTGCTCCCCTTATCCGTCCAAATGCCGGCCGAGAGGCCGTAGGGCGTGTTATTTGCTTTATCGACCGCTTCGTCCGGAGTCCGGAATGTGAGGATCGAGAGCACGGGGCCGAAGATTTCCTCGCGCGCGATGCGATGCGAGGGGTGGACGTTCGTGAAGAACGACGCAGGGAAGAAGAAGCCGCGAGAAGGCAAGTCCGCCTGCTGCTGGACGAGCGTTGCGCCCTGCTCGATGCCGCTCTGGACCATTTCTTGAATCTTGTCCAATTGCGTGCGGGAGTTGATCGCACCGATGTCGGTATTCTTATCGAGTGGATCGCCGAGTCGCAGCGTCTGCACGCGTTCGGTAAGACGGACGACGACTTCGTCGTGAATTCGCTCTTCGACCAGCAGGCGCGAACCGGCGCAGCACACATGACCTTGATTGAAGTAGATGCCATTGACGACGCCTTCGATCGCTTGATCCATCGGCGCATCCGCGAAGACGATGTGTGCGGCTTTTCCGCCGAGCTCGAGCGTGAGGCGTTTGTCGGTTCCGCTCAAGCGGCGCGCGATCGATTTGCCGACTTCGGTTGAACCGGTAAACGCGATCTTCTCGACGTCTTGATGCTCGACGAGCGCAGCGCCCGTCGCGCCATCGCCCGTGATTACGTTGACGACGCCCGGCGGCAGATCGCACTCCTCGATGATTTGCGCGAGAGCAAGCGCGGTGAGCGGCGTCGTTTCCGCAGGCTTGAGAACAACGGTATTCCCGCATGCAAGCGCAGGTGCGAGTTTCCACGCGGCCATGAGCAGCGGAAAATTCCACGGAACGATCTGGCCGCACACGCCGACGGGTGCCGGTTCGCGTCCGGCACGCAATGCGTACTCGAGCTTATCGGCCCAACCCGCATAGTAGAAGAAGTGCGATGCGGCCATCGGAATGTCGAAATCGCGCGACTCTTTGATCGGCTTGCCGCCGTCGAGCGTCTCGAGGACGGCAAGTTCGCGGCCGCGCTCGGTGATCGCGCGCGCGATGCGGTAGATGTACTTCGAACGGTCGGCCGGTTTGAGCCGGCGCCAGTATTTTTCATACGCTTTTCGGGCCGAGCGCACCGCACGGTCGACGTCGGTGGCCGACGCATACGCGATCTCGGCAAGACGCGCTTCGTTTGCCGGATTGATGGTATCGAAGTAGCCTTCGCCCGCGGGCGAGGTCCACTTGCCGTCGATGAAGAGCCCGTATCGCTCTCTGATCGTCGGACGCAGGCTCTCCGGAGCCGGAGCGTACTCAAATATAGCCATAGTCTGTCATCCTGAACTCGGCATCAATCCTTTGGAATGTACTCGCTTCCCGCGTAGTGTCCGGTTTCTTCCTTTTCCAATTGCATCAGCAGATCGTCAACGAGTGAACTGGCGCCGATGCGAAAATAGTTTGGATCGAGCCACGCATCGCCCAGCGTCTCTTTGACGATGACGAGATACGCGAGCGCGTGTTTGGTCGTGCGAACGCCGCCCGCAACTTTCAATCCGCGCCGCTCGCCGGTGCGGCGCGCAAAATCGCGCAGCGCTTCACACATGACGAGCGCGGTCGGCGGCGTTGCGTTCGTGCCGACTTTGCCGGTCGACGTTTTGATGAAGTCCGCGCCCGCTTCGAGCGCGATGTCGCTCGCGCGGCGGATAGTATCATACGTGCCGAGTTCGCCCGTTTCCAGGATCACTTTGAGGTGCACGTTCCCGCAGAGCTGTTTGACCTGCACGATCTCGTCGTAGACCGCTCGTTCGCGTCCGGCGAGAAACGCGCCTCGATCGATCACCATGTCGATTTCGTCGGCACCTGCGGCAATTGCGGACGCCGCATCCGCGAGCTTCACGTCGAGATTCGAGAGGCCGCTCGGAAACGCTGTCGCAACGGATGCAACTTTCACGCTACTGCCGCGCAGCGCGTCTTTCGCAACGGAAACCAGGTTCGGATACACGCAAACAGCCGCAACGCTCGGTACATTTGGCCAGCCGGGGCGCGGACACAGCGCCTTCGCACAAAGCGAACGAACGCGACCTTCGGAGTCTTTACCTTCGAGCGTCGTTAGATCGGTGCATTGAATGGAGAGCGTGATGCCCTCGAGTTTTGCCGAGGTCTTGATCGACCGCTTTCCGAGCGCAGCAGCGCGCGCCTCTAGCATAACGGCGTCGACCGAGACGGACGGTGCAAGCAGAGCCATGAGCCCGTGAACTTCGGTAAGCTTCGGATACTTCCCGGCATCCCCGGGCCCTGTCATGCTGAGCGAAGCGGTTGAGCGAAGCGAAACCTGCGTAGTCGAAGCATCGTTACGGAACAAAGAGCCCGCCGAGATCTTTCGGCGGGCTCTCGAATTGATGCGATCCTTCGACTGCGCTTCGCTCCGCTCAGGATGACAGAAGCTCAGAATGACATGGATTACAGCGTTCCGCGGCGTTCCTGTTCTTTTTCGATTGAAACGAAGAGCGCTTTGAAGTTGCCTTTTCCGAACGAGAGGCTGCCCTTGCGCTGGATGATTTCGAAGAAGACCGTCGGACGGTCCTGAAGCGGCTTCGTGAAGATCTGCAGCATGTAGCCCTGGTCGTCGCGGTCGACGAGAATGCGGCGCTGGCGCAGGACGTCGAGTGCTTCGTCGATCTTGCCGACGCGCTCTTCGAGCATGTCGTAATACGTATCGGGCGTGTCGAGAAATTCGACGCCGTTATATCGCAGTGCATCGATGGTCGCCACGATGTCATCGGTGCGAATTGCGATGTGCTGCACGCCGGCGCCGTGGTAGAAGTCGAGGTACTCCTCGATCTGCGATTTCTTCTTGCCTTCCGCCGGTTCGTTGATCGGAAACTTCACCTGATGGCGCGGATCGCTCATCACTTTCGACTTGAGCGCCGTGTACTCAGTCGAAATATCTTTGTCATCGAACGAGATCAGTTGCGAGAATCCGAAGACCTTTGCATAGAAGTCGCCCCATGCGTCCATCTCGCCCCAGCCCACGTTGCCGACGCAATGATCGATGAACTGCAGTTGCGGCTTCTTGTTGCCGGGGAGCGATTTGCGCTCCTCGATGAATCCCGGCATGAAGATGCCGCGATAGCCGTCGCGCTGAACGAATGTGTGAACTGTATCGCCGTACGTCGCGATCGTCGCCTTGATGATCCGGCCGTGCTCGTCAGTCGACTCCGCCGGCGCCGCTATCGATTTCGCGCCGCCCGCGATCGCGCGCTCGTACGCGGCGCCCGCGTCTTCCACGAGGATCGCGATATCTTTCACGCCGTCGCCATGCAGCATGACATGGCGCGAGATCTCGTCGTCGGGCACCAGGCTTGCCGTGAGCACGAAGCGCATCTTGTTCTGCTCGAGAACGTAGCTGCAGCGGTTCTGCACGCCGGTTTCCGGCCCGGCGTAGGCGACTTGATCGAAGCCGAAGGCCGACATGTAGTAGTGGGCCGCTTGCTTTGCGTTGCCCACGTAGAATTCAACGTAATCCCAATCGATACGCGCCAGCGGATTGCTGCGCGCTTCCGTCATCGTGCTCATGCCGTTCGCTTAGCGAAGCGTCGAGAGGGGCCCTGTCGAAAGGGACATTCATGAATGCATCCACCCTGCAGCCCGCCGCGCGAGTCGCGTTCGAAGGATTGATCGACTACGCGGGCCTCTTTCCACCGGCAAAGCTGGAGATGGCGCCCGCGCTTGCCGAGTACGAGATGAGCGGCAACGGCGCATATGCATGGATGTTGGGACGGTTCATTGTTCCGGCGTCGCGCATCGGGGAGCTGCTCGCCAACGCCGGCGATGCGAAGATTCCGCTGTCGGTCATCCTCGATGCGGGAAGCGACCCTCGCGCCTGGTTCGGCGCCGCGGCGACCATGCTGGAACAGTTGCGCGGCTACCGTGAGAACGAAGCGCGCGTTGTAATTGAAGCACTTGAAGTTCCGCTTCCACCGCTGCTCTCGCAGCGCGAAACGTATGAAGCGACGATCGGCCAGTTTGCGATGCTCGCCGAGCGCAACCGCTTGCGCGAACTTCCCGCCTACGTCGAGATACCGCGCGATGGACGTTTTCAGGAACTCATCGGTCCGACGATGGCGGCTTTTGCCCGTTACGGCGTCGGTGCGAAGGTGCGCTGCGGCGGCCTCGTTGCCTCCGCGGTTCCGACGGTTGAAGAAGTGGCGGCGTTCCTCGCGGCTTCGGGCGATGCCGGCGTTTCATTTAAAGCAACGGCGGGTTTGCATCATCCCCTGCGCCACTTTAATGAAGGCGCAGGCTTCACGATGCACGGCTTCCTCAATATTCTGGTCGCCGCTGCCCATCGCGACGCGCCGGAAGCGACGCTTGCCGAGATTCTTTCACGCGAAGACGCGCGGGACTTCACGGCGCTCGACGTCGAGGGACTTCGCCGTGCGCGCGAGGCGTTTATTGCCTACGGCAGTTGCAGCTTCAGCGAGCCCGTCGAGGATCTTACCGCTCTCTCCATTCTTCCGAAAGCGTAACGACCGCGTGCCTCACGTCCAATCCTGGCTCGACATTCCGGCGGCCAGCGACTTCACGATTTACAATCTGCCGTACGGGGCCTTTCGCGCGAGCGACGGGCGCCTTCATCTCGGCATCGCGATCGGCACGAAGATTCTCGATCTTCATGCCGTTGCGGAGACGGGGCTGCTCGACGATATTTGCGACCGGCGCGTCCTAGAAGCGGAACGTCTCAACCCGTTTTTGGCGCTCGGGCGCGAAAAATGGAAAGAGCTTCGGTTACGTATCGCTGCATTTCTTCGCACCGACCAGGCGGCGGACGAGCGGCTGCGCGCACTCAACACGTCGCGGCTCTTCGTCGAACAAGCCGACGCGAAGATGGCCGTTCCAATGAACGTCGGCGATTACGTGGATTTCTATTCCTCGATCGAACACGCGACGAATCTCGGAAAGATCTTTCGTCCGGACGGTGAGGCGTTGATGCCGAATTGGCGTCATCTGCCGATCGGTTACCACGGACGTTCGAGCACGATCGTCGTGTCCGGTACGCCGATCGTTCGGCCCCACGGACAACGCAAACCGCCGGGAAGCGACGCGCCCGTCTTCGGTCCGAGCACCAAGCTCGACATCGAATTGGAGGTCGGCTTCGTTACCGGTCCCGGCAATCGACTCGGTGAAGCGATTCCCGTGGATAAAGCGCGCGATCATATTTTCGGTTTGGTCCTCGTGAACGATTGGAGCGCGCGCGACATCCAGGCGTGGGAGTATCAGCCGCTCGGGCCGTTCCTAGGAAAATCGTTCGCGACGACGATCTCGCCGTGGATCGTGACAATGGACGCACTGGAGCCGTTTCGCACGCAAGCGCCGGTTCAAGAACCGCAACCGCTCCCGTACCTGCGTTCGGACCAACGCTTTGCGTACGACATCGCACTTGCCGTCGACGTACGCACGGAAAAGATGCGCGCGCAGCAGAAGCCGCCGGAAACCGTATCGCGCACGAATTTCAAAGACATGTATTGGAATATGGCGCAGCAGCTCGCGCACGTAACCGTCAACGGCACCGCCATTCGTCCCGGCGATTTATACGCGTCGGGAACCATCAGCGGGAGCACGCCCGATGCGTACGGCAGCTTCATCGAGATGACGTGGAACGGGACGAAACCGCTGCACCTGCGCGACGGAGAGACGCGTACGTTCCTCGAGGACGGCGATGAAGTGACGCTTCGCGGCTGGTGTGAATCGGGCGATTTTCGCATCGGCTTCGGCAAGGCGGCCGGGACGATTCTTCCCGCGCGCTGATGCGCTACGCGCTCTGCGGCCATTCCGTTGATATCGATGACGACGAGCGTCTCGTCTTTTCGCGCGACGACATTCGCGTCAAAGACATCGTGCGGTACTACGTTGCCGTGTGGCCGTGGATCGAGCCGTATCTTCGCGACCGGCCGATCGTCTACGAAACGTTCTTCACGACGATCTCCAGCCCGAATACGTTCGAACAAGATCCTCCGCCCGATACACCGCGTTGGGTCAAACGCGCGCACATCGCGGGACGGGAGCGCGACGTCACGTACGTGATCGCCGATTCGCCGGCCACACTCGTGTATCTCGTAAAACTTCGTATGGTGACGCTGCACGTCTGGATGTCAACGCGCAAACATATCGAGCAGCCGGATTTTGCGCTGTTCGACCTCGATCCGGTCGGCGAGGTTGCACCCAAGGTTCTTGCTTCGTCTGCGCTGCATCTGCGCGAAACACTGGAGGACGCGGGCATTGCATCCGCGCTCGTGAAACTCTCCGGGCGCGGCGGTTTGCACGTCATCGTTCCGCTCGTGCCGGAACTCGATTATGCCGGCGTACGCAGCTTCGTCGATACGATCGCGCGTGCGGCGGCGGAGCGATATCCCAAACACTTCACGCTGGAACGCGAGATCGAGAAACGCCCTCGCGGCAACGTCTATATCGATGCGCGACAGGTGGGACGCGGAATGACGATCGTCCCGCCGTTTTCGCTTCGTGCATGCGAAGGCGCGCCGGTGTCGATGCCTGTCGCGTGGCACGACGTCGAACGATGGTTGCGAAGCCGGGCGAGGGCGTTGCCGTCCGTTCCTATGTCCGAAGCGATCGATCGACTCGCACAGCGCGGCGATCCGTGGGAATGGAAACCCGTGCGTCTAAGTGCCTTGTCATGACGAGCATGGACGACGCGGAGGCGTTTCTCGCCTTGAATCTGGAGTCGGAAGCGCTGCTTTCGCCGCTCGATGGAAGCAGCTTGAACAGGCTGATCGCAACCGCGTACTGCGCGTGGGTGACGCCCGAGCGCGACGGCATGTTGATTGCGTTGAACGAACGCTCAGCGTACGATAGTCCGAACTTCCGTTGGTTTTCCGCGCGCTACGAGCGTTTCGTGTACGTCGATCGCGTTGTCGTCGCCGAATCCGCGCGCGGACGCGGCATCGCGCGAACGCTCTACCAGCGATTGATCGAACAAGCGCGCGCCGACGGGTATCCGGTGATCTGCGCCGAGATCTACTACGATCCGCCGAATCCCGCGTCCGACGCGTTCCATGAATCCTTCGGCTTCGTCGAGATCGGCCGCGCGTATCTCGAGGATCGCGGCAAAAGCGTACGCTATATCGTGCGCTCGCTCGAAGGCGATCAGCCGCCGAGCAACTGATACACGCCGACCGCAGCGACGACGAGGCCGCTGAGCATCTCGCCGTAGCGTTCGAGCGTTCCTAGTCCTTGGCGTTGTACGCCGCGCAGCCCCGTAACGGAGAGCGCGACGTACGTGACGATCGTCGCCGCCGCGAAGACGATCGCCATCGTCACGAGCAACTGCGGATGATACGTCGAGGCGGCAAGAAACGCCGGAATGCCCTCGATCATCGGCGACGAGCCTACGATTAAAAGCAGCGCCGTGCGGCCCGTCGCGGCGTGGCTGTGGTCGTGCAACACCGCGACATCCCCGCCATCATGCCAATCTTCGTCGTGGTGCTCGTGCCAATGCACGTGCTCGGTTCCGTCCGGATGACGGTGCAAGTGACCGTGTGCGGAATGCGCGTGACCGTGATGATGATTGTCGCCGCGCGCTTCGCGCCATCCGCCGTACGCAATCCACGCGCCGAACGCGATCAGCGCAATGGCGGAGACGAGCGTCACTTCGCGCGCGTACTGCGCGGCGGCGATAGAGCCCGCATACCAAACAATGGCGCCGAGCAGCAGCGTCGTCGTCACGTGTCCGACGCCGGCCATTGCGGCGGCGCGCGCGGTTTGCATGAGCGACCATCCGCGCTGGCGTGCAACGACCACAATCGGCCCCCAATGATCGGGGACAACGGTGTGCAGAACGCCGACGGCGGCTACGGTGAGTACGAGGGCGCTGCTTCCACCCATGACCGGTAGTATTGCGCGTCCTCCACATCAATGGCGGCTTGTGCCAGATTCAACGGTTTAAATGTATCGACCATCACGGCGATCTCGTCGGTCGACGTCTTGCCGAGACTTGCTTCTACGGCGCCCGGTTGCGGACCGTGCGGTGCGCCTGCGGCATGGAGCGTAATTGAACCTTCCTCGACGCCGCGGCGGCTCATGAAATTGCCGCTGACATAGTAGAGCACTTCATCGCAATCGACGCTGGAATGGTTGTACGGAACCGGAATCGCGAGCGGATGGTAATCGAAGAGACGCGGCACGAACGCGCAGAATGCGGCGCCCGGCGCTTCGAACGTTGCATGCGCCGGCGGCGGCTGATGCAGCTTGCCGGTGATCGGTGCAAACTCTTCCAGATTGAACGCGTACGGGTAGCAGTAGCCGTCCCATCCGACGACGTCGCACGGATGATTCTGAACGATGTAGATCGCGTTGCGTCCCGCGTTGCTCACGCGCACTTCGTACTCGCCCTGCGCATCGACCGGCGCCTTGAGGACCGGCACGCGAAAGTCGCGCTCGTAATACGGCGCGTGCTCTTCGAGCTGTCCGTATTCATTGCGGTACTTGCGCGGAATCTTGATCATGCCCGAAGAGTCGTGCACGAGCATGCGCGTCGCAGTGGAGGGAATGACCCGATACGTCGTCCCGGTCGGGATGATGATGTAATCGTTCGCGCGATACGCTATCTCACCGAAGTTGGTTTCGATGACGCCGGCGCCGTGGTGAATGAAGAGCAACTCGTCACCGCCGGTGTTACGATACCAATACTCCATCGGGCGATCCGCGTTCGCAATCGAGATCAACAGGTCGTCGTTGCCGAGCAGCGGCCGGCGCGACTGAATCGCATCACCACTCGTCTCGACTTGTGCCGTCTTGAAATGGCGATTGCGCAGCGGTTCGTTCGGCGTTAAACGAACCGCAGGACGATCCCATTCGCGAACGTCGAGCGTCGCCGTGGGCGGGCGAAGATGGTAAAGCAGGGAGTAGACGTTTTCGAACCCTTTGGTCGAGAAGAGTTCTTCGGCGTACAGGCCGCCGTCGGGACGACGGAATTGAATGTGGCGTTTGTGTGGTAGCGATCCTGCGCGGACGTATGAAGGCATGCGTTACTCCTGAGAACCCGTAGCTCGCTCGGTTGCGGTAAAGCCGTTTTCGCGGTGGCTGCCGTCGCAAAACGGTTTCGTCTTCGATCCGCCGCAACGGCACAATACAAAGTTTTCCTCGACGGTGTACGGGTTACCGTCGGCGTCGATCACCGTAACCGTACCCTTGACCAAGTACGGACCATTCTCGCGAACCTTGATGGAAACGTCCTGCATACCGCAGGCCTTCGCTATAGCTCCAACCTCGTCCCATTACGGCGACGTAATCTCGTAGAGGCCCGTTAGGGTCGTTTGCGCGAGCACGTGTCCTTTGATCCGCTGTTGCAATGCCGGCGCATCGAGCGTCGCGCCGTTGTCGATCGTTTCATCGAGCGCGTAGAGCGTGAAGTGGTAATGGTGCAGTTTTCCGGGCGGCGGACACGGGCCGTAGTAGCCGGAGAAACGGCTCGTTCCAGCATCGAGCGTCGAGACGTTCGACGGGATCGCCGGCACGACCCAATGATAGAAGCCGCCGGGATGCGGTGCATCGGGATCGTGCACGATCAGTGCGAAGCTCTTCGTGCCTTTCGGTGCGCCCGTCCAGTGCAGTTGCGGAGAAACGTTCTGCCCGCCGCAGTCCTTGGCAACCATCGTAATTGGCACCGTCGCGTTCGGTTCGAACGTCGTGCTGGCCAACTGCAGCGCGAAAAAAAGAGACAAAACCATTATTTACGACCTCCTGACATCGACGGCAGGCACGCACGGAGCCGTGTGGTATCATGGCCTGGCCATGACGGGGGCTGGGCTTCACGCGGCGTAAACTCGTGAACCCCGCCAGGACCGGAAGGTAGCAACGGTAAGCGAGCACTTACGGGTGCCGTGGACTCCCTGGCCCTCGTCGTGGTTAACGAAATACTTTATGCAGACATCCTTACTTATTACTGCGGTCGCAGTTTTTATTGCTGCGCTCATTGCGCTTGCCGTCTACCATTCGGTAGTCGTTAAGCCGGCCTTAGCGCGCCTGCGCGGCCTCGTCGACACCCACGATCAACTGATCGGAGGGGGCGCGGGCGCTTCGCAGCGGCTCGACCGCCTGGACGCCGCACTGGCGGAAGTGGGCTCGGCGCTTGGCAGGGCCGAGGGACGGGTAAGCGAACTCGAAGCGCTGTCTCGCACCGACATTTCACGCGTGGGATTCGTGCGATACGACGCTTTTGACGATACCGGGGCCGAACTTTCCTACGCGCTGGCGCTTCTCAATCGGGACGGCGACGGCGTGGTTATCTCGAGCATCTACTCCCGCGCCGACACACGAACGTTCGGAAAAGCCGTTGCGGGCTTCAAGCTTACCGTGAACGCTTCAGAAGAAGAACTTCGTGCGATCGAGCGGGCGCGTACGACGAACGAATGATCAATAATCGGTACTATGTGAAAATCGTCCCTCACAAGGGAGAGACGGTTCATCGCTTTCAAGTGCGTCGCCGCCACATCGTTGGCGTCATCGTGGCGCTGGTTTTTATCGTTCTCGTTACCGGCTTCGAACTGATTCACACGCGGGCACAGGTCGCCGCTATGAGCGCGCAGGCCGCGCAGCAGCAAGCAACGCTCAAGCAGATTGACAGCCAAGCCGAGGCGCTTCGCAAGCAGCTGCAAAGCGTGCAGAAACAGAATCAGGAAATCCGCCAGCTTATCGGTGCACCACCGCCTAAGCCGCGCGCCCATTCGGGTCAACAGACCTCGTGGGTGCAGCCCCATTCGCTAAACGCCGCGCAAGCACGCATCGCCGCGCTGCGAGCGCAGAGTGTGGCAATGCAGCAAGAATCGGATTCTATGAAGCGTCTTGCGATGCACATTTTGAATCTGCGGCATCTGCGCGATCTCGCTCGCGCGCAAATGATCGCCGCCATTCCGTCGATCGATCCCGTGACGGGTGCAGCCGTCGTAGGATGTTTTTGCTATCGCACCTCGCCTGACGTCGAATTCCATCCGGGCGTCGATCTGGGCGCCGATTACGGCGATGCTGTGCACGCGTCGGCGGCGGGAACGGTTGTGGCAAACGGCTGGGACGGCGGTTACGGGATCAAGGTCGATATCGATCATGGCAACGGCTATCACACCTGGTACGCACATCTCTCGCACGTCGACGTTCAAGTCGGCACGCACGTCTCTAAAGGTGAGCTGATCGGTGAGGTCGGGACGACGGGCTTCTCAACCGGTCCGCACCTGCACTATCAGATCATGCACAACGGCGTGGCCGTCGATCCGACGCCTTACTTGAACGGCGTGCCGGCGAATGTCATCGCCGCGCTTCCGTAGAACACTCAGTCCCCGTGAACGGTCTCCTCTGCCAACTCGATCAGATCGTGATTTGGCTTGCTCGCCTGTACTCGCTCGTACTGCTTATCTACGCAGTGATCTCATGGATCCCTGATATCCGGGGCCCCTGGGTACGGTATTTGGCGATGCTCGTAGAACCCGTGCTCGCGCCGGTGCGCCGCATCATCCCGCCGGTGGGCGGTCTCGATTTGGCGTTCCTCGTGGTGCTGCTCGTGCTCAACTACCTGATCGTTCCGTTGCTCGCGCGTGCTGCGTATAGCGCGTGCGCGCCGTTATACTAACGTATCGTGACCATTAAAGCCGAGAATCCCCACCGCACGGAAGTTGCGAACAACGTTCGCAATTTTTGCATTATCGCGCACATCGATCACGGCAAGACGACGCTCTCGGACCGTCTCCTCGAACTGACGAAAACCGTCGCATCGCGCGATCTCGAAGAGCAGGCGCTCGACGCGATGGATCTCGAGCGCGAACGCGGCATCACGATTCGCATGCATCCCGTGACGCTTCGATATAAGGCCCGTGACGGGCAGGTCTACGAGCTGAACCTGATCGATACGCCGGGACACGTCGACTTTTCATATGAAGTTTCGCGTTCGCTTGCCGCATGCGAAGGCGCGCTGCTCATTATCGATGCCGCACAAGGCATCGAAGCGCAGACGCTCGCGAACTATCATCTCGCGGTCGAACACGATCTCACGATCATTCCGGTGATCAACAAGATCGATCTGCCGGCGGCCGACCCCGAACGGGTGATGGGCGAAGTCGAGGAGCTGCTCATCATCGAGCGCAGCGAGTGCATTCTTGCCAGCGCCAAGAACGGCATCGGCATCGAAGACATCCTCGAAGCGATCGTCACGCGCATTCCGCCTCCGAAGGGCCACCGCGATCACTTGCGCGGTCTGGTTTTCAACGCGCAATTCGACCCGTATCGCGGCGTCGTTTCATACGTACGTGTCGCCGACGGTGAACTCAAAGCCGGCAGCCGCTTCATGTCGATGGCGCATCAAAAGGTGTATGAATGCACCGAGGTCGGCGTCTTCAGTCCGCAAATGCTGCCGACGAGCAAGCTCGAGATGGGCAGCGTCGGTTACGTCATTGCGAATATCAAGTCGCTGGGCGATATCGACGTCGGCGACACGTTGACCGAGGCGAGCAATCCGGCGCACGTGCCGCTTGCGGGCTACCGTAAAGCCGTCCCCATGGTGTTCTGCGGTCTGTACCCCAACGAGGGCGCCGAATACGAAGATCTGCGCGACGCGCTGGACAAGATGAAACTCAACGACGCGGCGCTCTCCTATGAACCGGAGACGTCGGTTGCGCTTGGTTTCGGATTCCGCTGCGGGTTTCTCGGCCTCTTGCACATGGAGATCGTGCAAGAGCGATTGGAGCGCGACTTCAACCTCGACTTGATCGCGACGTCACCTTCGGTCGTGTTCCGCGTAACAAAGACCGATGGAGGCGTCGAGATGATCGACAACCCGTCGAAGCTTCCTGCGATGAACCTCATCGAGACGATCGAAGAACCGTTCGTCAAAGCGACGATCATTACGCCGCCCGACTATGTGGGCGCGATCATGGACATCACGATTCAGCGGCGCGGTACGCTGCTAAATATGGAGTATCTGCACGACGGACGCGTGATTCTCACATTCGAGATGCCGCTCATCGAAGTGATCGTCGACTACTTCGACCAGCTCAAATCGCGTACCAAAGGCTACGCCTCCCTCGATTATGAGGTCGTCGGCTATCGCGAAGGCGACTTGGTGAAGCTTGAAATTCTGCTCAACGGCGAGTCGGTTGACGCGTTGTCATTCATCGTCGCGCGAGAGAAGGCGTCGTCGCGCGGCCGTGCGCTGGCGGAGAAGTTAAAAGAGCTCATCCCGCGTCAGATGTTCGAGGTGCCGATTCAAGCGGCTATCGGCGGAAAAATCGTCGCGCGCGAAACCGTAAGCGCACAGCGCAAGAACGTTCTCGCAAAATGCTACGGCGGCGACATCACGCGTAAACGTAAGCTGTTGGAGAAGCAGAAGGCCGGCAAAGAACGCATGAAACGCGTCGGCCGCGTCGAGCTGCCGCAAGAAGCCTTCATGGCCGTTTTAAAGCTGGAAGACTAACTGTGTCATCCTGAGCGGAGCGCAGCGGAGTCGAAGGATCGTATCGCGCTATTGAGTCGAGGCGGTCGTTCGACTGCGGTGCTTCGCACCTTCGCTCAGGCTGACACGGGAACTACATCACGAGCACGGCGCGGGCTTCGACTTCGCCTTGTTTTAAGCGCTTGAGCGCGGTTTCTGCATCTTTTAACGGAAATGTCTCGGCGACGACGTGCACTTTGCCCGCTGAGGCGATCCGCAGCACTTCCTCCATGTGATGGCGTGGACCAATGACCGTACCCCGAATCTCTTTTTCCTCGGCGTTCGGAATGACGCCGGGCTTTTTTGCTGCGCCGTTGACGATGATGCCGCCAGGCTTTACTGCTCCGTAAGCTTGCGCGAGCATTTCATCGGAGGGAGCGAAGACGACTGCGGCATCCACCCCGCCATCGCTGTGCAGTTGTTCAACGTCTTGCGGCTCGATGGCGCGGCTTCCGAGCTTCTCCGCGAGCTTCCGGTGCATCTCTGCGCGCGCGACGGTGATGACGTCGGCACCGGCAAGACGCGCAAACTGAATCACCATATGACCGACGCCGCCCATTCCGAAGAGCACCACCGTCTGCCCGGGCGCAAGTTCTGCGCGCTGCACGGCATGATACGCGGTAATCCCTGGACAGAAGAGAGGTGCCGCTTCTGCGTCCTTGAGGTTATCCGGCAGATGGTACGTATGATCGGAGACGCATAGCATGTATTCCGCGTAGCCACCGTCGACCGTTTCACCTGTGATGAGCTTCTTGAAACAAAGATGCTCGCGCGCGGTTAGGCAGTAATCACACGTCAAGTCCGTCCACCACAGCGGTTGAACGCCAATGCGGTCGCCGATGCTGAATTCCGTCACGTCAGGCCCCAGTTCGGCAACCGTTCCCACAACTTCGTGACCGGGAATGATTGGCGTTTTTGACGGCACGCCGTCCGCCACCCAATCGCCTTCGATCGTGTGCAAATTCGAGCGGCACACACCGCACGCTGTAACTTTCATTAGAAGTTGCCGCGGACCAGGCTTGGGCTTATCAACTTCGCGCAAATGAAGGGGATGCGTTTCAATCTTTCCGACGTGGTCCAATTCCATGGCTTGCATGGGCGTGTAACCCTCGTATTATTGGCGTATGGCACTCATCAAAGAAAAAGACCGGGCGACGCTTGCTCAATTAGGAAACCAGTTGACGCGCGACGTCGATCTCACGTTGTACACGCAGCGCGCAAGTGCGCTTGTAGTTCCGGGTGTAATTGCTTGCGAGACGTGCGAAACGGCGGAGGAACTCTTACAAGAACTTGGCGAGATTATACCAAAACTTCGTGTGGAGATCGTCGATCTCGTAGAGAATCGCGAGGAAGCGCAACGTAGCGGCGTCAATCGCGTTCCTACGATGGTTGTCGGCGGCGGCGCGGAGCGGCGCGTACGATTCATGGGGTTTCCCGGCGGTTATGAATTTGCAACGTTCATGACCGCGCTGCTCGAAGCCGGCGGCTCCGGCGAAGACGTTCCCGATTCCGTGCGTACGCGCTTGAGCGCGCTTGACAATCCGATTGATATCAAAGTCTTCGTCACACCGAGTTGACCCTATTGTCCACCGATGGCCAGTCTGGCCATCGCCTTTGCAATGATTAGCCCGAAGATCAACGCAACCATCATTGAAGCGCAAGAATTCAACGACATCGCGAGCCGTTACACGGTCATGGGAGTCCCGCGAACGGTGATCAATGACAAGAACGACAACGCGATCGAAGGCGCGGTACCCGGCGACGTGCTATTGCAGAAGATTTTGGAAGGCTAACTGCCAAAAGAGAGGCGCGTGAAGACGTACCTCGCAACGAAGAACGCCGGGAAGCTTGGCGAGATTCGCAACATGCTCAATGGATCTCGTATCGATCTGTACACCTATGATCGGTACGTGGATCCCATTGAGGGCGAGGAGAGCTACGTCGCAAATGCGCTCTTGAAAGCGCGATCGCTGCGCGAGCAGTTGCGCGATGCGGGAATCGAAGCCGCCGTGCTTGCGGATGACAGCGGCATCGAGCTCGATGCGCTGGGCGGCGCGCCGGGAGTACTTTCGGCCCGGTATGCGGGAGAATCGACGCCGTGGCCGCAACGGTTAGAGACGATGATGAACGAGGTTCGCGGCGTGCCGGAAGATCGCCGCGGCGCGCGGTTCGTCTGCGTGATGGCACTCATTCTACCGGATGGCCGCGAGATCGTCGTCGAAGGTGACGTGCGCGGGCGCATCACGACGGAACTTCGCGGTACGAACGGATTCGGGTACGATCCAATCTTCTTTTATCCGCCGATCGGCAAAACGTTCGGCGAGATTCCGGAAGCGGAGAAGAATCAATTGAGTCATCGTGGACGCGCGGCACGCGCGCTGCTGGAGGCACTTTCCGCATGATCGATTCGACACCGATCGTCGCCTCGAAAGAATTCGAGATTCGAAAACTCGCGTCGAAGCGCTGGCCCGACGAACAGAGCCGCCAGCTCTACATGAATCTCGCGCAATCCGCACCTGCCGGATGCTGGGTGGCGCGCGACGTCGACGAACCCGTCGGCATTGCGTTCGTGCACGCGCTTGAAACGGAATGGTTCGTCTCGGACTTATATGTCGAACCGTCGTTTCGTAACGCCGGGCTGGGTTGGAAGCTCATGCGTCAAGCCACGGCTGATTCCGGGGATGTGTCACTCGCCGGCTTGATCGAAGCGGACGACGTCGGCTCACTCGCGTTCTTTCTACGCCGCGGCATGGGTTTGCACGTCCCGGTATTGCGCATTACCGGCGAGATTCCGCGAGAAGAAGAGCTGGTGCAGATGGCAGCCGGCGACTACCGCTTCGCAACGATACCGATCGATCCGAGCAAGCACCGCTTTGCGATCGACGCGCTCGATCGCGAAGTTCGCGGCACGGCCCGGCCTCAGGATCACGTCGCATTTTCGCAGCTTGCAACGGGGACCGCATTCGTGCTCAACGACGAAATCGTGGGCTATACGTACGTGTGGCCCGACGGCCGCATCGGTCCGCTCGTTGCCGCATCGGGCGCGTATTTGATGCAGTTCTTCGGCTTTGCGTTGATGTCGCTGCAACGCACCTACGGCGCATCGTGGTGCATGGCGCTCGTGCCCGGCAGCAACGTCCGCATTATGCGCGCAGCGGTGCGCATCGGCCTGACGCTCGATCAGGTACGAATCTTCGCGACGGATCAGCCGCAAATCGATCTCTCGCGTTACGTTGGATTTCACGCGTTAGCATTTTAGTGCGATTGTCATCCTGAGCGCAGGTGCAAAGCACCGGAGTCGAAGGATTGCGACGTGCGCTCAGGATGACACTTGCCCGCGTCAAACGAATGGGCAGTTGCCGGACATGTCGGGGTGTAGCTCAGTTGGTAGAGCGCCGCGTTTGGGACGCGGAAGTCGCTGGTTCGAGCCCAGTCACTCCGACCAGTTGCAGGGGCGTGGTATCCTACCTTGGTGCCTCGCCCCTCATCGAGCGCCCGTGGTCTAACAGGATAAGGCACGAGTCTTCTAAACTCGAAGATGG
>CAZYLU010000040.1:0-28286 GCA_964648945.1 uncultured bacterium | reverse complement strand
CGATGGGGACATCTCTACTGAGTTCTAAAGGGGACATCTCTATCGAGTCCCGATAGCTGAAGCCCGGGTCCTTGCACGGGACCCGACCCTTTGTTATACTCTCCCGGCTATGTTCGTTTTCGATCTGCAGCTTTTCGCGTCCAAGAAGGGCGCCGGCTCAACCCGTAACGGCCGCGATTCGAACGCTCAGCGCCTCGGCGTGAAGCGGTTCGGTGGTGAGCGCGTGCTCGCGGGCAATATTCTCGTGCGCCAACGCGGCACCAAGTTCTACCCCGGCCTCAACGTCGGCATCGGCAAGGACCACACGCTCTTCGCTCTCGTCGAAGGCACCGTTGAGTTCTCCGAGCGCCGGAACAAGAAGCAGATCAACGTTCGTCCGCTTACCGCTGCGTAGCACGCTGAACGTTTTTTAAGGTGGCGGAGGGCCGATAGCGGCCCTCTTTCTATTTTTACTGGCATGCAATTTATCGACGAAGCGGCGATCACCGTAGCGGCCGGCAACGGCGGGGACGGCATCGTCGCATGGCGTCGCGAGAAGTACATCCCGAAGGGCGGACCCGCGGGCGGCGACGGCGGGCACGGCGGCAGCGTCTACCTTCAAGCAACGGCCGAACTCTCGACCCTCGTCGAGTTTCGTTTCAAACGCCAGTTTGCGGCGGAAGCCGGTAAAGCGGGTGGACAATCCAATAAATCGGGACGCAGCGGTGAAGACCTGACGATCGAAGTGCCGGTCGGCACGATCGTCTATCGCGCGTTCGAAGGCAAACCCGAAGCGTTTCTCACGGATCTCGCGCATCCCGGCGATCGCGTGATGGTCGCAAAAGGCGGCAAAGGCGGCCTGGGCAATCAGCATTTCGCGACGAGCACGCGTCAAGCTCCGCGCATCGCCTATCACGGCGAACCGGGCGAAAAATGCACGCTGCGTTTGGAATTGCGTCTGCTCGCCGACTGCGGCGTCATCGGCGTTCCGAACGCGGGCAAATCGACGCTGCTTTCCGTCGTGAGCGCCGCGCGTCCGAAGATCGCTGATTATCCGTTCACCACGCTCGAACCGCAGCTCGGCGTCGTGCGCGTCTCCGATGAAGAATCGTTCTTTATGGTGGACGTTCCCGGCTTGATCGAAGGCGCACACGAAGGCGCGGGCCTGGGCGATCAGTTTTTGAAGCACGTTGAACGCACGCGCGCGCTCGTGCATCTCCTCGACGGAGCAAAGCCGCTCGACGAGATGCTGCACGACAAAGAAACCATCGAACGCGAACTCGGCGCGTGGAATCCCAAACTGCTCGAGAAACCGACGCTGCTCGTTGTCAGCAAGCTCGACTTACCCGACGCGCAAGAACGCCTGCGCGAGTTGCGCGAGCGCTTCCCCGATGTGCGAGGAATCAGTTCCGCGACACGCGAGGGCGTGCAAGATCTCGTGTACGCAATTTGGCAAACCATCAAAGACGCCCCGATGCCGGAAGTCATCACACCGCCGCCCGCGCAGATCGACCTAGTTCCACGCGACGCGTTCGTCATCACGCGCCAATCGGACGGGACGTTCGTTATTGCCGGCGAGCGAATCGAGCGGCTTGCGTCGATGACGAACTTCGATTCAGAGGAAGCACTCGCGCGTTTCGAACGCACGCTTGCAAAGATGGGCGTCGAGAAGAAATTACGTGAACTTGGCGCGGCGGAAGGGGATACCGTCCGCATTGGGCAGTACGAGTTTACGTACTCATGAGACTCGGTATCTTCGGTGGGACCTTCGATCCCATTCACAACGCGCACTTATTCCTTGCCGAATCGGCGCGCTTAATGGAAAATCTCGATCGCGTGCTGTTCGTACCAACCAAGCTGCAGCACTATCGGAATACCGCGATCGAGAGCGCGGAACACCGCTGCGCGATGGTGCTCGGTGCGATCGAATCAAACCCTGCGTTTACACTGGAAGATTCCGATCTGCGCCCCGACGCGACCGGCTACACAGCCGATCTTCTGCCGCGCCTCGCGGCGAAGTATCCCGGCTCCACATTCACGTTCATCATCGGCGCCGATTCGCTGGCAAATTCAACCTGGGAACGCTTCCCCGACGTGCTCGAGAATCTCGAGCGATTCGTCATCGCGCCGCGTCCCGGCGTGCGCGGCGAAGCGCTGCAGCGCGTGATCTCCGCCGTTCCAAAACATCTGCGCGAGCGTATCGCGACGCTGAACATGCCCGAGCTTCCCGAGAGTGCGACGCTCATTCGCACGCTGCTCTCGCAGGGACGAAGCGTACGCTATCTCGTACCGGAGGCGGTATGGCAGTATATCGTCGCCCAGAAGCTCTACGGCATCACGGCAGAACCGCTGCTGCGCTAGTTTTTGCAAGCGCGCTTGCGGCATGCGGCGGCGGTACGAACGATCCGCCGAACAACGCGCGCATTTGCTCGGCATACGCAACAAATGCGTCGGGCGGTGAAGTGGTCGCCGGCGGCACGATCGAACACGTGCTCGGAACGCGCGCGGGCCCGAGCGGCGAACACGAAGGCTTCTTATTGAAGCTCGACGGCGATTGCGATCTATTGCTGCGCGTCGAAACAAACGTGGATCTTACCGGACCCGTACCGCTGCACGACGGCGAACGTGTCGTCGTCAAAGGCGAATACGAGTGGAATCCGATGGGCGGCGTCGTGCACTGGACGCATCACGATCCGCGCGGCCGTCACGCCGGCGGCTATGTGAAGACACCAGACGGAAAAGTCTATCAGTAACTTACAACGCCGGCAGCGCGCACTTATTATTCTTTGAGGATTCGCAAAACCGTCTCGAGCGTGCGCCACGTTCGCGTTGTTGCGGGCACGCTGAGTGCCGGTTACATTGACGACATCGCAACGCTACCTGCGGCAGGGGATGTAGACGTCAAAAATCGTTTCGCCGATCGCGCGGCCATAGTGCGGTTCCGTTGCAAGGCCCTGCAGAACCGAACCGGCAGGTAAGACACGTTCATGCGCGCGGGAATGATTCTTTTCAAAACCGATAACGAGAGTTCCCGATAACACGGTATAAATCGCGGCGACGTTGTTTACGTGATACGGAAACACATAGCCGTTCGGAAACCTATTTCGCACGTGGCACCCCGCTGGAATACCTTTGCCGTCAATGCGATCCAAAGGAGCACGAAGTCCCTCCTAAGAGCAGCCGTCGAGCGGCCCTCCGGTACATGATCCCCCCAGTCTACCGGAGCACGCGAATACCGTTGAGAAGAACCGGCGAATGCACATCGTTCTCGCAAGCGCCTCTCCCCGCCGGCTCGAGCTCCTCACGTCCTTGGGTCTCGACGTCCGGGTGCGTCCGAGCAACTACGATGAGCCGGACGACCCGGACGCGACGCCGCTTGAGCTCGCGCGACGTCACGCGCGGGCGAAGGCCGGCGATGTGCGCCAGGCGATCGGGGACGGGGCGCTCATCGTAGCGGCGGACACCGTCGTAAATCTCGACGGTACGGCGCTCAATAAACCGCTCGATAGCACGGATGCCGTGCGAATGCTTTCACTGCTTTCGGGGCGCGAGCATCAGGTGCACACCGCGTTTGCGCTTTCCGTGCCGGGTCGCGAGCAGCTGGTGGAAGAGCACTCGACCACGCAGGTTCGGTTTTATCCATTGACCGCTGAAGAAATCGGCGACTACGTTGCGACCGGGGAGCCGATGGATAAGGCCGGCGCGTACGGCATTCAGGGGCGCGCGGCTGCGTTGGTTGAGGGGATTAGCGGCGATTTTTATACGGTCATGGGATTCCCGCTCGGCCGCTTCATTCGCACCCTGCAACGATTAGGTATTTCTCTGCCGATAACGAAGAAAGCGCCGTAATTATGGCATCGTAAGTGGCTATCCGGGGGCCGTCATTTTTACCTATCGCGACGAACGCAAGCTATTTGCGCTCATAACCGTCATTATTGTAGCCGCACTGGTCGCGCTATTGCAGATCAATGCGGAACGGTCGGGCAATGAGAGTCCGCTGACCACAGCGGTAATGAGTCTTGCGTCATTCATCGAAACAGCAACGAGCGTAACCGTGAGCACCGCGCGCGGCGCGGGAACGGCCGTCGTTTCGATTCCGCAACTCGAGCGCGATAACAAAGAGCTGCGGACGCAAAATCAGTCGCTGGCACGCGAGAACACGCGATTGCATGAGCTCGCCGCGCAGTATGCATCACAAGCAAGCGTTCGTCCCATCGTCGACACCGCACCCGGCGGCGTCGAAGCGCGCGTCGTCGGCTTCCCGCCCGAGAACGAATCGCGCACCATCACGATCGATAAGGGCAGCAGCAGCGGCATTCACAAAGACGACGGCGTCGTGGCCGGCAACGGCATCGTCGGACGCATCGAATCCGTCACGCCGTTTGCAAGCAAGGTGGTGTTGATCACGGATTACACGAGCCGCATTCCGGCGGTAACGCGTCGCGGACGGTATTGGGGCATCGCGCGCGGCAATCTCTCGAGCGTGCGCGTCGAGTACATTCCGCAAGATGCGAAGATCAAAGTTGGCGACGTCGTCGTTACCGGCGAAGGCCGCTCATTTCATTCCGGTATTCCGATCGGCAGCATCGCGCGCATCGAACGCGGCGATGCAACGCTCTATCAAACCGCAATTCTGAAACCGTCCGTCGATATCGGCGCCCTCGATCGCGTTGTCGTTGTCCCGAAATAGATTACAACTTTCGCGTCCAATTGCGCCGACGTGGTGGGTTTCCGCACTCTGGCTGATTGCGGCTGCGCTGCTGCAAGTTACACTGGTTCATCTCGTTACGTTTCGTAACGTCGTACCGAGTCTCGTGTTTGTTGCCGTCGTGTGGTATGCGATTCGCGTCGATTTGTGGCAAGCTGCCGCATACGGACTTGCCGCAGGCGCACTCGAAGATGTTCTCGCAACGGGAACCGGCGCTGCGTTTACGATCTCGACGATGGTCGGTGCAATTGCCGCGCAAATGATTTCACGCGGATTTTTTGCCGATTCATTTCCGCTGGTCGCAACGATAACCGTAGCCGCAACGTTCGTGCGGCAGTTAGTCTTTTGGGTCGTATGGGGATTCGAAGGCTATCCGCCGGGTCTCGCAACGATGCACTTTCATGAAGCGATCGTTCAAGCCGTAATGAACGGCCTCACGATGATGATCGTCATGATATTCGTCCGCCGCTTTAGCGACAACTTTCTATGATCATCGACCGCCGTCGCATACCACGCATTACGTGGCAGAAGTCGCCATGGCGCATCGCCGGGTTCGCGCTGGTCGTCATTTTGGCCATCATCGCGCTGATCATCCGCCTCGTCCAAGTGCAGGTGGTGCAGGGCGAAGCGTTTCGCGCTGCAGCGCAAGCCAATCAAATTCGCTTGATCGAAGTCGCCGCGCCGCGCGGCATGATTCGCGATCGCAACGGCGAGGTGATGGTGCGCAGCCGTCCGTCGTTCGTCGTCGGTCTCATTCCGTCGGAAGTAACCGACGTCAAAGGCGAACTCCATACGCTCGCCTCGCTTCTCAACGTGCCCGAAGCGTCGCTGTGGGAACAGCTTCTGCATCACCGCGGCGTCAACTACAAGAACTTCGATGAAGTGCAGGTCTACGAACCGTACGGTCCCGTCATCCTCGCAAGCGACTTGCCCGTAGCGAAGGTCGCGCGTCTTTCGGAGCAGATGACCGACATGCCCGGCGTCGATCTGGAAGTGCAGCCGATTCGCGATTATCCTAAGGGGCCCGTTGGCGCTGCGGTCTTCGGCTATGTCGGTCAGATCACGGAAGCCGAGTACAACAAACGCAAGGGCGAAGGCTACACGCCGAACGACGTCATCGGTAAAGACGGCCTCGAATGGACGTACGACAAATATTTACGCGGCGTCGCGGGCGGCCAACAGGTCGTCGTCGATGCGCAAGGGCAAGTCGTGCCGAGCATCAAGCTCCCTTCGCGCCAAGCGATTCCCGGCGATACGCTCGTTACGACGATCGATTGGCGTCTCGAGCAGATCGTGCAACAAGCACTCGTCGACGGCGTGAAAAAATGGGCCGGCAAGAAGAAGCTCGCTGCCGGCGTCGTCGTGGAAGATCCGTGGACGGGCGGCATTCTCGCGATGGCGAGCGTTCCCGAATTCGACCCCAACGACTTCGCCGCCAACAACTGGAAACGAGTCTCCAAGTATCTGCTCGATCCGACCGATCCGCTCTTCAACAATGCAATTGGTGCGGCAACACCCACCGGATCGACGTTCAAAATGGTGACGGGAAGCGGCGTGCTCAGCGAAGGGCTCGTCAAACCGAATGAAGTCGTGTACGACAGCGGCGCATGGAACTGCGGCGGATACGTTGCGCGCGACATTGCATCCGGCGGCCTTGGCAATACGACGTTCGTTCCGGCTCTCGCCGCATCGTCCGACGGTTTCTTTTATCAAATGGCGTGGCGCTTAGGACGTCAGCGTTTGGAGAAGTGGGCGCGTCTCTTCGGCCTTTCCGCAAAGAGCGGCATCGATCTGCCGGGTGAAAACGCCGGCAACTGGCCGACGCCGGAATGGGAATTGAAGAACTTCGGCGTGCCGATGGAGCCGAGCGAAGTGTGCATGCTCGGTATCGGTCAAGGTGCAATGCAAGCAACGCCCTTGCAAATGGTCAACGTTGCATCGGCGGTAATCAACGGCGGCACGCTCTATCGGCCGCACATTGCAAGCCGCATCATCGATCCGCACGGCAACGTCGTAAAAGTATTCCCGTCCGAAATCATACGCGAAATTCCCGCCACGCAAGACGCGCTACGGTACGTCCGCGAAGGCATGGCGAAAGTCACCGATCCGGGCGGCACCGCATACGGCTGGAAGATCAAAGATCTGCCGTTCTCCGGTAAGACGGGTACGGCTGAAACGGGTAACGGTGCAGGCGCAAACACGACGTGGTTTATCGCGTGGGCTCCATCCGACCATCCCAAACTTGCAATGGCGGTATTTGTCGACCGCTCCGGTGGTTACGGCGCGAGCGTCGCTGCTCCGATTGCGCGCGATATCTTGGTGAAATACTTCAAGAAGAGTCCGGACATTATCCAATAGCAGCAACTCTTTAAGCGAGATGCGAGTTTGAGATGAAATCATGAAAGACTTATCTCTGCTTGCGTTACGAGCGTTTCTCGGCGGCACGATGATCGTGCACGGAGCACAGAAAGTATTCGGCCACTTCGGAGGACCCGGACCAAAAGCAGCCGGCGAAATCTTTGAGAATTTTCTAGGGTTTGTCCCAGGTGAACGTTTTGCACTTGCCGCTGGGCGAACGGAACTCGCCGGCGGAGCGCTCGTTGCGGCAGGCGCGCTTGGACCTGCGGGCCCCGCAGGCGTGCTTTCTGCGATGTTGGTTGCGTCCGCGTCGCTCGGTCCGAAGAAAGGCTTTCTCGCAAGCGAAGGCGGTATCGAACTCTCGGCAGCCTACGCTGTCATGGCGCTTGTACTTCTCGGCAACGGCTACGGACGATATTCATTCGATTATGCGCTCGGGCTTGAGAAGCATCGCAAATCTTCGTTCGCGATTCTCGCGTTACTCGGCAGCATCGCAGCAAGCATCGGCATTCTCTCGCAACAACGCCCGGTACCGGAACAACAAGCGTAGCTACTTATTCGAAGATTCGTTCGAATCGCGGGTCGGAGCGCAAACCGTCGAAGTGCGGATCGTAGCGCACCATTGAAATGTCGATCAACGCTTTCGGTCGACCGGATCGCAACAGCGCAATGGCGCGATTGTAATCGCGGGTCGCCGCAAAGAACACGGCGACATCCCATGGCACGACGCGATGTTCCATCGAGAGGCGCTCCACTTCTCGAATCGTCTGCGCGTCGGCGACACCGTGATGCGCAACGACTCGCGTCAGCGCCTCTTGCAGCGTGACATACGACAGCTTGTGCGGCGCGAACCGGCGCACGTGCTCCAACGCCGCAAAGGCGTGGCGCGTATCACCGCGAGCAGCAAAAGCGGAAGCGAGCTGAATCCACGCTTCGTGATCGCTCGGCTGAAGACCGATCGTTTCGGAGAGCACGCGTATGGCGTCGTTTGGCCGGCGATCGTACACGTATGCGACCCCCAACCAACGTGAGAACACTTCGCTCGTCGGTTCCAGGCGATGGGCAAGTTCCCACTCCGACGTTGCAGCGCCGATTTTTCCTTGAGCGAACAAGAACGAGGCGTGCCAGTGATGTGTTTCCGCGTCGTCCGGTTTCACGGCCAACGCGAGATGGAACTCGCGGTCGGCCTCCGCGTTGTTCCGAAAGAATTGGTAGGCAAGAAACGCTGAAACGCGGTGGGCTTCGGCGCTGTTCGGATCGCGCTTGAGAGCCTCGTCGCGATAGTATTGCGCGAGGCGAATGTAGTTCTCGGCCGCGCGAGAGCCGTCTTCGTAATCCTGAGCCTCGATCGCATACACGGCCGCCATTCCGCCATAGCCAAGCGCGCTGTACGGCGCATCGCGGATGCTTTCGCCAAACGACACGAGCGCGCGCCGCATCTCGCTCGACGTGCGCATATTGAAGTGATACATGCCAAGCGCATAGGCGATCGATGCGTCGGCCGGCAGTGCGAGCGACGACCGCTGCGCCGTCGATCCGCCGATAACGGTGACGACAAAAACGAGTATGGCCGCAACGGCGGTAGACCACCATACGCGACCGGCGTGTTTGGTCGAGCCTTGCTTCATGCCGTCTACAGCGTGAATCTCGGCCGCAAAACGGTATCCATGGCGCGGCAGTGTTTGGATGATGGCGCGGCCATTACCGGCCGGATCTAAGGTGCGGCGAAGGACGTAGATGTTTTGCGTCAGGTTGCCGTCTTCGACGAACCCGTCCGGCCACAGCTCGTCGTAGAGCGCCTCGCGCGAAACAGCCGACCCGTCTTGCGCCATGAGGATCGCCAGCAGTTCGTACGCCTTCGGCGCCAGCGGAATCGATTTTCCATCTCGCAATAGCTGCCGCGTCGACGGGACGAGGACATACCCGTCGAATGCGAGCGGCCGCTCCGGCCTGCGCAGCCTTGAGCTCATTCTGATCTCAGTGTAGCGCACCACATGAGTTTTTCTTGAGGATTCTTCTCATTTTGAGCGGCTAGAGTGAGCCCATGCGTACGGTTCTCATCGTGCTCGTGATTGCTGCTATCCCACGCGTTGCGTTAGCGGTCGCGGCATCGGAGAGCGTCACGGTTGCGCGCATTACCGCACCTATGACGCTTGATCCGACGCTTTCGGATCCGCGTTGGCAATCGGCGAGCCGATTTACCGGCTTCACGAACATCGTCACTCGACAGCCTGCAGCCTCGCTCACGCGCGCCGCCCTGTTCTATGACGACACAAACGTCTATGTCGCATTCTGGTGCGATCAGTCCGCGCCGGTTACCGCAACAGCGCGCACGAACAACATCGGCTTCGGTAGCGACGATTACGTCGGTGTCGGCATCGATCCAACCGGGAACGCCGACCGCTCCTATTACTTTGAGATGACGCCGATTGGAACGCGCTTTCAACAGGCGAGCGAAAGCGCTCGATACACACCGCGCTGGCAGGGCGCGACGCGCATGGCCGCAGGCCGCTGGACGGCGATGTTTATTATTCCACTAAGCATCATGCGATTGCCGTCGTCGCATACGCAGTCTTGGCGCATCAATTTCGTTCGCTATATTGCGCAAGGCACGCAGCGGCTGTCGTGGGTCTACCATCCGCAGATGGACACGGGCAGCGGCTTTCCCGATTTGTTCGACGCCCGGTTTTGGCCCACGGCGCAGAACTTACGGATGGATCACATCAAGCCGCGACCCGATCCGACGATCGATCTCTATGCGCTCAGCAGTTCCGGCGGCCAACGCAACGTGTTTGTAACGCCCGCCGGCCAGGAGATTCGAAAGAACCCGCGGGCTGCCGGACTCGATCTCATCTATCCGCTGACGGGAACGATGTCGTTCGTCGCGGCGCTCAATCCGGATTTCTCAAACGTCGACGCCGACCAGCTCACGATCACGCCGCAAGTGTTCCCTCGGAGTCTGACGGAGTACCGGCCGTTTTTCGCGCAAGGCGCAAACTACATCAATAACGCCGCGACTTCGCTTTCCGTCAACGAACCACCGAATCTCGTATTCTACTCGCCGTCGATCGGCACGTTCGACCGCGGTTTAAAAGTCGAAGGAACGTACGGGAAGTATGAATCGCTCGGATTGCTGGAGGCGCGCGGAAGCGACGATCAGAGCGAGCAGCCGTTCGACGATGTCGCGTTCGGATGGAAGCACGTGTTACCCGGACGCACATTCGGCTACTGGACCAATGGCGTCGTCGCCAACCACGGCGGCGTTCACGATAGCACGGTCGAGTTCGGTACAGAAGCGCGCGATCTTCGCACCGGTTGGGTCGGCGCACTCTTCCACGAGCGTGAACTCGGAACGCTGATAACGAACGCGTCGCGTGCGATAAGCACCTACGGATTCATCGATCATCAAGGCCCCACGCACGAAGCGCTTGTCGGTTTTCGCGACATCGGGCCGGAGTACAATCCGATCGACGGGTACACGCAGATCAGCGACATTCGCGGATTGATCGGCACGTACAGTATTTTCGGAGCAGGTCCACCGCACTCGGGAATCCGCAACGGCAACGCGTATTTCTTCGCGGACCGGTATTTCGACGAGTCGGGCCACGTGCATAAGGCCGACATGGGTGCAAACGTCAACGTCGATCTCAAAACCGATTTCAGCATCGCGCTTTCGACCGTTCAAGAAGAACTTCGAACGTACAACAACGTTGTGCGGACCGGCTATCCGTATTATCTCGATCCCGTCGACGGCCGGTACGATCAAACGTCGATCGGCCTCGGATACAAACAGAGTTCGCCACGGCCGACGTACGTTCAGTATTCATGGGGCCCGTTCGGTGATTACTATTTGCAGCAGCTCACATCGACGGCAACGCGTCCGCTCGGCGGCCGGTTCAACGTCTCGATCGAGTATGACGGCACGGTGGAAAAGTTTTACGTCGGCGCAGTAGACAGCCAATGGCTGCGACGCATTTCATTCGGATGGTCGATCGACCCCGGCACGACACTCTCGCTCGGCTATCGCATCATTTCGGGAAACGGCGGCTTCGCGTCGCCCGGCGCGAACTTCTCGGGAAGTTTGCACCGCCTCTACGACACCGGCAACGAACTCTACATCAGCTTCGGCACGCCCGCCGCAAATCAAACCATAGATCGACTCGTCGTGAAGTATCTCTTCAAGGTCGGCAATCGCAACGGGTAATTTTGTCATCCTGAGCGCAGGTGCGAAGCACCGGAGTCGAAGGATCGTTACGAGCGATTGAATTGAGGCGATCCTTCGACTGCGCTGCGCTCCGCTCAGGATGACAAGTCGGGTCGCGCGCCGATGACCATGAGTGCAGCGTCCGCAGCTTCGCGTACGGATTCATCCGGATCTTCGCGTCGAATTTTATCGAGTTGATCGACACACCATGGTTGTCCGACCATTGCCAACCGCTCAACCATATCCATGCGGGCCGCAACATCTAGTTTCGGTTCGGCTTGCGATTCATTCACAGGCTTCGCCTCGATTGTGTGCGCTTGGCGTTCGCGCGCGATCATCGTGCCGATGACGAAAAGGATCGCCCCGATGATGAAGACCGCGACGAGGGTGAGTGTTAGCGCGTTACTCGACAGCAATGTGCGCTGCACCGCGCAGCGCTTCGACGACCTGCGCAAGCGCGTCGTCGAGCGTACGATTGACGCTCGACGTCAATACCCGATGAAATTCTTCGATGGGCAACTCATTGAGCACCGTCAGCACGTTGAGCAGCTCCGCGCGATAGTTCTCCACTGAATCTGAAGGTTGTCCGTCATTGTAGATCGTCGTACCCAAGAGCTGCGCGTTGATCAACCACGGCGTGACCGCACCGACCGGGGCCGCTTCCAATTCCGGAAGCAGCGAGCGCACGACGTCGAGCTCCACGCTGCCTTCGACGCGAATGAGGCCTTCGGGCGCCGGCTTCGGTCGCGCGGACGGAGCGAAGATGATGTCGTTGACGAGATTGATGAGCGCATCGCGGCTCTCGCGATCTTCGAGATCCTTGCCGCTGATCTGCAGACGCGGCATCCGCAGGCGCACGAAGAGTTTTTCGAGCGGCGCGCGCAACGCGCGGCTTGCCGACGCGAACGTCGCCGTCAGCTGTGGTTGTCCGTCGACGACCGCTTCAGGGAAGAGCATTCGCATCGCAAAGAGATGTTGGATCAAACCACCTGCGCTATCGCTGCGTTCGAGCATGCGCAGCGTGTGGCCCAAACGTTCGGGTGTGAAGTCAACGTAGAAGACCGGCGTTGCTAGCTCTTCGCCTGCGGGCGCAGCCGCGGGCACGAGTGCTTCAGCTTGCTGAGCAACGATCTCCGCGATTGCGCGCGGCGGTTGCGCTTCGACGACTTCCGGCCGCGGCACGACTTGCGGTTCGGGCTGCGGCATCGGCGGCGGCTCGTACGCGGGTGCTTCTGCCGGGAAGATGCGCGCAATTGATAGCGGTGTTCCCGCAACCGATTCGCTCAGCGACGGCTGCGCTTGCACGCGAACGGTCGGCGCCGCGATGGCAAACGTCGTGCCTTCGCCCCATTCGAACACGGCGCGCGTATCGAGCGGCGTGGCGGCGGCGAGCGGCGACATCACCATCATCTCCCATCGCACACGCAGTTCGACATTCGGATTGACGTCAGCGAGTACGAGTCCGCGCGCGGACCACAACTGTGATGCGCCGGCGTCGTCGGTGATCGCCATGCCGTTGATCGTCGTCGACGACGGCACGTACACCGCGAGATTCGTCGGCACGACGCGAATCGTCAAGCGTTCGGCAGGGCCGTCGCCCTCATTGCGCAGGCGAATTTCGTAGTACAGCCGCTCGCCGGCATTGACTGCTTCGGACGGAATTGCGACGAGCTGCGCGCTCTGAGCAAATTGCGCTTCCGCGTACGTCGCCACGTCGAGCGCCGGGAACGGCACGGGACTGATGCCCTTACCGTGCAGCCATCCCTCGAGACTAAGCGTACGATTTCCACCGACCGCGCGCAACAAACGCAGCGTCAAGCGCGCGGTGTGCGTGCTCTCGGCGGGGACATCGGCGAATGCAAGGCCGCCGTCGCGATCGCGGCGCGCATCGACGGCGCGTTCAACAATGAGTTCCGGCGGCAGCGTCAGCGATAAACGCGCATCGCGCAACACGTCGGAGCCGCTGTTGTGCACGCGAACGATCAAATCGACCGTGCGATTCGGACGCAACGGTTCGTGCGATTCCAGTTCCCACTCGACGCGATCGACGCTCGCACGCGAACGCACGACGAGCGTTGCCGTGCCGAGATCGACTGCACCGTCGGCATGTTCGAGGACGACGCCGAGCGAGGCCGTCGAACGGTCCGGAACTCTCGATGCAATACGCGCGTGCACCGTGAAGATGCGCTCGTTGTGCGGAACGACGACGCCGAGTTCGACGGGACCCGTGTAGAGATACGGCTCGTTGTCGCCTTCGCTCACACGCACGTCGATAAGATGTAAACCCGGAACCAAACGTAAGCGAACGTCCGATTCGGACGCCGTTCCATCGTTGTAGACGTGAACGTCGAACGTGACCTCTTCACGCGCCTGCGTCACGCCTTGATTCGCGGCGACAAAGTTGCGCGCGCGTCCGAAACGCGGCGCAACACGTACCGCGAGACGGCGCGAGAACGAACGCTCGCCGTTCTTCCACCGCAGCGATGCATCGATCGGCAATACGGTCTGCCCCGGCGCTGGAACTGCTACGGTTGCCGCGATACCGACTTCGGCCATGCGTCCTGCAGCAAGCGCGCCGAGTGAAAACGTGAGATTCGGAATCGAATCGTCGCTGACGGGCTGGCCGTCGACATGCGCGGAACCGGGAGCGTAGATCAATCCCGGCGGTAGCGCGAACGACATCTGCACGCGTTCGGCAATTCCGGTGCCGTTGTTCATCGCGCGCAGAATCATCGGCACGCGCATGCCCGGTGTTACCGCATCGTCGCTCAACACGGTGAGCGCCGTTTCATCGCCGTCGAAATCGACCGGCGAAACGACGACGATCTCTGCCGATGCGATCGGAAACTCCGCAGATTCACGTGAACCAACGGTGCCGAACGCCTTGATCCGCGTTCCGTCGGCGAGCGGCGAGTCGATCTGCGCTTGATATTCGACGAGTACGGTTTGTCCGGGCGCGAGCCGCTCGCTCACGACGGTTGCGCTGTCGTAATCGAATGCTTCGCCTTCGAGTCCCGCAACAACACGGCCGTCGATGCGCGCGCTGCGCGCAATGTAAGTCGTGTGCGGCGGCGTCGGCAGAATCACGACCACGTCGTGCGCGCTCGATGCGCCGCTATTGCGGATCGTTGCACGAATCGAAACGACGTCGCCGGGTCGCGGCTGCGCGGGCGCCGACAGCGTGACAAGCGTGGAACTATTCTGCAGCTCGGGGCGGCTGCGCACGGCGATCCGCTCGATGTTCGAACCGACGAGCGGCGTTTGATCGATGACGAGCGCAGCTTGAAAGACCAGCTCGCTGCCGTCTTCGATCGTGTCGTTAACGCGGAACGTGCATGTTACGCGCCGTTGCGCGTTGGGCTCGAGGTCGGCAATCGCAGCGCCGTTGGGATCAATGAAGGTTGCGCCGTCTTCGAGCGGCGCATCGTCGACGAGATCACCGCCCGCGACGTGTTCAACACCTTGCGGGTGCGCAAAGCGAACGCGAACGCCGGTGGCGGCAGCACCGCCGAGGTTTGAAAAGCTGAACGTCGCGCGGATCGTTTCGCCGGGCACGACCGTGCGCGACGGCTCCAAGACCAACGTTCGCAGACTCTCGACCAAAGCGGGAGAGCCCGGTGCGAAAATACCGGTCAGCGAGGTTGAGGCCACGAGCGATTCTTTCCCTCCAAGCGGCGCTGCGACCTATGCTACCGTCTATTCGGTACGCGTTGAATCGAGCAGGGAGAGGGTCTGTGCGATGCGGTCGGTGCGCCGGCCGGGATTTTGGGCGAGGAACGTCTCCACCGTGCTGCGGCGGCCACTCGAAATAAGCACGTGCGCCGCGGCGAGCGAGACGGCCTCAGCCGGGTCGCTGAGCGCGTGTTCCAACAGGTGCTGCGAACGCTCGTCCTCGAGCGCGCCCACGGCAAATACTAAATCACAGCGTGCCGATTCGGAAAGGCCGGCGAATTCATCGCCGGCCTCGTTCGTCCAATCCGTCGTCGCTTTGAGCGGCTCGCCGGAACGCTGCACGCGCACGCGCTCAGCGCGCCGCGGCGCGAGATACGCGTAGACGCCGATCGCGATGCCGCCAAGGATGATGAGAACAACCGCGATCGTCATGCAGCGTTATACGGCGTTTGCGTGGAGCGATGTGCGTACCACGTCGAGCGCGGCATCGAGCGCAATGTCGCGACGGCGTTGGAGCGCATCGAGAAATTCGCTCGTGTCGGTTTCCGCAAAGGCGTCGAGACGCTCGACGAGCATCGTGCGGTAGTGCGCGAGTTGCGGCGATCCGTCGGGAAGCAGCCGCGCCGCAATCGCCCACGGCAGCGCCGATGCAAGTTCGCCCTCCGCGAGACGCTCGCTCAATTCCGCGATTTCCGTGGGATCGAACGAACCCCGCAAGACCACGGTGACGTTCGGCGTCTCCACCGGTACGCCGCGCGCTCCCGCCACATCATGCAGCAGGCGTTCGAAGGTTGCGCGCATCGAAGGCGTCTCGATATCACGCGGTGCGATAACATAATTCGGCAAGCGCAGCTTGATGAAGAGCCGGTCGAGTTCTTCGCGCAGCACGTCGCGCATCGACGCAACCGAGCTAATGTGCGTATCGCCGATCGCTTCCGGGAAGAACGCGCGTAGGGCGAAGAGATGCGTGATCAATCCGTCAAAGCGTGCTTCATCTAAGAAGCGCAGAATGCGCGCGTGGCGTTCCGCGGTGAACGTTGCGGCAACGCCGACGTTACCTTCGGGCGCGAGCGATCCGTCGACGATTCCCGCCTCATCGCTGTGCGACATATCCGTATGCGCGCCGTTGCTCGGGTTGAGCGCCGGGTACTCGCTGGGCGCAAGCCATCCGTGCGTCGCATGACCGTTGTGCATGTCGCCGCCGACCGGCGTTGCGGGCGGCAGTTCCATGAAGCGATCTTCGGGTAACGCACGCGGGGGACCACCGAACGCGGGACCCACCATGCCGTCCAGACCGAACGGCAAACCGGGAATCGCGTTTGCGAAGACCGGCGTCGCGCGTACCTTCAGCTCGTTTGAGATGATCTCGTCTTCGCGCTCGCCGTCGTACCGCACGTGCGCGACGCGAACGATCGCTTCGCCCGCGGGCAATTGGTTGTGCACGACGTCGCGGAAGCGAATCGTCGCTTCGACGCCGGGATCGACGTCGTTGATCACGATGCCGCGTTCGCTGCCGAGCGCCGACGTCGCGCCGACATCGCGAATCGGCACGTCGTTGACCGTCGTCGAATTCGGAACGTAGATAAGCGATTCGGGTTGACTGCAGACGATCTGCACGCGGCGTGCCGGACCATCGCCGCCGTTACGCACGTGCAGCACCCACTCGATCGTTTCGCCGACATCGACGACGTCGATCGGCTCGCTGCGCAGCGTGCCGACGGAGAAATCGGGCTCCGCGGTCGTGACGATCGTGAGACGTTGCAGCGGAACCGGCAACATCGCATCGGAGGTCAACACCGCGTCAACGGTGACCGGAAATTCTTTGGCAAGGCTGCGCAGCAAACGCAAACCCAAACGCGCTTCCGCCGTCGCTCCGGGCGGAATCTCACCGAAGACGAGCTTCGATTTTTCCCGCGTTGCGCCGTCGACGGTTTCCAGACGTGCTTCCGGCGAGACGTACAGCCGCACGCGAACGTTGTGCGCGACATCGGTGCCGACATTCGTGACGCGCACAGCGACGTCGGCAAGCTGGTTGGGACGCAGCAACGCGTCGCTCTCCAGTTGCAGTTCCGAACTTTGCGGCGAGAACGCCGGATGCGAATCGACGCGCCACAGTACGTCGCCGAGCGGTGTTTCGCCGAGTTCACGCGTGTGCAAACTCGCACCGATCTTCAATTCACTGCGATCGGCATAGGGCGTACGCACGCGTGCGCGGACCTGGAATTTGCGCGTCGCGTACGGCTCCAGCGTTCCGATCTCGGCTGCGTCGCCGTCGATCGTGATGCGCGAATTTTTTTCGGTCAGCCGCACTTCATCGAGGGCCGGGTCAAGGCGCAGATGCAGCACACAATCGGTCGCGGCAGCGCTTCCGTCGTTGCCGATCGTGATCGTTGTTTCGACTTCTTCGCCCGGACGCACGGTGCCGGCACCGGTGCGCTGGATCGCGTTGCGGCGCTGTGCGAGCGACGGTTGCGAACGCACGGTCACGGTGCGTTCGAATTTACGCTCCGATGACTCGCCCGACGGTTCCCATTCGAGCACGGCACCGACGGTGATCGCGGCGCCGTCGGGGAGCGGTGAGGTGACGATCGCCTCGCACCGCAGCTCGACGCGTTCATCGGCATCGATGCGGCCGAGCTCGAAAACGAGACCGTCCTTCTTCTTTGCTTCTCGTAGCGGACGGCCGTCAATTTGCGTTGCACCGCGAACCGGAATAACCGTATCGGGCAGTTCGATCGTCGCGAGGACGTCTTCGGCAGCCGCAGATCCGGTATTGTGCGCGGAGAGCGAGAACGTGAGGCGTTGACCGGGGCGCACATCATGCGCGGGTTCAACGGTAAACGAAGTGCGGTCGTCGTCGAAATCGGGGGCCGAACGAACGACGAGCGATGCCGGCTCGAGCTCGAATGCCGCCGTTTCTTGCGACGCAACCGACGCGCGAGCGCTGATTTGCGTACCGTCATCGAGCGGTGAATCGATACGCACGCGATAGACCAGCGTACTGCTTGCGCTCGCTGCCAATGCAGGCGTCACGATCGGCGCATACACGCGATCGAACGGCAATCCGAGATCGCGTTCGATCTCGCGTCCGTTCACGCGTACGGAATTCGGGACGTAGCTGGTGTGCTCGGGAATCGGTGCGACGACGACAACGTCGCGCGCGCTTGATTCGCCCGCGTTGTGCAGGCGCACGGTGATTTGCGCTTCAGCGCCCGGTACTGGTTCGGAACGCGCTTCAATCGCGACGTTCGTCAACGTGTTCTGCAGCTGCGGACGGCTGCGTGCGATGAGCCGCACAATGTTCGAACCGACCGGCGGCACTTCAAAGGAAGCAACCGCAGCTTGCAGTTCGATCGTCGTTCCGTTTTCGATTGCACCTGCGACGCTGTATGCGATCTCGAGACGGCGCTCTTCGCCGGGGCCGACATCGCCGATATGAGCGCCGGCGCGCGAGAGTAACGGAGAATTGCCGTGTTCATCGTCGAGATCGGCGCCGTCGAGTTGTCCGGTGCCGACAAGATAGACGAGTCCGTCGGGTAGATTAAAACGTACGCGGACGCCGGTTGCCGACGCTCCGCCTTGGTTGCGGAACGTGAATGCGGCACGCACCGTCATTCCAGGTTCCAACTCTCGATCGGGCGAAACGACGAGCGTTCGGAGGCCCTCCGGCAACGTCGGCGCTCCTGGCGCAAAAACTTCAGACAGCGTGCGCATGACGCGTGACGCTTCGACAGGCGTGGGGCGCCCCCTTGATTTAACTGTGTGTGTTTTTTTACTAAATTTCGAAAGGCAAAGTGTCGATGTTGGCAGTGCACGATAAACGAATTGCGGATGCGGTTGCTCGCTTGGGTGCGGAGAACGCATTCCAGGTACTTGCGCGCGCTCGCGAGATCGAGGCGACCGGAAGACGCGTCGTGCACATGGAGATCGGCGAGCCTGATTTCGATACGCCAAAGCACATCAAAGACGCAGCCGTTGCGTCGCTCATGGCGCACGACACACACTACACGCCGTCTGCCGGCATCCACGACTTGCGCGAGACGATTGCCGAGTACGCGACGCGTTTCCGTAAAATGCCCAAGCCGTACACGGCTGCCAACGTTACCGTCGCGCCCGGTGCAAAACCGATCATCTGGAACATTCTGAGCGCGATCCTCAATCCGGGCGACGACTTCATCTATTTCGATCCCGCGTATCCCGCGTACGGATCGGCGTCGTCGTATCTCGAGGCGAACGTCATTCGCATTCCGCTGCGCGAGTCGCGCGACTGGCGCATGGATCTCGACGAACTCGCGAGCCGCGTGAGCCATCGGACGAAAGCCGTCGTTATCAATTCGCCGCACAACCCGACCGGCGGCGTCCTCTTGCGCGAAGATCTCGAACGCATCGCGGAGCTCGCGCAGAAGCACGACTTCCTCGTTATCGCGGACGAAATCTACAGCCGCAACTTCTATCTCGACACCGAGTTCATCTCGATTGCGTCGCTGCCCGGCATGCAAGAGCGCACGATCATCGTCGACGGCTTCTCGAAAGCGTACGCGATGACGGGCTGGCGTCTCGGCTACGCGATCATGCCCGAAGAGTTATGCAAGATCGTCACGCTGTTCAACAACAACACGTTCAGCTGCGTCGCAACGTTCGTGCAAAAAGCGGGAATCGCCGCGCTGACGGGCGATGATTCGCCCGTGCGTGAGATGAACGAAATCTTCCGCCAACGCCGCGACAAGCTCGTCACCGGTCTCAATGAGATTCCCGGCATGAGCTGCACGCTTCCCGAAGGCGCGTTCTACGCGTTCCCCAACGTAAAACAGATCACGCACAACGATAAAGCGCTCGCGAGCTTCCTTTTAGAAGAAGGCGGCGTCGCATGCGGCGGCGGTTCGTCCTTCGGCCCCGCCGGCGCCGGCTATCTTCGCTTCTCGTACGCCGCATCACTCGACGACATCGACTACGCCCTCGCCCAAATCCGCAAAGTACTGCCGCGATTCAAAGGCTAGGCCCTTGTCATCCTGAGCGGAGGTGCGAAGCACCGCAGTCGAAGGATCGCCTGAAATTCGAAAGCCCGGCGAAATCTCGTCGGGCTTTTGTTTCACACTACGGCTGCACGTTCGGATTCTTCCAGGCGAATGCGCCGTTCGGGTTCGGTTTGACCCACACGACGAGATCCCAGATCGTCGGGAACTCGAAGATCGTCGTGACGTCGCTGGCGCTCTTGACGCGTCGCATTTTCACGAGCGTATCGGCTGACGGATTCGTGAGCGAACCTCCCGCGGCAACCCAGTCCTTGTTCCAAACCCACTGATCGTATTTCTTGTTGCCGCTCGCGTCTTTGGTAACGTAATGAATGTGGCCGTCGAACTCCACCCAACGCCCGGGATCGACGCCCCACTTTTGCGGACGCGGCTCACCCTGCGGACGCAAAACGGAAAAATCCGCGCCGAGCAGGTTGCCGTTCTTGTCGTACCACAGTTGACTCGGATGCGTCGGATCGGACGTCCAGTGTTGATTCGCATAGCTGATAGCGCCGGTATCGTCGACGCCGGTGTAGCGGACGTAGCCCGCTTTTTCCGCGTCGGCTGCATGGGCGTAGCGGTCCGCGAGATCTTGCTGCACCGACTGCGCGAACTTCGTCTCGGCTTGTGTCATCGGACCGTCGTACGTCGGTCCTTCATCCGCGCGCGCGATCGTGAACACGGTGCATGCAGCGGCAAGCACCGCCGCGGCAAAACGCAGCTTCATGGTTTCATTCTCCTCGCAGCCCTCGCGATAGAGATATCGCCGGCGGTCGCTCGTCTGTGACAACGCTTGCGCGGATTGCGCTCTCACTCGTCATCGGCGTCGCGGTCGCCGCAATCGTGTTGTATGCGACGCGGTTTCACGTGTTTTTCTTTCCGTTTATTCTCGTACTCGGTCCGCCGCTGTGGTGGATTTGGAATATGAAAAAGCGCTAAAAAATCCGCGAAATGCGGCGTTCTCTCAGAATGGGCTAATGATCGTGCATGCGCCCGCCTCTATGCTTGGGAAGCGAACCCGATTTGCAGCTTCACCAACACGAGGAACACGATCAATGCGAACTCCCGTACTTCTAGCGTTTGTTGCAACGCTCGCACTCACCGCGTGCGGCGGTGGCGGCGGAACATCGAGCGGCGGCTCAAACAACACGATTCCCAATCCGGGCTCCGGTGGCAGTAGCGGCGCGAGCGCACAAACGCAATCCGAAACAGCGATTACCGTCACAAATTCCCTTGGCGATCCCATCAAGACCGTGACGAATTTCAATAGCAACGTCAGTGGCGCGCAGCTTGCAACGCGTTCGGCGCAAGGGCTCGTCGCAATGGCGAACGGCACGTGTAACAACGGTGCCGAGTTCTGGGCGCCCGATAAAAACGGCGATGCAAACTCCACCGAAGAGCAGTATTTCTACGACAACGCCTGCACGCAGCTTGCGCGGGACGTCGTGCGCATCTACACGATTAACGGCAGCGCCGAAACCGTGAATCGCACGGAGAAACAATACGCAATCAACAATGCGACCCCAACGGCGCAACGCACCACGACCGTGAACTACACGAATGGCAGCTATACCTCGAACGGCTTCCCCGTCGTTGCGAGCGGCTTTGACCGTTCGGCGACGAGCGAACTCGATATTAGCGGATCGAAGACGCTCCTCAACGACGACGAACTCGTGATGCTCCCCGGCAGCGGCGGCACGAACAGCTTCTGCGGCGACTCAGCCGGTTACAACGCAACCGGTCTTGCATCGCTGAACGAAACGTTCGGCTGGCAGAACACTGCGCTCAACGGCACGCGTACGGTCAACGGCGACGGCTCGATCACCTGGACTGCAACGCACAACGGTACGGCGTATAAAGGCGCGATCGGCTCACTGTCGATCAATATCGGTTCGGCCAACACGACGTGTCCGATTTCGACACCGGAGTACACGCTCGCCGGAGGCACGGCGGATGGCACGAGCTCCATTCCGGTTAGCGCGACGTTCCTGCACGGTATCTTGATTAATCTCACGGTGACGAATGCGACGCTCTCGAACGGCAATACGCTCAACGTTACGACAAATTCGAGCCAGCCGCCGCAGAGCAACCAATTCATCAGCGGCGTCGTTACGAACGGCAGCACCCAAATCGCAACCTTCGCCGTGAACACCTTCGGCGACGGAACCCTCACGGTCACCTCGAGCGGCGCTCAATACGTGATGAGCGACTGGCACGTCGTCAAATAGTTGCCAGCCTGAATCTGTCATCCTGAGCGCAGGTGCGAAGCACCGGAGTCGAAGGATCGCAACGCGCGATTGAATCGAGGCGATCCTTCGACTACGCTACGCTTCGCTCAGGATGACACGGCTACAACAACTTCATTGCGCGCTTTACGTCGGTAACGACGGCGTTTGCGATTTCTCGCGTGCGCGCGGTGCCTTCTTCGATGATGTTTTCGACTTGGGCCGGATCGCTGCGGAAGACGGCGAGACGTTCACGGACCGGGCGCAGATACGTGTTGAGTTGTTCTGCGAATTCCGTTTTATCGGCAACGCAGCCCAATGCGCCGCTGCGACAGCCTTCCGCGATGCCGTCGAGTTTGAGCGGATTGACGAATTTCCACAACGTGAAGACGGGGCAGATCTCGGGACGGCCCGGATCGCCTTTGCGCACTTTTTGCGGGTCGGTGATCATCGAGCGAACCTTTTTCGTCGTCGTCTCCTCATCGTCGGCGATGAGAATCGCGTTGTTGTACGACTTCGACATTTTGCGACCGTCGGTGCCGGGGACGTCGGCGAATTCGGTGAGTGTCGGCTGCGGCTCGACGAGCACCTCATTGCCGCCGCCATATAGATAATTAAACCGGCGCACGACTTCGCGCCCGAACTCCAAATGAGCGACTTGATCGCGACCAACGGGCACGCGTTCGCCGCGCACGATCGCGATGTCGCACAACTGCAAAAGCGGATACCCGAGAAATCCGTACGTCGCGACGTGCGAGCCGAGTTCTTCGATCTGACCCTTCCACGTCGGCACGCGCTCGAGCCACGACACGGGCGTGATCATCGAGAGCAGCGTGTGCAGCTCCGCGATCTCCGGCACGGCCGATTGCAAGAAGATCGTCGACTTCGCCGGATCGACACCGGCGGCAAGCCACACCGCGACCATCTCGTTGCGCGCATCGCGAATAATCTGCGGATCTTCGTACCCGGTCGTGAACGCGTGCAGGTCGGCAATCTCGAAATACGCGTCGGCCGTATCGCAATACGCACTCCACTGCGAGAGCACACCGACGAGATGTCCGAGGTGCAGGCCGCCGGTCGGGCGCATTCCCGACATCACGCGCGGCTTCGCGGTGGTTGCAGTCGTTGCCATTGAGATCATTCGCCCCTAGTACGCCACGGGAAGGCCGCCGAACTCCCGGGCATTTGCAATCTTCCGACGGACGAATGCGCGCGCGAAGCGGACAGCGTCGCGAAGCGGGTCGCCCTGTGCAAGCGCGCAGGCAAGCGACATCGCGAGCAGACATCCGGTTCCGCGAAGGTCTCCGTCAACGCGATCGCCGTCGAACACCTCAACGGTATCGACCGTTGCCAGCGCATCGGCCGGATTTCCGTCCAGATGCCCGCCTTTGAACAATACGGCGCGGCAGCCCAGCTGCTGCAGATCGCGTGCGGCATTCGCAATGGTATCGCGACGGATCTCGCGCCCGCCGAGCAGCACCTCTGCCTCACGAAGATTCGGCGTAGCGATGACATTCGGCAGCGTCAGCATCTGGTCGCGCAACGCGTCGACCGTCGGGCCATCGGCAAATGTTCCGCCGAGTGACGCAGTAATCACCGGGTCCACGACAACCGGAACATCGTAGTACCGGCGCAAAGCCTCGCCAACGACGCGGATACTCTCCGGCGACGTAAGCGCGCCGACGCGAACGGCGTCGACCCGCATGCGGTCCGCCGTTTCGAACTGCGCGCGCACGATATTCGGCGAGAGCGTTTCGACGCCGCGCAACCCGCGATCGTCTTGCGCGCTCACCGCCGTGCGAATCGTAATGACGCGCACCCCCAGCTCGTGACCGACGAACATATCGAGACCGACACCGGCGATGTTCCACGGATGCGTCGTACCGATCGAAAGTACGGTCGTCACTTCACATACCCTAAGCGCTCGTAGCAATCGAATCCGCTGCGCACAAGGCCGCTTAATTCGGCGAACAATTCCGGCTCGGGACGCGTGAAGTTGAAACACGACTTTCCATGCAGCCGCCGCCGAAGCGAGTCCGAGATCCGGCCCATCAGCTCGGGATTCGAGTACACGGGCATTAGATAGAAGCTCACGTATGAACTGCCGGCCCGCACGCCGGCAAAGAACATCGGCCGTTTGATCGCCGGGGCGTATTCGCCGTCCAGCATGTAGTTGTTCGGAGCATCCGTGCTCACGTGAAGCCGCGGCGCGTAGGGCGCGAGCAGTCCTTTGAGCGCCACGAACGTCTCGTCAAATTTGCGCATCGCCGCCCCATTGCCGCACGAGGTCCCGCGCGGCTGCCGCCGGCTCAGCCGCACCCGAGATCGCGGAAATCACCGCTGCCATAGCCACGCCCGTCTCTCGCACCGGAAGAAGATTACCCGCCGTGATGCCGCCGATTGCCGCAACCGGCATCTGTGCCGTGGCCGCGACACGACGAAGGCCCTCGATCCCGATCGGCTCGCCCGCATCGGCCTTCGAGCCGGTCGCGTACACGGATCCCACGCCGATGTAATCGGCGCCGAGGCGATTGGCTTCGCGCGCCTCAGCGACGGTACCGCACGAGAGACCGATGAGCCGCGAGCCGAGCGCCGCGCGCACGCGCGCGACGTCGATGAAGCCGTCGTCATCCGGGCCAAGGTGCACGCCGTCGCACTCGAATTGAGCCGTTGCGCGCCAGTCGTCATTGACGATGAGCAATGCTCCGGCGGCGGAGGTCATTTCGCGCAGCGCGCGCAGGTGCGCCGCGACGATTCCGGCCTTTGCACGATACTGCACGATCGTAATTCCGGCGTCGAGCACTGCATGCGCGAGTGCGAGCAGGTTCTCGTTTTCGTTGAGGATCGCGTAGATGCCGTGCAACCGGCTTACGCGCGTGGTCTCATCCGTTGCCATAGCACGACATTCACGACGAGATAGAGCACGAAAACGACGGTAATGCCGATCGCGATCAACATGTTGTGGCGTTGCAGCGCCAGCGGAACGATCAAAACGAAACACAGGACCGCGAACATCACAACGGTGAGGATGCGCGTGAACGGAATCATTCTTCCACGTCGAGCAGCAGATCGCCCAGCCGCATGAGTTCTTTGTCGTTCGTGAAACGGAGCTCGATGCGTCCGCCGCGTCCGCTGCGTACAAGCGCGACGTGCGTGCCGAATTTTTCGCGCAGCCGCGATTCAAAATCGTGTTCTTCGGGCGAGAGTTCGCGCGCGCGCGGAACTCTTTCCGCGTTCGGCGTGTCGACGGCGCCCGTCAGACGCTCGAGCGCGCGGACCGAAAGCCCTTCGTTTACGGTGCGTTCCGCAAGAGCGATCCGCTGCTCCGCCGGCGCGGCGAGCAATGCGCGCGCATGACCCGCAGAGAGGCGGCCGTCGGCGAGCATCGCTTTGATCGCATCAGGCAACTGCAATAAGCGCAGTCCGTTTGCAATAACGGGGCGGCTCTTGCCGACGCGCTGCGCAACTTCTTCTTGCGTCAACCCGTACTCTTCGATGAGATTCGCAAAGCCCGCGGCTTCTTCGAGCGGGTTTAAATTCTCCCGCTGCAGGTTCTCGATGATCGCGACTTCGAGCGAATCGCGGTCGTCGCTCTCGCGCACGATCGCCGGAATCGTCTCCTTGCGAAGCGCCGCGCATGCGCGCCAACGCCGCTCGCCGGCGACCAGTTCGTATTTGTCGCCGCGCTTGCGAACGATGATCGGTACGAGCACGCCGTAAACCGCAATCGAGGCTTGCAATTCCTCGAGCGCCGCTTGATCGAACGACGTGCGCGGTTGATATGGATTCGGCGTAATGGATGCGATGGGAATCTCGCGGAGCGTTTCACGCGCTACAGGCGCCGTCGGAACCGGAGCGTCGCCAAGCAGCGCGCCCAGACCCTTCCCGAGACCGCGTTTGGGTGCTTGACTCACGCGCCGTGCCCGATCGCGTGCGCGCTTTCCGGCGCGAGCAGTTCGCGCGCGAGCGCAAGATAGGCTTGCGCCCCGCGGCTCTTCACGTCAAACAAAATTACCGGCTTGCCGAACGACGGCGCTTCCGAGAGGCGGATATTGCGCGGAATCTGCGTTTTGAACATTTGCTCGGGGAAGAACTTTTCGAGTTCGTCGAGCACTTCCATCGCAAGACGCGTGCGCCCGTCGAACATCGTGACGAGCACGCCGCTGACGTGCAACGACGGATTGAGCGCTTCGCGCACGCGGCGCACCACCGCGGTGAGTTGCGAGAGTCCCTCGAGCGCGTAGTATTCCGCCTGCACCGGAATGATGATTTCTTCAGCTGCCGTGAGTGCGTTGATCGTGAGCAGTCCGAGCGACGGCGGACAGTCGATCAACACGAAATCATAGCGCGACGCAACAGGCACAATCGCTTGACGCAAACGTGTTTCACGCGAGAGCGCGGAGACGAGCTCGATCTCGGCACCGGCGAGATTGATCGTCGCGGGCACGAGCGAAAGCGTATCAAGCTCCGTGCGCTGCACGACATCGTCGATCGCCGCTTCCTGCAACAGAACGTCGTAAACATCGCGCTGTAAGCCGTGTTTTTCAATGCCGAAACCCGTCGTCGTATTACCTTGCGGATCGCAATCTACGACGAGTACTTTGCGGCCTTGCACGGCAAGTGCAGCACCAAGATTCACGGCCGTCGTGCTTTTTCCGACGCCGCCTTTTTGATTGACGAGGGCGATGATTCGACTCAAGCGAGGGTCCTGAAAATATTACGGCACCCCTGCGAAATACTCGTCGAGAAGTGCGTTGAGCGTCTGGCGCTCGTTACGCTCGGGGTGCTCTGTGACCTGCTCGAAAAGCCACTGCAACGCCTCGCCGACACGGCGGTCGCCGCGAAAGCCGGGCGGCGCTAAACCGCGTTGAACCATCGCTGACATGACGTCGGAACCATCAATTGCTAAATCGGTGACCGAGAAAGCGGGCTTGCGTTCGACTTCCGTCCAGACGCGCGTTTCAAATCGTTCGTTCGAATCGTCACGCTTGGGCATTCCCGAACCAACGATGTCGGCGGCGCGCACCGCGAACTGACGCTTCAGATGCTGCAAGCCGATGCGGCGGATGAACCGGCGTACCGCCGCGTCGCTCAATTCGGGGTCTTGGTTGTACATATGATGGCGAACCAGGTGCTCGACCGTCTGGATGTTCTCGTTGGAAAATCTTAGCCTGCTAAGCATTTCTTGCGCCATCTCCGCGCCGACGAGCTCGTGACGGTAAAAGTGGCCGTCTTCCTTGGTTCGGGGCTTGCCCACGTCGTGCAGAAGCGCCGCAACACGCAGAATCGCGTCGCCCGGCGGCGTCGCGTCCATCGTTTCGAGGTTATGGCGCCAGACGTCGTACGCGTGCCACTCGTTCTGCTCCACGCCGACGCCTTCGAGAAGCTCCGGCCAGACGTGCTGCAGTACGCCGGTCTCGTGCAGGAGCCGGAATCCGACCGACGGCTTTGGGGCATGTTCCAGCAGCTTCCATAGCTCGTCGTGGATCCGTTCGGGCGAAACGGTGCGCACGAGCGGCGCGGCTGCGCGCATCGCCTCGATCGTCGTCCGCGTCAGATCGTACGCGAAGCGCGCCGCGAACTGCGCCGCGCGCAGCATCCGAAGCGGGTCTTCCTCGAACGTCTGTGGCGTGAGAATATCGATTCGCCGAGCGCGAATGTCGGCCTCACCGTGGTAGGGATCGACGAGCGCGCCGCCAGGCAATGCGCGGGCGATCATGTTCATCCGGAAGTCGCGGCGCGCGAGGTCGTCCTCAAGGGGGATCTCCGGTCCGCTCTGTACCTCGAACTCGCGATGACCGTGGCCTGTCGATTTTTCGCGACGCGGGAGCGCCACGTCTACGGTTTCGCCGTTGATGGTCACCTTCAGGACGGCGAACGCGGCGCCGACGAGATCAACCTTACCGAGCGGTTGCAGGCGAGCGCGCAACTCGTCTATCGGAACGCCCGTCACAACGTAATCCGAGTCCTTTGCCGGCGCCTGCCCGCCCTCGATCTCCGCACGCAGCTCGTCGCGCACGCGCCCGCCAACCGCGTAAAGCGATTGGGGCGGCAAGACGGCGGCTAGCTGCTGATCCAGCGAGTGCGGACGATACACTTCTTAATCTTTCGTTTCACGAGAAACGCCG
>CAZYLU010000039.1:0-30074 GCA_964648945.1 uncultured bacterium | reverse complement strand
CTTCATACCACTTCATTACCTACTCCTCGAGCCGTCGCCACGAATTAGCGAGCTATCTAGCAAGCAAGCGGATACCTGCTGGAAATAGAGACCGGCGCTCTTCGCTTAGGTCGCCTCCATCACCGCGAGACACTGAAGAAGCCCCGCGCAAAATCTTGCACGTCGGCTTTAGGGGCAATCGTTCGTTGACGCACAAAGCCGCCCTTACGAGGAGAGCCGCTATCGGTTCGTGCGTGATAGCATGGGGCCTCAAGCTTGCGGAGGAGCAACGTGATGAAGACGGCCTTTCTCCTCATTGCCGCATTCGCGGCCGCGACCGCAACTGTGCGTCCTGCACCGATGCCGCAATTGGCGCCGGGGTTCGCATCTCACACGGTCCAAGCCGGTGGACGGACGATCTATTATCGCCGAGGCGGCAGCGGGTCCGTGATACTGCTTCTCCACGGGTACGGCGATACCGGAGACATGTGGGCGCCGTTGGCGCGCGTCCTTGCAAAGACGCACACCGTCATTGTTCCTGACCTTCCCGGACTCGGCAATTCGCGGCCGGAGAATTCTGCTGCGCAATACGATATGGCGTCAGTCGCCCGTTCGATCCACGCGCTGATGCGTCAGCTTGAGGTGCGGCGCGAAGCAATTGTCGGTCACGACATCGGACTGATGGTCGCGTATGCTTACGCGGCTCAATTTCGCGGGGACGTCACGAGACTTGCTCTGATGGATGCACCGATTCCCGGCGTTGGTCCCTGGCAGACCGTCCTGCTGTTACCAGGTACGTGGCATTTCCATTTTTACGGCACGTATGCTGAACAACTGACGGCCGGTCGCGAACGGATTTACTTCGATTGGCTCTGGGACCGATTCGCATTTCATCCCGAGCGCATCACCAACACGGAACGTGCCACAATCGCTGCATCCTACGCGCAGCCCGGGAACATGCGCGTCGGCTTTACGTATTTCAAAGACTTCGACGTTGATGCGCCGGCAGATGTGAACTTTGCGAAGACGCCGCTGCAGATACCGGTGCTGGCTATGGGCGGCGAGAAATCGATGGGCGCATTGATGCCGCAGTTCGCCAAGGCCGTAGCGGTACATGTGCAGACGAGCGTGATTCCCGACGCCGGTCACTGGTTGATGGATGAAAACCCACGCGCGACGATCGCCGCATTGACCGCATTTCTTTCCGTAAATAAATGAGGGCGTAGTCTAGCTACTCGCTGCGCCGAGTAACGCGTGTCGAAGAGGCGCCGGCAGTAGGCGGCTCTTCTTCGTCTCACGGTCCATACACGCAACGGTGAGCGACATCACCGCGATTGCCTCCTCCGTCCGTTCGTTGAAAATCACCGTTTTCCAACGAATGCTCGACGCTCCGACCTTCTCGAGATGCGTTCGCATGCGTAGCCAATCGCCCATCAACGCGGGTGCGTGGTATTCAGCTTCGGCGCGTACGCGCGGTAGCCAGAAGTCGAGGTCTTCGAAGACGCGATCGTATGGAAAACCGAGTTCGCGAAACATCTCCATTTCGGCGTATTCTGCAAAGCGCCAATACGTCGGGAAGTACATGATGCCCGCGATATCGACATCGGCCCACTGCACCGGCAGCCGCGCGACAAAAACACGAGCGTTTTCGGGAAGCGTGTCTTTGAATCGCGTCATTTCATGCTCGCGATGATGCTCGCGGCATAGCGTGCCATCGGATCCACTTCCAAATTGACCAGCGATCCCACCGGACGTTCGCCCAGCGTCGTGCGCGAGAGCGTTTCGGGAATGAGTGCTAACTCGAACCAGCCCTCGCCGACCCCCGCAACCGTAAGGCTTACGCCGTCGACTGCGATGAACGCTTTGTCGACGATCATCGGTGCAAGCGATGCAGGACGTTCGATGCGCACGCGTTCACCTTGTCCTTCCGGCGTTCGCGAAAGTACACGCGCGGCCGCATCGATATGTCCGTAGACAAAGTGACCGCCCATGCGATCGCCGATCCGCAGCGAGTACTCGAGATTAACACGTTCGCCCAGCTGCAATGCGGCGAAGTTGCTCCGTGCGATCGTCTCCGGAATGACGTCGAAACGAATGCGGTCGCCGTCGATCGTCGTCGCCGTCAAACACACGCCGTTGATTGCGATCGAGTCTTTGATCTCCGGCCGTTCCTCGCGCACACCCTCGCCAGCGACGACGAGCGTCATCCCGCCGTTTTCGAGCACCTCTGCTGAGACGACCCTTCCGCCATATCCGATCAACCCGCTAAACATCAAAGAACCCGCTCAGCATAACGTCACTTCCAACCATCTCCACGCGATCGAACCGCAAACGGCGGCGAAGCGTTGCAAGATCACCGTGGGCAAGCACTGGTACTGCATCGGGTGTAGTAAGCAACACCGGCGCAACGGCCCAATAGACGCGGTCGACGAGACCTGCATCAATCATCCTTGCGCCAAGCGTCGGTCCCCCTTCACAGAGCACGCTCTGCACTCCGCGGTCGCGCAACGTCGCCATCGCCTCACGGAGGTTCAATCGTGACGCGTTTTCGTCCCCTACAAATATCACATCCGCAACACCGTGCAAATTCCTGAAGCGCTCGCGCGCGCCGTTCGGCGCAAGTACGATCGTCGTGCCGTAACCTTCCGCTGCTGCCAGCACGCGGCTGTTCTCCGGGATCGTGTCCGTTTCGCACACGACGATGCGCTTGAACGGACGCAAACGGTGCGACGGCGGTCGAACGGTCAATAGCGGGTCGTCGACGCGGACGGTTCCAGCCCCGACCATTACTCCGTCGTACATGATCCGTAAATCCCGAACGAAGAGGCGCCACGGCTCGCCGGTCAACGTTTGGCGAACGCCGGGGTGCGTAGCGATTCTACCATCGATAGACATCGCCATCTTCAGTGCGATAAACGGACGGTCGTTCGCAATGGCAACGGCGAATGGCTCGATCAACTCTTTCGCACGCGCGTCGTCCAGTACATCGACGCGTATCCCTGCGCGACGCAGCTTTTCGACACCGCCAGCGCTGGTTTTAGGATTCGGATCTAGCGTCCCGACAACGACTCGCGATACGCCGGCAGCGACGAGGGCATCGGAACATGGCGGCGTACGGCCTGTATGATTGCACGGTTCTAACGTAACGTACACGGTTGCGCCTCGCACATCGTGCGCGTCGCGCAGTGCGTTCACTTCGGCATGCGGCTCGCCGGCCTTATGATGGTAGCCCTCTCCGAGGACCCGGTCGTCACGAACGACCACCGCGCCGACGCTTGGATTCGGCGCTGTGTTTCCGACCGCGCGACGCGCCAGCTCGAGGGCACGTGAAAAATACAGTTCATCGAGCGCGCGCGAATTCGTCATACCCGAAAGAGCCGTCGTGCAAGGAGCGTAATGAAAAAGCCGTTGAGCACGATCGCGATAAACGCCTCGATCGAGAGCACGAGTCGCGCAACCGTGCCGAGCGTAGCGTACTCCGGCGCGCCTCCGAGCGTTATGTAATCCCCGACGGCAAGACTGAGCGCGTGATCCCATCGCACGCCGCCGAACGTAATTATGCCGGCCGTAACGGCCACGATCACGACTATCGCAGCGAGAAAGACGCGAAGCGGATCGAATCCATAGAGCGCAACGAGTCGCGAAAGCCAGCGCGTTGACCGCTTCGCCGGAGCGAGCGACTCGGTGACGTAATCCTCGGCACGAACGTTCAATCGGTCGCTGACCGAGGTCATACCGGCATCGCGTGCCGCATTCGCCGCCATGCGGCAAATCTCAGCGGCAAGAATGTATCGTCCGCGCGATCGGAACCTCTGCGCAGCCTCAAGCGCCAATCGTTGCGCTTGCATCGTCCACTGACCCGAGCCACGGAACGCATCGAGTCCTGAGAGCACAGCGAGCGCTCTGATAAAGCCTTGCTCGAGCTCATCGGCGAGGTGTGCGTCACAAGCAGCGAGGTTAATGGGAATCAGTTCCCCGCTGGTCTCGGTTCCATACTCAAGACGGTGCGCCGAAAACGCGGAGGCTTCGGCCAGGCGTTCCAGGCGCGCGGCCTCGCGATTCAACTCAATAACGAGCCATGCTTCGTCGCCGGCGTTTCGTCGTGAACGCGAGGCGAGCCGTTGCGCTGCCCTCGATACCTCGTCGTCAAATGCACTCATTACACAGAGATTCCGACGTTGAGCATGCTTTCGCTGGTGATAATGTAGCGGTCGGCACGCATGATGTTCACGTACTTTTCGACAAGGTGCTTCCCGGCAAAGACTCGTCCCGCAGCGATGATGATCGGAACGCGCCAAGTGCGGTCGTTCAATTCGAGGAGCTCTCGTTCAACCGCATAAGGGAATCGCACGCACAATTCCTCTTTACGCAACGACGGCAACAAGCCGTATTCAGGCAAGGTCTCCAAGACGCCCTTTGCGACGAGCTTCTCTTCTATACCATCGCGCGGCTGTAGCGCCGAATAGGTGATTGCCCACACGGATCCCCGCACCTCGATCTTACGATTATAAACGCAGACGCGTTCGCCGAAATCGTGAGCAACGACGAAGCCTTTCAACGGCATTGGAAGGCTGTCAACATGCACCGTGCACGGAGTCGGTGCGCCCTCATGCGCGAATGGCACCTCTCGAAACGACCTATGTGCACCCTTGTGATCGCTCGGAGCATCTTTCGTGCGATCGGAACGTTCGGGTTTGCGAACGATGCGTATCACGCCGTTGTGGACGTCGATGAAATTTTCAGCCTGAAGATCGTGTAGCGCCTCGTAAAACGCGTCGATTTCCGTTGTGCTTGCCTGAGCAAGGTAATCGTCAGGACGAATAACGGCATCCGATGCATCGACGAGCTGCGCGTGCGGACCGTCGAAGGTAACAGGATCGCGGAGCACGCGACGGCGGATTTGATCGTAAAAGAAGATGCGCAGGTTTTCGAAGCTTCGCGCGTCAACGCCGGTCAACATTCCCGCGGCTTCGATGCGTTGCGGATTTATGCCCTTCCGCTTGCGACGGCGATAACGATTCCTTTTCCGACTCGGGCGCCCGCCGCGCGCAGCACGGAGGCACAGTCTTCCAACGTCGCACCGGTCGTACATACGTCGTCGACGAGCGTGACCGTACATCCCTCGACGAGGTTGCTGGGACACAGGAATCGTCCGCGCGCCGAGAGGCGTTCGGCTCTATTGCGCCCGCGCTGTGTCTCGCGCGCGACACATTCGAGGACCGATAATGCCGCACCGCCGCTCACACGCGCCGCAACGGACGCTACGAGTTCAACGCCATCGAATCCACGAACGCGCCGGCGAACGGCAGTCGTCGGGACCGGCACGAACACGGTATCAGAAGTTGCGATCGCACCGAGCCGGGCTCCCAGCGCTTCCGCAACATCTCGCCGTCCGTCTTTGAGCGCGTACACTGCGGAGCGATATGCTGCCGTGAATTCGCCAAGTGCGACGACATTGAGCGTCGGCAACACGCGTTGCACGAGCGGCGTCGCCGGCGGAGCGCACCGTTCGCAGAGCCCACTACCAGGCTCGCGGCACGCCGCGCATTGATCGGGAAACAGAAAGTGAATGAGCCGGTCACGCATGCCCGGCTCATTACCGTCGCGGAGGACGTTTGTCTAGTGGGCTTGGATAATTGCCGCACCGCTCAACAGCGTACTTGCGCCGCTCACCATCCCGCCGCTCGCATACGTTAACGTACCGCCGAGGTTTACTGTGATGGACGTCGCCGTGAACATTTCAATCGAATAGAGCGTCGTGACGAACAGATTATCGTTCGCGTCGATCGCAACACCGTTCGGTGTATAGGGGAAGACGGCCCCACTGATTGTTTCGATCGGCGTCGATTGCGCGGCATTCGTCGTTCCCGCAGCGAAAATGTCGACAACGTGCGCTCCGGCATCCGCGACGTAGATGCGACTCTGGCTGTCGAGCGCCACCGTCCAGGGATTGGAGAACGTCGCGATCGAACGCGTCACCGTTGCTGTGACGGCACCCGCGCTCGGCCCCGGATTTGGTATGGCGCTGAGCGTATTGGTGTGATCGACGACGTAGATCGCGTTCGCATCGACGGCCATTCCACCGATCGCCGGAAACGTCGTCGTGATAACCGTTCCCGGCGTGGTGCTGCCGTACGGGAATATTTCGATGTAGTTCGTTGGGAAATTGCTAACCGCGAGATAGACGTTACCGTTTGTATCGACCGCAATGCCGGCGCTTGGACTTCCGATCGTCGGCGAGAGTGTCTTCACCGGCGCAATCGACCCGTTCCAACTTGCCGGGAATGCGTAGGCACCGGACCAGATCAAATTGTGCGTGTAATCGAGCGCAAAGTACGCGGAATATCCGATGGTAGCGTTGAGCTGTGTCGATGGCGCCGCATTGTAGGGGTTCGGAGACGCCGCGGCGATGGCGGAGATCGGGAAGGTGAGCCACGGCGGATTCCCACCATTTGAAACATAGATGGAGGGCGGCAGCGGCGGCGGTGTTACGAGCGGCGTCGCCGTTGGCGAGGCGGTCGGTGATGCAGTTGGCGACGCGCTTGGAGAGGCCGTTGGTGAAGCCGTCGGTGACGGTTGCGCTACCACATTCACCACCCCGACGTTCACGAGACTCAAACCATCGGAGACACCAATGACGCAGCCGCCGTTGCTCGTCTGCGTACCGCCGATGATCGAAAAGACTTCCGAACCGCTTTGTAATGCGGGTTGCGTCACGGACGCAATATTCGTGCAGCTCACCGGTGTCGCGGTGTAAGTCATGCCGGACGCGTTCGCCTCGTTGATCGTGAAGTTCACGACGGACGACGTTCCCGTGAGTGAGACGAAGAGATTCGAAAAGAGCGGCGATGTGCTCGATAGATACATCGGCGAGAGCGTCGTCGTAGTAGTCGGTCCACCGGACGCAGACAACGCTACGGTAACGTAGTAGCCCGGCGAACCGCCCCCGTCGTACTGAACGCCGACGCTGTCGGTTGATTTTGTAAGCGTCGCACTTGCGCCGCTCGCCGAACCATTGAACAGCAAATGCGCATGGCCGCTGCCGCTGTGCTCGGTCAGCGCCACGGTCACCGGGTTTGCGAACGAATCATTCGATCCGTTTGCAATCGGCGCGTTGTCGAAGTCGACGGGATTCAACACGAAGCTGTACGTGTGCGAAGTACCGTCCGCGGGCCATGATGCAAACGACGGCAACGTGCCGTACCCATTGACGACGGCGTCGATCGCTACGACAACCGGCGCCGACTTCGGGGTAATCGTTTGCGTCACGGACCCGCGGCCCAGCATGTGCGCGCTCGCGGGAATCGCGCTGTTCTGTGGTGCTTGGTCGTACGTCGCGATGGTGAACGTCACCGGTCCGTACGCGACCTGCACTTGAACCGAACAGACACGACCCTGGGGCTGCGAGGCGCACGCGCCGGACGACGCTGACAGGTCGAGGACGGCCGCCGAGGCGCCCGTCGAAACCGTGGCCGACTGCGTCGCCGGCGATACAAATGCGGGCTTGCGCGAGCGAATCGCGGCTCCCGACGTGCCCGGCACGATGAATTGCAGCATCGTGCTTCCGTGTGAGGGGCTTGGCGACGCGGACGGAAGCGCGGCGGGTGCAACGCTGCCCGATCCTCCTCCGCAGGCCGAAAGCACTACAGAGAACGCGAAAAACGCGCAAAAATGCCGCATTTGCATGCGGCAAGCATAGATGGGACGCCGTCCAACTTCCGTCCAGCAGACGGACGAAGCTTAGATGGCGACTTCCTCGTTCGCCACGACCGCGCCAGTGAGCGACGTTGACGACGGAACTCGATACTCGTTGCCCACGATGGTATCGCGAAGCGTTGCCCCTTCGCCGATCACCGAATTCTCCCAGACGATGCTCGCCTCGAGCAGCGCGCCCGGTTCGACGCGAACCCCGTCGCCGATCACGGACGGGCCGCTCACGCGAACGTTCGCACCGATCTGCGCGTTCGCGCCGATCCACACGTTCTTGTCGATACGCGCGCTGGGATCGATCTTCGCAGTCGGATCGGCGCCGTTTGCGCGCGTGCCCGGCACGCGAAAGACTTCGTTCACGACATCGGCGCTCGCCCGGCGGTATTCATCGGGCGTACCGATGTCGCACCAGTATGCATCGCGCGCATCGAACCCATAGAACGGCTTGCCGTCCGCGAGTAACTCCGGAAAGACCTGTTTTCCGAAATCGTAGAACTCGCCCGCGGGAATGCGCTCGAAGATCTCCGGCGAAAACGCGTAGATGCCGGTGTTCACGAGCTTACTGCGTTCGGTTCCCGGCGCCGGCTTCTCTTGGAATCCGGTGATGCGCCCGTCGTCATCGACAACGACGACGCCATATTGATCGACTTTGGGACGAACGACGAGGCCGATCGTTGCGATCGCGTTCTTCGCTTTATGCATCGCCATCAAGCGATCTGCGGGCAGATTCGTCAAGTCGTCGCAGCCGACGACGACGAAATGTTCGTCGCCGAAGAACTTCTGCATCGGCTTGACTGCGCCGGCGCTTCCCATCAGCACGTCTTCGTGCAGATATTCCAAGCGCACACCGAATGGCGAGCCGTCGCCCAGCGTTTTCAGAATCGCGTCGGCGAGATAGTGCACGTTGATTGCGATCTCGTCATACCCGTATGACTTCAAATAATTGATGAGATGAATCGCATTAGCAACGCCCGCGACGGGGACGAGGGGCTTGGGCACCTGTTTGGTAAGCGGGTAGAGCCGCGTCGAAAGACCGCCGGCAAGAATCATCGCCTTCACGTGTTACTCATTCCCTTCTGCCGTCCAATTCCTAACCGTTCCAACAACACGAGCCACACAAAATACGGAAGCGCGAGTTGCCGGCGAAACCGATGCGGTTCCCTGATCAAGCGGTAAAGCCACTCTAACCCCAAGCGCCGCCATAGTTCGGGCGCGCGCCGCACGCGACCGCTCAAGACGTCGAACGAGCCGCCGACACCGATTGCAGCTCCGCAACCCGTTGCTTTGAGATTGCGCGCAAGCCACATCTCTTGACGCGGCGAACCCAAGCCGACGAAAAGCAACCCAGCGCCGCTCGCGCGGATCGCTTCGACGATCTGCTGGTCTTCATCTGAGGTGAAGAATCCGTTGCGCGTGCCGGCGACGTGCAGTCCCGGAAACCGCGCTTCGAGAATCGCCGCGGCGTCGGCTGCAACGCCTTCGGCGCCGCCGAAAAAGTAGACGCCCACGCCGTCGTTAACTGCGCGAGCGCAGAGATGCTGGACTAATTCAACGCCCGTAACGCGCTCGCGTAACGTTGCGCCGCGCCGCCGCGCAACGGCAAGCAATCCCACCGTATCGCACAGCGAGAGCGCGGAGTGATTGACGACGTCACGAAACGCGGGATCGCGCTGCGCGTACACGACCATTTCCGTGCCGAGCGTCACGACCTGCGCGGCGGCCCGATCACGCACGAACTCCATGATCCGATTCGTCGCCTGATCGGCATCGAGCAGATCGAGGCGACAACCGAGGATGTCAATGTACTCCATCAATGGCTAAGCGTGCGCGAGATACGGCGCAAGCAGCGGACGCAAGCGCTCTGCAACGGCATTCGAAATGTCGTCGAGCGGCAAGCGGCACGCGCCTGCGTTAAAGCCGAGCTGATTCATCGCCCATTTTATGCCGATGGGGTTTGTCGTTGCGAATAGCGCGTCGATGAGCGCCAGCAGCGAAAGATGAATCGACGCCGCCTTTGCAACCTCGCCGTTGCGATACGCATCCATCATCTCGCGGTACTCACGCGAGCACAGATGCGTCGCGACGCCGACGACGCCATCGGCACCAACCGAGAGACACGGCAAGAAGAGATGGTCGTCACCGGCCCACACCTTGAATCCGTCGGCCCGATCGCGCACGACAGTAGCAATCTGCTTCATGTCGCCGCTCGATTCTTTGACGCCCTTCACGTTGGGGTGGCGACGTGCGAGCTCGAGCAGCGTCTCCGGCAGCATATTCGCCGCCGTGCGACCCGGAATGTTGTACACGACAAGCGGCAACGGCGTCGCATCGGCAACCGCTCCGAAATGCGCGATCATGCCGGTTTGCGTTGGCTTGTTATACGGCGGAACGACGACGAGCAGTCCGTCGGCACCGGCGCTGTGCGCTTCTTTCGCCGCCCGAACGGTCGAACGCGTATCGCTCGTGCCGGCGTTCGCGATCACCGCAGCGTCGGAACCGACGGCATCTTTGATCGCGCGGAACAGCTCGTTGCGCTCGCCTGCATCGAGCGTCACGCCCTCTCCCGTCGATCCCGCGATCACGAGGCCGTCGTTGCCGCGGTCGACGAGCCAGCGCGCAAGGCGCTTCGCCTCTGCGACGTCGACGTTTCCGTTTGCGTCAAACGGCGTGATCATGGCGGTGATGATGGTGCCAAGTCCGTTCATTGCGTATCTCCCTCGAGATGGAACTGATCGTGGACCGCCGCTTCCGCGCGAGCGACGTCGGCTTCCGGTACGAGCACGGAAATCGTGATGTTGCTGTCGGTACAGTGGATGATCTCGACGTTTGCGCGGCTGAGTGCATCCACGACTTGATGCACGACGCCCGGCAAATACCGCATCCCCGTGCCGACGACGGAGATCTTCGAACAGCCTTCGCGCACCCGCACCGCGAGATTCAAATCGCCGAGCAGCTCGCGCACGTCGCTGCCGCGGTCGCCTTCGACGACAAACGCGACGCCCGATTGATTGATCGTCACCTGATCGATCGAAATCGCGGCGTCGGCCATGCGGCGGAACATCTCGAGCTCCGTCTGCATCCGCCGCGTTTGATTCTCGATGTCGCCGCGAATGATGCGAACCCACGTCACGCGACCCGATGCGGTAACGCCGGTAACCGGGCGTTCACCCTCGATCCGTTCGTCGACGATCGTGCCGACATCGGTCTGTAAACCTTTGATCGAATACCGCAATCCGCGGCGCTGCGCGTAGCTCGCCGCTTTATGGTGCATGACCTTTGCGCCGTGCTCGGCGAGCTCGGTCATCTCTTCGAGCGACGCACTCTCGATGACATGCGCGGTCGGTACGCGCCGCGGATCGGCCGTCATCGCGCCGCTCACGTCGGTGTAAATATCGACACGCTCCGCGCCAAGCGCATGTCCGAGCGCGATGGCCGAAAGGTCCGTGCCGCCGCGACCGAGCGTCGTGATGGCGCCATTTTCGCTCATGCCCTGGAACCCGGCGATCACCGGGACGATCTCAGCCTGCAGCAACTCGAGCACGGCGTCGGGTTCGACGCGTAAGACTTTCGCATCGCCGAAACGCTCATCGGTGATGATGCCCGCTTGCGCACCGGTGAGCGCGCGGGCATTTACGTTCATCGCGCTGAGTTCTTGCGCGAAGACGGCGGCAGAGATCAGCTCACCGCAGGCGAGTAACATGTCGGTATTCGAGGTCCCGATCGCGCCGCCGGCGAGCGAGAGCAGCGTGTCGGTCGCATACGGTGCGGGAGTACGCCCCATCGCCGAAACAACCGCTACCGGCGCATAGCCCGCCTCGCGCGCGTCGAGAATCCGCGAAAACGCGATCTCGCGCTGATCGCGCGTCGCAACCGACGTGCCGCCGAACTTGAGCACCGCAACTTTCATCGTCACGTTCACGGCTGGAGAAATCCTCGCTCGAGTAAGAGTTCGAGAATCTGCACGCCGTTGGTCGCCGCGCCTTTGCGCAACTGATCGCCCGCGCACCACAGAACGAAATGACGCGACGATGATTCATCTTCGCGCCGCAAGCGTGCAACGTGCACCGCATCCTGACCCTCGACGTCACGCGGCGTCACGATGCCATCACGATGGAAAACGACACCCGGTGCGCGCTCGAATGCCGCAGCCAATTCGTCGACGCTCGTATCGCTCTGCGTTTCAAACCACACGGCTTCGGAATGCGCCGTGCGCACGGGGACACGTACCGTCGTCGCACTCACCATCAGCGACGGCAGCCCGAGCATCTTGCGCGTCTCGTCGCGCACTTTCTCTTCTTCGCCGCAATAGCCGCTCGCATCGAAGCGCCCGACTTGCGGTATCACGTTGCGCGCAATGTGCGCGGGGAAGGTTTTCGGTTCTGTTTCGGTCTCACCGTTCACCACGGCGCGTTCACCGGCAAGCAGTTCATCGAGCCCCGCGCGCCCGGCGCCGCTCGCCGCCTGATACGTTGCCACGCGAACCGCGCGCAGACCCGCGACCTCGCGCGCGGGCGCAAGTGCCGTGCAGAGAATGATCGCGGTGCAGTTTGCGACCGGAAAGAGACGATGCTCGCCGCGTACAACGTTTGCATTGACTTCCGGAATCACGAGCGGCACGTCATCCCGCATGCGAAACGTCGAACTGTTGTCGATAACGACCGTCCCGCGTTCAAGTAGCGCCGGCGCGTACGCTTCGCTCGCATCCTCTCCGCTTGCGAAGAACACAACGTCATACTCGCGCAGCGCGTCGGCGCTCGCCGCTTCGATACCGTCTCGCGCTCGCGACGCAAACTTTCCGACACGCTCGACGGGAACGTGACGTTCCTCGAGCACGCGAAGAATCGTCTCACCAACGACGCCGGTGGCGCCGACGATCGCAACGCTAACCACGCAGCTCATCCACCGAAAGACCAACCTCCAGACCCGTGACGTTCATCACGCGGCGCACCGCCGCAATCATCCCTGGAACAAACGACTCGCGCGACAACGAATCGTGACGAATCGTCAGCAGCTCACCGTCGTTTCCGAAGAGCACTTCCTGGTGCGCAAGCAGTCCGCGCATGCGAACGCTGTGAATCGGAACATCGGCCGGTCCGCCCGCGCGCGCAATCCGGTCCGCCGTCAGCCGCGCAGTTCCGGATGGTTTATCTTTCTTTTGGTCGTGATGCAATTCGATGATCTCAACGCTCGGAAATAGTTTCGCCGCTTCTTGCGCAAAATGGATCATGAGCAGCGCCCCGACCGAAAAGTTCGGCACGATCATAACGCCGATCCCCCGCTCTCGCGCCGCTGCATCGATCGCTGCTCGCTCTGTTTCCTGGTATCCCGTCGCTCCGATAACCGGACGTACGCCGTGCACGATCGCTTCCATCGAAAGCGTAAAGGACGACGGCTGCGTGGTGAGGTCGAGCAGCACGTCAGGCTTCTCCACCTCGAACAGCTCGTGGAGATCGTCGACGATGCGTTCGTCGACGACGCGCGTACGTGCAAAACCACCGGCGTATATAACGCCGGCGGTATGCTGCATGGCTTGAACGGCGACGCGGCCCAAACGGCCCAACGCGCCTGCAACCGCGACGCGTATCATACGGACGCGGTAGCTAGATCTTCTCTAGCGGAGCGTACTTGAGCATCAGCATCTTCTGACCGACGTTCGGGAAGTCGATCGTGATGAGCCCGTCGCCGCCCGCTCCCGCGACGCCGCGGATCGTGCCCTCACCCCACTTGGGATGGCGCACGCGATCGCCGTCTTGCAGATCCATGCTGAGTCCGGCACCCGCCGATTCGTGAATCGAGACTTCGCGCCAACGCCCGCCCGACGGACGCGGCAGCACGACGCTGTTGCTCTCGAGATGTTCGATCCCGGGCATCTCTTCGAGGAACCGCGACTTCGGATATGCGTACGTGTTCCCAAAGATCGCGCGGCGTTGCGCATACGTGAGGAAGAGCCGGTCCATCGCGCGCGTCACGCCGACATATGCGAGGCGGCGCTCTTCTTCGAGTTCCGTCATATCGGTCAGCGCACGGCTGTGCGGGAACACGCCTTCCTCGAGTCCGGTGAGGAACACGTGCGAGAACTCCAGACCCTTCGCACCGTGCATCGTCATCAGCGTGACGTACGACGCATCGGGTTCAAGCGCATCGAGATCGCTGATCAGCGCGATGTTCGCGAGGAATCCCGCGTGCGTCGCTTCCGGCTCCTGCGCTTCGTACTCACGCGCGACGCCGAGCAGCTCTTGCAAGTTCTCCATGCGCGCGCGTGCGTCGTGCGTCTCTTCCGCTTGCAGTTCGCGAACGTAGCCCGAGTCTTCCATGACGGTGACGAGAAGATCGGAGACGCTCATCGATTCCGCTTGCGCGCGGAAGCTGCGAATCAACTCAGCGAAACGCTCGAGCTCCTTGAGCTTCTTGGGAACCGCTTCTCTGAGCAGATCGCTATCGAAGACGGCTTCACCCACGGACATTCCGCGTGCCGTTGCCGCCGTGACGAGCGCGCTGAGCGTCTGCGCACCGATGCCGCGGCGCGGCACGTTGACGATTCGTTTGAACGCAAGCGCATCGGACGGATTCATGACATAGCGCATGTAGGCGATGATGTCTTTGATTTCGGCGCGGGCATAGAATCCGACACCGCCGACGACGCGATACGGAATGCCGTCCGCGATCATCGCTTCTTCGAAGACGCGCGACTGCGCGTTGGTCCGATAGAGAATCAAGAAGTCGCGATAGGCCGCGCCGTCGCGGACCATCTCTTTGATTTTCTCGGTAACGTAGCGCGCTTCGTCACGTTCTGTCCCAGCGGGATAGACCGTGATGACTTCGCCTTCCGCGCGACGCGTGAAAAGCTTCTTCTTCGCCCGCGTCTTATTGTTCGCAACGAGTGCGTTCGCTGCATCGAGAATGCGCTGCGTCGAGCGGTAGTTCTCTTCCAGCTTGAAGACTTTCGCGCCCGGAAAATCTTCTTCGAAGCGCAAGATCATGCGATAGTCGCTGCCGCGCCACGAATAGATCGACTGATCGTCGTCGCCGACGACCGTGATGTTCTTGTGCTTACCGCCGAGCAGTGCGACCAGGCGATACTGCGCAATGTTGACGTCTTGGTACTCGTCGACCAGGATGTACTGGAACTTGCGCTGGTACTTCTCGCGAACCGTTTCGTCTTTTTCGAGCAGGTCGATCGTGCGCACGATCAAGTCGTCGAAGTCAAGACTGTTCGACTCACGCAAACGCCGTTCGTATTCCGCATAGACGTTCGCCATGCGTTCGCCGAGGAACGAAGTCTGCTTCTCGTGATACTGCTCGGGCCACATCAGCTGGTTCTTCGCCTTGCTGATTTCGTGCAGAACGGCGCCCGGCGCAAGCTGACGCTCATCGTAATCGAGATCGTCGAGAATATCTTTCACGAGTTGACGCTGATCCGCGTCGTCGATGATCGCGAAGTTCGGCGAAATGCCGACCTTTGTTCCGTCGCGGCGCAGCATCCGCACGCACATCGAATGAAACGTTCCGACCCATAAGTCGCGCGCACGCGCACCGACCATGCGTTCGAGACGCGTTTTCATTTCGCCGGCGGCCTTGTTCGTGAACGTGACTGCCAAAATCCGATCCGGGTCGACGCCTTTTTCGTTTAGCAGGTACGCGATACGGTGCGTTAAAACACGGGTCTTGCCGCTTCCCGCGCCTGCGAATATCAAAACAGGACCGTCGGTATGCGCGACGGCCTTGGCTTGTACGTCGTTAAGCGTTTCGGACTCCAGAATCATCATCTCGTAAGACTTCGCCACGCGAGGCAAATCGGCCTCGGCGCTCGGCTCATGGTGCCGTGGGCTGCTTTTGTCGTAGGGCAAGTGCATATGCAGATGCGAGATGCGCTAGCGTCGACTCGGCCCCCATATTGGCATTGACGCCGTTTGCGTCGAGCCCGTCATGGCATCCGCCGCCGGCATCCGCCAACGGTGCACCGAGCACGTTTGCCCCGTAATACCATCCATGCGCACTGCGCGCTGCGGCCAAGCGCTCGGGACGTTCATCAACGCCGAACGCCGCGAGTTCCGCATCGACCATCGCAACCGCTTCCAGGGGCTGTTGTGCGAAACGAGCGCGCGGACCGCCCCGGCGATACCATTCGTCGTTGCCGATCGGAACGAAAATGCCGTTCTCGAAAACCACTGTCTCGAGAAAATCGAGCGTTCGCAGGCCCGCGCGCAGCATCTCGTCGCTGCGCAACGCCCGTCCCGCGAGCAGCAGTGCTTCCGGCAAACGCGCGTTGTCGTACGTCATGACGTCTTCAAACCAGAACCACGCGTCGTCGGCCGCGTCATTAAGGCGCTGTAACGATACACGCGCGAGCCGCTCGATCGCCTCGCGATACCGCGGTGCTGCGGTCGCCGTGTACGCATGGTGCAGTCCCAACAGTGCATATGCTTGCGCGCGGGCGAACTCCAGCCACTCGATCGACGCGAGCGCGCGGTCGAGCATCTGCGCGCACAGCGTTCGCCACGGCTCATGCCTCGCAAAGCGGACTCCGTAGCCAAGCGCCCACATCGCGCGGCCGCAGCTGTCGTGCGTGCCGACATCATCGAGCCACTCACGCGAATAGCTCATGAAGTTGTGAAACCGTCCGTCCGGAAGCTGCGCGTCGTGCAGAAACGAGAGATACGTCGAGGCGAGGCGCTGCGAAACCGGATCGTCTTCGTGCACTGCGTCGTGCATCAGTGCGACGATGAATGCACGCGCGACGTCATCCGTGCAGTAACCGGTGGACCGGTTCGGCACGGAGTACGTCGCATGTTGGATGATACCGGTGTCGTCGCTCAAAACGACGACGTGATCGAGTGAGGGAAGCGAGCTCGTCAAGCGCTCGTGACGAGTTCGACGTGCGACGGCGGCGCGAGTTCGAGGAAGAGTTCCCCATACCGGCGCGCAACGTGCGGCCACGTCATTTGACGGCCGAAACGATACGCGCGGCGCTCCGTTGCGCGGCGCAACGACGGATCGTCGAGCAGCATCAGCAGACGATCGGCGATCGAGTCCGCGTTACGGAACTCGCACAAGAATCCGCGACCGTGCGCCAGCAATTCTTCTGCGTAAAGGTACGGCGTCGAAACGACGGCTTTACCGCATCCCACCGCGTAGGCCAGCGTGCCGCTGACGATCTGAACCGGATTCAAATACGGCGTCAGATAGATGTCGGTAGCGGCGAGATACGTCACGAGTTCATCGAAGTCCAAATATTTGTCGATGAGCTGCACGTTGTTCTGCAGCCCGTAGTCACGCACCATTTGCTGCAACGATTCGCGGTACGATTCGCCTTCATGACGGCGCACCACCGGATGCGTTTCGCCGAGAATCAAGTACAGCGCTTCGGGATGACGCTTCACGACCTCGCGCATCGCTTCAATTGCGTACTCGAGACCTTTGCCGCGATTGATCAAACCGAACGTCGAAATTACGAGCCGCTGTCCGATCCCGAACGACGCCTTTGCAGCATCGGTTGGTTGGAACGAAACATCCGGCACGCCGTGATGGATGAGCGCGAGGCGCGAGGCATCGATGCCGTACACGGTGCGCAGCAATTCGCATCCCGTTCCTGACAGCGACACGACACGATTCGCGCGTTCGCACAGCTTACGCGTCACACGCAACATCGTTTCGTCGGGATCGGGAAGCACCGTATGCAGCGTGAGGACGACCGGCTTCTCCACGTCGTCGAGCAGATCGCAGAGCCACTCGCCGCGCTCGCCGCCGAACAACCCGTATTCATGCTGGATGTTAAGCAGCTGTGCCGGGTGATTATTGATGAAGCGTGCGACTTCCGGGTAATTGTAGCGGTCCTGCTCGCTTAGACGGGCCACCACTTCGCGGGGATAGCGCCGGTTCTCACCGCCCGGCTCGTCGATCGCGATGACGTCGCTCTTGGAGCCGAACGTCTTATCGAACGAGGTAACGACGTCGTGCGTAAAGGTCGCGATTCCGCACTCCCGGGGCGGATACGACCCGAGCAAAAGTACACGCGGCACCGACTGTAACTCCAGTGCGTCGACGGTTCTCGGCGTCATCGTTCCTCCTATTTATTGGTAAACGGGTCCTAAGGGAGCCACGATATTAGGAAGCTCCTCCCTGGTTTCATCAGGTACGAATGTACCCGCCCGTATTACGGCAATAAACCTTCGAACGGACCTAACGCTTGGTATAACTAGCGGCGAATCGGTTCGGTTGCGCCTACCCTGGCCCCTGGCTCAAGCGTCGTTCCCGGCTCGATCACGGCGTCGTGTCCAATCACGCTGCCGGCCGGAATTTGGGCACCGGCGCCCACGATGGCCTGGCTCGCGAGGATGCTCGATTCTACGCTTGCTTCTTCCTCTATACGCACGCCGTCCCAGAGCACGCTGTTCCGCACGGTCGCGCGCGGGCCGATGGTTACGCCCGCACCCAGCACGACGTTCGGGCCGATGACAGCTGTGGGGTCGATCGTGACGCCGGCGTCTGCATGCACCGGACGGTTCAGGTGCGCAACGGCAGCGAGTGCTTTTGCGCCTTCGCCGCTCACGCCCGGTTCGATCTCCATCGGCATGCGCCCGGAGAGAATGTCGGCGTGCGCGGCGAGATACTGCTCGGGCTTCCCTAGATCGATCCAATAATCGTTGGTCGTGTATGCGTAGAGGCCCTTACCACTCGCGATTACTTCGGGAAACGTCTCGCGTTCGATCGACACGTTCCGTCCCGCCGGAATCATGTCGAGAATCTCGCGCTCGAAAAGATAGGTGCCGGCATTGATTTCATTCGTCGGCGCCGTTTCGCGCGGTGGTTTCTCGACAAACGAACTGATGCGGCCGTTAGCATCGTGTACGACGCAACCGAATGCCGACGGATCTTCCACGCGAATCAAATGCAGCAATCCGATGCCGCCCTTACGTTCGTGCTCCGCAATCATCGCGCGCAAATCGAGACTCGTGAGAATATCACCGTTGAGCACGAAGAACGCACCGGTGATGTGCTCTTCGACGTTCTTTAATGCGCCTGCGGTGCCGAGCGGCGTTTCCTCGATCACATACGTGATCTTCATTCCTAGTTGCGAGCCGTCGCCGAAGTAGTCGGTGATTGCTTCGGGCATGTAACCTGCCGGCAGAATGACGTCGCGAATGCCCGCCTTATAGAGCCGCTCCATCGTGCGTGCGAGGAACGGGACGCCCATGATCGGGACCATCGGCTTGGGAGTGCCGTACGTGAGGGGACGCAGCCGGGTGCCTTCACCACCGACCAGGACGATCGCTTGCAACGAGTGCTCCTTTCAGGGGAAGGCCGCTTCTTAGTCGATACGTCGCGTGTACCCTACGAAGCGGTTCGTCGCTCAACGTGGCAACAAATCCGCAACATTTTGTCTACAGACATACGAACGCTTGTTCGCTATACTAGCAATATGCCGCGCCGAATTTACGATTGGAAAGCAATTCAGCAGTACCACGACGAGGGCCACGGGTTCGTTGAGTGTCAGAAAAAATTTGGCGTCACGCATACCGCTTGGAATAAAGCGATTTCAACCGGCCGTCTGCTCACGGCTCCGCGCCGATTCCGCGATCGTCGTCGCCGATACGATTGGTCCGAAATCCAAGCGTATTATGACGCTGGCCATTCGTACTACGAGTGCATGGCGAAGTTTGGCTTTAATCCCTTAAGTTGGTTCAAGGCACGCCGACGCGGCGAGATTCGAACGCGACCACTCGGAAAGCCGATCGAGGAGTTGCTTCGTACATCACGATGCCGCCGGTCGATAAAAGCGCGCCTAATGCGAGCGGGCATCCTAGAAAATCGCTGCGACGAATGTGGCATCAACGAGTGGCGCGGGAAGCCGCTCTCAATTCACGTCGACCACATCAATGGTGTTCGAGACGACCACCGCCTGGAAAACCTTCGCATGTTATGTCCAAACTGCCACAGTCAGACCGATACCTACAGTGGAAAGAACCTGCGAAGACGGAAGGCCTTGCAAGACCGCAGCCTGGAAGTGTAGTATATGACGCTGCTTATTCCCGGATAGTTCAGCTGGAAGAACGCCAGACTCTGAATCTGGATGCCGGTGGTTCGAATCCATCTCCGGGAGCCAGACGGCCCTATCGTCTAGAGGCCTAGGACGCTGCCCTCTCACGGCAGTAACACCGGTTCGAATCCGGTTGGGGCTAAAATTAGGAAGGAGCGCTTCACTTGATGTGAGGCGTTCCTTTTCATTACGCCACGTACGCGTTCCACTCGTTACGCCTTGATTTCAGACTGCGTTCACGCCTTCATCGACAATCGTGCTATGGTCGCAAACATGACGTTATATTTTCAAACACTGCCTCCCCGTGCGTCGTTGGGCGTACTCCTCGTTCGCATCATCGTCGGAGCTGCGTTTGTCGTGCATGGGCTTCCCAAAATCGAGCACCCCGCGTCGTGGATGACCCTCGGGATGGGGGCACATGCGTTTGCACCGCCGTGGCTGCAGGCGATCGTGGCGATCGTTGAGTTCTTCGGCGGCATTGCGCTCATCGTTGGCATATTTACGCCGCTCGCCACGCTGGGTATCTTCATCGACATGGCGGTTGCGATTCTACGGGTCCACCTTCCGTCTGGCGGTCATTGGATCGGTGGACCCGGATCGTTTGAAGTGCCGCTCTTCTACCTCGTTACGATGCTCGCGTTGCTTTTAATCGGACCAGGCCGGTATTCGATCGACGCTGCACTAGCGAAGGGTTACGGTCGTCCATAGTGCCAGCGAAGCTGCATGCGAAGCGTGCGCGGCGGCGCCGGCACAAGCGTTGACGGCACTGTTGTTTGGAAGTAATTGAGCGGCGCACCCGGCGCCGGCGCGAACGCTTGACCAACGGTAGTCGTAACGCCCGCATTCGGCATCGGAAGATTCCAGTAGTTGTTCGTATTGAATAGGTTCTGCACCGAAAGCTGCAGTTCCAAATCGCTGCGCAGCTCTTTCTTTGCGGTCAGATCAAACTGCAGGAACGGCGGCTGGAAGTAGACGTTGTTCTTGCCCTCAAAATCCGCGCCGAGAGCAGCCCACCATCCATCTTTGAAGCCGTACGTCAGTTGATAGTAGCCCTTCATGTACGGGATACACGTGACGCTACCCGGCGTGGCTTGACCGAAGCCGCACGTCTGCTGGCCATTCGCCGGCAGTGAAGGACCGAGCGCGTAAAACTGCAGCGGAATGCCGTTCACGACGCTCCGTTCAAAGACCATCGACGCGTTATAGCCAAGACCCAGATTCGGCGAATACGCATACTGCAACGTCGCAGATTGCACGCTCAATCGCGACGCGTTCGTCGGCTGAACCGTGGCAGCAGGACCGGCCGTATTCGGCCACGCGACTGCCGTCGGCGTGACCAATTGCTCGAATACGTTGTTGATTTGCGTATTTTGTAAATCGAGGCGCACAACGCTTCCGTTTCGGAACCGCTGGTCGGTGCCGATGCTGAACTCGGTCGCCGTTTCGGGATTGAGATACGGCGATTTAAAGCTCACGAATCCAAAGGGTGCAATCGTGCTCGACGTTGCGGAGGGCGGCGTGTAGAACGGTGCGCCGCTCAAGTAGCCCGCAAACGGAAATGTTTCCGATGTACCCCACGCTGCGCGATACGATTGACTCGCCGTCGGCTGCAGCGTCAGCGCGATATGCGGGTCGAATCGCGAGACGCTGCGATGGAGCGGCATCTGCGGAACGAGACCGGTAGTTGGGTCCGGCGTCGCGTACGCGGTTACGTTCTGCGACCCGGAGACGCTCCACATCGAATCATACAGCCCGGCTTTCACGCGTAGCGTACGCGATGCGCGCACGTCGCCAACGAGCGACAGAGTCGTGTACCGTTCCAGCGTGTTCGGCACGGTTACGTCCGCCGGCGTGTTCGCGTTGTAGTATCCGTAGCTGTTGTCGCCGTGGAAGTCGTATGTGAACGTGAACAGATCGTCGCCGACCGGATGCAAGTACGTCAGGGTGTTTCCGTACAACTTCGACTGCTCGAACTCGCTGAACTGCGTTTGGTAGCACTCTTCTTGTCCGTTCACGACCGTCGGCGCGGCGTTGTAACCCGTGATCTGACCGATGAACGTGTTGTAGCAATACTGCTCGAACGCATTTCCGGACGAGAAGCCGGGGTTACTCGTCGGTACTGTTCCCACCGGCGAGAACGAGAGCGGATATTGATCTTCAGCTGCGCCGTCGAGAATTTGCTCGATGTTCCCAGCGTAGGGACGAATCAAGAGCGTGTCGTTTCCAATCGACGTGCGGAACTGGCCGGTGAAGATCGGCTGATTACTGTACACGTTCGATCCCGGATACCAAGCATAGGCGGGGATCGTCTGCCCGATATAGCGGTTGTACGACGGATTGTTGCAGACGAGTGGGTTCGACTGTAAACACGGCTCGATCGTCGTCATGCCCAAGAATTGACCGTACGCCGTACCTTGCGGCTGAAAACCACCCTGCGCGCCGATAAACCCCAACTCGAACGACGTGGCCGGCGAGAAGGTGTAACGAAGCTTGAAGATCTCGCCTTTGGTAAAAAGCGAGCCGCTGGAGTCACCGCAAAATTGCACGACTCCCGCCGCGCCCGGCTGATTGTCGTTTGCCGGGCTCTCCGGGCTGACGACGCATTTGTTGCCTTGAAAGAATGGACCGTTGCTGCTTCCGTAGCCAAGTCCCGCAACGTATGCAAATCGTCCGACGGTACCGCTCGTCAGAAAGTTGGAGTACTGCGAGTTGTAACTGTCCGTCCCAACGACGAAGTTGGTCGTAGGCTTCACCGTGTAACCTGGCGTGACCAAATTCGCCGTACCGCCGACGGCGGTCGACGCAAATGGCGTTGTGTTGCCCGGCCCGACTTGCGTTTCAACGCCGGAGAGTAAGAACGACGAGAAATATTCGCTCAACCAAACGCCGTACGCGCCGAGCGAGAGCGGATGTCCGTCGATCATTACTTGCGTCTCGTACGGCTGCACGCCGCCGAGTACGATCGACGTGTCAGGTTGGCTTCCGATACGCTGAATCGTCACGTCGGGAAGATGTTGCAACACGTCGTTGACCTGCGGATTCGCGAGGTTTGCGATTGCGGCCGCCGGCAGATACGAACTCGAAGCAGCTCCCGTGTTGATCGAACTCTCGCGCGAACCCGTGCTGACGCTCGCAATCGTTCGTAGCGATGAGAGATCCGCTTGAACGAGTGCGACGGCGATCGGAAGCGTCTCTCCGGCAAAAATCGCGACGTCGTTTTGAGTGACCGGGACGTAGCCGCCCTTCGTGACCCGGATATTGTATAAGCTAGGCGGCAACGCCAGGGAAAATTTGCCCGCCGCGTCCGTACGTACCGAATACCTGTTCGGTCCGGTAACGATAACGTCGGCGCCCGCGACCGGGACACCGCCGGATGTTACAGTCCCCGTCAGCACTCCCGTATCCGCGGCACGTGCAGCGGGCGCGAGCGCGAAGAACACAACGAAAAAGACAGCCGCGAGCAAACGGTGCACGGGTCGACCCTCCGAATCTTAAGTTATGTTAAGGTGAGTCTGTTCGGAGTACCAACCGAGGGCCCTTTTATTCCTGGGCCGGTCCCTGGGATCAGGACATGTGGTCGGCGTCGATCACCGCTTTGACAAATGCTCGGGGCGCTTCTTGCGGCACGTTGTGGCCGATGCCGTCGAAGATCCGGTGCTCGTATTTCCCAGTGAAAACTTGTTGCGGTACGCGGCACCGCTTTTACCCGCCCCGTACGTCGCATCATCGAAGTTCCACTTGGGCGAGACGATGTTCCAGATCAACCTATTGAAATCGTTACGATACTGCTCGTAGCCGAGACGGCCGCGCTCGGTCGCGAAATAATATTGATACCACCACCCGAGTTCGGCTTTGGGCGGCAGCGGCTGCCGTTGCGCCTTTACATTTGTTATGAGATAACCGCTCACCGCAACGCCAGAATTGCAGCTGTACGTGAACCCCAGTCGAAGCCGCCGATGACCGCCCGTCTGACGTTGACGGCATCCATCAAACTGATGATATCGAGTGCAACCGCCGACCGCTGACCGTTGCGAAACGTTTCGCTCGAGAGAAATCGCGTAGATCCGTAACCGCGCAGATACGGAACGATCACGCGGTAGCCGCGGGACGCAAGCGCCGGCGCGACGTCGACACGGCGTTCGCGTGTCGCAACGATGCAAAGCCGCCCGTGTCTTGATTCCCCTTCGTTTGGCCTTCCGCGAAACGCATCATGGCAAGCTGCGCGCCGGGCATACCCATCGCGGCGTTACTCAAGAAGCGTCGGCGCGGATGCTTCGTCTCTTCGCACATGTTTCTCGCCGCTAACCGAAGACGAAGTCGTATGCCTCGACGCCGCCGTCGAGAAATTCGATCTCGAACTGCCGCTCGACGATCGGCTTTTGCTGCCGTATCAACTGATACGTGCGCTGCTGCGATACAACGCCGCGGCCATCGGCATCCACGTCGGTTCCATGTGCGCTTCCGGGTGGGCGCCCGTCGATGAACACACGGAACTGCACCGGGGTTCCGGGTCTGGACGGACCCAAAACGAGATTGACGTCGCGCGCGTGGAAACGATACGCGATTCGGCCGCCGGCTTTATTCAGCGATACCGATTCTTTGCGCGCCGTCCAGTCGCCCGACAGAGCCCACCCGTTGAGCCGCAATGTTTCCGGCAAATGGTACGCGGTCGGCACATTTCGAATGATACCGCCCGGCGACATAAACCCTTGCGTTCTGATGAAGCCCAGAAAATTCTCCGGCGACGCAACGTCATTCCAATCGGCGGCAACTTCAAGGCCTCGCGGATCCACGGAGACAAACGAGTTGCCGGGAACAGGATGGCCCGCGTCACCGAGAAGCTGTTGGATAACGCGTTCGGTTTCGTCGTAGGCGCCCTCACCAAAATGGTGATAGCGAACCCGGCCTTGCGCGTCGATCACATACACCGCCGGCCAATATTCATTCTCAAACGCATTCCATATTGCGTAATTATTATCGGTCACGACAGGATAGCCGATATTCATCTCTTTGATTGCCCGCCGAACGTTGTCCTCATTTCCTTCGAATCCGAACTCGGGCGTGTGCACACCGATAACGACGAGTCCTTTGTCGCGGTACTTGCTATCCCAAGCACGCACGTATGGCAGCGTACGCAGCCAATTCACGCACGTGAACGTCCAAAAATCGACGAGGACGACTTTTCCGCGAAGCGCTTGCGGCGTCAGCGGTTTCGAGTTGAACCATTCGATACCACCGGATAGTGAAGGAAAATCGCCGGCCACGGGCAGCTTCAGCATGTGCACACCCTCCGATGATGTTAGCGTCGCATTTGCGAGCACAAAAACGAGCGCAATCGTAGCGATCACAAAACTCATTGTACTCCAAACCTTGTTGTGTACAACAGCGCTTTTGGGATATTGCAACACTCCGTCCGTAGCTTATCATCCCAGCATGGATCGTCAACGCTTTATGAGCGGTACGAGCCTCATACTTGCTGCGTCGTTTCTTGACGTTAGGACAACTGCTATGGCTCAAACCGAAATTGCAGCGGCGCCGGCCGGCGTACGCCCCTTCCATATCGATGTGCCCGAGTCTGAACTGGTCGAATTGCGGCGACGTATCAAAGCGACGCGCTGGCCGCCGCGAGAACTCGTCGCAGACGATACGCAAGGCGTACAACTCGCCACAATGAAATCGCTCGCTGAATATTGGACAACCGGTTACGATTGGCGAGCGTCGGAAAAAAAGCTCAACGCAATACCGCAATACATGACCGAGATTGACGGTCAGGATATCCATTTCATCCACGTTCGTTCGAAACACGAAAATGCGCTGCCGATCATCATCACGCACGGATGGCCGGGCTCATTTATCGAGCAAACGAAAATCATCGATCCGCTGGCCAACCCCACCGCTCACGGAGCGAGTGCTTCCGACGCGTTCCATGTCGTCATTCCGTCGATCCCGGGATACGGATATTCTCCTGCGCCGAAAACACTCGGCTGGGATCCCGTTCGCGTCGCGCGCACATGGGATGTACTGATGAAGCGTCTTGGATACAGCAAGTATGTCGCGCAGGGCGGCGACTGGGGCGCTTCGATAACGCAAGAGCTCGCGTTGCTTTTTCCGTCAGACGTGCTCGCGATCCACAGCAACATGCCCGGCACCGTTCCCGCGGACGTTTTGTCGGCGGCAACTTCCGGTGGTTCGCCGCCTGCGGGACTCTCAGATGAAGAGCAGCACGCCTTCGAGCAACTCAAAGACTTCTATGGAAAACATCTCGGCTATGCAGTCGAGATGGGGAATCGTCCGCAAACACTCTATGCATTGAACGATTCACCGGTCGGCCTGGCGTCGTGGATACTCGATCACGACAAGGACAGTTACGAACTAATCGCGTCCGTTTTTAACGGACATCCAGCCGGCCTCACGCGTGACGACGTGCTCGAAAATATCACGATGTACTGGGTAACCAATACTGCCATTCCTTCGGCGCGTCTTTACTGGGAAAACAAGCTCGGCTTCTTCGATGTCAAGAACGTCACGGTTCCCGTCGGCGTGAGCGCGTTTCCTCACGAGATATATACGGCGCCGCGAAGCTGGGCCGAGAAAGCGTATCCGAAACTCGTCTATTACAAGAAACACGACGTCGGCGGTCACTTTGCGGCGTGGGAACAGCCGCAGCTCTTCGTGGAAGACGTGCGGGCTACGTTCCGCTCGGTACGAAAAAGCGCCGGGTAACGCGTTCGGCTACGAGTCTTGGCTCTTCAAAACGCGCATAACGGCTCGCTGCACGTCATCGGGATCGGGCAACACCTGCCATTGATAAAATTCTTCGCTGTCTTCCAGCACGCCGTCTACCGGTACGGGTAATGGATCCGGAAAATCGGGATTCATTGCCTGCAGCGCGTCCAGTACGTCGACGTTGCCAACGCTCAATTGCGAAAGTTCTGTCCAAGATGCGGCCGTTCGCGCCGACCGGTATGCATCGAGAGCGGAACGAATCTCTTCGGGCAGCCCCTCTTCACGCATCGTTTTCTCCTCACGCTTTTGCCCGCTGCGGAAGTTTCCAATTCGGGCGGATGAAGTGACACGTGTAGCCGTCCGGATATTTCTGCAGATAATCCTGATGTTCGGGTTCGGCTTCCCAAAACGGACCCGCCGGCGTAACTTCAGTCACGACCTTCCCCGGCCAAATTCCTGACGCATCGACATCGGCGATTGTGTCTTCGGCGACGCGACGCTGCTCGTCGTTCGTGTAAAAAATTGCGGACCGGTAACTCAGTCCACGATCGTTGCCTTGACGATTGAGCGTCGTCGGGTCGTGAATCTGAAAAAAGAACTCGAGTATCTGCCGGTAGCTCACCTGCGACGGATCGAAGATGATCTCTATCGCTTCAGCGTGCGTCCCGTGATTGCGGTACGTTGCGTTCGGTACGTCGCCGCCTGAATAGCCGACGCGCGTGGAGATAACGCCGGGATAGTTTCGCAGCAGCTCCTGCATTCCCCAGAAGCACCCACCCGCTAAAATCGCCCGCTCTTGTTGTGACTGCATATCTTCCCTCCGATATCCTCTCGGACTTCTCGAACCGCTTGCTTCGTCCGCTTGCTTTAACCTTGCACTCGCACTCATAGCATCACCCGGGATAGCCTCACATCCCGGATGGTGCATTCCGGTGTCGTATTCAAAACGTCCATGATTTCGATAAAAGTAAACGGTGTCCAGCACGATGTCGACGTAACGCCCGAGACGCCTTTGTTGTGGGTGCTGCGAGACGAGCTCGGCATGACGGGAACGAAATTCGGCTGCGGCGTCGCGCAATGCGGATGTTGTACCGTGCACATCGGTGACGAAGCGGCACGTTCCTGCAGCGTTCCTGTCGGCACCGTCGCCGGCAAGTCGATCACTACGATCGAAGCGCTTGGAACGCCGGAGAACTTGCATCCGCTGCAGCAGGCGTGGGTCGACGAACAAGTTCCGCAGTGCGGGTACTGTCAGTCCGGCCAGCTCATGGCGATCTCCGCACTGCTCAAGCACACGCCGAAGCCCACTGAAGAACAGCTCGCAGCGAGCATCAGCAACATCTGCCGCTGCGGCACGTACGATCGCATTCGCACGGCCGTCGCGCGCGTCGTGGAAAAGGCCGGCGCATAATGGCGATCACGCGCAACGATTTCGTCAAACTGTCCGCCGGCTTCGCCGGCAGCCTCATCCTCGCGTTCGGCGTCGACGGCTGCTCGAATCAAAGTCCGGGCACGGGCGATTCCTCATCGCCGTCACTCAAGCCGAATCAGTGGCTTGCGCTCCATCCCGATGAGAGCGTGACGATGTTCGTGAGCAAGTCCGAGATGGGACAGGGTGTCGCGACCGGTTTACCGACGGTGCTGGCCGACGAACTCGACGTACCGTTCGAACACGTTACGGTCGAATTCGCACCCGCGGCGCCGCAATATATCGATCCTGCCTTCAAAACGCAGATCACCGGCGGCAGCATGAGTCTCTCATCGCTGTGGATGCCGCTACGTAACGCCGGAGCGACCGCGCGTGCGATGCTGATCGCCGCCGCCGCTAAGAAATGGAACGTCGATCCGTCGACGCTTTCAACCGACAAAGGCTACGTCGTGCACGCGGCATCGCAACAACGAGCGAGCTACGGGCGTCTCGTGGCCGATGCGGCGACGTTACCCGTTCCCAAACATGTCACCCTCAAGAAGCCCGAACAGTTTACGCTCATCGGAAAACAGAACCGCCGTTACGATACGCTCGCGAAAGTCACAGGCAAAGCGACATATGGGATCGACGTACGCGTTCCGGGGATGAAGTTTGCTACGGTGCTGCATCCGCCGGTCTTCGGCGCGAAGATCCGTTCCTTCGATGCATCGAAAGCCAAACAGATCAGCGGCGTCATTGACGTCGTCGAACTTCCGGACAATATGGGCATCGCCGTCGTCGCGAAGAATACCGCGTCGGCGTTCGCGGGTCGTCTCGCGCTCGCAGTGACGTACGATAATGGCCCGCTCGCGAAGCTTACCACCGACGAGTTCCCGGCTCACTACCGGAAGCTTGCGCAATCGAATCAAGCACGCGTGGCACTCAATCGCGGAAACGTCGAGGGCGCGCAAGGTAAAATCGTCGAGGCGATCTACGAGACGCCGCTGGCCGCACACGCCACGATGGAACCAATGAATGCGACGGCGTCGATTACGAGCGATGGTGTCGAGATTTGGGCGCCGACGCAGGTTCAAACGATGGCACAGGCGTCCGCCGCCCGCATCGCCGGCGTGCCGGTTGAAAAGGTCACGATCCACACGACGTATTTAGGAGGCGGCTTCGGACGCCGCCTCTATCACGAGTACACCGACGAAGCCGTCGCACTGAGCAAAGCAATCGGCGCGCCGGTCCAAGTAATCTGGCCGCGCGAGGAAGACATTCAGCACGATTGGTACCGTCCGTATACGCTCAACGCCGTGCGCGGCACGCTCGATGGCAACGGCGATCTCGTCGCCGTCGAACATACGGTCGTGATGGACTCGATCCTGACGGGTATTTTCGCGAAACCGCCGGCCGACGGCATCGATCGAGTCTCACTCGATTCCGTCGTCAATACAAATTACGCGTTCGCAAATTACCGCGTCAAATATGTCGACCCTAAGAGCGGCGTTCCCGCTGGCAGCCTCCGTGCTCCCGGCGCGAACAGCAATACGTTTGCGGTCGAGTCGTTCATCGACGAAGCCGCGCACGCAGCCGGAAAAGATCCGCTCGCGCTACGCCTTAAACTCCTTTCGCATGCTCCGCGCGCCGTCAACGTCCTTCGCACAGTGGTTGCACGCGCGGGCAAACCACAGGCCGGTACTTCGCATGGCGTTGCTTACGGATACTGGAACGGCACGCACGTGGCGACCGTTGCCGAAGTCTCTGTCTCCGGCAGCGACGTGCGCGTGCACCGCGCATGGGTGGTGACCGATTGCGGAACGCTGGTGAATCCGTCGATCGTTTCGCAGCAACTCGCGGGCGCAACCAACTACGGACTCTCCATGGCGCTTACGGGAAAAATTACTGTCAACAACGGCGCCGTTCAGCAGAACAACTTTTATGACTATTTCGTTCTGCGTCTCAAAGACGCGCCCGTCATCGACACCTACGCAGTCGAAAGCACGGAACCGCCAACGGGCATCGGCGAACCCGCGACCGTTACCATCGCGCCCGCCGTGGCAAACGCCATTTTCGCCGCAACCGGAAAACGCGTGCGACGTCTACCCTTCCGCGAGGCCCTTGCCTAGTGTCATCCTGAGCGCAGCTCGCAGAGCGAGCGGAGTCGAAGATTCCGTCTCAGAGGTCAAGTAAAAGTCGGCCTGTCGGCACCCG
>CAZYLU010000038.1:15402-31498 GCA_964648945.1 uncultured bacterium | reverse complement strand
TGTGGATCAAGGTGTTCCCGGACAAACCGGTCACCAAGAAGCCCGCTGAAGTCCGCATGGGTGCCGGTAAAGGTAATCCCGAGTTCTGGGTCGCCGTCGTGCGTCCGGGACGCGTGCTCTTCGAACTCTCCGGTGTTGCGCCGGACGTTGCGAAAGAAGCGCTCCGTCTTGCGGCTTCAAAGCTGCCGATCGGAACGAAGATCGTTACGCGTGAGGAGGCCACCGCATGAAGAAGGGTGAGCTAAACGAACTGCGCGTCCTTACGGTGCCCGAGCTGCAGCAAAAAGCGCGCGATACTAAGTCGGAACTCTTCAATCTGCGTTTTGCGCTCCGTACGGGTCATCTCACGGACTTCAGCAAGATCAAAGAGATGCGCCGCGCGTACGCACAAATTCAGACCGTCATTTCCGAGAAGAAGATCGCAGAGGACCAGCATGGAGCAGCGTAACGAAACCCGCGCCGTCAACCGTCGCGTGAAGTTGGGGCGAGTCGCCTCGAACAAGATGGACAAGACGATCGTCGTGGTGACGGAAACGCGCGTTCCGCATCCGACCTACGGCAAGATCGTCCGCAAGTCGACGCGTTTCAAAGCGCACGACGAGCAAAACGAGGCCAACATCGGCGATATCGTCCGCATCATGGAATGCCGGCCGCTCAGCCGCGACAAGCGCTGGCGTCTGGTCGAGATCGTCGAGCGAGCAAAGTAATTAACGATGATTCAGCAAGAAACACGGCTCAAGGTAGCCGACAACTCGGGCGCCCGCGAACTGCTGGTGATCCACATCAGCGGCGGAAGCCGTCATAACTACGCGCACGTCGGAGATATCGTCGTGGGCACGGTGAAGAGCGCCATTCCCGGTGCGGCCGTCAAAAAGGGCCAAGTCGTCAAGGCGGTTATCGTGCGCACCTCGGCGCCGATTCGCCGCGCCGACGGTTCGGTCGTGCGCTGCGATGACAATGCGTGCGTCATCATCAAAGGCGACAAGGACAACCTCGATCCGCGCGGCACGCGCGTGTTCGGACCGGTCATGCGCGAACTGCGCGACCGCGGCTTCTTGAAGATCGCCTCGCTCGCACCGGAGGTGCTCTAACATGGCCAAAGCGACCATCGTTAAAGGCGACACCGTCATGATTCGTCGCGGTAAAGAAAAGGGCAAGCGCGGTACCGTCAAGGCCGTGTTCCCCGATACCGGCATGGCGACCGTTGAAGGCATGAACATCGTCAAGCGTCACACGAAGCAGGGTCAACAGGGCGGCAACATGGGTGCGGCTCAGAGCGGCGGGATCATCGAAAAAGAGAATCCGCTGCCGATCTCGGCGCTGCAATACGTGTGCGAGAAGTGCAAAACGCCGACGCGTCTGCGTCACGGGCGTACACCGGACGGTATTGTGCATCGCGTGTGCGTCAAGTGCAACGAGCCGGCGCGCGAATCGGCGAAGGGAGCATAGTCACGTGGCAACGCGTTTGAAAGAAAAATATCAGAGCGACGTCCGCAAGCAACTGCAGGACAAGTTCGGCTACAAGAACGTCAACCAGATCCCCAAGCTGGAGAAGGTCGTCATCAACATGTCCGTTGGCGACGCCATCACCAATGCGAAGGCGCTGGATGCGGCGGTCTCCGAGCTCGCGACGATCAGCGGTCAGAAGCCCGTCGTGACGAAGGCGAAGAAGTCGATCGCAGCGTTCAAGCTGCGCGAAGGCATGAACATCGGTGCTAAGGTAACGCTCCGCGGCGACCGCATGTACATCTTCCTCGATAAGCTCTTCAACATCGTGCTTCCGCGTATCCGCGACTTCCGCGGCCTTCCGCCGAAATCGTTCGACGGACGCGGCAACTACAATATGGGCTTGCGCGAACAGCTCGTCTTCCCGGAGATCAACTTCGACAAGGTCGACAAGGCGCGCGGCATGGACATCACGATCGTCACGACGGCGAAGTCGGATGAAGAAGCGAGCGAGTTCCTCACCGCGATGGGACTGCCGCTGCGAAAGGGTAACGCATAATGGCAAAAACGAGCATGATCGTCAAAGCGAACCGTACGCCGAAGTTCGGCGTGCGTCAGCACAACCGTTGCAAGATCTGCGGACGTCCGCGTGGGTATCTGCGCAAGTTTGCCATGTGCCGCATTTGCTTCCGCGAGAACGCGCACAAAGGCGTCGTTCCCGGCGTGACCAAGGCGAGCTGGTAAGGAGAGCAACGAAGAGATGGCAGCAATCACCGATCCCGTCGCCGATCTCCTAACGCGCATTCGCAACGCGAACACGGCCAACCACAAGACGGTCGACGTTCCGGCGTCGCGTGTGAAAGCCGCGATCGCGCAGATCCTCAAAGATGAGGGCTTCATCGAGGATTTCGAGCGCGTCAACGAAGGTCCGCAAGGCACGCTCCGGGTCAAACTCAAGTACGGTCCGGAAAAAGAAAAGATCATCACCGGCCTGCGCCGCATCTCGCGTCCCGGCTTGCGCGTCTACACCGCCAAGACCGAGATTCCGCGCGTGCTCGGCGGTTTGGGTCTGGTCATCATGTCGACGTCACAGGGCATCATGTCCGGCAAACGAGCCAAAAAGCTCGGTGTCGGCGGTGAAGTTCTGGCGTACGTCTGGTAGGGTCGAACATGTCACGTATTGGTAAATTGCCGATCGCCGTTCCGAGCGGCGTCAACGTCGCTCTCGCAGACGGCGAAGTCGTCGTCAAAGGACCCAAGGGCGAACTGCGCAGCCACATCCTCAAGAACGTCGTTGACGTGAAGATGGAAGATGGCAAAGTCGTCGTGGAGCGCAAGGGCGATGCGAAGCCGCATCGTTCCGCGCACGGTTTGACGCGCACGCTCATCAGCAACATGGTCGAAGGCGTGAGCAAGGGTTTCCGCAAGAGCCTCGAGATTCAAGGCGTCGGTTATCGTGCCGCAAAGTCGGGCGAGAAACTGAACTTGAGCCTCGGCTACTCGCACCCGGTCGTCTTCGAACCGCCCAAGGGCATCACGCTCTCGGTCGAAGGCACGAACAAAATTCACGTCGACGGCATCGACAAACAGCAAGTCGGTCAAGTCGCCGCGGAGATTCGCAGCCTGCGTCCGCCGGAGCCCTATAAGGGCAAAGGCGTTCGCTACGAAGGCGAAGTCATTCGCAAGAAGCTTGGTAAGGCCGGAAAGGCAGGTAAGAAGTAATGGCGCGCGTTTCCAAAGACATCCAGCGTCAAGCGCGTCACCAACGCCTGCGCAAAAAGGTCACCGGTACGCAAGAGTGTCCGCGTTTGATGGTGCGGCGTACGCTGCACCACATCTACGCCACGCTCGTCGACGACGCGAAGGGCCACACGCTCGTCGCCGCGTCCACGCGCGACAAATCGGTGGCCGATTCGCTCGAGTCGAACACCAACACCGATGCGGCCAAGGCCGTCGGCGCAGCAATCGCTGCAAAGGCGAAGGCTGCCGGCATCAACGACGTCGTGTTCGATCGCGGCGGATACAAATATCACGGACGTGTGCAAGCACTCGCCGATGCGGCGCGTGAAGCGGGGCTGAACTTCTAATGCAATATCGTGGTGGTGGTCGCGAACGCGACAACAGTGGATTCGAAGAGACCGTCGTGCGCGTGAACCGCGTCGCGAAGGTCGTCAAAGGCGGTAAACGCTTCAGCTTCAGCGCGCTCGTCGTCGTCGGCGATCGCAAAGGCAAAGTCGGTTTTGCCATCGGCAAAGCGGGCGAAGTGCCCGAAGCGATTCGCAAAGCGGTCGAGGCGGCGAAGAAAAATCTCGTCACCGTTCCGATGGTCGAGAAGACGATTCCGCATCAAGTCAACATGACGGTCGGATCGGCGAAAGTTCTGCTCAAGCCCGCTGCGCCCGGTACCGGCGTTATCGCCGGCGGCTCGATGCGCGCGGTGCTGGAACTCGCCGGCATCCACGACATTCTGACGAAGTCGCTTGGAACCAATAATCCGATCAACGTCGTGCTCGCAACAATCGAAGCACTGCGTTCGCTCAAGACGGCCGAACAAGTCGCGTCGCTGCGCGGCAAGACCGTCAAAGATATTTTCGCAGCGTAATTTCGTAGAGAAAGAATCATGGCAGAGAAGAAGACGACAACGAAGAAAGCGGCTAGCGCAAAGTCCAGCGCGAAGGCTGCTTCGAGCGCTGTTGCATCGGGCAACGGTTCGGTGATGAAGCTGGGCTCGCTCAAACCGGCGAAGGGTTCGTGGCCGAAGCGTCAACGCATCGGTCGCGGTCACGGTTCCGGCATGGTCAAGACCGGCGGCGAAGGCGGCAAGGGTCAGACCGTGCGTTCCGGCGGCGGTAAAGGTCCGGCATTCGAAGGCGGTCAGACGCCTTGGGCACGTCGTCTTCCGCATCGTCGCGGCTACTCGCAAAAGGCGCGCGACATCGGACACTTCCGTGCGCGCTTTGCGGTCGTCAATCTCTATCAGCTCGACGGTTGGGACACGTCGGTGGAAGTGTCGCCGGAATCGTTGATCGAGCGCGGCATTTTGAAGAACACCGAGGACGGTGTGAAAATTCTCGGCGGTGCCAAGAGCGGCAAGACGATTCCGCAGGGACTCAAGTTCCGCGACATCGTGTTCTCCGCCAGCGCGCGTCAAGCGCTCACCGCTGCAGGTGCGCAGCTTCCCGCTGAATCTACCGAAGGCGAAGCCTAGTGTTCGATAATCTAAGAGCAGCGCTCTTAGTTCCGGAGATCCGCAAGCGCATCGGCTTCGTGCTCTTCGCATTCGCCTGGTTCGTGTTCATGATTCACGTCCAGTTGCCGAACGTGAACGAGCAAGCGTGGCAGAACGTCCTCAAGCAAGGCGCGTTCTACAATCTGCTGGGCTTCCTCTCGGGCGGCGCGCTGCAGAAGCTTTCCGTCATTTCGATGGGCATCACGCCGTACATCAACGCATCGATCATCATGCAGTTGATGACGGTGGTCTTGCCGCAGCTCGAAGAGATGGCGAAGAAAGGCGGCGAGGAAGGCCGTAAGAAGATCAGCCAGTACACGCGTTGGCTCACGATCGTCCTTGCAATCTTGCAAGCGACGTTCATGACGAACGCGATGCGCGTTTCCGGCGTCTTCTACGATACCACGATCTTCTTCCAGCTCTTCGCGATCATCGCACTGGTTGCGGGCACGCTCTTCCTGATGTGGCTCGGCGAGCAGATCACCGACAAAGGCATCGGCAACGGCGTCTCGCTGATCATCTTCATCGGTATCGTCCTTCGCTATCCGACGTACGTCGCGCAGACGTACTCGACGGCGGCGCAGGGCGGCGAGTCGCTGCTCAACCTCGTGCTCTACATTTTGGTCGCGGTCGCGATCATCATCGGCATCGTCTTCATGTATCAGGGGCAACGCCGCGTTCCCGTGCAGCAAGCGCGACGCGTGGTCGGCCGCAAGATGTTTGCAGGACGTTCGACGTACATTCCGCTGCGCTTGAACAACGCCGGCGTCATCTCGATCATCTTTGCGATCTCGATTCTGCTCTTACCGCAGCAGGCGCTCTCGTGGTTCTCCGGGCACCAAGGTGCGCAGTCGACGTGGCTGCATCTCTTCGGACCCGTTGAGTTCCCGACGAATATTGCCGCGATCTCCGAGTCGCTCAACGTGTGGTTCGCGCCGAGCGGGTTCATCTACAACGTCGCCTACTTCTTCCTGGTCGTCATCTTCACGTTCTTCTACAGCTCGATCGTGATCAACACGCGCGACGTTGCGGATAATCTGAAGAAGACCGGTGCGTTCATTCCGGGCATTCGTCCGGGTCAACCCACCGTCGACTACTTGAACCGGATTTTGATGCGTCTGACGACCGCGTCGGCGATCTTCCTCGGTTTGCTTGCCGTTCTCCCGGGCGCGCTGCAGCGTGGACTCTCCGTCACGACGTTCTATCTCGGTTCGACGTCGCTGCTGATCGTCGTCGGCGTCGCGCTCGATACGATCACGCAGATCGAAGCGCGCCTTGCGATGCGCGACTATCGCGGGTTCATCAAACGCTGATGCTGCGCGATATCGTGCTGCTCGGCGGTCCGGGCGCCGGCAAAGGAACGCAGGCACAGATTCTGGTCAAGCGTTTCGGCTACCGGCAGATCTCGACCGGCGATCTCTTGCGCGAACACCGCAACAACGGAACCGAGCTCGGTAAGGCGGCCGAGGGCTACATGAAGCGCGGCGAGCTCGTTCCGGACGAACTGATCATCAAGATGGTCGAAGGCGAGCTGCGCAATGATGCCGGCGTGCTCTTCGACGGCTTCCCGCGAACGGTGGCGCAAGCAGAAGCACTCGATGCGCTACTGCAATCCCGCGATCGCGGATTGCCCTCAGCCGTCTATTTCGAGATCTCGCGCCCGCTGCTCGAAGAGCGCATGCTCGGCCGCTGGACGAATCCGCGAACCGGCCGCGTCTACCACGAGCTGTTCAATCCGCCGAAGGTCGCCGGTATCGACGACGAGGACGGCGGGCCGCTGATCCAGCGCGAAGACGACAAGCCGGAAACGATCCGCAAGCGACTCGACGTGTTCGAAGCGCAAACGATGCCTCTCGTAGCGTATTACAAGAATAGCGGCCGCCTCGCCGCGATCGACGCGACCCAATCGGTCGACGACGTGACGCACGAGCTGCTGCACGCTATCGGGGTAGAACATGCGCACTGAAATGTTTTTTGGGTGCGCCCTAGGGGAGTCTTTTGCAGACCAATATCGTGAGCGCACCCTGGTTTGGGGGCCCCACGTAGTGGGGGGCGCGGAGCCTGGGGCGGAGCGCCTTTAAAATGGTCACACTCAAATCCGCGCGCGAGATCGAAACGATGCGGCGCAGCGGGAAAATCACCGCGAAGGTGCTCACCGACTTGATGAAAGCGGCGCGCCCTGGCATTACCACGGCATATCTCGATGAGATGGCCGAAAAGGGCATTCGCGAACTCGGTGGGATTCCGACGTTTAAGGGTTATCACGGCTACACCGCGTCGATCTGCGCGTCGGTAAACGATGAAGTCGTACACGGCGTTCCGAGCGATCGCGTCCTCAAGGATGGCGATCTGCTTTCAATCGATATCGGAACGACGTTCGAGGGCTACGTGAGCGATACGGCGGTGACCGTGCCGATCGGCAACATCACACGCAACGCCCAGCGTTTGCTCGAGGTTACACAAGAGTGCCTCATGGTGGGGATCGCGCAGATGCAGCGCGGCAACCATGTGGGCGATATCGGCGCCGCGGTGCAGAAGCACGCGGAGAGCCAGGGCTACGGCGTCGTGCGGGAATTGGTCGGCCACGGAGTGGGGACCGCAATGCATGAAGAGCCGCAAGTTCCCAACTACGGCAAGCCGGGAACGGGCGTTTTGCTCCGTCCAGGGCTGGTTCTGGCGATCGAACCGATGATCACCGAGGGCGACTACCAGGTCGAGATCCTCAAGGACGGCTGGACAGTTGTCACGGCAGATGGTAAACTCGCAGCGCACTTCGAGCACACAATAGCCGTCACCGACGACGGTCCGAAGATCCTAACGCTGCGGAGCTTCGGGGAGCACCCGGACGTTGAAAAGTACCGGCCTAAAGAGGAAGCTGTTGCTTGATTGAGCTTGGAGTGAGGAGCTAATGCCGCGCCGAGGAGGACGGCGCCCCCAGCGGGCGCGGAAGGACTCGGATAAAGCGGCAAAGACCGCGTCGCCTAAGGAAGAGGCGATCGAGGTTGAAGGGACGATTGTCGAGCCGCTGCCGAACGCAATGTTCCGCGTCGAACTCGCCAACGGCCATCGAGTGCTGGCCCACGTCTCGGGCAAAATCCGGATGAACTACATCCGTATTCTTCCCGGGGACCGCGTGCTGGTCGAGCTCTCGCCGTATGATTTATCACACGGCAGAATTACATACCGGTATAAGTAAGGCTATAGAAGATGAAAGTACGTCCGTCAGTTAAGAAAATTTGTGAGGCTTGTAAGGTCATTCGCCGCGAAGGCAAAGTGCGCGTGATCTGCAACGTCAATCCCAAACATAAACAGGTGCAAGGATAATCATGGCCCGTATTGCTGGTATCGATCTGCCGCGCGAAAAGCGCATCGAAATCGGACTGACCTATATTTACGGCATTGGTCCGACGACCGCGAAGAAGATGCTCGTGCAAACGGGGATCAATCCCGACACGCGCGTCAAAGACCTTACGGAAGATGACGAGAAGCGTCTGCGCGACGCGATCGACACGCTGCAACTGCGCGTCGAAGGCGATCTGCGCCGCGAAGTCCAGGGCAACATCAAGCGCCTGATGGACATCGGCTGCTACCGCGGCCTGCGTCACCGCCGCGGCCTTCCCGTTCGCGGTCAGCGCACGAAGACGAACGCGCGCACGCGCAAGGGTCCCAAGCGCACGGTGGCCGGCAAGAAGAAGGTCACGAAGAAGTAATCGCATCAAGGCCCGGCAAACGCCGGGCCTTGTGATTTATGTGGGGACCTGCGGCTACTCATATAAAGACTGGGTCGGCCGCTTCTACCCGCCCGCGACGAAGCCGGCCGAGATGCTGCGCTACTACACCGCGCGCTTCACCGCAGTCGAAATCGATTCGAGCTACTACGGGATTCCGTCGGCAAACACCATCGCGTCGCTGAACAATCGCACGCCCGCGCAATTCCGCTTCAGTTTCAAAGCACCGCAAACGGTGACGCATCCGCCGGATATCAAGGCGTCGGTGCACGATGATGCGCGGTTACTGCGTGAAGCCATTACACCGATTCGCGAAACCGGCAAACTCGCGTGCATGTTGCTTCAATTCGCCAACGGCTTCAGGCGCACGCCCACAAACGAAAAGTATCTCTTACGCGCGATCGAAGCGTTCGATCCGCTCCCCATTGTCGTCGAGTTTCGCAATACTGAATGGCAGAATCCGGAGACGCTCGAGCTCTTGCGTGAGAACGACGTGTCGCTCTGCAATGTTGATCTGCCGCATCTCGAGGGACTACCGCATGCATCCTCCGACGCAACGGGCCCCATCGGATACGTGCGTTTTCACGGACGAAATACGAAGACGTGGTGGACCGGAACGAACGTGACGCGCTACCAGTATCTCTATACGCCCGAAGAACTCGTGCCGTGGACGGATCGGCTTGCGGAAATCGACGCGCAAGTCAAAGAGAGTTACGCGTTCTTCAACAACCATGCGCGGGGCAACGCTCCTCGCAACGCCGAGATGTTGGAAGAGCTCTTGCGCGAACGGTTCGGGATGATTTGGGACGAGGTACTGGCGCAGCCGCCGGAAACGCAACGAATACCGGAGTCCCTCTCGCTCTTCGACGATGCACCCGGCGAGTAGCGCCTACATTCGGCTCCTGTTAGAAAGGCCGTCCTTGCGGGCACGACTGCAAGAACCGCGTCCGAACGCTGAAGGAGGAGGTTTTTCGCGTGGACGTTCTGAGTATCATCAAGAGCGAACATCGTGAGGTGACGGCCCTCATCGACGAAGCGAACAAGGTGGAGGCGCATGACGAGCGCCTGCGTGAGTTGGCGCAACAGATCATGGAGAAGCTTTCACTCCATCTGCAGATCGAGGAGCGCCTCTTTTATTCCGAGTTGCGCGAGCGCTCCCAAGAAGACGAAGAGCGCGTCGACCTCTTCGAGGCATATACCGAGCACGCCGTTGCAAAGGCATTGATGGAGATGCTGCAATCAGGACGCAAACCGGACGAAAAATTCAAAGCCGAACTTCAAGTCCTCGGCGAGAGCGTGAAGCACCACGTCGACGAAGAAGAATCGAAGGTCTTCCACATTGCGAAGGACGTGCTCGAACGCGACGAGCTCGAAGAGATGGGTGAAGCATGGGAGCGATCGAAGGTGCGTGTGCAAAAGCGCACAGACGGCACCGCGAAGAAGAAAAGCTCGCGTGCTGCGGCAACGCGCGGCGGCACTACGCGAAAAAAGGCAACAACGCGTAAGAAGACCAGACGATAGGACAACGTTTACAAGAAGAGGGCCGTAGCATCCGCGGCCTTCTTTGTTCCACGGCAGGTCTTCGAGCGAAAGGCGCGATTGTCTCCATAGCTGGATAGGAGGCAACGTGAAGGCGGTTATCACCGCGGGCGGTCCGATAGACGGACCGTACGCGCAGCTTGCTGGGACGAACGTAAAGGCGCTCGCGCCGGTTCGTGGCGCAACGATGCTCGATCGCACGATCGCGGCGTTACGGCAGGCCGGGGTCAGCCGCATCGCAGTCGTCGGGAATGCGCAGGTGCGGCAATCCGTTGATGGACGAATTGAGAAGATCGTCGACGACGCAGGTACCGGCGCAAAGAATGTGCTCGGTGCGCTCGACGCATGGCCTGACGATGGAGAACCGTTGCTCTATCTGACCTGCGACATGCCGTACGTCACGACGGAAGCGCTCACATCGTTCATCGAACGCGTTCCACCGAACGCGCTCGCGATGCCGCTTACGGAGATCGACGACTTCACGCGCCGGTTTCCCGGCGCGCCGCCGTTCGGCATTACGCTTGCCGGTGAGTGCGTCGTGAACGGGGGCGTCTTTCATATTCCGGGCGGCGGGAGCGCGCGCATTCGCTCGTTTGCGACGACGCTGTTCGATGCGCGCAAGGCGCCGTGGCGCATGGCGACGATCACGGGGCCGATGCTGCTGCTCAAGTTCGCCTTCAAGCGTTTGTCGATTGCCGACGTCGAGCAACGTGCGCGTAAGGTTCTCGATATGAAGGTCATGGCCGTTCGGCGCGCTGCCCCGGAACTTGCCTTTGATGCGGACACTGCGGATGAATATCGCTACGCAATCGAACACGACTAGCGCACGAGCCGTGCACCCGGCGCTGCTCGCGGCGCTGTGGTTCGGCATTCAACTCGCATGGGGCGCGGTACTCGGCATCTCGTTGCAAGCGCGCTCGCTGCAACTCGGAGGCGCATCTGCCCTGGCACTCTATGGTGCCGTGTCAACCGCCGGCGCCGTCGCTGCAGCGGTCGTTCAACTCGCGATCGGTCCATTCTCCGACCGCCGGCGCCGTAGCGGTGACAAACGCATTGGCTTTTACGTCACGGGCGCGGTGATTGCCGCCGGCGCGCTCGTTGCGTTCTATGCAGCGCCGAGCATCGCGACGTTCGCCGCGGCGTTCATCATACTGCAAGCCGCCATGAATTTCGCGATCGGTCCCTACCAGGCGATTCTGCCGGACGTCGTGCCGATATCGCGCATAGGCGTTGCATCAGGGTGGATGGCGGCAATGCAAAGCGCGGGCAATGCGGGCGGTGCAATTCTCGCCACACTGCTCGGTAATACGATTCCGCTCGCGCTCGTGATCGCCGTTCTTTTACTTGCGTCGTGCGCGGTAACCGTCGCGCATTTGCGGCGGGTTCCGCTGCAGCCGCTGCCGGTGCACGAACCGCTGCGCGTGACGCGCCCGCTCGTCGATCTCTTTATTTCGCGCGCGTTCGTGTACGTCGGATTTTACACGCTACTCGGCTATTTTTTCTTCTATGTGAAAAACGCACTGCCGCAGCACTTTGCGCTCGATGCAACCACCGCAAGCGGAATCTGCGTACTACTCTTCACACTCGTCGGCGCGGTCGGCGCATCACTTGCTGCAAAACCCGCCGATCGTATCGACGAACGTGTCGTTGTCACGGTGGGCGGCGGAATCCTCGCACTTAGCGTCGCGGCGCTTGCGCTCGTGCACGGCCTCGCGGCAATTCCGATTGGAATCGCGATCGCCGGAATCGGATGGGGCATATTTCTGTGCGCGGACTGGGCATTTGCGTGCCGTCTGTTACCGCCTGGTGCCTTGGCTACCACGATGGCAATTTGGAACGTCGCCGTGGTCGGTCCGCAGATCGTCGCGCCGGCCTTCACGACGTTTGTCTTGGACAAATTCGGTATGTTGTCGTCCGTCAATGCGCCGCGTGGGTCTTTCGTCCTAGCGTGTGCCGAAATACTCATGGGCTCAGTCTGGATCTGGCGTTTACCAGGCCAAGCACCCGGGAAATAAGTCGAGTGGCCCTTATTGCATGGAAACCTAGGAAGCAATCCATGCGTTACAGAGTCGGTAGCGCTGATTGCGCTACGAAAACGAAAGCAAAAACCTAAGGAGGGTTTTTAGTGAAACGACTGAGCACCGGGGTCTTGGCAGCGCTGGTAGCAGCCTGCTGTGGGCTCACCGCGGTGGCAGCACCGACCGCATCACAACCGCAGGGAAACAATGGACAAGCTGTGGTTGCGCAAGCCGGTTCGGCCCCCGTGGCGAACTTCGGGACTCCGCCGTCAGGTCAAATCCCGATCCTGTTCAACGACCACCATGTGTACAGCAAGCCTGACGTCCTCAAACAAGGGCGTGTTCTTGCTGCACTCGTGCGTGGCGGCACCGTTCTCATTCCCCTGCGCTCGATGTTCGAGCAAATGGGTGCGACGGTTTCGTACAATGCCGGGACCAAGACCGTGACGGTCAGCAAACCCGGATCGGAAGTCCGCGTTACCGTCGGACGTCCTGAAGTCGTGATCAACGGCGAAACGCGTCCGCTCGACGTGCCGCCGATGATTTATCAAGGCAGCGTCCTCGTTCCGGTCCGTGTGATCTCGGAAGGCATGGGCGCGTACGTGCAATGGGTTCCCGACAAACAAGTCGTTGTCGTGCGTTATTTGCCGCCGACTCCGCCGCCGCCGGCTCCGACAGAGGCTCCGACGACTGCGCCGACGGTTGCGCCGACCCCGACGCCGGCACCCGTTCACACCCCGTATAAGGACATCTTCATCGCCGGCGACTACATCTTCTCGCCGAAGGTGTACAACGAGTTCAGTCCGGGCAACTCCGGCACGGGCTCGTACGCCATTCGCGGCGCGATCGAATTCGACGCGCTGAATCTGCCGTGGATGCTGGAAGGCACCTTCGAGCAGTATCGGTACCCGCACAACTGCACGACGTTCGCTCCGCCCGCATCGTCACTTGACTGTAACGTCACGACGATCGGTCAAACCGGACAAGTGCAAGTGCCCTCGTTCACCGCTCGCGACCAGGACTTCGATGTCCGTCTTGGCCTGCGGGTTGCGGAGCCCCGTATTTACGTCGGCGTCGGATACATCTGGCGTACGAACAACTACGGTTATCCGAAAGAGAACGGCTTTGGCTTCGGGGCTGAAAAGCTTCCGGATCTCAACCAAGTCTTCTCGGTGTACGGCAGCGTGTACTACTACCCGAACATGAAGGGTAACTTCACGGATCCCGGCACCGGCATCGGTTATCAGCTCGCCTACAACGTGCTGAAGTATCAAATCGGTGGTACCGTTGCGTTCGGCAACACGCCCGTCTTCCTCGACTTTGGTTGGATGGGCAACAGCCTGCGCAATAAGACGAACGCGCCCGCGCAGGTAACTGCAAACGGCCCGTACGCGGGTATCGGCTTTAAGTTCTAAAGCCTGGGTATCTACAAATCAAGGAGCCTGGCTACGGCCGGGCTCTTTGTTTTTGCGCCGAATCGCACGGCATGAGCGAAGCGAGCGTCATCCGTTGGCTTCTCGAGGGCGATCCGGCAATTCGTTGGCAAGTGATGCGCGATCTCACCGACGAGCCTGGCGATGTGGTCGCCGCGGAACGTGCGCGTGTCGCTTTCGAAGGTTGGGGGCGCGCGTTACTCGATCGGCAGGCGCCCGAAGGTTCGTGGGCGCGCGACGATGATGGTTGGATGATCACGATGGATGCGCTTGCGCTGTTGCGCGAGATGGGTTTGGATCCGTCGAGCGACGCCGCGCGTCGCGCGATTGACAGGGTTAAAACGAATCTTCGTTTTCAAGCGCTCGACGATCGTCCGTATTTCGACGGCGAGACCGAAGCGTGCATCAATGGCGCGATCTTGGCGATCGGGAGTTATTTCGGCGAGCGCTGCGATGCGATCGTCGATCGTCTGCTCAGCGAACAGTTGCGCGATGGCGGTTGGAATTGCGAAGCGCCGCCGAGTACGCGTTCGTCGTTCAATTCGACAATACGCGTTCTCGAAGGATTGCTGGAATTCGAACGGGCGTGGGGAGCGAGTGCGGCCGTAACCGATGCGCGTCGAAAGGCGCACGAGTATTTGCTGGAGCGCCGTATGTTCCGGCGATTGACGAACGGCGAGATCGTTAATCGGAAGTGGACTCGCTTCACGTTTCCGACGATGTGGCATTACGACATATTGCGAGGTTTGGAGTATCTGCGAAGTGCCGGCGTCAAACCCGACGAACGCGTCGCGGAAGCGGCCGGCATCGTCAAAGCCCGACGGCATCAGAACGGCCGATGGCCGATGAACCATCTGCACCCCGACAGACTCGAATTTCCGTTGGAAACCCAGACCGGCCGGGCCAGCCGCTGGAACACGCTGCGCGCCATGCGCGTCCTGCGCTGGCACGAGGGCCGCTAAGGCCGACGCCCTGCCTGCGGGAGAAGTTATTGCCACCCCCGGGGGTTATGGGGGTAGTCTAGTCTCTAGCTATGTCCGAACAACGTACCGATCTCGTTCTCGTAGGCGCCGGCATCATGAGCGCGACGCTTGCCGCCATGATGAAGCAAGTCCGCCCGGAGATCAGCCTCGAGATCATCGAGATGCTGCCCGCGCCGGCCGAAGAGAGCTCGAACGCCTGGAACAACGCCGGGACCGGCCATGCCGCGCTCTGCGAGCTGAATTACACCCCGGAAGGCTCCGACGGCAAAGTCACGATCGATCGCGCGCTAAAAATCAACACGCAGTTCGATCTCTCGCGTCAGTTCTGGGCCGAGATGGTCCGTAAAGGCGCGCTCGGTGCGCCGGAATCGTTCATTCACGACGTGCCGCACATCAGCTTCGTCTGGGGCGACGACAACGTCGCGTTCTTGCGCAAACGCTACGAAGCGATGAGCGCCCATCACTGCTTTGCGGGCATGGAGTACAGCGAAGATCCGGCGGTCCTCGAGCAGTGGATGCCGCTGATCATGGAAGGCCGCGATCGCAACGATCGCGTTGCCGGCACGCGCATGGTGACGGGAACGGACGTTGATTACGGTGCGATCACGCGCGGATTATTGCGCTATCTCGCGACGCAACCCGGCGTCAACGTCGGATATTCGCAAGCCGTGACCGATTTGAAACGCCGTTGGGACGGCTGGTCGGTGAGCGTGAAAAATCTCGAAACGGGCGAAACGCGTACGGTTCTTGCCAAGACCGTGTTTCTCGGCGCCGGCGGCGGCGCGCTGCCGCTGCTGCAAAAATCCGGAATCGAAGAAGGCAAAGGTTTCGGCGGATTTCCGGTCAGCGGCATTTTCTTGCGGTGCGACGATCAATCGGTTGTCGATCGTCATCTCGCAAAAGTGTACGGAAAGGCGTCCGTCGGCGCACCGCCGATGTCGGTGCCGCATCTCGACACGCGCTACGTCGACGGAAAACGGTCGCTCCTCTTCGGACCGTACGCGGGATTCTCGACGAAATTCCTCAAGCACGGTTCGCTTGCCGATCTGTTCACGTCCGTGAAGACCGACAACATCGGCCCGCTCTTAGCTGTTGGACGCGACAACTTCGACCTAACGAAGTACCTCGTCGGTCAGGTGCTCGAATCGAAGGAAGCAAAGTACGCCGCGCTGCGCGATTACTTCCCCAATGCGAACCCCGATGATTGGGAGTTCATCGTTGCCGGGCAGCGCGTTCAGGTCATCATGCCCGACAAGAAGTCCGGCGGAAAGCTGCAGTTCGGCACCGAGGTCGTCTCGGCGGCTGACGGGTCGCTTGCTGCCGTCCTGGGCGCGTCTCCGGGCGCGTCGGTCGCCGTCGCGGTCATGCTCGATGTGATGGGTCGCCTCTATAAGAACGAGTTCCCGAACTGGGCCGGCAAGATCAAGGAGATGATCCCGTCCTACGGCCAGTCGATCGCCGACGATCCCGTGCTCTGCCAGACCGTCCGGAACGACACCGCCGAGGTGCTTCACCTGGCCAAGCAGCCGGCACCGGCGACGGCATAAACGCTGTTGACCGCAGGCCCCGGCCTGCGGTAAGATACCGCCTTGGCGCCGTCCTCTCTCTTCCGAGAACAGGACGTTCTCGGGGAACGCAGCACACGAGGTGCGCTCAGCGTTCCCAAACGGCGCACGCGGTTCCGCGCTCTGGTGAGCGCCTTCAGCTTTTCGCCGAGGCT
>CAZYLU010000038.1:0-15302 GCA_964648945.1 uncultured bacterium | reverse complement strand
AACGGCGCACGCGGTTCCGCGCTCTGGTGAGCGCCTTCAGCTTTTCGCCGAGGCTGAAGTACGGAGATCGGGCCTTTCGCGCGAGCGAAACTGCACTGGTTGAGGCGACGACAGCTCCATCGTTTGGAGTTCAGGAAAAATAGTTCGGAGTTATTTTGGCTGCCAAAAAGCAAACCAAGACGCGCAAGAAGCGTGAAGTTAAAAACGTCCAATCGGGCGTTGCTCACGTGCATGCGTCGTTCAACAACACGATCGTGACGATCACGGATCCGCACGGAAACGTCGTTTCATGGGCCTCGGCCGGTAATCTCGGTTTCAAAGGTTCGAAGAAGTCGACGCCGTTCGCTGCGCAGATGGCTGCCGAATCGGCCGCGCGCAAGGCGATGGATCACGGCATGAAGAGCACCGAAGTGCTCGTCAAAGGCCCGGGTGCGGGACGCGAAGCGGCGATTCGTTCGCTGCAAGCCGCCGGCCTCGAGATCACACTGATCAAAGACGTTACGCCCATTCCGCATAACGGTTGCCGCCCGCCCAAGCGGCGCCGCGTGTAATCTGAAGAGAGACTAGATGTCGCGATATATTGGACCCGTCTGCCGTCTGTGCCGTCGTGAAACGGCCGCGAGCAAGACCGGCGAAAAGATCAAACTGTTCCTCAAAGGCGACCGCTGCCTGAGCAAAAAGTGCGCGGTCGAACGCCGTGGTACCGCGCCGGGTCAAAAGACCGCCGGTAAAACGCGTCAGAAAATTTCCGAATACGGCCGTCAGCTTCGCGAGAAGCAGAAGATGCGCCGTTACTACGGCGTGCACGAAACGCAATTCGAGAACTACTTCCGCGAAGCGTCGCGCATTCCGGGACAAACCGGCCGCACGTTCTTGCAGCTGCTGGAACGCCGTCTCGATAACGTCGTCTATCGCTTGAATCTCGCGAACAGCCGCGCGCAAGCGCGTCAGCTCGTGACGCACCGTCACTTCCGTTTGAACGGCAAGATCGTCAATGTTCCGTCGATCATCGTGAAGCCGGGCGACGTGATCACGATCGGCGAGCGCAGCCTCAAGGCGCCCGTGTTCGAGGCGAATCTCGAAGTCGCGCGTTCGCGCCGTCCTCCGGAGTGGCTCGAGTGGAACGACGCCGACAACAGCGGCAAAGTTCTGCAACTCCCGTCGCGTGAACAAATCGACACGCCCGTCGACGAGCAACTCATCGTCGAATTCTACTCGCGTTAATACCTGTGTCATCCTGAGCGTAGTCGAAGGATCGCCTCAAGACAAACGCTCGTTGCGATCCTTCGACTGCGCTAACGCTCCGCTCAGGATGACAAGATAAAAACAACACAATCCGCTGTTAGGCGTACGATCGCCGGTCCTGAGCGAAGGCGCGGGGCGCCGTAGTCGAAGGGTCGACGGATAACGTAAACAGCAACAAAGGACCATAAGTTAACAGATGAATACGTTGGAAACGCCCACCGGCGCAGCAATTGAAGTTCGCGAGCGTCGTGAGAACTACGCGAAGTTCGTAATCGAACCGCTCGAGCGCGGCTTCGGTATCACGCTCGGCAATGCGCTTCGCCGCATTCTGCTCAGCTCGATTCCGGGCGCGGCCGTCACGTACATGAAGATCGACGGCGTGCTGCACGAGTTCTCCACGATCCCCGGGATGGTCGAAGACACGATCGCGTTGATGCTCAACCTCAAGGGCTTGCCGGTGAAGCTCAACAGCGACGAACCCCGCGTGCTCAACCTTTCGGTCAGCGGACCGAAGGACGTGACCGCGGCGGACATCGCGCCCGATGCGGACGTCGAGATTCTCGATCCGAACTATCACCTCGCGACGCTTTCGTCGAAAGATGCGAAGCTCTCGATGGAGATCGGTGTCGAGAAGGGCCGCGGCTACGTCATGGCCGACAAGCAGCGCAACATCGAGCACATGATCGGACTCATTCCGCTCGACTCGATCTTCTCGCCGATTCGCAAGGTGAACTTCACCGTTGACGATACGCGCGTCGGTCAGAGCGTCGACTTCGACCGTCTTACGATCGAAATCGAAACGAACGGCTCGATCACGCCGGATGACGCGCTCGCGACTGCGGCGACGATCATGCAAGAGCAGCTCGATCTCTTCGTGGGATTCACGAATCGCGAAGAGCCGCTGCCCGAAGCGCCGCCGAACGAATGGGATATCCCCGTCGAGACGCTCAATCTCTCGGTGCGTTCGTTCAACTGCCTCAAGCGCGCAGGTATTTCGAAGGTGTCGGAACTTCTCGATCTCACGGAAGACGAGATCATGAAGATGCGCAACTTCGGACGCAAGTCGCTCGATGAAATCAAACAAGTTCTCGCAGAGAGGGGGCTCTCGCTGCGCCAGTCCTAATGGCGTAGTCGAGAAATGGAGTAATGCCGCACCAAATCGCTTATAAACGTCTCTCGCGCACGGATGGGCACCGCAAGGCGCTGCTGCGCAACCTCGCGACGTCGTTCTTCAAACACGAGAAGATCGAAACGACCTCGACGAAGGCCAAAGAGATCAGCAAGGTCGTCGAGCGCTTGATCACGACCGCTATGTCGGGCGATCTTCACGCGCGCCGTCAGGTTTCCGAGTTCATCACGGAACCTGCGGTTGCAAAGAAGCTCGTCGAGCAGATCGCACCGGCGCTCAAGGGCCGCTCGGGCGGCTACACGCGCATCACGAAGACCCGCGTCCGTCCAGGCGATGCGGCGGAACTTTCACTGATCGAACTCGTTCGATAATTGGGCAGTAGTAGTTTAACCGAACCTCCGTCTACATACGGCGATCCGAAACGCCTTCGGGTCGCCGTGTGTCATTTGTAGCGCATGCAATACAGCGCGCTGCTTCGGCGGTTGATCGGCGGTGAGCATCTTACGCGAAGTGAAAGCGCGGAGCTGATCGGTGCGATCATGGACGGGTCGTTCACGACGATCCAAGGTGCGGGACTTCTCGTTGCTCTTGCCGCCAAAGGCGAAGACGTTGACGAAATCGTCGGCGCCGCGCGTGCGATGCGCGAACGCAGCGTCCACGTCGACCACGGATTGGAAACGGTCGTCGATGTCGTCGGTACCGGCGGCGACGGCGCAAATACCATCAACGTCTCCACGATGGCCGCGCTGGTCGTTGCGGCGACCGGCGTACCCGTTGCAAAGCATGGGAACCGTGCGGCATCGAGCGCATGCGGAAGCGCGGACGTGCTCGAAGCTACCGGCATGACGCTCGACCTCGCCCCCGACATCGCGGCGGCGATGTTGCGTGGTGCGAATTTCACGTTTATGTTTGCGCCGCGCTATCACCCGGCGATGAAGAATGTCGCGCCGATCCGGCGCGAACTCGGCGTGCGTACGGTGTTCAATATCCTTGGTCCGCTCACCAACCCCGCAGCTGCGACGGTGCAGGTAGTCGGCGTCGCGCGTGCGCATTTGTTGGAAATCATGGGCAACGTCTTGCGCGGTCTCGGTGTCGAGCGCGGCGCAATCGTGCACGGCGAAAACGGCATCGACGAAGTTGCGGGCGATGCGCGGACGCTCGTCTACTCGTTCGACACAGACGGTGGCCGCACGTGGACGCTCGACCCTCAAGAATTCGGTATCAATACACCGCTCGAAGCAATCGTCGGCGGCAGCGTCGATGCGTGCCGCGATGCGTTTCTTTCGATTCTCGCCGGCGAACCGTCGCCGCGCGCAGATGTCGTCGCGCTCAACGCGGCGCTCGTCCTCTACACCCTCGGTCACGACCGAACCCTACATCAGGCGCTGGAACGCGCGCGCGCAGTACTGTCATCAGGTGCTGCGCTGCGTACGTACGATCGCGCTAAGGAGCTTGCCACGAATGGCTGAAAACGACGTCCTCAAGAAGATTTACGCCGCGAAGGCGCAGCATCTCGAAGAAGAGATGGCACGCGAACCGTACGCCGTCGTCCGGGACCGCGCGCTCGCGAGCGTGCCCTCGCGACGGCGCTTCCTCGATGCGCTCAAAGCGGAACGCGGCAGCGCGCTGATCTGCGAGATCAAACGCGCGTCGCCATCGGCGGGCCTTATCGCGCGCGATTTCGATGCGGTTTCGATTGCGGAGCGTTACGAGCGTGCGGGTGCCGACGCGATTAGCATCCTCACCGAAAGCGATCACTTCTTGGGCGACATCAACTACGTGCCGAAGGTGCGCGCTCACAGCAAGCTGCCGTTGTTGCGCAAAGATTTCATCACGCACCCGTATCAAGTCGCGCAATCGGCCGCATACGGTGCCGACTGCATTTTGCTCATCGTCGGCGGTTTGCGCGACGAACAGATCGGCACGTGTTTGGAAGAAGCGCGCCGGTACGAATTGGACGTGCTCGTCGAAGTGCACGACGTGAAGAACTTGAACCGCGCGCTCGAGTTCGACGTGAACTTCATCGGTGTGAACAATAGGAATCTTCGCACGATGATTACCGACCTTGCCGTCGGCGAACACATTCTGCCTCAGGTTCCCAAGCACGTCTTCGCTATCAGCGAGAGCGGCGTGACCAATCAAAGCGACATGGAACGCCTGCGTAAGGCGGGTGCGAAAGGCTTCTTGATTGGTGAGGCGCTGATGCGCGCGGACGATCCGGAGGAGTTGGTCGCTTCGTTCAAACGTGTCTACGCGCATTAAATTCTGCGGCGCTACCAGCTGGTCCGACGTCGAACTTGCTCTAGAAACCGGTGCCGATGCGGTCGGCTTGATTTTCGCCGATTCACCGCGTCGAATCGAATGGGATGCCGCGCGCGAGATCGCAGGGCGGATTCCCGCACAGATCACGCCCGTCGCCGTCTTTGTCAACCCCACGCGAGACGAGGTTGCACGGGTGCGCGATCTCTTTCCGCAGGCGCTCATTCAGCTCTCGGGTGACGAGCCGCCGGGTTTTGCGACCGCGATCGGCGGCAGCGTGATCAAGGCGATTCACGTCGGCGACGAATCGCCGCTCGAGATGGAGCGCATCTGCCAACGCTATGCACCATCGCTCGTGCTGTTCGATACACGCGTCGCCGGAAGGTATGGCGGCACAGGCGTAACGTTCGATTGGACGAACATCGCGAAGCTTGCGCAGTGGCATCCGGTCATCGTTGCCGGCGGATTGACGCCGGAGAACGTCGGGGCATGCGTGAGTCGCGTGCGGCCGTTCGGCGTTGATGTCCGCAGCGGTATTGAAACCGATGGCCGCAAGGATATAGCAAAGATGCGTGCGTTCGTGCGCGCGGTGCGGGAGAGCGATGCAGCAGCCTGATCCACGGGGATATTTCGGCAGCTTCGGCGGACGGTTTGTTCCCGAAGTACTCGTCGGCGCGCTTGAAGCGCTCGAAGAGGAGATGCGCACGGCGTTTGCCGATGCCGCGTTTTGGCGCGAGTACGAACGGGCGCTGCGCGATTTTGTCGGCCGGCCTTCGCCCCTCTATGAAACCGAACGTTTCGGCAAGCCTTCGCGCGCGCAGCTTTTGTTCAAGCGCGAAGACACGAATCACACGGGCGCGCACAAGATCAACAACACGATCGGCCAAGCGCTGCTCGCGAGGCGCATGGGAAAGCAGCGCTTGATCGCCGAGACCGGCGCAGGTCAACACGGTGTCGCGACGGCGACGGTCGGCGCAAAGTTCGGATTTCCCGTCGACGTGTACATGGGCGCGGTCGACGTCGAGCGTCAAGCGCTCAACGTCTACATCATGAATCTGCTGGGTGCGACGGTTCATGCGGTGGAGAGCGGAACGCGCACGCTCAAAGACGCTACCAACGAAGCGTTTCGCGTGTGGGCTTCGCAAGTCGAAGACACGTTCTACGTGATCGGAAGCGTGGTCGGCGCGCATCCGTATCCGTACATGGTGCGCGAGTTTCAAAAGGTGATCGGCGTCGAAGCGCGCGAGCAATGTCTTGCGCGGTACGGCCGGCTGCCTACCGACGTGATTGCATGCGTTGGGGGCGGCAGCAACGCGATGGGAATCTTCGCGGGATTCGCCGACGACCCGAATGTGCGTCTCTGGGGCGTGGAAGCCGCGGGCGAAGGCCTGACGAGCGGGAAGACTGCGGCCGCACTGAACGCGGGAAGCGTCGGCGTGTTGCACGGGTCGCGCTCGTATCTGTTGCAGACGCCGGGCGGACAAGTCATCGACACGCACTCGATCAGTGCGGGACTCGATTATCCGGGCGTCGGACCGGAACACGCGCACCTCAAAGAGTCGGGACGCGCAGCGTATGTGAGCGTGACGGATGCGGAGGCGCTGGACGCGTTCTTCGTCTGCTCGCGCACTGAAGGGATCATCCCCGCGCTCGAGAGCGCGCATGCGCTCGCGTTTGCACGGAAACTGATGATCGATGCAAAGCCGGACGATCTTATTCTTGTGAATCTCTCCGGGCGCGGCGATAAGGATATCGCGCAAGTGCGGTCCATGACGGAGGAGCCCTCGTGATCGAGGCGTTGTTTGCGCGCGCGAAGGATGCGCACCGCGCGGCGTTCATCCCGTACGTTATGGCGGGCGATCCCGATCTCGACACGACCTATACTATCTTGCGCGCGCTCACGGAAGCGGGCGTCGATGCAATCGAACTCGGCATCCCATACGGCGATCCGCTAGCCGATGGTCCGACGATTGCCGCTGCCGCGCAACGCGCGCTGACCCGCGGCACCGTGATGGAAGACGTACTCGAGCTCGTGAAGCGGCACAAATCGACAGCGGGTGCGCCGATCGTGCTCTTCACGTACTTCAACCCGGTCTATCAGTACGGCATCGAGAAGTTTGCGCGTGAAGCGGCCGACGCGGGCGCGTCCGGCGTGATCGTTCCCGACATTCCGCTCGAAGAAGGCGCCGAGCTCGCCGCGACGCTCGCGCGCGAAGGACTCGATATGCCGCTGCTCGTCGCTCCGTCGACGAGTCGAGCACGTGCGCAAAAGATCGCCGCGCAAAGCGGCGGGTTCATTTACGTCGTCTCGCGCCTCGGCGTAACGGGCGCGGGGATGCGCTCGTCGCTCGAACCCTTGCGCTCGCAACTCTCGATGCTGCGCGGCATCACGGAAAAGCCGCTCGCCGTTGGCTTCGGCGTCAGTTCGCCGCAGGACGTTCGAGAATTGGCAACCATTGCGGACGGCATCATCGTCGGCAGCGCGTTGATCGATGCGTATGCCTCGCATCCCGCGAACGAAGCCGCGCAACGTGTCTCTGCGTTTGTACGACCGCTCGTCGCTGCCGCGAGTTTTGAAGCCGTTTAACCCAAGAAGAGAAACGCGAGACCGGTAATCGCGCAGAGCGCCATGATAACGGTTGTGACGCGCGCGCGCCGGTAAAAGAAGTGCGCAAGAATTCCGAGCAGCGCTGCCGCGACGAGCGACGTCAAGCGAAATTGATTGTGCTGCACGTATGCGCCGGCAATAACGGCGATCATTGCGATCGAGCCGACAAATTTTCCGGAACGCCAAACGGCCAGGCATACGACTGCGGCAATCAACATACGCGGCAGTTCCAACGGCGGACCCGCCGTCCCGATAGCGAGAAAGAACGCCGCGATCGCGATTTCGAGCTGCGGCGTCATTCGAGCGTTTTTCGCATCAAGATCGTATCCCACACGTCGCCCGACTTGCGGCGCACGTCATTCGGGTAGTGTTCGACTTCCTCAAATCCCGTGGACCGGTAGAGCCGCAGTGCGCGTTCGTTGTGTGGAAAGACGAGCAGCGAGAGGTGCTTGATACCGCGGCCGTGCGCCCAAGCGAAGAGCCGCTCCATCAGTGCGCGCCCAATGCCCAAGCCGCGTCGCGATTCATCGACCATCATCCCGAGCGTCCACCCGTAATCCACGTGCTCGTACGTCGTCAACAGCCCGATAAGCTCGCCGTTGTCGTCTTCTACGACGAACATCGCATTGCGTAGAGCGATCGCGCGTCCGAAGATATCGCGATAGTGCTCCCGGTCGAACCCCGGCTCGGTACCGAGCCATAAGCGCTCGGCGGCTACGCGGTCGAAGAGAAGGAGCGCCCGGTCGATGTCGCCGAGTTCCATATCCCGGATCCTAAAGGGCATATCGCTCGCTACCGCAAGGGTACGGCGCCCGCCTGCTTTACCACCTGATAGAATGGAACCGAATTCGCCATCCCTAAGGTCATGATAGTCGGGGCGGATTCGCTCTGCTGTAACAAAGAGGAAACTAAGTGACGACCACGCTCGATCGTATCGCTCCGTTTAAAAACGAAGTCATCAAGAATTTCACCGACCCGGCCGATGCCGCGCAAATGCAAGCGGCGATCGCGGCCGTGCGCAACCGGTTCAACGAGCATTATCCGCTCGTAATCGACGGCCAAAAGATCGAGACGGAGAAGAAGATCCGCTCCATCAATCCGGCCAATCCCGACGAGGTCGTCGGCCTGACGAGTTCGGCTAGTAAAGAGCAGGCCACCGCAGCGATCGATGCCGCCGCGCGCGCGTTCGAATCGTGGAAGCGCACGAGCCCGCAAGAGCGCGCGTCGTATCTCTTCAAGGCCGCTGAACTGATGCGTCAGCGCCGTTTCCACTACGATGCATTGCTCGTGCTCGAAGTCGGGAAGACGTGGCCCGAAGCCGACGGTGACGTTGCCGAGGCGATCGATTTCCTCGAATTCTACGCCCGCGAAGCGCTGCGCTATGCCGAGCCGCAACCGGTCGTGCCGCTCGACGGCGAGCAGAACGAACTCGTCTATATTCCGCTCGGCGTTGGTGCGGTGATTCCGCCGTGGAACTTTGCCGCAGCGATTATGGTCGGTATGACGTCGGCCGCGATTGTTACCGGCAACACGGTCGTGCTCAAGCCCTCGAGTGATTCGGCGATCGTCGCTGCGTGGTTCGTCGATCTTCTGCACGAAATCGGTCTGCCCAAGGGCGTGGTGAATTTCGTGCCCGGATCGGGAAGCGTGATCGGCGACCTCATCGTTTCGCATCCGCAGATTCGCTTCATCTCGTTCACCGGTTCGAAGGAAGTCGGTTTGCACATCAACGAGCTAGCCGCAAAGCCCCAACCGGGACAGAAGTGGATCAAGCGCGTCGTTGCGGAGATGGGCGGTAAAGACTCCATCGTCGTTGCAGCCGATGCTGATATCGATGCTGCAGTTGAAGGCGTTGCCGTTTCCGCGTTCGGCTTCCAAGGCCAGAAGTGCTCGGCGTGTTCGCGTGCGATCGTCGAAGAGAAGATCTACGACGAATTCCTCGAGAAGCTCAAAGCACGCGTTGCAAAGATCACCGTCGGCGATCCGACCGATCCGAAGAACTACATGGGGCCGGTCGTGAACGAAGGCGCGCTCAAGTCGATCAGCGAGTACATCGAAGTCGGCAAGAAAGAAGGCCGCGTTATCGCGGGCGGCAATCGCGTGGGCGATAAGGGGTACTTCCTCGAGCCAACGGTTATTGCGGATGTCGATCCGCAAGCCCGTATCTCACAAGAAGAGATTTTCGGGCCGGTCCTTGCCGTGATCAAGGCAAAGAACTTCGATGACGCGATGCAAATCGCGAACAACACCGAGTTCGGTCTCACCGGTTCGCTCTACACGTCGGACGATCAGAAGATCAAACGCGCGAAGGAAGACTTCTTCGTCGGTAATCTCTACTTCAATCGCAAGAGCACGGGAGCGATGGTCGGCGCGCATCCGTTCGGCGGCTTCAACATGTCGGGAACGGACAGTAAAGCGGGCGGACGCGACTACTTGCTGCTGTTCATGCAGGCGAAGTCGATCTCTCGCAAAGTCTAACGCTTGCGCGAACTGCGTTTAATCGCCAAGGCGGACCGTCGGGTCCGCCTTGGTCATAATTGGATTTTTTCCAACGAAATCGACACCTCGCTATCGCCGTTATCCGCATTTGCGCCCGGGGAGATTGCGCGCGTGGTCGATGTTGGACGCAATCCGGTCGGACTTGCCTACGTCAATCCGAATGCGCTCATCGCTGGACGCCTCCTCACGCGTGACGTGCGAGCGACGATCGACGCGAAGTGGATCGCCCAGCGATTGCGTCGCGCACTCGATCTTCGCGAACGAATATACCCTGCTCCATACTATCGCATGGTGTACGGCGAATCGGACGGTCTGCCAGGCATCGTCGTTGACCGTTACGGCGACGTGTGTGTCGCACAACTCAACACCGCCGGCGCCGTAGCGTTGCGCGAAGCCTTCGTTACGGCAATCACCGACGTCATCGCTCCTAAAGGTCTGCTTCTTCGAAATGCGGGGTCGACGCGTGCGCTCGAGGGGATCGAGCCGCTCGATCATGCGCTCGGCGACGTCCCGGATCGTATCGACGTTGTCGAAGGCGATATGCGAATCTCCGCACCGCTGCGCCAAGGACAGAAAACCGGATATTTCTATGACCAACGCGACAATCGCATGCGATTACGGCGCTACATCGCGCCGGGTGATCGTGTGCTCGATGTCTTTTCGTATGTGGGCGCATGGGCCGTGTCGGCATTTATCGCCGGCGCATCGGAGGTGACGTGCGTTGATACATCGGAACTCGCGCTCGGCTACGCCGACGAAAACGCGCGTTCGATGGGCAAAGAAATCGACGGTCTTGCGGGCGATGCTCTTGACGTTATGCGCGGGCTCCATCAAGAGCGCCGCCGGTATGATGTCGTAATCCTCGACCCGCCGGCATTGATCAAACGGCGCAAAGACGCATCGGCGGGCGAACGCCACTATCTCCGCTTGCACGAAGCTGCGTTTCGTCTGTTGAAGGAAGACGGGTTCCTCGTGAGCGCGTCCTGCTCGCACCATCTGCCGGTCGAACGCCTAACGCGCGTTGCGCTCGACGGCGCGCACGAAACCGGCCGTCGCCTGCAATTACTCGAACGGCATGGTCACGGACCGGACCACCCGGTGCATCCGGCAATGCCCGAAACCGAGTATCTCAAGGCACTCTTCCTTCGCGCCTAACGAGCGATCAGCGCAGCAATGAACGCCTCGCCGAGTGGTGAGGGTTTGATGTCGCGGCGGCGGATGTACGAAAGATTGCGCTCGATCGGCGCTGTATCGAAGCGGAGTTCGCGCAACGCACCGGATTGTAGTTCCGCTTCGACGGCGCGACGTGAAAGCCACGCGATACCCAGTCCGTGATGCACGCCGGCCTTGATGGACTCGTTGGAGCCGAACGCGATAATGCGCTTGAATGTGAAGCCTCGAGCGGTGAGGCTCTCAGCGACGACTTGTCGAGTCCCCGATCCGTCTTCACGCAAAAGCAGCGATTCGTTACGAACGTCGTCGGCTTCGAGCAGATCGCGAGAGCTAAACGCGGGGGGAGCGATGCAGACCATCGTATCGGAAGCGAAGGGCGTTACGATGAGTTCCGGCCGGTCGATCAGCCCTTCGATGACGCCGATATCCGCAGCATCATCGGAAACGAATTGCGCAACGTCAAATGTATTGGCGACGCGTAGTTCTATCGTCGCTTCCGGAAGCAATGCGGACAGATCACCGATGACCTGCGGAAGAACATAAGCACTCGTCGTCATGCTCGCGGCGACGACGAGCGTACCCGCCGTCCCACTGCGGTGATTCTGCGCAACGCGAAGTGCCCGCTCACGCTCGATCGCGACTCGTCTTCCGATTTCCGCGAGCTCCGCTCCGAGGGCGGTGATTTTGATGGAGCGTCCCTGGCTGATCGCCACCGGCAACCCGACGTGACGTTCAAGCTCTCGGATCTGCTGAGACACGCTCGGCTGCGACACATTCATCGCCTCTGCCGCGCGTGAAAAGCTGCGATATTCCGCGACGAGCGAGAGCGTAATCAGGTGCGAAACGTTGATCGCCCGCTCGTCTTGCGCGGATTGCGCTTCATCCTTGCGCATATTCGACTCTCCTCAAGCGCTCCATAAGTCGCGGCTATGAATGTATTGGCGGGAAGCACTACAATCGCTTGGCCGTCCGGCGTATCTTCGACTCATGAAGCCGTCTTTTTCGCTAGTTGCGCTACATGAGTTCGGTCCGAATTGGTTTACGGTCACGATGGGCACCGGAATCGTCGCACTCTTGCTCGCGCAATTAGCGCAAATCGTTCCCCCGGTTCGTGCGCTTGGTGCCGCGCTATGGAGCGCGAACGCGGTCTTGTTTATGCTGTTTGCACTCTTGACCATCGCGCGATTGATACGTTGGCCCGAACTCGCGGGCAAGACGTTGTCGCATCCCGTACAGTCAATGTTCATAGGCGCAATCCCAATGGGATTCGCCACAATCGTCAATGGATTCGTCGTCTTCGGCCCACAATTTTTTGGCGAGCGCGCGTACGACATAGCGTACTGGACTTGGATCATCGACGTCGTGGCGGCTGTTGCAAGTGGCTTGATCGTGCCGCTATTCATGTTCACGTTGCAAGAGCATGCGCTGGAGAATATGACCGCCCTATGGCTGTTGCCGATCGTGCCGGCTGAGGTTGCGGCCGCGTCCGCCGGCAGCCTCGTTTCGCATGTGTCGGCGAATGCCCAGAACGTTCTGCTCGTTAGCGGCACGTTACTGTGGGCATTTTCCGTACCGCTCGCGCTCGCAATTCTTGCGCTTCTCTTCCTGCGGCTGGCGACGGCGAAACTTCCCGGCAAGGAACTCGCGGTATCCGGTTGGCTTACAATTGGTCCGCTCGGTACCGGTTCGCTCGCCGCAACGCTCTTGGGACACGCGGGCGCGGCCCACGGTTTTCTGGCGGTCGGCTTAGTCGTCGGCCTCATTTTATGGGCGTACGGCGCGTGGTGGTGGATCATCGGTATCTTCGGCACGCTCTACCACGCTCGCCGTGCCTTGCCGTTCAATATGGGTTGGTGGGGATTCACCTTTCCGCTCGGTGTGTACACCGCCGCAACGTATGCCCTTGCGTCCGTGATGCACTCGACGGCGTTCCTTGCGGTTGCGGCGATCTTGACGACTCTTCTCATCGTGCTGTGGTTGACCGTGCTGGTGCACACGGCCCGCGCAATCTACACAGGAAAAATCTTTCAAACCTCGCCGAGCACACCAGCGCTCGCCGACCGAGTTGCAGCGTAACGGCTATGAAATTGCTTTTTCGTTTTTTGACACGTCAGGTGCCGCGAAGTATCGATATCGCGGTTTTATTCGCAATCACCGTAGCCGCTGAAGTGGTCGCGACAATCGTCTGTCTGCATCTGTATTTCGATTCGGTTGTGCGCGCTACATCGTAACATCGTAATGTTCGACGCGTTCCGGAAAGTCAAGCAAAAAGCGTCGATCTTCAGGGTAGTAGCGCGCACGCGTGACGTCCTCGCCGGCGAAGGCAGCGATCGACGCTTCGCCCTCCCACAACGATAGCGTCATCACTTCGCCATAACCGTCGCGTTCTCGCGTGAACATCCACGCCCCCTGATTTCCCGGCGTGGCGCGGTAATCGGCAAGGCCGGTTCTCGCAATGTACGCGCGATACTCATCGAGCATGCCGCTGCGAACGCGGCCTCGCCACACACGGGCAATCATGCACACTCACACGTCGCAGCGTCGTGCACCACCTCGAATTTGTTTCCGTCGAAATCTTCAAAGAAGACCGCGTAATAGTCGTCGCCGTATTCCGGATGAAGGCCTGGACCTTCGATGTTACGAGCGCCGGCGCCGATTGCAACACTCGCAGCTGCATCGACATCATCAGTTTGCGCTACGGCAAACGCGATTCGCATTGCGCTCGCGCGCACCGGCGTGCCGTCTTCGATGAAGCCGATCGCGGGTCGCGTGCCGCCGCGCCAGTACGAAACGAAGTCGGTCTCTTCGTAGCGCACGTTGTACCCGACCACCGGCATAAAGGCGTCGAGCAATTGTCGCGAACGCGGCACGCTTGTAACGTGCACGTCGACGTGGTGCATCAGAAGATCCGGTTGCTCGGTACGTCGACGCCCCAGCCGTCGAAGATGCGGCGGCTGATGTTACGGTCGGCACGGTCGATTCGCAGATCGATCGTGGTGCGAACCAGAGGGCTCACGGGGCGGGGGATTGTCATCTCAAACTCCTACTGTTGGTAACCATTTATTATGGTATGTCGGTTATGGTAACTTGTCAATCCATTTTACTGGTGATATATTTAAGCCCGAGAAGCGATGGCGAAAGATTACAGCGCACCAGGAGAGCTCGAACTCGTCCGGCTCTTCGTAAACTCACTCGATGTGGAACATCCCGACGAAGATCCGTTCGTCGGTGCGGATACCGCGCGGAAATGGCTTGCCGCCCACGGCTTCAGCGCCGAGCTGGAGGGCGAACAAGAGCGAGCAACCATCCGTGAGCTACGGGAGGCGCTCCGAGGTGAGCTCCTCGCGCACACGGGTGAGGGCGATCCGGAGAACGCCTGGAAGGACCTTGCAACCCAGCTATCCGGAACTGGGTTAGAACTAGTGTTCGGTGATGGCGAGCACGTCCGTCTCGAGCCGCGAAGCCGGGAGGGCTTCGAGGGGCTCCGGGGTGCAATCGCTTCCCGCGTGTACAACGCGGTGAAAACCGGAGAGTGGCGTCGCTTGAAAGCCTGCCGCAAACACACTTGCCTGTTCGCCTTCTACGACAAGTCGAAGAACGGCTCGGGCACCTGGTGCGACATGGCGATCTGCGGCAACCGCGTCAAGGCGCAGCGCCGGCGGACCCGCGAGCGGACGTCACCCGTTCCCGAACGTGCATAGTCCGACTAGTATCGCAGCGCGCGTTGTGGTACTCTATTAGTCCGGGCCTGGGCGCCTGCGACGTTTCCGACTACCGAAAAAATAGTTTGAAATCGCGCTTGACACCCGATACCGGCGGCGATATTATAGCCGTCGTGGCTTGAGCGCCCCAGCGCGAACATGCGATCGAAAGATGCGCATCTAGTGAATGAGGCAGCCGGGTTCGCTCCTTGAAAACTGAACAGTGCAGCAGCAAATAAGTCTGTGGGTCTCCGACCTCTAAGACAAGGTCAATTTCGATTGGTCAAGTCTTTTGAGAATCGCGAGAACGTACAATTTCTGCTATCACGGATCGCAAGATACGTGGTGTTGTAATTCGCAGTTACAACTGAAAAAGCACAGCGATTATTGAGAGCCATGTTTATCATGCGCTCCATAAAATTTTTTATGGAGAGTTTGATCCTGGCTCAGGACTAACGCTGGCGGCGTGCCTAACACATGCAAGTCGAACGAAGTAGCAATACTTAGTGGCAGACGGGTGAGTAACACGTAGTCAACCTACCTTTAAGTGGGGGATAACTAGCCGAAAGGTTAGCTAATACCGCATGTGATCTTCGAGTGGCATCACTTGACGATCAAAGCAGCAATGCGCTTAGAGACGGGACTGCGTCCCATTAGCTAGTTGGTGGGGTAATGGCCTACCAAGGCT
>CAZYLU010000037.1:0-37713 GCA_964648945.1 uncultured bacterium | reverse complement strand
CCCCTACGGAAATCTGCAACTTTTTCGGCCTTCACAGGATGTGAACTACAAAACTTTGTTCTGCCGAAAAAGTGCCGAAGCGAAAATTTCACACGATGTGAAATTTTCAGCGGTTTCCGTAGGGGCGGGGGTGTTTTTAAAAAACCAAACAAACCCAAACCACCGCAACGTATCGCGGCGCGCCGCCTCAGAAGTTAAACGTCGTCGGAATCAACGGCCCGCTTTGACCCACGCTGAACGTAGCCGTCTGCGACGGGAACGCCAAAATATTGATCGACACGGTAACCAACTTCAGCGACTGGTTGTACAAGGCCTGAAGCTGGTAACACCCACCAATCGTCTTCGTCAAATAAATGACTTTGTTCTGAAGCGCGCCCTTCATCTTCCAGTTGATGTCGGTGACGAATTGCAGCGCCGTGTTCGGCCCGAGAGGCAACGCGACTTGTGCGTTTGTCGTGTAGAAACCGTTGCCCGGGCCGGGGTTGAATGAGCCGGCGAGCAGGACGATGGAACGCGGACTTGGTTGGGCGGTGAGTTGGTAGGTTACGGGTTGCGCTTGTCCGTTGAAATAGGTGGCGAAGCCGAGTGAGAGATTGTAGTTGTTGCCGTTGAAGAGGCGCACGAGGTCTTGCGCGGCTTTGGAGTTTGTGGTCGGTTGTTGATCGAGGAACTGGAACGGGACGGCGGCGGGGCCGTTGTAGTTCGATTCGTTGTACGTGATGCTGTTGACGAAGTGGTTGCCGATCGGCGTATTGAGCGACATGTTTTGCTGGATGGATGCCTTCAAGTCGCCGGTGCCGTAGGCGTATTGGTTTACGTTGATGGTTGCCTGGAAGTCGCTGTTCGCGACTTTCGCGATTAGCGGTCCCATGTTGAAGCCGAGGTCCGCGCGCTGCGTCGAGAAGGCGTCCGAAGGTTCGGAGTACTCACCGACGACGAAGTTTGCGTTGATCGGGAAGACCTTTTCGTTCTCGAAGAATTTATACGGGCGTATCGTGAATTCGGGCAGCTTGTTGATGCCGTAGGGCTGCTGCGCGTAGGTTCGGTCGATCACCATCTGGTAGTCGGCGCCGGCGGTCGTGAAGTCGGTGAGATTGTTGAAGTGCGCGGTGGAGTTCGCCGAGGAGAAGCCTGCGTAGTTCGAGGAGCTGGCGGCTAAGTTGAAGTTGAGCGAGTTGCGCAGGCTCTGCGTGAACTGGCGGCTGTCGGTGAAAGAGTACGACGTGCTGTTCGATTGCGTGCCGACCGCGCTGTACGTAAAGCCGTACGTCTGATTCGAACGCAGTCCGGTGTGCGCGATGTTTGCGTTGAATCCCGTATTCGGCGGAACGTTGGTGTACGGTCCGTAGTTCGAGACGTACGTCGCGCCGAAGTTGCCGCGCAGCGAGTTCGAAAAGTTTTCGATCTCATTTACGGCAAGGTTGTTCTGGCGCGTACTGATGCGTTTGTCGTTGATCGTATAGAACGTCAGCGACGCGCTCCGGTGGCCGCTGCGCTTCGTATAGTAGCCGGTGTATCCCAGGCCGAGTCCGACCTTCGTGAAATAATTGACGGTGTAATAACCGTAGTAATATTGATCTTTGCCGAACGTAATGCGCGTCTTGATCCAGTAGCCTTCGTACTGGTCGTAGCCGATGTCGGGGAAGTAACGCGGACGCGCGGCTTCGTTCTGCACCGTCCGAAGCGGAATGACGACTTTCGGCAGCCAGAAAACGGCCGCGGCGCCGAGCCAGAGGATCGCCTTGTAGATGACGATCTTATCGCCGGGATAGACATCCATGTTCTTGCCGGTGATGTGATAACCGCCGCGTGAATTCTGACAGGTCGAAACGTTCGGTGCGAGACCGTGTCCCATGCCATCCGCATCGGTGTGCAGATCCTTCGCATTGAAGTGCACGAGGCCGCGCTCGACACCTTCAGAGCTAGTGCCGCGCCCGTTCGTCAGCTTTGCGGTTTGATCGATCGTGTCGAACTGAATTGCATCTGCTTCCAGGACCGAATCTTGCGCGCGATTGATGATGAACGGATGACCGGTAATCGTGATCGTGCGCAAACCGTCGTAGTGCGCATGATCGCCGACGATCTCTTCGGCACCGTAGAGAATGTGCACGTTGCCGTCGGCATCGCCCGGCTGGCCTTGAGTCGTGTTGCCCGAGACGCTGTCCGCGAGAACCGCGATGTGATTCGGCGGCAGCGTCGGTACGCCGGTGGGCGCCGGCGTCGGACTGGGCGGTTGCTGGCCGGCGGGCGTAATGGGCGGTGGTGTCGTGCCGCCGCGCTGCACGAATACCGGCTGATTTTGATCGAACGGATTGGGCGTCGCCGTCGGAACCGCAGGCGGGGTCGGGCCCGTACCGGGCGAGACGCCGGGCTGCGGCGGCGGCGTTTCGTAGAGCGTCGTCGACGAATTCATCTGCGGCCCGAACGTCGCGGAAGGCTGAGGCGAGGGTGACGGGGTCGCGCCGAAGGGTGTCGGCGTCGCAAACGGCGTTGCGGTCGCAAACGGTGTCGGCGTGGCAAACGGATTCTGTGTCGGCTGCGGGGTCGGGTACGTCTGCTGCGCGATGTCGCTCTGCGGCTCGAACAGCTCGCGGTGATCGGAACACGTCTGACCGTTTAACAGCGTGAGAACATTGAGGTTCTCGGTGCTGTCTGAACTCGCGCGCGCAGCAGGCGCGTACGAGCATAGCAAGGCCATGCTACAGGCTATCGCGGTCAGTCCGCGACGCGTTCGCCAAGTCGCTTTCACGTTGTCAGCGTTCTTCCAACCAGAGAAGCACGAGACCGGCGGTTCCCATAATAATGTTCGGAAGCCAAGCGGCAAGGTATGGATTGATCTGATTGTTACGGCCGAGCGCCGCGCCCGCCGACGACATCAGATAGTATACAAAGAACGCAAGAATAGCGAGCGCAATTGCGAGCGTCCTGCCTCGTTTTCCAAACCTGAGCGCGAGCGGCACGGCAAGGACCACGCCGATGAAGGATGCGAACGGCCACGCCAGCTTATTCGCGAGGCTCACCTGAAGGGTCCCGAGTGCCGTCCCGCTCACGCCTTGCGCCTGCATGGCTTGAACTTGGGTCGCCAGCGATTTACTAGTCGTGGTGCTCGAGTCGGAGTTAATGCTCGTCATGAATTGCGCGGCGGCTTCCGCTAACGGCAAGCCGATCAACGCATCGTTGATGTGCTGTTGGCTGATGACGAAGCCCTCGGCGTTATAGCGCGTATCGATCACGTCGTGCAGATGCAACGCACTGTGATCGACCGTCGCGCTTTTCGCTTGAAGCGTTTCAGACCACGTTCCATATCGGGCCGGCTTGTAGACCTGCACGCCGACCATCGTCTTATGGTCGGGCAAAATCTGCGTAATGAAGAAGACGTTCCCCGTATCGGGGTCCTTGCTGAAGAACTGCGGTTCCACCGGCAGCGCATTCGTATGATAGACGATTTGGTAGAACGTGCGCGTCGATAGATCGGCCGACGCCGGCGCGATCCACTCGTCCGTTGCGTAGGCAACGAGGAACATGGCAAAGCCGAAGAGCAGCGGCGTGAGCGCGATCCGCCACGTCGGAATTCCCGACGTGCGCATCGCGATGACTTCATTGTCGCCCATAATCCGCGCCATCGCGAGCAACCCCGCGAACAGCGAAGCGAACGGGAACGCGAGCGACACGGACGGCGGGACCCGGAACAATACGAAGCGGAGCACCAGAAAGAACGGCGCGTGCTCGTTGATGATATAGTCCGCCGCGGCGAAGAAGACGTTGAGCGCCCAAAAGAGCAAGAACGCCGCGAACGCAAAGACGAAGGGCGCCGCCATCTCCTGCAGCAGATATCGATCGAGAATCGGAACGCGCCACCCAGCCACGGCGAGACGAGGCAGCGGCTGACGTTCGGTGAGCGTCGCCATGGAAGATAGGGGAACTAGTAGCTCCGGTAAGCGGTGATGACGCGCGTAACGTAGGCGCGCGTTTCTGCATACGGCGGAATGCCGTGATAGCGATCGACGGCTCCTGGGCCGGCGTTATACGCCGCGACCGCGAGCGTGGCATCCCCATGGTAGCGAGCGAGAAGGCCCTTCAAATACGCGCTGCCGCACTGGACGTTTTCGGTAGCGTCGAAGGGATTGGCGATACCGCAACTCGCGGATGTTCCAGGCATCAACTGCATCAGTCCCTGCGCTCCTGCGAGGCTGACCGCGGACGGATTGCCCGCGGACTCCGCCATCAGTACCGCGCGGACAAGCCCGGCCGGAACGCCGTTCGTTTCGGACGCTTGATTGACGAGGGTCGAGATCGCTCCCGGGTCCAAGGCATGCGGCGCATACGGAAGATAGCCCGCACTGCCACAACCGTACAGCAGACTCAGGAGGCCCAATGTCCCGAGCAGTCGTCTCATTTGGTCGCCCTTTTCTCCCACCGGTCTCGGCGGCCTTTCAGGATAGAGCGGGAATCTCCAGGTCCATCTTTCCCGCGACGCTTGGCCGCTCTAAACCTATACCCGCCTCTTCGTTATCGTCGATTGCCCGCCAAAAGTGCATCCGGCCGTTTCGTGTTAGTACTGCACCGCGTGGGGACGACGAGCGAATGCGTGCTGTTGTATATAAAGGTCCGCGTCAAGTCGCGGTCGAGCAAGTCTCCGATCCGCGCATCGAAGACTCCAATGATGCAATCCTTCGTCTGACGACCGCTGCCATCTGCGGCAGCGATCTGCACATGTACGAAGGACGAACGAAGGTTGAGCCGGGGCAGATTTTCGGTCACGAAAACATGGGCGTGATCGAGGAAGTCGGTTCGTCGGTCAAAGCGATTCAAAAAGGCGATCGCGTCGTCTTGCCGTTCAATATCGCGTGTGGCTGGTGCTTTAATTGCCGGCGGCAATACACCAATGCGTGTCTCACGCTCAATCCGCAATCGCACGGCGCGGGCTTCGGATACTCAGGACTCGGGCCGTATCCCGGAGGACAGGCCGAGTTCGTTCGCGTTCCCTATGCGGATTTCAATTGTTTGAAATTACCCGGCACGCCGATGGACGAGTACGAAGACGATTTCGTGTTACTCGCCGACGTATTTCCAACCGGATATCACGCAGCCGAGATGGCGAAAGTCCAGCCGGGCGACACCGTCGCAATCTTTGGTGCGGGACCCGTCGGAATGTTGGCTGCGCTCAGCTCGTACATTCGCGGCGCATCCGAGATTTACGTCGTCGATTGCGTGCCCGAGCGGCTGAATCTTGTCCATCAAATTCCCAATGCGACGCCTGTCGATTTTTCGCAAGGCGATCCGGTCGAGCAGATCTACGACTTACGCTCCGAACATCGGCGCGCGGTGCAAGATCTGCGTCCGAATCAACCCGGAGATAAGATGCCGGGCGTGATGTGCGGCATCGATGCGGTGGGATATGAAAGTTATGCGAACGACGCACCGGGCGAGCGTCAGGATCCGAACCAAACGCTCAATAACGTCATTCGTGTGACGAATCCGACCGGACACGTCGGCATCATCGGCGTCTACTTTCCGCAAGATCCGCTCGGCGTAGACGAACAAGAAAAGCAAGGACTCTTTACGATGGCGCTTGGTGAGGCGTGGAATAAAGGACTTTCGTTCGAAACGGGCCAGGCGCCGGTGAAACGTTACAACGTTTATCTGCGCGATTTGATTCTTGCAGGACGAGCGCGACCGAGTATGATCGTCAGCCATCGCATTGCAATTGAAGATGCGCCCGAAGCCTACGAACAGTTCGATCTGCGGCAAAACGGTTACACGAAAGTAGTGATCAAACCGCAAATCGACGGTGCGGCGAAGGTGGAACGCGGTGAAATTGCTCGCGCGGCGCGTCAGGCATCAATGACGGATGAAAAAGTAAGCTAGCTCCCGATCGCATTCAAACCAGGCGGCACGGGGAAAGAACGTCAACGGATGGACGAACGAAACCCCGTGCCCGCGCCGGTGAAGAACGAGCGCGATTACCTTCGATTTTTAGTGCACACTGGGGAGATACTTGCATCGTCTCTCGATTCTCGCGAGACGATGATCAACGTGTGCGCGGCAGCGGTTGAGACGGTGGCCGACCTTTGTTATCTCATCATGGCGGATGATGGCGGAGAATTGCAGATTCACGCGTCTGCCGCGCGCGATGCATCCCGCTTGCCGGATACGGCGGTCGCGGGAAAGTATCTCCGCTCGGCTCCTGGATATCCACCGAGCATCGTTCATGAAGTCGTGCGCGAAGGCAACGTCGTCTTCATACCGGATGTTACTGAGGGCTATATCGCGGAACACGCGACGAGCGCCGAGCATGCCGAGTTTCTCCGCCGCATGGAGTATGCGTCGATCATTCTCGTGCCGATTCGCGCGCCGGGAACCGGCGTTTTGGGTGCGCTCGCGTTAATCAGAACTCGCGACTCCGGTGAACGGTTTGACAGCGATACGTTGCTCTTTGCGCAAGACCTTGGGCGCCGCTGCGGCTCGGCAATTGCGCGTTCGCAGACATTTGAAGCATCGCAACACGTTGCGTCGACCTTCCAGCGCGCGGCATTGCCACGATCGCTGCCGTCACTTCCCGGCATAACGTTGGACGCATATTACGAACCGGCTGAAGCATCGCTCTTAGTAGGCGGTGACTGGTACGACGCATTTCTCTTACCTGACGGGCGTCTCGGTATGACCATGGGTGACGTAACCGGACATGGCATCGAAGCTGCAGCATTCATGGGAAACGTTCGTAATGCGCTGCGCACTGCACTGTGCGCCGGCCTGGAATTCGGCGACGCGCTCGCTGTCGTGGACTTTCTCGTACGCGAAGAATTTCCCGACGGCGGATATGCGACCGCGAATCTCGCGACGCTGGATCCGCAGAGCGGACTCATGCGCTTGATTTCAGCGGGCCATCCCGGGCCGCTCATTCATACGCGTGATGGCGACGTTGGAGATCCGTTTACGGAACGAGGACTTCCGCTCGGGTTGCGTCATTTCGAGTCGAAAGCACAGCGCGTGCAAGATCGCCGGCTGCAATGCGGTTCGTTTCTCGCGTTTTTTACCGACGGTCTCATCGAGTGGGAACGCAACGAACTCACGGGATACGCACAGTTGGAAGCGGCAATGCGGGAACGCAACGTCCGTGAAGCGGAGCACCCGGCGTACGCGTTGCGCCGTGCAGTCATCCGCGGTGCGCATGCTGACGACGTCGCAATCATGTGCGTGCGATACGAGCGACCGTGAGCCTCTCGCAACGACTAGGTAAGAGATTTTCCCTAGGTATTCTTACCGCTGGCTTAGGATCTACGCATGTCCACCCTGTTCCACCGCCGCTACTTAGCATGCCCCTATGATCGTGCGCGCCGCGTACTCAAAGAAACGCTTCAGGATTTGGCCGCAAAGGGGACGCCGGTCATCCAACGCTTGCGCGTGCCGGTGCCCGGCAGTGACAGCGATTCCATCGTCGAGAAGGACATGCGCGTAACGTACGGCGTTGGTAACGATCCGTTGCATTTCGATCAACCGTGGAACGTGCATTGGACGCCGGCCGATGGCGACGCATTTCCGGAATTTAACGGAACGCTTACCGTCCGCGCCGATGAAGATTATATGACGTCTGCGCTGGAGCTGCGTGGCACGTACGAACCAACGCTTGGCGTGCCCGGCGTGGTGTTCGACACGGTTCTCGGGTCGCGCATCGCATCGGCAACCGCGCGCGAATATCTCAAAGAGATCGGAACGCGCATCGAACACCGTCATCGCGAAGAAGAGCGGACGAAGGCGCCGCGGTGAGCGGTACTCGCGTCGAGTTGTACACGCGCTTGGCGCTGCCGCCGATCGCGGTACGCGACGCAATGATGCACGTGATGCGATCCATTGCAGAGCACGACCCGCGTTATAACACGATTACGCTCGCAATCGAACTGCACGGACCCGGCCACCCGCAGTTGCGAGTGCCGATTGAAGCAACGGTCGTGAACCGTCCCGGCCGCTGCCGGTGGGGGATTCATATCGAAGCTGCGCAGAGCGAACAGCTTTTCCCGATGTTCGATGGCACGCTTTCCGTTACGCCGGATGGTGGAAACGAGTCGGAGCTCTCGTTGCAAGGGGAATACGCGGCGCCGGGCGGCATTATCGGAAAAGGGCTCGACGCCACGTTGTTACACGGGTACGCGGAGGACAGTCTACGCGGCTTTCTCTCGTGGATTGCGGATCACGTAAAAGCGGAAGTCGAGCGCTCCGAACGCGAACGCGCCGATGAGGCGCGTCGATTTCACGGATGAACGGGTTCGAGCGGAAGCGACACCGTCATCAAATTCTCGCCGGTTCCTTCGTTGTCGATGCGCGCTTCGCCGCCGATTACACGCAGCATCTTATTGAGCACCGTCAAGTCGGCGTGCGCGTGATGATCTTTGACCTCTAAATGGATGCGCGCATCCACCGGTCCGCAGCGAACCGCGACGGTTCCCCCCGGCGGCGTGTAGCGTACAGCGTTGACGAGCACGTTGCGCAGAATGCGCCCGACATGCGCGCCGTCGCCGCGGTACGTTGCGCACTGCGGATTCTCTTCATCGCAGGGTTCGTACACAAGCTGCACGTCTTTTGCAGATGCAAGACGCGTGAGTGCCGAGACGTGCGCGGCGATCAATGCACAGAGATTGAATGTTTCGATACGAACGACGTCGTCGCTCGAGGTTTGTGCCGGGCGGCGTAGTTCGTCGAGCATTGCGGAAGCTGAGCCGAGTGCTGCAAGCAGCGCGTTCAGTCGCGCTTCAGTCGGTTCAAGAAGGCCGTCGATGATCGCTTCGAGATTCGCCTGCGCAATGGAGAGCGCATTGCCGATCTCGTGACGGATATTGGCAAGCTGGAACGAGCGCGCGGCTTCGCGCTCTTCGATATCGGAGAGCAACAAAAACAGTCGATCGGCAATCGGAGTGTCGATCGATTCCGCCAATGCTTTCGCCTCGCTCCAGTCGCTTGCCAGAGCGAGATCGATGGCGTGTAAGAGCCGGTTTTCGCCTCCGTGATCGTTCATGTCTTTTTGAATTTATACCCGACACCAAAAACCGTTTGGACGTAGATCGGATGCTCCGGATCAGGTTCAATTTTTTTCCGGAGATTGTTGATGTGGCGATCCAACGTACGCTCGTACACCGATCCGTCGTCGCCGAGCACATCGAGAAGATGCGCTCGCGTAAATGCGTGTCCCGGTTGCTTTGCAAGGACGGTCAAGATTCGAAATTCCGAGGGTGTGAGTCGCGCCGCTCTCCCGTTTACGCGCACTTCGTGCTCCCCGAGATCGATTTCCAAGCCGTTAACCTTTAGAAGATCTTCGTTCTCCTCGGTTGGGATGCCGCGATGTTCGGAACGCCTCATGACCGCGCGTACGCGCGCGACAACCTCCCGTGGAGAGAACGGCTTGGTAATATAATCATCGGCACCGAGTTCGAGGCCCACGATACGATCGAGTTCATCGGCGCGTGCTGTAAGCATCAGCGTTGGAATTTCGCGGCCTGCTACAGCGCGCAGAATGTCCAGCCCGCTCCCGTCGGGCAGCGTGATGTCAAGTACCATGACGTCCGGAGCAGCGACGTCGATCTCCGCCATTGCATCCTTGACGCAGCCTTTCACCGTCGTTACGAACCCCTCTCGAGCTAAGTACGCGCTGAGCACCTCACCGATTTGCGGCTCGTCGTCGACGATTAAGACGCGCTTTGCCATCGTCGTATTTTCGCAAGCCTGATAAGTAGAACTTGAGCACGACCTGGGAAGGGCGCTTCATAATGCAGGCAAGCGGGGCTTCGGCGAGTTTGTGGAGGCGTTTAAGAAATTCTTCGCCTAAGCGGGCCCTCGTGCGATATTCGGATAGGGTCCTCTCGATTTGACCGCTAGACTAGCCTCATCCAAGCTTGGCTAGTCTTCTCGAGAGGACAACATGGTAGGTATCATCCTTAGCACGATCGTGCTGGCGGCCGCTCCGTCGCGAGCCGGCACGGCGCAAGAAATACCCATCCTGTTCAATGACCATCATGTCTACGCAACTCCCGACGAATTGAAGAGAGGACGCGTACTCGCGGCCCTTGTGAAGGGCGGGACCGTTCTCGTGCCGTTGCGTTCGATGTTCGAACAGATGGGTGCAACCGTTACATACAACCCGTCAAATAAAAGCGTTCGAGTCAGTAAAGCGGGCTCGGACGTGCAGGTGACCGTCGGCGTTCCTGAAGTCTCGATCAATGGTGAAAAACGACCGCTCGACGTGCCGCCCGAGATCTATAAAGGCACGCTGGTCGTGCCAATCCGTGTAATTTCCGAAGGAATGGGCGCGTACGTGCAGTGGGTGCCGGATCGTCAAATCGTCGTCGTGCGCTATCTGCCGCCGACGCCGCCGCCGACCGCACCACCGGCGCCGCCTCCGACAACGGCTCCGACTCCGCCGCCAACGCCGTCACCGACGCCCAAGCCGTATAAGAACGACCTCTTCGTCGCGGGCGATTATTACGTGTGGGGCAAGACCTACGACGAATTCAGCCCTGGCAACCGCTTCACGACTGCGTCGTACGCCGTGCACGGTGCCCTTCAGTACCAGCACTTCTTCGTAGGTGGAGATTTCAACTCGTTCCGTTATCCGCACTACTGCGCGGGCCTCGGCGATCCGGCATGTAACGTCACCGTTATCGGCAACGGAGGACAAGTCTTCGTTCCGCAATTCGACGTGCGCAATTCGTTTACCGAAGGCCATATCGGATACGAGCTGAAGTGGCGCATCTTTGTTGCCGGTGCGTGGGAGTTCAACAACTACAACCAAGGATATCCGACGCTCAACGGTCCCGGTTTCGGCCTCGAAAAACTTCCGGATCTCGACCATCCGATAACGATCTACGCTAGCTACTATTGGTATCCGCGAATCAATGGGCAATACAGCGGAATCGGGCCGACACAGACCATCTACTATAGTCTGCAAACATATAAGGGCGGCGTCGTTTGGACGTTCCGCAAGGGCTTCCCGGTCTTTATCGAGGCGGGCTATGCGGGCAATCGCGGCATATCGAAAGTCAACGCGCCTGGAAACGGATTTATCAATACTGGTGCTACCGTTGGCATCGGTTTCAACTTGAATCCGTAGCGCAGGAAGTGCCCGAGTCAGAGGGACCGCGCATGCGCGGTCCCTATTTTTTCTCTTCGTCTACGGGAAGAACGGTGATCGCGCGCGTGATTCCGGTGAGCTCAAAAAGGCGCAGCAGACGCGGCTTAGCGAGTGCGACGATCGTGCTGAGCGGCTCGTGACCGGCGATTTGGACGCGCCGGCGATACGTCATGATGAGCGCCAGAATCGATGAGTCCATCGAGGTGACGTCAGTGCAGTCGATGACGAGACGCTCCGTTGTTTGCGGATTCGGAAAGAGCTCGGCGATGCGGTCACGGTCGGCGATGCCGAGGTCGCCCTGCAGCGTTATGACCAGTGGTTTTTCCTGTGATTCCAACTCACGTCGCATAATTGAAACTGATATTTACCGATACCTCCAGAAATCTGGACGAATTGTTTGCTCGCGAACAATAAGTCAAGCAGTGCCTGCCCGGCTGGCGTCGTGGGTAGTATCCGAATCGGTGGGAGGCATCGTCAGTGATTTCGCTCGAGGGGATGCGCAGCGTCGCTATCTCGAGTTACTCTTGCGCGCGGGCGAGCTCTTAGGTGAGTCGCTCGAGTACCAAACGACGCTCCAAAACGTATGCGCAGCGGTCGTTGAGGGCATCGCAGATATCTGCCTGCTCGATCTAGGAACACCGCCGGACACGCATCTCGCGGCCTATGCGCATCGCGATACCGAACAAGAGTGGCGGCTTGCGAGTGCGGGACGTTTTCTGCAAAGCGACGAGCACGTCGAACGCCATCCGGTTTGCAGCGTCGTAGCAAACGGCGAACCGGTGCTTATCTCGCGCATTACCGACGAATACTTGCGCATGCATGCGACGTCCGCGGAACACGAGCAATTCATGCGCGACATGAAGTATGAGTCGATGCTGATCGTCCCGTTAATGTCGTCGACGCAGGGTACACTGGGCGCGCTTACGCTCGTGAGAACGAAAGACGCCGAACCCTACGATCAGGAAGATCTTCGGTTCGCGCTGGATTTAGCACGGCGCTGTGCGACCGCCATCGGCAAAGCGCTGCTCTACCAACAAACCCAGCGCATATCGACGTTGTTTCAGACGGCCGCGCTTCCCGCAGTTTTGCCTGCGGTGCCGGGAATCGCGTTCGATGCGTTCTACGAACCGTCGTCGGAAGAGCTGCTCGTCGGCGGCGACTGGTACGACGCGTTCGTGTTGCCGGATAATCGCGTTGCGATTACGGTCGGGGACGTGCTGGGACACGGTGTGGAAGCGGCGGTGTGGATGAGCCGCTTACGTAATTCCTTGCGCGCAACGCTGTACACGGATCCGGATCCCGTGCGTGCACTCGTTGTCGCAGACCGGTTAATGCGTTTGGAATCAGACGAAGCATTCACGACGGCGCTGGTTGCAATAATCGATCCGGTTCACCACACGATGTCCTGCGCGTCGGCGGGGCATCCGGGTCCCATCGTCTTTGAAAACGACGGGACGGTGACCGACCGTTTCATCGAACGAACGCTTCCGCTCGGATTGCGCCAATTGGATCCGACACTGAAAGCAGCGCAAACCATCACGCTGCATCCCGGAACGTTCGCCGCATTCTTTACCGACGGATTGTTGGAATGGAAGCGGGATATTGCGAGTGCCTGGCAGGCGATGGTCGATGCGGTCGCGCGTCAAGATGTTCGTAACTCGGAACATCCTGCGTTTATGATTCGCGAAACGGTGATCGGTGACGCACCGCACCAAGACGACATCGCGATTCTCACCGTTCGCGTGTCATCCTGAGCGCAGTCGAAGGATCGCATCGATTCAATCGCTCGTAGCGATCCTTCGACGGAGCCTGTCCTGAGCGAAGTCGAAGGGGTGCTTCGCACCTGCGCTGAGGATGACAAGTGCTATTTAACGGTGATGCGTTTGGGCTGGGCTTCGGGGCGGCGGTGGAGCTCCAGCCGAAGCATACCGTCTTTGACTTCCGCCTGAATGTTCTCCGAGTCGACGTCCTCGGGGATGGAGAACGACTTGGTGAACGAGCGGCGATCGTTCTTGCCGTTGATGGCAAGCGTGCCGTCCTGGAAGAACACTTCAACTTGCGATCCGTTGAAACCGGGGACGGGCACTTCGATTTCGTAGCCGCTTTCCGTCCGCGTGACATCGTAATCAAACTGCCACGCGCTGCGCATCTGCGCAAACGGATCGAACCCAAGAAGCTCGCGAGCGAGATTGTTGCCGCTATTGCGCGCGAGAGCGCTCGTCATGACCTCAAAACCTCCTTACGTTTGGCGTGCAAGAGTCACTCTGCGATTACGATTTTAGAAATTTTGGCACTCTTGTCAAGAGAGTGCTAACGCCGAATTACCGTGCCTGCCAGACGTCCTTCGTGAGCTGAGCCAGGCGCGATAAGACCAGGGCGCGGGGAGAGGTTCGGCGGTGGACGAGGCCGATAGCGCGGTGCGCGCTAGGGCTCTTGAGTGGTTTGAAGGCAAGTTTCGGATAGCGGAGGCGCGCACTTTCGAGCGAGAGCTCGGGAACGAGCGTCAACCCTAAGCCAGCGTCAACTAAATTGAGGATCGTCTCCAAGCTTGCCGCGCGAAAATCGCCGGGTATGTTGACGCCAAGCGCGCGGTCGTTACATAGGTCCAGTGCTTGGTCACGCAGGCAGTGTCCCTCCGCGAGCAACAACATCGTTGCGGCCTCGAGTTCGCCCGGCTCAATCGCTTTGCGTTTTGCGAGCCGGTGTTCGTTCGAGAGCGCAACCCACAGCGGCTCGTGGAACAAGTGATGCGTCACGAGCCGCTCGTCATTGGCCTCGGTTGCGATCAGCGCCGCGTCGACATTACCGGAGCGCACGCGTTCGAGCAGCGGGTCCGTTTGCTCTTCGACGATCGAGATCGTTACACGCGGCAACTCTGTGCGTACCGCAGGAAGCAGCGAAGGCAACAGATACGGCGCAAGCGTTGGGATCAACCCGAGTCGCAGCGTTCCAGCGAGCGGATCCAGATGTTCTTGCGTTGCGCTATGCAGATCGTCAACGGCGTGCGCGATGCGGCGCGCGTGATCGAGCACCGTTCGTCCTGCGCTCGTAACGCGAAGCCCGCGGCCGTCTCGTTCGAAAATCGCGACGCCGAGTTCGCGTTCGAGTTTTGCCACTTGCGCGCTGAGCGTCGGCTGTGTCACATCGCACGCCTCGGCGGCCCGCGTCACGCTGCCGTGCTCTTCAATCGCAAGTGCGTACTGTAGGTCTCGGAGATTCATAGCTTTTGACTATACGAAGAATAGCTTTCATTGTCTTGATCGATTCACCTTTCGCCCCTACCCTTGGTTCAACGGAGAATACATATGGACAAACTCACGACAAATTTCGGCGCGCCGGTATCCGACAATCAAAACTCGCGAACCGCGGGTAGTGGTGGTCCCACCACGCTCGAAGACTTTCATCTCATCGAGAAATTGGCCCACTTCGATCGCGAGCGCGTTCCGGAACGCGTGGTGCATGCTAAAGGCGGCGGTGCCTTCGGGTACTTCGAAGTGACGAACGATCTATCTGATTACACACGCGCGCATTTTCTCGGCAAGGTCGGACGGCGCACGGAGGTGCTCGCGCGCTTCTCGACCGTCGCGGGCGAACTGGGATCGCCGGACACGGTGCGCGATCCGCGCGGCTTTGCGGTCAAGTTCTACACCGAAGAAGGCAACTACGATATCGTCGGCAACAACACGCCGGTCTTCTTTATTCGCGACGCAATCAAGTTTCCGGATTTCATTCATTCGCAAAAGCGCCATCCGCAAACGCATCTTCCCGACCCCAATATGGCGTGGGATTTTTGGTCGCTCTCGCCCGAGTCACTGCATCAAGTGACGTATTTGATGGGAGATCGCGGAACACCGGCTGCATTCCAGCACATGAACGGCTACGGCTCACATACCTACATGTGGTACGACGCCGACGGCAAGCCGGTCTGGGTGAAGTATCACTTCCACACGGACTTGGGCGTGAAGAATTTCACGCGCCAAGAGGCGGCACGCATCGCCGGCGAAGACCCCAATTACCATATTCGCAGCTTGTTCGATCTCATCGACGGCGGCGACGTAGCGCAGTGGACGCTCTACGTGCAGATCATTCCGTATGAAGAAGCGTTCACGTACAAGTGGGATCCATTCGACGTTACCAAGGTGATTTCACACAAAGACTATCCGTTGATGGAAGTCGGCAAACTCGTTCTGAATAAGAATCCCGACAACTATTTCGCGCAGATCGAGCAAGCCGCGTTCGAACCGTCAAACGTCGTTCCCGGCATTTGGTTCTCGCCGGATAAGATGCTGCAAGGCCGTATCTTCTCGTATGCCGACACGCATCGCCATCGCATCGGTGTGAATTATGCACTGCTCCCCGTCAACCGCGCAAAGAACGCAAAAGTCGCGAACTATCAGCGCGACGGATTCATGCGGTTGGACGAAAACGGTGGTTCAGGCGTAAATTACGAGCCGAACAGTTTGAACGGACCGCGTGAAGATAAGAGCGCACCGGAACCGCAGGTCTTCGCGCTCAGTGGCGCGGTTGGACGTTACGATCAAAATTCGTACCGGAACGACGATTTTCAGCAAGCCGGCGATCTCTATCGTTTACAATCACAGGACGAACAGGACCGGCTCGTCGACAACATCGTCGACCACATGAAGAACGTGCGGCGCGAAATTCAGCTGCGTGCAGTGCCGCATTTTCAAAAAGCCGATCGAACCTTCGGCGACCGTATCGCGCGGGGACTCGGCCTATCCGAGTTGCTGCACGAGGTCGTTCGGACGTAGCTCCAGGGCGCAGGAGCTGCCAAAGAAAGAGCCGCGGATTCCGCGGCTCTTTCTGTCTTCCCAGCGTCATCGGAGACCGGTAGGGTATCTGGTGTAGAGACATGGAGAAGCAAATGTTGAATAAACGAAAGCTCGGTACGCAGGGCTTGGTCGTCTCAGAGCTAGGTCTGGGATGCATGGGAATGAGCGGAGTGTACGGCAGTCCCGAAGAGCGCGACGAACGCGAGTCAATCGCGACGATTCACCGTGCGATCGAACTCGGCGTCACATTTTTTGATACGGCCGAAGCCTACGGACCGTACACGAACGAGGAACTCGTCGGACGCGCGCTGCAGGGAAAGCGCGACGATGTGATCATTGCGACGAAGTTTGGTTTTCGTTTCGGTGAGGACGGCGGTATCGTCGGCGTCAACAGCGAGTCCAAACACGTGCGCGAAGTGGTCGAAGCGTCGCTACGGCGTTTGAAGACCGATCGGATCGACTTGCTGTACCAGCATCGCGTCGACCCATCGGTGCCGATTGAAGAAACGGTCGGCGTGATGGCCGAATTCGTGCGAGCCGGTAAAGTGCGCTTTCTCGGACTATCCGAAGCCGGTGAGCAAGCAATTCGTCGCGCTCATGCAACCCATCCGATCTCGGCGTTGCAAAGTGAGTATTCGCTGTGGGAGCGCAATCTCGAGCCGCGTATCATTCCGCTCGTGCGTGAACTGGGTATCGGGCTCGTTGCGTTTTCACCACTCGGCCGTGGGTTTTTGACGGGCAGCGCAAAGCGCGCCGAAGAGTATCCGCAGGGCGACTACCGCCGTAACGACCCGCGGTACCAGGGTGAGAACTTCGATGCGAACATGCGTGCAGCGACCGCGGTGATCGATCTCGCGAAGCGCAAAGGGGCAACGCCCGCGCAAATTGCGCTCGCGTGGCTCCTGCACAAAGGCGACGACATCGTCCCCATTCCCGGAACGAAACGACGCAAGTATTTGGAAGAGAACGTGGCAGCCGCGAATATTCGCCTCGCCGCTGACGACATGGCAGCGATCGAGGGATCGCTTGCGCCCGGGAAGGTTCAGGGGCCTCGCTATGGCGAGCGGCAGATGGCGATGATCGACCGCTAGCAGGGGCGCCACCCTAATTTGCGAATCATTCGCATGCAAAAATGCTAATAATTCGCAAATTAGAGGTGGCAAGCGGTGGTTGATGAGCGGGTGCCCGTCACGGTGCTCACGGGGTTCTTGGGCGCGGGCAAGACGACGCTGTTGAATCGCATTTTGACCGAGCAGCACGGCAAGCGCATTGCCGTCATCGAGAATGAGTTCGGTGAGATCGGCATCGATCACGAGCTTGTCGTCGGCGCAGACGAAGAAGTCTTCGAAATGAACAACGGGTGCATTTGCTGCACCGTGCGCGGAGACTTGATCCGGATTCTGCCCAGCTTGATGAAGCGCAAGGAGAAGTTCGACTACATCCTCATCGAGACGACGGGGATGGCCGATCCCGGACCGGTCGCGCAGACGTTCTTCGTCGATGACGAGATCTCCGGACAACTGCGCTTGGACGGCGTCGTGACGCTCGTCGATGCCAAGCACATCGTGGAGCACCTTGACGATAGCAACGAAGCCAAAGAGCAAGTGGCTTTCGCCGACGTCGTGATCCTTAATAAGACCGACTTGGTCACGCCCGCTGAGCTTGCGTTGCTCGAGGCGCGGATTCGTTCGATGAACTCCGCGGCGAAGATCGTGCGCGCGCAAAACGCGGCGGTGTCGATGGACGAGGTCCTCGATCTTGGCGCATTCACGCTCGCGAAGGCGCAAGCTGTGGACACGAAGTTTCTTGAACCGGAGTACCCGTTCGAGTGGGTCGGTGTTTATGCACTTCCCGCCGGCACGAGCGCGTTGACGCTGCAACCGGGTCCCGACGAAACGATGAACGTCGTGGTGCAGCCGCTGCCTGATGCGACGCCGCAAGCCCTCGAACGCGTCTATCGAGACGTCACGCTCGCGTTCTCATCGACTCGGCACGTCGGAACGCTCGATAGCACGATTGCGAGCGATGGTTCGTGCACGCAGCTGGTGCTGAGCGACGAACCGATGGCGTTTTCGCTTGTGGCCCCGCAAGCGTCGTATTACGCCGTCTTCACCGAGCATCGCCCCGAAGAGTATCAGCTCGCCGTTGTGTCGCCGTACGGCGGTGTCGTCGAATCGTATAGCCGTTACTTCAAACCGGATCACGAACACGACCGCAGCGTCTCGTCCGTCGGTATCGAACACGTTGCGCCGGTCGATCCCGATAAGTTCAGCGCGTGGTTGAACGGACTCGTCCGCACGCAAGGCCAGGACATCTTCCGGATGAAGGGCGTGCTCAACGTGCAGGGACACGATCAGCGCTGGGTGTTCCAAGGCGTGCACATGCTCGTCGCCGGCTCCCCCGATCGTCCGTGGGATCAGGCGCCGCGTCGCTCATCGATGATCTTCATCGGACGCAATCTCGACCGCGAAGCGCTGGTCCGCGGGTTCGAAGCATGTCTAGCGTGACGTCCGCACGTCCACACGTTTTCTGGGAAGCCGCGCTCGACGCGCACATTGTGCGCGTCGCGTTTACGCCCGACCGCTCCGCGATTGTCTCAGGCACCGTCGAGGGTGAAATGGCAATCGTCGACGTGGCCAGCGGTACGGTGCGCGCGCGTTGGAACGCACATACTTTGGGACTCTCGTCGTTTGCAATTTCGCCCAATGGCGAACGTATTGCGACGTGCGGTCAGGACGGACGTCTCGCGATTTGGCGAACGCATGATGCATCGCTTGTGGCCTCGTTCGAGCTGCGCGATCGATGGGGAACCGCGGTCGCATATTCGCCGAACGGCAACGCTATCGCGGTAGCTGCGGGCAAACATCTCTCCGTCGTTTCACCGGATGGCGAGCTCGTTCGCGCATTCGACGCTGCGAAGAGTACGATCAGCGATCTCGCCTGGTCACCGTTCGTCGACAACCGCGGAAACGGAACGCTTGCGACCGTCGGCTATATGGGCGTGACGGTGTGGAACATGGGCACGGCGGCGCCGCGGCGATTCGAATGGAAAGGTTCGTCGCTGGTGCTCGCGTGGAGTCCCGACGGACGCTACATCGCAACCGGCGATCAAGATAGCACCGTGCACTTTTGGATCGTGAAGAAGGCCGAAGATCTGCAGATGACCGGCTATCCGATCAAAGTGAAAGAACTCTCGTGGAGCGGCGATTCTCGCTATCTGGCAACCGGCGGCGGCGACGTTGTGACGGTGTGGGATTGTTCGGGCCGCGGACCGGCGGGCACCGAGCCCGTTAGCCTCGAGGGACACGAAGATAAAATCACGACGATCGCTTTTCGGCATCGTGGTGATTCGCTTGCAAGCGGCGACGACAGCGGACGCGTGATCTTTTGGTCGATTGCGCAAGATGCATCGCGCGATTCAATTGAATGCGTGAGCGGCATTTCGACCGTTGCATGGTCGCACGACGACGAACTGCTCGCGATCGGAACGTCGAGCGGAGCGCTGTACTGTGCGAGCCGCTGACCCGTGCGCATTGCTGCACCAGCAATGCTATTGCTTCGGCGCGGACATTCGAAATGCGTCGGGCAATCTGCTCGTATCGTACGGCTTCGGGCGCAAGCGCAGTACCCACGCGAGCGAACAGCGCAGTTCGCAGTACTCACTCGTTTGCGACGACGGAAGCGTTCTATCGGTCTTTGCGTTCGGCTTCTGTTGCACCGGCAGCGATGGCCGCGGCGCCTATGTCAACCGCTATCGGTTCGAACCGCTCCCGGTTACGCTCGAACTCGATCGTCCCGACGCGTGGAGCATCGACGAAGCTGAGCTGCTCAAGCTCGCGGATTCCAATGCGGCACGCGAGGCGGCACGCTGGTGGATTGGCCTCGGTTGCGCGCACATTGCCGCGTACGAAGAGCATGTGCTCGCGACAATGGGCATCCCGTATCGTCGCGCGACGCTCGAACCGTTCGACGAGCCGGTGATCGAACCGGCGCTCGTTCCGCGCGCATGGCGGGCGATCCAAACATCCCTATCTTCCAGTCAGGCAATCGCGTGAGTTTTCTTGGAACCATGACCGTATTTGTGCTCGGGATGCGCCATGGCGCGGATCCCGATCATCTAGCGGCGATCGATAACGTTACCCGCAATTCACACGGCGCACGTCCGCGTACGAGCCGGTTTACCGGCGTCTTCTTTGCTGTGGGCCATTCCGTGATGGTACTGCTTCTTGCCGTCATCTTCTCCGTGATCTCCGGAGAGCTTGCGCAGCGCGCGCACTGGCTTGAAAAAGCCGGCGGGTGGCTTGGGGTCATCATTTTGGTTGCGATGGCGGTGCTCAATATTCACGCGCTGCTTCGCAACGACGTTCGGCTCACCGGCGTGAAGACGCGGCTGCTGCCGCCGCTGCTTCGCGAGGCTCGCAATCCACTCGTTGCCGTGCCGATCGGTCTGTTGTTTGGACTCGGATTCGAGACGTCCAGTCAAATTGCGGCGTACGGTGCGGCGTTCAGTCAAGGCGGCGGAGCGATTGCGGGCGTTATCGTCGGGCTCGCGTTCTGCGCCGGATTGGTCGTCACCGATGCGCTTGACGGATTTTTGGTGCATCACATCGTCGCGCACCGCTCGAGCTCGTTACCGCGCGTCGCACGGTTGTGGCTGTGGAGCGTGACATTCTTTGCCCTCGCGGTTGCGGCATACGATTTTGTGGGCCTCGTCGGTGTTGAAACGAGCGCGAACGTCGACCTTTTCGTCGGGTTAGGACTCGTCGGCATCCTCGTGCTGACATTTGCCGCCGTCTGCTTGCTGATCGCGCGCCATCGACGGAACTGCAAAACCGTGTCATCCTGAGCGAAGCGCCGCAGGCGCGCAGTCGAAGGATCGCCTCAATTCAGTCGCTCGTAACGATCCTTCGACTCCGGTGCTTCGCACCTGCGCTCAGGATGACACGGGCAGCGTTAGGATTTATTTTTCGAGCGAATGTAGTAGGCGGCGACCTTTGCGCGGTTGCCGCACCGTTCCATGCTGCACCACGTGCGCGTACGGTTTTTGCTCGTATCGATGAAGTAGCAGAAGCATCGCGGCTCGCGGCATCGTTTCACGCGCGTCGGATCGACCGAAACGAGCGTCTCTGCAATGGCATGCGCGAGCGGCACGAGCACATCTCGCGGCCGTTCGATGTCGAACAGCATCTGGGTGCGGTAGCGATCTCCGTCCGGAACGACTTCTCGGCGGCATCCGGACCGCGAGAGTTCCGCGTTGAGTTCAACGAGGACATGCGGAGGCACGGGCGTGCCGGTTCGCAGCGCTTCGAGCGTGTCGCGAGCGATCGCACGAAAACGTAGGATCGCTTCACCAGCCGAGCGAGCCGCGTCGCCGCCGGCTGAGCGAAGCCGTGATGCGTGCTCGCGGTCGACAAAGCCGATGCGAGCGAGCTCGTCGACAAGCGACGGAAAGTCGGCAACGTCCAGCGCGCACCCGCTCTCGGGACACGCGGTGCTCGCGAATGCCGCGACGGCCTCGCTTGCATTGAACGGCGTTTCGAGATTCACACCAGTGACGGACACGTTGACAGGTTAGCATCAGCGCGCTATAACGGTCAAGGTATGTCCGTTATCACGAATCTTTCCATCGAAGGGATGACGTGCGGCAACTGCGCGCGTCACGTTAAAACGGCCCTCGAGAGCCTACCGGGTGTGACGAGCGCGAGCGCCGATCACGAACGCGCAAGCGCGACCGTCGAGAGCCAAGGGGAGCTCGACCGTAACGCCGTGCGCGACGTGCTTGAGGAAGCCGGCTACGGCTTGAAGTAGCGCAATGGCGAGCACGGTAACCGAACTCGGGATCGGCGGCATGACGTGCGCCTCGTGCGTCGCGCATGTCACACGCGCGCTCAAGAAAGTGCCGGGCGTTACCGACGCCACCGTAAACCTTGCGAGCGAACGCGCGTCCGTGCAGCATGGTGCGGATGTGCCCGTTCGCACGCTCGTCGACGCGGTCGCGGCAGCGGGTTATGAAGCAACGGTCGCTGCGGATGATGCGCACGCCGATGACGCAGATGCGGCGCGCCGCGATCGCGAGATCCGCCGGAAACGGCAGCTTTTGATTCTCGGTATTGCGCTCGCGATTCCGACGGTCGTCATCGGCATGTTCGTGCCGCAGTTTCCGTACAAAGATTGGTTGATGCTCGCGCTGACGCTGCCCGTCTGGGGAATCGTCGGTTGGAATTTTCATCGCAGCGCGGTCAAGAATGCTCTGCATCGTTCGGTGAATATGGATACGCTTGTGTCGCTCGGTTCTACCGCAGCGCTGGCGTATTCAATGTATGCGACGATCGCCATGCGTCCGACGTACTACGAGACGGCAAGCGCGATCATTGTCCTCATTGCGATCGGCAAGTATCTTGAAACCGTCGCGAGACGCAGAAGTAATCGCGCGATTCGCGGACTGCTCGCGCTACGGCCGAACGTCGCCCGCATTCGTGACGCGCATGGACGTGTGCGCGAGATTTCCATTGAAGACGTACAGCTGGGCGACGAAGTCGTTGTTCCACCCGGCGAAAGAATTCCGGTCGACGGAACCGTGATCGAAGGGCGTAGCGCGATCGACGTTGCGATGATGACGGGCGAACCGCTTCCGCAAGAAGTCGAACCTTCGAGTACCGTGCAGGCCGGAACGTTGAACGGCGACGGCACGCTGGTCGTCCGCGCGACGGCGGTCGGGGTCGGCACAACGCTTGCGAAGATCGTCGAAATCGTGCGCGCTGCGCAAGGATCGACGCCGCCGGTTCAGCGCTTAGCGGATCGCGTCGCGGGCGTGTTCGTTCCCACGATTCTTGGAATTGCCGCCGTTACGTTTGCGGCGTGGGTGCTGACCGGCCATTCGTGGGTGCAGGCGCTCATCGTCGCTCTGGCGGTGCTCGTCGTCGCGTGTCCGTGTGCACTCGGTCTCGCAACGCCTGTCGCGGTGATCGTGGGCGTCGGCACGGGAGCGCGACGCGGGATGTTGTTCAAGGATGCAACGGTTCTTGAATCCATCGGTACTGCGAGTGCCGTTGTCTTCGATAAGACCGGAACGTTGACAGTCGGCAGGCCTGACGTCGTGGCAGTGCATTCGCCCAATGGCCATAGCGAACGAGACGTCGTCGCGGTCGCTGCCGCCGTCGAGCGAGGATCGTCGCATCCGCTCGCATCGGCGATCGTCCGCGCGGCCAACGATTCGCAAGCGGAACACCTTGCTGCATCGGATGCTTTTGCGGAACGTGGACGCGGCGTTCGCGCGCTCGTCTCCGGTGCACCTGCATTGGTGGGAACGCGCTCGTTCCTCCAGAGCAATCACATCACGCTTCCCGATAACGGCGCGGAACCTGATGATGCGACCGTCACGTATATCGCTCACGACGGAGCGTTCCTCGGATCCATCGAGCTCGCCGATGCGCCGCGTCGCGAATCGCGATCCGCAGTCGAAGAACTGCAACGGCTCGGCATCGACCCGTTCATTGTTAGCGGCGATGGCGACGCACCGGTCCGTGCGCTCGCACATGCGGTCGGCATTCCCGGCGATCACGCTGTATCGCAGGCGAGTCCGGAACGCAAGGCGGAGTTCGTTCGAAAACTGCATGATCAGGGAGAACGCGTGATCTTCGTCGGAGACGGCATCAACGACGCGCCGGCATTAGCGAGCGCGGATGTCGGAATTGCGATGGGAAGTGGAACGGAGATCGCGATGGAGACCGCGCAAGCAGCGATTCTGTCGAACGATCCGCGCGCGGTTGCCTCGGCGATCCGGCTCTCGCGCGCGACGATGCGAACGATCAAGCAAAATCTATTCTGGGCATTTGGCTACAACGTGATTCTCGTTCCGCTGGCGGCATTCGGCATCGTGCATCCGATTTATGCGGCGGCTGCAATGGGTTTATCCAGTCTTTTTGTAGTCGGTAACTCGATGTTGCTGCCGCGCCGGTTGTTATCGAGTCGTCACGAGAAACGGCACGGTGTATAGCGTCTTGCCGCCGATGAACTGCAGCCAGAAATTATAGTTCTGCGCACGCGGAGCGAGCATTTCGAACTCGAACGTATTTGCGATGAGTAAGTTGTCCGGCATGGGCGTCATTTGCATCATCATGCTATCGCCGCAATCGTTTGCGGAATTCATGTCGAGCATCTCCTGACTCATCCCGTGGGCGTGCATGTACGCAAGGTCCTTCGTTCCAATGAAGACTCCGTGCGCCATCACGCCGAGGTACGGATGCAAGTCATTTGCCGGCCGTCCGTTCTTCATGATCGTCACATCGACCGTGGCGATCTCACCGAACGGAACGCGGGATGGATCTATGGTGACGGTATACGGCCCTGCTTGCTGGACGTTCCCCGCCGTATGAAGCTTTCGCGCAGCGTCGCGCGCGGCGGAGCCAACCGGCACATCGAAACGAAAGACTGTCCGGCCAATCCCTGTGGGAAGCCCATCGATGTAGATGTGATAGAGGCCCTTCTCCGCTGTATGGAGTGCGATCGTTAAGTGTCCATTGCGATCGAGCGCGGGATGCACGTGTTGAAAGTCCGTCATATCATCAGAGACGACGATCATGTGAATCAGCTTTGTCATGTCGACATCGTACGAGCGAATAATTTTGCCATCCGCAACTTCCCACATGTCGAAACGCGTTTGACCCGCCGGCCCTGGACTCTCGGTAAGAAAAGCCTGCGTCGGCTTCGTGATAACGACGCCGTGCCCGTTGAATGTCTGCAACGCCATCGCATTCGCGGTTACGGCGAGGCAGAAGCAGAGGCTCGCGATGGCAGCGATGGCCTTAAAACGCATTCTGCTATGTTCGCGTTTTCTCAGCTTCTCGACTTCTTTACCGCGTACATGGCGCTGTCCGCGCGCGCAAGTAGCGCATCAACGGTCGTTCCGTCGAACGGATAGAGGCTGACCCCTGCGCTGCAGTCGATGACGTACCGTTCGTCTCCGCGTGTATACGGTTGTGCTATCGCCTTGCGAAGCCGCGCTGCGATGCTGCGCGCCTTCTCGATGTCCGTGGGCGGCCCGATGATGCACGCGAATTCGTCGCCGCCCAGACGGCACACGACGTCCGTATCGCGCAGCTCGTTGCGAAGTCGCGCCGCGACGCTTTGCAGAATCGCGTCACCGGCCGCGTGTCCGTACGTGTCATTGACTGCTTTGAAGCCGTCGAGATCGATGAATAGTACGGCAAATTCTTCGTTGACGTGCTCGCGCAGCAGTTCCCTGATCGCCGTTATGGCCCTCAGCCGATTTCCGGCGCCCGTGAGCTCGTCACGCATGGAGCGCAAATGATAGAAATGCGCGCGGCGCAGCGTGACGGCGAGGACGACGACGAAGAGCACGAGCGCCGCGATGAGGACGAGTCCTGTGGCAAATGCGGCCCGCACCAATGCGACGGTACGTGAGCGTTGGCGTTGGACTGCAACGTTCGTCGCGCGTTCGGCGGTGAAGTCTGCATCACGAAGATCATCGAACAGTACTTTCCCGCGCGACAGGTTCGTACGCGCGCGCGAGGCGTTGCCCGACTCAACCAGTTGGATCTCGTCTTTAAAGTAACGGCGAACGCGGTTAGCCTGGATCCTGATTGCAGCGAGCGTGGGCTCAAGTCGCGGGAAGGCCTCGAGTTGTGATGTGAGCGTCGCTTCATTCACGACGTCCTGTCTCATCGATGCATAATAGATTTGAAGAAATCGTGGATCGTTCGTAGCGACGTATCCGCGCACACCGGTCTCTTCATTGACTAGCTGGAGAAGCCAGTCGTGCTCTCGCGCCGATACGTCCACCAGTGTCGCTTGACGTGACAGATCCCCCTGCAGCGTCCACGATTGCCAAACACCGCCGACGAGCACGAAAAGCAGTAGCGCAGCGACTAGTACCATCGCCCAAAGCATGCGGTTTCGAGATACCCGGCCGTGCGGGTTCGGATTCAGCTCCATCTATCTGCCGTAATCGGAGCCGCGCACGCCCGGTTGAGATAGAACTTTCCGCCGCCGTCGCTATTTTACGTCCGCTTAACGTGGTCGATTACGCGCGAAGGGTCCAAACAGGTATCGTGACGGTGCCGGTGTAACCGCATCCGTCCGCCCGGTGCCCCAGCCGACGGCTTCCGCATATGATTTCGCTGCCCGTTCGTTCTCACGCGTTTTTCGGACGTGATGAAGAGCTTTCGCTACTTCAGGCGCGCGTTGACGCCGCAAAGGCCGGCGAAGCAGCGTGCGTTATTATTCGCGGTGAACGCGGTTCGGGTAAAACGCGCCTCGTAGACGAGATGCGTTCGCGCAACGCTGACGTCGCATTTAGCGTCATGCGGTGCCATGCCGGCCAAGACGCGCAGCGCGTTTTGGAGGCGCTGCGAGATGCTCTCGCTCAAAACTCTCTTGCGGTCATCATCGAAGACGTCGACCGCGCCGGGCCGGCCGTGTTGGAAGCGCTTGCGTCGTACGAAGACCGTGCGTTGCTGCGGATCGTAACGGTCTCCCATCAAGCGGAGCCGTCTGCGGCGCTGGAGCTCGCGCTCGCCCACATACAGATGCAAGGTGCCTACGACGTTCTTCTCGGTTCGCTCGACGACTACGCGATGCGCAGAATTGTTGCCGCATTTCGCGTCCGAGGCCGGCGACTTAGCCGGCAGCGCGTCGCACGCGTCGTTCATCTTTCCGGCGGTAATCCCGGGCTCGCGAGCGAAATTACACGCGCGTTGCTTGCCATGCCCGTGGAGGACGGCGTCCTGGTTCCACGTGTGATTCTCGCGCAAGCGCGCGTGAGCCTCGAAAAGCTCGCGGTACACGATCGCGACGTTGTCTCCGTCGCGTCATTGATCGGTGAAAATTTCAGCGTTGACGAGTTGGTCGAGATTTCCGGCGTACAGCGAAGGGACGTTGTCGAAGCGCTGCAGCACGCGACGATGGCAGGACTGTTGCGTGAGACGGAGCGCGGAACGTTTGCGTTTGCGCATCCGCTGTTGCATGAAGCGATTCGATCGCAATGCACGCCGACTTGGGCTGCGACGTACCATCAGAAGATCGCGGCGACGCTGGCATCGCTCAGTGACGATCTCGTCGCCGCGGAACGCAGTGCTCGTCATTTTGCCGCAAGCGGCGCTTCGGACGTGGCCGCAGACGAAAGCGACCGTGTCGCACACGCCCACTTCAAGCGAAGTGTCTTCTTGGATGCGGCGCGGAATTTTCGCCGCGCCTCGCAGCTTCATACAAGCGACGTAAAGCGCGCGACTGCCCTGGGAAACCTCGCTCAAGCGCTTCGTTCCGGCGGATTCGACGAAGAAGCGCTGCGGGTGTATGAAACGATCGTTGCCGATCGAACCACGTGTCTTTCTCTTGAGGAAGAGGCTGGGATCCTCGTGCAATTGCTGGACCTCCTTTGGGGGCGTAGCGAGATCGCGCGTGCGAAGGAGATCGCGAGCCGGATTCTTGCGATGGATCTGCCGCGTGAGAACGACATAAAGAGCAAAACGCTCTTCAAGCTTGCCAGTTTTGCAGCGGCGGCTGCCCATTTCGGTGAGATGGCAACATTGCTCGATCGGCTCGAGCAGAACAATGGCCTCGATCTTTTTACGAGAGCCAACGTCGCGCAGCTTCGCGGCTTTGCAGCGAGCGCGACAACGTCGTTCGATGAAGCGCTTCCGCTGTTGCGCGAAAGCGTCGACTTGATCGATCGGACCGACAACGTTTTCCAGGCGGCCACGCTGAGGCGGAACTTTGGAATGCTTGCGATCAGCCATGGCCATACCGAGCTCGCCATGGAATTACTCGAAAGCGCATTCGAACGTGGAACCCAGGCGAACTCGGAATCGCTCATAGAGACGACAGCCGCTGCATATGCTGACGCCCTCGCGCGTTGCGGCCGCGTCAACGACGCACGCCAGGTGCTTGATCGTGTCGACGTGAGGACTAGCGATTTCGGTGGTGTTAAAGATTACTTCATCGTGGGCACTATGCTCGAGATCGGATCGCTCGTGGGCGACGGTGAGTTGATCGGGCGAGCGATGGAGTTGGAAGAATCGCTCGTGGAAAGCGCGTTGCAATCCGGTGAATCGCAGCGCATCGCGTCCGTTGTTACGGCGTTCGCCGGTCATCATTACTCCAACGGCAACGTTCAGCGCGCGCAGGCGCTTTTCTCCCAAGCGCTGACTCATATCGAGAGCGTTCAGTGGAACCAGCGCTTTTGCACGCTCGCTGCGCAGTGCGCGAGTGAAACTGACCTTCCAAAAGCGCGCGCGTTACTCGTGCGCGATGGTACAAGGGCTGGCCGCGTTGAAGACGGATACGTCGCCCTGTTCGATGCGTTCGCTGCGCGACGCAGCGGAAAGTCCGCGGCCGCGGTTCGTTACGGGAAAGTCGCCGCAACTCGTTTCGCCGCTGTCGGGTGGCCATTGTTACAAGCGCAGGCGCTCGAAGCGGCAGGGAATTACACGGAAGCGCTTCGTCTTTACGAGCTCGCCGGCGACGTCCGCGACGCTGCGCTTTTGGGAACAACTGTGACGCCGCGCGTGGCGGTTCGAACGGACGTAATTGCGCTGACCGATCGCGAACGTACGATTGCGTTGCTCGCCGGCCAAGGGCTGAGCAATAAAGAAATCGCGAAGCGTCTGTCGCTGGGCATTCGCACCGTCGAGTTCCATTTGCAAGGCGTCTACGGGAAACTCGGCATCAAATCGCGCTGGCAGATTCCGATGCATCTGTCCTCGGCCCCGTAGATTACGGAAGTCATGGTGTCCGCGCACGGATATAATGCGCGGAACCAGTCTTTCATGCGAGGATATTCGTGGAGGCGATTCCTTTGGGAGACGGGGGCAGACGTATTGCTCTCGCTCTATTTGTATTAGCCGCGCTCAGCGGTTGCGGCGGCGGAGGAGGAGAAACCGTTCCGTCGCCGCCGGCGTCGGGGTTTAGCACGCAGCCGTCGCCGGACGCGACAACGAGTCAGTCTGTGCCGGCTGCCACCGGCGGAAAAATAACCGTCGGCAGCGGTAGCGCGCAAGTCACCGTAACGATCCCCGCGCACGCGCTCGCCGCTGATGCATCGATAACGGTTTCATCGTTTTCGTCCAATCCGCCGGCGCCGGCGAATGTCAGCGGGAACGTGCAGTTGCCGGACGGCGCGCACTTCCTTGCGGGCTTCACCGTATCAACGGGCGGCGTTGCGCTGCTTTCGCCCCTGCTAGTATCCCAAGCGCTGCCGTCCGGCGCTGCAGCATCGGGCGCGGCCTACCTTGCCATGTTTGGCTCATCAAATAGGCGGTACAGCGTCGTCGATACGGCGACGATCTCCGGCTCGACGGTTACCAACAACAATGCAAAGAATTTCGTCGGTATATCGAGCGCCGCAGGGAGCTCGACGCCGTACCTGTTCTACACGTCGAACGCGTCGCCGGCATCGGCGCCAATCTCGATTGTCGTAGCAGGTGCGTCGCCTGGGCCGTATGGACTCGCAACGAGCCAAACCTTTATGGCGAGTGCAAAAGATGCCAACGGCAACCCGTATGCCTTTACGCCGTCGTTCACGCTGTCCAGTACGGCAATCGGGTCGTTACAGATCTCGCCCACGAATCCGCTAGCTGCTTCCGTAAGCTTCGGAACGATACAGACGAGCGGATCGATCCAAGCCACCGACTCACGAACGGGCCTTTCGGGTGCGCTCGATATCTCCGTACAATCTGCGCGGCCCGCCACGAACGGTAATACGTACAACTACACGGGAACGTTCACACAAGAGTTCGACCGGCTGTTGCCAAGTCCGATGCCTACGGCGACATCAACGCAATCCGTTACGCAAACGGTAACGGTTAAGGGCGGACAGACCTTTCAAGGGCAGTCCAATCTCTACGATCTCTCCTCGAGCGAGACGGATGCCGGCGCGCTACAGACCGTAACGTCGCAAACCGACACGTTCGTCGGCTTTTCAGCGAGCGGCCCGCCGATTCAGTACCTCGAGTACGGAAGCACGTGGCAAGATCAAAACGGCGACTCGCTCTCGTACGTCTACCCGACGCCGCGCATCCTCGATGAATTACCCGAAAGCCAGGGTCAAACTTGGACGAATTCCGCGGCGGCATCCATCACAGAAGATCAGTCCGTAAACAGCACGAGCGCTGCGTTCTCTTCGCAACGCGTCTATAACGCGGACGGAACGTATACCGACAAGTCATCGTATCCGCCCGGCTACTTCGGTATCGGGTCGGCGTCGAACTACGGCGTGATCGTTGAGAACAGCGACGGCAGCGGATACTACAGCGTGCCGATCTACGGTGCCGGCGACGTGGTCTTCGGCGCACCGGTCAGCGGTCAAATTCCGTATCAGGTCTATGCCGAAGCGTCACCTTCACCGACCTCGTCGCCGCTTGTAAGCGGCAATATCGGCGCGTGGTACTCAACGCCGGCCCTCTACAGTGAATCGAACATCGATAACGGTCAAACCGCGATCCCCGCTTCGTGCAACGCCTCAAACGTTTTTGGAACGAATGCCGAGCAGCAAGTCCAAACCGTCAATCGTCTCGACACGGTTCTCGGATTCACCGAGACGACCACGACGACGACATATATGGTTCTCGGCTACGGAGCGGTCTGCATACAGATGTCCGATGTAACGACATCGTACTACGACTTCCAAGGCGACTCGCTTTCGTTGTTTTACTCGCATCCATATCAAATCACCAAGACGACGGAGACGCTCGGTCTACAACAGTCCGGCACGACCGTCATTCAATCCAAATCTGCGTCGCGTTCAGCATCGGTCTCAGCGTCCACCGCATACGCAACGATCGTCAATTCGCTGTTCGCACGGACGTTGGACAAGAGCCGGCGCCTGCACGCAGCCGCACATTCTACAGGTGGTAATCGTAAATGAAGAAGATCATAGCTAGCATTGCGTCGTGCGGGCTACTCGTTGCTTGCGGTGGCGGTGGCGCAAGCCAAACGCCCGTAGGAGCCGTGGCTCCGCTCCCAGCGGCAGCGTCGAATGTAACGAACGCCAGATCTACGATTGCATGGGGTTCCGACGCGCTGACAGGCGCGACGTATATCGGGCCTGCGCAGATCGGTTCGATGAGCATTGACGTTGATGTGACGCTTCACGATCAAGCCGGTCTCGCTCAATATGCGGCGCAAGTCAGCGACCCGAAATCGGCGCTCTACCGGCAATTCCTCACTCCGGATCAAATCGCGCAGCGGTACGGCGCCGACGCAGCGACCTATGCTTCTGTTGCCACGTACTTCGAAAAGTACGGCTTACACGTCGGCGGTTGGAAGCAGCGTCTGTCGCTCTTCGTGAAGGGCGCGCAGTCGCAATTCGAATCCGCTCTTGGTACGAAGTTCGGAATCTACGAGCGCGCGGGAACGAAATTCATCGCGCTCACGAGCGCGCCAAAATTCTCGGCGAATATTGCCGTTCGCGCAATACGTAAAGCGGTCGTCGTCCAGCGGTACCAGCGTGATTTCGTTCCCGTGGCAACCGGAAATAACACACTCGCCGGTTATTCGCCGACGCAGATACGCCAAGTCTTCGACTATACCGGTGCATATAAGGCCGGATACACGGGCAAGGGCATCAACATCGGAATCATCGGCACTGGTCCCATTTCGGCTGCCGACGTTCCCGCGTACGGAAGTATGTTCAACGTCTCCGTGGCGCCGGTGCAGCAAGTGAGTGCAACCGATCAAGGCGTTGCGGCGGCGTCGCCGCCGCCCAACTTTCCGTTCAGCGCGGGATTGCAAACGCCGCCGCCGGTGACGTCGCCCTGTTTCGGCGGATTTCCGAATTGCAATCCGGAGGACGGCGAAGCGCAAATCGATACGGAACAAGCTGCAGCGCTCGCGCCGGGCGCAAACGTCCTTTTTTACATTGCGTACAATCCGGCGGAATGTTACCAGCCCGGACCCGGCGGCGGCACGATTTCCGGTACGTGCCCCGCAGGGCCGAACGGCGGACAAGTATCTATTCCGGCGATCGGTCTCGATCTCGCTGATGATGAAATCGAACAGGCGATCTCGGACAACACCGCCGACATTCTTTCACTCAGTTACGGCGGTCCGGAAAGCTATGCCACGGGCTACCTCAATCCGTCGACCGGCCTTGGTGCGACTGAATTCGATGCGCTCGCGGCGGAAGGTATCGCCGTCTTCGTCTCGTCGGGAGATAGCGGTGCCGAAACGTGCGCCGCGTTCAGGCCTCCTCCGCCCACAGCGAATCAACTCTGCGTATCGTATCCCGCGACCGATCCGAACGTCGTCGCCGTCGGTGGCGTGACGACGCCGATGAATCAATTCGGGCAGTTGACGAATCAGATCACCGGGTGGGGCACGCAGACGTCGTTCGGTCTTTCCGGCAGCGGGGGCGGCATCTCGCAATACATTCCCGCGCCGTCGTGGCAAGCGGGATTGCCCGGCGTTCAAGGACAGATGCGTAATACACCCGATGCTGCGCTCGAGGGTGACAGCGCGACGGGCGTCTCCGTCATTCAATATGCCGATCCCGCGCTTCAGGCGAGAAACGTTTTTTCCGTCGGCGGCACGAGCGTTGCGGCACCGGAAATGGCCGCGATGTGGGCGCTGGTGTTGCAGGCGTGCAGCCAGGCACCGTCATGCGGCAGAGGCGGAACACACGGTTATCGATTAGGAAATCCCGCGCCGATTCTCTACAGTTTCTACGGATCGGCCGGCACATCGAATCCGAAGTATCCGTCGACGTTCTACGACGTCGTCTACGGAAACAATTCGCTGGCGCCGGTGCAAACCGGTCCGACTCCCGTGCCGTCCGGCGCACCGAACTCGGCCGGATATAACGCCGGGCCGGGCTACGATTTAGTAACGGGTCTCGGCGTTCCATTTGCTCGCGCGTTGATTCAGGCGGTGACCGGACAATGAAGTACACAGAATCGTCGAAGATTGGCGCAATAGCCGCTTTGGCTGTGCTCGTTGCATCGTGCGGCGGTGGTGGCGGCGTCAGCGGCTCGCTGCCGCGAACGGCGCAGACGGCCGCGCCGCAACTTGGAAGTTCACCGTCACCGCAGCCGAGCCAGGCGCCGGCGGTAAACGCGACGGCATCCTTTACGATCGCCGTTCCGCCGGCGATTGCGACGAGCGCAAGCAGCGCGCGTCATCCGATGTATGTATCGCCGAATACGAACTCGGTTGCGATTACGTTGAATGCCGTCAACGGGAAATCGACGCCCGGCGCGCCGGTCGTGACGAAGATCGGCTACGGGCAACCGGGTTGTACGGCTTCGGCGTCGCAACCGCTCTCGTGTACGGTCAGCATGGCGGTTCCGTCACAGGCGTACGATACGCTCGCGGTTGCAACGTATAGCTCGCAAAACGGTAGCGGAACGCCGCTCTCGCAGACAACGTTGACTCAGACGTTCGCTGCAAATCAAACGACGAACGTTCCGCTTTCGCTCGGTGGCGTGGTCGCATCGATTGCGATGAGTCCGTCCGTTATTAACACGGTCCAAGGTGCGGCCAGAACTGAGTACATCTTGAGCGTGACCGCCAAAGATGCATCCGGCGCCGTTATTCTCGGGACGACTCCGTTCCAATCGCCGATTTCCGTTGCCGTGCAAGGCGATGCGAACGGTGCGCTGAGCATCAGCCAAAACACGATCACCGGCCCGGGAATTCCGCTACAAGTCTATTACGACGGTACGAAGACGCTTTCGCAAGGGCAGGTCGTTGCAAGCGCCGGATTGATGGGCACGGCGACGACAACGGTGATTCCGCTTTCCTTTTCACCGGGTTCGAAAACGATTCAGATGGGAAGCGGCGCGCAAAGTATCAGCGTTTCGGAGGCGCAGTTCACGGGTCAATTCACCGCGACCGTCGACCTGCCTCAGATCGCTACCGCGAACGTCGTGTCGACCGGTCCGGGAACAGCAACCGTGAATATCGTACCGGCTGCGCTCGGAGGAAAGGCAGGCACCGCAAACGTCACGATCAGCGACGGCTCGCGCTCGGCGACGCTTCCCGTGAAGGTGACGCTCCCGTCGCTTCCGGGAATCACCTACGACGGACCGTTCACGTCATTTAGTCCCGTGCAGATGACGCTCGCGCCGAGCGGCAAAATCTACATGACAAGCAATCCCAATATGATCGCTGAATTCGATCCGTCGACCGCTACGGTGACGAACCACTCGCTCGCGGCAGTCGGATACGGTGTTGCCTTGGGCATCACGGTCGACGGATCGGGCAACGTGTGGATCGCTAAGAATAATTTCCCGACGCCCACATTCTGCGAAATGACGATCCCTTCGTACGCAATCGCTTGCTACAACACCGGCGTGCCGACGTTCGCGCACATCAACGAGCTAACGTTCGCCACCGACGGCGGAATTTGGTTCACGGATTCCGGGACACCCGCGATCGGACGGTTCGACCCGGTAACTCACGCGATCGTCGAATACACGAACGGCTTAGCACCGGGTGCGAATCCGTACGGAATCGTCGATGGTCACGATGGAAACCTCTACTTCTCGGATACCGGAGGGACACCGGCGTTTGGCATCGTCAATATGTCGAGCGGAACGATTGCCGAATATAGTGCGGGACTTGCCGGTTACAATCCACAAGCGCAGACCTCGTCTACGCCGTACTTTATCGTACGCGGCGCGGACGGGAATATCTGGGCGGCAGATCCCGGCGAAGAGACGATCGATAAATTCGTCCCGTCCCAGCGAAGCACGACACAATACGGAGGCGGTATCCAGCAGTACGGAAATCCGTGGGCAATCACCTCCGCGCCGGACGGCAGCCTCTGGTTTACCGATGCGGGATTCTTTGCACCAGCTGCACTCGGACATGTGCAAACGGCGAACGGCTTTACTCAGGAGTACGTCGGCTTTCCATCCCAAGCGACGTTTTCAATCAACGGGATCGTCGTGACCAGCCCGCACGATATCTGGTTCTTAGATCAAAACGCGCATTCGATGGGACACGTCTCCATTTGAAGTCAATCGATGTGACGTTGCTCCGGAGCGTTCTGGAGCAGGTCATGCCCGGGCTCGAATGGCGAGCGAAACATCTAGCAAAAGCGGTCGCGTTCCAAATAGAACGCGACCGCAGTTTTGGTCTCTCCGAACTTGCCGAACGTATCGACGAACGCTCGCCGGAGTCCATAGAGCGCTTCATCGAAGCCGCAAGAGCGGCCCTCGCAGAAATGGACGTTACGTAGTGACGCCGCGGCCCTTGCGCGGATCCACGCCGGCCGGTGCCTCTATCGTTCCCTTGAGCGTGCTCGGTGTCTGTGTTTTTGCGCCGTGCGCGTGTACTTTCGTAAACTCCGCCCCCAACAACAGAATCATCGCTGAATAATAAATCCAGATCAAAGCGACGAGAACTGATCCTGCAGCACCATACGCGGATGCGATACCGGCCTTCGTAATATACAGTGAAATGAGCGTTTCGCCGATCACAAACAATACCGCCGTGGCGAAGCCCCCAACCCACACGTCTTTCCATCGGATCGACACGTCGGGCAGCACTTTAAAGAGTGCAGCGAAGACCACCGTGATAACGATCACGTTCAATACCGCGTCCAAGATGGCCAGTAGCACCGGTGAACCGACCACCGGGATCTGCGCAAGGTAGTGCGACGACAAGAACGCGAGCGCAGCATTTGCTCCGAAAGACACCACAAGGATAAACCCTAAAACGACGATCATGCCGAACGAGGCAAAGCGATCGCGAAGCATCTGTTTCCAGCCGCCCTTCGTTGCTTCGACATTCCAAACGGTGTTTAAGGCATCTTGCAGTGCTCCGAATAGCCCACTCGCGGCGAGAATGAAAGCAACCCACCCGATAATTTGAGCGACAACGCTTTGCCTAGGCTTGTTGAATTGTGCACTAACCATCTCGCGTACCGTCGCTGCAGCTTGTGACCCGGCATGCCCGCTAATCTGAGCGAGAAGGGCGTCTTCAGCGACATGGTGCCCATGCCCGCCGTTTTGCGTTCCGATGATAAACCCGAGGATCGCTATCAGAACGATGAGAAGCGGTGCCAACGCAAAAATCGTAGCGTAGGCGATCGACGACGCCAATCGTGGTGCTTTGTCGCGAGAGAATGCTTGAAACGTTCCTTTGAGCTCATCAACCACTGCAGACATCGTCACGTTACATCGCGTCCCAGGTGGCTTTCGGTTAGTGCGTCGTGTTGAATGTAGCCATTACATTCACGAAGCGTCGCGACAGTATTCGGATCGCTGGAATAGACCGTCAAAAGCGCGCCTTGTTCGTATGATTCGTCGATACTCGGAGGCTTTGCACCGCTGAAAAAGTCTTTTACGCGCTCGATGAAGCTGCGCTCGTCGGTTGACGGTACCGTTGCACTGCTCGCATGATGTAGCGCCATGTCCGTGTCCGGCACGCCGAGTTGCTGCAGGCGCGCCATGGCAGCTTCGGCTTCCTCTCGGCTATTGAAGTAAGCTGTCGTCTCGTCGCGCGCATTCATTCGTAGGGTTCTCCTCTTGCTGGCTCGCAGGTTCTGCCCGCCGCAAGAGTCCAGAAAACGCGCTCGGCAGCAGCACTGGCGACTAGTGCTCGATTACGCTATGGCGCGGGTCGTTTCGACTATCTGCGTATTCAAGACCGAGCGGCCCAATCGCCGTAACTTGTGTGACGTATTCGCTCGACCTTGCCCAATGGAAATGCCAGGTATCTCCCGGAAGAACCAGCACCGTGCCGGGCGGATACGCAGTCACGGCGTCACCGTCAAACTTGGGACCAAACCCAATGTAGAAAATGCCGGAAATAACCGTGTAAACGCGATCTTCAGGATGTCTATGCGGCATCAACTTTGCGCCAAGCGGCGCCTTCACGCGTATCACGTACGGTCCAGGTTCCATAGGATCGCCGACGATAACGGCGAGCTGTACGCCGGGAGGAAACGCCGCAAACGGCTTCCAGTCGATTTGTTCTGGAAGAACCGCCACGAATCTCTCTTCACCGGGTTGATGTGGTCGGCTCATGACGTCCTCGCCGCGCTGATCTTATTATTCTTTTTCGCGCTTGCGGCGCCGGGTTGCGGCGGCTTTCTTCGCTGCTTCCTCCGCAATGCCGTAGCGTTGCTTCGTTGCCGCGCCTTTGATTGCGGCCTGTTTCGCCTCGCCCGTCCGCACGCGGTTTCGGCGCCTTTTCGAGCACTCTCTTTACGGTCGCGCTGCGGATGGACACCGAGATCTTTCCATGACGTTTCGGACAGATCGACGTCATAGTATTTCGCAGCTGCTTCAATGTTGGCAAACGCGAGAGCGCGGTCGTGATCGGAAACACCGACTACTTGATCGAAACGTGCAACGGCATTGCGAACATGCTTAGCATCGGTCAGTGGTTCTTTGCGCTGTTTTGGAAAAGCAAAAACACTATCGGGCAAGTCGCTTTGCATCGTCAAACGCCCGTGCTTTTCGTGGGGCTTCCAGGTCGTTTTCATGATTCTACGGTACCGCGGTGCCGAAGTAGGGAAACGTTCGACCGCGTTACTCGGCGGTCGCCGAATCCGGCGGCGTAACGGGCGCATCCAACGTTGCCGCAAGCGTCAAGGGATCAGGCAGAGGTTTCTCCTCGTCGAACGGGCGCTGCAAGGCCAGAATAATTCCGCCTTCAGGCGTCGACGTGAGGCCTCGTAGCTCCCAACCTTGTGAGCCCATCATCGCGAGCGTCGGATCGACACCATCGCGGACGTCCTCCGCTGCGATCGGGTAGAGCGAAAATTCGTAATGCGAACGCATGGCGTTTTCCTTACCCGCTATGCCTCGCCGCCATCGAGCCAACGTCCTGACTTAC
>CAZYLU010000036.1:11721-37982 GCA_964648945.1 uncultured bacterium | reverse complement strand
CCCGCGCACGTGTGGAACACCGCCGTTTGGCGCGTGTCCATCCGATAGATTTCAATGACGGGGCGTCCCTCGGCGGGTACGGCGGAGAGCGCTTGTTGCTGCGCGATGTAGCGCACCACGTGCGCGGCTTCAGAGCCTTCAAGCGCGTAGCGCGACCGTAGGAATTCGCGCGCACCCGCCGCATCGCGACGCCGCAAGCGGTCGGCGACCCCGACACGCAGACGCGTGATCTCGCGCGCGAGCGCAAGCGGCACGCCTTTAAGATGCGAACTCCACTGCGGCACGGTGGGCCGTCCGGCGAACGGTTCCGCCGCGACGACGGTTGCGCTCAGCTCTTTGACGCGCAGCGTGCGTCCATTCAGAACGAATACGTCGCCCACGTTGAGTCCGTTGACGAAGCTCTCCTCGATGCGTCCGATATCACTGCCGTTCACCCGCACGATGACGTGCTGCTCGTCGGGAATCGTACCGACGTTTTCGAAAAACGCCGAGCAGACGTCGCGACCGAGTCCGAAGATTTCATTGCCGTCGAATCCGAGACGGCGCACGTGCGCCTCGTCGGCTCCCACACCGCCGCCCGAGAGATAGTGCGCGCAGCGAAGGATGTCTTCACGCTCGAGCGTTGCGAACGGATATGCGCGGCGCGCAGTCGCGAGCACCTCGTCGATCGTTGAGCGTCGATCGTAGCAGACGCTTCCAACCATCCACTGCGCGAGCACATCGAGCGGAGCTTGCGGAATCGTAACCTCATCGATGATGCCGTCTGCAATGCAGCGCTTCGTTGCCGCCGCTTCGATGATGTCGTCGCGGTCCTGCGCGATGATCGTTCCTTGCGCGATGGCATCGGGACGGTGTCCCGCACGGCCTATGCGCTGCAGCGTCGACGTCATGCCTCGCGCGCCGCCGACGATGAACACGCGGTCGATGAATCCGATGTCGACGCCGAGTTCGAGGCTCGAACTGCACACGACGGTTTGCAGTTTGCCGGCGCGTAATGCCGCTTCCACGCGATGTCGTACGCTGCGTTCGAGCGCGGAATGATGAACGCCGATTTTCGAGAGGTCATAGTCGCGGCGCGGCGTTTCGCCGTCGATTTCTTCGACTGCGTTTTCTTCCGCCGTCGCTTCCGCCATCTCGTGCGCAACGCGTTCGGCTTGGCTGCGAACGTTCGTGAAGACGAGCGACGTGCGCACGTCATTCGAGAGTTTCGCCGCAGTGTGAGCGACGGTCGTCAGCGGCGCCATCGCGCCGCCGAACGGAGCGACGACGTCGACGCGAATGCTGCGCAAGCCGCGATGATCGATGATCTCGCACGAGCGACCGACGCCCGCAACAAATTCGGCAACCCGGTCGAGCGGCGCCACCGTCGCGGAGAGGCCGACGCGGTTGAACGGGCGTTCTACGAGTGTTTCGAGCGATTCGAGCAAGAGCGAGAGCTGCGCGCCGCGTTTGTTTCCCGCAAGTGCGTGCACTTCGTCGATGACGACCGTCTCCACCAAACGCAGCGTACGACGATAGCTCTCCATGGCGAGCATGACCGCGAGCGATTCGGGCGTTGTGACGAGTATGTGCGGCGGACGCGAGAGCATCAGGCGGCGCTCTTGCTGCGGCGTGTCGCTCGTACGCACACCTGTCCGCACGAACTTCTCGCGAATGCGCCCGCGACGCAGCTTCGCACGTTCGCTATTGGGCCGCTCGAGGAGCTGCATCTCGCGCATCGGACGGCGCAGGTTGTGTTCGACGTCGTAGCCGAGCGCGCGCAACGGCGAGATATACAGCGCGTACGTACGCGCGAAGAGTTCGTCGCGGTCGCGAGCATGCGCAAGACGCGAGATCACCGGCAAAAATGCCGCGAGCGTCTTTCCCGTTCCGGTCGGCGAACAGATGAGGAGATTCTTGCGCTCGATCCCCGGCACAAGCGCATCGCGCTGCGGCGGCGTCGGGGCACTGAGATGCGCCTCACACCAACCCGCAACGTCAGGATGCAACGCGTCGAACACAGACATACAGTCGAACATACGTTCGCCGCTATGTCAACCGTGTCATCCTGAGCGCAGCGTAGCGGAGTCGAAGGATCGCTGCGAATGAAAAGCCCGCCGAGATGTTTCGGCGGGCTTTTGAATTGAAGGCGATGGTTCGACTGCGCGCCTACGGCGCGTCGCTCACCATGACACGTGCGATTAGCCTTTGCCGGAGTCGCCGGCTAGGCTCGCTTTGAAGTCGATCGTGACGTTGGTGTATTGGCCGGGGCCCGTTTCATCGCGGATCGTTGTGTATTCGCTAATGGCCGTCGGCATGAGTTTGTTCATGTCGTACGTGTACTTGGCAGTCGACTGCGTCGAGCCGCGTTGCGATCCTTGAAATTTTTCCGTGCGCTCGGCGTTGATCGTCAGAATGCCGTTGTCCATGCCCGCAATGGTGTAATCGATGCCGACGCCTGCGGCGTCGCTGCCTTCGTGCCAATGTTTCTTCGCATCGAGGTTCGTCGGATCGAAGAAATGCGGTGAGAGCGTGCGCAATACGCTGATCTCTTCCGGGTTCACGATGCCGGCGCCGCAGACAACGTTGGTGTTTGCGTACACGACACACGTTACCGGTGCGGCAGTTCGGTAGTTCGTCGCTTTCTCCGCAACACTGACGACGAGACCACCGTCGCTTTCGGTGCCCTGGACGTCGACGTTGATTTGCCCCTTGTCCGATCCGGTGCCGCCGTAGTTGCTACGACCCGAGCCGGTCGCCGTTCCACCGCCGGTCAGACCTTTGACGGCGGACGTGGTCTCGCTACTATCGCTGTGGATTCCGACATTGAACGCATACACGAGATGTCGTTGTGCAGCCGGCGTGTCCGCCGCGGCGGGAGCCGGCAGAGTGGAAAACGCGATGCCAAGCACCGCAAGAAAATAAAGAAGACGCTGCATGGTTAGCGTCTTCTCTTAGACTCGCGAACGCATCCTGCGTTGCCGAGTAGTCCAATTGGCACTTAGGCCAGCGCGTTAACACCCGTGCCGAGGCCGATCGATGCAAACAGCTCCGCGCTCGTCGCCGCATCGAGATTTTGAACCGCTTTCAGAACGCCCACATCGACACTTTGGCTGACGCTCGAAGCCGCTAGCCCAGTCGCAATCCCACTGAGATCCATCTCTCTTTGAAACCTCCACCTCTTGTATCGGTAAATCAGAGTGGAAACTCCATTCACCCGTCCTCGAGGTAGTCATGAACCCGCTGCTCTCCACCTTCGTTCGTCTGACCCTGATCATCGCCGCCGCCCTCGTCGGGTTACTGGTGCTGGTACTTCTGCTCAAGGTCGTGATCGTCGCCGCCATCGTGGCCGGCGTGGTCGTGGGCGGGCTCTTCCTCTATAAGCTCATCCGCCGCAGCCGAAAAGACGTCGCCGTCAGCCGGCGGTAAACGCGGTCAGGACCGCCGCGAGCCGGTCCGGTTCTTCAAGCATCGGGAGGTGTCCACTCCCCTCCATCCACTCCAGCCGCGCCTCGGGAAACGCGCGCGCCGCTCGCTCGGTTTCGGCCTGCGGCACGATCCGGTCGTGGGCACCGCCGACCACTAGGACCGGCATCCAGAGCTCCGGCGCGATGTCCTCGGAGGAGTCGCGAAGCGCCATCCCGCGCGCCATTGCAGCAAGTCCGCGCGCATCGTTATTTTGCGCGATTTTTCGGCCTTTTTCGACGATTTCGGGCTGACTTTCCAATGTTTTCAGGGCAAAAAGCGCGGGCACGTTTTTCTCTAAAATCTCCGCGATCGAATTGCTTTGTTCAAGTCGCGATGCGAGTTCATTTCGACCGTTTGCGATCTCCGATGTGTCGGCGATGACACGACTGCACACGAGTGCAAGACGCGCGACGCGCTCGACATACATCCGCGCGAACGCGAGTGCAACATACCCGCCGAGAGAGTGTCCCACGATGCTCGCGCGTTCGATCGACAAGTGATCCATCACCGCGGCAACGTCGCCGGCGAGTATTTCCATCAAATACGGACCGTCGACAACACTCGATCCGCCCATGCCGCGCAGATCGATCGCGATGACTCGATGCTCGCGCGCGAGCGCCGGAATCTGCGCGTTCCAGATTTCTTTCGCGAGCGGAAATCCGTGAATCAGCACTACTGCATCGGCGCCGCTGCCGTCGATGCGCGCGTCGATTCGAACGTCGTCATGTACCAAAACTTGCATTGATGCGCGATATTGTGTATAAGGGAGGCAACAACCCTGGTTGCTTGCAACCAGAGAAAGGACGACTCCACGCACATGGCAGTCAAACGTAAGAAGAGAGCGGCGGCAAAGCCCGCAGCACGTAAAGCGGCTCCGAAGCGTAAAGCAGCGGCCCGCAAGACCACGCGTAAGAAGGCGACGTCGCGTCGCAAGACCACGCGTAAGAAGGCCGCAGGCGGACGCAAGAAAGCCGCGGGACGCAAGAAGGCCGCAGGCCGTAAGAAGACTTCGCGCAAGAAGAGCACGCGCAAAGCTTCAGCTCGCAAGACGACGCGCAAAGCTTCGGCTCGCAAGACGACCCGCCGCAAGGCAACACGCCGGAAAAAAGCAGCCGCTTAAACCGGCGTTTTTTACGCCTAAGTGCGAGCCGTTAGCGCGGCTCGCTTTTTTTTTGAGTGTCATCCTGAGCGCAGGTGCGAAGCACCGGAGTCGAAGGATCGCCTCAATTCAAACGCACGATGCGATCCTTCGACTCCGCTGCGCTCCGCTCAGGATGACACAAGCTTTTATATAGTGCGAATCAGCGGATTGGATAAGTACACGGCGAGTACCGTAATTACGCAGATTCCGCCGGCTATTCCGAAGGTTATGTGTAGTCCGACTACTGCGGCGATTGCGCCTAGTACGAGTGAGCCGCCGGGGACGATGCCGACGGCGATCATGGTGTAGACGGACATTGCTCGGCCGCGGACGTCGTCGGGGGAGAGTGTTTGTACGAGGGTGTTCGATGCGCCGAGAAATGCTAGCGTGCCGAGGCCGATGAGGAAAAATACCGGTAGTGAGAGATTGACGCTCCAGATGAATGCGAGGAGCAACACGCCGGCGGACATCACGGAACCCGAGATTACCCACTGTGTCGAACGGCGTTCGCGTCCGGCGAATGCGGCGGTGATGAGCGCTCCGCCGAATCCGCCGATGCCGACGGCGGCGACGGCCCAGCCGAGTGCCTGCGCACTGCCGTGCAGCGTGTTGACGACGTAGGCGGGGATGAGTTGGCTGTACGGACGCACGAGCAATGCGGTGACGGTGAAGACGAGGATGATCCAGCGCAGAATCGGATGATGCGCGAGAAAGCGCAGGCCCGTTCGAATAGATGCGAGCATCGGCTCTTCACGCGCAGAGGAGGGCGGCGACGGCGCCATCATCACGATTGCGACCACCACCGCGAGCGTTGCAGCGGCGTTGATAAAAAACGATCCCGCAACACCAACCCACACGATAAGCAAGCCCGCAATCGCCGGACCGACGACGGCCGGCGCGTTGAAGGCAACCGACGTGAGACCGATCGCGTTACCGAGGAGCGGACGATCGACGAGATGCGGCGTCCAACTCTGACGCACCGGCGCATCGAAGGCATTTGCGGCGGCATTGATCGCAGAAATCACGATCAATGCGGGCATGTTCAGACGATGCACGGTAGCGAGAACCGCCAGCGCAAGCGCCGCAAGCGACATCGTGACGTTCGTCACAATCAGCACGCGGCGGCGCGGCTGCGTATCTGCAACGACGCCGGCGACGGGCGAGAGCAGCAGCACGGGAATCGCGCGCGCGCCGCCGATAATGCCGAGATAGAGTGCGGCGCGGTGCGGCGAGCCGGCGAGTTGCGAAACGTAGAATCCCATGGCCGTGAATTGCATCCACGTTCCGAGATTCGAAATCATAAGGCCCAGCCAAAGCAGCCGGAAGTCGCGAAAGCGCAGCGGCGCGAGAATGCTATCGCGCATGCACCGCGGTAACGATCATCTTTGCAGAGGCTTCAATGCCGAACGTCGAGGTGTCGATAGCGAGGTCGACGATAGCCGAAGAACCCATGTCGACCTTATACCAATCACGTAAATGCGCGCGTCGCGCACGGTCGACGCGCTCGACCTCCGCCGTCGCGGTTTTCAGGTCCACGGCCAATTGCTCGGCTACGCGTTCGATGCGCCATTCGCGCGGTGCAAACAAGTAGACGCGCAGCACGTCGGGGCGCCGGCCGAGAATCACGGACGACGCGCGCCCGATGATGATGCAATTCCCGCGCGCCGCATAATCGCGCACGGCGCGCTGCACTTCGCGCAGAAGCGATTCGTCAAACGTCTCGCCGAAATTCTGTGTGACGACCTCCGGCGTCGCGAGTTCGAGGCTCGAGAGCAGCCGCGATCCCAGCGACCTGCCCGACTCCTCGGCTTCCTCGGCAATGTTGCGGCTGATGCGCATGCGCTTTGCAACGACGACGGGAAGTTGACGGTCTACGAGTGCATATCCAAGCTCCGCGGCCGCGCGTTCGGCGATCGCCACCGCGCCGGACCCGTATTTGTTGGAGATGGTAACGATCACCGCGAAGAGGTTAGCGATGCCTATCATCGAGACCCGCGACCTGCGCAAGATCTTCCGCAGCGTGCGCCGAGCTCCGGGAGCGCTCGGCGCGCTCCGCACGCTCTTTTCACGCTCCTACGAAGAACGCGTTGCGGTCGACGGCGTCTCGATGTCGCTCGAAGCGGGCGAGTTGGTCGGGTACATTGGGCCGAACGGCGCCGGTAAATCGACGACGATCAAGATGCTGACCGGTATTCTGGTTCCAACGTCCGGGACGATTGACGTCGCTGGACTCGTTCCGTACGAACGGCGCAAGGAAAATGCGCGGAACATCGGCGTCGTCTTTGGTCAGCGCTCTCAGCTCTATTGGGATTTGCCGTTGATCGAATCGTTCGAGCTGCTTCGCGCCATCTACGGCATTCCGCAAGCAGCGTACAAGCGAAATCTGGATGAATTCATCGAGCTTTTGCAGATGGAAGAGTTCTTGCGCACGCCGGTTCGCCAACTTTCGCTCGGACAACGCATGCGCGGAGATTTCGCCGCGGCGCTGCTACACGATCCCAAGATCGTGTACTTGGACGAACCGACGATCGGCCTCGACGTCGTCGCCAAAGAAGCGATTCGTGAATTCATCGCGCGCATCAATGCGGAGCGCGGAACGACGATTATCCTCACGACACACGATCTCGCCGATGTCGAACGGCTGTGCAAGCGCATCGTGTTGATCGACCGCGGAACGATCATCTACGACGGCGACATCGAGCGCATCAAGACGGAGTACGGACGATTCCGCCGTCTCGTGCTGCGCTTCGAGGAACCCGTTCCGTCGCCGCACCTCCCGGGTGCCGAGCTCGAAGAGTCGGACGGAATCCTCGCGCGCTTCCGCTTCGATCGCAATCGCGAGCGCGCGGATCTATTGATCCGTGAAGCGAGCGAGCGATACCGGCTCGAAGACGTGACGCTCGAGGAGCCGGACCTCGAGTCGATCATCCGCCGGATCTATATCGAAGGATACGGCAGACCTGCGGAGGAGACGGTTCCATGATTCTTTCGAGCGGAACGAAAAAACCCAAGATTCACGCGAGCGCGTACGTCGCGCCGACGGCGACCGTGAGCGGCGACGTGACGATCGGCGCGGGATGCGCTATCCTCCACGGCGCCATCGTGACGGCGGAAGGCGCGCCGGTGACGATTGGTTCGGACTGCGTCATCATGGAGCACGCCGTCGTGAAATCGAGCGGCGGGAGCGCGCTGCAGTTTCCAGTCACCATCGGCGAGCGTTGCATGATCGGCACGCACGCTTTAATTGTCGGCGCCACGCTTCAAAAGGGCTGCAGCATCGGCAGCGGCGCGCGCGTCTACAACGGCGTGACGATCCAATCGAACACCCGTATCGCACCCAACGTCGTCAAAGAACCGGCCGGCGACTTCAACGAAGCCGTCTTCAACATCGAGAAAGCGCCGGATGCCAATGCGAAGGCAGCCCAGACGTATGCGCAGTTCTTGCGCAAGACGCACGCGCAAGACGCGGTTCTCGATGCGCATGTCGCAACGGCCCCTCCGGCTCGCCCTCGTGAGGACAAGGACACGCTCGCGGCCCCCGTCGAGGCCGACACCGTCGTGGACGTGATGATGCTCGAACTCCAAGAGATGGAAGCCCGCCGCAAAGAAGCGCTCAAAAACAAACCCAAAGGCTAGCGATTGGGTGTCATCCTGAGCGCAGCGCAGCGGAGTCGAAGGATTGCTACGAGCCATTGAATCGAGGCGGTCCTTCGACTGCGTTCGCTTCGCTCACTTTGCTCAGGATGACAGGTACTGATGACGCCCTATATCGAGTTTGCGAAGAAAGCGTTTGCGCGCGAGGCGACCTACCGGATGGAGGTGCTGACCGAAGTCGGGTCGCTCGTGCTTCGGGTGTATCTGCTTCGGTCGCTTTGGACGGCGCTCTACGCGCAAAATGCGATGCCGCTGAATTTGCCGTTGCATTCCATGATCACCTACGCCACCGTCGCGCTGCTCATGTCCCTGATTCTGGAGGTGGACGGGACGCGTCTCATTCGGGAGAAGATTCGTGAAGGCACCATCGCGACGGACTTGATGAAGCCGATCAGTCTGCCGATGTACTTCTTCTCCGACGGGGTCGGGCAGACGGTACTGCACGCGGTGCTGGTGATTCCGTCGCTGCTCTTCGCGTTGCTGCTCGTCCATATCGACGTTCCGCCCGCGGCGGTCCTTGCAGTGTTCGCGATCTCGTTTCTGCTGGGCTATTGCGTCAACTTTTTCCTCAATTTTTTGATGAACTCTATTGCTTTTTGGACGCTGGAGACGTTCGCCGTGCAGCTGGTGGTGCGGTGGGTTTCGGATCTGCTCTCGGGACAGATCATCCCGCTCACGTTCTTTCCGGGCGTTGTCGGGCGTATCGTCTTTGCGCTGCCGTTTGCCGCCATCTACTCGACGCCGCTCCTCATTTACGTGGGCGTCATTCCCCCGTCGCAGTGGGGGACGTATCTGCTGGTGCAAGTCATTTGGCTTTTGCTCTTCGGCACGTTGTCGATGCCGGTATGGCGCGCGGCATCACGCCGCGTTGTGATTCAAGGCGGATAACCGGGGAAGAACGAGTACATGGCAGTTAAAAAAGCACGTTCTACCGGTAAAAAGTCGACGTCAAAGAAATCAGCCGGACGAAAATCATCGGCGAAGACGTCGACGGCAAAGAAGTCGACGGCGAAGAAGTCTTCCTCGAAGAAATCATCGGCGAAGAAGTCGCCGGTGAAAGCGGTTACCGATAGCGTCGAGAACGTCGCCGAAGGCGCGAAAAAGGCGACGGCCGGCGCTGGAAAGTCGGCAAAGAAAGCGACGACCGGCGCGAAAAGACTCGGCGCAATTATGGAAGTCGCGGGCGCGGTGCTTCAGACCGGCGCCACGCTGGCAGAACAAACGCTCAAAGGCGGCGGCAGGCGCGGACGCGCGAAGAAATCGTCAGACGCGGGAAGCCGAACCGGTAAGGCATAGCTGGTGAACGATCGGACGAAGCCTGCCTTCGAATCCCGGATCGTTCATCGCCTTGCCGATCTCCGATAAGCTCATCGTCTTCGCCAGCTGTTCTGTCGCGAGATACCCGACCAAATACCCTCCGCGCGCCGGCAGGCCGTCGGTGTGTGTTCCTGCGTCGATTAGGTCGTCGGCGTTCGGCGATGACCAGCGCGACTCGACCAGGCATGCAAGCTTCTTTGTCGTGGCGGTATCCGCGCTTGCGAGTTGGTCGCCGAGTGCCTCTACTTTCGTGCCGTTCGGCGCAATCTTCTCGCTTGCATAGGCGGCGGAGCCTTCGATCCAGACATCCCACCACGCTGGCGTCGTCTCCTCACGTTTTCCCGTGTATTTTTCGTATTGATAGATGTGAAAAAGTTCGTGCGCGATGATCACGCCCACGTTGACGTTCGCTCCGTCGTACTCGGCCAATCCGTCGATGCCAAAGAAGACGCCCGTTTTATCGAATAGGTCGTGCGTCTGGCCGTTGAAATGCAGGAGCGAGGGCATGAAATAGACGGCGTAGATCGCTTGCGCGTCAAAGTCGGGCAGCGAACGCTGCACGCTCTCCATATCGGCACTCAGTTGGGCATGAAGGCGTGCATCGATTGTTCGCATCGCGGCGATGTACGGCTGGACCCGGCGGAAATACGCCGCGATTGCCGCATCGGTTGAGAGGTTGCCGTAAAACTCGTGGTACATGTAAACCGCGAGGTTCGGCATCACAACCTGCTCTTTGAAAGCAGTGACGCGCTGGGCATCCGTGTAGTTTCCGTCCCAAACGCGCCAGAACGCCGGCATGATGTCGACGATTTTGATCTTTGTCGCCGGCGCATCCACGCCGAGAAGTACTGCGCATAGAAGAACCGATGCGAGTTTGTACATGGTGAGGCGATCCCTCGACAAAGCCTGCCCTGAGCGAAGTCGAAGGGCTCAGGATGACAGCGGTTTGCCGACCGCCATTTGCCTGCTACTGGTAAAAGACCTCGTCTAGGTAGCACCAGCGCCATGATTCGCCGGGCTGGAATGACCGGATCACCGGGTGTTGCGTTGTGTGGAAGTGCTTTGTGGCATGGCGGTTCTTCGAGTTGTCACAACAGCCGACGTGACCGCACTCCAGGCAAAGCCGCAGGTGCACCCAATCGTCGCCAACCTTGAGGCACTCCTCGCAGCCCTGCGGCGTGCGCGGCTGTGGATTGCCCGCGTGGTCAAGGTGCGCGCATGTCGTTTGCATTACGTTACCGGCGCGGTGTCCCAGAGGACGAGTTCGCCGTTTCCTTTGATGTCGAGCCTGCGTACGTCGTACAAACGGACCGCGTCACCGCCGAGCAGTTTCTCGCCGTTAACTTCGACGGTTCCCTCGGCAACGAAGAGAAAGCCGAATCGCTGCGGCGCGAATTCGTAGACCGGGAGCGAACCCTCCACACGCGCAACGGAAAACGTTGCGTCTTGGGTGATGCGTATCGGCGCTTCGACCGTTTTGTCGCCGGTCACCATTCGCAGCCAGATATTATGGCGGGCCTCCGGTTCAAAGTCCATCTGGCCGTACGTCGGCGCTTCCCCCGTGCGCCCCGGCAACACCCACATCTGCACGAAATGCAGCGGCTCGCGCTCGTTATTGTACTCACCATGCCGAACGCCGGTGCCTGCACTCATGAACTGCACGCCGCCGGGACCGACGACTCCGCGATTTCCCAAACTATCCTCGTGCGTCAGCCGGCCTTGCAGCACGTACGTCACGATTTCCATGTCACGATGCGGATGCGGTGGAAATCCGTTACCCCCGACAACGGTGTCGTCGTTGAAGACGCGCAGCGCGCCCCAATGCATGTTATTCGGATCGTGGTAATCGGCGAAGCTGAACGAGTGATACGTCTTCAGCCAGCCGTGATCGAAAAATGCGCGATCAGCCGAGCGTTGGACGGCAAATACAGGGGTTGAGGTCTGTGCCATATCACCCGCTTCAATCGGCGGCAAGCGGAACAAGGTTGCGTATACGTCCCAGCAAGAGATGGTAATACAGCATACCGCGCACCGGACCGAGGCGATCGAGCACCGCGTCGACATCGATTGTCGGATCACCGGAAAGCAGCTTGATGGTCCGCGCGACGCCCGAATCGCGCAACGGAAACGTGTCGAGTCGTCCGAAACCGCGCAGCAGGACGACGGCTGCGCTCCACGGACCGATTCCGCGAATCCCAACCAGGCGCTCGGACGCCGCCGGTGTCGGCAACGCGTCGATTTCCGCTTCGGTAATCTCACGACTGTCGATCGCATCTGCCACTGAACGTAAATGCATCACTTTATTCGCGGAGAGTCCCGCGGCGCGCAGCGTCGTATCTTTCGCATTCAACAGCGCACGTGGCGGCGGAAACGCAATCAGATGGACGCCGTCAATCTGCACGGGTTCGCCGATGGCCTCCACGAGCCGTCGCATAATTGCGGCCGCGGCGTGAATGCTGATCTGCTGAAAGACGATCGCGTGCGCGCACGCTTCGAAGAGTGACGCGTAGCGCGGCGGATGAAGCCCGCGAATTTCGCGCGCGATGCGAGCGAGCCAGGGAATGTCACGGACGCGGCGCTCCCATTGTTTTGCGTTCCATTCGGTCCCAAGGATCTTCTTGACGGTGGGCACGATCGCGCCGGAATCGCGCGCGCTTGTCTGTAGCTCGAGAGAACCGTCTTCCCGTTGCGTAACGCGAAGCGCCGACGTCGCTGCGCCGTGGGTCAGGGCGCGATAATACGAACCGTCGGAACCCACGACATCAACGACGTTTGCCGCGAGACGGCGCAGCGCGTCGACGGTGAGATCCAAACGATACGGCGGCGTGACGGGGATGATGTCGCGCGTGGTGAATCGCATCAACGATGCTCGCGGCCTACATCCAGTATTGGCGCATCAATGTTTTGACGATGCTTGAGTACCGCGCGAACTTCATCATGTGGTTCGCGTTCACCATCGTCTATCACGGCGTGGCGCTCGCAGCGCTGTACGTGACGATGCGGCAATTCCCGTCGATGAACGGCTGGAGTTTCCGCGAGATGTTTTTCCTCTACGCACTCTGGATGTGCGGCCACGAGTTGCACAACGTCCTCTTCTTCAATATCGTCACGGTTCCCGAGTTCGTGCGGGAGGGGCGGTTCGACCGCTTCCTGGTTCGTCCCCTCGATACGCTCTTCCAGGTGCTCACCGTGCCGCAGCAGATTTCGCCCGATGGCGTCATCCTCGCGGCCGCAACGCTCGTCGCTGCAATTGTGGCGGCTCACGTTCGCGTCGATGCACTGCTCGTACTGTTCGTGCCGCTCATTGTCATCGGCGGTGCGCTCATCGATCTGGGCATCTCGCTTGTCGTGGCGACGCTCTCGTTTTGGTTCGTTCGCGTCGATACGCTTCGCTGGGTCGTGATGTCGCTCGAACAAGACTTCACGCGATATCCGATCAGCATTTACACGCGTGGCGTTCGAATCGTGCTCGCGTTCGTCTTCCCCTTTGCGTTCATGAACTATTTCCCGGCAACATACTTCCTGCAAAAAGCGGAAACGGGTCTCCATTTGAATCCAACGGTCGGACTGCTGACACCGGCAATCGGCGCAGCGTGGTTTCTTGCCTCATACGCGTTCTGGCGTGTCGGCCTTCGTCATTATCAGGGAACCGGCTCGTGAAGCGCCACGCGTTTCTTGCGGGGCTCGGTGCATTCGCCGCGCTCCCGATTCACGCGCGCGCAAGCGCATTGGGCCGCATCGAAGCCATCGCGCAGAGTGTTCCGGGCACCATCGGCGTCTATTGCCGCACGCTCGCGGACGCGCCGCCCGTCTTCGAATACAACGGCAGGCAGTCGTTTCCGACTGCATCGACGATCAAAGTGCTCATCATGGCGACGGCGTTTGCGATGGAAGAACGCCAGCCGGGCACGCTCAACGAGCGGATCACGACGTATCGGCGCTATCTCATCGGTGGTTCGGATTTTATGAGCGAGCAGGACGACGGCGCGCGGCTTCGCGTGCGTGACTTGTTGCTTCCGATGATTCAGCTCAGCGACAATACCGCGAGCAATTATCTGATGACGTTCTTCGGATTCGACACGATCAACGCCGTGGGCAAACGCGCGGGAATGAAATCGACGCGGCTGGCGCGCCATTTTCTGGATTACTCGGCGATCGTGCATCACAGCGATAACGTCACGACGCCCGCCGATATGGCGCGGCTCCTCTACCTCATTGCGCATGGCGCGCGCGAAGACGTCGCGACGGTAGCCTCGCCCAAACACTGCAAGCGGATGATTCGGATCATGCTCGGACAGACCGATCGCGACGGGATTCCGGCGGGGCTTCCGCGCGGAACCCAAGTCGCGAATAAAACCGGTGAAATCGACGGCACGCGTAACGACGTCGCCATCGTCGAACCGTTCAAGGATTCGCCGTACATCCTTACGGTCTACAGCAAATCGGTCACCGATTACAGCGCCGTATATGCCGCGATGCATCGCATCGCGAAGCTGTCCTACGGATTAGCCGGCCGCAGCGACGTGTAGTCCCCTTGTCATCCTGAGCGGAGCGAAGCGAAGTCGAAGGATCGTTACGCGCGATTGAATCGAGGCGGTCCTTCCACTGCGTTCGCTTCGCTTACTTCGCTCAGGATGACAATGCGTTAGGTGCCTTTTGGTTCGACGGTGACCTTGTTCATTTTGTCTCCGCGGCGGATGTTGTCGAGCGTTTCGTAGCCGTCGGAGAGTTGGCCGAAGACGGTGTATTGCTTGTCTAAAAACCGCGCGTCGTTTAAACAAATATAGAATTGCGAACCGGCCGAATCGGGACTCGATGCGCGCGCCATCGCGACGGCGCCGCGCAGATGCGGTTTGTCGTTGAACTCGGCCTTGAGACGATAGCCGGGACCGCCCGTTCCGTCGCCGTCGGGATCGCCGCCTTGAATCACAAAACCGGGCTCGACGCGGTGGAACGCCAACCCGTCGTAGAAGCCGTCTTCCGCGAGTTTGATGAACGCGGCGCTGTGCATCGGTGCGTCGTCAGGGAAGAACGTAAAGACCATATCGCCTTTATCAGTCGAGATGCGCACCTGTGAACCGCGCGCGCGCTCGGTATAATGGGCAAGCTCGTCGGCTTGCGGTGGTGTACGTGCCATGGCGGCGGTGTTGTACGGACAAGGCCTCGTGCCTGCCGGTTTAGGGCCGGACGGCGGCGGTTACAATCGAGTTGGTGCCATGGAGAGTCGGGTCTTCGGCCGCGAGGACGGCCATATAAAACGAACGCTGCATTTGAGGATCCCGCCGGATCCCGCCTTTGCCCGTACCGTCCGCGACGCAATCGTAGGGTTCGGACGCCTGCACGACATCCACGAGAACGACCTCGAGTCGCTGCTCTTTGCCGTGGGGGAGGCGCTTGCAAACGCAATCGAGCATTCCGCGAGCGGTGAGGACATCGAGATCTTCGCGGAAGTCGACGACGACCAAGTAACCGCGACCGTGGTTGACCACGGTCAAGGCTTGACGCTCATTCCGCAGCATCCGCTTCCGCTTCCCGAGGCGTTTGCCGAGCGCGGGCGCGGCATTCCGATCATCCAGCGCTGCACGGACTTTATCAACGTGAAGAGCCGGCCGGGCGCGGGGACCGCGATCACGATGGGGCGCTGGCGTCGCAAATACGAAAACACGGGACGGCAGAACGCTTCGTAAAATACCCGGCGCATGAAACCTTGCGCCGCATTTCTTGCAACGCTCCTTTGCGCGCCGCTCCTGGCCGCTGCTCCGCAGGGAGCCGCCCTTTCACCGGCTCCCGTAGATCCGCAGATCGCTTCCCTAGTGAACGCGATCAGCGCGGATCGTCTGCGCGAAAACGACACCAAGCTCGTCGACTTCTTCACGCGCAACGACTTCTCCGAAACGTCATCGACCTCTACGCGCGGCGTCTTTGCCGCGCGCGATTGGATCCAATCGCAATTACAATCGATCGCGCGCACGAGCGACGGGCGCATGAGTGTGACGCTCGATACGTTCGAACAGCCCAAGACGGCGAAGACGCCGCGCGCGGTTGAGGAATCGAGCGTAATCGCAACGCTTCGCGGTGACGAACCCGGTCCGCTCTACATCATGTCGAGCCACTATGACGACTGCAACGGCGACTGCACGAACGGAACCCGCGTTGCGCCGGGCGCGGACGACAACGGCTCCGGCACCTCCGCCGTGCTCGAAGCGGCGCGCGTGATGGCGCCGCACCATTTTCGCGGAACGATCGTCTTCGCCGTTTTCGACGGTGAAGAGCTGGGATTGTGGGGCTCGAAGCACTATGCGGATTTCCTCAAGCATGCGGGCACGCAGGTTGCGGCAAATTTGAACAACGACATCATCGGAAATACGCAAGGCGGAAGCGGGGCGCATGAACCCGACGTCATTCGCGTGTTCAGTCAAGCACTTCCCGCGGATGCGGCGCTCGATCGCGTGAACGTGGTCGGTTCCGAGAACGACTCGCCCTCGCGTGAACTCGCGCGCTATATCGGCGATATCGTACCGCAGTATGTGTCGAATTTTTCTGTGCGGCAAATCTGGCGCGCCGACCGCTTCTTGCGCGGCGGCGATCAGGAGTCGTTTCAAGCCGACGCATATCCCGCGATCCGCTTTGTCGAATCAAATGAAAACTTCACGCATCAGCATCAAAACGTGCGCATGGAGAACGGCGTCCAGTACGGTGATCTTCCGCAATTCATGGATTGGGAGTATCTCAAGCGCGCGACGCAGGCAAATGTTGCCACGCTCGCCGCGCTTACGCTCGCACCGCTGCCGCCCGCGAAGGCCCAACTGGTGACGCGCAGACTAGGATATGATTCCACGCTTCGGTGGCAGCCTTCGGCCGGCGCGACATCGTATGAGATCGTGTGGCGTGCAACGGATGCGGCTCAGTGGCAAGACGGCAAAAACGTCGGTAATGTCACGGAGGCGACGGTCCCGGTAAGCAAGGACGACTACGTCCTCGGGGTGCGCGCGATTGACGCGCAAGGTCATCGAAGCGTCGCAAGCTATCCGGCGGCCGTTCGCGAATAGCAACCGCGGGGCAGCGTTACTCGAACCGTCGTTCCTTCGCCGGCCGAGCTTTCGATTTGCACGGCGCCGTGATGCGCGTCGACGATCTTCTTTACGATATAGAGACCGATACCGCTCCCCCGCTTACCCGCAACGCTCTCGGCGCGCCAATACTCCTCGAAGACATGCGGGAGATCGGCTGCATCGATTCCCGGTCCGCGATCGGTCACGTCGATCTCGACCATCTTTTCGCGTGCCGCGATTCCTACGTCGATCGGTCCGTTCGAGTATTTCACCGCATTCGAGATCAAGTTGTCGAAGACGCGGGCCAGGTACCGCTCGTCACCCATAACGTACTCGTCGGAGAGCGTCACACGAATATCTTGGCGTTCGGAAAAACGATCCGCAACTTCGGCCACGAGATCGTAGACAAAGACGGGCTCCGGGGTGATGACGAGGGTGTCGTTTGCGACGCGCGCCATCAAGAGCGCCTCATCGGTCATCGATGAGAGATCGGCGATGCCTCTGTAGATCGCGCGAAAGGCGTTCGAGCGCAGATGCGTGCCAGGGTGCGTTTCGAGCAGCTCGGCATTTGCTTGGATGACCGAGAGCGACGTGCGGAAGTCGTGAGCGAGGATCGCGATGATCTTGGTGCGCCATTCACTTTGGCGCGTCATAGTATCGCGCTGGCTCAAGACCGAACGAAGCAGCCGTTCCTCGCGATCGGCTCTCGTGCGTTCAGACACGTAACCAAACGTCGCGACGCCCAAGATCGTGAATAAGATGAGCGCGTAGCTTCCATAGCGGATGAACGCGCGAGCGCGATCGATTTCATCCGCACGACTCGCATAGTATTTGTCGATCTGCGCGGTGTCGGATTGCATTTCCGTGAGCAGACGTTTATCGATGCGTTGGCGATCCCCGTTGAGCCCGTCCGAGGCTCCGTGGAGAATCGGCGCAGCGACGCTTTGTTCCCAAACCCGATGCTGTTTTTCAAACTCCTCGAGCTCATGTAGCACCTCGGGCTGGGTTACGGCTGTGCGCAATGCCGCGAGATCGCTCTCCAAACTGCGACGAGCCGCGACATACGGTTGCCAATACGACGGTTTTCCCATAGCGGCAAAGCCCCGCAGCCCGACATCCTCGTCGCTCTGCAAATGGAAGAGCTGACGCGCGTTGTAGCGTGCCATGTAGCTCGCTCGAGTCTCCGCGTCGAGCTTAGACAGCAGCGCAAACGTCACAACGACGATGCCAAGCACCGTCGCGAGTACAACGACGTACCGTGCTATGAGCGGGTCGAGCCGTCGACTACGCCGCCAGAACGAGAGCTCGTGCTCCTCGCCTACCGGAGTCATGACTTTGATGTTAAACCACGATGCCATCTAAACGAAGCAAATGGGCACAAATACCCATCGCACGCTACACTGCCGGCAAATGAATGCGTACCGTGGTGCCGGCGCCGGGCGCGCTTTCTATCGACGCGTTGCCGCCGTGCGCTTCGACGATCTTCTTCACAATGAAGAGGCCGATGCCGCTGCCGCTGCGTTCGCTGCTGCTCTGCGCGCGCCAAAATTCATCGAAGACATGCGGTAAATCGGCGGGATCGATGCCGCGGCCGCGATCCGATACGGCGACTTCGATATGCGACCCGCCGTTACGCGAGATCGTTACATTGATGGCGGTAGCGACGGGGGAATATTTCACCGAGTTACTGATTAAATTATCAAAGACGCGGACCAGATACGGCCGGTCGCCCAGCACCATCAAATCAGATGCGGAGATTCGGATCTGGCGCTCGGAACGATGACGTTCGGCGGCCTCGCACACGATCTCGTAAACCGGGTGCGGCTGCATGCATACCCTGATCGCGTTATTGCTCATGCGTGTCATGAGCAGCGCCTCCTCGGTCATCGCCGTGAGGTCCTCGATCGTTTTTGCCATCGCTTCGTAAGTGCAGGCGTCATCTCGCCGCTCGGGCATGGTTTGAAGCATCTCGGTGTAGGCGCGGACGACGCTGAGCGACGAGCGGAAGTCGTGCGCCAGCATCGCGATGATCTTCGAACGCCATTCGCTGCGACGCGCTTCCGCGTCGCGTTCGTCGATGAGCGTCTGGACCAACGCTTCTTCACGCGCGACGCTTCGTCGCTCCGTGAAAAGCCCGGTGGCAGCGATCAACAGGACGGAAATAATAATGACGCACAACGTAAAGACGCGCAGCGAGAATTTCAATGCCATAATGTCGTCGTAGCGCGTTTCGTAGCGGCGCTCGACTCTGCCGATGTCCGTACGCGCGGCATCGATGATCTGTTGACCGGCTCGTTCACGAACCCGATTCTTCGCATCGTCCGGATTCGCAATGATGGGCCGGGCGATATCGTTCGTCCAAGCATCGTGCAGCAGCGAGAAATCAGCGAGTGCCGCCGACGCAACGTTGTCGTCGGCCGTTCTGCGCGTTAGGGATAGCACGAGACTATTGAATCGCGCTTGTTCGTCGCGATACGTGTTGAGCGATTGCCGCCGGCTGCTTACGTCGAATGCGGCAACGGCGGTCACTTGATCGACGAATTGCTGCATCGCAAGGCGCGCGTCGATGCGAATCTGATCGAGTTGACGCGATTTTTGGTCTAAGTAATTCGACGTAGCGAAACTAGCAATGATAATCGCAAGCACTGCGACGAGGATGAGGGCATAACGGATGATCGTGCGATCTAAACGACGCATCCGCCGCCAGGCATGTATAAGGCCTTCACCCGCCGAGGCTGGGCTGGTCACAGCCCTGGAAATAGCTTCCAATTGCACCTCAAGCTCGTAAGCGGCGTACCTGTATGTCGGCAGTACGCCGCGAACGTGGGCTTAGGTTCGGGTGGAGGTTTCCCCTGTTTTTTGCTTTGCCATAAAAAGTGCCGCAAATTCCGCGCGATACGGCAGAGACGCGATCACCCAGAGCACGACTACGGCGAGCGGAATCGGAAGCGTAGCGGGCATAAGCAGTGCGTGAAAGACCAAGCTGTTGTACAAAAATGCTCCGAGGATCACGAGCGCTAGGGTCACGTACCGGTTTGTGAGCAGTAAGATCCCCGCGACGAATTGCGCGAGCGCGATGGCGTACATCCAGTGACTCTGATAGAGCGCCGAATTGACGACCCCGACGAGGCCCGGCATTGACGGCGGATTTCCCATGAAGAGCGGCGAGACGCCGGCGAACGTAAAGACGATGCCGAGCAACAGGCGGGCGATGAGTGAAGCAATACGCATTGCGGTGTTCTCCTTTCACTCATGACGTCGAACACCGGACACGGTTCTCGACACGCCCGCTAAAAAATCGCTAGAGGATGAGGTGTACGTCGCCAAATTCGTGCTGATAGTACCCGCCGTCCGCCGCCTCGCGGTAAGCGGCTGCGAGGAGTGCGCGCCCCAGGACCGCGCGCAGAATCGACTGGTGCGTCGCCGCGCGGTCGTGAAAGCCCGTCAACAAGCCGTCGACGCTTTGCACCGTGCGACGCTCGTCGATTACCAGATCCGTCCATCCACTCGACGCAATGACGCGTCCCGCTTCGTACGATGATTCGAGCGCGCGCAGCACCGTCGACCCGACGGCGATCACGCGCCTTCCCTGCTCGCGCGCGCAATTCACCGCCTCCGCCGTTTCAAACGGAACGCGGTAGCGCTCGGCGGGAGGACGCTCCGGTTCTTCAAAACTCGCGACGCCGCAGTGAAGCGTGATCGGCGCGATGTCGATGCGGCGCCGTTTCATGTCTTCGATCACGCGCGTGCTGAACGGCCGAGCGGCGGAAGGCATCTCCGACGAGCCGGGCTCGCGCGCGAAGATCGTTTGATACGCTTGCAACGGGAATGCTTCGGTGATGTAGCCGTAGTGAATCGGCTTTCCGTGCTCCATGAGATACGGATACATTGGTTGCGGAAGCTGAAACGATGCGTACCAGAGACGCGGATACTGCGAATCGAGCGGCGCAATCATCACGACGGAGCCGCCTGCGGGCAGAAGCAATTCTTCCCCGGAACGAACGGTATCGCGCGGCTCCGTCATCCACGTGTGATCGTCGAGCTTCGTTGCAACGTGGACGTGTAGCTGCTCTCCGTTTTGCCGGCGTGCCGTCAGTGCTGCGGGCACGGTTGCAGAATCGTTGACGACGACGAGATCGCCGGGGTGCAACACCGACGGCAGATCGACGAAGCGCCGATGGTAGTTCACGCCCGATGCACGACTTGTAACGAGCATCTTTACCTCATCGCGCGCAATGCCGCGATACTCGGGCGGCTCCGTCGCGTTATGCAGTGACGAGGTCTGCAAGGCGTACACGTTCGTACGGCTCCTTCATCGTCGCTATCGCGTGCAAGAGTGCGCGCGCCGAATCGGCGGGATCGCGCAGTTCAGTGGGATCGGCGTCGGGAATCGCGTCACGATGCATTTGCGTGTTCATATCGCCCGGGTCCGCGACCAAAATTCGCACGGCGGTGCCTTCTAGCTCGGCGGCGAGGACGCGCGAGACGTGCTCGAGCGCAGCTTTGCTCGCGCCGTATGCCGCCCAGCCAGGGTACGCTTCCACACCGGCGTCGGACGTAATGTTGACGATCGTCGAGCGTTCCTGAGTTCGGCGCATTGCGTGCAGTGCGTGCTGCATGAAATGGATCGGCGCGAAGACGTTCACGTGGAAGACGCGATCGAAGGTTTCGCGCGAGAGTTCCTCAACGCGCGGAAGGGGCACCGCACCAAGCGTCGAGGCGTTGTTGATGACCAGGTCCAGACGGTTGAACGCGCGGGCCGCCGCGATGAGCTCGTGCACGTGCTGCTCGTCTGCAACATCACCCGCGATTGCGACGAGTTCTCCGGATGTCGACAGTTGTTCTTGCGCTTCTTTCAGGACCGCCGCGTCGCGGCCGTCGATAATCACGCGCACGCCGCGCGAAAGCAGTTCGCGTGCGAGTTCTTTGCCCAATCCACGCGAGCCGCCGGTGACGATCGCGACATGTTTTTCTTCCATGGCGCAACCCTACAACCTCAAGTATAGTTGAGGTCAATACTATGGCGTATACGCTCAGCGTCGGCGAAGCGGCGGAACGCAGCGGCGTTCCGGTCTCTACCCTGCACTTTTACGAATCAAAAGGCTTGATCCACAGCACGCGCAACGCCGGGAATCAACGGCGGTTTCCGAACTGGGAATTGCGACGGATTGCGGTGATCAAAGTAGCGCAGCGCGCCGGTATTCCACTTAGCGAAATCAAGGACGCACTTTCCACGCTCCCGACCGATCGTCCGATCTCCGCGCGCGATTGGAGCCGGCTCTCGAAACGTTGGAAGGCCGATCTCGACGATCGCATCAAACGGCTGACCGCGCTACGTGATCAACTGGGTGATTGCATCGGATGCGGTTGCCTCTCGCTCGCGAGCTGTCCACTGCGCAACCCGGGCGATGTGCTCGGTGACGAAGGTTACGGGCCCCGCCTTATCGATCCGCTGACGTGACGGCGCTTGCCATCCGCCGAGCGGCTTCGCACACAATCGCTGTTGATGTTGCAAAATTGAAACGGCACCACTGGTCGAATCCGTGCCCGAAGTGTTGGCCCGGATTCACGGCAACTTTTCCACGCTTGTAAAATTCAGACGCAGGACGATCGAGCCCAAGCGCGCTGCAATCGAGCCATGCGAGATATCCCGCTTCGAGCGGCGTGATGACGATCGCCTGTAGTCCTGCGTCGTCGAAAATCGTTCGCAGTTGCGCGCGCATGCCGTCGAGGTGCGTGACAACGTCGTCAAGATACGAGAGGCTTTCGCGAAATGCGGCGATGGTGGCGTGTACGCCAAGGTGGCCGGTTCGCTCGGTCATCGCTTTGGGCAGCCGCTTGAGAATTTGACGCCCGCCATCGCCCGATGCAATCGCGATCGCGCATTTAAGTCCCGGGACGTTCCAGCCTTTTGATGCGGATGTCAACGTAATCGATGTAACGTCGAACTCGTTTGCCAGCGTGCAAAACGGCGTGAATTCCGCACCCGGTAAGACGAGCGGCCCGTGAATCTCGTCGCTGAGCACGACGACGTCGTAGCGACGAGCGAGCGCCGCCAGCGCGCGAAGTTCCTCACGCGAGTGAACCCGGCCCACCGGATTGTGGGGATTGCAGAGGAGCAACACGCGCGCACCGTCGCGCATGCGCGCTTCGATTGCATCGAGGTCGAGGACGAACCGTTCGCCATCCCGGCGCAACGGCGCGTTATCGGCAGCGCATCCCACTTCGTCGATCGTCGCGTAAAACGGCGGATAGACCGGTGCATTGATGATGACACGGCCGCCGGGATGCGCGATCGCGCGAAGAATCTCCCCGACGCCGACCATGACTTCGGGAAGCGCCACCACATCGGCGGCATCGACGTCGATCCCATAGCGCGCGCGGGCGAAGAACGCGTACGCGTCACCGAGCTCACGCCGCGGCTGCGCATAGCCGAGGTCGCCGATATCGATCGCATGACGAAGGCGCGCGGCGATGGGCGGCGCGAGCGGAAAATCACTCTCGGCGACAAAGACGGGTAGCACGTCATCCGGATAGCGTCGCCACTTCTCGCTCGTTCGCGCTCGCAGCCGGTCGAGATCGATGGCCGCATCGAATGGGAGTTTGGTCATCATGTGCCGCAACATTCGCACGCTCTACAACTTCGAGCCTCCTGCCACGCCGGACGAGATCCGCGCCGCCTCCATTCAGTTCGTTCGTAAGCTCTCGGGCTTCACCAAGCCCTCACAGGCGAACGAGGCCGCATTCAACCGCGCCGTAGACGAAGTTACCGAAGCCGCGACGCGCCTCATGAATTCCCTCGTTACGACCGCGCCACCGCGCGACCGGGCGGAGTGGGCTGCTCGCGCCAAGGCGCGTGCCGAAAAACGCTACGGCACCTAGCTCCTGCGAAACGGTTGAAAGGTTAACTCTGGGTACAACTCGCTAGTGCCCAAGCAGCTGACCGAGCACGAAGTACTCCTGTTACTCGTCGCACTTCCGCTCTTCGTCACGCTGGCGCGGCTCGGCGGCGAAGCGGCAGTCCGGCTTCGTCAGCCGCAAGTGCTCGGCGAGGTCCTTGCGGGTGTTGTCCTCGGCCCCTCCGTCTTGGGACTGCTCTCGAAAAATGCGCTGCACACGATGCAGCACGGGTCCCAGCTCATCGAGCCGTTCTCATGGGTCGGCATTATCTTGTTGCTCGCGCTTACGGGCATGGAAATGGAGTTCGGCTCGCTGCGGCGTGAAGCGGGAGCGGCGCTCGTGACCACACTCGGTGGCGTCATCGTGCCGTTCGTCGGCGGGCTGCTGCTGGCGCTTGCGCTTCCGGCTTCATTAATAGGAAGCGCCGGATCGCGCCTGGCGTTCGCGCTCTTCCTGGCGCTGGCGATGTCGATCTCGGCCGTCAGCGTGATCGCAAAGGTCCTTGGCGACCTGGGTCAGTTGCGCCGTACAGCTTCGAAGATTATTCTTGCCGGCGGCGTGTTCGATGAGACCGTCGGGTGGGTGCTGCTCGCGCTCATCTCGGGCATCGCCAGTGCATCCGTTCGACCCGGCGGCGCGACGGGTACGGCGCAAACCGTTCCGATTTTGCTCGTCGTAGTGAAGACGATCGTCTTCCTCGGGCTCGCGTTTCTCTTCGGACGGCGTCTCGTATCGTGGATTTTGCGCATCGTACGCACGTACGCCGTTATCGACGTACCGGTCTTTTCCGTCACCGTCGTTCTTGCGCTTGGGTTTTCTGCAATCACGCAAGCGCTCGGACTACATCAAATACTCGGCGCATTTGTGTTCGGCGTCATCGCATCGATGGTGCCGCGCATCGACCGGTTGACGGTGCAGCAAATTCGCGTCGTGACGCGCGGCTTTCTCGTCCCGCTCTTCTTCGTGCTCGCCGGCATGCGCGTCGATTTCACGCAGCTCTCGCGCCGCGAGGTGATTCCGATTGCTGCAGCGTTCATCGGGATCGCGATTGCTGGGAAACTCGTCGGATGCACCATCGGCGGTCTCGTCGGACGGATGCCGTGGCGTGAAGCGATCCTTATAGGAATCGGGATGAACGTGCGTGGTTCGATGGAGATTGTCGTCGCCGTCCTCGGTTTGAGCCTCGGTATTCTGTCGCCGACGATGTTCTCCGTGATCGTGCTGCTGTCTGTCGTTACGATCCTCGTCGTCCCGAGCGTCATGCGTATCGCTTTTCGCGTCGTGCCTCCGAGTAGCGCAGAACGCGAACGTATCGAGCGTGAGGAACAAGACGAACGCGCGTACACACCACAGGTCCGCCGCGTACTCGTTCCGATACTTCCGCGCGCACAATCAGAAACAGGCGCTGAATTCGCTCGGGCGCTCACGCGCTCGAAGGCGCAGGCGGAACAGCCGCTCGAGATCGTCGTGCTGCACCTCAATGACGCCTCGAATGGCGCTGCTTCTCCTTCCGCGGTCGCCGAACAGAAGCTCGTCAAGGAGTCCGAACGCGTACGTTCGACGGAGCCGATCAACGTCGAGGAACATGAAGCCAGCCGCGATCGACCGGATGATGCGATCATCGAGGCAGCAGAGCGGGGCGGTTTCCAACTCATCGTGATCGGCTCGGCTCCGCCGCACAACAACGGCACGCTCTTCGGCGCAACGATCGATCGCGTGATTCGCCGCGCGCCGTGCGATGTGCTGGTGCTCTCTTCATCCGTGTCGTTTGAGCTCGAGAAGGTCCGGCGGATCGTGGTTCCATTCACCGGACGCGAAGCGGCGCGCGCCGCCGGCGATCTGGCGCTTGCGCTTGCTTCCGGACTTGGCGCTTCCGTCTGCGCCGTAAGCGTTGTTCCACAAGTACCGGTTGAAAGCGCTGCGGTGTACGAACAAATGCAGCGCCGCGAACGCACGGCGGCGGAATCACTGCACGCGTTGGAAGAGCGCGCGCGGCTCCTCGACGTCCCGTTCGAAAGTACCGTTGAGCGTGCTCCGCTGCCGGCGCGGCCGATCGTTCGCGCGCTCGAGAAGCCTGAGGTCGGACTTTGCGTGATCGGCGCGAGCGAACAATCCTCACGCGGAACACCGTTTCTCGGCGACACCGCCGACCTCGTGCTGCGCTACGCGCCGACGCCGGTCGCGCTACTGGTGACACGCGGCGGATAAAACGCTAACCGGCTGTCCATAGCGGCATCGCGCGGTACGGGCTATTCTCTGAAACGATGAAGCCGACGATTCGTCCCGTGACGGAAGGCGATGCGCACGCCATCGCGGAGATTTACCGGCCGGTCGTGGAACATACGACGATTTCGTTCGAGGAAGTTGCCCCGGACGCAGACGAGATGCGCGCACGAATTAAGCGCATAACGCCGGATTATCCGTGGCTCGTCGCTTCCAATGGCGAAGCGGTCATCGGCTATGCGTACGCCGGACGCCATCGTGAACGCGCCGGGTACCGGTATTCCGTCGACGTGAGCGTGTATGTCGCACAAGAGGCACGCGGTCGAAACATCGGAACAATGCTCTACGATCGATTGTTCGACATACTGCGAGCAGGCGGATTTCATCGTGCGTTCGCCGGTATCACGTTACCGAACGACGCAAGCATCGCGCTGCATCACCGCTTCGGTTTTCGCGACGTCGGCGTATACCACGAAGTAGGATACAAGTTCGACCGATGGCTCGACGTGCTGTGGTGTGAACGCCCA
>CAZYLU010000036.1:0-11621 GCA_964648945.1 uncultured bacterium | reverse complement strand
CGAAGTAGGATACAAGTTCGACCGATGGCTCGACGTGCTGTGGTGTGAACGCCCACTGTCATCCTGAGCGCAGGTGCAAAGCACCGGAGTCGAAGGATCGCAACGAGCGATAGTCTTGACGCGATCCTTCGACTGCGTTCGCTGCGCTCACTTCGCTCAGGATGACAAGTTCAGCATGACAACGATTGGGCGATCGCCGTAAGAGTTTCGTCGATGTCGGCTTCCGTGTGCGCCACCGAGACGAACATGACTTCGTTTTGTGAGGGCGGCAAGAGGATCCCGCGTTCGAACATGGCTTGGTAGTAGGCGCTGTACTTTGCTTTATCCGCCGCAAGTGCATCGTCGTAGTTACGGTTCGGCGGCCCGGGACGGAATTTAAAGTCGACGATGGACTCGCTTTGCACGACGGTGTAGTCGATGCCGCGATCGCGAAAGATCGCGCGGATGCCGTCGGCAAGGCGGCGAGCGAGTGCGTTCATATGATCGTAGTACTCGGGATGCTGCTCGAGCAGATCGATAACGCGGTGCGCCATCGCAACGGAGAAAGGATTGCCGCCGTGCGTCCCACCGGTGAACGTTTGTCCTTGCGGCGCGAGAACGCGCATCACATCTTCTCGTCCGCCGAACGCGGCGATGGGAGCGCCGCCACCCATGATTTTTCCGATCGCCGTCATGTCGGGAGCGATGCCGACGCGGCCTTGCGCGCCCTCCAGACCGAAGCGCAGCCACGTGATCACTTCGTCGAAGATTAGCAGCGCGCCGTAGCGTTGTGTGCGCTCGCGCAAGCCTTCGAGAAAGCCGGGAACAGGCGTGACGTAGCCCATGTTTCCGACGATCGGTTCGACGATGATCGCCGCGAGTTCACCTTCGCGTCCCTCGAGCAACGCGTCGACACTGTCGAGATCGTTATAGCGCGCCACCACAACGTCGCGCATGACGCCTTCGGGAATTCCACTGGCGTTTGCATCCGAGGTATGCGCCGACGCACCGGCGTTGAACAGGGCCAGATCCGTATGTCCGTGATAGTTGCCGGCAAATTTGAGGATCAAGCTGCGGCGCGTGTACGCCCGCGCGACGCGAATCGCGCTCATTACCGCTTCGGTTCCAGTCGAAACGAAGCGCATGCGTTCCATCGACGGAAGATACGAACGTATGCGCTCGGCCAACCGAATCTCTTCGGGATGCGTGGTACCCCAGACGAATCCGTGACGCGCGAGCTCGTCGAGTCCCGTCACGAGCGCGGGATGCGTGTGACCGAAGAGCAGTGGACCGTACGCCATGATGTAGTCGATATAGCGGCGCCCGTCTTCATCGAATGCATAGGCGCCTTCCGCACGCGTTTGAACGAACATCGGGGCGCGCACGCCCCAACCGCTGCGAACCGGTGAGTCACACCCTCCGGCAAGTACGGCTTGGGCGCGTTCGATTGTTGTCTGGGTGTCCACGCGCCCAAGCTTCGACGCTTAGGCGTGCACCCCGTCTCGATGCAACTGCTGAAAAACGGCTCCAGCAAGTTCGGGCGACGTACCGAATGCGACGTTTAACTGATTCCACGCCGTAATCGCGTTCACAGCGATCGTCAGATAGACGAGTTCGGCGTCGCTGAATTGCGTGCGCGCGCGTTTCGTGCCACGCATTGAGACTCATGATGCGTTCGAGTGGTTCGCCAAGGGCCGTTGCTTCTTTATACTGCCAGTACCCGTCCCATTTCGAAGAGCGGGCGAATAGCTTTCGGGGCAGCCGATTGATAATCAAGACGTGGTTGCATGGTCTTTGTGTCCTCCGCTACCCGGACGGAGCACAACACCCGAACGTGACATCCTCAGGTACGCCACGACTCCGAAGATCAGGATTGTGATCGCAGCCGCACCGATTTCACGCAAGATGGCGGCATCGCGCACGTAGTTCATTGCGAGGACATGCGGAACTTGAAATGCCGCGTACCCTTGTCGATGAAAATATGCAAGCGCGTGACGGTACATTAGCGCATTGCCGAGCGTGAGCACCAAGAGGAAATTTATCGCAAGCAATATGAATCGCATACGCCGACCGTACTGCAAGCGGGATTGATCGGGGTGTGAGCGTTCCAAGACTCTTCTGAGCGTATTGGCAGCGAGAGAGCAGCCGGCTGGCGAAACTCGTTACCCCGGCGCGAGTAGCAGTGCCTATGAGAATCTTTCGCCTTCTGCTTGCCGTTAAGAGCTCGCTTTTCCGCACTGTCCCGCTCATGCGAGATGCGCGTGTACCGCTTGCGTTAAAAGCGGGTACCGTCGCGCTCGCGTTGCTGATCGTCTCGCCGGTCGACCTTTTCAGTGATATCCCAGGATTGGGTCTACTCGATGACGCGGCGCTGTTGTCGCTGGTGTGTTACTGGTTCGTGCGCCTGGCGTCGCAGCACGCTCAGAGCGACTCGGTTGCGCGCAGTATGGCTTTGGCGAAGCGACCCGGGGCTTCCGCGTCGTAGCGCATGTAGAGTTCAGGGTCGATTAGTTCCAGTTCCATCAAATGTTCGGCCCCCTCGGAGTTGCGTAGCAAGTCTACGCGCGCGTAGAGCGGCACGAGCGGAAGCGTTGCAAGCGCGCGTTCGGCGAGGCTGCGCTCTTCATCATCTGCGTCTGCGCGATGACCGCCTCCCGGCCCGGTTGTGAATGCGTCTTTTTGCACGCAATGCGAATACGCGCCGTCGATATAGACCAAGCTGCGTTCGCCGCGAGTGAAGATTTCCGGCATGAACGGCTGAACCAGCGCGTCGCGCGTTTCGAGAATCCGTTCGAGGTGACGCTGCCCGTCATCGACGAAACGCGACTCGAGTTCAGCGATCTGCAGGGCCGGATGCGGCGTTGCGCCGACAATAGCGGTCATATACGAACTTGCGGAGATCGCCGGCTTCACGATGACTTCGTGCCAGTTCTTCTCCTGCATGATAGCGTCGAGCGCGTACGATTCCCGCGCCGCGCAGAGCACCGTCGGCGCGATTCGTACGCCGGCTTTTTCTACATCGAACAGATACGCTTTATGGGAATTCCATCGAATGATCGAGGGATCGTTGTAGAGCGGCGCATTGTTTGCGGCCCGATCGACCCATGCTGCGAACGCTTCCGGGTGCAGATGATAATTCCACGGCGAACGGATGACGAAGGCGTCGACCGGCGGAATTGTCTCGTGCGCGTCCCATGCCACGGCGACGACGTCGATGCCCAGGCGGGCGAGCTCGTCGACGATGAGACGATCGTCGGGCACGATGCCGCCGACGTCAGTACAGGTGACGAATCCGATGGTAGGGCGCGCCGGCATACGGCGCCCATTGCTCAGCGCGCAGGCATTGCCCTCGTACCCGCACAGCCAAGCGTCAGCCTGCCGGATGCCGGGTCGTCGGCACACCGATACCCTTTTTCAGCAGCCCTCTCTCGAGGTACATGGTTTAATAGTAGCCATGCCGCACGTAGAGATCCCCATTACCCCGCAGAGCAACATCAGAGAACTGGTCGCCTCGCTGCCGATTGCAGCTGACGTGCTCACGCAGTTCGGCCTCGGTTGCTCCGGTTGCGGCGTGAGTAAGAACGAGACGATCGAGCAAGGCGCGAAAGCGCACGGGCTGCGCGTTGAACCCATCGTGGCGGCGCTTACGCAAGCGCGCCTCTCGGGCTTCGTGCCGCTGATTTCGAACGAAGATAAGATGGCGTCGCGCCGTGCGCCGGGTCAATTTAGCGGTCGCGCGCGCATCAAACACGTCGTGCCCGTCATGTCCGGAAAGGGCGGCGTCGGCAAATCGCTCGTCACCGCGCTGCTCGCGCTCGGACTGCGCCGCAAGAATCTCTCCGTCGGCATTCTCGACGGCGATATCACCGGTCCGTCGATTCCGAAGCTCTTCGGACTGCATACGCCGCTTGCGATCGAAGCCGATCCGAACGCACCCAAGACCGCGCAAGGGAATCCCCAGCCGCTGATGGTGCCCGCCGTTTCGCGTAGCGCGATCGAAGTCGTGAGCGCGAATTTGCTCACCGATAAAGAAGACACGGCGATGATCTGGCGCGGGCCGATTCTCTCGGGCGTGATTCGTCAGTTCTACGAACAAGTGCTGTGGAGCGATCTCGACGTGCTGCTCATCGACTTGCCGCCGGGAACCTCGGATGCGCCGCTCACCGTGCTGCAATCGCTCTCGGTTGACGGCGTCGTACTCGTGACGATGCCCCAGGCGCTCGCAACGATGATCGTACGCAAAGCCGCGAATCTCGTGCATCAGTTGAAAAAACCGATCCTCGGCGTGGTTGAGAATATGTCGTACTTCGTTGCGCCGGATACGGGTAACAAATACGAGGTGTTTGGTCCCTCGTACGCGGATCGCGTCGCCGAACTCGCGCAAGCGCCCGTATTCGCTCGCATTCCGATCGACCCGCAGAAAGCGGCGCTTGCGGATGAAGGGCGCGTCGAGGAAATCGATGATCCGGTCGTCGATAAACTGGCGGACGCACTCCTTGCTTCACTGATCGTGCACCCGAAGCCGAAAGAGACGATTAGTCTGGTATAGCGTCAAAGATTCGTAACGATCCTTCGACAAGCTCAGGGTGACACAATGCCTCGGAAATATTGGTCGAAACACGTTACGGAGACGAGCAACGCGCTTGACTTGCAGCAGAACGTGTTCGAGCTCAAGGATCCCAAGCAAATCGCGAGATCTCTGAAACGCTCGGCTGAGAAAAGCAAGCGGCGCAAATCGTCGCCGTTCCGCTCGGCTATGTCGATGCTGACCTTCTACATCAATCGCGCCGGGAAGAATCTTCCCGCTTCTCAGAAACGCATCTTGGAACGCGCGAAAGACGCACTGCGGGTCGAGTTCGGACGAGCGCCGAAAAAAGCGTAGGTGGCTTCCCGCAAAGCGATCGTGCACGTCGGTACGCATAAGACGGGCACGAAGTCGATTCAGTTGTATTTTTCTCGTCACTGGGAGGCGCTGCGCGCCGCGGGTCTCTATCAGCCAAATGCCGGGCGCCACAAATTCGACGAGACGCACGCCACGCCGGGACATCACGATCTCGCGTTCGATTTGATGCAGGCAAAGCGCGGTTCACTCGATACGCTCGTGACGGAGCTGCGCGAGAACGGTTCGCCGGACGTCTTTCTCTCGTCTGAAGAGTTTCATCCGCTTGCCGCCGGCAATCGTCTCGTCATTTTGCGCGATACGCTGGCGAACGCCGGTTACGAGACGACCGTGATTCTGTATTTGCGCGCACAAGCTTCGTACGCGCAGTCCATGTATGCGGAGATGGCAAAGGCGTACACGCCGGGACGATTCGCTAGATACCTCAACACCATCGGACGTTCGGGTTTTCTAGGGAACGGCCCAAATTACACCATTTTTTTCGAATACTCGAGGCTGGTGCTCGCGCTGGCGCACGTGTTCGGCGAAGACAGAGTCGTCGTTCGGCCGTATGACGGGCGGCGGGAACCCGGCGCACTGATTCACGACATGTTACGTGTGGTCGCAGCGGTTCAGCCGGCACTGCGGTTTCCGCAACTTGGTGATCCATCGCTCTTCTTGAACCGGCGGGGCAGATTCATCGACGTGCTGCGTGATGTCCATGCCGCGGCGGTGCGAACCGTGCCGGATGTTCCAGGCGTCGATTCGTTACTACAGCGATTCGGAGTCGACCCCAACGACGAACGATTGACGAGACCGTTTTCGGCAATGACGCGCGACGAATCGGTGATTTTCGCACACCGGTTCAATGCCGACAACGCGCGCGTCGAGGCGATGTGTTCGATTGAAATTCCCGGCTCCCGCGAGAACGACATTCCGCCCAAAGACGATGCGCGCTGGGCGGAAGCCGCGTGGCAGCGTTCGGTGCTCGATTTTACGACGGACGTGTGGTTCCGTTAAAGACACGTTCGCCGCTGCGCCACGTTTCGGTAACGCTGCAACGGTCGAAAGGTGCGCCGTCGAGCGGATCGTGATCGAGCACCACAAGATCCGCGTGTAATCCCGGTTCCAAATTTCCGGTTTCGTTTTCGGCAAAGCCGAACCGCGCGGCGTTCACGGTGTACAGCGCCAACGCTTCATGCGCATCGAGTCGTTCGGAAGGTTCGTTGTGATCGACGCAGGCTTGCATGCCGGCGAGCGCGTCGAGCACGCAGACGGGACTATCGGACCCGCCGCAGATTGTAGCGCCGGCGCGTTGCAATCGTCCGAGTGCGTTCATCGTTCGTTTGCGCTGTGCGCCGAGCTGCGTTTCGTACATCCCGCCGTCGGCGCCCCAGTATGCGTCGAACTGCGGCTGCATCGAGAGGTGGATGTTCATCGCGGCGCACAGGCGGATGTGTTCGGCGCGTGCGATTTCGAAGTGTTCGATGAAGTGACGCGTGCCGCGCGGCGATGGTCTTCCGCCGAGAATGCGCATCCACGTCCGCAGGCATTGATCGATCGCCTCGTCGCCGATCGCATGAACGCCGGCGGAAATTCCGTGCTCTTCCGCTACTGAGAAATACGCGTACACTTCGTCATCGGAATAACGAAGTTCGCCGCGTTCTCCGTTCGAATACGGGGCCGAGACTGCCGCCGTGCAGCTGCCGATCGAACCGTCAAGGAACACGTCGCCGCCGATATACGGCACGTTGAAGCGCTGCGCGAGGAGCGCGTCGGGTTCGCAAATCTTCGGATGTACATTGATCGGCAGCGATTGCAGCGATTCGATATCGGCCGCATATCCGTCGGCGTCTCGTCCCAACAGCTGCGGATGCAGGTGAACGATGCCATTTGCGAGCGCAAGTTCGGCGCCGCGGCGTTCCGCGCCACGCACCACTGCAATGGGCATGCGTTCCAGCAGCGTCGTTTGCGCGCGCCAATTCGCATCATAGAACAGACGCCCAGTCGGTGCACCGCGATCGTCGCGTTCGATCCCGTTCAAGTCTCTCGGGAGATCGAGCCAGGCCAACGTCTTGGCATTGACGATGCACGAATGTCCGTCGATCCGCACGACCATCGCAATTGCATCCGGATGGAATCGCTCGACCGGCGCGCGGTCGGCATTTCCGTCCGGCCACATGGCGTCATCGTATAAGCCAAGATAGAGCATCCCATGCTCTACGGGGGCACGTTGCACGGCACGGTGATACTCCGCATAACTCCGGACATCGCGCAGCGAGCGTGACCCGGTGTGGTAGCCGGTCTCGGCCAAGTGTACATGACAATCGGTGAACGCCGGGAGCACCGTGCGCCCATCGAGGTCAACGCGCTGCACAGTTGCGCCGGAGGTGTCCGCGTCAAGTGCCGCGATGCGGGCATTGTCGACCAACAGGTTGGTATACTTTACAAAACGCCGCGCGGCGCGGTCGAAGCCGTAGAAGCGGCCGTTTTCGAGCAGAAGCATCACGACGGGTTTCGACGGGTCGTTCTGGAATTCTCGGCTACAAACGACGTTAGGAGGAGCGATGATTCTGCAACGCATCAAGCCACTCGCGCGCATCCTCGCCGAAGGCAGAGACGAAAAGCACGGGCTGAAACGTTCACTTGGCCCCTGGGCGCTTACCGCAATGGGCATCGGCGCTATCATTGGTACGGGCATTTTTGTTTTTACCGGCGTCGCATCCGCCACGCGCAGCGGACCGTCGATTACGATCTCGTTTGTCGTCGCGGGCATCGTGAGCGCCCTCGCGGCGCTCTGCTACGCGGAAGTATCGAGTAAGATTCCGATATCCGGCAGCGCGTATACGTACGCGTACGCGACGTGGGGCGAGTTCCTGGCCTGGATCGTCGGCTGGGGATTGGTGCTGGAGTACGCACTCGGCGCTTCCACCGTAAGCGTCGGCTGGTCGGGATATTTCGTGAACATCTTGCACGTCGCCGGGATCAATCTTCCCGTGGCATGGACGCACAGTCATTGGGATCCGACGCCCGGCATTGCGAACATCCCCGCGGCGATCATCATCTTTATCCTGACGGCGCTGCTTATTCGCGGCACACGTGAATCGAGTACGGTGAACGCCGTCATCGTAGCGATCAAGGTTCTGATCGTGCTCTTCTTCATCGTGATCGGTGTCGGGCACATCGATAACGCGAACTATCATCTTGCGCCTGGGCCGCAGACGGGGCTCGGCGGCTACTTCCCGTTCGGAATCGTCGGTATGCTCGGCGGCGCCGCCTTTAGCTTCTTCGCCTATATTGGATTTGACGCGGTGTCGACGGCGGCGGAAGAGACGAAGAACCCGGCGCGTGATCTACCGATCGGCATCATCGCCAGTTTGATTATCTGCACGATTCTTTACATTATCGTGGTCGCGATTTTGAACGGCATGGTGCCGTTTTTTAAACTCAACGTCGCCGATCCCGTTGCATTTGCGATGAATTACGTCGGACTGCCGTGGGCGAGCGTCATTATTTCGTTCGGTGCACTCGCGGGACTGACGACCGTCATGCTCGTCATGATGTTCGGGCAGAGCCGCATCTTCTTCTCGATGTCGCGCGACGGTCTGATTCCGCCGGCGTTCACACGGCTGCATCCGTCATGGCGCACGCCGTGGCTATCGCAACTGATCTTCGGCATTCTCATTGCCCTCGGCGGTGCGTTCTTCCCGATTTCAATTCTCGGATCGCTCACGAACATGGGCACGCTCGCGGCGTTTGTGTTGACCTCCGCAGCGGTTCCCGTATTGCGTCGGCATCATCCACAGTTGAAGTCCGCCTTCACGGTGCCGTTCGGGCCGTACGTCATTCCATCGCTGTCGGCGATCTCTGCGCTATTCCTGATGTACTTTTTGAAAGTCGGCAACCCGTACGTGTGGGGCTTCTTCCCCCTCGTGTGGCTCGGCTTTCTCGTGTGGTTCGTCGTCGGACTTATCGTCTATTTCTCGTACGGCCGCCGCATGAGCACCGTCGCGCTGCAAGAAGCCGAGGGGCTTGCAATCGTCCAGCCGCGAGTTAATTAATGCGCTGCATTCATGGGATAAAACGGTTGGGTCAGGGGTGCTATCGTTCGCTTACAGAGGTGTACGCGGATGAAGAGAATCATTGCGCTCCTTTCGACGTTGATCTTTTCGACGGCGCAAGCGCCGGCGCCGTCACAAACGCCGGGCAACGCGACGCTGCCCGCGATTCGCCATTTCGTCTACCGGTTCGGATATAACACTAAAGCTGCTGATTCGGGAAACGGCACGGGAACCACGACAATCGATATTACGGGAGTTGCGCCGGATGGCGGCCTTCTCGTGAATGCTACGGATGATTGGTGGAACGCTGTCAATCCCAAACAAACGGCATCGTGTGAAATTCATCTGAACGGGAACGTTGAGTGCCCGAATCCGCCGTATAATCTTACCGGGATTCAAGTGACGGTCATTCCGCTGCTCGCGAACCGGTTTTTCAGCGGTTTCGGGTCCAATCCGAACAACACGGTCGATCGCAAGTATACCGTGCGCGCTTCTTTCTTGCCCGGTGCGAACTCCGGATTTCTGGGTCAAGTCTACACCTGGAACTGCAGCTTCTCGGTTAGCGGCGCTGGAAAGATTCCTGAGTCTCCGTCGCTCGTCCTGATTCATTCGAAGGGTCAGATGGCACAGCAAGGCGGCCTTAATATCAAAGCGAACGGAGAGTACAACATTGCGTACGATCCGAGCATCAACATGCCGGTGGTCGTCAACTCCCAGTGGACCTTCGTGCCGCGTATGACGGTGAGCTATTACACCGTCGAAATGCGACTGATTCACGTGGGGCCGTAGTCATGTATCGCATTCCTGCACCGGCTGCAAAGGTTGGAGGAGCTCCAAGAAGCGATGGACGATCGGTGATTGCTCACCCCGTCGCGTTAATACGATGAGATCCACCGTCGCCCGCACGTCGCGGATCTCACGGACTACAGCGCCGGCAGTGGGAAGCAGCGCGGACGATTGCGGCATAATTGCAACACCATCGCCGCGGCACACGTGATAGACGATGCTCGCAAGTTGCGTGACCTCGCGAACGCTGTTCAGCGTAATATTCGCTTCTCTCGCGACTTCGGCAACGCGCTCGTTAAACGGCAGTACCAGCTCCGAAGGAAACCTGATGAGGTTCCGTCCGTTCAGATCGGCGAGTGCGACATCACGTTGTGATGCGAGATCGTCCGTAGCGGGCAACATCACGACGAGCGGCTCAACGCAGATCACCCGAGACTGTATATCGGACGCCCGCGCAATCCCCCGAGCGAACCCAACGTCAATTCGGCCTTCGCGTAGCGCCGGCACCATTTGTTCGTTGAAAAGCTCGTGCAAAATAACTTCTACGTCCGGCGCTTCGACCCGAAAGGACTCCAGAGCCGAGACGGTGACCGCGTTGTTGAAAAACGAAGGGCCGTACCCCAAGCGAAGGTGGCCGCGTTCGCCGGCACCAGCAGAACGAACGGCGTCAACGGTGTGTTCCAGCATCTCAAAGACGCCTCGCGCTCGAACGAGCAGCTCGCGTCCTGCCCCGGTAAGGCGCACTCCGCGATTATCGCGGACAAAGAGTTCAACACCGAGCGCCTCTTCCAGATCCCGTATTTGCCGGCTCAATGACGGCTGCGCAATAAGCAGCCGCTCCGATGCGTGCGTGAAGTGTTCTTCCTCAGCAACAGCAACGAAATACTGCAACTGCCGCATGCTGATGGCGTTGAGCGAACTCTGGATGGAAGGGATCGTATCCATGGAGCCCTAGTAGACCATCGTCGATGACAACGATCGCGTATCGAACGCAAAAGCGCGATCGGATCTTGGGTGAGTCCAAGCGTTCACGGGAGACAAGAATAGACAAAAGTTCTGAAAAAAGTGTGATACAGCTGAACGCAATACGTGGGACATTACCGATTCTGCGCCCCCCTTAGCGCGGCGTCCCTACGCGACCGCCTGATACACTGCCTCCGCCGCCACCTTCTAAAAAGCGTCCGATGAACGGGCCCTCGGTTTGATTTTGACGAAGTCTCGCTCCTGAGACTCAAGCGTTCAACAATGCTCAAAGCATTGTTGAGCTCGTCGCGTCGGCACGCTGGTCGACGCCCGCTGAAAAACAAGGAGGGGCAGTTGGAACGCTCGTCGAGCACTACCGCGCGCCCGGACTACGCAAAGTGGACCCTTTTTGGCGTTCTCGGCATCGTTTCGCTCTACACGCTCGTGGCGAGCGAATCGTATCTCTTGGATCCTCACAGTAGGCACTGGAATGCCATCGCGCCATTCAAGTGGATATTGATGCCGCACGCGATCCTCGGCCTAACCGCGCTCGTCCTCGGCCCGTTGCAATTCTCGAGTCGCATCCGCCGCGCGCGCCCGCAGCTCCACCGATTGATCGGCCGCATCTACGTTAGTGCTGTCGCCGTTGCAGCTCCCGTCGGTGCCTACATCGGCGCGACGTACATGCCTTACCCGTTCAACTACGAACAGCCGGCACAGGGCGGCGTGTGGTTTCTGACGACCGCCATCGCATTTCTTGCAATACGCAAAAAGAACGTGGCCTTGCATCGGCAATGGATGGCGCGAAGTTACGCGTTCACCTTCTTTTTCATTCTCTCCAGAGTACCGCTGATCACCGTGCATCTCAGCACAAATCCCGTCATGTTCGCGACAGTCTTGTGGTATCTCATGGTCGCAACACTGATCGCGCCCGACCTGATCCTCAACTGGCC
>CAZYLU010000035.1:0-38138 GCA_964648945.1 uncultured bacterium | reverse complement strand
GGAGAGCGCCTCCCTTACAAGGAGGATGTCGGCGGTTCGAGCCCGTCATCGCCCATTTTGCCCCGAGCTTTGGCCTGTGGACTTCGTTGACCCGGCGCTTCGTGGACCATAGTCCACTTCGCACCGGGTCGCCTCGCCACAGGCCAAAGCTCGGGGCAAAATGTTTTTGGGTGGCGAGCGAGTTGCGTGGGTGGTAGTGAGGTTGATATGGATACGGCGCGTTTGAACGTTTCTATCGAGCGGGTTGGGGTGGTGGGGGTTGTTACGATGCGGCGGGCGGAGAAGAGGAACGCGCTTTCGCTGGAGATGATGCGGGAGCTTGAGGCGGCGCTTGGTGAGTTGGATCGCGATGCGGATGTGCGCGTTGTGATTTTGGCGGGGGATGGGGCGGCGTTTTCGGCGGGGCATGATTTGCGGGAGCTGCAGTCGCGTACGCAAGCGGAGTACGTCGAGATCTTTGATGAGTGCGTGCGACTCATGTCGCGGGTGCAATCGATTCGACAGCCGGTGATTGCGGAAGTGAATTCCATTGCCACTGCGGCGGGATGTCAACTTGTCGCGACGTGTGATCTGGCGGTTGCATCGACGCAAGCGCGCTTTGCGACGCCGGGTGTTCGCATCGGTCTCTTTTGTAGTACGCCGATGGTCTCGCTTACGCGCGCGATCGGACAGAAGCGTGCGATGCAAATGCTGCTCACCGGCGAGGTAATCGATGCAAATACGGCATTACAATGGGGACTTGTAAACCGTGTCGTGGATCCTGGAGAACTTCGCGCCAGCACGCTTGAGCTTGCATCGAAGATCGCTGAGGCGAGCGGCGAGATCATCGGTATCGGAAAAACCGCTTTTTATCATCAAATCGATCTCGATCAGGCGTCCGCGTATGCATACACTAAGGATGTGATGGTCCGAAATGCCCAGCTGGGCAACGCACAAGAAGGCATTGCCGCATTCATCGAAAAGCGCGACCCCGTCTGGCAGTCTTAAGGAGCATGTAAAATATCCGCTTACCTGCTGTCGTGGAAGGTCGGTCTCTGTTAGGCTAGAACCATCGAGTAACACCGGCGCAGTATTAAGAACGTGGGCGCTTTGCTGCGGATAATACGGTACAATACAGACGTCGCCCACACCCGGTATGCGGGAAACCGCATACGCGACGGCATACAGGCTCGCTACGCGAGCCTGTATGTTTTTCTGGAGTGTACTTGATCCGTCTTAATAGCCGGACGCGCTATGCTGCGTTCATTCTCATTGTCGCAATTCTCGCATCGCTCGCGGTAGCTGCCTTTAGAGTTCGAACCGAGAGTCACGCCAACCGCGTGGAACTCGCCATGGACTTCGGCGACTTCATCTCGACGGCGCGTTCCTATAATTACAATCCCGCCGCGTTTTTGATCGCGCTTCGTCGCGCGGGACTGACGTCGGTTGCACTGAGCGAAGAACTGGGTGGAAACATCGGCGGTAACGGGCTCGCCTATTCTACAACCGGTGCGGCGCTGTTAAATCAGTCCCGACTCACGCCGCTCGCCGATCCGCTGTTGCAAGCTCTCGCACGCACGAACAGACTCTCGCGCGACGCGATCTACATCATCGTGTACGACAAGGCAACGTACGAACGCTACCGGCGGCAGCTTCCGCTGCATTTCGAGCCCAAGACGATTCGCGTGCTGCGCGCGAGCAAACCGTGGATCATCGAAGTGCGCACGCAGATCGACTATTTCAATAACGTCGGACTCGGCATCCCCGACGATCAGCTCGCCCTTGCCAAACGGCTACACTTGCTCGTCGTCGCGCGCTTCCAAAACGACGAACGCTTCACCAAGCAGCAGATGGACGCGGAGTTCAACGATGCTATTGCGTCGGGCGCGCGCATCTCGGATGTCGTCTTCTTTGGACTGGGCAACGAAGTCTTCGGTTATCCCGATCATTTGCCCGACGCGGCCGACGCGTTCCGCGAACACTTTACCGGCTCGGCGCATCCGTTTAACTTCGGTTCCATCGAAGTGTACGACACGTCGCAAATTCAGAAGGGCAACGATACGCTTGCGCGCTTGATTCCTGGGCAGACGGTTCGCGTACAGGCGATCGTGCGCAGCGACTACGATAAGATCAAGCTCGATGAGTTGATCGGACGCTTCGATCTCGGCGTGCGCGAGCGGAACATCCGCGTTGTCTATTTGCGCCCATGGACGCATCGAGAAGGCGACTTGTCCATCGAAGCGACGAACGTGAAGATGGTCAAGGACCTCGCCGACGAGCTGCGCTCGCATGGCGTTCGTCTCGGCCGTGCGACGCCGATTCCCGGGTATCGCGGGAATAATGCGATTCTCGTCGGTGTTGCGGCGCTCGCCGTGCCGTCAATCTTCGTGCTGTTGCTCGGGTGGTTTGGATGGTATCGGCCCTCGTGGGCGGTCGCCGCGTACGTCTTAACGGTGCTGCTCTATCTCGCGGGCGTCGTCTCACATCACGACATGTTCGCGTGTTCGGTAATCGCGCTCGTTGGAGCGTTGCTGTTTGCGGCCGCCGCCTTCGCTGTCATTGCGCCGGCATTTTATGAAGAGCCGGCTCCGCGTTTCGGCGATCAAATCGTGCGCAGCTTGGGCTGGACGGTGCTGGCCACCGTGGTGGCATTGCTGGGCGCGCTCGTCGTCGTCGGCATTATGAGTTCGCCGCTGACCATGGAGGAAATCGAGCGTTTCCGCGGCGTGCGCGCGCTGTACGTTCTAACGCCGCTCATCGCGCTCTGTATGTATCTCTTTTCGGGGCGCTACAACACCGAAACGACACCGCGCCAAGTCTTCGGGGCGCCGATCACGCTGTATCAACTCCTCGTCGGCGTCGTGGTGATTGCTGCGGGCGCACTGCTGCTAATGCGCAGCGGCAACACGAGCGACGTGCAGCCGTCGAACTTCGAGCTTGCGATGCGTCATGTGCTCGCGCACGTGCTCAGCGTACGTCCGCGCACGAAGGAGTTCCTGATCGGCGCTCCGCTGCTGATGCTCACGCCCGCGCTGCTGGTGCAACATCGCCGTGCAGCCGGCTGGCTGCTTGCGCTCGGCATCGGCGTCGGCATCGGCGACGTCATCGACACGTTCTCGCACCTGCACACGCCGGTGATCATCTCGCTGCAGCGAATCGGAAACGGCGTGATCATCGGCGCAGTCGTCGGCATCATTGCGATTTGGATCTATCGTCGTGCGTGTACTGCTCTCGGGCTATTACGGGTTCGGTAACCTCGGGGACGAGGCGCTGCTCGAAGTGATCGTCAAGCAGTTGCGCCGCCGTTTTCCGGCGTGGGACGTCGAGGTGCTCTCAGCCTCGCCCGAACAAACGCACGCGCACCTCGGCGTTGCGGCAACGCCGCGCTGGAGCATGAGCGACGTACGCGACGCTATCCGGCGCGCCGACGTCGTGCTCTCGGGCGGCGGTGGATTGTTGCAAAGCTCCACGAGCTTACGCAGCGTCGTGTATTACTCAGGTATTTTGCGCGAAGCAATCCGCCTCAAACGAAAGACGATGATCTTCGCGCAATCGATCGGACCGCTCGATTCGCTTGGAAAATTCGTGGTGCGTTCGCTCTGCAAGGGCGTGAGCACGGCAACGGTGCGTGACGGCCGCTCGAAGACGTTATTGCGACAGTTGCTGCCCGGCACGCCGGTCGAACAGACGGCGGATCCCGTGTTTCTGTACGATCTTCCCGTCGAAGAGTACGATCTCGCGCGCGAGGGACTCGACGGCAGTCGCTATGCAATCTTTAGCATCCGCAAAGTGGCGGCGCTCAAAGAAGGCGTTGCGCTGATCGCGCGCGCCGCGGACCGTTTAGCGAACGAGCATGGCGTGCGCGTTGCATTTCTGCCGCTCGGCGGTGCGTCGGACGCGGAAGTATCGACGACGATCATTCGTGCATGTAAAACGGCGCCGATGCTGTTGCCGGAGTGCACGCTCGAACGTGCCGCGGCGATTCTTCGCGGCGCGCACGTCGTCGTCGGAATGCGTCTGCACGCGTTGATACTTGCGGCGCGATTCGGCGTGCCGTTTCTCGCGATTCCGTACGATCCCAAAGTCGCCTCGCTCGTAGACGATCTCGACTATCCGCTTCCGCCGCTATGGGTTCCGGGCAAGGGCGCGCCCGATATGGCGACCGGCGATACGCTGGTGGACCGACTGATGTCGCAGCGCGATGAACTCGCGGCGCTGCTCGCGACGAAGGCCGCCGAGATCCGCGCGTCTGCGGCACGAAACTTCGACGTGCTTGACGAACTTATGCGTGAGCCATGAGCGAGACCGTCGAGCGCGATTACCGCGATACCCTACGTTTGCCGAAGACCGCCTTCCCGATGAAGGCGGAGTTGCCCAAGCGCGAGCCCGGGCGACTTGATTGGTGGCGTACGAACGGCATCTATCAACAGCGGCTCGAGCGCAATCGGAAGAACGGTCCGTGGATTCTTCACGACGGTCCTCCGTATGCCAACGGCGAGCTGCACATGGGCCACTTCCTGAACATGGTCCTCAAAGACATGTTCGTGAAGATCGCGTTGCTGGATGGCAAGTGGGCAGAGTTCGTTCCCGGCTGGGATATGCACGGACTTCCGATCGAACTCGAAACGCTCAAGCATCTGGGCATCAAAGACTTTCACGACATCGACCCGCTGGAATTGCGCGAGAAGTGCAAAGAGCGCGCGCTCTTTTGGCTCGACCGTCAACGCGCGGTGCGCGAGCGCATGGGGAACTTCGGCGAATGGGAGCATCCGTATCGCACGATCGATCCGAGTTTCGAAGGAACGATCGTCGATGCGCTGGCCGACCTCGCAGAAAACAATCAGATTTACAAAGGCCTGCGCTCGACGCTCTGGTGCGTGCACGACGAAACCGCACTCGCCGAAGCGGAAATCGAATACGAACCGAAGGTTTCGCCGTCGATCTACGTTCGCTTCACCGCGGATGACGAACAGCGCCGTGTCATCCTGAGCCGTTTTCACGCCGAGCGTGAAAACGAGTCGAAGGATCGCCTCTCGGTTTTGATTTGGACGACGACGCCGTGGACGTTGCCCGCGAACGTTGCGATCGCACTTCGCGCCGATGCGCCCTACGGTCTGTATCGCGTTGACGGTGAACTGCTTATCGTTGCGACGGCGCTTGCCGAATCTGCGCTCGGCGAGGCGTATTCGCGCGCGCAGTTACTCGGCACCGCGACGGGCGAACAGCTCGATAATCTTGCGGTTCGTCATCCGTTCATGGATCGCGATTCCGTCATCGTGCTCGCCGATTACGTCGAGATGGAAACCGGAACAGGTGCCGTGCACACGGCGCCCGGTCATGGTGCCGACGACTTCGATACCGGTGTGAAGTACGGATTGCCGATTCTCAATCCCGTCGACGCGCGCGGGCATTTCACGAGCGAAGCGGGCCCCTATGCCGGCCAGTTCATCTTCAAAGCGAACAAACAGATTATCGCCGATCTCGAGACGAGCGGTCACCTGTGGCGCGCCGAGGAGTACGAGCACTCGTATCCGCATTGCTGGCGCTGCCACAATCCGGTCATCTTCCGCGCAACGGCGCAGTGGTTCATCGCAATGGATCAGAACCGGTTGCGCGCGCGCACGATCGAAGCGGCGCAAAAGGTCGACTACACGCCCGAGTGGGGCGAGCACCGGCTCGTGCAGATGCTGGAAAATCATCCCGAGTGGTGCATCTCGCGTCAACGCACGTGGGGAACGCCGATTCCCGCCGTTGCCTGCGTTGCCTGTAACGAATCGATCCTCGATCCGCGCGTCGCGCGCATTGCAGCGAACCGGTTTCGCGAAGCCGGCGCAAACGTGTGGTGGACGGATCCGGTCGACGTCTATCTGCCGCCGGGCTTCACATGCCCGAGTTGCAGCGGCGCGTCGTTCGAAAAAGAGAAGAACATCGTCGACATCTGGTTCGAGTCGGGTGTAACGCATCTCGCGGTACTGCGCGACGGCATTCCGTGGCCGAGCGATCTCGTGCTCGAAGGCGGCGATCAATATCGCGGCTGGTTCCGCAGCTCGATTGTGACGGCTGTCGGCGTCAAGGGCGAAGCGCCGTACAAACACGTCGTCAAGAACGGATGGGTGAACGACGAGCAAGGCCGTCCGATGTCGAAATCCAAGGGCACCGGCATCGACGCGCGCGACGCGATGGACAAGTGGGGCGCCGACGTGCTCCGTTTGTGGGCTGCATCCGTCGAATTCGTGGACGACGTGCGCTTCGGACCGAATGTCATCGAACAAGTCGGCCGCGTCTATCGTAATATCCGCAACCGCATTCGCTTCATGCTCTCCAATGTCGACGATTTGAAGGCCGGCGACGTCGTACCGCGCGAGCGGATGCAGCCGCTCGATGCGATTGCATGTAACGTCGCGGACGTCTTCGTCGCCGACGTGAAGCGGCTCTACGATGCGTTCGGCATTCACGATGCGTATCTGCGCATCATCGAGTTCGAAAGTTCGATGTCGAGTTTCTATTTCGACGCGATGAAAGATCCGCTCTATACGCTGGGTGAGAACGACCCGCGCCGGCGCAGCGCACAGTCCGCGCTGCTCTACGCGCTTACGCGTTTCCTCACTGCGATTGCTCCGGTGCTCTCGTTCACGGCGGAAGAAGCGTGGCAAGAGATTCCGGCGGAACTGCGCGGCGGCGAAGAGAGCGTGTTCTTCTCGTCGTTCGGCGTGCACGACATCGACGTGAAAGGGTTGCAGGACGACGTCGCGGTGTGGGAGTTGCTGCGCGAACTTCGCGCGCGGGTTGCCGCGGGCGTGGAAACGCCGAGCGGCACGATTCGCGACTATGAGACCTCGGCGACACTCGCCGTGCCGGACCGGTTTGTCGCCGCACTGCACAAATTGGTCGATAACGTCCGTGAAGCGCTCGTGGTCTCGCAAATCAACGGTATCGAAAGCATCGGCGACAACGGACGCATCGAGGTTCGTTTAGAGCCGGCGCACGGAGAAAAATGCCGCCGCTGCTGGAAATACCGCCAGCTCGGTGTCGCGCCCGAGCATCCCTCCATCTGCGCCGATTGCGCGAAAGTTGTGCGTTCTCTCGAATGAAGATCGGCATCGTCGGTCTGGGCGAAATGGGCGGCGCGATGATGGATCGCCTGCTGCTCGCCGGGTCCGATGCCTACGGGTACAACCGCACGACGCACAAGGCGCAGCGCTACGTCGAGAAGGGCATGAAACTCCTCGATACACCGCGCGACGTCGCGAGCACGTGCGATATCGTCGTCACGATGGTGACGAACGACGATGCGCTGCGCGCGGTTACTGACGGCGAAGCCGGGATTCTCGCGGGATTATCGCCGGGCAAGTACTGGGTCGAGATGAGCACAATCTCACCCGATACAATTCGCGAACTCGCAACCCGGGTCGAACCCACCGGCGCGACGTTGCTCGATTCCGCCGTGCTGGGCAGTCAGTTGACGGTGGAGCAGGGGCATCTCGTCATCATGCTCGGCGGACCGCAAGATGCGTGCGAACGCGTGACGGAACCGCTCAAGGCAATCGGGCCGGCGGTGCGGCGCATCGGCGAAATCGGTCATGCGAAAGTGATGAAGATTGCGCTCAACCTCACCATGCCGGTTCAGATTCTAGCGCTTAGCGAAGGCGTAATTCTCGCCGAGAAAAACGGCATCGATCGCGGTGCCGCACTCGACATTATGCTCGGCGGCGTCGTCGCATCGCCAATGCTAAAATATCGCGCGCCGTTCATTCGCGAGATGCCGGAGAAAGCGTGGTTCGACATCGGCATGATGCAGAAGGACGTCATGCTTGCTCTCGAACTCGGACGCGAATCCGGCGTGCCGCTCCCGACGGCATCCGTAGCAAACGAATTTCTAACCAGCGCGAAGGCGCTCGGATTGGGAGACCGCGATTTCGCCGCGCTGTTCTACGCGTTAGCAACCATGGCCGGCGTCGACGCTACCGTGCGTTAACGCCGGCCATGTGCACCGCTCGTCAGAGATCCTGAATGAACATGAATCGGACCGAAGCGGGACCGTAGTTGCCCGACGCCGTCGCAGCGAAACCCACGGGCACCGGTTGACCCGTAACCAGACTCGTCTGCGTTGCTCCATTCACGAGCGGCAGCGGAATGCCGTTGAAGAAGCCGACATATGGATTCGCATATGCGCCGGTAAGGTTGTCGCCCGAGATCTGGAACCTCGAGCCGCGGTCGTTGAGGTTGAATCGCACGTTAGCCGAGAGCACGGCGAACCCCGGGTTGTTGAAGCTGTTGTTATTGCCGAAGTACGTCAGGCCGAGGTTGTAGTACTGGCCGTAGCGCCCGGTCCAATTGAGTTCAGCATAACCGGTGGCGTACGGCACGCGGCCACTTGCAATGCCGTTTGGAGCTCCGGATATTGCCGTCGCAGCACCGCCGAAGTTCACGTTCGGAAGGACCGCGAGGTTCGTGTTGTAGATACAGCCGGGTCCCGGCGGCGTGTAGACACCGGTGGCTAGGTTCGTTGAGCCCGAGCAGTAGAAATACGGCGGCAAGTTGTAGGTGAAGGCGCGCTGCAGCGAGCCCTGTAGTCTCCAGCCGAACCCGTAGAGGGGCACGTGGTTCACTTCGAGCTCGATGCCTTCGTAGCGCGCTTGGCCGAGGTTCGCCGTTTTCGAGATTTCGCACGGCGCATTCGGACAACCTAAAGCGGCCGGGGTTCCGAATGGAACGCTCGCCGTCTGGGTCAGAAACAAGTTGTGCAACTGCGTGAAGTAGAGATCGAGGCCTATCGATGTCGAGCGCTCGATGCGATGGCTGACGCCGAGGTCGTAGCCGAACGCCGTTTCCGCATTGATGTTGCCGTTATTTGCGATTTGTATCCACCCAGCTGCCGGCACACCGCCGATGATCTGGCTCCATGTCGGACCGCCCGAGGAGATCAGGCTAATGTATGGTGGCGCGACAGATCCGCCCGCCGAGAGCCGGTAGATCGTATCGCTGCTCGGATGCCATGTGAGTGCCGCTCGGGGTTCGTTGTACGAGTGCGACGAGTCGTTGAACGTGAGTCCGCCGTCGATCGAGTAGTGGCTGAGATAGTTGACTTCGTAATCACCGACGATCAAATTGAGCTTCGGTTTAAGCGTGAAGTTGCCGCGCAGCGAAAACGTTTGGAATGTCTGCTTGGATCCGGCGACCGGAAAGAGTTGGACGAGACCGACCGATGGCTCATTCAATACTGAAGACGATTTCTGCTCGTTGCGATCGTAGGAGAACGTTAAGGAATTATCCCCGAGCTGCTCTTGCACTTCGAGCGTCTCACCACTCATCTTATCGTGCGAATCAGTCAGGTTCGGCTGGCTCGCGGTCTGGAAATTGGCGCTTTGCCCGTTGAACGTTGTGTTCACGGGTGCGACGAAGTTGTTAGCCGACACTTGGCACTCGAACCCGCCGTTCGTGTTCACGCCCGTAACAGGGTCGATTTTCGGAGCGGCTGGATTGAATGTTGTACCGGTCGGGCAGAGCGGAATCGTACCATACGCATTACGCAGCGTTACATTCAGCGGCGTTGATGGGCCCGCAATCGTGTAGTTATTCAACGCGCCGGTGTAGTAGCGCGCGAGCACCGTTCCCGTTTGCCCCAGCGCCGTGCGGAACTCGCCTTGGAAGAGGTTTTGCTGCTGCCACGTGTCACCGACGCCGTTGAATGAGCTCAAGTCGAAGGGAATCGACGCGTTGCAGTTCGGGGAGCGACCGGTGTTCGCGCAATTATAGGTTGCGCCGGTCGCAAATGGATTGCACGTAAGCGCCTGGTTTGCGCTGCCGCATGGTGCAAATGTAAATGCCGGCTGGCCGGTGGTCCCGACCAGCGAGGTGTCATAAGACTCGATATCCCCGTTACCGTTGACGGACTGGCCACCAAGGTAGGACACCTTTAGCGACGTGCTGTTCGAGAAGTTGAAGATGACCTTCGCAAGCTCGGCGGTGGAGTGATACCCCGTGTCACTTGAATAGCAGCATCCGGTGAGCGGTTCGTTAAAGACGACTCCCATGCCGGCGTACGGCGAGAACGCCGTGGGCCCGAGGCCTTCACCGACCGGAGATCCGACCATTGCAACTTGCTGGCCGTTCACAAAATATGGGCCGCCGACCGGGCCATTGTCGAGCGGAAGCTGCGAACCGTTGAAATAGAAGTTTTGTAGCGGTCCCGGTGCACCTAGTGTTGTGTAGCCGAGCGCATACCCTATTTTGTGGTTTGTCGTCGAACCCGTCGTCTTGAACCCTGTGGAGACGCCGCCCCAGCCGTCGACCCCGAAGAATGCCGAATTTTTCGGTTTCACGGTCGGTTCGAGGGTGCGATAGTTTACCGTACCGTTAATCGCGTAGTTGATCTCCGCCGGCATCGAGCCCGGCCCTTTGACCAGCTCGACGTCGTCGAGCAGAAACGGGTTGATAAGGGTCGGTGAGAACGTTCCAAGCGAACCGACGGAGACCGGGTGGCCATCGATAAGCGACTCCGTCTCGTAAGGCAGCGCGCCGCGAATCTGCGGCGTCTGCGGGGAGGCGGGGGAACCGCCGTTACTGGGATTACCGTTATTCGGGTTGTACGGCGTGATGAAGATACCCGGCGTCTCGTTAAGCACCTTCGTGACCTGCTGACTGCCTTGATTCTCGAACGTGAGAGCGGAGATCGAGTTGATCGCCGCGCTCGATGTGTTGATTGATGCGACTCCCGCCGCATTCGTTGACACGCTCGCGATCGTGCGGAGCGACGAAAAAGACGACGCTGCAAGGGTCACGTTCAAAGTCACCGTTTCACCGATGAATGCAGCGACGTTGTCGTCTCGATACGTCTCGTAGCCTGCTTTGGCCACGAGCAAAGAGTAGAGACCGGTCGGCACATCCGTAAACTTGAACGCCCCGGTTGGATCGGTCGTCTGTGCGAGGCGCGAAGCCCCGATGAGGCTCACTCGCGCTCCCGCGAGTGGGGCGCCGTCCGAACCATGAACGGTTCCGGCAACCGTGCTCGTGTTGGCCGCAGCTAAGGCTAACGTTGGCCCCGCAGCGAGCCATCCATACGTGATTGCCGCGAGCAGGATGACGGCTCGTCCGCAAAGTCTCCGCATAAGGCAAAGCTCCATTCCGACAGAGGTCGCAAATCTAAATTGACGCTCTCTTATTTCGCTTTGGCGGCTGGTCCTCTAAAAAATTGTTCCCGGCACCAAAATATTAGCGCGCCCGGTCTCGCCGAGCACGCGCTTGACGCACCACTTCGTCCCCGTGTCATCCTGAGCGGAGCGCAGCGGAGTCGAAGGATCGCCTCAAATGAAAAGCCCGGCGGGATCTCGCCGGGTTCTTTAATGGATTCGATCCTTGGACTGCAGTGCTTCGCACCTCCGCTCAGGATGACAATGGCGTTAGGAGAAGCGATCGCGAAAGCGTGCCCACGCACCTAGCTCGATGGCTTCACGCGCTTCCCGCATGAGATCGTTGAGAACGTACACGTTGTGATACGAAAGCAGCCGCGGGCCAAGCATTTCGTTGGCGCGGAACAGGTGGTTTAAGTACGCACGCGTGTACGTCGTGCAAACGTAGCAATCGCAGTTCGGATCGACCGGCGAGAAGTCGCGAATATAGGCGGCGTTGCGAATATTGAATTCGCCGCTGCGCATCATTGCGCGGCCGTTACGTCCGCAGCGCGTCGGATAGACGCAATCGAACATGTCGATGCCGCAATCGACGGCCATGATGATGTCCTTTACGGTGCCGACTCCCATGAGATACCGCGGTTTCTCAACCGGCAGCAGCGATGCCGCATGGCGCGCGGTCGCGTACATCTCTTCCCGCGTCTCACCAACGGATAGTCCACCGATCGCGTAGCCTGGATAATCCAGCTCGACGATTTCGCGCGCGCTGCGCTCGCGTAAGTCGAGATCCAGCCCGCCTTGCATGATCGCAAAGACGGCCGTCTCTTTCCGTTTCCACGCTTCGCGTGAGCGGCGCGCCCAGGCAGTCGTCATGCGCACCGATTCCGCGAGCTCTTCCCTTGTCGCCGGAAGCTTCACGCACACGTCGAGCACCATCGCGACGTCGACGCCGAGCGCTTCTTCGAATTCGATGACCGACTCGGGCGTGAAGCGATGCGTGCTTCCGTCGATGTGCGATTGAAACGTCACGCCGTCGTTGTCGAGTTTGCGGCGCTCTTGCAGACTGAATACTTGAAAGCCGCCTGAATCGGTGAGAATCGGCCCGTGCCACGCCATGAATTTGTGGATTCCGCCCGCGTCAACGATGAGATCGCGTCCCGGGCGTAGCCACAGATGGTATGTGTTGGCGAGAATGATCTGGCTGTGCGCGCTTCGCACTTCCTCGGGCGTTAGCGCCTTCACGGTTGCCGCGGTACCGACGGGCATAAACGTCGGTGTCTGCACGATGCCGTGCGCGAGCGTTAGCGTACCGCGACGCGCGCTGCCGTCAGCCTTCTGTAGCGAGAAGATGCCGGGCATGCACATACTCCGGAGGCGGCGGCGCTTCGAAGAGCATCTCTTCGTGCGTGCGCGGATGTTCGAACGATAATTTCCACGCGTGCAGCGCTTGTCCGGGAAGACCGAAGCGCGACTCTTCGCGGCCGTAGACCGGATCATTGACGATCGGGTGTCCCATTGCCGCCATGTGCACGCGAATTTGGTGCGTACGGCCGGTTTCCAAACGGAAGATCAACTCTGCATGTTTCTTGAACGCTTCACGCACCTCGTAGTGAGTAACGGCCGGTTTACCGTCGAGAACGATTGCGTACTTCAACCGGTTGTGCGGATCGCGTCCGATGGGACCGTCAATGCGTCCCTGCGCGTATTGCGGCACGCCGTGTACGAGGCCGAGATATTCACGTTGAATTCGCCGCGCCTTCATCGCAATGCCTAACGCCGAGAGTGTCTCGGCTGTTTTTGCGACGACGAGTAATCCCGACGTATCGCGATCCAAGCGGTGCACGAGTCCGGGACGAAGCGGATCGCCGGGAAGCGTCCCGATATGCGCGAGTAACGCGTTGACGAGCGTTCCGCTCGTTGCGCCGTGCGCGGGATGCGTTACCATGCCGGCCGGCTTGTCGAGGACGATCAAATCGTCGTCTTCGTACAGAATCGGCAGCTCGATCTCTTCGGGCGTCGCAACGAGCGGGGCGCGTTCGCCGACGAGGTATTCCAACACGTCGTCTGCTTCGAGCGGATGGCTCGGCTTGACCGGATTGCCGTTCACGCGCACGTCTCCGCGCTTGTGCGCTTCGGATACGAGCGATCGTGATGCGCCGGTTAGCCGTGCAACGATGACGTCGGTGCGAGTGCCCGCCTCTTCAGGCGTGACGACGTGAGCGTCCAAGGCTTGAAAGCAGCAGCAGAATTACGCCGGTAGTAATGCACGAATCGCCGATGTTGAAAATATTCGGCCAGATCCGGTAGAAGTCGATGAAGTCGACGACGTACCCGAGATGAAGGCGGTCGACGATGTTCCCGATCGCGCCGCCGACGATCATGCCGAACGCAATGCACACCAGTCGCGAGTGCGCCGCCTGTTCGCGAAAGCTGACCCAGAAGATGAACAGCACGACCACGGCCATCACGATGAGCAGAAAGCCGTTGCTTCCAAACAATCCGAACGCACCGTGCGTATTGCGCTCGTATGTCCACTTCAACAGCTGAGGAACGACAATGCGGCTTTCACCTGGAAGAAATGACGACATGACCCAGCGTTTCGTCAGCTGATCGGCGACGAACGCGAGAATCGCGGCGACTAGGATGAAAGCGGTCGAATTAAAGGTTCGGTGTTGGGACAAATTGATAGAACCATCCGGCGACGGTGAGAAACGCGTTATTGACGAGTACGAGCCCGACCGCAACCAAGAAGAGTCCGGCCGCGAATTCGATCGCGGGTAAGAACCGCTTGATACGGTTGAGGACCGGCAATACCGCTCCGATCGCAAGCGCGGTCAGGAAAAACGGCACCGCCAAACCCAGGGAATAGACGAGGAGCAGAAACGCCGCCTCGGCGTTGTGCTGCTGCGACGCAATCGCGAGAATTCCCGCCAGAATGGGTCCAATACACGGCGACCACCCGGCTGCAAACGCGATACCGACCAGTGTCGAGGTCCAGTACGTTCGCCGGTCGTGCTGCAGATGCACGCGGGCGTCCATCATCAAAAACGGAATCCGCAGCATGCCCATCATGTGCAGGCCGAGGATGATGACGATGCATCCACCGATCTGTGCGATCAGTACACGGTTCGCGTTCAAGACGCCGCCGATTGCACTGGCCGTAAGGCCGAGCGCAACGAAGACGACGGTGAAGCCGATGATGAAGGCCACCGCGTGCGACACGGCATGGCCGCGCAGTTGCGAGCGCGGCTCCTGCGCTTGCAATTCCTCGAGGCTCGATCCGGTGAGCAGCGAGAGATACGCCGGAACCAGCGGGAGGACGCATGGAGAGACGAAGGAAACGAGCCCGGCAAGAAACGCAATGCCGGCGGTAACGTGCGTCGTCGTGTTCATCTCGTCAGGCTACTTCTCACTTATTAAAGAAATTCCGGATGCAGCATTGGTTTAACTATCCGACAAATGTCGACCCGGTTGCGATCCACCTCGGGCGGTGGGGCATCCATTGGTACGGCATTGCCTATCTCCTCGGATTTGTCGCCGTCTATCTTTGGATGAGCCGTCCCGAGGGGCGACGGCGTCTCGGCCTGACCAAAGAGCAGATCCAGGACTTCCTTTTCTACGCGCTCGTCGGCGTGCTCATCGGCGGCCGCACGTTCTTCGTCATCAACGACATCATCTCGAAGCACGACCTCTCGACGTATACGAGCAATCCCATCAACTTCATCGCCGTCTGGAATGGCGGCATGGCCTTCCACGGCGGTCTCGTCGGCGTACTTGTCGCGATCGCGCTCTTCGTGCGCAAACATCCGGGCCTCAAGTACATGGTCCTCGCCGATGAAGTCGTCGTTCTTTTGCCGGTCGGCATTACGCTTACCCGCATCGTGAACTTTATCAACGACGAGCTGTGGGGCGATATCTGCAATCCCGACCGTCCTTGGTGCATGTTGCCCAATCGACCGGGTGATGCGGACGTATGGGGAACCGCATACCGTCATCCGGCGCAGTTGTACGAAGCGGTGCTCGATATTCTCACGCTTCCGATCGTGCTGCTGATTTATCGGCGCCGTCCGCCCGACGGTGTCGTCGGCTGGAGCTGGTTTACGATGTACGGCGTTACGCGCAGCATCGCGGAGATTTGGCGCCATGCGGACTTTGCGTGGCACGGCATTACCGGCGGACAGCTCTACGCACTGCCGATGATTCCGATCGGCATCATTGGCATCATCTATTGCGCGCGTCGCGGACGCCGAACGGACATCACGGAGCCCGCCGTTACCGCAGCATGATTGCAAGCATTGCCGATCGTCTTGCGGCACTGCGGCGCGAACTGAACGAAGAACTGCGCGCGTGCGGGCGCGAGCCCGCGAGCGCGCGGATTCTGGGCGTCAGCAAAAAACAGCCGGCCGAGGCAATCGTTGAAGCGGCGCGCGCGGGCCTCGATGCGATCGGTGAAAACTACGTCCAAGAAGCAAGGTCGAAATTTTCGCTCGTACCGCCCGGCGTGCAAAAGCATTTCATCGGGCACGTGCAGACGAACAAGGCAAAGGCGATCGTCGAGCTTTTCGATGTGGTCCAAAGCATCGACCGTATCGATGCCGCGCGCGCGCTCGGTGCCGCGGCGGCGAAGGCGGGGAAGCGCCTCATCGTGCTCGTTCAGCTCAACATCTCGCCCGCGGACCGCTTCGGGGCGCGTCCGGAAGATGCGCCGCGCATCGCGGAAGCGATTGCCGCCGAGCCGGCCCTGCAGCTCGACGGCGTCATGGCGATCGGGCCGGTTACCGGCGACCGCGCGGAAATCTCGCGGGCTTTTGAGACCGCTGCAAAGACGTTTGCGTTGATTGGTGGAAGAACGCTATCAATCGGCATGTCTGGAGACTGGCGCGAGGCAGTTCGGGCGGGCTCCACGATGGTGCGCATCGGTACCGCGCTCTTTGGTGAACGACGGTACGAGACGTAAGGTAGGGAGGGTGCCAACCCCCGTGAGTATGTTTAGCAAAATCGGATCGTTCTTTTCGATCCGCGATGAGGAAGACGAACTCTACGACGACGAACCCGTCACGCCTGGTCGCGTCGTACCGCTGAGCAATGCTGGGCGTCGTTCGGGCACGGAAGTCAGTGTATACTCCCCGCGCAACTTTCAAGACGTCGTCGAAATCGCCGACGCGTTGCGCAACCGTCAAGTCGTTATCGTGAATCTCCAAAACGCCGACCGCACGTTGCTGCAGCGTGTGGTTGATTTTACGTCCGGTGTGGCATACACGATCGACGGCAAGATTCAAAAATTGGCCGAAGCAATCTACCTGGTCGTTCCCGCAGGTGTGGTGGTGAACGCAGCCGGGCTGCGCGACACGATGTCGTCAGACGGAACGCTCGATTTCATGGCAAACCGCGGGTAATCGCTGGTAGAGGTCCACGTGCAAAAAATCACACCTATCGACATTCAACACAAGACATTCAAAAAAGCACTGCAAGGGTACGATCGCACGGAAGTCGATCAGTTTCTCGACGAGATTATCGAAACGCTCGAAGACGACGCGACGCACCTAGCGGCGCTGCAGGCGGAAATCGCGGATTTACGCGAGCGCATCAGCCACTTCAAAGCGATGGAAGAGTCGCTGCAAAACACGCTGCTGCTCGCACAACGCACCGCGGATGAAGTCAAAGCTTCGGCGCACAAGGAAGCGGATCTCATCAAGGAACAGGCGCGTTTGGCATCCGAGCGCGAGATCGCCTCGTACAACGATGCCATCCTCGAAGTGCGCCGCGAACATCAGCGCGCGATCGAGGCGGCGGAGAAAGCCAAGAGCGAACTGCGTAGCTTGCTGATGACGCATCTGTCGCTGCTCGAAAATTCGCATACACCGGTACCTGCGGCGGCGCAAGCGGCCCCGGCAGCGGCGCAAGCGCCGCATCCGCCGACGCCGATCGAGCCGTCACCCGACACGACACGTATCACGGTTACCTAAGCACGTGGCGGAGAGAATAGCCGTTCTTCCCGGCGATGGCGTCGGGCCTGAGATCACGCGCGCCGCCGTGCGTGTGCTGCAACACGTGCGCCCGGATCTGCAGTGCGTTGAAAGCGTCGTCGGCGGAGCGGCGCTCGAGCGCGGGCTCCCGGCGCTTCCCGATGAAGCGCGAACGCTCGCGGATTCCAGTGTCGCGATTCTCTTCGGCAGCGTCGGATTGCCGCAATACGACGGCAAGCCGCTTGCGGAGCGGCCCGAGTACGCGCTTTTCGTGCTGCGGCGCGATTACGAGTTGTATGCGAACCTGCGGCCCGTGCGCGTCTTTGCGGGATTGGAAGATGCATCGTCGCTCAAACCGGAGCTCGTGCGCGGACTCCATCTCATCGTCGTGCGCGAGTTAACGGGCGGCATTTATTTCGGGAAGCCGAAGGAACAGCGCGTCGAGGACGGTGTGGAGATGGCGGTCGATACGATGATCTATCGCGCGCCGGAGATCGAACGGATCGCGCGGACCGCATTCGAACTCGCGCGCGGACGCCGTAAGCACGTAACGTCCGTCGACAAGCAGAACATTCTGGAAACGTCTCGCCTATGGCGTCGCATCGTGACGAATCTCGCGCGAGAATATCCCGACGTGCAACTCGACCACTTGCTCGTCGACAACGCTGCGATGCAGCTCGTCCGACGTCCCGGCGATTTCGACGTCATTTTGACCGAGAACATGTTCGGCGATATTCTCTCCGACGAAGCTGCGATTCTGACCGGTTCGATTGGAACGTTGCCGAGTGCGAGTTTGGGAACGCGCGGCGCACGCGGTCATCAGTTCGGACTCTACGAGCCGATCGCCGGAACCGCGCCCGACATCGCGGGCAAGGGCATCGCAAATCCCACCGCATCGATTCTCTCCGCCGCGATGCTGCTTCGCTACAGTTTGGATGACGCGGCGAATGCGGAACGCATCGAGCGCGCGGTGGAAGACGCGTACGCAAGCGGTGCGCGAACGGCCGAAATCGCCGGCTCGGGTACTGCGCTCGGCACGGATGCATTTACGGATCTCGTCATCGATAAACTCGTTCCATAACGCCACGACGCGACGGAATTAAACGGCGAGAGCAGCGGGGGCGCAAATCCGCGCAGATTGTCGGGAATCACGTCGACTTCGCTGATTTGACAAAGAAACGCGTACGGCAGTTGATCGGCAAGGCGCCGCTGTATCGCGCGGTATGCGGCCGAACGCGTTGAGCGATCGTACGATGACGCTCCGCGCGCGAGCAGCGCGTCGACTTGCGGATCGCAGAATCGCGTATCGTTAAAGCCGTGCGGCCCACGCTGATCGCATGCGAGCAGCCAAGAAACATCAGGATCGTACGTCGCTTGATAGTCGTAGAGCGTGACTTGGTAGTGGCCTTGAATCATCGGTCCCGGGATCGATAGAAACTGCGTACGGTCGTACTGATGCATCGACACGTCGATGCCCACGGCTCGTTCGGCCGCTGCGATGGCGGTCGCGAAACGAGTCGTGATTCCCTCACCGGCGGCAAACGATAGTTCCAGATGCAGCGGCCGCCCTTGTTTCATACGGATTCCGCCGGGACCCGGAATCCATCCGTCTTTCGTTAGCAACGCCGCAGCTTGCGCGGGATCGAAGGGCGGGAGCTTCACCGTCGGATCGAACGCCCACGTAAAGAGCCCGCGCATCGCCGTGTCGGGATCGTTTACCCCGTGCGTGATCTTCTGCGTAAGGCTGCGACGGTCGATCGCAAGCGCAAACGCTCGCCGGACGGTCAGATCGCGCAAGATCGGATCCGTCAGATTGAAACCGAGCGCATAGAAGTACGGAACCGGTGTGATGACGACGTGGTGGTGCGGAATCGCGCGGAGCTGCTCGATGCGAGCGGCATCGAGCATGAATGCGGCGTCGATTTCTCCGGATTGTAACTCGTCGATCATCGTCGAGTCGTTTGCAATGACGGGAAGCACGAGACGCGCAATGTGCGGCCGTCCCGTGTAATAGGCGTCGTTCGCGGCGAACGTCAGACGGTCGCCGCGTTCCCAGCGATCCAGGCGGTACGGGCCTGAGCCGACGGGCGATGCGTTGAAGGCGTCATTGTTGATGTTCTTTTTGGACGCGAGCAGATGCGCGGGAAGAATTGTGTAGTTACTGTCGCCTCCGAAGACGAGGGCGACAATCGGTGAATACGGACGCTTGAGCGTAAGGACGACCGTATACGGATCGGGAGCCGCCATCGAAGCGATCTCGTCGTAGCCGATGCGCTCCGATACGTTGTTCGCCGGGCTCATGATCGCGTGGTAGGTGAATAGGACGTCGGCCGCCGTGACGGGAGCGCCGTCTTGCCATCGCACGCCGCGGCGGAGGTGGAACGTCACGCGTTTCCCGTCGGGCGAAACGCCGCCGTTTTCCGGTGTTGGAACTTCCCGGGCGAGATCCGGGACGATTCGTCCCGCCGAATCGTAATTCGTTAGATACGAATAGAGCAGCTCGCTAAACGTGTACGCGCTGATGCCTTCCAATAAGAGCGGATCGAGCGCAATCGGCTCCTTTTGAATCGCGACCGTCAGCGTGTTACCTCCGCTGCTTTGCGGGCCACGCGCAACATGCGTACATGCAGCAAAAATCGACGCAAGTACGCAGACTGTCCCGATCGCCATGAATCGTCGCATGTGTGCTAGTGAAGCAAAATTTCGTTCGCAGTGTCAATTTTAAAGGGTACGGCAGAATATAGAGTAATAGAGCGAAATATAGTTGCACGGGCGCGTCATCCTTGACCACGGTTTCTAACAAAGGAATGTCAATGAGACGTTTTGTCGCGGCGCTGCCGCTTGTCTTTACCCTGCTCTCTAGCCCTGTTATGGCAGCGCCGGCGTCAGCGTCACGCACGTTGACTGGTCAAGACCTAACGCCGTTCTTTGACGGTATGGTTCCCTACGCGATCCGGCGTGCGGATATTGCCGGGGCGGTCATTACCGTCGTAAAAGACGGCAAGATCATCTTCGCCAAGGGCTACGGCTATGCCGATTTAGCAAAGCGTACGCCCGTGAACCCGGATCAAACGATCTTCCGGCCGGGTTCGGTTTCGAAGTTGTTCACATGGACCGCCGTGATGCAACAGGTTGAGGCCGGAAAGCTGAATCTCGATACCGATGTGAATCAGTATCTGGATTTCAAGATTCCGCCGAAGTACGGTAAGCCCATCACGCTGCGGAACTTGATGACGCACTCGCCCGGTTTCGAAGAAGTCGTTCGGGACCTTATCTTCGAGGACAAAGGCCAACTCTATCCGCTGCGCCAGTACTTGATGAACCACATCCCGGGCCGCATCTTTCCGCCGGGACAGGTCATCGCATATTCCAACTACGGTGCGGCGCTCGCGGGTTACATCGTTCAACGCGTTTCCGGTGAACCGTACGACCAGTACATTCAGAAGCACATTTTGACACCGCTGCGCATGAACCGGTCGACGTTCGAACAGCCGTTGCCGGCGAATCTCGAGCCCTTCATGGCAAAGGGATACACGAGCGCGGACAGCGCCAAACCGGCGCCATTCGAAATCGTTGAAGCGGCGCCCGCAGGCGCTGCGTCGGCGACGGGAACCGACATGGCGCATTTTATGATCGCGTATTTGCAAGGCGGCCGGTATGACGGCGGGACTATCCTCAAGCCGCAGACTATCCGCGAGATCTTCACCTTGCAACTCGCTCCGGCGCCCGGTATGAACGGCTTCGACTTGGGGTTCTATCAAGAGAATCGCAACGGGCAACAGATCGTCGCGCATGCTGGAGACACGAACGTCTTTCATAGCGACCTGCACTTGCTCCCAACGCAGCACGTCGGAATGTTTCTCTCGTTTAATAGCGCGGGCAAGAAGGGTGCCGCCGAAGGGGTGCGGACCGAAATCTTTCGCGCGTTCCTCGACCGCTACTATCCGTATAAAGCGCCGCAGCCGCCGACCGTCGCCGATCCGAAACCCGATGCCGCGCGTGTCTCGGGGTGGTATGGCTCCAGCCGCCGCACGGATCGAAGTGCGCTCGCGCTCGTGTATGCGCTCGGACAAGCCGGCGTGACTGCGAATCCCGACGGAACCGTCGAGGTTAGCGCACTGCAAAACGCTGCCGAAGATCCGTTGCGCTGGCGTGAAATCGGACCGCTCTATTATCAGCAAGTCAACGGGCAGGCGCACCTGAAGTTTGTCGCGGACCGTAACGGAAACGTCGAATACTGGACGAGCGACGATTTTATTCCCGTCTTTATCTTCCAGCGTGCCAACGGTTTAAAATCGCTCGGCTCGCTAAAAATCTTCATCCCCTGCTTTATCGCGGTGCTTCTCATCTCGCTCGCAGTCCGGCTCGGCGGATGGATCGCGCGCCGTCGTCTGAGGCTTACGTTCAACGTTCCAAAGCGAGAGCGCTGGATTCACCTCGCGGCACGCATCGGCGCGATCGCATTTCCGTTAGCGCTCGCAGTTTGGGTCATGGCGCTCTCATCAGAAAATGCGATTTTAAAATCCAGCTTTGTTTATACCATGTACGCGCTGTACGCCTTGGGCCTGATCGCTGTGCTCGGCGGTATTGCGATTGTCGCCGAAAGCGTTCTGCGCGTTGTTCGCGGCCCGGGTGGTTGGCTCGTACGCACCGGCGAAGTGCTCGTCGGCCTCGCCGCGTGTTACGGAATTTGGCTGTTCTTGGCGTTCGGTTTAGCTAGCTTCGTTACCGAGTTTTAGGCAAAGGTGCTTGACGATGAGCGCAGCGCCCGACGGCGAGGTTGCCGTCGTCGGAAGCGGCATTATCGGCACGATTTCGGCGATCAATTTGCACGCCGCCGGGTTCGATGTCGTTGTCGTCGAGCCGGACGAACCAGGAGCGGGAACGGCGGCAGGCAGCGCCGGCTACCTGCACGATGGCGAGATTTTTCCGGTTGCGCATCCTGCGCTGCTCGCAGCGCTCCCGCGCATGTTACTCGATCCGCGTGGTCCACTCGTCGTGCGACCATCGTATCTGCCGGCGTTTGCGGGATGGGGTTTACGATTTCTGGGCGCAATGCGTTCCCGCGTCATTCGTCGCGCGACGGCCGCCCTTGCGAGCCTCAACCGTGATGCGGTAAACGAACTCGCGGCGGTTGCCGCGGCATCAGATGCCGCCGAGTTCCTCGTGCGCGGTGGCGGATTGAAGATCGTCTACGATAAGCGCACTCTGCACGAATTGGTAACGCAGTTGACGGTGCTCCAGCGCGAAGGTATTGCGGCCAACGCGCTCGATGCAGCGCAAGTGCACGACATGGAGCCGGCTCTCGGACCGACCGTCGCCGGCGCGATCTTTTTTCCGAACTCCGCGCATTGCACGGACCCCGAGCGGTTCGGCAAACGGCTTGCGCAGCGCATGCAGAGCGCGAGCCGCATCTTACGTGCGCGCGCTCGATCGCTACGTCCGAAGCGCGACGGTACTTGGGTCATCCTGGTCGACCAACACGGTGCGCTTTCTCAACTCGCTGTGCGGCGCGTGCTCGTATGCGCAGGCTATCATTCGGCGAGTTTGCTCGAACCGCTCGGCTATCGCGTTCCGCTGGCGCCGGCGCGCGGGTATCACCTAATGATCGGTGATCCCGGCGTCGCAGTGACTCATCCGATGATCTTTCACGAACCGCATTTTGGTGCGACGCCGATGAACGAGGGATTGCGTCTGGCCGGCACGATGGAATTTGCGCTCCCGCAGTCGCCTCCGGATTTTCGACGCGCGCACATGCTGTACGAACAAGCGCGTCGCTATATTCCCGGACTGAAAAACGAAGGCGCGACGCAATGGGCCGGAGTACGCCCTTCGATGCCTGATTCAATCCCGGCAATGGGCGCGGCGAAGCGTCATCAGAATCTGTACTACTGCTTCGGACATGGGCATTTAGGCCTGACGCAAGCGGCAGTCTCGGCCCGCGCAATGACCCAGCTTATGAGCGGTGCACGCGCAAGCATCGATCTCGAGCCGTTCGATCTGGCGCGTTTCGAATGATCCGCGGCAGGCATCAAAATTCCGTTGTGGAAAGCAAAATATCGTCATGAAGAGCGCCGCGCAGGGCACCGTAACCAGCCGCATCGAGCACTGGGCGTACAAAACTCCTTTCCGAATCACCGGGTATACCTTTACCGACTCCGAGCTCGTCTATGTCGAGATCCAGCGCAGTGGTGCGCGCGGTCGAGGCGAGTGCGCCGGTATTTACTATAAGGAAGATCCGCCCGAGCACTGCCTTAGTGAAATTCAACGCGTGAGCGACGCCATTGCAGGCGGCGCAACGCGCATGGATATTCTCGACTTGTTGCCGGCGGGAGGCGCGCGCAATGCCCTTGACTGCGCGCTGTGGGATCTGGAAGCGAAGCTCGAACGGCGCCCGGTCTGGGAACTGGCCGGATTGCAGCCGCCTCGTCCCCTCGTCACGACATATACGATCGGCGCCGATGAACCTGACGTCATGGCGCAGCGCGCGCGAGACTTTTCCGACGCCGTCGCGCTGAAATTGAAATTAACCGGCACGCCGAACGATATTGCCTGCGTACGCGCCGTGCGTGAAGCACGGCCCGACGTTTGGCTCGCGGTCGACGCGAATCAGGGCTTCACGCGCGATTTCTTCAAGGAAATCTTGCCCGTGCTCCAAGAAGCGCGCGTCGAGCTCATCGAACAACCATTTCCGATCGATCGCGACAACGACATGGACGGCTTGAACTCGCCGATCCCCGTTGCTGCGGACGAGAGCGCGCAAACGGCAGACGATATTCCAAAGCTCGCGGGTCGCTTCAACATCGTAAACATCAAGCTCGATAAATGCGGTGGTCTCACTGCGGGCCTCGCGATGGCGGCGCGTGCGAAGGAGTACGGATTGGGTGTTATGGTCGGAAACATGATGGGCACGTCGCTCGCTATGGCGCCCGCGTTTCTCCTCGGACAGTTGTGCGTCGTCGTCGATCTCGATGGACCGCTGTTATTGCGTGAAGATCGCAGGCCGTCGATCAAATATTCGAACGGAACGATTTGGTGCGACCCCGACGTGTGGGGAAACGGAGGCTAACCCTATGAAGGCGCTGCTGCTTACGGCACTGTGGCTGTTCGCTTCACCCATTGTGGCGAGCGCCGCTCCGCTGACGGCGGCGCAGACGCAAAAGATCGACGAGATCGCTGCGCAAGCGCTCAAGAAGCAACATATTTCCGGAATGGAAATCGGTGTCGGACGCGCGGGCCACGTACTGTACGTGCATGGATACGGCCTGCGCGATCGCGCGCACCAACTTCCCGTTAGTGCGCAGACCGTCTTCCCGGTCGGATCGATCACGAAGCAATTTACGGCGACTGCCGTCATGCTGCTCGCGCAGCACGGAAAGGTCGACCTCGACGCTCCGGTCTCGCGCTACGTTCCCAATGCGCCGCACGGCAACGAAATCACGGTGCGCGAACTGCTCGACCAAACGAGCGGGCTTCCCGACTACCTCGAAGACAAACCTCTGCTGACCGCAATCATGAGCGGCACCGCCGGATCGCACTCGGAGCAGAGTCTCCTCGCGCTCGTCCAAGACAAACCGTTGCACTTCAAACCTGGGACGAAGTTCCAATACAGCAATACGAATTATATGCTCGCCGGCATGATCGTTTCGCGCGTGAGCGGCATGCCGTACGGCCGTTTTCTCGAAAACGAAATCTTCACGCCGCATGGTCTGCAATCAATGGAGTACCTGACCAGTTCCGTACCCTCGGTGCCCGATGCGGCGCGGGGATACACCTACGCAAAAGGAACGTTTACGCTGCTCCCGCGCTTTTCGATGGATTGGGCGAATTCCGCCGGCGCGATTGCCTCCGATGCCGCCGATCTCATTAAATGGGATCAAGCCTATTTCAGCGGTAGCGTGATTCCGCTTGCAGCAGTGCGCGTCGCTACGACGCCGCCCGCGCATATACAGATGCTTGCGTCGAAAGATACCGCGAACAATCTGGGCCTCGGGTACGCGTTCGGATGGGTTCAAGCGCGTGCGGAAGGGCGAGCGATGATTTGGCATAACGGCGGACTGCCGGGTGCGCGTGCCATGAACGCGACGTTCCCGCACGACCGGCTTGAAATCATCGTGCTCACGAATGCAACCGACGCCGCGCCGGAAGAGACCGCATTGAAGATCGCGCGCGTCATCTATGACGGCGGGCACTAGATCCGCACGTGAGGATCTTCACCGCCGCGATCGTCACTGAAACCAATACGTTCTCCCCGATCCCGACCGGCATTGCGGCATACGAGTTGAACGGTATCCAGCACGGAAGCCGCGAACCGATTCGCGCAACGAGCGAACTTGCCACGATGATCCGTTGGCGCAGCGATGCGCAACGCGACGGGCACACGATCGTCGAAAGCGTCGCGGCCGTCGCGGAGCCCGGCGGCATGACGGTTCGCGCGGTATATGAAGCGCTGCGTGACGAGTTGCTCGCCGACCTGCGCTACGCGCAGCCTGTCGACGTGGTGTTGCTGTTCCTTCACGGCGCAATGGTCGCCGAAGGCTACGACGATTGCGAAGGCGACATTCTTGCACGCGTGCGAAGCATCGTCGGACCCGATGTCGTCGTGGGGGCTGAACTCGATCTGCATTCGCACTTGAGCGCGCAAATGCTCGAACACGCAACGCTGATCGTCGGCTACGACGAATATCCGCACACCGACATCGTCGAGCGAGGCGCGGACCTCTATAATCTGTGCGTTGCCGCGGCGCGCAAGGAAATTCGCCCGGTGATGCGCGCCTTCGATTGCCGCATGACCGGAATCTTTCCGACTACCTCGCAACCGATGCGTGGATTCGTCGAAGCCCTCAAGGCGGAGCGTCGCGGATCGATACTCTCGACGAGTTTGATCCACGGCTTCCCATGGGGCGATGTCGCCGACGGCGGCGTGAAATGCCTCGCGATCTCCGACGATGATGCGCTGGAAGCCGAAGAAGCCGCGGCGCGGCACGGAAAGGTGTTCTGGTCGCTTCGTGAAGCCGTGGCGCTCCGTGCAACGAGCATGGACGACGCCATCGACGCCGCACTTGCATGCCGCAAGCCGCCGGTCGTGCTCGCCGACGTCGCAGACAACGCGGGCGGAGGCGCGCCGGGCGACAGCACCCACATCCTTCGCCGGCTACTGGAACGCAACGTGAAAAACGTCGTGAGCGGCGTCTACTACGATCCGATCGCGGTACAGTTGTGTTTCGAAGCGGGAGAAGGTGCAGAGCTGGATCTTCGCTTCGGCGGTAAACTCGGTACAGCGTCAGGAGCGCCGCTCGATGTGAGCGTCCGTGTACGCGCGTTACACGAACACCATGCGCAAACGTCGATGGACGATACCGGAGCGCTCTATTTCGGGCGTGCCGCGTGGATCGATGCCGGCGACGTACACATCGTTTTAGCGTCGATACGCAGTCAAGTCTTCGCGCCCGATGCGTTCACGGGGCTGGGCATCCCGCTCGAGCAAGCGCGTATCATCGTCGTAAAGTCGTCGCACCATTTCTATGGAAAATTCGCGCCGATTGCCGGACTCGTGCTCCACGTCGATTCACCGGGAGCGTTACGGCTCGACTTCGGCGGCATCGACTACCGAAAGCGCGATCCCAACTATTGGCCGCGCATTGCCGATCCGTTCGCCCTTACGGGAGATGTCGTATGAAACGAGCGTCGCTGATCGTCGTAGTTCTCCTCGCCGGTATCCTGACGCCCGCTGTCGCTGCGCCCACGCAGCAAAGCAAAATTGCACGGGACGTCGCCGCAATCATGAAGCGGCCGTCACTTCACGCGTCGCAATTCGGCATCGCGTTCTACGATCTCGATCGTAAACAGATGCTCTACCAATACAATGCGGATAAATATTTCGTCGCGGCATCGACCACCAAGGTGATTACCGAAGGAACGTCTCTTGCGCTCCTTGGTCCGTCGTATCGCTTTACGACGAACGTGTATCGGACCGGCGCGATCGACAGTTCAGGCGTGCTGCACGGCGACGTCGTGCTGCGTGCGGTGGGCGATCCCAATCTCTCCAACCGCATCCAGCCCGACGGCACGCTTGCTTTTGAGAACGAGGATCACGCGTACGGCGGAAGTCCCGATACAAAGGCCGTTCCCGGTGATCCGCTTGCGGTGTTGCGCGATTTCGCAAGGCAAATCGCCGCGCACGGAGTCAAATCCGTGAGCGGCCGCGTAATCGTCGACACGTCGCTGTTCCCTGATACGACGCAAGAGGGTGGAACGGGAACGAACGTCTCGCCGATCGCCGTCAACGATAACGTTGTCGACGTCACCGTCACCGCGGGCGCAAAGGCCGGCGATCCCGTCAAAATCGCAGTCTCGCCGGTTACGCCGTACGTGACCTTCGTGACGACCGCAACGACGGGCGCGGCACGATCCGACAACACCACGTCGATGTCGTCGGATGTGGAAGACGCAAATGGAAACCGCCGGGTGACGATCTCCGGGTCGTTCCCGATCGATTCCCGTCCGATTTTATACGCGTACCCGGTTCCATCAGCGAGACGTTTTGCCGCGATCGCATTTACGCAAACGCTGACGGACGCCGGAGTAGCGGTGCAGCAACAGCCCACTGCAACGCCGGCCGACGCGCCAAAACTCAATGCGGCCTACAAGGCCGAAAACGTGATCGCCACGCACACGTCGCCGCCGCTTTCGGAGGACGTCAAAGTCACGCTGAAGGTCAGCGACAATCTGCATGCGGCAATGATGCCGTATCTCTGGGGATCGCTGCTCGCGCATGACTCCACGAATCCGCAAGCCGCCGGCTTCAAACTGGAGAACGCGTTTCTGACGCGCGCAGGGTTCGATCCGCTGCAGTTCGTGCAAGACGATGGCGAAGGCGCCAATGCGTTCTTTCGACCGGCACTGATGGTTCGATTTCTCGCCTACGTCGCGCAGCAACCGTACTACCACGATTTCTATCGCGGACTGCCGGTCTTAGGCGTTGACGGCACGCTGTTCAACATTCAGAAGGGAAAACCGGGCGCGGGGAACGTTCACGCGAAAACCGGAACCAACGGAAACGGCGACGGGCTCAACGCTTCGCGATTGTTTCTGACCGGCAAGGGACTTGCCGGCTACATGAAAACGCGCAGCGGCCGAAACGTGGCGTTCTGTCTCTATCTCAATAACTTCGCTTTAGCGCCAAAGGCAGACGTTATGCAGACGGCGGGCGAGATTGTCGGAGAGATCGCAAACGACGGATACGTCGATCTATGAACGTCGCGGCCGTGCTCAGCGTCGTGCTCGCGAGTCAACTCGCGGCGCCGCAGCGCGCGACAATCGACGCCGTCTTCAAAGCCTACACTACGGCAACGCCGGGATGCGCGCTCGGCGTTTTTCGCGATGGTTCCATTGCTTATGCCCGCGGCTACGGCATGGCGGACCTCGAACATCGCGTTCCGATCACACGGTCGTCGCTGTTTGATGTCGGTTCCGTCTCGAAGCAATTCGCTGCTGCGGCAACGACGATGCTCGTAGATCGCGGAAAAATGAAGTTTACCGACGACATTCATAAGTTCATTCCCGAACTTCCGAACTACGGCGCGCCGATTACACTCAACGAACTGATGTGGCACACGAGCGGTCTGCGCGACTACACGGATCTCCTTGACCTCTCGGGATACGGGCTCGAACAGGCGACGACCGACGAAGACGCGCTCGCGGCGATCGTGCGTCAACGCAATTTAGAGTTTCCGAGCCGCACACGCTACGAATACTCCAACACCAATTACTTCTTGCTTTCCGTGGTTGTGAAGCGCGTTACCGGTCAAACACTCGCCGATTTCGTGCACCGCAACATATTCCAGCCGCTCGGCATGACGCACACCGTCTATCGTACGGACTACGCGATGATCATTCCGAATCGGGCGATGGGCTACGCGCCAATCGGGAACGGCCGCTTCAAGAATAGCATGTCGAACTGGCAACAAACCGGCGACGGGGCCGTGCAGATTTCGATCGACGATGCGGCAAAGTGGGATGAGAACTTTTATCAGCCCCACGTCGGTGGCGCACAGATGGTCGACCAACTTCAGACCCCGGGACATCTTGCAAACGGTACAGTGTTACAGTACGCTCGCGGGCTCTTCGTCGGAAACTATCGCGGCGTTCATTCCGTCACACACGGTGGAGCATGGATCGGCTATCGCGCAGCGTTCGATCGCTTCCCGTCGCTTCATACGTCGGTCGTCGTGTTGTGCAATTCCGATGCCGCTGAAGCGGAAGCGCTGGCACAACGAGTCGAGGATATCGTCCTCGCGCCGCACCTTCGCGCAGTTTCCACTTCCGCTGCGGCAAAAAGCGGCCGGGCCACGATTTCCGCAAGCGACGCCGCCGGGTCGTATTTCGATGAAGCGGGTGCGGAAGTGTTCCATATTGCCGCTCACGGCTCACATATCGCGCTCGCGGCCGGCGGCGCCGAATATCCGCTCGAACCGGCAGGCGGATCGACATTCCGTCTCGGTTCAACTCCAGTCGCCTTTGATGTAACAAAAGACGGTGTGGTTACTGGATTTCGCCTTGGAAGCGGCGACGATGCATCGTACGCCCGGAAGTTCACACCCGTCACGCCGGCCAGCGAACAATTGAGCGGAGTAGCGGGAAACTACTACAGTCCCGAACTCGATGTAACGTGGCGCTTAGGCACAGATGGTAGAACGGTAACGCTCCAACCGTCGCGTTATTTGCCCAATGGGGCCGCGGGAAAACTGCACCCCCAGATGGCCGACACCTTCACGTCGGATGCCGGCTTTCTCATTCACTTCACGCGTAATGCGAGCGGAACCATCACCAGCTTTTCGCTGAGCGCCGGACGGGGACTGCGCTCGCTGATATTTACGCGCGCGCCGTAACCGCTGAAGCTTTGTGCGTACGCGCGAGTGCATCCGAAAGCGCTTGCCACAGTTTCCCGGCGCCGTTACGAACCGGATCGTCGGCCGCAAGTCCGGTCTCACCCTCCACCTCGCGGATCGCGTTCGCCGCGTCTGCCTGATTCAACGCCGACGTGTCGAGCGCAATTGCCGCAACGTTCGCCGGCTTTACGTTTTCGAGAATGCTCTCGTGCGCGCTTATGAGGGCGCGTAAACTGGGAATGGCGTTGGAAAATCCGTCGATATGCGTGGTATTCGGCCGATGGCAAAGCAACAGCGCATCGGGCGCGCTGCCGTAGAGTAAACCGAAGGTTACCGGCGCATACGCGGGATGGAAAATCGAGCCTTGTCCTTCAACCAGCAACACGTCGCTCTGCGGCGACGCATTGAGGAGCAGTTGTTCCGCAGCGCCCGTTACAAAATCTGAAATTACGCGGTCGACGCACGTGCCCCAGCCGGCAATCATGATGCCGGTTTGTCCGGTCGCAACGAATTCCGCTCGCGTTCCTGCGGCGTGTGCGGCTCGCTCGATCTCGAGCATTGCCGTCATCTTCCCGACGGCACAGTCGCTGCCGACGGCCAGCACGACGCCCTGGCGTACGTCGTAGGCCGCTCCGCTAAATACCGTCTTCGCATCTACGGCACGCACATCCCAAAGTCGCGAGCCGCTCGCGTGCGCATGCTCGACGAACTGCGCATCTTCGTTCAAAAACTGATGCAGGCCGTTGACAATCTCTAGTCCCGCGTCGATTGCCGCAAGTACGGCGGGACGCAGATGCGCCGGCAGTTTCCCGCCGTGTGTCGCCACGCCGATGAGCAGCGCGGTTGGCTGATACGCCAACGCGTCCGTGACGCTCGCAACGATGGGAGCGACGCAGTTAAGCGACGGTGCAACGTCCTTAACACGCTTGCCGGCATAGCTCGAGTCGATGACTGCCGCGATTTGCTCCGGCCGGAATCGCATCACGCCGTACGCGGTCTTCCCGGCAGAGGGATCGGCCAAATACCCCTCCATGAGAACCGCGTAGCGACGCATGGGGTTATGGTCGTCGGCCATGGGGCACCTTTTCTATACCTGCGGCAAAATATTGTTACGAGCGCCGTTTTTTTGGCGGCCCGTTCTCGTTACACGCGCAGTGGCGCGCGCCCTTCCGGGCCGCGCACGTGTATCAATACATTCTACCGGTTGTAATGGAGATGATCGAGGCCGGCTTGCTCGAGTCGTTGCGAAGGCGGTGGCGATATCCGGCGGAGAACACGCAGCACTCGTCCTCACTCATGGGATAGTCCACACCGTCGACCACGAGTACCGCGTCGCCCTTGGTCACATAGACGACGTCGATGCCCTCGTGACTCAGTTCGTCCTTGAACTTACTGTGCGGTGCAATTTCTACCACGACCAAGTCCAGATCGATCCCCGGTAAGTGTAGCGCTTCGTACTTCACGCCGCGGCCGCGATTGATCGTTGCGCGGCTCTCTTTGCCGACGAAGGTCGGACGCGAGAGCCCCGAAGTGAAACCGAGAAACGAGCCTAGGTCATATTGGAAGAAGCTCGCGAGGCGAGCGAGCCGTCCGAGTGAGATATCCGATTCGCCGCGTTCTACCGCGCGAATGAACGATTGAGAGAGCCCGCTTTTTTCCGCCAGCTCACGCACCGTCACATTTCGCTGCTCGCGCAGCCGCTGCAAGATCTTGCCGACGTCGGGCACCGATCCGTCTGACGGCGGGCGGTTGTCCTCGATTTCATTCGTAGCGCGTTTTCTGGCCGGTCGCTTCATGGAGCTTGATTTCGCCCCTCCGCGAAAATTCTGCTCCTCGCCAAAATTTCGTACGATACCATAAAATTATGTTGAAAACGACAGGAACGTTCGGCCACGGTGGACTACCTCGACCATCATCTTTGTGTGGGGGCTTGCAAATGAAGCGTTTCATCTCCGCGATTTCCACCGCCGTCCTGCTCGCCGCATCGACTCCGGTACAGGCAGCCGGAACGGTGGCGACGTCTGATACGCCGTCGAAGACAGCCTCGGGCGTCGCGTTTACAATTCCGAAAGAATGGTCCACACAAGTGCACGACGCGGTCGTCGTGATGACGGCACCCGAAGGCGACGTGCATATTGCGATCGTGGACGCCGGAACGGTCGGGAACGCGAACGCCGCTGTGACGCGCGCCTGGCATCTCTATGAACCATCGATGCAACGTCCCGTAAAACTGTCCGCTGCAGCGCCGGCGCGTGAAGGATGGGACGAGCAGCGCACGTTTGCGTACGAGACGTCCCCCAACGAACATCTCGTCGTCAGCGCAACCGCGTTGCGAAAAGGTCCGCGGTGGACGGTGGCGATCGTCGAAGGCTCCGAAGCGACGCTCGACAAACGCTCCGCCGCCGTCGGTCTCGCGGGAAGCAGTTTACGTCCGGCAGGATATCATCGCGAGACGTTCGCCGGCAGGACGGCGCACCGGTTAGATGCTGCTCGAATCGCGCAGCTCAAGTCGTTTGTCGAAACCGGCATGAAGCAGCTCGATGTTCCGGGCGTCGCGATCGCGCTTGAGGATCACGGCAAAGTTGTGTTCGAAGGTGGCTTCGGCGTACGCGAGCTCGGCAAACCCGAACCGGTCGATCAGAACACGCTCTTCATGATCGCGTCAAATACCAAAGGCATTACGACGCTGCTGCTTGCGCGTCTGGTCGATGAGGGAAAACTGCGTTGGGATGAGCCGGTAACGCAGGCGTATCCGTCGTTTCGCTTAGGTAGCGCTGAAACGACAAAACGCGTTTTAATACGCGATCTCGTTTGCGCTTGCACGGGCTTACCGCGTAAAGACTACAACTTTATCTTCGCGACGACGATGCAGACGCCGCCGTCGACGACGTTCGAACAGCTCGCGCAAACGGAGCCGACGAGCAAATTTGGCGAAGTCTTTCAATACAACAACTTGATGGCTTCCGCGGCAGGCTACATCGCGGGCCAAAAGGCATACCCGGGACGCGAGCTGGGTGCCGCCTATGATGCGGCCATGCAGACGCTGATCTTCGATCCGCTCGGAATGAATTCCACGACGTTCGATATGTCGCGCGCGTTCGCCGGTAACCACGCAAGCCCGCACGGCAATGACGTGGATGGACACACGGCCGTCGCGAGCAAGACGATCAACTACATCGCGGTACCGTATCGCCCCGCCGGCGGTGCATGGTCATCGGCCCATGATTTTCTTCGCTACGCGCAGGACGAAGTTACGCCCGGCGTGCTGCCGAACGGCAAGCGCTTCATCTCCGCAGCGAACGTGCTAAAGCGCCGCGAGCATACCGTTCCGGTGGGAGAAGATAGCTACTACGGCATGGGTTTGATGGATGACGAGCGATACGGTATTCACATCATCCACCACGGCGGAGATCTCATTGGCTTCCATAGCGACTTCGTTGCAATTCCCTCCGCCGGAATCGCAGCGGTCATCCTCACGAATTCCGACAACGGCGTCTATTTGCGCGATCCGTTCGCGCGACGGCTTCTTGAAGTCTTATACGATGCAAAACCGGAGGCGGCCGCCGATGTCGCCACAACCGCTGTGAATATCAAAGCAGCGATTGCAAAGGAGCGTCAGCGTCTCGTCGTGCCTGCTTCACCTGCGATCGCATCGAAGCTCGCTTCTCATTACGAAAACGACGAACTGGGCCACATCGACGTGAAAAATGACGGAGACGGCGTCGTGTTCAGCTTCGGCCTCTGGAGCAGCCACGTCGCGTCGCGCAAAAATGACGACGGAACCGTATCACTCGTCACGATCGACCCCGGCGTCCCGCCGTTCCAATTCGTCGTAACCAGCGCGAACGGAAAACAAGAACTGATCACCCAAGACGGCCAACACAAATACGTGTACACCGCGCGCTAGCTGTGTCATCCTGAGCGTAGGTGCGAAGCACCGGAGTCGAAGGATCGCAACGAGCAAAAAGCCCGACGAGATTTCGCCGGGCTTTTGCTTTGATTCGATCCTTCGACTTCGCTTCGCTGCGCTCAGGATGACACCTTAGCGATCGAACGCGAGGGTGATTCGTGTTCGTTCGTGGGTTGAGGCGATTTCGAGGCGTTTCGAACAGGAGCGCATGATCGGGATGCCGCGGCCGCGTTCTTCGCGCGGCGTGAACATTCGCCAGTGGCCGTGGCTGTCGACGTGCACGATGAATTCGTCGCCGCGCGCGTCGAGGTCGAGCACGAATGTATGTTGCGCGGACTGCGTTCCGTGTTCGATGGCGTTTGCAACGGCTTCGCCCACGGCGCTGAGCACGTCGTACTGTTGATCGCCGAAGATCCCGTTGCGCTCGCAAAAGTGACGTAACGACTCGCGGGCGAGGCTCGCACAGATCGGAATGCCGCTGAACTCGAGACGTTCGCGCGCGCCTTCGAGCGTTTCTGAATGATGAAGCGCCATAGTGGCGGAGTCGTCGGTGTTGATGATGTCGGAGAAGATCTCGGCGTGGAGCGCATCGGCGGTCGGTGTGCCTGCGATCCCGATGCGCTCGATCGCGGCGAGGAGCGCGCGCTGCCCCGCGATGACGTCGCGTCCGTACTCCAACAACCCGTCGGTATAGAAGAAGCAGCTCGTGCCGGGCGAGAGCGTTACGGTGTAATCGTCCGATGCGGGATTACCGCCCAAGCCGAGCAGCAGTCCGCCGCCGGGTAAAAAGTGCGCGCGGTTGCTTCCGCTTAGGAGCACGGGTGGCGGATGGCCGGCGGACGCGTACCGTAACACGTTCGTCGATACGTCATAGACGCCGACGATCGCGGTCGCCATGCCGATGCCTTCGGCGCTTACGATGCCATCAACGTAATTCAGTAATGCTTTTGGCGAATCAGTGCTCGCGGCGGCGGCACGCAGCGCGCGGCGTATTTCGCTCATCGCAACCGCCGCTTCCAGTCCGTGGCCCGTTACATCGCCGACCGAAATACCGATCTTCCCGTGGCCGAGGTCGAACGCGTCGTACCAGTCGCCGCCGACATCCGCCTCGCTGCTCGCCGGCTTGTATGCCGCGTCGAACGAGTGGCCTTCCGCTTCGACCAGACGCGCCGGCAGCATCGCTTTCTGCAAGCGCTTCGAGACCCGGTAATGGTGCTCGAGCTCCTCAGCCTGATCGAGGGAGGTTGCGAGGATCGTCGCGATCAGCGGAATCGTTGCGGCGCCGACTTGGGTCAGCGTGTCGGGAATCGAGATGCCTAGCACCAACGATCCGATTTGCCGGCCGCCGACGATGAGTGGCTCCTCGATCATCGGATCGGAGCCGTTCATTTGCTTGCGCAGAAGTGATAAATCGTCAAACGGAAGTAAACGGAGATCACCAAACGCGGCTTCGTCGCGCGTTGCAAAAGCCACAGCCCCGGGGCCGGCGTTGCGGAGATAGATGGCACAGAAGTCTGCAAATGCCGCGACACACAGCTCAGATGCTTGAGCTGCGATACGCAAACCATGCCCCAGTCCGGATGAAACGGACTGGCCGCTAATCTTTGCGAGACCAGCGTAGAGTTGTTCCGATAGATCCGTAATCAAGCGATCCTCGTTCAGGTCTCTTCCGGTTTATGCCCGCTTGGCGGCCGCGATCAAACCACAAGCTTTTTTTCCCTCGCTCGTTTGGGGGGATTCAAATCGGGTAAAACGGAGATTACCGGCATTGGGACGCGACTTGTCGCGTCCTCATCGCGTTATCCATTGACGACGCCCTAAGGAGGCACCGTCTGAACGATGTCATCGACCGTATCAGTTCCGCCAGCGAATAGCAACAATACAAAAGACGGCGACCCGGACCGTTTACAACAAACGGCCCTCTTGGCTGCGTTACGGGCGTTCCGGGACGGCCGCTTCGATACACGTCTGCCGGACACGCTAACCGGTATCGACGGCGAGATCGCGCAGGCGTTCAACGATTGCATTGAGCGCAACGTGCGCATGAACGCGGAACTCGAACGAATCAGCAAGATCGTTGGACGTGAGGGCTTGATCAACAAGCGCGCGACGTATGAGGGTGCGAAGGGCGCCTGGCGCAGCGGTATGGATTCCGTGAATCAGTTGATCGACGATCTCGTGTTTCCGATGTCGGAAGCGGGACGCGTGCTGGGTGCGGTTGCAAACGGTGACCTCTCGCAACGTATGCCGCTCGAGACGGAGAACCATCCGCTCAAAGGCGAGTTCTTACGTTCGAGCCGCACGATCAACACGATGGTGGATCGCCTCAACGCATTCGCGTCGGAAGTTACGCGCGTCGCTCGCGAAGTCGGTTCGGAAGGAAAGCTCGGCGGTCAGGCACTCGTCAAAGGCGTCGCGGGTACGTGGAAAGACCTCACCGACTCGGTGAATACGATGGCCGGTAACTTGACGGCGCAGGTTCGTAACATCGCCGAAGTGACGACGGCCGTTGCAAACGGCGACCTCTCAAAGAAGATTACGGTTGAAGCGCGCGGCGAGATCCGCCAGCTCAAAGGCACCATCAATACGATGGTCGACCAGCTCAACGCGTTTGCATCCGAAGTTACGCGTGTTGCGCGCGAAGTCGGTTCCGAAGGTATTCTCGGCGGACAAGCGCAGGTTACGGGCGTCGCCGGTACGTGGAAAGACCTTACCGACTCCGTCAACACGATGGCCGGTAATCTGACGGCGCAAGTTCGTAACATCGCCGAAGTGACGACCGCCGTTGCGCGCGGCGACCTCTCCAAGAAAATTACGGTCGACGTTCGCGGTGAGATCGCGGAACTCAAAGACACCATCAATACGATGGTCGACCAGCTCAATGCGTTCGCATCGGAAGTTACGCGCGTCGCTCGCGAAGTCGGCTCCGAAGGAAAGCTCGGCGGACAAGCCGAGGTTAAAGGCGTCGCCGGTACGTGGAAAGACCTCACCGACTCCGTTAACACGATGGCCGGTAACCTCACCTCGCAGGTGCGTAACATCGCCGAAGTCACGACGGCCGTTGCGCGTGGCGACCTTTCCAAGAAGATCACCGTCGACGTTCGCGGAGAAATTCTCGAGCTCAAGGTCACCGTCAATACGATGGTCGACCAGCTCAACGCATTCGCATCCGAAGTTACGCGTGTCGCGCGCGAAGTCGGTTCCGAAGGCAAACTCGGCGGACAAGCCGAGGTGCAAGGCGTCGCGGGTACGTGGAAAGACCTCACCGACTCGGTGAATACGATGGCGTCGAATCTTACGGCGCAGGTTCGTAATATCGCCGACGTCACGACCGCCGTTGCAAACGGCGACCTCTCGCGTAAGATCACCGTCGACGTCAAAGGCGAAATTCTCGACCTCAAACGTACGATCAACACGATGGTCGACCAGCTCAACGCATTCGCATCCGAAGTTACGCGCGTCGCGCGCGAAGTCGGTTCCGAAGGCATGCTCGGCGGTCAAGCCGACGTTCGCGGTGTGTCGGGTACGTGGAAAGACTTGACCGACTCGGTCAACGTCATGGCTTCGAACCTTACGTCGCAAGTTCGTAACATCGCCGAAGTGACGACGGCGGTTGCAAACGGCGACCTTTCGAAGAAGATCACCGTCGACGTTCGCGGCGAAATTCTCGAGCTCAAGAACACGATCAACACGATGGTCGACCAGCTCAACGGTTTCGCATCGGAAGTTACCCGTGTTGCGCGTGAAGTCGGATCCGAAGGTATTCTCGGTGGTCAAGCACAGGTTGCCGGTGTTTCCGGTACGTGGAAAGACTTGACCGACTCTGTGAACTTCATGGCGTCGAACCTCACGTCGCAGGTTCGTAACATCGCTGAAGTCACGACCGCCGTTGCAAACGGCGACCTCTCGAAGAAGATCACCGTTCCGGTTCGCGGCGAAATCCTCGAACTCAAGAACACGATCAACACGATGGTCGACCAGCTCAACGCGTTCGCATCCGAAGTGACGCGTGTTGCGCGTGAAGTCGGTTCCGAAGGCAAGCTCGGCGGCCAGGCCGACGTCAAAGGCGTCTCCGGCACGTGGAAAGACTTGACCGACTCCGTGAACTTCATGGCGTCGAACCTTACCTCGCAAGTGCGTAACATCGCCGATGTTACGACCGCCGTTGCAAACGGCGACCTCTCGAAGAAGATCACGGTCGACGTTCGCGGCGAAATTCTCGAGCTCAAGAACACGATCAACACGATGGTCGACCAGCTCAACG
>CAZYLU010000034.1:0-40158 GCA_964648945.1 uncultured bacterium | reverse complement strand
GGTCGAACGATTCAACTTGTGCGCGATCGTAACGCACTAGACGTGAGACGCAGACTCGAAAAAGGCCCGCAAAAGCGGGCCTACGTTGGTAGCGCCAGCGGGAATCGAACCCGTCATCGCGGGATAGAAAAGGTGAACGTAGCGCCGCGACCGTCGTTCGGCATCGCCCATAAACGGCCGTCGTGATTTTCGATAATCGAGCGGCTAACGGATAAGCCGATTCCCATGCCCTTGTTCTTCGTCGTATAGAACGGGTCGAAGAGTTTCTCTGCGTCGTGCAGGTCGAGCCAACACCCGTATCTTGCACCGAGAGCCTCACGCGATCGCTTTCGTCAAGCTCTGTTCGGACGAGCAGTTCTTTAGGACGGTCATCCGCGTCGCGCATCGCGTCGAGGGCGTTGAGAAGCAAGTTCAAGATGACTTGCTGCAACTGGATGCGATCGCCCCAAACAGCGGTAAGATCGTCGGCGAGTTCCGAGCGGAGAGCGACGCCGGCCTTTCGGAGATCGCTCGACGATAGGGTAATCACTTCCCGTACGGCTTCATTGAGATCGACCGCTTCCGTCGCACGTTCCTTATTGGCGAAAAGAGCGCGTAATCGCGTCACGACGTCACGGGCGCGCTTCGCATTGAATATCAGTAATCGCGCCGTCTCTTGCGCCGCCGTGATGTTTGGGGGATCCGCAGACAGCGCTTGGACACACGTGTCAGCGCCAATCATGATGGCCGACAACGGCTGATTGATCTCATGCGTTATCGACGCGGAAAGCTGCCCTATGCTGGCCACGCGGTTCGCGTGCGCTAATTGGATCTGCAGGGCGTGGCATTGACGCTCGCCTTCGCGTGCGACCGCCTCTGCGTGCTTGAGATCGGTGAGATCTACGACAAAGACGACGCCCTGATTCGATGCACGATCGAAGAGCGCGCCACCGGCAAGTACCGGTACGCGGCCGCCATCCTTCCTCAAGAACTCTTTCTCGTAAGGTTGGCACATGCCGGTCATTCTCAACTCGGCCACGCGTTGCTCGTCTGCTGCTTGCCACTCGGGCGGCGTGACATCTCTCCAACTCATGCCTGCCGAGATGAAATCGCTGCGGTCAGCGCCGATCATACGAAGGAACGCTTCATTCGTATCAACGATTCGCCCGTCTAGACAGCAGATGAAAATGCCGATCACGTTGGCATCGACGAGTCGACGGATCTTGGCTTCCCGTTCAGCGAGATCCGCGTACAGTGTCTTGAGCTGATCGGTACGATTCTTTAGGCGCGTCACCAACGCTGAAACCGACAAGGCAGTACCGAGAAAAAGAATGAGCGGCAGCACAGCGCCTGGATCGCCAACCGTAAACGAGAACAGCGGCAATATAAAGTAGTAGTCCAAGCATAGAAAAGCTACGAGAGACGCGACGGTCGAAACAAAGACATTGCCCCAAAACGACAGTCCAAGAATCAGTGCAATATATACGCACTCCATCGCGCGCGCCTGAGCGTGCAGCAACACGCCTCCCTGCGTCAATGCTGCAAGCGCAAGGACGGCGACGACGCCCTGAATGAAGGGCAGCGACGCAGTCGGAATGCCTCCGCGCGCCGCTTCCTTCCGATCGATAGCTTGGTGCACTACCTTGCTACTCTCATCGTTTATTGTAGCAAGCCGATGCCGCCATGCACTAGAGCATTCGGTCCACCCGTACGGCGGCGGCTATTGCCAACCGCCGCCGAGTGCTTTGTATAGGCTTATGAGAGAGGAACGCTGCGCGAACTCTGCTTGCGCTAGGCTTAAATCTGCGGCGTAAGCTTGCTGCTGCGCGTTGAGGACCTCGAGATATGTCGTCACCCCGTTGTTGTACCGCATGTAGGCTAATCGGACCGACTCGTGGAGCGCGTTGGCGAGTCGTTGTTGCTCCGCGACCGTGGCGACGTATTGATGGTAATCGTTCAATGCATCCGAAACTTCGCGAACGCTTTCCGTAACGGTGAATTGGTACGTCGCGACTGCCTCTTGTGTTTGCGCGCGTGCCAACGCAACGCGCGCTTTCCGTTGACCGCCGTCGAAGAGCACTTGTGATAGCGCAGCTGCTAGCGAGAAGACGCCGAACGTGGCCGCGTTGCTGCCGACAATCGGTATACCCGAGAGCTGCGAATTGACGGTAGCGGCGTTGCCTGTGATGAAAAGGTTGGGCAGAAGCGTTGCCATTTGCGCGCCAATTTGCGCATTGGCAGCGACGACGAGTTGTTCGGCTTGACGCACGTCGGGCCGCCGCTCGAGCAGTTGTCCCGGGACGCCCGCTGGAGGCGATGGGAGATTGAACTGTTCGGTCAACGGAAGACCGCGCGCAATAGGACCGGGATTCCGCCCGAGCAGAATGCTGATGGCGTTCTCGGTTGCCGTAATCTCACGCTGGATGTTGGGAATCTCCGAATTTACGGTGTCGACTAAGCTTTGCGCCTGCAGCACGTCTTGCTTCGTTGCGACCCCGTAGCGCAGCCGTTTCGAGACGAGATCCAGACTCGCTTGACGGGCGGCGAGTGTCTGTTGTGAGATCTGCAGCTCGAGATCGAGCTCGCGCAAGGCGAGATAGCCGTTCGCGACGCTGCTGACAACGGTCGTCAGAACCGCCTGCTGCGCGTCTTGCGTCGCGATGTATTGTGCTTGCGCCGATTGCGTGTTGCGCGCGAGTTGGCCCCAGAGATCGGTTTCGTAGCTCAACTGCGCGCCGAGACTCTTTTGCCACGCGGTGAACGTATTGTTCGAACCGACGCCGGGCTCACGGACGTATTGCGCGTTCCCCTGTGCGATGAGGGTCGGCATCTGCGCACCTTTCGTCGCGGCAAGCGATGCGCGTGCTTCGAGAACGCGCGCAACGGCCACCTTAACGTCGAAATTGTTCGTCACCGCCTCAGTGATCAACCCTTGAAGTACGGGGTCGCGCATCACTTGCATCCACTTCAAATCGCCCATCGATGCGGTGTTCGAATCGCCGCCACGAAAGACGGATGGAAGATTTGTATCGGGACGTTCGTAGTTTGGTCCAACGAGGCATCCGCTCAAGCATGAGGTAGCGGCGACCAGCGCGAGAGCGCGGAAAAGGTTCTTCATTATTCAGCTTGCGCTCCCGCGGGCTGCGACGGTTCGGCTTTACGCTTGCGCGATGCAAGCTTTCCAAAACGCTGCTCGAGTTTGACGATGAGGACGTATAACACGGGGATGAATAGGACGCCGAGCGCTGTCGTGATCGTCATTCCGCCCGATACGGCCGTGCCGAGCGACTCGCGCGAATTTCCTCCGGCGCCCGTCGCGTACACTAGCGGCACCGTGCCGATAATGAACGCGAGCGACGTCATCAAGATTGGCCGGAAACGCAGAGCTGCGCCTGAAATCGCCGCTTCGGCGATCGGCAACCCCTGTTTTTCATGGGCCTCCTTGGCGAACTCCACGATAAGAACGGCGTTCTTGGCAGCGAGGCCAACGATCATAATCAATCCGATCTGGACGTAGATGTCGTTCGTAACGGTCCGCAGCGCAACGCAGAAAAGCGCTGCAAACACACCGATCGGCATCCCGAGCATGATGCTCAGCGGAATTCCCCAGTTTTCAAATTGTGCGGCGAGAACCAAGAACACGAGGAAGAGTGCGAGCGCGAATACGAGTCCTTCAGCACCGCCGGCTTCCTGCTCTTGGTACGACTGCGAACTCCATTCGTAGCCGTAACCCGGAGGCAACGTTTCTTTCGCGACCTCTTCCATCGCTTTCATTGCAGCGCCGGTGCTGCTTCCCATCGCGTTGGTTGCTTGAATCTCCGTTGCGACTTGAACGTTGTAGCGCTGAATGAGGTCGGGGCCCGTGGTCCTGCTGATGGTCGCGAGCGTCGAAACGGGGACCATTCCACCGTTATTGTTCCTCACGTACACCTGAGAGATCGAACTCGGCGTTGCGCGGAACTGCGGCTCGGCTTCGATCATCACGTCCCAACTTTGGTTGAAGAGCGTGAAGTTGTTCACTTTGATTCCACCCATATACGCCTGCATGTTGCTAAAGACGTCGGTGGGCGTAACGCCGAGTTGCGCGGCCTTGTCGCGATCGAGATTGAGTTTGAGCTGCGGCACCTCGACGCTCGTCGCGTTGTAGAGGTTCGTCAGTTCCTTTCTCTTGGCGGCTGCCGCCATAAATTTGTTCGCTACGACGGCCAACTGCTCGACGCTCTGTCCTTCTTTTGCTTCGATTTCAAATGTCAACGGCTGGCCGGAAAAGCCGGGAAGCGGCGGCGGAGGAAACGCAAGCCCGGTCGCCTCCGGATAGGTGTTGAGTTTTCCTTGCATTTTTTGGAGCAACGGCAACATCTGCTCGTCGCGTGCTTTACGCTCGTGCCATGGCGTGAAGCTCGGAATAACCAACGCTGCGTTCGACGTGATGTTGCCGTTGATGATGTTGTAACCGCCGACCTCGAGCACGTCTTGCACGCCAGGGATGCTCTTGTAGTACTGTTCGACCTCGCGCGAGAGCTTGTCGCTGCGGTCGAGGGCTGCGCCGTCGGGGAGAACGAGTTGCGTGAACACAAAGCCTTGATCTTCGTACGGTACGAAACCGCCCGGCAATACTTTGTTGAGTACGACGGCTCCGACGGCAATTACACCAAGGAAGATTAACATGAGTGCCGTGCGCCGGATGCAAATCGCGACCAGGCTCGAGTAGCGATCCCGCAAACCATCGAAATAGTAATTGAATCCTTTAAAAAACTTCGCGAAGATGCTGTTGGATTCGGTGCGTTTACGCAGAAGCAGCGAACACAACGCCGGCGTCAACGAGAGCGCGACGAATGCCGAGAGCGCGACTGAGACGGCGAGCGTGAGAGCGAATTGCTTGTAGAGTTGTCCCGAGATGCCGGGGATGAATGCGAGCGGTACGAAAACCGAGACCAGCACGATCGCAATCGCAATCACCGGGCTGCTCACCTCTGCCATCGCTTGTTGCGTAGCTTCGACGGGCCCGAGGCCTTTTTCGAGGTGCTGTTCGACGGCTTCGACGACAACGATCGCATCGTCTACGACGAGGCCGATTGCGAGCACCATTCCGAACAACGTTAACGTGTTGATCGAGAAGCCGAGCGGGCCGAAGACGGCAAACGTTCCGAGGAGCGCGACGGGAACGGCGAGCATCGGAATCAATGTCGCGCGAAGATTTCCTAAGAACAACAGCACGACGATCAAGACGAGTAGGATCGCGACAAACAGCGTCGTTACGACGTCCTTGATCGACTCCTTGACGAACACGGTGGTGTCGATGTTGACCTTGTATGTCAGCCCGGGCGGCATGGCTTTACCCAGCCGCGCGAGTTCTTCTGTCACCGCCGCTGCCGTCTTGATTGAGTTTGCGCCGGGCGAAGTGTAGACGAAGATTACGGCGGCGGGCTTGCCGTTGACGCGTCCGAAGGTCGTATAGGAGTTGCCGCCGAGCTCCACGCGGCCGACGTCTCGCATGTGCAAGATGGAGCCGTCGGGATTGGTCCGGATGGCGATATTCTCGAACTGCTGCTTGGTCGCGAGCTGCCCCTGCGCGGTAATGTTGTACTGAAACTGCAGACCCTTGATCGAGGGCGAAGCACCAATTTGTCCGGCGGGCGCCGGTGCGTTTTGGGTTTCGATCGCCGCTTTAATGTCGGAAGCTTGGAGTCCGAGTTTCGCGAGTTTGTCCGGCTCCAGCCACATACGCATCGAGTATTTGCCGGCACCGAAGAGAAACGTGGAACCGACGCCCGGTACGCGTCCCAGGGGGTTGATCATGTTGATCTGCGCATAATTCGCAAGGTACAGCGCGTCGTACGCGTTGTTCGGTGACGAAAGGCTAATCACCATCAAAATGTCTGTCGACTTCTGTTGCACGGAGACGCCTTGTTGCTGCACCGACTGCGGCAGAAGCGGGATCGCTTGAGAAACACGGTTCTGAACGTTTACCGCTGCGATATCGACGTTCGTGCCGAGCTTAAAGGTGCAGGTCAGCGTGTACTGTCCTGAGCTCGAGCTGCTGGACTGCATGTAGACGAGTCCGGGCACGCCGTTGACTTGCTGTTCGATCTGCGTTGCGACCGTATCTGCGAGGGTCTGCGCGTCGGCGCCCGGGTAACTGGTCGTCACGGTTACCGTCGGCAGCGAGATTTGCGGGTACTGCGCGGTCGGAAGCGTGACCATTGACACCGTTCCGAGCAATACGATGACGATGGAAACGACGATCGCTAAGACCGGGCGTTTGATGAAGAATTGTGCCATATCAGCTTATCTCGCCGCCGTCTGCTCGACAGGGTTCACTATTGTTCCCGGCATGGCTTTCTCCACGCCGTCGACGACAATCCGATCACCGGGCGAGAGACCGCTCAGGACGACGAACGATTCGCCGGTGACAGGGCCTAACGAGACGCTGCGCTGTTCGACCTCGTTGTCTTTATTGAGAACGCGCACCGTGCTGGCTCCTTGCAATTCGACGACGGCGGCCTGCGGGATCACAATCGCGCCTTTTTGCTCGCTGACATTTATTCGCACGCGCGCGAATTGACCGGGACGAAGAACGGCCTTCGGATTTGGAAAGTCGGCCTGCACGGAGATCGTCCCGGTCTTGGGATCGACGACGTTGTTGAGAGCGTAAAACTTGCCCTTATACGGGTACGTCGCGTCGTTTGCAAGGATCAAGCCGAGAACCGGCGAGCCCACTTTATAGCCCTGTCTCACGAGCGTGAGGTAATCATCCTCGGTAAGCGTAAATTGCACGCGAATCGGATCTACGGACTGCACGGTCGTAAGAAGGGTCGCATCGCCGTGACCGACGAGGTTGCCGGGATCGACCTGGATGAGTCCAACGATCCCGGTCACCGGTGAATGAATCGTCGTATAGCCAAGGTTAATCTGCGCGTTCGTAACCGCCGCTTGCGCCGACTGCACCGACGCCCGTGCCGAAAGAATCTCTACCTGTGTGTTGAGTTGCGTATCTCTTAGACTTGCTTCGGACTGCGCAAGGCTCGCCGCGTTGATTTGCTCGCGTGTTCGCGCGTTGTCGAGATCGAGTTGCGAAACGGCCTTCGCCGCCGCGAGCGGAGTGAACCGGTGGACGTCGTTGGTCGCATTGGCCAAATCCGCTTTGGCTTTTTGAACGTTAGCTTCTGCTGTAAGAACCGATACTTGTGACGTGGCGTGGAACAGGTCGGCCTTTGCTTTCAGAAGGGAGGCTTGTGCGGACTGGAGTGTCGCCTGGTACTGCGATGGATCGATCTGGAAAAGTACGTCACCTTTGTGCACGAGCGTGCCGGGCGAGAAATATTCGCTTTGCAGCGTCCCCTCTACGCGCGCTTTAATATCCACCGCCTGCGTTGCTTGCGTTTGCGCGGTGAAATCGCGATAGATTGGAACCGTCCGGCGCCCTACGGTCATCACCGTAACGGTCGGCGGCGGCGCAGCGCCTTGCTTTTTCATTGCTGCCTTCACATCGGCGGTGTAACACCCCGAGAGCGCAAGCAGAACCACGAGAAGCCAAAGCTTCCTCGATTTGGGACCATACCGATTCATATTCACCAGGCCTTGGCTAAAACAGAAAAAAAGTCGTCATTCGCGCGAACAACATCACGCGATCTCACTGTGAGGAAGGCGCAGCGCGCTGTTGGCTTCGTAGAGCTCGGGAAGCGCGAGGCGGTAAAGATGCAGCTGTTCCTCGGGACGCAGCCGCAATGCAGACGCAAGCCGTGCAATAAGTTTGGGCGAAATTCGCACGTGGCCGGTTTCAGCCCATCGATACCAATCTGCGCTTACACCAACGAGCTCCGCGACTTCGTCACGGCGTAAACCGGGAACACGACGGCGCCCGGTAACTGGCAAACCGATATCTGCGGGAGTCAAATTCGCGCGGCACTCGATGAGGAACGCACGCAGCCGACGCCGTCGCTCGTGTTCTAAGCACGGACACGCCGCTACTTCGGTAGGGATCGATGAATTGCAACTGGACAAGCCGGACAACCTTTTTCAAGAACGGTGCGTGTATACGTCCGGCTCAGAGAGTAATGGTCGTGGCGGAAATGACTTGGAACGCTTTCCGAAAGAGACCGGAAAACGGCAAACGCGCACAACCATCGTGTCTGCTACAATTAACGTTCAAGGTGCGGAGGTGATGCAGCTAGCTATCGATTGGAAGCAAGCGGCGGCACGACGCGTGCCGACCGTGTGGCTGCCCCGCATGCAAGGGGCTCTCGCTGCGCTTGGGCTTGCCGCAGTGACACTCGGAGGTGTAGCACTTCACGGTCCAGTGCGCGCGATGGAGTGCGTGTACATTGCCCTCATTCTTGCGCTGTCGTTTTGGGGTAACACGCTCGTTTCGACTATCGCGTCTTGCGCGGCTTTTCTTTGTTTGGACTACTATTTCATACCGCCGCTGTACACACTTACGGTCGGAGATCCAGCGGCTGTGCTGCCCCTCATTCTTTTTCTCGGCACTGCCCTGTCGGTTTCGGCGCTCGTAACGCGTCTAAAGCGGCGCACCGATCAGCTCGAGGCACTGTATGGCGACCTCGCTGAGCGAGAGGCCAAGATCCGACGCCTCGTCGATGCGAACGTCATCGGCATCTTTATCTGGCATCTCGACGGACGAATCGTTGACACGAACGAAGCGTTCCTTCGTATGATCGGAGCTGACCGCGACGAACTCATCTCGGGGCGCATCCGCTGGAGAGATCTTACGCCTCTCGACTGGCAAGCAGCGGACGAGCAACGAGTGGCGGAATTGAGAATGACCGGTACCTGCCAACCTTACGAGAAAGAGCTCTTCAGTAAGAATGGCGGCCGCGTGCCGGTACTCATCGGCGGCGCGCTCTTCGATCGTGCATCGAACCAGGGCGTCGCGTTCGTCGTGGACCTGACGGATCTGAAGCATGCAGAGGACGTAGCACGTGAAAGCGACCGTCGATCCCACGATCTGCAGATCCAGTTGGCGCACGCGAATCGTGTCGCCAGCATCGGCCAACTCTCCGCATCGGTTACGCATGAAATCAATCAGCCGTTGTCGGCCATCATGATCGGTGCCGACACGTGCGTGCAAGCGCTGTCTACCGACCCTCCAAATATCAACGCCGCCCAAGAGACCGCGAGTCGAATGATAAGCAATGCCAAGCGCGCATGTGACGTCGTTGCCCGATTACGCGCTCTTTTTTCGAAGCAAGAGCATTCGATCGAAACCGTCGATCTCAACGACGCTGTACGGGAAGTAATTGCACTATCGTCGAGCGATCTTCAGAAAGCCGGCATCACTCTCCGGTGCGAACTTGCCGACGACCTCCCCCGTGTTTGCGGTGATCGCATCCAGCTGCAACAGGTCATCCTGAACTTGCTTCTCAACGCGGTAGACGCGATGAGGGATGTGCATGATCGCCCTAAAGAGTTGCTCGTCAGAACACAACGGGAGGGCGAAAGCGCGAGCCTTTCCGTGCAAGATACCGGTGTTGGCTTCGACGCGCACAATGCGGAGAAACTTTTCGACGCCTTCTACACCACGAAGAACAAGGGCATGGGAATCGGCTTATCGGTGAGCCGCTCCATTATCGAAAATCACCACGGCCGTTTATGGGCGATGCCGAACGACGGTCACGGCGCTACTTTTACCTTTTCTATTCCGCACGCTCACCACGTCGCCTAGAACGTCCCAGCGCCAAGCGAGCTTCGCCGCCGCAAGTGGATTGCACATTCCTGCGCTTTCGTTTCCATAGGATTTCCAGGACGAGCGCTATTATGGCGCTATGAACAGGGACGACCCCAAAGTCCTCGTTGTCGACGACGAGCAACAGATCCGGGAAATGCTCGAATTGAACTTGAGCCTTCGAGGATTTGCCGTTCGCGCCGCCCGCGACGGGACCGAGGCGCTGTCCATGATACGCGAGTGGCACCCGGAAGCGATCATTCTCGACGTCGTGATGCCGAAGATCGACGGATTCACACTGCTGCCGATGATCCGCCGGCTGACCCAAGCGCCCGTCCTCATGCTGACGGCGAAAAGCGAATTGGTCGACGTCGTTCGCGGCTTGGAGAGCGGCGCCGACGGCTACATCCCAAAGCCGTTTGAGGTCGCCGAGCTCATCGCGCGCTTGAATACCGCGTTGCGCCGTCCGGAACTGGACCGGCGCGAATCGCTGAGCTACGAAGATCTCCACGTCGATTTGAAAAAGTATCTGGTCACGCGGGGGAATCAGAAGATTGACCTCTCGGCGCGCGAGTACAACGTGCTCGTTACGATGCTGCGCCATCCGGGCCAGGTCTTCACGCGCGAACAGCTCTTCGATGCCGTCTGGGGTCCCGAGAGCGACGCCGACTCGGGCATCGTCGATCGTACTATCTCAAATGTGCGGGCCAAAGTAGACCAGGATTTCGGAGTGAAACTGATCCAAACGATTCGCGGCGTCGGATATACGCTGAGGGAATAGGCAACGCGATGATACGATCGCTTGCGCTTCGCCTCACGCTGATCTACTTTTCCGCTATGTTGTTCGTTATAGTCGTCGTCACAGCCGGCTCGGCTTATGCTGCGCCGAATGGCGCGTTACTCATAACGTTGCTACGACTTCTTCCATTCCTGCTCGTTGCGACGGCAATAGCCGGAACACTGTCATGGTTCATCGCCCGTCAGGCCACCCTGCCGTTGCGCGAGATCACCGCCGATCTAAAATCGTTTGGTCGCGGCGACCTCGTCGCCAAAGATCCATCGGAACGTCGCGACGTAGAGATGGACGCCCTTTACTGCTCGTACAACGAGGCGGTGCAGAACGCGAAAACGACGCTTTCGGAACGAGCGGCGGCAAACGAAAATATGCGCACCTTTATCGCCGATGCGGGTCACGAGCTCAAGACACCATTGACGATTATCATGGGTTATATCGATGCCTTGTCGGAAGGCCTCGTCAGCGACGACGAAGATCGTCAGCAAGTCCTTGCGAAAACGCTCGCCGAATGCCGTCGCATGCGTGGGGCGATTGGCAAACTGATTTCGCTTGCGCGCCTCGAGCAGGAAGAGCCGAATGTCGGAACCGTCGACCTCGCCGCAGTCGTCCGAGACGTCGCCGAGTCGATGCGTGCAATCGCACCACAGCTGACGATCGAAACGCCGATGAACGGCGCAGCGATTGCCGTCGGAAACCGCGACGAAATTCGAGAGGCGATCGTGGTGGTCGTTGACAACGCCGTAAAGTACGGAGGGGGATCGCCGGTTGATATCACCGTGAGCAGAAATGCAGATGTGGTTGCTGTGGAAATCGCGGATTCCGGCCCCGGAATGGGCGCCGAGGAACGAGCGCGTGCCTTTGACCGATTCTACCGCGGCAATGCTGCAGCGAATGTCGCCGGTACGGGTCTTGGCCTAGCAGTTGCGAAGCGCGCGGTTGAACGCGCGAATGGAACGATTACGCTCAACAGCGAGGTTGGGCGCGGAACGGCCGTGACGTTCTACCTGCGCGGCGTGTCGGCCGACGCCTAAACATTGCCATTCATCATCCTTACGGACGATATTCCCGGCCGATTGCGTTGTTGTGGATCGCGCCATTGATGCTAGCCCCGGTACGTTGCGCTTCAAACGCACAACGCAATCTGCTGGAACGTTGCGTAAGGCGCATGCCGATGATATCGACTGTTGCTAAACCCACACCTAGGCCGATCTTCGTATTGTGAAAGACTTGTGTAAATGGGCGATTGACCGGATCTGCTTCGACGTACCCATGTTCGAAGTTGCGATATGACGTAACGTAGTCGTAGATTTGCGCTGCGATCATCGTCCACAAGCCCGTTCTTGCACAAGAATCGGAACCGACGGATTGCGCGATCTTTTGGTTCATGTATTGTAAATCGTCCGCGCGCGCCGCCGTCGTGGACAATGTGAAGATCACGGCAAAAACAATGCAGAGCCGCCTCACGCAGCAACGCCGCTTGCCGAGGCTCTTTGCGCAGCGTATGCTTCGTAGATCTCTGGTAGCGCCAAGAAATACAGCGCCATACTCTGGACAGGCCGAAGCTGAAGCACCCGTGACAACCGCGCTAAAAACGGCACCGATACGCGACGAAGCCGGCCGCTTTCAAACGTCCGATACCAACCGGCACTCACATGTGTAAGTCGTGCGATCTCCTCGCACGTCAGTTCCGGCAAATTCCGGCGGCATTCCATAAGAAAGGTCCGCAGTTTGGCTCGCCGGTCACCGTCGTTCGCGCGAAGAGAAATCGCATTCGCCTTCATACGGAAACCTTATATTTTGCGACCGAAATCGAACGGAAACGACTTAGAAAATCAGCCAAACTCCTTTCCGGTATTTTTCCCCTTTGTAACTCACGACTTTGCAGACATTGCCGGTTTCGAGAGGTATGCTGCGGCGATGAGCAGTTTCGAAGAACTTGTGCTGATGTACCATAAGCGGCTCTACGCATATGCCGTTCAAATCCTTCGCAATCGCGAGGACGCCGAAGAGGCGGTGCAAGATGCGTTTCTGCGCGCGCATCGCGCGTGGGAAAAAATGGAACCCAAACCATGCCATGACGCCCGCCTGCGTGGATGGCTGTACAAGATCACCTTGAACGTCGTTCGCAATCGCTTTCGCAAAAAGCAGTTGACCCAGATCTGCATCGATGAATTGAACGATCCGCATTCTTGGCATAGCTCTTTAGAGGATCGCTCGCGTCCCGATACCCTCGTCGATGAACGCGCGACGTTTGGCCTAGTGGAAGGCGCAATCCGCGGGCTTCCCTCGCATCTGCACGAGGCGGCGCGCCTCCGCTTTATCGAGGACTTGACACATCCCGAAATTGCAGAGCGCTGCGCACAACCGATCGGGACCATAAAATCGCAGGTATTTCGCGCGAGGCTCCTGCTTCGCGCTCAACTCGCGCCGTCACTCAAACAATCGGCGTAACGCCCCCGGAAAAGTTTCGGAAAACGATTCCGGCCTCTTTCCCCAAGCGTTCCGGACGGTTTCGACCTCCTCGACTACCTTAATCCTGTAAGCAGAGACTTATGGATCGGTGAGGTTAGATACGATGCGTGGAATGCGGATACTCGATTCAGTGACGGCGGCGATCGCTGCCGGTTTTGAGATCTTGTCAGTGTATCCCGATAGCGAAGGTTTCTTACTTGCGCGGACGCGCACCTCAGCAGGTTGGGCACTCGCGTTAGTGCGGCCATAGACGAAGCATGCAGACGCTTACGGAACCGTACGAGGGCGAGCGGCTGAGCACGCTCCTCAAGCAGTGCCGCTTACGAATCAGTGTGAACGGCGTATCGCTTGGCGACTTTTCGCGATTACCTTCGCGCATCGGGAAGCGCGTGACGCAAGAAGAGATCGCTGAGGCGGCGAGCATCACTCGTCAGTGGTACGCGAAGATCGAGAACGGTGCCATGATGCGCATCTCCCCTAGCGTACTTAGCCGCATCGCCGACGCACTCATGATGACTCCGAGTGAGCGCGCGGCACTATTTGAAATCGCCCTGCCGGAGCTTGGCTCTGCAGCACAAGTGCAACACGCGAACGATGTCTTTCATGCGGTTGGATCAGTGCAACGCTTCACACGACGCCTTTGGGCGGCAAGTTCGGAGTTGGAAGCGCTTGAAGTGGTGAGCGAGTTTGCCATGACGGAGCTGTTTGCGGACGTCATCGTGACGCATACACGAATTGCACCCGGCCGGTGGACGCTCGCCGGTACCGGCAAACGGTACGATTTCGATCTCTTCACGAAGGCCGAAGCAGCAGTGGTGGAACGCTGGGGCGACGCCGCGATCGACGATCTGCTGTGTTTCAACAAACGTATTCTACCCGCCGAAGTGCTCACGATGTGCGAGCGTGATGAGCGTTTTCCGAGCCTGGCGATGAAGCGTCGTCCCGCACTCGAGGTCTTAGGATGGCCGCACCTCTCGTCCGCTATGGCGAGTATCGAGACGGATACGGGATTCGTCGCGCGTCTGTGTCTTGCCCACACCTCTGCGCACGTCTATTCGCAACTTGAACGCGAGCAACTCGCTACGCTGGCGGAACTCGCCTCACTCGCGCTTGCGGGATGCGTCAAGTGAAGTGCACCGTTTACGCGGTAGTCGTACCGCCCATGCAAGGCGGCACCGCTTATGGTCACACCAAAAACGGCAAATGCATCGCATTTACCGGAGAACGATCGAGAATGATGGCGCTCTGTGACGAGGTGCGCGCGTACAACAACGGTGATCGTCGACGAGTAGTAGTCGACACACACGAGTGGGAGAAAGCGGCGTACATTGAAGAGTCCGCATGCTTCGCGCATGTGGAACGCGCCGCATGAAGGGGCTTGCGAAATTGCGAACGCGCGAGCGCCGCCCATATCTGGTTTACCGTTACAAACTAGGAAGTACACTGACATTGTACAGACAACCGAAGAAGCCGTGGCTACGATACCGCGTATGATATGTAGCAGCAAGATTCGTTACGTCGTGATTGCCTTTGCCATGCTGATCGCATCGGTCACTGTGAAGACCTGGGCGCAGACGAGCGCTCCTGCCACGATGGACGCACACCGAGTCATCGAAAACATGACTGCGCGCAACGGCTCCTTACATTCCTTTGCCGCGCAATTGCAGGTAAGCGGCCGTATGACGACGTTTCCCTTTTTGGGCGCAAAACTCGACGGCAAGTACGTGTTCAAACAACCGAACACGTATGAGGTTATTTTCGGCCACAACTCGCGTTATGCGGACGCCATCACGAGGCTTCTCGTAGAAATCGCGAACCCTTCACTGTGGGAAAGCGTTCGCAACGTTGTCGTTGACCCCCAACCCTACACGGTCGACGGGCACAACGTTATCCGTTTGCGCCTTACGCCAAAAACGAGCGACGACAAACTTACGTATGCGCTCGCCAGCGTCGATCCCGCGACGTACGACCTCGAGGAAATGGAATGGCACTATGAAGATGGCAGCTCCGTGGTCGTCGACCAGACGTACAACACGCTCGGGCGATATCGCGTCCTTGCATCGCAGCACGCCTACCTCCATTTCCCCGGAGTCCGAGCCGTAGCCGACGCCCAATATACGGATTACGAAACGAACGTGAACGTCGACAGCAGCTCGTTCGCAACGAACAAGTAGAGACGTTCATGTTTCGCCATGTGCTCGTAGCGCTCGACGGGACGTCTCTGTCAAAGGCAACGCTAATGACCGCGGTTGCAATCGTGAACGAGTTCCAGGCGAAGCTGACGCTGCTCTACGTCATCGATCTCGCACGCGAATATGCTAACGCTGCGCTGACGGTTATCCCCGACGCGGACGTCGAGCGGCACGAAGCCCGTATACAGAACTTTCTTTCCGACGCGTCGTCTCTCGTCTACGAGTATGGCGGAACGTGCTGCACGCGCGTTGCGCACGGCACACCGGTCCATAAGGTAATCAACACGGTTGCCGCCGAGCTGAACGCGGACGTTATCGCAATGAGCACACACGATCGTCGCGGATTTGCGCGTGCCCTTTGGGGCAGTGTCACCGAGAGCGTGCGCAAAGAGGCGGGCGTGCCGGTTTTGATCGTGCACGAATCAGGGTCGAAGCGCCGGCCGCACGAACGCGCTGCGGGAACGCTCTGAAATCCCTCACCCTCGCCCTGTGGGTTCTAACGTTCATCTGCTGCGCCGCGCGCGTCGAGGCGCAAGCGTTACCTTTCACGTCGCAAGCTAGTGCGGCTCCCGTCGATAGCACGACGAAGGGTCTATTCACGAGCGCCGCCGTTGAACTCAACGGCATGCCGCTGTTTCGCGTAGCGGCGCCCGCCCAATTGAGAGAGGGTGGAATCAGCGCCATCAATCGTGCTTTGCTGGTGGATCAGGCGCTGCAACAGCTGATAGCCGTCGACCGCGATGGTAAGCCGCTGTATGATCCCTCGACGCTACGCGTGGCGACGCATCGCGACGGCAATATCATCACGATCGAGGCTACCGACGCGCGTCATCCCCAACCAATGGCCATCGTAACGGTAACTTCGGCCGATGCAAAGGATCAGATTTCGAGTCCGCAAGCCATAGCGGCACTGTGGCAAGAGACGTTGCAGGCTGCACTCGTCCAGGAACTTCTCAAACTCGAACCGGACGTAGAACGACAGCACATAACGCACGTCGCTGCAATTGCCCTCGCACTGACGATTGCGACGGCGCTGCTGGTGCTCCTGTTAGCGGCTTTGCAACGTCGTAGCAAAAAGCTTGCCGATGAACTCGTGGAATCCGAGGGATTGAGCAAGTCAACGCGCGACTATGACGCAGCGTTACGGCGAGCACGGGCCGTGCATGACATACGAATGCTTTCTTCGGCGTCCGGTGTCTTGATTTGGGTCGCCGTGCTTGGCTGGTTTATTGCCGCGGCGTGGTCGCTGGCGCAATTCGCGCAGACGACGGCCCTCTCGCTCGATCTCTCCCGCGGCGGCACGACGATCGGCATCATCTGGATCGGTGCAGCAGCGATCAATCGTCTTTGCGATCTGGCAATTGCGCGAGCCGCGGCGACATGGAAGGTTCGGAATTATCTCAGCCCGGAAGAGCGAGCTCGAATACTCTTACGCATTCCGACCGCTTCCAGCGCCATCGGGCACTTCAAGACGTTCGCGATCATGGGAGTCGCTGCGTTCCTCACGCTTGCGCAGCTTGGCCTTCCCGTGACGTCGGTCGTGACGATCGGCGGCGTCGCCGCGCTTGCGGTTACGTTTTCTGCGCAGAACTTCTTAAAAGACGTCGCTGGAGGGATCATGGTTCTCTATGAGGATCAATATGCCATCGGCGATCTCGTCACGATCAACGGCTACACCGGAATCGTCGAACGCGTAACGTTACGCATCGTGATGATTCGCGATACGAACGGAAGCGCCGTGACCATTTCGCATGGCGCAGTCACCTCTGTTTCCAATTTTTCACGCATCTGGTCGCGGATCGATTATCAACTTTCGATCTCGCCGAAAGCTGACCCTGATACGGCGATCGCCGTCGTGCGTGATACGATCGAACAGCTTGCTCGTGAGCCCGAGGCCGGGCGCGGACTACTGCTGCCGATCGAGTCGATCGGCGTTTATGCATTCACGGAGACGTGGACGTTGATTCGCGCTTCGATTCGAACCGCTCCGCTCCAGCAGTCTGCACTGCGCCAGGAGATCAACGCCAGAGTGCGGCGCCGGCTGGCCGAAGGGGGAGTTCCGCTTGGTCCTCCGATCGATCCGCAGCACATTCCGCTGTTGTGACGGTCGCTTGTCATCCTGAGCTCAGCGTAGCGGAGTCGAAGGATCGCTTCAATTCAAACGCGCGTATCGATCCTTCGACTCCGGTGCTTCGCACCTGCGCTCAGGATGACATGGGCCTAGATATACCGCTTCAGTCGTGGCCAGTACTGCGCTAACGGTTGGCGGGGACGCTCGCAAATCGATATGGGGATCCCCGTTTCGGAGGGCATCGTCCAACGAGCGTGCGCGTGCGCAACGCCGACGTGCCGCACTTCGAAAAGATACGGCTCGGAACACGTTCCGTTTACTTCGACGACGATGTTGCCGTCGAACGTGCGTGGGCCCCACAGGTAATAATTATTCGCGCCGGACAGCGCGGGCGGGAGCTGATAGCGCCGGCCGTAGAAGTCGACTGCGGCGGCTTCGCCCCAGTTGCGCGCCAAAATCGCCGTATGCGTGCGATCCTTCGGCGGGATCGAATAATAGACGCGCGCTACGGTAGCAGCAAGTTGCGGCCAACCGTGCATATCGGCAAAGTCTTCGGGAAGCGCAGCCTCGGCATGACGGTTCGACGCAACGTCAATGCTAACGTCTGGTCGAAGCAGCGCGATGAGGCGCGCTAGCTGCGTCTCGTGCAGGATCGGCAGAACGAGCGGCAGCGTCGGGATGGCGGCAACGATACAGAGGGCAACGAATGCGAAGCGCGCGACGCGCCGTATAATCCAACGCTCGATTAGAACAGCCCCTGCCGCGAGCGGCAACGGATAGAGGTTTCCCGCGTAATAGTTCTTTCCGTGCAACAGCGCGAGCGTGCCGATGAGCAGAACGCACGTCCAGCCAATCCAGCGTAGTTCGCCGCTACGGAACGCATAGACCAGTCCGGCGATCCATATCGGTGCGATGAGGGGATTCGTGAGTAAGATCTGCTGAAGCCAGTACCCGCCCGGCGAGTATAGGACGTCGGTGAGTTCGTGTTGGTTGTGTATCATCTCTAAAAGAGGAAAGCCGTGCAGCGTTTGCCACACGATACTCGGCGCGGCAATCACTGCTCCGAGCACAGTGCCGGCAACGAACCACCGATTGGCCAAGACATGCGCGCGACCGGACAGGATCAAAGCTGCGAGCAAAGCCGCAACGTAGAGGATAACCGTATATTTGGCTTCACACGCAATGCCGAACGCTACTCCGGCAACGATCCACCATCGACGGTCTCCGCGAATTACGCGCAGCACGGTTAGCGCGATGAGCGGCCAAAGAAACAACCCCGCAACATCGGTGCAGAAACGCGAACCAAAAGCCGCAAGCACGGGCGTTGTCGCGGTTAGCAACGCGGTGAGGGTCGTCGCGAAGGCGGAACCTCCGATTTCTTCGACGACGAGACACGAAACGTAGACGCCCGCTGCGGCGAACACTGCGGCACACGCGCGGAGCGCGAAGAGTGACGGTCCAAGCTTCTGAGACAACGCTGCAAGAAGCGGCACGAGCGGTGGCTGATCGACATAGCCGAAAGCCGGACGCAATCCGCAGATAATGAAGTAGAGCTCGTCGCGAAAAAAGCCGTAGTGCGGATTCGCGACGAGATGAGCCAGTAACGTCGCGAGCGCCGCATAAAGCGGAACCCGCTTCAAAACAGTTGGCCCTGGAACTCGTACGTTATCCGGCCGCCATCCGCGCCTTTGGTAATGTCGAACCGGAAGGTATGGATCATCACGCCAAATCCGTAATCGGAGTGCCACTGAAATGCCGGCGGCGCAAATGTCTGATCTCCACCCCGCACGCGGCTAGCCGCTGTTTCTCCTAAGAGAAAGAACTTCACGACATGCGGCAGCGCATCGTCGATTCGGTATTCGGCTTGAATGATTTCCGAATCGGTTCCGCACCAGGGCTTCGCATAGCCGTGTAGCCCCGCCGCGCAATTGATGTAACTCGTTGGAATGATTCCGCCCGTTCGCGACAGAGCACCGTGCACGGCGAACGTCGACGAACCAACACGCGTATACTGAGCGATATCGGCGAAATACGATTGAAATTGATTGTTTGCGCCGAGGCCTCCGATACCGTCGGAGACGCGCGCGCGATACTGAACGTAGCAGTACGGCGGATACCATTGCGTCGCCGGACCGGGACACGCGTGAGATATGCCGGCTTCCAGCACTGTCTCTCTTGCCGGTTTGTAGTACGTATCAAGCATTGAGGGGGCGACGATATACGTGGGTTTGTCGCTCGACGATTGCGCGGAATTAACACCGAACTCGAGCTGCGTCCCGTTTTTATTCCGCATGAGATAACTGGCTTGGATCGCCGTGCTCCAGCTTTGAATATCGACCGCATATGGCTGACTCGCGCGATAGTCGCCATGACCGCCGTAGACATTGAGCACGAGTTCGGACTCTCGACCCGCGACTGGATCGAGATGTACGGGACTGGTGTACAGCCCTCGAACGATATTCGCGCGCCGAGTAAACTCGGTGGAAAGCGCAACATCGGAGCCGCGCGGATCGAGCTGCGGCGATCTCGCAACGAATCCGACGCCTTCTATCGGCGGTGAGAGCGGTTCTTCTAAGTAGAAAGGATGGTAGGTCGGCGAGAGCCATTTCGCCATGATGATCCAGTGGAGGACGACTTCGCCCGTTGCGGGATTCTGCGCAACTTGCAGACGTGCGCGAAAGCCGCCGAGCTTCGTCAGATTTGCGTAATCACGATCGACGGAGTCTTGCTCGAGCCGGTCGCCCTTATGGAGCGACAAGTATCGAAGAACCGCTGAAGGTTTCACCGCGCCGTACGTCTCGATCGTCACATTTTCGATCGTGGCGCCCGCCGCGCTCAGTGCAACGACCGGGGCCTGCTCGACACTTGCTGCCGACGTACGGCAGGGAATCATCGTGAGCGCAACCAGCACGATTGCAAGAACTCGCACTGACTGCATCACGCTACCTGATTCTCTTGCACGAACGCCACGAGGCGGTCACGCGCGCCGTCGTCGCGGGGCTCGCCGGACACTGAACAGTGATGCAAGAGCGCGTCGACATCCGTTACGAGACCAACCCATGCCGGATGATCGAACGTTCCGCGCGCACTGAACGCTTTAGCGGACCATTGCGAAGCACTGCGTTGTAGCGATAGCGCAATTGAATAATCGGGCCACTTTGGATGGGTCGACGTATACATAGACCAAATGTCCATCTGAAAAAGGCGTAGCGCTGACGCAGCTTCCCGGTCGTAGTCATCCTCGAGCGGTTCGTGGAGGAACTCATCGTCCGTGAAATGCGAATGAGCCATGCGTTAAATGGTAGCGTTAGCGGCGACGCCTGTCTGCGCATTACGAATGTACATGCGGAGCGAACGACGTTACGCCGATAGAGCGAGCGATACGATACCTGCGAGCGCGATTAATTGCGCTCGTTCGTTTGCGGTAAATTCGCGATGCTGGTAGTCGACGAGCATCAAGCTCGCGTGAGGCCCGACGCGACACGGTATGTATACTTTCGCAAAGGAAAGGTCGGGACAATCAACGCTGTTCAGCGCGTCGCCGAACACGCCGGCATGCTTCGGAAAACGAGCCTTGAGCTCCGAACGCGTGAACACTTCACCGGGCTGCGTCGTGAGTCCGGAAGCGAATCCATAATCGCCCGAAGACGGACCTAAGAACCGCTGCAACAGCACGTCCAACTCTGCGCCGCGTTCGTGTTCGCTGCCGCTACGGGCTAAAACCCAACGGTCCGCGACCGTCATCGACGTCGTCGCGGCGTCACATGCAAATGCCGTCACCGCGTACTCGCGCGCGATCTTCAGCACTTCTCCTTTCGTCGCTGCGGTACGGAGCTCGCGCATGAGATCTCGGAACGGAAGGATCACGTCGAGTGCCGGCGTGGAGCGCCGCGTTAGGGGGACAAAACGAAGTTCGGGAACCGCGAGTCGGAAGAGTAACGTTCGCTCCGAAGGGCTCATCATGAGCACGTCTGCAATACGGCAAAGAACCTCCGTCGAAACGCGAACGGAGCGGCCGTTCTCCATGAACAAGTACCACTGACGGCTGATCCCCGCTGCTTCGGCGATTTCGCCCTGCGTCAGAGGATGGCCAATGCGCGCGGGCGTTCGCCTCCACTCTCCAAGCGACGCGCAATCCTTGGGAATACGCAATCGACAGCGTTTGAGGAGCCGGCTCAATTCTTCGTGACCGACCTCTTCATCGGAGCGCTCTGCGGTATAAATCACGTAGAAGACGCTACACTGCGGTTCCGAAGTAGCTTAGAAACGGACCGGAAAGGTCCCGGAAAAGTTTTTAGCGATCTCCGGAGCTCCGCGCCCAGCGCTTCCTTGCGTAACTTTGGGCATACTGGTACCAGGAAGAACGAGAGGCCGCCAATCCGGGGTAAGAGCAAGGTATGGTCGCCTTGCCGCGCTTCATACAGATCGAGCCCGTTGGCGAATGTAACTTTCGCTGTCGTATGTGTCCGATTCAATTCCGGCGCGACGGCCGGCCGTACGGGCCGCCCGCGTTCATGGAGTTCGATCTCTACACGCGCATCGTCGATCAGTTTCCGGACTTGCGCGAGATCCAATTACAGGGCCTCGGCGAGCCGCTCATGCATCCGCGTTTCTTTGAAATGGTGCGTTACGCAGCTGCGCGCGATATCAAAGTGTCCGTAAATACCAATTTGTCGTTTATCACGCCGAAGGCCGCCGCCGCGTGCGTGGAGAGCGGGCTTACGCGCTTGCACGCGTCGCTTGACGCCGCGACGAAGGAAACATACGAACGCATTCGCGTGCGCGGCAACTACGAGAAGTCCGTTCGCAATCTCGAGCGGCTGTTGTCGGAACGAACGTACCGCAATTCACGTACTCCGTATGTTGAGATCGTTGCGGTTGCGATGCGCGAGAATCTCGAAGAACTTGCGCCGCTCGTCGCTCAAGCGGCGGACTGGGGTGTGGACGCGGTGAGCGTGCAGCACCTCTGTCACGACTTCGGTGAGGCGTCGCTACCGGCGCATTACCGGCCCATGCGCGAATTCGTCGACGCACAAACATTGCTTCATGAAGATCCGCAGCGCGTGCAATCCGCATTCGAAGCCGCGCGCCGCACGGCGGAAGCACGCGGCATGAAGCTACGCTTGCCTTCCCTCGACAAAGAGCCCGCTCGCAACGCCCTTGGATGCGGCTGGCCCAGCACCGGTGCGTATTTCAGCTACCGGGGCGATATTATGCCATGTTGTATGATCTCTACGCCTGACCGAATGAACTTCGGGAACGTCCGCGACGAGCCGTTCGCACAAACGTGGAACGGCCCTCACTACCAGCGCTTTCGCGCACAACTCGCCTCTGGCCAACCGCCGGAAATCTGCAAATCATGCGCGATCTACACAGGAACGTTCTAACCCTTCACCTGACCGTTCTCGGGGACAGCCTGGGACATGGAACCGGAGCGTCGACTCCATCGAACGGATTCACACAAATCGTCTATCGCGCGCTCGCGCGCGACGCCGCGGAACATTCATTCACAAATTTGAGTGTCCCGGGTGCGACGATGAACGATGTAGCGACGTGGCAGATACCGCACATTCCGCCGGAGTCCGACACGCTGCTGCTCGTTGTCGGAGCAAACGACGTGCCGAACGCGAGCGATCCAACACTCTTCGGCGAGCAATACGGACGGCTGCTGGGGCGTATACGCGCGACCTCACCGCTCTCGCATCTGTTCGTGACCGGAATCCCGAACATCGCGCTCACGCCACACGTCCCCGATGAAGCCAAACCGTTCGTCGCTTCGATGTGCGAGCTGTTGAGCGAAACGATGCGCGAGCAAGCCGAGACACACCAAGCCTTCTTCATCGATCTCTTCACGATAACCAATCGCGCGAACGGTCATGCGTCACGCTACCTCGCTGAGGACTGCTTTCATCCATCCGATAGGGGATACGCGCTTATGGCGCGCGGCGCGCTTCCGGTCATGCAAACAGTGTTGCGCAGCATCACTTGACACGTTCGAGCGGCGTCGTCCACCACAGCATGTACTTGAATTCCGGCTTGTTGCTTTGCGCGAGCGACATTTCCGTGTAGATGTGGACGAACCGCGCGACCTGATATTCAAAGTCGACGTGGCCCGACTGGACGTGATTGCCCAAGCCGTCGTTCGTCCGCTCTTCTCTTGCGCCCACCACTGCATTTCCATGAAAGAGCGTTTGATAGAGTTCTAATGTGAACGCGTTGCCGGCGGCCGCCGCCAGTTCGTTTCCGGGATTGCGATCGAAGGTAGCTTGGTAGATCGCGAAGACGCCGGGCACGTGCGGTTGCGGATCGCGCTGGACGTATGCGGCAGCCGACCAATACTGATCGGTTCCGCCTTCTTGCAATGGAAAACTCCCGCGCGAACCATACGCGCCGAATTCAACCGCCGTTCGCGCAGCGGAGACGCGCGAGACCTTCCACTGAAACGTCTTGTCCGTGTCGTTAGAGAAGTCGCTCGTTCCACCCAGATCGCCGGTCGATCCAAGCCATCCCGCCTCGACGTCGAGCGAATTACGCACGTATGCAAGCCGGCTGCCCCAGCGGTTCGCATCGAGCAAATATTGATGCTCGCCTACGGTCATCTCCGCGCTCGCGAAACCGGAAAGATCGGACCATTGGCTGAAAGGTGACGGTGCCGGCGTTTCGATTTTGCCCACAAAGAGATGCGCGGAGTGATGAAAGAGTCCGTTGTAGGCAATCCAACCGGTATCGAAGCCGCCGGGCGAATCGTTTTGCACCAGCCATTGCTGAATGTGATACGAAAAATCACCGGCCAGGCCGACAGCATGAACGGCGACGTTTCCGGACTGGAAATTCCTTCCGCTCGTCATCTGTGAATCGAATGTCGGATTGAACCCGACCCACACCGGCAACGAGCGATGGAGCACCGCGTGATCCAGAATGGCATATCCGCTGCGCTGAACGGCACGCCCGTAACTATTGAGCGCCGGGACTTGCGTGTGGCAAAGCGTGCAGTTCGCGCTGTACGCCTGCGCGAAGGGCGGCATCGCGCGCGCAGGCATCGACTCGGCAAACACCAGCGACGCAAATGCCGCCCACCCCGCAGCCCACGCTAGTCCTCGACTTTCACGGTCAGCGCCATGGAATCGTGATCTTGACCACATATGATCTCACAATGCAACACGTAGGTGCCGTCCTTGGATGGAGTAACGTCAATCGTCACATCCTTGCCGGGAGACAGAACGGTTTTCGGGATACCAAGTTCTGGTGATTCGATCGCGTGCACGCCCTGTGTATGCGAAAACACGAGTTCGCTCGTTACACCGCGATGGAGCGTGATCGTCGACGGCGTGAACGTGCTCGGTACGGCGGTGATTGTGATTGCCGAAACAACTGCAAGTAAGACGGGAAACATGCGCGCATACTAGGGTTCATAAATGAAGAAATTCTGAACGCCGTGTCATCCTGAGCGCAGTGAGCGAAGCGAACGCAGTCGAAGGATCGCCTCAATTCAAACGCACGGTTGCGATCCTTCGACTCCGCTGCGCTTCGCTCAGGATGACAAAATTCATGAATGACAAAACGGGCCGCCGGAAATTCCGGCGGCCCGTTCTTGGTTTCGCGCGTTCTTAAGCGTTACACCTTGACGGTGACGTTCACGAACACGTTGAACGGTTGCGGGAGCTGTGCACCCGCTGCACCGTTTGCCGCCGGCGAACCGGACGACGGTGCGTAGCTCTGGAACTCCCAGGGATACGGCGTCACTCCACCGTTCGCAGCAGCGCTGTACGCGCTGACGTTACCCGGATTGAGTTGGCCGGCGCCGTTTTGGAAGTTGTTGAAGTAGTAGCCGTTGGGCACGTATCCGCAAATGTCGCTTCCGGCCGGGTACGCGGTCGTCCACGGCGTCTTCGTCCCGCCGAAGCAGGTGTGGAAGACGTTCGAAAGCGTTACCGTCGCGTTGATGCGCGGCGAGATGTCATACGAGATCTGCAGGTTGCCGGAGAGCAGACTCGGTTCACGATACTGTCCCAGCGATGCAAACGATCCCGTTTGCGGATTCGGAACGTAGAGGTAACCGAGCGAAGTCGCCGACAGGTTTGCGAGCGTCGTATAGTCGCATTCCTGCGGATTCACGCCGCCGGCGGCCATGAGCGCCGGGTTCTGCGACGAGTTTGCCATACAGACGCGCGGGTCGAGACCTTGGACATCGAACGGCGTGCCGTACGACGTACCTTCGGTGAACTGAATCGACGGCGTCACGGCAAGCTTATTCTTACGATAGTTCAGAATGAGCGTGCCCATGAACGGCGTGTCGAAGTATCCGGGTTGCGTGTACACGCCCGGCTGGAACGAGTACGTCGGCGGCGTGTACCAACCGTTTGGATCCAATCCGCCTTGCAGTGACGGCTTCCCGAAGTACGGGTTGAGGATCGCGTTCGGGGCGCTGCACGATTCGCCGGTGCCCGGGACGAGCTTGCCACCGCTGATCGTCGCAGGCGAGTAGCACTGCGATCCGTTTGCAAGCGCGTTGTACTGAGAGATGTAGTTGTTGACCTGGTCGATCTGGTTGGGAAGCGCTCCGCCGAACTCGCTTTGATACTGAACTTGCGACTTCGTATACGTGAGCGAGAGCGAGCCCGAGAGACCGTTGCGAGCAAAATCACCCTTCGTCATTCCGAACTCGACGCCGTAGCTGCGGAACGTGCCGAGCGGCACTTGCGTTACGAAGCCTTGTCCGATGAACGCATCGCCTTGGAAACCAGCGGTGCGGTTATAGAACGGCGTGATCTTGAAGCTCATGTCGGTTCCGCGGATGTGACGCTCGAGCGAGAGGTCCGCTTGCGTCGCCGACTGTGACGGGATGTCGTGGAACGGCGAGAAGAACCCGAGGTTTTCGAAGTTCGACCACAACGTGCTTGCAGCACCCGAGTTGTACATGTACTGCAGCGATGCCGTGATCGGCGGTTCCGTGTAACGTCCGGCCGACACGCGCCAGACGGTGTCCGGCGATTGCGTGAACGTCGCGGAGAAACGCGGCGAGAAGAACTGCTGCGAGAAGCTGCTCGGCGAGCTCGCAGTGAAGTTCGGGACATTGGTTACGCCGTCTTGCGGCGTTCCGTTCGGGTGCACGTACGTCACACCGTTCGGAACGGTGACGCCTGCGGCGGCGAGACCGGCGTTACAGTCGCCGTTGATATATTGCACCGGCGCGGGCGGCGGAACTCCCGGCGGGAGCACCTTCGTCGCGACACCGATACCCGGCGCCCAGCAGCTGTAGTTCGATACGATCTGCGCGTAGAAGTTATCGGCCGGTGTGTTGCTGTTGGCCAAGCTGTACGAGTAGTTTTCGTAACGAACGCCCAGGTTGAAGAGCCACTTGTCGTTCGGGCGGAACTGATCGGTCAGCGAAACAAACGAGAAACGCGGACCAACGGTGTTGAACGTTCCCGATGTATCTCCGTTCCACAGCGAAACCCATTGCGCGCCCGCAGCTGAGGCTGCAGAACCGGCGGGAGGCGCCGGATAGGACGAAGCCGCGGCACTTGACTTATACGCGCTGGAATAACAGCCAACTGCATTACCGGAAGCGGGATCATAGCAGCTGTAGATGCCGTTGTTGTTCGCGACGAGGCCGACCGGCGAGCCACCGCCGGAGACGAATCCCGTGTTATTGAAACGCGTGACGTTTGCCGTGGCGTAGTTTCCGGTCAACTCGAGCAAGTGCTGCGAGGTGAGTTGATCTACGAGTTGCAGTTCGGCACCGGCCGTATGCGTAATCAAGTCGTAGTTCGGCGACGGACCGGTGCTGTAACCGGAGAAATAACCGGCGGCGTCAATCGCACCGGCTTGCGTCCAGTCAGAGAAGAACGTGTAGCCAAAGATACGGGCGAACGCGTTGCTCGAGAACTGGTGCGTGTACTGCAACTTCACGATATTCGTGTCGTTCCAGTAGTTGTCTTCGGTGTTGAGCGGGATCTGCGAATTCGGCGCACGATTCGTCGGGCTCGACGGCTGGTAATAATACTGCGACGTCAGCCCTGCGACCGGCGTACCGAACGGCACGTTATACACTTTCTGGTCGACGTACAGTGCACCGGCACCACCCGGATTGTTCGTGAGATCACCGAGCAGTGCGGCACCGACGGTCATTCCGAGGTTCGGGTCGAACCGCGTGCCCAGATCGTTCGCGCTGCCATACGTGTACGACTTCAGTGAAGACGCGCTCGTGAGCAGCTGAAGGTCGTCGCGAAGTCCGTTCTTGAGCGGAATCGCGAAGTGGAAATTGGCGACGCTTTCGCGATCGCTAATCGACGAGTAGAGCCCACGCAATCCGCTGTACTGCAACAAACATGCGTTGGGAGCAAGCGAATTGGTAGCGGCACCGGTCGTCGGGTTGTAGCCCTGTGGCACGAAGCCGTTTGGTCCGAGGAGCGGAGCGCCAAACGAGTCCGTCTGACAGTCGGTCTGCGGCGCAAGCGCGAGGTCCGACGCCGAGAGGAGGTTCGAACTGAAATCAGCGAGCGGGCTGTAACCGGAATAAATGCCGCCCGGCTGCATGTAGTTCGCGCCGTTTTGATTGTTGAGGAAGCGGAAGTCCTGATCGTAGCCGCTCAAGCCAACGTAGTAGCTAAACCGCCGATCGGGTGTTGCGCCACCAGCCTCAACCTTCAATTGATGATAGAACTGCGGCGTACCGATGCCGCCCGAAAGCGACAGGTAGCCGGGATACGTTCCGGTCTTGAAGACTTGGTTGATGAAACCAGCCGTACCGGAGGACGAGTTCGACGCAGGGCCGCCGCCGGTATAGACCTGCAGCTCTTGCAAGCCCAGGTTGGATTCCGTCGAGGCGTTGTAGTTGTCGAACGCGCGGTTTACGGGGATGCCGTCATATTCGTAGCCGGAAAAGAACGACTGCGAACCGCGGATGTAGGTGTTCTGTCCCCATCCGGCGCCCCCCGACGGAACTTGCACACCGGGAATCGACGAGATCGCCGAGTACGCGCTGTTCAAGTTTCCGCCGCCGCCAAGTGACGAGGCGGCGTTCATCGTCGTCGACGTGACGTTGTAGACATCTTGTCCGACGCCACCTTTGACGAGGCTGCCCGCGGACGTCGCAGATACTTTTGCGATCGTTCGAAGGGCCTTCGCCATTTTGAAGGAGAGCGTTTGTTGATTATCTGCAAAGACGGTTACGCCCGGAACAGAAACCGGCGTATAGCCGTCTTTCTGAATCGACACGGTGTACGTGTCCGGTGCGAGCGAGAGAAAATTGAACCGCCCCTGTGCGTCCGTTGCTGCGGACGCAGTCTGTGACGCGGAGACAACCTTAACGGCTGCTCCCGCGACCGGTGCTCCGGCATCATCCGTTACTTGACCGCTAAAGCCACCCGTCGTGCCTGCCAGAGCCCATGTTACCTGGCTCAAACACGCGAGCGCCATCGCTAGGGCCAATAACGGTCGCCGAAACGAGAGTCGTTTCATGCGTTCGTATATCCTTATCAATGGAATGAACAGTGTCGACCTTCGTCGCAGCTTGGACAAAGATCAACACGAGACGAAATCAACGCGCGCTCTTAAGGTGCCTTTAACTTCTTAGGAAACGAAAGAAACGTGGCAGTTCTCAGACTAAGAAGTTTCTGAAACTCAGACTTTTCAAAAGAACTTCTCAGCATCCGTCACTACGATTTGCAATCGTGGAACAAGAGCGTAAGCTCGAGCGTCACGTTCGCACGATGTTGCGACGCGCGCGCACAAACGAGCGTTTGGAACAATTGCCGGTCGTCCACGAATTGTGCGTGGGACTCGGCGTCAGCAACGCCTCAGCGATGCTTCGGGAACTCGTCAGTGCGGCGTTCGGTGAGACACCTCACGAAGCGAAATTGCGAAAAATCATCTTTGATTGCGACATCGACGGCGCGCTAACGCAAGAGGGAGCCGCGCGTTCACTCGGCGTCTCCACGCGGCAGTTCTTCCGGTTGCGGGCACAGGCGGTGCGCACGATCGCGCGAACGGCGGCGCGGATTCTGTACGACACGAGTGACGAGAGTCTGGCAACCGACGACTTGGAGCAGCTGGCGCAATCACTTGCGGCCTCACGCCCGGGCGCGGCATCCCAAGTCTTCTCCCTAATGGCATCCAGCAGTGTATCCACCCGGTTTCGCGCCATGCGCGCGCGTATCGATGCGGGAATCGCCATCGACGAACGAGACCTCGATCAACTTCCCGAGTCGAGCAGGCCAACCGCGCTCGTCCTCTTCGCGCAGAGTCGTCTACTGCTCGGCGACAACCCCGCGGTCGTGCAGAACGTTCTTCAAGAAGTCGGCGAGCTTGCCTCAAGACCGGGCAGCGGATACGACGATACGACGCGATTCGAGCTCGAGCTTCTTCACTTTTTTCGCGCGCGAAGTCAAAACGACGCGCTCGCAATGCGCAGCAGCGCGCGCAATCTCGCGCGGCTCAGCGGCGAGCGGCCTTCGCTTCTTCTGCGTGCAACGGGAGCATCTGCAGACGCAGCCGTTCGTTGCGGCGATATCGTTGAAGCGCGGCGGCAAATCGTCCTGTTACAAGCGCAAGCAGCCGCGGCGCACAACGTACGATATCTCGGCACCGCGACTCTGCTAAGTGCGCAAGTGTTCTTCGTCGAAGGCGCTCACGCGCGCGCGGCTACGATGGCACGCGCGGCACGCGTTGCGCTCGAACCGTATGGGACGTTTGCCTTCCGAGCCGAAGTCTTACTCGGCCGCATTGCCGCGTCCACCGGCACTGCGTGGACAGCGGAAACGCCCTCCGGCGAGTTCGGAACCGAGTCGCTGGAAAAATGCGAATTTGGAATCGCGTATGCGCGCCATCTTCTCGCAAATGGCAGCGCGGATGTAGCACGGACGTACGCGATGGAAGCGGCCGTACACGCTCGAAGCAATGAGTACCGCGCGTTGTACGCGCACGCGATCGTAACGCTCGGCGCTATTGAAGACATCGAAGGCAATGAAACGGCGGCACAAGAGCATTATCGCGCGGGAATCGTCGAGTTCTCCGGCGTGTTCGATGCGCTCTCAGCATATGACTTCTTTGCGATACCTTCGTTGAAACAGCGCACATTCGGTCCGCTCGCGAGCGTCGATCCGGTGGTGGACGGACTGATCCTGCGTCTGCAGCGGAGCATTCCGGACTTGGCGCATGCCGGCAGTACAATTGACGTGTGGCGGGGCTTCGCTCGCGCGCTTCTGACGTTCGACGAAAGCGCGCTGCGCAACGTCTATCGCCATCCGTCAGTGTACCGTTCGATCTACAAATACCGGGACGTTATCGAAGGCGCCGTGGCGCTCAGCGCCGCGCCGATTCTTCCGTTCTTCGCGCGCGAACGCTTTCTCGAGTGCGTAGGCGATGCGCTCGCCGGACTAACCGTCACTGCGCGCACCGCCGGATAAAAAAGATCGGGGCCGCCGGCGAACCGGCGGCCCCTTTCTCTTTTCTACGTATTCTCGTTTGCTTACATCTTCACGGTCAGACCGAAGAAGACGTTGAGCGGTGACGGGATCGAGCCCGCATACGAGTACGTACCCGGACCATACGAATTCATCTGCCACGGCGTCGGACCGCTGACCCCATTCGCGGCCGAGTCCGTCGGACTCGTACCGTTGTAGAAGTTGGAGATGTACGAGCTGGCCGGGAAGTAACCGCAGACGTTCTGTCCCGGCGGAAACGCGCTCGTCCACGGCGCCTTCGTGCCACCCCAGCAGGTGTGGAACAGGTTGGCCACGGTGACGTTTCCGGAGATCCGCGGAGAGAAGTCATAGGTCAGTGCGAGGTTGCCGACCGCGATCCACGGATTGCGGAAGGCTCCCGGCGATGCGAACGTTCCCGTTTGTGGATTCGGGATGAACAGATGCCCTGCAGCGTTCGACAACGTGCCGGCAGCCGCCAGTGCGTCGCACTGGAACGGATCAGTGCCTGGTGACAACGAGGTGATCGGCGTCACCGGCACCGTGAGCGGGTTCGATGCCGACACCGGCGCGGTCGGATCGTAGAACGGATTCGGTCGCGTCGATTGGCTCGAGTTCGCGCCGCATGTGCGCGGATCGATACCGATGACGTCGAGCGGACCGCCGTACGCCGAACCTTGCGTCGCTTGGAGCGAGAACGTTGCCGCGAACTTTTGCTTGCGCCAGTTCAACAGCCACGTGAAGTTCCACGGCGCATCGTAGTACGTCGTAGACGGGTTGCTCGTCGGCGAGAGGCCTTCGTTACCAGGTGCGTACCAACCGTTTACATCCAACGTTCCCTGCGGACTGTTGTTGTAGTACGGGTTCGTGATCGGCGTGCCCGGCGTTGCGAGCGCCGAACATGCACCAGGCGTCGCTACGCCCGGGCTTGCATTACCGGCAGCGTCCGCGCCGCCCGAGCAGTAGTACGGCGAACCGCCGCCGCCCTTCGTCAGCAGATTGTACTGCTGAATCGCTTGGTTCACTGCATTGAGCTGATTCGATCCGAACCAGTTCGTGTACTGAACCTGCGCATGTGTGTAGGTCGCCGCGATTTGCGTCGAGAGACCGTCTTTGGCGAAGTCGCCCTTCGTGAACGCGAACTCCGCGCCCATCGACTTGAAGTTGCCGACGGGTGCTTGCGTCACGAAGTTCGGTCCAATGAACGATTGCTCTTGGTATCCGGTGGTGTAGTTGTAGAACGGCGTGAGCTTGAAGCTCATGTCCGTGCCACGGATGTGGTGTTCCAGCGAGAGGTCGGCTTGCGTCGCACTCATTGCCGGAATCGGATGGAACGGCGAATTGAAGCCGAGCGGCAACGTCGCATTCCAAACGCTCAGGTTGTTACCCGAGTTGTTCAGATACTGCACTGACGCTGAGATCGGCGGTTCGGTGAAGCGGCCGATCGATCCACGCAAAACCGTGTCCGGTGAAACGGTGAACGTCGCAGACAGACGCGGCGAGAGGTCCTTGATGTCGTACGTGCCCGGCGAATTTGCCGAGAACGCGGGATGCGAATATCCCGCCGGAATACCGGCCGGATAGTTATCCGCCGCCGGCAATTGAGTTCCAGCAGCGCACGTCGGCGTGTAAATCACCGGCGCGGGCGGCGCTTGTCCGGGCAAGAGCGACACCGAGAGCGGTTGACCCGAAGCATTCACGCAGACGTCGTTGGAAACGACCTGCGCGTAGAAGTTGGTCGCCATGCCTGGGTTCGCAACAAGACCGTACTTATAGTCTTCGTAACGAAGTTGAGCGTTGAAGAGCCAACGGTCGCTGGGACGCCATTGATCGCTCAGCGAGATGAATGAGAATTGTGGCTTGACCGTGTTGAACGAGCCCCTTGAGTTGCCGTTCCACAACGTCACCCATTGCGCGCCTGCCGCGGCTGCGGAAGCCGGGATTGGGGGAACGCCGTGCAACGTAACAGCGCCGGCCGTCGTTTGATACGACGAGCTCGAGCAGGGCACCGGATTACCCGTCGTCTTGCTGTAGCACGTGAAGATGCCATTGCTCTGCGAGATCAAGCCGACCGGCGAGGAGCTGGCAAACCAACCACCGTTCGGACCCAACGGGAACCCATGGCCGCACGATGCCGAGAACATGCAGTTATCGCTGACGAAGCCGGTATTGTTAAACCGAACGACGTTAGCGGTTGTGTAGTTTGCCGTCAATTGGAGCAGATGCTGGCTCGTGATCTGATCGACGAGTTCGAGTTGACCGCCGCCGGTGTGCGTGATCAAATCGTAGTTCGCCGCAACACCGCAATCGTTGGGTCCATTGCCCCACGTGTAGCAGTTGAACGACGAGTTTGCACCCGCTTGCGTCCAGTCGGAGAAGAACGTGTACCCGAAGATACGGGCAAACGCGTTGCTCGAGAACTGGTGCGTGTACTGCAGCTTCACGATACCGGTGTCGTTCATGATACCGTCGCGATTATTGGGGTCAACCTGCGCGCCTGCTTGACGATTTAGCGGGCTCGACGGTTGATAGTACGGCGTTGCCTTCAGTCCGGCAACCGGCGTGCCGAACGGCGCGTTGTACACGAGCGCGTCCATGTACGACGGATAGCACGACGTTCCAGCTCCCGAACAAGTGTCCGGGCTTCCCGGCGCCGGAGCAACATACGGTTGCCCCGTGACGGAGAGCGTGTACGGCGCGAGACCGCCGACGTCGTTCGCCGACGTGTAGTACTGCGAGTTCAGCATCGACGAGCTGCCGAGTAGCTGAATGTCATCGCTCGTTCCGTTCTTCTGCGGAATACGGAAGTGGAAGTTCGCGACGCTCTCGCGATCGGCAATCTGCGCGAGGTTCGCATAGATTCCGTTGTACGGAATGTTGCAGTTCGGCATCGTTGCAAGGTCGGCCTGAAAGTACGTCCACGGTCCGGCTGCGGGAGGCGTACCGCCGCCCCAGAGCGGATTCGGGTCGAGATTTGTGCCGGGCGTACATTCGTCCGCGAGGCTCGGGATGCCGTTGATCAGATATGAACCGCGTGCACCGATGCCCTGGCCGGTGTAGACGGAGAGCGGATTGTTCGTCAGATCTCCGCCGTTGGCGTTGTCGAGAACGCGGAAGCCCTGATTGTAGCCGCTCAGACCGACGTAGTAGCTGAAACGGCGATCCGGCGTTGCGCCGCCCGCTTCAACTTTTGCTTGGTGATAGTACGTCGGCGTTCCGATACCGCCGGAAAGATCGAGGTAGCCCGGATACGTACCGGTTTTGAAGACCTGGTTGATAAAGCCCGACGTACCGGCAGACGCCGATGACGACGGACCGCCGCCGGTGTAGACCTGCAGCTCTTGCAAGCCGAGGTTCGATTCCGTCGACGAGTTGTAGTTGTCGAACGCGCGGTTGACGGGGATACCGTCGTATTCAAAGCCGGTGAAGAACGACTGCGAACCGCGAACGTAGGTGTTCTGGTTCCAGCCGGCACCGCCGACGGGAACGTTGACGCCGGGAACCGTCGAGATCGCCGAGTAGGCGCTGTTGAGGTTACCGCCGCCGCCGTTCACGGCCGACGTCGTGATGGCTTGCGCGTTGACGCTGTAGATGTCCGAACCGACGCCTGCCTTGACGAGGTTACCAGCCGAAGTAGCGGATACTTTCGCAATGGTTTTGAGCGCCTTGGCCATCTTGAAGGACAGCGTAAGTTGGTTATCTGCGAAGACGGTTACGCCCGCGTACGAGACCGGGTTGTAGCCGTCTTTCTCGATCGACACCGTATACGTATCCGGTGCGAGCGAGAGGAAGTTGAATCGACCGGCGCCGTCGGTTGTCGCGCTCGCGCTTTGCGATGCGGAGACAGCCCTCACGGCTGCGCCAGCAATCGGCGCTCCGGCCTCATCCGTTACTTGCCCCGCAACGCCGCCAGTGGTTCCGGCCAGTGCCCATGTTACCTGGCCCAGGAACATTGCGATCAATACGAGTGCGAGCAACGGACGCCGAAACGAGGATCGTTTCATGCGTTGTTAGCCCTCTGTTGTGAGTAGTGAAGTAGAGTGACACATCGACTTTCGTCGACGGGTTATTCATCTCAACGCATTCCTTTAAGCAACCTTTAAGCAAGGCAGAGAGTGGTACGAACATGGCACTTTTTATGCGCCGTTTTTTCAGGCGTGCCAAAGGTGTGTTGACTTTTCACGAGCGCGTTCGTACCATCTCGCACAATGGATCAGCATCGGCTGGAGCGTGAAATACGCGCAATGTTGCGTCGCGCTCGCCGGCCCGAGGATCTTGAAGAAATTCCTCTCGTACGTGATCTCTGCAGTGCGCTCGGTATCTCGAACGCGTCTTTGATGCTGCGCGAACTCGTCGAAGCCGCATTCAGCGACGTTCCAGCCGAAATAAAGCTACGCACGTTGGTTTTTGATTGCGATTTGAACGGAACGACGACGCAAGAAGGTGCCGCTCGTTCGCTCAATGTTTCGCGCCGCCAATTTCACCGAATGCGAACGCAAGCCGTACGCATCATCGCAAAGCAAGTCAGGCGCATCCTCGTTGATACAACGGAAGATTTGCCGCGCGACGAGATCGAACAACTAGCTCGCTCGCTTGCGGCGTCGCGACCTGATGCCGCGTCAAAGATCTTTTCGCTCGCGACTTCGAGTGGCGTCGGCACACGTCTTCAGGAGCTTCGCGCGCGGCTCGATGCCGGAGAGTGCCTCGACGAACGCACAGCGGCTTCGTTTCCTCTTGCAACGCGTGCGACGGCACTCGCGCTGGTCGCACAAAGCCGGTTTTTGCGCGGCGAGTCCGCGGCATCCATCGATCCTGTTCTTCGAGAAATCGAGAAGCTTACGTCGCAATCCGGACGAGGATACGATGAGCTGACGCGCTTTGAACTGGAGTATCTAAACTTTCTGCGGGCCCGCTCGCGCAGCGACGGAATCGCAATGCGAAGCAGCGCGCGAAGCTTGGAACGCTTAGCAGGGGAACGTAAACCACTGCAGCGCCGAGCGATTACGGCCTCTGCCGAAGCGGCCCTACGATGCGGCGAAACGGAAGAGGCGCGGCGGCTCGGCGTTCTTCTTCAAGGTCACTCGAGCACCGCGCAGGACGTGCGGTATCTCGCGAACGCCAGTTTATTGAACGCGCAGATTCATTTCATCGAAGGCGACTACCTCAAAGCAGAGGTCGGTGCGCGTGCGTCTCGCCTCGCACTGGCGCAGCATTTCCCCGATGCGCTGCGCGCTGAGATATTAGTAGGAAGAATCGCGATTGCGTCCGATGCCGCGTGGGAGCCGAGCGACCTTCTTGCGCACGGTACGGGAGAGCCGCTCGAGCATTTAGGACTGGCGAACGTTTACGCGCGGTACCTTCTTCGCCATCACGAGATCGATCGCGCTTGTGACCTTGCCCGAACCACACACGAACGCGCGAATTCGTACGGCTATCGCGGTGTCGCCGTATACGCCCTGGTCACGCTCGGCGCGATCGAGGACGCTATCGGGAATCAAGTGCCGTCGCAACGGCACTATGAGCGTGCACTGATCGAGTTAGCGGACGTCTTTGATGCGCTCGCTTGTTCAGACTTATTTGCGATTCCCGGGCTGCCGGAACGCAACTTTGGCCCCTTTCCCAGCGTGGATGCCACAATCGAACCACTGCTTGAACGCATGCGTCGCGTAATTCCCGATCTGCTGTTTGCAACCACTACGATCGATGCGTGGCGCGGTTTTTTCCGCGCGCTTCTCGACGACGGCCTCGCTCACGAACTGGAGTCGATCGCCGCCGACCCCTCAATTCGACGAACGGTAATACGCCACGGCGCGTCAATTGCCGACGCGTTGACGTTCTTCGCTACGCCTGTGTTGCCCCGACGACGCCGTGCCGCGTTTGTTGCACGCGTCCGCGAAACTCTGCGCGCGATCTACGACGACCCCGCATCAAATGTGCCGAATATGGCACGCGCACGCAGCGGACCGGGACAACGCCTCGAAGCGTAAAGCCGTCGATTGAAATAGCCCTCAGTCGAAAAATGCAGCGAACGCTTCACGGCGTTCGCTGCTGCTTTTCAGCTTTCTCTGCTGAACTGTAGACATGACCTACCGCTTCGGCGCGTTTTACTTAGACGTTAAGCAGCGTTTCCTTGTCGGTCCTCACGACAGACACCAACTGTCGCAGACGCTTTTTCGCATATTGCTGCTGCTCGTTGAGGCTCGCGGCGCAATCCTTACACGAGCGACGCTAGTGAGTGAAGTTTGGGACGGCGGATTCGTCGCGGAGGCGACGATTACTCAACACATCTTTCGCCTTCGCCAGCTATTGCGCGATGAATCGCATGCGAGAGCGTACATCATCACCGAGCCGGGTCAGGGCTACCGGCTTGAGGCTGAAGTGCTGCAAGACTGACGCAAGCTCAAACAATCAAGTCCCGCGCAGCTCTTCGACGTGCTGCACTTTTGATTCGAGCGTCTGCGGCACGTCGACGCGATCGTCGATCTTTAACAAACTGCCGACGCGGGCAGCGCCGCGTTCGTGACAACGCTGGTGGATGATCGCAAGAGCCCTGCAGATCTTTTCGACGTCACCTTCCATGTTCGTCGCCATTGGCGTGAGTTGGTAGCGAATCCCCATTTCGTCGAGCACATCGAGCGCAAGCGCTACGTACTCACGAATGCCGTGTCCAGACTCCGCGGTAATACTGAGACTTGCTGTAGCCATGCCGGCGCACTTCGCAGACGAAACATCACCACCTTTATATATGCGTTGGAACGGAAAACGGTACTATTGTGGAATGCGCCGAAACGAAGAGTTCGATGGAGCCGATTTCCGAACAACAGATGCGAGCCATACTCAACACGGCCCGTCCGTATACGGTCGTCATTTTATCGAAGGGTCCGAATTACGCAGCCGCCGACGCACGCGCCACCGTATGGGAACACGGAAAGCGGAACATGCAACTTCGTGTCTCCGGAAAATTGAACGTCGTCATTCCGCTGACAGACGACGGCGAGATCCGAGGGCTCGGAGTCTTCGATCTTCCCATCGACGAAGTGAAGGCGCTCTTAGAAGACGACCCAGCGATAAAGGCCGGCGTGCTCACGGCGGAATATCGCGCAGCCCTTTCGTTCGCAGGCGACTCGCTCAAGTAGAGTTACTGCTCACGGTAGTTTGTCGAAAAAGAGATAAATTGCGGCAATCCGGCGGTCGCTGCTAACGATGAAATCAGTCCCGGCGACAACCGGCGCCTCACCAGGAGGGCCCTCGACCCATTTGATCCGCCCGGCATTTCCCAACTCCTCGGGCGCCGCAATTGGCTGATACTGGAAGTTGGGGTGAATGGCCCTGAGCGCACCTGCGACGCGATCGATCTCGTCGCGGCCACGGTAGACACCGCCTCCGGGCTCATAGAACACGCAATCTTCGGTGAACATCTCGTCGATGGCCGCGCGCCGACGTGCAGGGTCGTTTTCACCGAAGACGTCGTTAAGATTGCGCGTCAACAAGGTTGATATGTCGTTGGACATTGCTGCCTCCTCTTGCCATGCAGCGTGCCGCGCTATGAATTATGGAAAACGGCCGACAGCAAGTCCGGCTAGGACCGTTATCGCCATGAGTATTCCGCCCGCAACCGCAGTCGCGAGCGACACGTCCACCGTCGCCGGCCTTAGCGTCGTGGTTTTGCCCAGCTGCGCGAGCGCTTCACGTAGCGTCGCCGCGTTATCTGCACGGCTATAGGCGCCGCCAGTGACTGCCGCGTACGCGCGCAGCGCTGCATCGTTAATGCCCGCCTCTTCCCCCGTTCCGGGGATGAGTGCTCTGGAGTTCGATCCGATACCAACGGTGTAAATCCGAATGTCCTGTAACGCCAGCGCTTGCGCCGCAGCCATTGGATCCTCGCCATAATTGTTTTCACCGTCGGTGATGAGTACGACGATACGGCGACCGCTCTTTGGAAGAATTCGCTGCGCTAGTGAGAGGGCATCGCCAATTGCGGTGACTCCATTCGGCGGCGGAATCGCTTCGAGGACAGCACGCAGCTGATCGCGATCCCGCGTCGGCGGAATAATCGCTTGCGCGCCCGTCGCAAACGATATGACGCCGATCGCAGTCGTGCTCGGGGTGCGGTCGATGAACGCACGTAACGCGGCGACGGCTGCCTGCGCGCGAGTCGGTTCTACATCGCGCGCCGACATTGACCCCGACGTGTCGATACAGAGTACAACGGAACCTGCGATTGGAACAGCCGCGCGTACACGCGGCCCTGCGAGCGCGATAACCACGAGCGTGACGGCGAGGACCAATGCGCCTGTGAAAACGCGCGCTATCCATATCCGAGGTTGTGTTGCGCCAATGAGAAACGCAAGGTCCGAATATTGCAGGACGTTCGCGTGCTTGCGCGTCTCGCTCCAGCGGTAGAGGCCGAAAAACACCGCGGCAGCGATGCCTGCAACAGCGATGAACGAGGGATGCGCAAAATTCATGGTGCGATGCTGTGTTCCTCGGCCGAGAGCGCACCGTCTATGGCCCGCTGCAATCGCGTGTCATGTACGAACGCCGCATGTTCAATCGCGATGAGCATGCGGCGTAAGTCTTCATCGCGAGCAGGCGCGTGTTGCAGCACGTCGCCAAGCGTTTCGCTCTGACTTGCACCGGCAATGCGTCGAAGCGCTTCGCGCACGCGTAGCACCGATGGACGATCGCGCCGCGCTCGGAGGTTCGCGAGAGCTTCCCCGAGTCCGATCTCCGGCGCCGGCAATGGGTTGTTCATTAGCCGTTGCGCAGGATCGAAGGCTGTGGCGTGACGGCGCCTACGGCGGAAAATCGCAAACGCTACGGCCGCAAGAAGCGCCAGCCCTAAAATGATAAGCAAGACGGTGCGGATCGTTACCCGCGTATTCGCCGGCGTGGTTCCTATAACGCTGAGGATAAGATTGTTTGAGATGAACCGCTTCGTTTTGCCGTCATGTAAATCTACTGCGTCGAGATATGCGGAGCCAATTGCGACTGGACCGGGCGCGTGTGCTACGAGAGTCAGCGTTTCGGAATAGATTGATCCGCCTCCACGTACATGCGTCAGACTGTGTCGGCCGCCAAGATTTTCGAGGCCGGAGAAGGTAGGCGGAGACACGTACTGCAGTTGCGTAATGTGTTCGCGAACGCGAACGGTCAGCGTAACGTGAAACGGTACCCCGACTCGCGGATGTGGCGTATCGCTCGTTACGCGAACGCCCAGAACATGAAAGCGCTGAAGCAGCTCGCCGCGCGACGTACCCGCGACGCATATAAATAAGAAAGCGAACGATAACGCGAACTTGGCTAGGCGAGTAAATAGCGTCATCTGGTGTCGGCCTCAATACACCGTTTCAAAGTGCTCGGCCAGGTCCTTCAGCTGCCGTCTTTCATCCGCGCACCTAACAAGAAATTCATCGCCGACCTGCTGAATCAGCGGCCTGCTCGCTCTTGCGACCAAACAAAAAAAGCCCGTTCGAACGGGCTTCTTCTGGAGCCGACGGCCGGACTCGAACCGGCGACCTGCTGATTACGAATCAGCTGCT
>CAZYLU010000033.1:0-41239 GCA_964648945.1 uncultured bacterium | reverse complement strand
GCTATTGTACTAGTGTACTAGTACGACAGTTGAGTGGTACGGTACGGAGAGAGATGAGGATAGAGAAATGACCACGCGTTTTATCAACCGCCCCGAAGAGAACGAAGTCCGCGAAGCCCGCGTACGTATCCCCGTGCAAATGAACATCCCGCTGTTTCAGGGCTGGGGACCGAAGTTTTAGAACGACGATGCCCGTCGTACTCACGGTCGACCCGCGAAGTGGGGTCCCGATCTATCTTCAGGTCATCGAGCAGATAAAACGCTCGGTGGCCGTCGGGGTCCTAGGAGCGGGCGAGCAACTGCCCACGGTGAAGCAGCTCGCGCTCGATTTAACGATCAATCCAAACACCGTAGCGAAGGCCTACCGGGAACTCGAACGCGATGGCGTTATCGAGACCTCGCCCGGGCGCGGCTCCTTCGTGAAGAGCAACGGCGTCAAAGACACGACGAAAGCCGCTGCGACGGATGTTGCGCGCGATGCAATTGAAACGGCAGTGCGTGAAGCGAAATCAATTGGCCTAGGTGCCGAAGATATACGATCCCTCGCTAACGCTGCGATCGACCGCTGGTTCAGGGAGGCACAATGAGCTCGATCTCAATTGAAAATTTGCACAAGACGTACGGCCGCTACACGGCGATCGATGGTCTGTCGGTTACGATCCCGGAAGGCTGCGTGTTCGGCCTTCTCGGTCCGAACGGCGCCGGCAAGACCACGACCTTCAAATGTATGCTGGGCCTTGCGTTTCCAGACTCGGGAACCGTCGTTTACGACGGAAAAGCGCTCGAACCGTCGACATTCGAACGGATCGCGTACGTTCCCGAGCGCAGCGTGCTCTACGACTGGATGTCGGTGCAAGAGCACGTCGAGATGCAGCGCCGCGCATTCCGGAACTTTTCGGTGCAGCGCGCGAACGAATTGCTCGCGCAGTTCGGTATCGATCCGCGGAAAAAGGCCCGCGCGCTCTCGAAAGGCATGAAAACCGCGACGATGGTCGCGCTTGCGATCGCTCGCGAAACGGAGATCCTGATCCTCGATGAACCGACGAGCGGTCTCGATCCGATCAATCAGCGCCACGTCTTGAACTTGATGATCAACGAGTCGGCGCGCGGCGCAACGATCATCTTCTCGTCGCACCAAATCGGACAAGTCGAACGCGCGGCCGAACGGATCGCGGTCATCGATAAAGGCCGCTTGGTGCTCGAAGGCGCGGTCGATGACTTGAAGTCGGATCGCAAGATCGTTGAAGGCATTTTCCCCGACGAATCTTACGCGCTCAACGGCGTGACCGGTGATCCGCGCGTGGCTCGTGCCGATCGCAGCGGCCGTATCGTCCGTCTGCTCACAACCGACGGCGCGAACGAATTCGTTGCGAAACTCGAAGCGATGGGCGCGAGCGGCGTGCGCATCGTCGATCTGAATCTCGAAGATATTTTCCTGTATGCGGTCTCGCCGAGTGATGCGACGGCCGACGTCGTAGAGGGAGTGACTCGATGAGTTACGTTGAATGGCTGCGCGCGCGGAACGCCGTGCGGGTGCTCGCAATTGTGCTCGGCGTGTTGATCGCTGTCGTGCTCGTGCTGCGGATTTCGTACAACAAGTACATTACCGAAGACGACGCGATCATCGCTCATGCAAAGATGCAGCCGGGAACGACCGTCGCGCATACGATGCTTCCCGATGGATCGAAACGCACGATCATCAACGATCCAAAGGACAAAACGACGATCGTCATCGATGACGTCGGCGGCGGCGGACGGCACATAACGATTACAGAACCGACATCTAACAGGCATGAACATCATAGTCGCGCGGTGATCGGTAGCGTGCACTATAGTGAAACTCGTCACGGCAACGAAACGGTCTCGACGATTGACACCAATGGCGCCGTACCGTTCATCTTCTACATGGTGTTTGCGGATGTGGTTGCATTTATCATCGCGACGCTGCTCGCTGCGCCGTTCGCTCGCGAAAGCGACGGTCACCTCGAATACGCGCTTACCAAACCGGTGTCGCGTACGACATTTGCCATCGGAACGATCCTGGTCGACTTGGGAGCGATCCTCGCCGGTTCAATTATCACGATCGTTACGCTCATCATCTGTCAGGCGATGTTCGAAGTTCCCACGTTTGATTTCAGCGGCGTCAACCTCGATGCAATACTGATGGGAATCGCCGCGCCGTTTGCTTGGTATGCGTTCCTGGTTGCGGCAACGGCTTCGATGAAGCGCGGTTACGGAGCGATCTTGGGTTTCGCATGGCCGGTCGCGATCCTGATCACCACGTTCGCCGCGATCTCGCTCGGCGATTCGCTGGTGGGCCAGCTCATTCACAACGTCTCGTGGCTTATCTCGCGCGTCATTCCGCTGAGCTATATCACCTTGACGGTCAACGAAAACAGCGCGGGCGAGTTGACCGGGCCTACCAACTTCGGAATCCGTCTCTCGATCGAAATTGCACTCTTCCTTATCTACAGCGCACTGGCCGTCTTCCAGTGGCGGCGCGTGGAGGCGTAATCAATGGAAATCCTCGGTACGAATTTTGCGATCACCCTCGGATCCTGGCGCTTATGCTTCCGCCTCGCCGTCGAAGATATCGACGCCCCTGCACCGCCCAAGCCGCAAACACCACACCGCATCCGCATCGTCGAAGAAGAACCTTACACACGTCGCCGCGCGAATGCAAATTAGTGTGTCATCCTGAGGGCAGGTGCTAGGCACCGGAGTCGAAGGATCGCCTCAAGACAATCGCACGATGCGATCCTTCGACTGCATTCGCTTCGCTCACTCCGCTCAGGATGACAGGGGTTATACGACAAAGCCGTCGGCAACGGCTGGGTGTGCGAAGGCGAAACCCTTCGTGGTTAGGCGGTAGAGATAGATGTTGGGGAGTGAAGCGTCGCCGGAGTAGTTGAATGAGTACTGTCCGGTGACGAGATTGTAGGAGCCGCCCTGTTGCATCTGTGTGAGTAATCCGAAGCGGTCTTTCGCATTTGCACGGCCTGAGGCGGAAATGAGCAGCTGCGCGGCAGCGTAACCGAATGCTTCGAACGCATCGATTCCGCCGACTTCCCCCTGAAAATCGCGGATGAGCGTCGCCATCGACGGAATGCGGTCGATGGGCGGCGTGGATGAGGCGACGAGCATCCCTTGCGTCGCGTCGCCGTACGGCTCGATGACCGAACCCGTGAAGAACGCGTCGCTTGCACCGAAGTCGCCTTTGTACCCTTGCTTTTTCAACGCGTTTGCAATCGGTCCCATACGGTCGGGCTTGCCGGCAAAGAACACAAAATTCGCATCACGCTTGATAATTACGGCGGCGATATTCGCGGGATCGTTTGTCGGTTCAACCGTCATGATGTCGGCGTCACGATGATCGGCTTTTGCCTGCGACACAAGCCCGGAGGCAACATCGGCACCGTAATCGCCCTTGGTCACGAGCGCGATGATGTTCATGCCTTTGCGGCCGTGAAACACGGAACGCGCGTAGAGTTGGCCTTCGCTCGAATCTTTCGTCGGAAGACGGAAGACGTTGCGGAATCCGCGGCTCGTAATGACGTCGGCCGTAACGGACGGGACGACGAGCGCGAAGTTCGCGTTTGCGTACTGCGGCAATGCGGTGAGCGTCGTGTCGACCGTCAGATTCCCGATCATGCCCAGCACCGTGGGATCGGAAGCAGCAACAAAAACATTTGATGATGCGACGGTCGTATTGTTCTGATCGTCGAACGTGCGCACGCCCCAGTAGCGTGTCATTGCAGCAGTGAAGCGGTTCGTCTCGTCGACGCACGCTTGCACGCCTTTGACGATCTGCGCACCGTACTGTCCCAGCGGCCCCGTGAGCGGAACGTTTACGCCGATGCTGGTCTGCGGCAAGACCCCGTTCTGATTCGGTATACCGGTTGTTCCGGTCGGCAAGAGCGCGGCAACCGCGCCCGCCAAAAATTCCGAGCGCAGCATCAGCGAATGACGAACCCGCCGACCGTCGCGGCGAGGAAGACGATCGAGAAGACCATGTTGCTGATAAATATACGTTCGTTGAGGACAAAAACGTTCTCAGCGAGCCCATAGAGACGATCTTCGTAGATCGTGAGCACGATGGCGGCTGCGACGCCGGCATAATACAGCCATCCGGCGTGCGCGAGAATGCCGGCAAGCCCAAGCAGCAAGACCATCATGCCGTGGAGCACGATCGGGAGCCAGCGTCCCGCACCTTCGCCGAACCGAGCGGGAAGCGAATAGATCCCCTGTTCGCGGTCGGTCGGGAGGTCCATCAAGGCGTACGCGATGTCGAAGCCCGCGACCCAGACAGTGACCGCGGCGAAAACCAGAAATGCGCTGATGCTGACCGTTCCCGTAATGCCGATGTACGCGCCGAGCGGCGCTAACCCGTCCACGGCGCCGAGCACGAAGTGAACGAGCCACGTGAAGCGCTTGCATAGTGGGTAGGCGAGCACGCCGAGCGCCGCGATCGGCATCAGCTTCACGCAGAGCGGATTGAGCATCCACGCCGAGACGAGAAGCAGTGCAAACCCGAGCACGATGGCCCAAACCATGACTGACGGCGAGAGTACGCCGCTCGCAACGGCGCGTCGTGCAGTGCGGGGATTGCGCGCGTCGATCTCACGGTCGAAGTAACGATTCGCAGCCATTGCAGCGGTGCGCGCACCGAAGACGGCAAGCGTGATCCACAGGAGCGACCACGCCGACGGTACACCACGCGCTGCGAGCACCGCGCCGACATAGGCGAACGGCAGTGCAAAGAGTGTGTGCTCGATACGAATTTCGCGAAGAAATACTTTAACCACGTGTCATCCCGCGCTTGTCGAGGGTTCGCATCAAACGCTCGTGCGCGTGCGGTCCTTGCCCTGACCACGTGTCGGGATGCAGCGATTTCGCAATGCGATCGAGACCGTAGTCGCGCCAACGTTTCGTGACGAGCGCTTTTGTTTCGCCGTTCATCGTGATGTCCGGCGGCCATTCGCGCGTATACCCTTCACTTGCGCTCTTCCGTGTCGCGTCGATGCCGATTTTCGTCCCGTATGCGACGTTGTACGAGCCATGATCGAGATCGTCGACTGGTCCCGGCATCATGACGACGTCGCGCTCGGGCGCCAGATTGTTCAACGCAAACCATGCAACGCTGCGCGTATCTTGCACGTCGATGTCCTCATCGACGACGACGAGCACGCGCGTAAGCATCATCATGTGACCTAGGCCCCAGAGCGCGTTCATTACCTTTTTCGCGTGCCCCGGATACTGTTTGCGAATTGAGACGATCGCCAAATTGTGGAAGCCGCCTTCGACCGGAAGATTCATATCGACGACTTCCGGGAGCACCATCTGCAGCAGCGGCAAGAAGAGACGTTCCGTCGCTTTCCCCAGCCATGCATCTTCCATCGGCGGTTTGCCGACGACCGTTGCGGCATAGATCGGATTGCGCCGATGCGTGATGCACGTAACGTGAAACGTTGGAAATTGATCCGCGAGACTGTAGACGCCCGTGTGATCGCCGAACGGTCCTTCCGTGCGCAGATCCGTGTTATCGACGTAGCCTTCCAACACGAACTCCGCCTCGGCCGGCACTTTCACGTCGACGGTCTTGGCTTGAACGAGCGATACGGGTTTTCCACGCAACAAGCCGGCGAATGCAAATTCATCGAGAACCGGCGGGAGCGGCGCGGTTGCGGCATACGTGAGCGCGGGATCGCTTCCGATTGCAACTGCGACGGGAACTTTGTCGCCCCATAACGCCGCGTGCGCCCGCCCTTGCTTGTGGCGCTGCCAATGCATGCCCGTTTCACGCGCGTTGTAGACTTGCATGCGATACATGCCGACGTTGGGACGGTTCGTGCGTGGATCTTTCGTGATCACGAGCGGCAGCGTGATGAACGGCCCGGCATCGAGCGGCCATGTCGTGAGCACGGGAAGCTTCGTGAGATCTGGCTCGCGCACTACGACGTCTTGAACTGAGCCGTCACGCACGGTTTTCGGAATCGCGTTTGCAAGCGGTGCAAAACGTTTGAGCGCGCCCAGTTTTTCTCCGAGCGACGATCCGGGCGGCGAAAGATCGATGAGCGCGCGTAAGCGGTTCGCTGCTTCATCGAGGCGATGAGCGCCGAGCGCGAGCGCCATGCGCCGCTGCGAGCCGAACTGATTGGTGAGCACCGGAAAGCGGCTGCCTTTGACGTTTTCAAAGAGCAGCGCGGGACCGCCGGCCTTTACCACGCGATCCGTGATTTCGGAAATTTCCAAGTAGGGATCGACTGCGGCGGAGATGGTATGGAGTTCGCCCGCGCGCTTGAGCGCGTCGACGAACGACCGCAGGGAATCGAAGGGCATGACGGGGCCATTCGGTAGGGCCGCCGTACTAACCCCGCATGGAACCGTTGGATTTATCGGTGCGGCCGCCGCGCTCGTCTTACGAAGAACTCGATGGTCTGATGTTCATGCCGCGGACGATCGACAAACTGCGTGCGCTTCTGCCGGGCGGCAACCCCGGCGAGTACGTCATCAACGGAAAGATACCGGGCATGTCCGGTTATCTCTTACAGCGCCTCGGTATTACGGAAGAAGCGCTCTCTGCGGTCGTTGCATCCGCGAATGATGAGACCGAAGTCGCAGCATGGCTGCGCGCGAACACGGATGCTTCGCAGTATCCCGCGATCAACGCAACGCTGCGGCGTCTGCGTCCCAAACACGCAGCCGACGAAGCATTTTTCCGAGACTACTACAAAGAAGCTCTTGCAGCCGATCCGCAGCTCGAATACATTCTCGATATCATCGAAGCCGACGATCGCCGCCTGTTCGGAGCGAAGTCCTAAATGCAGTTTCTCGCCGTGGTTCGCCGCCTCACGGAATCGTTTTCGCAAGAAGCGTTCGATGCGCTTCTCGATGCTGAAGCCGATGGCGTGCGCCGGTTGTATACCGAAGGAATCGTTCGCAATGTCTGGAGCCGCAACGACGTCCTCGGCGCGTGTCTGCTCGTCGAGGCCGACTCACTCGAACACGCCGAGTCGTCGCTCATGACGCTCCCGTTCTTTCACCACAAAATGTGCGAATATCAACTAATCCCGATGCGCCCGTACAGAGGCTTCGCTCCCTTGTCATCCTGAGCGCAGGTGCGAAGCACCGGAGTCGAAGGATCGTTACGCGCGTTTGAATTGAGGCGATCCTTCGACTGCGCTCAGGATGACACTGCGTCGTAAACCCTCGATGCTAAGCGTTCTTTGATTGCGGGCCATTCCGGGGCGATGATGCTGTAGAACGAGGTGTCGCGGATTTCGCCGGTTTCGGGTTTGATGCGGAACGAGCGAAACGTGCCTTCGTACGTTGCGCCGATGCGTTGGATCGCGTTGCGCGAGCGCGTGTTGAGCGCTTCGGCTTTGAACTGCACGCGCTGGACGTTCCAGCGTTCGAACGCGTTTTCCAGCAGCAGATACTTACACTCAGTGTTCACGTGCGAGCGCCAGTAACGTGGCGTGATGAACGTCCATCCAATTTCGAGTTTGCGATGTTGCGGCTGCATGTCGGCGTAACGTGTCGATCCAATCGCTTCGCCGTTCACTTTATCGACGATCGCAAACGCCAAACGGTCGCCGCCGGCAGTTGCATCGGCGAACCACTCCTCGACATCGCCATCCGTCAGAAACGGGTTCTTGCCGAAGACCAGCTCCCACAATGCCGCATCCGCGCAGTTTGTTCGCAGCGCGGGCAGATGCAAACGCGCAACGGGTTCGAGCCGCACGCGTGGCCCCTCGAGAACGAGTGACGTGTCGATCCTCATCACGCTGATTCCATCACATAGAGTCAATAGGAACGCCGCCCCTGTCATCCTGAGCGTAGGTGCGAAGCACCGGAGTCGAAGGATCGCAACGCGCGATTGTCTCGAGGCGATCCTTCGACTGCGCTCGCTACGCGAGCTCCGCTCAGGATGACAGGCGGAGTTCCATGTACGTTGGGTTCGGGTATGTGACGGGCCCGTAAGGGGCGCATTCGCTGAAGCCGAGCGAGAGGTAGAGGCGGTATGCGGGTTCGAGTTGGTGTTTATCGGTGTCGAGGATGAGACGGCGGTATCCTTGCGAACGCGCGTGATCGGCCGCGTGTTGCATCAATGCGCGCGCGAGGCCGAGTCCCCGAGCCTGTGGACGTACGTAGAGCCGTTGAATGATCGCCGTCTCGTCATCGAAGCGCGAAACAAAAACGCATCCTTGCGGACCATCGTTCGACGTTGCGAGGATCCCGACGTCAGTGCTTCCGTTGAGCATCGGATCGTGATCGTGCCGCAGCTCGGGCTGCAGCGATTCTTCGTACTCGTCGACGAGCGCCTTGAGTTGTTTGCGCTCGGCTTGCGTTTGAACGATGTGTGTCGGCATATCTTATGACAGCAGTGGAATCTCGACGGTGAACGATGCGCCCGGCGCGCGGTCGGATAGCGCGATCGTTCCTTCGTGTGCGTGAGCGACCCACTGCGCGATCGCAAGGCCAAGTCCCGTCCCCGCCGCTTGCCCGTTCCGGAAAAAGCGTTCGAACAGGCGATCGCGTGACTCGGCCGGCACGCCGGGACCATCGTCGCTGACGCTCAAGAGCGCGCACGTGCCGTTCGCCGTACACGATATCGCAATTGACGAGCGCGCATGACGCAGCGCGTTTTCGAGCAGATTGCGGATGAGTTCGCGCAGCCGGCGCGCGTCGCCGTTGACGATCGCGGATGCGATGTTCGTCTGGATAGTAATTCCCGCCGACGCGGCACGCGTACGAAACTCGTTGACGCAGTCGTAGGCGATCGCCGCGAGGTCGACCGGCTCGCGCACGAGGAGCGTTGAGGACGGCGATCGGGCGAGGGTCAAGAGATCGGAGATGAGGCCGTTTGCATCGAGCGAGGTTTTCGCGATGAGCTCGAGCGCGTCGCGCATCGATGCTTGATCGGCGTTGCGGGATGCCTGCGCCACCGAAGAAATCGTGGTCAGCGGCGATCGCAATTCGTGCGCTGCATCCGCGATGAATTCGCGCTCTCGCGCGCGGGCAGAAATCCACGGAGCAATGGAGATGCGCGCGAGCAGCCACGACGCGAGTCCAACGAGAATCAGGAGCGGAATATCGAAGGCGATGATGGTCAGCGCCACGCGGCGCATCGCGTGTTGATAGGCTGCAGCGCCTTCCGGCGTTGCAAGCGCCGGAAGCAGCAGACTGTGATACTGCATGCCGACGAAAAAATACGCGCCGACCGAGAGCGCCGCAAGGACCGTCGCGAAGACCGCAAGATAAAGCGCGACGAGCCGGGCGATCACGTCGTTAGCTTATATCCGATGCCCCATACGGTGACGATCACGTCGCGCGCTCCCGCCGATTTGAGCTTGCGGCGAAGCTGGCTGATATACACGTCCACGATGTTGCTCGAACCCTCAAAGTCGTAATCCCAAACGTGTTCGAGCAGTTGCGCGCGGGAGAACGCGATTCCCGCGTTGCGCGCGAGAAACTCGAGCAACCGAAACTCGGTCGTTCCCAGCTCGAGCAGTTTCCCGTTGTAGGCCGCGGTTCGCGCGCCGACGTCGACGACCAGGCCGCCCGAGGAGAACCGTTCGACCACGGGCAGATTTCCGCGGCGCAGCAGCGCTTTCAAGCGTGCGATCAGCTCGTCTTCCGCGAACGGCTTGGGCAGGTAGTCGTCGGCGCCTGAGTCCAGTCCGCTCACGCGATCCTCGACGCCGTCGCGTGCGGTCAGCATCAGGATCGGCGTCTGGACCTTATGTGCGCGCGCTGCTTGCGCGATCGAGAATCCGTCGCGCCTGGGCAAGCCGATGTCGACGATTGCCGCATCGTAGATTCCCCTCAGCAAGAAATCCAGTCCGGATTCCCCGTCGGCTGCGACGTCGACGGCGTAGCGGCGCGATTCGAGCATCGAGCGCACCGCTTTCGCAACGACATGGTTGTCTTCGATCACGAGGATACGCATGGGTGAACCCTTATCCTAGTATTTCAACGGCCCGGGAGCCGCGATAGTGATTGCAGCCCCGAGGCTGCTGGAAGATCCGATCGTGTGAACTTGCTGGACGATAAAGCGCGCGTACGGCAGAATCATGAAGGCGCCGTAATAGACCATGTCACGCGATATGAACGGATTTGCGCTCGCATCGTAGCGTGCGGCCAGATACGCGTGCGGGGTGATGTAATATTTCGTGCGTATGTACCCGCCGCTGCTCGCGACGGCCGTTCCGGCGCCATCAGAGTTTTGATCATGTCCCCACCATTGCTCCCCCGTCAGTTGGAACTTGCCCGGCCAATACTGAAGAAACAGACTTTCTCTCGTATACGGATCACCGAACCCGCTCTTACCGGTCAATACGATGTTCCGGTTACCGTCCATCAGCACGCCACCCAACGTGAGGTCCTTGAACACCGTCGTTCGATCAAAGAGGGCAAACTCGGGAGATTTGGCCGAGGTTGTCTCGCCGGTCGGGGCCGGAGCACCGCCGTACGCCGCGCCCTTGAATTCCCCGTCGTCTACCACGACGTCGACGAGCGATTTTCCGAAGGTGCGCTCGACTTGAAGGCCCCAGCGGGGTGATGAAAGGGGAAGGTCGTTCAATCCCACGTGGATGCCGTAGTAACCATATTGCTGTAAATCGTCGAGTCGCTGTCCCGGCGACTGTAAGAGCGGCAACTCGAAGAGGCCCCCGCGATACAGCGTCTGCGTGTGTTGGTTGTAATACGCGAGATATCCGAGAAAGAGCCCGGCGGGCCCGCCCACTGCGCCGAGATTGTAATGCGCGAATGCGGTGATCTTCCCTATTTCCGCATTCCCGAGCACCACGCCGCCTTTCGTGATCCGCGGCGGGTTCACGGGATTCTGCTCCCACTCTGCTTGATAGCGCAGCGCAAGGTACGTTGTGCCGTGCACCGGTAACGGCAACTGATAGCCGTGTTCGCGAAACGCAACGCCGAACGCATTCAACTCGGGCAGCACGCTGTGACACGTCTCGCACGTGAGGTGATAGCGCTGGGCGAAGATCGGAATTGCTTGTGCGCGCGAGCCACAAAGTATCATGAGCGCGAGAAGCGCCGGCGCTGCAAGAGCCAAGCGAAGAAGATTACTGCGCAACGATCTCTCCTCGCATGGTTCCGCTGTAGTGGAAGAAGCAACCGAAGAGATACGTGCCGGGCTTATCGACGAGAAATACCGGTGATGAGGACCCGGGTTGCAATGTTCCGCTGCTAAAGCCGGTCGAAAGCGCCGATCCCGATTGTGTCGTCGCGGATAACGTGAAAGGCGACGTCGCCGGAAAGGTGCTGCTTCCGGGAATCGCCGTTGCGGTGTGCGACGTGTTGTCGACATTGACAAACTGTACGCCGCTGCCGACGGTAACGTTTGAAATGATCGGCGAGTATCCGAGTGCGAGACCCGCGGGCGTCGATTGCTGGCCGAATGCCGAGATGCTTACGTTAATCCGCGTGACGCTTGCGACGCTGGCTCCGCCGCCGCTCGTTACGAGAGTGCCGTTTGGTGTGCAAGCCGCGAGTACGATCGCGCAAGCGGCAGCGAGAGCAAATTTCATTCCTTGACCTCTTGCGCGAGCTGCTCGGCGAGATCGTTCGATGCGAGCAGCGTGCGCTGTATTTGAAGTTGCGAATTGAGGATATAGACGAAGGTCGTGTGCGTCGTGGCATAACCGTGCGCGTCGCGCACCGTTCCAACGTGAAAGCGGCGCATGAGCGCATGAACGCCGGCACGGTCCCCTGACGCCACGATCCAGCGCGACGGATTCGCTTCGAATTCTTGTGCGATGCGGCGCATGTCGAGCGCGGTGTCGCGTTCGGGATCGAGCGTTATGGTGAGAAATCGCACGGCGAGCGGCGTATGTTCGAGGCGTTTGACCGTCTGCGCAATCTGCGCGTTGATGAGTGGACAGGCATCGGTGCAATGCGCTGAAACGAACGTGAGGACGACCGGCGCGCCGCGTAAATCATCAAAATTGAACGTCGTTCCGCGTTGATCGATCAAGGTGATTCGCTGCGTTGCAGCCTCGAGGTGCGCCGGATGGACGGCGATCATACACGCAATGATCGCCGTCCAGATGGCCAAGCGGGAGAACATCGTGTCGTCGAGTCGGTTAGCAGTAGTAACCGATGCAGTGACTGGGGGAGCTGGTTGGTCCGGGGGTGGCCTGCGACGTAGGCCGTGCGACGCCCCAAACCGCGCCAAAGCTATTGATCCCTTGACCATTGCCTTGTCCAGCGGCCGAGTCCCCGGAGTAGCTGTAGAGCGGGATCTGTTGATACGTCCACTGCATCGTTCCGTCGCCGCGTGTGATGATGCCGAATCCAGATCCGGACGGTGCCACCGTTCCCGCCGGCGCCGTATATGGCGGCCAGATTCCCGTGCAGCCGCTCGCCGTCGTGCAGTTGGACGTGTTGGGCGTATCGGCTGCGAACGTATAGAGCGTATGTTGATTGCTTGAGGATATCCATGCTTGCGCGCCGAGAACCGTCCCCATTTGCGGCATGCTGGGCGGTCCGGCGGGTTGCGTCGGTGCTGGCGTCGGCGGAGCACCTCCGCCCGTGGGTGGAGCGCCGCCGGTCCCGCCGCTACTGCCGCCGCCGCCACATGCCGCGACGGCCAAAATGGCTATCGCCGCGACCGCTGATAAGAAAGAACGTTTCACTGACTTTCCACCTCCGAGTCGTGTAGTGACTCGAAGGTAGGCTCAACTTCTGAAGAAAGTGTAAACGTTAATGAATTGCGGCGATAGCGTTGCGCATCTCGAGCGCGAGACTGCGTAGCGACGCGTCGTCGCCGGCATCACGCGCTGCGCGGTCGAATGCTTCCCGCGCTCCGGCGCGGTCGCCGTCACGCAGAAGAATCGTGCCGAGCGCGAATCGTGCGCGTGCGTATGCGGGTGAAAGTTGCAGCGCGCTGGCAAATTCCGCCGATGCGGCATCGTAATGTCCCAGACGTTCTTCCGTCACACCCAAGTCGTAGTGCGCGACGGCGTATTTCGGATCGGATTTGAGGAGTTGGCCGAAATCGTCGCGCGCGGTGGAGAGATCGTTTGCCGCAAGCGCCGCAAGTCCGCGCGAGTAGTGGGCGCGCGCAGAATCGGGAGCGAGCGTGACGAAGCGATTCGCGACGCTTCGCGCTTCTTGCACGTCGTTTCGCCGCAGATCGACGGCCACGAGATTGGCCATTGCGGCGAGAAATCCGGAGTCGCGGGCGATTGCGTCGCGAAAATCACGGGCCGCATCGGCGTCGCGTCCCAGGTTTGCTTGCGCAATGCCGGCGTTATATGCGGCAGTCGATGCTTGCGGTTCAGGCGGATTCAATTGCAGTGCTGCCGTGAATTCGTCATTTGCATGCGTCCAATCGCGAGCGCTCATCGCTGCGAGGCCGCGGTGGAAATGCTCGACGACGGCGCGCATTACGGCTTGGGCATGAAGCGCCGGCGCCGACGTCGTCATCGCCGCCGGCGCTGGTCCATACGATTGCGCTTGCGCTGTTGCGACTCCGCTCAGCGCTGCGATCAGTGCGAGGGGAGCTACACGCATCATTTGTTAATTTGGGGCCTGCGGCAGCTCGCCCATACCGGCATTCGAACTCGCCGCGGCGCGTTCGGGTTTGCATTCCCAACCGGTACGTCCATGTTCGTCGATCGGCCCGAGCAGCGACGGTGTGTCGGAAGGCGCGAGGGCGCTATCGCGTAACGCGGTCAGTGAATCACCATTCGCCAGCGCGAATGACGCACTACCCGCCGCTATGAGCAGCAGGCTTGCGAGGACGATTCGCGATACGAGACGGTTGGACACTCCTTGATTATAGCCCAACCTCTGAAGAATCAATGAACCCTGTTCTCGCCGGTGTACTCGCCGTGAGCCTCCTTGCTGCCACGCCGCCGAGCGCGGCTCTTGTCGCTGGGACGGTCCGTGACGAGCAGGGCGCACCCGTGGGAGATGCCAGCGTCACGCTCTACGACGGCACTCAGGAGGTTGGGACGGCGCGAACGGCATCCGACGGCACGTTTGTCTTTGATGGCAGTGCGACCAAGGTTCGCATTCGGTGCGCGTATTGCCGTACGACGGAGGAAAATGTCGGGCGCGACGGGATCGCGACGGCCGTGGTGCAGCGCTACGACGCGGCGCGAAGCGACGGTCCTACGCCGGCCGATATCGCAAGTTTGCCCGCTGCGACGATTCCCTCATTGCTCGAGCGCGTACCATTTGTTGTCGTGAATGAAACATCGCGCGCACTCCCGGGCGCTTCCGCTACCGATCGAAATGCGACGATCTATGGCGGACTTTTCCTACTCGACTATGCGCCTGATTACGATATCACCGCGCGCGTCTCGCCGTTCGGCAGCGTGCCGCAAGGCGGCGCGGCATCGCTCTCGGTATTGCGTGTCGATCAAGCGTATCAATACGGCGATGTTGCACAGGGCGGAACGTTCGTCGTTCAAACGCCGGGCGGCGCAGCGCGTGCGGGAAGCGGAAGCGATACACTTCTGCGCGGAGCTGCCAACGAAGGCAGTTTTTGGGCGACTGCGGCATATTCGAACACGAACGGCGGTGACCGTGCAGAGCGTGGATCCGTAACCGATACGTTTACAACGCCGGGCACCAGTAGCGCCCTCACCGTATCATCGGGTAGCGGCTACGAATTGCCGCAAGGCCACAGCGCGCTCTTCTCCTCGTTTTCTTCTGCGACGGCGCAAGTTCACGCGCGCGGAGCGATCGATGCTTTTGCGCTCGCAACGGTCGATCACGGAAGCTACGCGTATTCGTCGGCGCAATATCCGGTAAGTTCGGCGTGGTCGGACGTCCACGTTCAAGCGGGCGTCGATTCTCATGCGGTCGTAGCGCCGTTCGTGCATTTCGACGTGCGTCAATCCAGCGGATCGTATCTTTCAAATTCCACGGGGAGCATCGCCGGCTGGCTCTCGCAAGCGCGTACGACCAGCGGCGTCTCGTTCCATTCATCGCAGCTGGATGCGCTCGTTGCCGGCGGAATCGATGCGATCGGCTATACCGACGTGATCGGTCCCGGCATGCGGTACGCACAAAATGCGCATGACGGCGTCTTCTCGTTCACCTATCGTCCGCTGCCGGAGTGGTCGCTGCACGCGAGCACAAGCTCCGGATACAGCCTGCAAACCTATCTCAACATCTATTTGCCGTTCGACGGCACTCGATTCGGAACGCCGGTGGTCGCCGGACACACGAACGAAGCAACGCTCGAATTCGGCGATCAATCACGCGTCCGTGCCGACGTTACTGCACTCCAATGGAGCGCGGCAAACGGCGAAGCTGCATCGAGCGCAGGAGCGTCGGTTGCATGGCAAATCACACCGAAACTTTCGTTGCGAACGTGGCTTTTGCGCGCGCAATCGAACGCGTTCTCTCCGTCGACCGTCGGATCTGCGTGGTTGACATACGCGAATCGCGACGATTTTCGTGTCGATCTCACCCTCGCCCGTTCCTTACTCGATCAATCCCCCTACGAGCATCTCGATGCCAGCGTAGCCGGCCGCATCACCGATCATCTCGATTGGTTCGCCTCGTCAGCGCACGTAAGCGGCTCGCAACAAACGTCAGTCGGCGTGCGAATTCGTTGAGGTGTCATCCTGAGCGGAGCGGTTCGCGTAGCGAACCTGCGCAGTCGAAGGATCGCCTCAATTCAATCGGTCGTCACGATCCTTCGACTCCGGCGCTTCGCGCCTGCGCTCAGGATGACAGTTGCATTGCGCGTTTTACTAGCGCGTCGCGTGTGCGCGGGGGCAGTAGGGCCGCGATCGATTGAATGCGGGCTTTGCGTCCGATTACGTAGCGTTCGCGCGGACGCGGAGCGTGAATCGCAGCGTGTACGGTGTCGGCGATAACCTCAGGTTCCATTGCCTCGCGTTCCTCGCGGCGCGTGTGCGTAACGATCGCGTCCACTAACTTCCCGTAGTAATTCATCGCCTCAGGCGGCATCGACGCGACCAGCGCATCTTTCCCGGCGCGACCCTTTTGCCAGATCGGCGTTTTCACGCTCGCGAATTCCAGGAGAGAAACATGAATGCCGAACGGCGCGAGCTCTTGCCGCAGCGCATCTGCAATATTCGCGAGTGCGCTCTTCGAGGCGCTGTACGGGCCGACGAACGGTGCTGAGAACCGGCCCGCGATCGAGCCGATGAAGACAATGCGCCCGAGCGTTTCACGCAAAAGCGGTAGCGCCGCCTGCGTGAGTGCAACCGGTCCGATGACGTTAACTTCAAACTGCGCACGCAGCGTCTCGACCGGCAGGAATTCGAGCGGTCCTGCGACTGCGATGCCGGCATTGTTCACTACGGCGCGCAGCGGCAGTCCGGCAGCACGAACCGTCTCGACCGCACGCGTGACATCCGCAGGGACGGTGACATCCAGTATGACGGGACGGATATTTTCGTGCACAACGCTCATGCGTTCGCGGTCCGCTTCCTTGCGAACGCCGGCGAAAACGACGAATCCGCTTTGCGCGAGCCGCATCGCGGTTGCGTAGCCGATTCCCGTCGAGGCGCCGGTTACAATAATGCTCTCCATGGCGCCATCTTTTCGCCGCGCGCGTTAGTGCTGCTTTTTATAGGCTTTTCGCGCGCGCTTCACAAGCTGCATCGCTTCGTCCGAGCCGCAGACGCCCTTTTGCTCGATCTTGTGCCCTTGGCGCTCCGAGTACGTCTTGAGGAAATTCAAGATTTCCTCGAGCAATACGGGCGGAAGATCGCGCACTTCATGAATGCTGTCGGTCATACGCGGCGCGCCGGGGCTGGGGAGCGGCACGCCGAGCGTGCGGTGATTATCCGTGCCGTCTTTACTCTCGAGTACGGCGCCGATGAGCCGCACTTCGATGAGACAGCCGGAGAAGAGCCCGTTATCCGTGATGACGAGGATGTCGAGCGGATCGCCGTCGGGCGCGAGCGTCTGCGGGATGAATCCGTAATCGTACGGCCACTGCATCGAATCCGGCATCACTTCGTGGAACGCGATGATTCCATATTGATTGTTGAGCGCATACTTGTGCCGGCTGTTTTTCGGCGTTTCGATGACCGCGTTGAGGCGCGGCTCGCGACTGCCGTTTTTTATGCGCGGCGGTATCGCTTCATAGTTCGTAGCGTTGACGGCGCGTTTGTTCATGCAGCGGCTTTCCCTTCCGCGCTTTCGCGCGCCTCAGCGGTTACGCCACCGTACACAAAGCGGCAAAGCGCGGCAGCGATTGCGGCCCCGATTATCGGCGCGACGATGTACGTCAATGCATGTGTGAAATCAAGCGATGCAATCATCGGACCGAGGGACCGTGCGGGATTCATCGATGCGCCGCTGAGCGGGCTGAACGCAAGCCCGCACATGGCCACGATGCCGCCGACCGCGAGCGCCGCGTTCTTGCCGACCACCGGCTTCTGTTCTGCCGTTCCGAGAATGGTGAAGACGAGGATCGCGGTAAGTGCAACTTCCATTGCAAACGCTTGAATGTCGTTGAACGGCAGCTGCGCCTTCGTAATACCGAGCGAAATGTCGCCGAGGAAGATGACGCGTAAGAGAAGCGCCGCGATCGTCGCGCCGGCGAGCTGCGCAACGATATACGGAGCGACGAGCGCTCCCCCAAACATGCGACGGAAGAAAAATGCGAGCGAAACGGCGGGGTTGATGTGAGCGCCGGATATACCGCTCAACGCCCAGATCATCGCCATTACCGCGATGCCGGGCGCAGTGTACCGCGCGACATGTCCGATGCCGCTTGGATAGAGTTGATCGACGATGTCGGCGCCGGCCGCCGTGAACGTGAGGATGAAGGTACCGAGAAGTTCCGCCCCGAGCTTGGCCGCAAGCGTCGGCTGCTTCCTTGAATGGTCTCCCACGGACAATTCATACCAAGAAAGCGGTTCGCCTTAAACTTCGTTAATATCGAAGCGGCGTTCCATAATGATTAAGAAGGGGCTCGCGCCGGGGTAGGCGACGAGCCCTCGTTTCTACTTTTTGCGCTGGTGGATGATGAAGCCGTTGCCTTCGGGATCTTGCCCGAACGTCATGTGGCAAACCGGCGTTTCGAGGGCATCGGGCAGTTGCACGCCGCGCGCCCGCAATTCTTTCACCGCCGCGTCGATGTCGTCGACGGAAAACATGATAAACCCACCGGATTCGCCGTCTTCCGGCCGCCACACGCCGAACGTCGTGCCGTCCGCGAGCGTGAACTCGGCGCCGCGTCCCTCTTCGTCGATATCCGTCGGTGCGATTCCAAGAACATCCCGATAAAACGCGATTGCCTTCGCCGGGTCTTTCACGAGAAAGCCCGACATATCGGTTCCCGTGATAACTGTTGTCGCCGTTGTACTCATGGCGTTGGCTCCTCTCTCGTTGTGAGTTACGCCAAGCCTACCAGTGGCAATATGACACGTGCTGTCATATTGCTACGAAACTTCGACGCCCTCGCACGCGCGAAGCGCGGCCGCACGCGCATGAATCGCCGCAGTCTGAAACAGCGGTATGTCAGTGTACTGCGGCGTGATGAGCAGCTCGAGTTCCGTGCAAGCGAGAATCACGGCCTCGGCGCCGTTCGCCTGTAGTCGCTCAATGATATCAAGGACGTCCTCGCGCGAGTTCACGTCGACGACATCTTTGATGAGTTGCGAGTAGATGATGTGATGGAGCTGCGCGCGATCCGCTTCATCGGGAATTCGCACTTCGATCCCGTGACGCTCGAGCCGCTCGCGAAGGAACGGCTTCTCCATGGTGTATCGCGTACCGAGCAGTGCCGCGCGCTTAATTCCCGCCCGAACGAGCGCTTCGGCTGTTGCATCGCCGATATGCAGTACCGGCAGACCGCTGATTCGTTCGACGTCGTCAGCAACGAGATGCATCGTGTTTGCAGCGATGACGATGAAATTCGCACCCGCCGTTCGTAATCCGCGCGCTGCTTCTCCGAGCACTCGTCCGGCGGTTGTCCAATCACCCGCCGTTTGCAAATTCTCGATCTCTTGAAAATCGAACGAGTGAATCAAACACTTCGCCGAATGCGATCCACCCAGTCGATGCGCGATCGTCTTATTGATTTCGCGATAGTAGAGCAGCGTCGAGACCCAGCTCATGCCGCCCAGCAGCCCAATGGTTTCCATCGAACAAGCATAACAAGAAAAGGGCCCGCATCGCTGCCGGTTAATGCCATGCCGAACGGGCTTGGCCGGGCCCACAGCAAAGAAGCCCGCACTTTCGTGCGGGCTTCTTTGCGTCGCGGTCCTTCAAGAAGTGGCGTATTAGTGCGTGCGGTGGTTTCGCTGGTATGCGGGTCGCATCGCGGCAGAGGGCATGACGATTTGTCCGATTGTGCGGCGCTCTGCCACTAGCGGCGTCGTGCCGTTTGGTGGCGCGCCGTATTGGATGGCCATGGCAGTCCAGGTGTTGTTGTAGTCCAATCCCCAGATGTAACCACCGCCTGCACTTGCGAAGTACGGTTCTGAGGCCCCGGCCGAGATGCAGGTTGGGCGCACCGTCGTTGCTGCACCGGATGACGTCGTAATGATGAAGCGCCCCAGGCAGTGGGTGGTGTAGCCGGGTATCCAGATACTGCCGTCTGCATATGCCGCGCTATAGCCGATGAAGTTATGTACTGGAAAGACTGCTTCGTTCACACTCGCCGTTCCGAATGTAGAAGTGCCCGGAATGAAACCGTACCAATACTTTGAGGTTGTGTTGAAACTCGCCCACACCGTCGTGCCATCGGGTGCGGTTGCCATCACAAACGGAGACTTGGAATTGACAGCTGATGCTGCGATAGGTGATGAAACGGCAGGAAGCGTTACTTGAACGATCTGACCGTGCGCGGAGTCTCCGATGTACATCTCGGTGCCGTCGGGTCTAATCGACATCGCATTGGGGTACGCGTTCGCTGCAATGCCGGCTGCGCCGAAATCCTTCTCAGTGATCGTTCCGCTCGCCGAGAGTTCGCCGATGCCGTAGCCCGACGGAAGGAGTTTCGTGCCGTTACAGGTTCCGCTATATTCGATGAACCAGACGTTTCCCGCGTTGTCGGTCTGCAAGACCGCCGGCGTTCCCTTCAATATGTGCTCCGTCGTTGTTCCGTTGCTCGGGTCGAGGGTGCCGATTGTGCCTGAGCTGAGAGTGCCGCCGCCACCGCTGCAGTTGTTGTTCGCAGCAGTAGACGTAAAGCTGCCGCTATACGCCACCTTTCCGCCGCCATAGGACGTAAGCGTTTCTTCCTGTTCTGCAGCCGACGTCAAAGGATACGCACTCGTTCCATGAACTACCGTGATGCCCGGCTGACCTTGCCATGGCGATGCGTAGGTGCCCGGATTGTACGGATCGGAGGTGTCGCCAACGAAATACTTCGGCTGGTAACCGGTGAGAGTTACAACTCCGAACGCTTCCGCAAATTGGAACGGCGTGGCGATCGTTGCAGCTTCAAAGAGCACGACCGCGTTTCCATTGGGAAGGGCATCGATGTCATAGCCTTGTGGAGCTGCCCACGCGCTAGAAGGGGGCCGCGAGCGTCGTGGCGATCTCGGTGTTCATCGCGCCGCTGCCTGCAAACGTCGCCGCTGTGCCGTTCGTGCCGTTGATCGATGGCGTGACGGTAGACGCGACGTTTGTTCCGCCGTTGTAATTCAACGTCACGAGTTGTCCCGGCGCGGTGACGGTGACGGATTGTGCTGCAGTTTGCGGCATTCCACCGGAACCTGCCGGTGTCGTCGTGAGCGAGAGCGTGTGATACGGGTCGTTCCCGATCGTGAGTGTGATCGGGGATGAGAATCCGTCCGGTCCGACGATGATGTTGTTTTGTGCATCGCGAGCTTCAACGACGGCGACAACGGAATTGGCATATCCGACGGGTAGCGTCGACGGATTCAACGCGGCGCTTACGCTCGCCACGACGCCGTTTAGTGCAATCGCAATGTTCGTGGTTTGCCCTGCGACGAGCGTGGCCGAAACGTTGCCGGTGGAAAGTACGTTGCCTTTGCCGCCGGTTTGATCGTACATGTTCAGTGCGAACACGTTCGCGCCGGCTGAACCGGCGAACGTAACGGTGCACTGTGATCCGCCGCCTGCGATGGCGCTGCATCCGCGTGATGTCGGCGTCAAATCGATTTCTGCGATTTGCGTTGTCTTGCCGCTGGCGACTAAACCTATCGTGATCGACTGCGTGCCGGCGGAAACATACTGCGATTTTGCGCTCGCAGCTCTTGCCGGAATTTTGATCGTCATCGATGCGATTGCGCTTTGCGTCGACGAGCCACCGCCGCCACCGGTCGGCGGTAGTGAGGAGCTGCTGCCGCCGCTACTGCCGCCCCCGCCGCAGGCAGTCACGCTCAGCGTGATGGCGGCAATCAGAAGAGAGATATTCAGCCGTTTCATAGATCGAGTGTGCGCTCGCGACCATCCAGTTAGCGTCCAAAAAGAAGAAGAGCCCGCACGTAGTCTGCGGGCTCTTGATTCGTCGCGATCCTTCGACTCCGGCGCTTCGCGCCTGCGCTCAGGATGACACTAATCGTCTCGGCGGCCCGGTGGGCGGCGGCGGCGACGCGTTGGCGGAGCGCCGGCGCTTGGGGCGGCGCCCGATTCTTCGCGTGACTCGTCGCGTTGTTCGCGTGGGCGGAATGCTCCGTTGCCGCGGGGTGCTTGACCGTCATCGCTTCCCGGCGCAAGCAGTGCTTTGCGCGAGAGATTGATGCGGCCTTGGCCATCGATTTCCATGACCTTGACCATGATCTCGTCGCCGACTTTAACGACGTCTTCCACCTTCTCGACGCGCTGCGGCGCGAGTTGCGAGATGTGGACGAGGCCTTCTTTGCCGGGAAGAATCTGCACGAACGCACCGATCGGAATCGTGCGCGTGACCGTGCCGAGATACGTTTCACCGACGACGACGTCTTTGGTGATGTTCTCGACGATTTGTTTCGCCTTATCACCACTCTCGCCGTCGAGCGACGTGATGAATACCGTTCCGTCGTCCTCGATGTCGATCTTCTCGACGCCGGTATCTTGAATGATCTTGTTGATGATCTTGCCGCCTGGGCCGATCACGTCCTTGATCTTGTCCGGGTTGATCTTGATGACGATCATTCGCGGCGCGTACTTCGAGAGTGCTTCACGCGGAGCAGCGATCGTTTCGGTGAGTTTGTCGATGATGAAAAAGCGCGATTTCTTGGCTTGCGCCATCGCTTCGCGCATGATGTCGATCGTGATGCCCTGCACCTTGATGTCCATCTGAATCGCGGTGATGCCCTTCTTGGTGCCCGCGACTTTGAAGTCCATCTCGCCGAGTGCGTCTTCGAGGCCTTGAATGTCGGTGAGGACCGCGTAATCCTTACCTTTGAGAATCAAGCCCATCGCAACGCCCGCGACGTGTTCTTTGATCGGCACGCCGGCATCCATCAGTGCGAGCGACGAACCGCAAACCGACGCCATCGACGACGATCCGTTCGATTCGAGCACTTCGCTGATCAAACGCAGCGTGTACGGGAACTCTTCCTTCGGCGGCAGCACCGGCTCGAGCGCGCGCTCTGCAAGGTGGCCGTGACCGATCTCGCGGCGGCCCGGTCCGCGCATCGGACGGGTCTCACCAACCGAGAACGGCGGGAAGTTGTAGTAGTGCATGTAGCGCTTGTCGCCGATATCGACGATACCGTCGAGACGCTGCGCATCACTCGTCGAACCGAGCGTCGCCGCGGTGAAGACTTGCGTCTGTCCGCGGGTGAAGACGCCCGAACCGTGCACGCGCGGCACGTAGTGCACTTTGGACCAAATCGGACGGATTTCGTCGGGCTTGCGTCCGTCGGGACGAATCTTTTCGTCCACGACCATCGTACGCAGCTCGTCCTCTTCCATCGCCTTGATGATTTTGTTGAAGTCTTTGGCGAACAGCGGATCGAGAAGAAGCTCTTTGATATCGTCGTCTTTTTTGCCGACGCGTCCAATCGCTTCTTCGACCGTCAGTTGGTCGAACGCGGCTTCACGCGCTTGCTTCTCGACGATGCGCATCGCTTTCGCGACGTCTTTTGCGAAGTTCTTGCGAACCCACTTATCGAGATCGGTGTTGACTTTCTTGAGCGGATATTCGCGCTTGTCTTTGCCCGCTTTCTTTGCGAGCTGATCGATGGCTTTGACGATCTTCTTGATTTCGTTGTGCGCGAACTCGACGGCGCCGAGGAAATCTTCCTCGGAGATTTCGTGGCCGCCGCCTTCGACCATCATCACGGCTTCCGCGGTGCCGGCGATGACGATGTCCATGCCGCCGGTTTCATATTGCGGCAGCGTGGGATTGCAGATGTATTTGCCGTTCTCGTCACGTCCGACACGTACCGCCGCAACCGTTTTATCGAACGGAATATCGGAGACGGCAAGAGCCGCACCCGCGGCGCAGACGCCCAGCACGTCGGCATCGAGTTCGGGATCGATCGAAAGCACCGTCGCGACGATCTGCACGTCGTTGTGGAAGCCTTCGGGGAAGAGCGGACGGATCGGCCGGTCGATCTGTCGTGAACTGAGCACGGCATGTTCGGACGGACGCCCCTCGCGCTTGATGTAACCGCCCGGAATCTTTCCGGCTGCGTACATCTTCTCTTCGAAATCGCAGGTGAGTGGGAAAAAGTCGATGCCTTCACGAGGGTTCTCGGAGGCAGTGACGGCGCAGAGCACGACGTTCTGGTCGCCATAGCGGATCAGCGCGGAGCCGTTTGCTTGCTTCGCGAGTTCGCCGGTTTCGATGACCATCGTGCGCCCGCCGACCTCAAGGGTCACGGATTCGGGCACGATTACTCCTAGATTCTTTGTTTTTGCTTTTTTAATGAACCGCCCGTGGTTCGGGGCGATTCGCGCCCGTCCCTGGGCCCGTGTCATCCTGAGTGGAGGTGCGAAGCACCGGAATCGAAGGATCGCCTCAAGACCAACGCGCGTGACGGTCCTTCGACTGCGCTGCGCTTCGCTCAGGATGACATTGGCACACTTATCCACAGCGTACAGACAACCGAGCGCTCGTAGGATTAAGGTGCTATGAACAAGCCTTGCTCGCCTGCTTTATAAGGAAGTCGTATCGGGTCCGTCACAGAAAGGCGAACTATTATTCACGCCTTATCCACATCTTCCTTAAACCCGCGCATTGCATTCCATATCGTACGCTACGGTGTACGTCTGAGGCCCGGCTCATTTGAGCGAGTCTCTTAAACCATCAGCCGTGGAGCGGTCGCTTACCGTGACGCGGAATTTCTCGATGGGACTCGAGCGAGGGCTCGTTAGGGGGTACCGCGCCATACGAGCGGGGGCTCATCGAGTGGAGGGGAGATACAGTCTTGGCTACCGTCGTTCAGGCGACGATCCGCGTGTACATCGTCGAAAAACAACTGCTTTTTGCTAAAGCCGTTGCACAAGCGCTGTCGTCCGACCCGGAAATAAGAGTCGTCGGCATTTCGGCGAGCCGTGAAACGGCCGTAACGTCGAAAGAGGCCGCCGACGTCGTTGTGGTAGACATTGACGATGCAGATGACCTCGACGAGGCGATCGAGTTTTTCCGGTCGCACAATCCGTCGTTGCGCGTTTGCGCGCTGTCAATGCATCCGCAGCCGGATCTCTTGCAGTACTGTCTGTCCGCGGGCGCGGACGCGTATATCGTCAAGGACTCGTCACTGCAAGAGCTCGTCACAGCCATCCACAGCGTCGCGAAGGGCACGAGCTACGTCGACCCTCGCGTTGCCGCCACGTACTTCCGCCGCCGCAGCAACTCGCGCAGAGACGGCGTTGCGGAACTCTCACCGCGTGAAATGGAGATCATTCGCCTCATCGCTCAGGGGCTCTCGAATCGTGATATCGGCAAGCGCCTCGCTCTTTCCGAAAAGACGGTCAAGAATCACGTCAGTCACATCTTCTCGAAACTGCACATTACGACGCGTTCGCAGGCTGCTGTTCACGCGATTCGTAATGGGCTTGCGTAATAATTAGACCGCGGCAAGCGGACTGATCATCGACTCCGCGAGCAGGCGTCCGCGCGACGAGCGTTCGTTGATGTAGGACGTCCACCGCTCGGCGGCTTCGATAAAGTCCGCTTCGCCGAACATCGCGCCCAGAATGCGCATCTGCGCGATGTGGTACGCATGATACTTCAGCGTTGCAAGGTGCGTGCGTCCCGTCGCGGTTCGCATCAGACTATACAGCGTCCACCATCCGGTGTCGAACAGCGGGATCCAGCGCCGGATGGTCTCGACGCATCGTTCGATCACCTCGCCTTGCCACGCTTGCGGCGCCGTAACCCACAATTCCCACAGTCCCCATAACGCGAAAATGCACCCGTTGAGAATGTGGGGCGCGTTTGCAATTGCAACTTCTTCGAAGAAAGCGTTCGCGCCGTTGCGCCAGACGACGCCGCCCGAGTGAATGTCGTAGCGGAACGGCTCGGCTGCGCGCGCCGCGGCATCGCCGAATCCAGCTCGTCGCTCGACGTCGTGCGCGCGTAAGAGTACGGAGATCGCTTCGCCTTGCGCCATCGCCGATATCCATCCGGAGCGCACCGCGTACTTTGGCCAAGGAAAATTGAATCGATAGATGCCCGGAATCGCGTGCGTCTCTTGATGGTCGCGCAACCAGATAGCTTGCTTGAGAAACGCCTCGCACGCGGCTTCGTCCCGTTCGACGAACCAGCGTTCGTGCAGGTGCAGCGCAAATTGCGCGATGTGAATCGGGTGGTACGTCTCTTCGGGTCCGCTCAGAATGACGCCGTTTGCGTCGTAGTGGTTCTCCTCCCAATCTTCGCCATAGACATTGCGTCCGGGATCCCATCGTATGAAATACGGACTTCGCCCGGCGCCCGCGATCGCGCTGAGCGAACCGCGCCGGCGATTCATACGGGCTCCATGTCGCGGCTGCGTTCCATCGGGCGGCCCAGCGTGTAGCATTCGAACCCGGCTTTTCGCCATTCGGCGGTATCGAAGAAGTTGCGCGTGTCGATGAGCCGGCGACCGCGCATGAGCGATCCGACCATCGCGGGCGTGATGCGCGTGAAGATCTGATGCGAGGTGACCAGTACCAATGCGTCCGCGTCTTCGACCGCCTCGCGCAACGTGTCGCAGATGGTCAGGGGAAATGCCCGGACGAGCGGATCGTAGATCGCCGTTGTATATCCGCGTTCGCGCAATAATGCATCGATGCGCAGCGTGGGGCTCTCGCGTCCGTCGTCGACATCGGCTTTATAGGACGCGCCGAGCAGTGCGATTTTCTGACCGTGCCCCGGTCCGACGAGTTGTGCAAGCCGGTACACGATACGATTCGGCATACGTTCGTTGACGCGCCGTGCCGCTTGAATCAATTCCGTGACGAAGGGATTCGCATCGGAGAGAAAGTGTGGGTCGACCGGGATGCAATGTCCGCCGACGCCGGGACCGGGCGAGAGAATGTCGACGCGAGGATGCGCGTTGGCAAGCGCGATCGTCTCCCACACGTCGACGCCCAGTTCTTCGGAAAAGATCGCAAGTTCGTTTGCAAAGGCGATGTTGATATCGCGATACGTGTTTTCCACGACCTTCACGAACTCGGCCACGGCGGTCGTCGTCAGTGAAATCGTGCCCATGCAGAAGGACGCATAGAGATCGCGCACGATCGCTGCATCTTCTTTCGTGCGCCCGCCGACCACGCGCGCGTTCGAGCGCAACTCCCGCGCGATCGCGCCGGGAATCACCCGTTCGGGACAGTGCGCCACATGGTAGTCGTCGATGCAGCGTCCTTCGGAACGAAGCGCGGCGGTGAAGACGCGCTCCGTGGTGCCGGGAGGCACGGTGGATTCGAGCACGAGGACCGATCCCGGGAGCGCGACGCGCGCAACGGAACGGGCCGCGTCTTCGACGTAACGAAGGTCAGGTTTCCCTTCGTGTGTCGGCGTCGGAACGCAAATAATATACGCACTTGCCGCCGGGACACGATCGACGATGTGCAGCCGCCCGCTCGACATTGCGTACTCAACCGCGCGCCGTACGCTGACCTCTCCGCCGAAATCGCTCATGCTCCGTAACAAACGGCGAACCTGTGGATCGGCGTCGTAGCCGTAGACGCAGTGGCCGCCGCCGGCGAGTAGCGCAGCGGTGGGCAAACCGATATAGCCGAGGCCGATGACAGCGACGTTCATGCGAGGACTCCATGGGAAAGAAAAGCGGACGCAAGTTTACGCATCTGCGTGTGCACGTCGTGAAGCGCTTTAACACGGTCGTATGCGCGCGCAGCTCGAACGCGCGCGTCGTGCGGATTGCGTTGCACGTCTTGCAGCGCCGCGGCAATTGCTTCCGGCGATCCCGAGGGAACGACGTATCCGCACGCGTCGTCGAGCAGTTCGCGCACACTACCGGAATCGGCGGCCACCGTTGGGATTCCGTGCGCCATCGAGTCGAGCAGCGCGAGCGGCAATCCCTCCAACATCACCTCGCCGTCAGCGCGGCCGGCGAACACGACGACGTCGACGCTGCCGCTCTGATACCACTGCTGCAACGTGTGACGCGGGACGTCACCGGCGAAGATGCAGCGCGTAACGACGCCGCGCGCCCGCAGTAACGCGAGCGCTTGCAGCAGATCGTCGTGCGCTTTGACGGGAACGAGCGCCGCCGGACAGACGATACGAAGCGGCAGGCGCGGCGACGAGATGCGCATCTTACGACTTGCCGGAACAGCGGCGCCCAGACGAATCTCAATGATACGCGACGCGAGCGAAGGCATGCGTGCGCGTAAATCGCGCGTGCCGCGATCCGAGATCGTGCGAACGAACGTCGCGCCGCGCGCCTTTACATCGAACGCGTTCTTCTCGTAGATATCGGAGCGATGCGCCGTCGCACTCCACTGCACTTCCGCGATCGAAGCCGCGATGAACGCGACGCTCGCCGGCGTTGAGATCCAATACGCGTGAACGTGCGAAACCGCATGTTCGCGCGCCCATTGGCCCAGCGCCAAACCCTTCGCAATCACCGCTGCATTTTTCGTTTTCCCCGGATCGCGCGAGCCGAGTAGGGCTGCGATAGCGTTCCCGCATTGAATCGGCCGCGTAACCAGCGCCGCGCTCGCGCGCACGCCCACCTCGACGTCGAACAGCGGCCATTCGAGGACCTTAACGCGCTGCGGAACCTGATGACGGCGAATTCCGTCCGGCGATCGAACCGGTACGACGGTCACGCGGTCGAAGTACTGTTGCAGCTCGCCGAGTTCGGTATCGAGATACGACTCCTGATGCCCGAACGGATAGCGGGACGTGACGCCGAGCAGATGTCCCCCGCGCGCAATCATGCTGCAGCCCTGCAGAGGTCGCGATAGAGATCGACGTGCGCGGCGATCGTGCGGCCGATACTGTACGACTCCTGGACGAACTGGTACGCATTACGCGCGACGGTTGCGCATGTGGCGGGGTGATCGATGGCGCGCTCGAGCGAACGCGCAACGTCTCTGGGTTCAAACGAGCGCGTGATGAATCCGTAGCGCCCGTCACCGAGCATCGTGCGCGAGCCGGTCCACGGCGTCGTAAGAATGGGAACCGACGAGGACATCGCCTCGAGCAGCGTAAGCGGCATGCCTTCGTAGCGCGATGTCATCAGAACCAGATCCGCTGCCGGGAAGAGCTCGCGCAGATCCTCGCGATAGCCGAAGAAACGAACGTACTCAGCGACGTCGAGATCGCGCGATTCCGCGCGCAGCGATGACTCTTGTTCGCCCGAGCCGACAAAGCAGAGCAGCGTGCGAGAACGGATTTCCGGGCGCATCTGCGCGAGCGCGTTGAGCGAGAGCGAATGATTTTTCCGATACTCCATGTGCCCGACGAGAAATATGATGAAGCGATCGCCGGGTAATTCCAAGATCGCGCGCGCGCGATCACGCGTGGCTTCGGTCGCGATCGGAAACGCGAGCCCATTGGGAATCAGCGTGAATTTTTCGCGCGGAAAGCCGGCAATTCTACCGAGAACTGCGGCCTGCTCGCCGAAGAACGTTACGACGCGTTCGGTCATCGAATTCAAAAAGGCGTCCGCGACGCATTCGCACCGCGTGCGTTGCGGATCGCACGGATTGTGTTCGGTATGAACGATATGCGGAACGCGCGCAAAAACGGCCGCTGCGCGACCCCAATATCGCCCCACGCGCGTGTGCGTGTGCACGATGTGCGGATCGAACGATCGGATCTTACGCACGAGACGCAGCAAAAAGAGCGGATCTAGACGGCCGTCGCGCCCGGCAGTAAGCGTTTTAAACGGCAACATCTCGGGATTCGGAACTTCGCCACCGAAAATTGTGAGCAACGCAGCTGCGATATCGTCCGCGCGCATGCCGGCAAGTAACTCGACGACTTGCCGCTCCGCGCCGCGTCCATGCGTCGACGGCAAGATGTGTAAAACACGAACTTGCTGCATCGCTAGCGCATTCAAGCGGCCGGTGGGCCGTTAGCGAGGCTCGGCATGGTGTCGCCATGATACGCCCGCCGCTTATATGCTATGCAGAGGCATTCGTCCCAGCATCCGTGCCGTCGCGCATAGAGGAAGATGGTCCCTGTTCCAAGGTCCCGCTACGTGAGGATTTCCGGCCTTATTATTGCCGTAGTGCCTCGCGTAGCATGGTGGCGTGCTTCTCATGACGCCCGTCACCGTTATCGTGCCCGCATACAACGAAGCGGCTACGCTTGCGGCGCGCTTGGCCGAAATGATGGACGCCTTTAGTATCTATCGCTCAAGCGGCTACGACTTTCGCTATCTCATCGTCGACGACGGCAGCGTCGACGAAACGTATGACGTTGCCGTCACCTTCGCTTGCGCGCGTAAGAACGTCGAGGTACTCAAACACGACCGCAATCGGGGTCTGGGAGCGGCACTGCGCACGGCATTCGCGCAAGTGAAAGACGGCTACGCGATGGTCCTCGACGCGGATCTGAGTTATCCACCGGCGACCGGGATGGAGCTGCTCGAAGCGCTCGAGCGTAACGGCGGCGATATTGCATGCGCATCGCCCTACATGCAAGGCGGAACCGTGAAGAACGTGCCGATCGTGCGACGCGTGCTCAGCCGCGAAGCGAACCGCCTGCTTTCGCTCGCGGTGAGCGGCCGCATCGCCACGCTCACGTCGATCGTTCGCGTCTACCGCGCAGATATTTTGGCGTCGCTCGAATTCCACGCCGACGGACGGGAAGCAAGCGCGGAGATCCTCCTCGCTGCGCTGCGCAGGGGACTCACGATCGTCGAGGTTCCCGCAATCATGCAGTGGACCCGGCAACGTGGCGCAGACACGGGACGGATGCATCCGTTACGCATCGTCAAGCACATCGCCGGGATCGTGCGTCTTGCATTCGCGCATCGCCCGTCGCTCTGGCTCTCGATTCCGGGTATCGTTCCGATTCTTTTGCCGATCGTGATTGCGATCGCGGCGCTCGCTCATGCGCGTCCGTCGACGCTCGCGACGGTTACCGCGGCAACACTCGTCATTCAGTATGGAAGCCTCGCGATTTTCGCCGGGCAGCTCAGCGCGTTCCTCAGACGGACCGCGACACGCACTACACACCCGACCACGAGGATGATCACACTATGACGGAACCATTTTCGCTCGAACGCCGCGTGCTCGCGTCCGATCAAGACGCGAGCGGAAGAACGCTCGGAGACGAAGAGATCGCGGCCGTGACGCAGGCGATTCGAAGCGGAACGCTCACGAGCACCAAGGGCGTTTTCGTGCGCGCCTTCGAGGCCCGCTTTGCCGAAATGCTCGCCGTGAAGCATGCGTATGCGTGTGCGTCGGGAACGGCGGCGATTCATTGCGCGATCGCCGCCATCGATCCCGAACCCGGTGATGAAATCATCACGACGCCGATCACCGATATGGGCGCGCTCTCGCCGATCATCTATCAAGGCGCGATCCCCGTCTTCGCCGACGTCGATCCGCTGACGTGTAACATCACGGCGGAAACGATCGAACGCCGCATCAGCAACCGCACGCGTGCGATCGTCGCGACGCATCTCTTCGGCAATCCGTGCGATCTGAAGTCGATTAAGGAACTCGCCGATCGCCGTGGTATTCCGCTGATCGAAGATTGCGCACAGGCGTTTCTCGCAACCAGCGGCGAGCAGTTCGTCGGCACGCTCGGAACGATCGGATGCTTCAGCCTGCAACAAGGAAAGCACATTACGACGGGCGAGGGCGGCGTCGTCGTAACCAACGACGATCATCTCGCGCGGCAGATGAATCTCTTCATAAACAAAGCGTGGGGCTACGGAGATCCCAAACCGGATCATTACTTCCTCGCGCTCAACTACCGGATGTCGGAGCTCTGCGGCAGCGTTGCGCTGGCGCAGCTGGAGAAGCTATGGCACGCCGTCGATCGCCGGCGCCGTCTCGCGACGCAGCTCGACGCGTATCTCGCGCAAACGCCGGAATTGATCCGCCCCGTCGTCGCACCCGATGCGCGTCACAGTTATTGGAAGTACTGCGTGCGCGTCGCGGATACGTTGCCGGCCGACGCCGTCCTCGAGATCGCTGCGCTGCTCAAAGAATGCGGCGTGACGACGGTGCCGCGCTACATCCAAAAGCCGGCGTTCATGTGCGAAGTGTTTCAAAAGCGCAAGACGTTCGGACGCAGTGAATATCCGTTTACACTTGCGCGCGCGGAAGCGATCGATTATCGTTTGGCACGGTTCCCGGGAACCACAGCCGCGCTCGAACGCATCCTCGTCATCCCGTGGAACGACCGTTACACGGAAGAAGACGTCGTCTTCATCGCGGAAGCACTGAAGTGGGCCGTTCGCTCCGTTACGTCCCGATTGCAGCCGGCATGATATGGCCGTTCATCCGACCGCCATCATCGATCCAGGGGTCACGATAGGGCGTCAAACCGCGATCTGGGACCACGTGCACGTTCGCCATGCGACGCACATCGGCGAAGAGTGCATCATCGGCGAGAAGACGTACATCGCGTATGACGTCCTGATCGGCGATCGCGTAAAAATCAATGCCTTCGTGTACATCTGCACGGGCGTCACGATCGAACGCGGGGTCATGATTTCGGCGGGGACGGTTTTTACGAACGACCGGTTTCCGCGCGCAACGACGGCGGATTTCCGGCAACTGCTTCCATCCGAGCCCGACGAGCACACGTTACGTACACTGGTGCGCGAAGGTGCCACGATCGGCGCGCAGTGCACGATCGGTCCCGGCCTAACGATCGGGCGGTTTGCGATGATCGGCATGGGTTCCGTCGTCACACACGATGTTCCCGATTTCGTGTTGGCGCTTGGGAACCCGGCGCGTCCCGTGGGATACGTGTGCACGTGCGGTCGTCCGCTGTATCCCAATGGTGACCGCTTAACGCAAGGCGAGGTGGACACGGACTGCGTGGCGTGCGGTTCGCGCTACGCGATTCACGGTTTGCGCGTCGCGGAACGTACGAGGCAACTGCGGTGAAGATCGGCATTATCGGCGGCGGCATGCTCGGAATGACCGTTGCATGGCGCGCCGCCGCCGAGGGGCATTACGTCACGATTTTGGAGGCATCCTCACGCTGCGGCGGTCTTGCCGCGCCGTGGTCGATCGGCGAGTGCGTGTGGGATCGTCATTATCACGTCACGCTCTTCTCGGACAGCAAATTGCGAGGTTTGCTCGCGGAGTTGGATCTGAGCGACCAGACGCGTTTCGTGCCGGCGCAAACCGGATTTTACGTGAACGGCCGCATGTCGCCGTTTACGACGGTGCTCGATTTTCTGCGGTTTCCGCCGCTCTCGCTGTGGCAGAAGGCGCGCCTCGGAGCGACGATTCTCAAAGCATCGCGTATCACGGATTGGAAACCGCTCGAATCGATTACGGCCGTCGAATGGCTTACGAAAGAGTGCGGCCGGACGACGGTGCAGCGCATCTGGCTTCCGCTGCTGCGCGCAAAGCTCGGCCCGTACGCGCATCGCGCATCGGCAGCATTCATCTGGGCGATTATCGCGCGTATGTACGCCGCGCGTCGCACGGGCGCAAAGCGCGAGCTGTTCGGATATGTGCGCGGCGGATACGAAACCGTGTTGCGCCGGTTCGAAGAGCGTCTTGCCGCACGGGGCGTTGAGATTCGTACCTCGCGCCGCGTGCAGAGCGTTACGCGTTCCGCGACGCAGGTCACGGTGATCACCGACGAAGGCATCAGTTCGTTCGATCAAGCGCTCGTGACGCTTGCATCGCCGCTGGTTCCACGCCTCGTGCCGGATCTGACAGCTACCGAGCAGCGGCTGCATGCCGGTATCGAGTATCAAGGAATCGTCTGCGCATCGCTGCTCTCGCAGCGCGCGCTCACGCCGTATTACATCACGAACATTGCCGATGCGTCGATTCCGTTCACCGCCGTGATTGAAATGACCGCGCTCGTCGAACGCGAGAAGACGTTCCACGGACGATCGCTCATCTATCTTCCGAAATATGTCGCGCCCGACGATCCGGCGCTTGCGTGGGCGGATGAAGACGTGCAACGGCTGTTTCTCGGCGAGCTGCGACGCATGCATCCGCAGTTGAGAGCGGACGACGTACAGGCGTTTCGGATCTCGAGAGTTCCGTTCGTATTCCCGGTTCCGACGCTGGGATATTCCGACCGGCTGCCGCCCATCGCAACGAGCGTGCCCGGTGTTTTTGCTGCAAATAGCGCGCATATCGTCAACGGTACGCTGAACGTCAACGAGACGGTCGGTCTTGCCGAGCAGGTGTGGGAGCAGATGAAGAATTCCGTGTCGTTTCAACTTCACGCGCAGGCCGTATGAACGCGTCGCTGTCGCTCGACCTCGACAACAAGTGGTCGTACATGAAGACGCACGGCGATCCCGGCTGGGAAAGCCATCCGTCGTATCTCGAGACGCTGATTCCGCGCGTGCTCCCACTCCTCGACGAACTTGGCGCTACGATCACGTTCTTTATCGTCGGACGCGACGCTGAGGTCCCGTCGTACCACGGACTGCTGCACAGCATTGCCGCGCGTGGACACGAGATCGGCAACCATTCGTTCTTTCACGAGCCATGGATCTGCAAGCGTACGGAATCGGAAATCAACGATGAACTCGCTCGTGCTGAAGACGCGATTGAATCAGCCACCGGTGAAGTGCCGCGCGGGTTTCGCGGTCCGGGGTTTGCGTCTTCCGACGAAATGACCAAGGTGCTCTGCCGGCGCGGCTATTTGTACGATGCATCGTCGCTGCCGACATTCATCGGTCCGCTTGCGCGGGCGTATTATCTACGCGCTTCCAACATGAGCGAAGACGATCTCAAGGATCGCGACCTGCTCTTCGGCAGTTTCTCCGATGGCTTCCGAAAGAACGTGCCGTACTTCGTCCGAGCGAACGGCGCAACGCTCCTCGAGATTCCCGTGACGACGATGCCGATTTTGCGCATCCCTATCCACTTGAGTTACGTGCTGTATCTCGCGGGTGTCTCGCCTGCGCTCGCACTCGCATACTTCCGTACGGCGCTGGCGTTATGCCGCATCACGGGAACGCCACCGTCAATCTTGCTGCATCCGCTCGATTTCCTCACCGTCCGCGAGTGTCCCGAGCTTGCGTTCTTCCCAGCGATGTCACTCGACGCCGGCATCAAGGCGCACGTCGTGCACGAGTCGCTGCTCACGCTCAAGCGGCAGTTCGACATCGTCCCGCTGCGCGAGGTCGCGCGTTCGATGTACAAAGGCTCGGTGCCCGAGCCGCGTCCTCAAGCGGCGGGAAGCCGCACGTAAACCGTCGTTCCCGCTCCGGGAACGCTCATCAAATCGATCGTACCGCCATGCGCGTCGACGATCTTCTTGACGATGAATAAGCCCAGACCGACACCGGTGGCCCCGGTGGTGTGCGGGCTTCGCCAATACTCTTGAAAGACGTGCGGTAAGTCCGCGGGATCGATGCCTTCGCCCTGGTCGCGGCACGCGATCTCAACGTACGTCCCGTCGCGCCGCACGTCCAGATCGACCGGCTGCGTGGGCGCGGAGTACTTGGTCGCGTTGCTGACGATGTTGTCGAACGCTCGGAGCAGATAGGCTTCGTCGCCGACGACGGCCTCGTCGCGCACGTAGACGTGAATCGGATGGAGCTCGCTATACCGGGAAGCGATGCTTTCTAGGACGGGGGCGAGTGCGACACGTTCGCGTTTGATCGGCAGCATGTCGCTTGCAATGCGCGCCATCAGCAACGCTTCATCCGTCATCACCGACAGCTGGTCCACCGCCTCATGGATACCGCGGTAGGGCCCCGGATCCTCGCGCTTCTCGGGAAATTCCTCCAGCACCGACGCGCATGCGGAGATCACCGCCAGCGCGGATTTAAAATCGTGCGCGAGCATCGCGATGACTTTCATGCGCCACTCGCCGATGCGCGTTGCGGTGTGGCTGGTCTCAGCGATTGCCTCGAAGGCGCGCTCTTGCGTTGCAAGCGCACTGCGTTCGTAGACCATCGCGTAGATGCCCATGGCGAGTATCACGGCGATAATCGCAACGGCTTCGAGATACTGAACGGCGTGCGTACGATTGCTGTTGTCGGCAACGAGTGCCGCTGCAAGAGCGTCGAGCGTTGCCATCTGCGCGCGCATCGCATCGGTGAGGGTCTTTCCATGCATATGGAGGGCGATGTTCGTACGATTTTGCAGCGGGTTGCGCAGCACGGGCTGCGCGACTTCGCGCTCCCATCTTTGGTGAAGCACAGCGAAGCGGCGTAGCGTCGCGTATTCCGCCGATTGCGGCCGTAGTTGCGACAATAATCGGTTGAGCGAACCGTCGAGTAAGGCTTTCGCGCGCGTGTACGGCTCGAGAAATCGGCGGTCTGCTGTCAGCTGATATCCGCGCGTACTGGTTTCTTGGTCGATCTGCGCTGCGAGGAGCTGCGCCGCCTGGAGCCGTAAGGCGTCTGCTCGTTCATCGGAGCTTTCGAGGTGACGCCACTCGTAGAACGCGGTAAGGATGGCTGCGCTGACGACAATAACCAAAATGACGTATCGGGCAACAAGCGTCTCCAGGCGTCGCATGCGGCGCCAATCCGCCGGCTCCGGTTGCCTAAGTTGCATGATCCCGATGTCGCAAGTATACGACTCCGGATCGCACCCGCCGTTCGCATGAATCGTGTTGGAAGGGAATATCAAATTGCTTTTTCAGGCATTACTCCTCGCTGCGTCAGTGATACCCGCTTCGGGCACGCATGCAATGGTTGCAACGGAACAACGTCTTGCTACACAAGCCGGGGTGCAAGTGTTGGAGCGCGGTGGAAACGCCGTTGATGCAGCGGTCGCCGTCGGATATGCACTCTCGGTTGTCGATCCGTGTTGCGGCAATATCGGCGGCGGCGGATTCATGTTGATTCGCATGCACGACGGACGCGAGCGTTTTATCGATTTTCGCGAAAAAGCGCCGCTGCGCGCGACGCGCACGATGTATCTCGATGCGCACGGCAACGTCGATCCCCAGAAATCACGCAAGGGCTGGCTTGCCATCGGCGTGCCCGGAACCGTGATGGGATTGAATCGCGCGCTGCGCGAGTACGGAACGATGCCTCGCGCGCGTGTTATGGCACGCGCGATCGAGCTCGCGCGCAACGGTTACGTGATCGAACCGGGCGACATGATTCCGTTCGACGGTTCACCGGCAGAAGGCTATAGCGGGTGGGCGTTCGGTGAAAAACCACACCCAGGCGAGCGCGTCATGCAGCCCGATCTTGCGCAATCGCTCGAAGCGATCGCACGCGACGGCGATGTGCCGTTCTATCATGGAGCGATCGCGCATGCCATCGTCGATGCATCGCAACGTCACGGCGGCATTCTCACGATGCAAGATTTCTCATCGTACGACGTCGACGAGTCGAAGCCGGTGCACTGCGCCTACCACGACCTCGACGTCATTTCCGCGCCGCCGCCGAGTTCGGGTGGCGTGACGCTCTGCGAAATTCTGAACATCGTCGCGCCGTATCCGCTGGCGACGTGGGGCTGGCACAGTGCGCAAGAGACGCACTACGTCGTTGAAGCCGAACGCCGCGCGTACGCCGACCGCAACGCCTATCTCGGGGATCCGGCGTTCGTGCGCGACCCCGTCGCGCAATTGCTCGATCCCGCGTACGCCGCATCGCTTCGGAAAACGATCGCGCCCCAAGACGCAACGCCGTCGAAAAGCGTGAAGCCGGGCCTGCACATCGACGTCCACGAAAATAACGACACGACGCATTTCTCGATCGTCGACAAAGACGGAAACGCCGTTGCGGTCACCTACACGATCAACGACTGGTTTGGAGCCGGCGTCGTCGCGCCGCACACGGGATTCTTTTTGAACGACGAGATGGACGATTTCACTTCCAAGCCCGGCGTACCGAACATGTTCGGCCTCGTGCAGGGGGAATGCAACGATATTCAACCGGGAAAACGTCCGCTCTCGTCAATGGCGCCCACGATCATCACGCGCCGGGGAAAACTCGCGATGGTGACGGGAAGCCCCGGCGGCTCGCGCATTATCACGATCGCGCTCGAAACGATCCTCAACGTCTTCGACTTCGGGATGAACGTGCAGCAGGCAGTGGACGCACCGCGTTTCCACATGCAGTGGCTGCCCGATGAAATTGAATATGAACCGCATGCGTTCGACGCGGCGACGATGAGCGCGCTGCGCACGGACGGATACCAATTTTCGGAAGTGCCGTTTTGGGGATCGGCGCAAGCGATTTTCATTGATCCCGCGACCGGAATGCGATACGGCGGCACAGATCGGCGTCATCCCGCAGGAGCTGCGCTGGGCGACTGACAATCCGGGCAAGCAGAGGGAGGCAGTTGTGGGTTGGCTGTCATCCTGCCGCTTGCTGTGGCGAAGGGAGAGCTCCGGCGATGCCGCCAGAGCGACAACCGCTGCCGGCCATTGTGCTGGTCACGGATCGCACGTTCCGCCTTGGGACCGCGTTCGGTCCGCAAGGTCTTAGCGAAGAGCTCGATGCGCTTCGCTCTTCTGCAGAACCCCTCGATTCGGCATGGCCGAAAGCCGGACGATTGTTGCGCGCGCTTCGCGCCGCGCTGCGCGGCCACCGCGTCGCCTTCTCCGCCGATCTCGGCGAGGTGCGCATCGAGGGATACGCGCTTCCGCTGACCGCGCGCGACGGCGAGATCGTCGGCACGATTGCGGTCGGCATCGTCTTCGACTCCGCTGACTTTGTGCAAGCGCAGAACACCGTGGAGTTCCTCAAGACGCACGATCCACTGACGGGCTTGCTCAACCGCCATCAATTGCTCGAAGCGCTCAATGCCTATGCCGACCAATCGCGCGAAGGCGCCTTGGTGCTCTTCGACATCGACCGTTTCGCGCAAGTGAACGAACTCGCGGGCCATGCTGTCGGCGATCAACTGCTTCGCGCGATCGGCGAACGCGTGCGTTTTCTCGAAGGGGAGGGACACTACGTCGCGCGCCTCGGTTCGGATGAATTCGCGTGTTTCTTGATCGAACCGGCGGATCGTCAAATCGTCGACCGCGACGTCGAACGGTTGCGTGACGCGCTCGATGCGCCGTTCACTGCCGGCCACGCGGAGATCGTCGTGCGCGCAACGATGGGTCTCGCGCGTCATCCCGAGCACGGTACCGGCGAAACGTTGCTGCAGAACGCGGGCATCGCGCTGTACACGGCAAAGGCCACGATACGCGGCGGAACGATGGCGTACGATCCGGCGCTCGAGCGGAAGATGAGCGTGCGCAGCCGGCTCGAACGCGATCTTTCCAACGCCGTGCGCCGCAGCGAGTTTGCGATGTACTATCAGCCGCTCATCGACGCATCGAGCGGAAAAGTGATCGCAACGGAAGCGCTGCTGCGCTGGCAGCATCCCGATCTCGGATTGCTGACACCGGATGTGTTCCTGAACATTGCGGAAGAAAGCGATGCAGTCGTCGAGATCGGACGATGGGCGATTTCCCGCGCATGCCAGGACGCGCGCGCGATTCGCAATCAGATGAAATCGAAGATTCGTTTGAACGTCAACGTGTCGCCGCGTCACGTGCAATCGAACAAACTCGTCACGCACGTTGCCGATGCACTCAACGAGTGGGGCTGGGATCCGCGAGAGCTGCAGCTTGAAGTTACCGAGCAGCTGTTGATTGAGGATATTCCGAGCGCGGTTGCAACGCTCGAACGTCTGCGCGATTCAGGTGTGTCGATCGCGATCGACGATTTCGGCACCGGCTACAACACGCTCTCGTACCTCAAGTCGTATCCCGTAACGTGTTTGAAGATCGACCGCGCGTTCGTCAAAGATGCCGAAAGCGATAATTACAGTCGCGCGATCTGCCGCTCCGTCGCGGCGCTCGCGGATTCGCTACAGATGAACGTCATCGGGGAAGGCGTCGAGACGGACGGGCAGGCGGATTTCCTTCGGGGCATCGGGTGCCGCGAGCTTCAGGGGTATCATTTTGGCCGGCCCGTCTGCGCATGGGACTTTATGACCTCATATACATGATGTTTGCCGGTAGCAGCGAAGCAACCGCTTGCGGTGTTTGACGATATCTTCGGACTCGTTCAGTCCATACTGGGCGACGCTGGAAGCGTTGTTCCATCGGAAGACCGCGCCCTCGCGTTCGCGCGAATCGCTGCCATGCGCGCATTTCTCGCACGCCTTGAACAAGAATTGCCACAGGTTATTGCCGAAGCGTTACTAGAGGCGGCTCGCGTAACGGGTGCCGACGTCGCGGCGATCCTCGAATTGCAGACAAATACGATGCGCTTCGTGTGCGCGACCGATCCGACGCTTCTGGACGAAGCAGTCGATTGGGATAACGAGCAGCGCAAAGACCTTGGCGACCGCGGCTCGGCCGCGCTTCGCAAAGCGGCTGCCGTGAAAGATGCGGTCTGCGCCACATTCACCGCCGATGAACGCCGCTGGGTATTGCTGCTCGGTGAACGGACGGGACGATTGCAGCGCGAGGCATTTGCCGCACAATCGGAAGTCATCCTCGATGTGCTAACGCATCTGCTGCGTTTCCGATCGGCCCGTGCAGAAGGACGCGCGCTCGTCGATCACCTCACGGGTCTTCCCGATCGCTGGTCTACGATGAGCCGTCTGACGGAAACGGTGGTTGCGGCAAAACGCAACGGCGTGCGTTCCGCGCTGCTCTTCATCGATCTCAATGGTTTCAAAGGGGTGAACGACTCGTACGGGCACGCGCACGGCGATGCTGCGCTCAAATCGATCGGGAGCAAGATGCGCGAAGCGTTGCGTTCCAATGAGTTCGTCGGACGCATCGGCGGCGATGAATTCGCCGTCATCCTGCCGATGGTGCGCACGTACGACGAAGCGACCGCTGCGGCCGCGCGGCTTGCGGACGGCGTGCGCGATTTGAACATTACGTACGGTGACGGCGTCGTCTCGGTTAGCATCGGCATTGCGTTCTTCCCCGAACACGCCACGGACGAAGACGAATGGCTGCATCACGCCGATCTTGCGATGTATCAGGCGAAGCGCCAGCGTCAACCGTATTGCGTGTACGTCCCTGGTGCGACGCCGACCGACGTTCCGACGCTAAGCATCGATATCGAAGAGGCATACGATCGCGAGTTCTTGCTCTGTTTTCAGCCGATCTTCGACGTGCAATCCGGCCAAGTCGTTGCGGCAGAAGCGCTGCTGCGATCGCTGCACCCGCGCAGCGGCGTGCAGTCGGCGTTTACGACAATGGAAGCGGCACGCGCGCGCAAAGCCCTCGAACATCTCGACGCATGGGTTGCGCGCCGCGCGCTGGGATATGCCAACGAATGGCGCGCGCAAGGCGTCAATCGAATTCACGTCAATATCGGCGTCGCGACCGAGGAGATTCTCAACGGCGTGCTGCGCGCGATCGATGCAACGGGAGCCGATTCGTCGATGCTCGCAGTGGAGCTGGATTGGAAACGGTTCTGCGATCGACTCGACGACCATCGCGCGTTCGCCGAATCTGCCGAGCGTTGCGGCCTGCACGTCGGCCTCGACGGCTTCGGCGAGACGCCGCTCGATCTTGCGATGCTCGAAACGCTTGCGGTTCAATTCGTGAAGCCGTCGAAGTCGTTACTGCCGTCGGGCGGTGCAACCGGACGCGGCATGGAAGCAATCGTCGCAATTTCCAACGTGTATGCATGGGACGTCATCGCAACGCGTGTCGCTACCGCTGACGATCGTGCAGCGATCCGCACCGCCGGCGTCAAATACATGCAAGGATTCGCCGTCGCGCAGCCGATGACGGCCATCGATTTCGAACAATGGATAGAAAGCAGCCCGCGTATCGCTCTCGTGAGTTGATCGAAACCTGTTCCCTCGC
>CAZYLU010000032.1:0-43368 GCA_964648945.1 uncultured bacterium | reverse complement strand
CTGAAAAGTGCGGTGTCGCGAGTTCGATTCTCGCCCTTGGCACCATGGAAATGAAGAAGCCTCGTGCATATCGCGAGGCTTCTTGTTGTTTTAGGCGGGAAGCGCTTTGAGCTTAAATGCCATGCCGCACCACGCAACGCCGGCGAAGATGAAGCTCAAGCCGACTGCGAAGCCGATGAACCATAGCGCGGACGTCGGCCATTGATCCCAGAGCAAGATGCCGAGAATCACGGAGATGATTCCACTGAAGACCGCCCAGCCATATTGCGGGAACTGTGCCCACAGCGCATAGATCACGCGGAATATGCCTGCAAACAGCAGATAAATCGCGAGCACGAGCGTTACGGTGAGCGTGCCCATGAGCGGGTAGCGGATGAGTGAGAACCCGACGAACACTTCGAGTGCGCCAAAGAGTAAGTAGAGGAAGATGTGTCCTCCGTTTCGCGATTGAAACGCGAGCACAATCTGCGCGATTCCTGCGATCGCAAAAATGATCCCTAGGGCGGCGATCGACGCGAGCGTCGCTGTCCCCTCATAAATAATCGCGAGCACGCCGAGCACGATCAACGCGATCCCTAGGGCGAGAAACCATCCCCACTCTTTGTGAGCCGCGCCTAGGCCGGCTCGAATGTCGCCAACCATCGTATTCATATAGACTCCTAGTGCCAGACCGTAAAGGAAGCGTAGCGAAGGGGACTTTGGATGTAAGGAAGGTCTAAAGAAAGCAGCGCACGAGAGCCGATAACGGTTGCATGAGTGCATTTGCCCGCTGCGCGAGTGGCTTCTTACTCGCAGCTCTTCTTAGCATGTCTTTCGCGCGCGCACTCGCCGATGCGCGGCTGCGCGCCGGCTCCGACGTTTCGTACGCGCCGTTGGAATTCTACTCCGGATCCCACCAAATGCGCGGGTTTGACGTCGATCTTGCCGCCGCACTGGCCCAGAAGCTGGGGACTGAGGTTACCATTTCGAACCACACGTTCGACGACCTGATTCCGGCAGTGAAGAAGGGGTCGTTCGACCTTGCAATCTCGGCATTATCCGACACCCGTCCACGGGAAAAGCAAGTCGATTTCATCGACTACATGCTCGCCGGAAGCGGAATGCTCGTGCCCGCCGGCAATCCGAAACACGTCTTCGACCTTGGCGCGCTGTGCGGGCTTCGCGTCGACGTGCAAAAGGGAACCTCGCAAGAAGCGGCGCTCCAGGAGCAATCGAAGCGATGCAAGGACGTCGGTCTTGCGGACATCAAGCTCAACGCATTCCCGACCGATGATGAGGCGTTTAAATTCTTCGTAGCCGGTAATTCCGACGTGCACGTGACGGACTACCCCGTGGTCGCGTACTTGGCGAAGACGAACGACCACAAGTATGAAGTTGCGGGACGACAGTTTGCGCTTGTGCCCTACGGCATCGCAATCGCGAAGAGCAATCCGGCGTTACGCCAGCGCGTGATCGCAGCGATGCAAGCCGTAATCGCCGACGGCACATACGACAAACTGCTCAAGAAGTGGAATCTCGAACAGGGCGCGCTACGTAGCGTCCCGGTCAACGCCGGTACACTGTTCGCCCATTAGCTCAACAAAAAGCCCGCCGGAAAATTTCGGCGGGCTTTTGAATTGAGGCGGTCCTTCGACTTCGCTCAGGACGACACGGTTTTTCGTAAGAAATCGATTGCGCGGGACCACGAGAGTTTGTCGGCTTGTTCGTTGTAGTGGCCGAGACCTGAGTGGCCCAATTCCTGCGGATTATTGAAGCCGTGTTTGGCGTCGTAACGATAGAACTCGTGCTCGACGCCGGCTTCTTTGAAACGCTTCTCGATGCGATCGACACCTTGCGGATTCGCAAAGTCATCGTGCGTCGCCCAGTGGCCTTGAACCGGTACTTTGATTGAACCGACGTCGCCCGCTTCGGGCGGCGGAAAGCCATAGAACGTTACGCAGGCATCGATTTCAGGATCGTAGATCGTTGCAAGAAGTGCGAGCGCGCCACCGACGCAAAAGCCGAGCACAGCGACTTTTTCCGACCCGGTTGCCTTGAGATATTGCACCGCGCCGCGCGTGTCTTGCGTCGCTGCATCGCCGAAATCGAGACCCTCGATGAGGTGGTTTGCTTCGTCGGGAACCGCGGCTTTGCGTCCGCGGAATAGATCCGGCACCAGCACTCGAAATCCGGCATTTGCCAGCTTGTCCGCCATGTTTTTGATCTGCTCGGTGACGCCCCACCACTCTTCGAGCATCACGACGCCGGGCGCGTCATTTGCATTAGCGGGCGCCGAATAGTATCCGGGAGCGCGCTGACCGTCCGGTCGTGTGAACTCGATCATCTCGCTCAAACTGCTACCCCTTCCTCGGCATCTTGACGGTCTAGATTCTCTTGCTTTTCATTGAGCAGCCACTCGTTAGCGGCACGAATGCGATCGGCGCTCGCGCGCTCTGCGAGCCATGCGCGAATCGCCTGATCGGTCGTGTGCGTACGAATCGCGTCGTCGAAGTCCTTGGGCGTGATGCCCCAGCGTTCCATGACGCCTCGGTCCATGGGGCAAGGATAGATGTAGTCATGAATCGTTCCCGCCGCTGCCGCACGAGCTTTATCGAAGACGCGCGCGAGCCACAGTGCGTCACCGAGCGGGTCGCGTCCACGGCGCGGGAAGGTTTTTCCATCGCGAAAATCAGTAGCCATACCGGTATGAACGCCGAGCGGTGCAGAGTGGTTGCTGGGAGAAAACGCGAGACGTGACTTCAAAACCGCGCTGGGGCCCCGCGATCGCTATGATTGTGGCGCTCATCTTGTACGAGCGTCTGCCTGCAAAACTCACGTTCGGTCCGATGTGGATCGCGCCGGTGCTCGTCGGCGGCTTGCTGTTGCCGCTGTTATTGTTCGGCGGGCGCATTCCGCCGCGAGCGCACAACGCGATGTCCGTGGCGCTCATCGCCATCCTCAATTTCTTCAATATCATGTCGGTCATCTTGCTCGTGAACGACCTCGTCAATCCGCATGCGAAGCACCACGGATTGGTCGCGGCTGATCTCCTACGCTACGGCGCGCTGATTTGGTCGACGAACGTCATCGTCTTTGCGCTGTGGTTTTGGGAGATCGACGAAGGGGGCGTCGAACTGCGCGAAGACGAGCCGGCAGCCGTCGCGAACGCGCAGGCCGATTTTCTCTTTCCGCAGATCACCTTGCTGCAGTCAAAAGCGAAGTGCGTTCCGCACACGTGGCGCCCGATGTTTTTCGACTATCTGTATCTGTCGTTTACCAACGCACTAGCGTTCAGTCCGACTGACGTGCTGCCGCTCACGCGTATCGCAAAGGCCCTGATGCTCATCGAATCGCTGATCTCGTTCGTCACCGTCGCACTGATTTTGGCGCGTTCGGTCAACATTCTGAGCTAGGGACTGCAAACCAAGGCAGCGGCGGCTCAACCATTTCCCCAAAGGACGGGTTATGGGCGGCAACGAAACGGGCGGGCGCTGATGGATGCGCGCGGGTATGATGTAATGGTAGCCTGCGACCTTCCCAAGGTTGATGCGTGGGTTCGATTCCCACTACCCGCTCCACGGCGACGTAGCCAAGTGGTAAGGCAGGGCTCTGCAAAAGCCCCATTCGGCAGTTCGAATCTGCCCGTCGCCTCCAAAGTTTGAACATGAGAATCGCGGTAGTGGGAGCGGGTGCTATCGGCGGCTTCATCGCCGCGGCCCTCGCGCGAGCAGGCGAAGATATCGCCGTCGTTGCGCGGGGCGCGCACCTCGACGTCATCCAGCGCAAGGGCATCACGCTCGTGCACAGCGATCTCGGTCCGTTTACGGCGCGAGTTGAGGCGAGCGACGACCTTCGGACGCTCGGAACGTTTGACGCCGTTCTCTTGACGTTCAAAGCGCACCAATACCCCGGGCTGATGCCCCAACTCCAGGCGGTCGCACACACTGGCGCGACGATCGTGACGATGCAGAACGGCGTGCCGTTTTGGTACGTACGGACGCCGCCGCTCGAATCCGTCGACCACGAAGGCCGCATTGCGGCGCTCTTTCCCGACGAACGCATCGTGGGCGGCGTCGTTCACGTCTCCGGTCACATCGTCGAGCCGGGAAAGATCCATCAAAGCGGCGGGATGCGCTACGCGTTCGGCGCCCCCGGCGGCGGAACGAACGATCGCGTAGAGAGGCTCGCTTCGGTATTCGCCCGAGCTGAGCTCGCTCCGCAGGTGGACGAGAATATCCGCGCTACCGTTTGGCTGAAGCTCGTGAACAACGTCGGACTCAATCCCGTGAGCACGCTCCACCGGCTAACCATCCGTCAGATGCTCGAACGCATGCCCACGCGTGATGAGGTGCGCGAGCTGATGCACGAAGCGCTCGCGGTGGGCAAGGCGCTGGGTGTGGTAGCGGACGTCGACATCGAAGCACGGATCGAGTACGCGCAGCGGCTCGCCGACGTGCGCACGTCGATGCTTCAGGATTTTCTCGCCGCGCGTCCGCTCGAGCTGGATCCGATTCTCGGCGCCGTGGCTGAGTTAGGCGATCGCCTCGGCGTGCCAGTTGCACGCGTGCGCGACGCGTACGATCGTCTGCGCGCGAGCTCGGCGGCGACGGCGTGAGCGTTCGGGTCGTTGCCGCCGACCTCGACGAATACGAGACGGGTCTGGAGTTGCGCGGCGAGATGTCGCCCGAATGGGACGAAATCAATCCCAATTGGCGCGAAGGCTTTCGAGAATTCTTCACCACGCGTCAAGCCCTGGACCGCGCGCAGTTGTTTCTCGCGTACGACGGCGCAGTAGCCGTAGGAATGTGCGTCATCTATCTCTCCGAACACTACCGCACGCCGACCCTGGGCCGCGTCTATGCGACGCTGCACGGCGTGTACGTGCGGCCCGTGTACCGCCGGCGCGGCATTGGGCGCGAACTCACTCAGGCCGCGATCGAGTGGGCGCGCATGCATCACTGTTACTCCGTGCGTTTGCGTTCGAGTGACGACGGACGGCGTTTGTATGAAAGCCTCGGCTTCGCTCCAATGCCCGAGATGGAGCTGCGGCTGCGGTGAGTGCGGAGCTTCGAATCGAGTCACTTGCAGGCGTCGGCGCGAAGTCGGCGCCGCTCTTTCATGATCTCGGTATTCACACCGCCCACGATCTGCTCGATTACATTCCGTTTCGCTATGACGACTTGCGTTTTCCGACACCGTCGAGCAAACTCGGAACCAACGGCGGTGAAGAAAACGCGGTCGGAGTCGTGACGCACGTCAAAGAGCGCCGCGTTCGTGGACTGGAGATCGTGGAAGTGCGCTTACGCGACGAGGCGGGCGACTTCACGGCGAAATGGATCGGACGCAACCGCTACGTCATCGGACGATTCAGTGACGGGATGCGGCTGTTCGTCCGCGGACGCGTGGAAAGATCGCTCGCGGGACCGGTGGTCAACGTGACGCAGTACGCGCAACTACGCGACGGAGAGACGTACCACGGTGAAATGGTGCCCGTCTACCGCGCGAGCAAAGATCTGCCGACGCGTAAAATTGCAACCGTCGTCTCGAAGAATCTTCCCCGGTTGCTCGAGCTCGCGGACGACGATCCGCTTCCGCCGAGCATCGCGCGTGAACGCAAGTACGGAACGCTCGCGAGCGCGTATCACGCCGTGCACGCGCCGGCATCGCCGGAAGAAGCACAAGCTGCGCGCGAACGGTTCATCTTTACGGAATTTCTGATCCTCGCGATGGCTGCGGAGATGCGGCGCGCGGAGCGCGAGCGCGAGCACGACGCCGATGCGCTCAAGGTGCCGCCGGAACTGCTCGATGAGTTCGAAGCACAGTTACCGTTTGCGCTCACCGGCGCGCAGCGCCGCGTGATCCGTGAGATCTGGAGCGATATGTCGCGCGACGTGCCGATGAACCGGCTGTTGCAAGGCGACGTCGGGAGCGGAAAGACGCTCGTTGCTGCTGCCGCGATTCTTCTTGCTGCGCGAAACGGCGTGCAATCGGCGCTCATGGCGCCTACCGAGATTCTCGCGGCGCAACATGCCGCCAAACTGGCGCCGTTGTTGCTGCCGTTTGGTATTCCCGTCGAAGCGGTTTTCGGAAGTCAAGGCGCGCGCGCACGTAACGCGGCGGTCTCGCGCATTGCGAGCGGCGAAGCCGCGCTTGCGGTCGGCACGCACGCGCTGCTGACCGAAGGCGTCGACTTCGCGCGTCTGGGTCTGGTTATTATCGACGAGCAGCACCGGTTTGGTGTCGAACAGCGGGCCCGTTTGCGCGCGAAAGGCGCAGCTCCGCATACTTTGCACATGACGGCAACACCGATTCCGCGCACGCTCGCGCAATCGGTGTACGCGGATCTCGACGCGTCGACGATCGATGAACTGCCTCCGGGGCGAACGCCGATCGAAACGTTCGCCGTGCGCGTTAGCCGTCTCGACGAAGTCTACGAATTCGTTCGCGGCAACGTCGAACTCGGTCACCAGGCGTACATCGTGGCGCCCGCGATCGACGAAGAGAGCGAATTAACGAGTGTCGTCGCGGAAGCCGAGCGCTTGAAGAACAAGGTGTTCCCCGACCTGCGCATCGGGCTCTTGCACGGCCGTATGGCGCCGCGAGAAAAGGACGACGTGATGGGGCGCTTCTCGCGCGGCGAAATCGACGTGCTGCTCGCGACAACGGTCGTCGAAGTCGGCGTCGACGTTCCGAATGCGAGCGTCATGGTGATCCTCGACGCGCAACGGTACGGTTTGGCGCAGCTCCATCAACTTCGCGGACGTGTCGGCCGCGGCGCGGCCAAGTCGTTCTGTATTCTCGTCTATCCCGATGACAACGTGGAGAGCGAACGGCTCGAAATCCTGACCGAGTCAACCGACGGCTTCCGTATCGCGGAAGAAGATTTGCGCATCCGCGGCGCCGGTGAGTTTGCCGGAACAGCGCAATCTGGTGCCGCCGATCTTTGGATAGCCGATCTCGTGCGCGACATCGACATCTACCGGGCGGCGAAGCGGGTAGCTGCAACGGTGTTGGCAAACGATCCGGGACTGCGTAAAGCGGAACATGCAGGTCTGCGCGCCGCACTCGAGCGGCAGCCCACGACCCGCGCGCTCGTTCTTTCGTCGTAATCAAAAGATAGGGACTCGATGCAACTCATTCGACTGGTATGTTCGGTACTGGCCTTCGTTCTCGCGGGAACGTCGCTCGCGCGTGCTGAGGTCGTAACGACTTCGGCGCTCGACGTGACGCGCGCGACGTTACCGAACGGCTTGCAAGTCATCGTCGTTCACGACCCGCTCGCACCGGTCGTGACCGCGGTGCTCAATTATCGTGTCGGGTCGAACGAGCAGCAGTACGATGGACAAGCGCACGCGCTCGAACACATGATGTTCCGCGGCAGTCCGTCGCTCTCGGAGTCGCAGCTCTCCGACATCAGCGAACTTTTGGGCGGCGACAGCGACGCCGACACGCAGGCAGAGATCACGCAATTCTTCTTTTCCGCACCGTCGCAGTATCTCGATCTCGTTCTGCGCATGGAAGCCTCGCGTATGCGCGATGCCTACCTTGCGCAAAAGGATTGGAACATCGAGAAGGGTGCCATCACCCAAGAGGTCACCCAAGACAATAGCAACTGGCTGTGGCGGCTGCTCTTCAAGGTCGGCGACGCGCTCTATGCCGGGACGCCGTATCAAAAGAACGGACTTGGAACCGTGAACGGGTTCCAGCACGTCATCGACAGCCAGAAGCTGCACTCGTTGTACGACGCATGGTATCACCCGAACAACGCCGTGTATGTAATCACCGGCGACGTTGATGGTCCCTCCACGATTGCGCTCGTCAAGAAGTATTTCGGCGGTTTCGCTCGCGCGACGTTACCGGCACGTTCTACCGTCACGCTGCGTCCGGTCAAGAAGTCGTCGACGACGATTGAGAGCAATCTTCCGGTCGACGTTGTGAGCGTCGCGTTCCGTCTCCCCGGATGGAACTCAAAGGATTACGCCGCTTCGCAGATCCTCAGCGACGTGCTCAACGATCAGCGTTCAAAGCTGTACGATCTCGTCGTCTCCGGTAAGCTTCTCGAGGCGCAAGTCGCACCGCTGGAGTCGCATCCGCTCGCCTCAGGAACGCTGTTACTCGGCGTCGTGCCAATCGGGTCGAACGTTCAATCGACTGCCGCCGAACTCAAATCGGTAATCGACGAGTACAAGAAGACCGGCGTGCCGGCGGACTTAGTCGAGGTTGAGAAGCGTCGCGAAGTCGCAAGCGATGCGTTCAAAGCGAACTCCATTCAAGATCTCGCGTTCGCCTGGAGCGATGCGGTCGCAAAGTATGGGCTCAGTTCTCCGGATCAAGAAACGGCACAGATCCAGGCGGTGACGGTCAACGACGTCAATCGCGTGCTTCGGACGTACTTCAATTTCGACCACGCCATTACGGTCGCGGCGATTCCCAAGCACGGCGGTGAGGCGCAGACGAGCGAACAGCCGATTGCGAAAGAGAGCAACAAGCTTACGCTGCAACACCACGATCCGCTTCCTTCATGGGCCGTCGCCGCATTCAAGAACGTCAAAGTTCCCCAGCAGACGCTTTCGCCGGTTGACGTCACGCTTTCGAACGGCATGCGCGTGATCGTCGTACCCGAACACGTTTCGCGCACCGTCGTCGTTGCCGGTTCGATTCTTTCTAACGAAGCGATTCAAGCACCGAAGGAGGTGCAAGGCGTCGCCGATATCACCGCGGAGCTGCTGCCGTTCGGCACGACGACATACAATCGCATCGAACTGCGCAAGCAGTTGGACGACATCGCGGCGGACGTAGAAGCAGGCACGAGTTTTTCGATGACGGCGCTCTCGAACGAGTTCGATCGCGGTGTCGCGCTGCTCGCCGATGAGGAACTCCATCCGGCGTTCCCGGCGCAGAACTTCGGCATCATCAAGCAGCAAAATGCATCCGCGATGCCAGGCGTCATGTCGTCGCCGGATTACCGCGAAAGCGTCGCGCTGAACAAAGCGCTCTATCCTTCGGATGACCCGATGCAAGTGCGCGAGACGGAACAGACGGTCGCTGCCGTGACGCTCGATTCGGTGAAAAACTGGTTCACTACCGCCTATCGTCCCGATATGACGACGGCTGTCGTTATCGGCGACGTCTCTCCCGATCAAGTAAAGACCACGTTCGAGAAATACTTCGGCGGGTGGAAAGCGAGCGGTCCGAAACCCAACGTGTTTCTGCCGCCCGTTGCGGACAACAAGGCGATCAACGTGCAAGTGCCCGATCCTACGCGGGTGCAGTCGCAAGTGACGTACATGCAAACCAACGCTCTGACGCGAGACAATCCCGAATGGGCGGCGCTTGCCGTCGCGAACGCTTCGTTCGGATCTGGCCAGAGCTCGATTCTCTTCCACGACGTTCGCGATCTGCATGGACTCGTCTACGGCATCGGCAGCCGGTTCGATGCGCGCAAGAACCGTGGCAACTTCGGTATCTACTTTGCATCAGATCCCGACAAAATCGTTGCCGCGCAGAATCTCGCGTTCGCCGATCTGACCGGCGTGATGAAAAACGGTGTGAGCGTCGACGACTTGGCGCGCGGCAAGGCGATGTTGGTTTCACAGATTCCGCTGCGTCAGCAAAGCTTCAGCGGAATCGCGGGACAGCTCATCGACTACGCGCAGCTCGATCTGCCGCTCGATCAGTACGTCATCGACGCACAGCGCGAAGTCGACACAACCAACACGTCTGTCGTGCACGCGCTCAACAAGTGGGTGCGTCCGAACGACTTCGTCAGGGTGATCCTGGGCCCGGGTCCGAAATAACGGCGCGTGAATAACGTGACCGTCGGCGTCGGCTTCGACATCGACCACACGCTCTGCATCGATAACAAGCTCGAGCGTGTGGCCTTCCTGCACGTGCTCGAAAACCTCCCTGAGGACGGCGGACACGCGCTCGGCTCGCTCGCGCAGGAGATCGACAACATCGATGCACTGCTGGCCTTTCAGCGGAGCGGAGGATGCACGATCGAAGAGGCGGTGAAGCGCTTCGTCGAGGAACGCGGCGCGAGCGACCCGGAGGGCCGCTTCTGCGAGGGCTTCCGCAGGATGGCGCTGGCGATGGCCGAGACGTTCATCGTCCCGGACCCCGACGCGAAGGCGACGATCGACGAACTTACCCGTGGCGGCTTCGCGCTCGGCGTTCTAAGCAACGGCTGGAACCCGCTGCAGATCCTAAAAGCGCGCCGGGCGGGCTTTACCGGCAAGGTGCTGGCCAGCGCCGATCTCGGCGTGCAGAAGCCTCACCCGGACGCATTCCGCGCCCTGGCGGAAGAGCTCGGCGTCGCACCGGAGCGATGCTTCTACGTCGGGGACGACCCTCGCGGTGACATCGGGGGAGCCTTGGCAGCAGGCTTCCGAGCGGTCTGGATCGACAATGAGGGAAAAACCTATCCCCCGGATCTCCCGGAGCCGACGCACGTCGTGCACTCGTTGCGCGAGCTTATTCCGCTTGTGAGCGCGGTGGCGGCGCATTGAGTCCGAAGATCACGGGCGGTTCACTTGGGAGCCGGAAGTTGAAGTCGCCGAAGGGCACGAGCGTTCGTCCTACGCCGGGACGCGTGAAAGAGTCGCTGTTTTCTATTCTGATGCACCGTCTGGACGGAGCATCAGTGCTCGACCTATTTGCCGGCACGGGCGCGATCGGTTTCGAAGCAGCATCGCGCGGTGCGGCCCGCGTCATCTCGGTGGAGGCGAATCGCGAAACGGCGCATGCAATCGAAGAAGCGGCAAAAGAAATGGGCGTCGATGATCGCGTGACCGTCGTGGCGGCGCCGGTGGAACGCGCGCTCTATCGTGTCGAGGGACCGTTTGATATTGTGTACCTCGATCCGCCGTATGCGAACGAAGTGCCGCTGCAGATCTTCCGCCTGCTGCTCGAGCGAGCGCTGCTCGCACCTGATGCGCTGGTGATTTATGAACACGCGGCAAAACGAATTCTTCCTGATATACCGGGGTATCGCTCCACGCGCGAAGAAGTGTACGGCGATGTCGCCTTGGCATTCTTTGCGCGGGCGGATGGCTGATTGAACAACGGTCGCTCCGTGCGCCCGACGCGGGCAATCTATCCCGGATCGTTCGACCCCTTGACGAACGGTCACCTCGACGTCATCGAACGAGCCGCAGTCGCGTTCAGCGAACTCGTCGTCGCGATCGTCGTCAACCCTCAAAAACGTAACCCGATGTTCACGCTTGAAGAGCGGGAACACATGCTCAAAGAATGCGTCGCGCACATTCCGAACGTGCGCGTCGACCACTTCCGCGGTTTGCTCGCGGACTACGTCCGGGTGCAGGACGCCGACGTGATCGTCAAGGGCCTTCGCGTCGTCTCCGACTTTGAAAACGAGATGTCGACCGCACTCATGAACCGGTCGCTCTCCAACGTCGACACGCTCTTTCTGATGTCCGATGCAAAGTATTCGTTCGTCAGCTCGAGCTTGGTGAAGGAAGTCTTTTTCTTGGGCGGCGACGTGTCGCCGTTCGTGCCGCACGTCGTGCTCGACATCATGTCAAGCAAACGCGCCGCGCTCAAACGTTCGTAACGGAGGTATGTAATGTCGGTCTATCGCGTGTTGGATAAATTGGAAGAGTACGTTCACGAAGGTACGTGGCTTCCTGCCGGATATCGCGTTCTTTCCGAAGAGCGGCTGATCGAATTCATCGAAAAGATCCGCGCAACGCTGCCTGAAGAAGTCGGCCGCGCGAAGATCATCACCAAGGATCAAGAGCGCGTTATTCGCGCCGCGCAAGAGAAGGCGCAAGCGATCGTCGATCAAGCCTCAACCGTGCACGAAGAGCTCGTCGATCAGAACGAGATCGTCCATCGCGCGCGTACGACCGCCGAAGTCGTACTTCGCGAAGCTGAAGAGCGGGCGCGGAAGATCAAAGAAGGCGCCGATCAATACGCCGCACAGGTCCTTGCGGAAATGGAAGCGCGCTTGGCGGCGGCACTAGGCTCGGTTCAAAAGGGTCGCGCCGCGCTCGCTAACGCTCCGCGTCCTGCGCCGACACCCGCCTCGGCTCCCCTCGCGGAAGCCGCCGCAAAAAGCAAGCGGGCAGCATTCGATTTAGCCTCTCAGGAAACGGCAGAGCTCGAGTCGGTATAGAGTTTCAAGCGGGCGAGTTGCGAGCATACTGTAAGCATGAGAGCACTCGCCCTGATCCTTGGGATTTTGGCACTCGCTGCACTTCCTGCGTTGGCGCAGAATCAGCCAACCGGGATCGACGGCTTCGTCGTCAACGCTGACACACATAAGCCATTAGCCGGCGCGCAAGTCGCGATCTTCCGGATGCCCCTCCAAAACGCCGCAGCCGCCGTCTCCACGCTGCGAACGAATAAGCACGGTTTCTTCAGCAACGTGTTGCTGGAACCCGGACGCTACGTCGTAACCGCTACGGCCAACGGCGAGCGCACCGCGTGCCAGACATCGGATATTTACCGCGGCGCCGTCGCGCGCGTACGCATCGAGATGTCGAAAGATCACGAATACTGCATTGGCAAAGGCATCAGCAGTTCGCTAGTCGTCCCCGGTCAAACCGCGGACGTCTATATCATCCATTGAGCGTTAGCGCGGCGTGATGTGTATCACACAGACCGCCGAGTCCGGCGCTGGGACGATGTCGAATCGTTCGAGCTCTTCGAGGTAGGCGGTTTCCCCCTCGGCACACCTCGTATCGGAAACGGTCGCTTCACCGCGTAGGACGTATGCAAAGACGAGTTCGTCGTCGTCGACGAGATAGCGTTGTGGCGTTCGAAGGATCTCGACGTCGTGCGCAAATTCTTTGCGCAACGTCATTACGTTTAAGTCGCGTGCAGGCGACGCGCTCACGCGAGCTTCGACCGAAGATTCTCCGTCGAAGTCAAACGGCTCGTAGCGAAGTAGCGTCACGTCAACGCCGTCAACGCTGAGCGTCACGCCTTCATCGAGCGCGACAATCGCGCGGTCGTAGCCGCGAAAATCTGAGAACGGTCCGCTGCGCTCGATCGTTGCGATCGAGATGCGCCACGCGGGCGGTGATTCGGCATCGGCAGCGATTTCGTCGGTGATACCGCCGCCGTTCTTCCAACGCTGCCGCCGATATTCGCTCGGGCGCAGCAGCTGAACCATCCTTCGACTTCGCTCAGGACTATACGGGCGGCGCTTGAACGTTGTGCGCGAAGGCTTCGAGGCGCGCGCGATCGATGGCTTTGACGCGGCCGCGATCGAGTTCCACCGCGCTTGCGTTCTTCAAACGGAGCAATGCGCGAGCCGCCATATCGCGAACGGTCCCGGCCGCTGCAGCGATCTGCGCTTGCGAAAGGTTTTCAACGCCCGGAAGTCCGCGCGTCATCCCGACCGACGTACGAGCGTAGCCCAGTAAGAACTTCGCCACGCGCTGCAGGACGTGCGCAAACGCGAGGTCGGCGATCGTGTCGATCGAACGGCGGCGTGCTTGCGAACTTGCGATCAAGAATCCGAGTGCGAGTTCCGCGTCGTTGCGAATTGCGTGCATCACCGCTTCGCTCGGCAGGGTTACGACCGTCGCATCCGTCAACGCTTCCGCGCGCGTCGTCGCGCCGCCGCCGTCGAACGTGCCGCTTTCATTGAGCGTGTCGTGCGTGAGGCGCTCGCCGATCGTGTGCGTCTTGCCGTCGGGCGAGAGCAGCGTGTAGATGACTTTGCCGTTCTTGACGATGCCGAGGTACGGCCACATCTCGCCTTCGTCGAAGATCGTGTCGCCGGACTTGTAGCTGCGCTCGCTCATCTGGCCCGCGAGCTCTTTGATCGTCGCCGCTTTCGCTTGTGTGAACTGCGGAACGTGCTGCAAGAACGTCTCGCCGTCGGCGTTTTCGTCAATGCGCTCGAGACGAATCGTCCAGCGGCTGCCGCCGAGATTGCGCGCATCCCACGAGAACCGTCCCGGACGCAACTGCGTCATCTCGTTGCGCAGCGCGCGCGGATCGCTCTCCTCGTTGATTTCGAGCGCTCCCCCGAGCTGGAGCTTATCGAAGCTCTCGAGGATCTGTTCGGTCTTGCTCGCAGCCGGTAACGACCGGGCATCGAGCGTGATGGCGGCGGGACGATTTATTGGCATGACCCGCGTTGATTATCTAGGCTCGCTAGGGGTTCCTCGTTCGCCGGCGCGGAATAGTGCGGCGCCATGACTAGTACACCCAACGACAATGACGTCGTCATTCTCGCGGGCGCCCGCACGCCGTTCGGCAATTTCGGCGGAGCCCTGTCCGACCTCACCGCCACCGACCTGGGCGTGGTGGCCGCCAACGCCGCTATCGAGCGCAGCGGCGTACCAACCGAGCAAATCGACGACGTGGTCTTCGGAAATGTGATCCAGACGAGCCCCGACGCGATCTACCTCGCGCGCCATATCGGGCTGCGCGCCGGCCTGCCGATCGGCGTTCCCGCGCTCACGCTCAACCGTTTGTGCGGCTCGGGCCTGCAGGCGATTCTGACGGCCGCGCAGTCGTTGCGACTGGGGGAGTCGACGTACGCGCTCGCGGGCGGCACCGAGAACATGAGCCAAGCGCCGCACGTAGTTCGCGGCGCGCGCAAAGGCTTTCATCTCGGCGCCAACGTTCAATTCGAAGACTCGTTGTGGACGGCGCTGACCGATTCGTACAGCGACACGGCGATGGCCGTGACCGCCGAGAACTTGGCGAAGAAGTACGGCATCGCGCGTGAAGCATGCGACGAATTCGCGCTTGCAAGCCAAACGAATGCGCTCGAATCGCAAAGCAACGGCTACTTCGCTGATGAAATTGCGCCGGTGACGGTGCCGGGACCAAAAGGCACCCAAACGGTCATCGACAAGGACGAAGGCCCGCGCGCGGGACTCTCGATGGAGAAGCTCGCGAAGCTTCCCGCGCGTTTCGTCAAAGACGGCGTCGTCACACCCGGCAATGCGAGCGGCATCACCGACGGCGCGGCTGCGGTCGTGCTGACGACGGTTAAACAGGCGCGTAAAGACGGACGCACGTGGATCGGCCGCATTATCTCCGGCAGCGTCGTCGGTGTCGATCCGGAAATCATGGGCATCGGTCCGGCCGTCGCGATTCCGAAAGCGCTCGAACGCGCCGGATTGACGGAAAAAGATCTGCAGGTCATGGAGATCAACGAAGCCTTTGCACCGCAAGTGCTCGCGTGTCTAAAAGACATGGGCACGAACGGCCCTTCGACAGGCTCAGGACAGGCTGTTCGCTTGAATCCGCACGGCGGCGCCATTTCGCTCGGTCATCCGCTCGGTGCGTCGGGCGCGCGCCTTACGGTGACGGTGCTCAACGATCTGCGCCATCTCGGCGGCGGTTACGGCGTTGCTTCCGCGTGCATCGGCGGTGGACAAGGCATCGCCGCGGTGCTCGCAGCGGAATAACACGATGAACGGCGTGAAGCGGCCGCGGTGGCTCACACCGGGCCGCTTCCTCGACCTAATCGCGATTCTCGTCATCGCGTTCGTCGTCTGGAAGATCTTCATCGCCCCGCGCGCGCTCAAAGGCGCCGGCGCGTATCCCGCACCGCGTATCGCATATGAAAAACTTGACGGCGGAACGTTCCATATCAGCGACGCGCGAGGACGCGTGCTCTTTCTCGATTTTTTTGCGTCATGGTGCGAGCCGTGCAAACTCGAAATGCCGCTGGTGGAGCGCTACGCGCGCAGGCATCCGAACGTGATGGTGGTTCCGGTCGACGTCGGCGAACCGCGTCCGCTCGTCGAACACTTCGCGAAATCGTATACATTATCAAATGTCGTGCTGGATCCAACGAGCAGCGCGCAAGGATTTTTCCAAATCGAAGGGTTCCCAACGATCGTCGTTATCGATCGTAAAGGCCTGATTCGCGCAACGTGGTCGGGATTCAATCCAGCGATCGGCATGGCGATGTCAAACGCAGAAAAAGAATTGCAATAGCGCGATTTCGCGTGAAAAAGTTTGTCTAAGCGAGCGTGTGGAACGCGATAGACAGCCCGTGGCCGGTGCACTTCTCGAAAGGAGATGCCTCATGGCTTTATTGCGATTCTTGTTAACGCTCGCCGCCCTCTTACCGCTTGCGATGCCACTGCGGGTTGCGGCGCAAACCGTTGAGACGACCCCAGTTCCAACGCCGAAACCAGATCTTTCAAGCATGCAATTTTTAATTGGTACGTGGTCTTGCAGCACGAAGAGTTCTCGTCGTCCGGCTCCCTTTACAAGCACGTCGACGTACACGATGAGCCCGGACGGATGGTGGATCAACGAAACGACCGTGCAGAATCCGGTGCCGTGGTTCCCGCAGAAGTCGACGACCTACGATAAGATTACATACGACCCGAGCACGAAGCGTTGGATCGATGTCACCTATGGCGATCTTGGTGCGTACGGCCTTACGACGTCGCCGGGTTGGAACGGTAGTGCGATGACATGGCACGACGCGAATTTCGCGCCCGGGCCCGACGTTAAATCCCAGAGTGACTTTACGGTGACAAAGCAGAGCGCGACAAAAATGACGACGTCTAGCACGTTTACCGAAGCGAGCGGACGCACCATTTCCGTGGCAGGGACGTGTACGAAGAACGCTTAGCTCTTGCCCCAGAAGACAAAGATGCTGATCGCCGCCGCGCCCATGACCGCCACGGTTGCCCATCCCCACATGCGCGCGGCGAGCGAACTCCGCCACTTCCCCATCACCCGTGCGTCGCTCGCGAAATGAACCAGCACGGCGAGTAGCGGAACCGCAACGATCCCGTTGATCACTGCCGACCAAAAGAGCGCGGCGATCGGATTGACGTGTGCGAATCCAATCATCATCGCAATCATCATGCCGATGATGAGCGCACCATAAAAGCCAGGCGCTCGCGGTAGCGGCATGTCGAGTCCGTGTTTCCACTGGAACGATTCTGCCGCAACGTAGGCGGACGATCCGACGAGCGCGGGAATCGCGAGCAATCCCGTTCCCACCATCCCTAGCGTGAAGAGCAGGTACGCGAATTTGCCGGCGAGTGGTTCGAGTGCTTTGGCGGCATCCTGTGCCGATTGAATGTGTGTGAGACCGTGCGCGTTGAGCGTCACGGCGGTCGTCACGATGATGAAGAACGCGACGACGTTGGAGAAAATCATGCCCGCATTGATGTCGAGATGCGCATCCGCGATTTCTTCGTCTGTTGCACCGCGCCGTTCGCGGACCGTCTCGCGTCCCATCGATTTCTCTTCCTCGACCATGAGGCATGCTTGCCAGAAGAAGAGATACGGCGTAATCGTCGTTCCGAGCACCGCCATCGCCGTCGTGATCCAGTTCGAATTGAACGACACGTGCGGAACGATCAGATGGCCGAGCACGTCAATCCAATTCGCATGCACGATGAACGCCGTGATGATGTATGCAAAGAGCGAAATCGTGAGCCACTTCACGACGGCAAAGATATGGCGATAGGAAAAGAAGATCTGGAACACGAGCAGCACGACGCCGAACAGTAGGATCCAAGCCCACTGCGGCAGTCCGAGGACCAGCTGCGCCGACGCGGCCATACCTTCCAGATCCGCTCCGGCATTGAGAATGTTGGCGCCGATCACGGAAACGCCGAGCGGATACAAGACCCAAACGGGCAACCGTTTGCGCATGTTCGTTGCAAACCCGACACCGGTAACCATGCCGATGCGCGCGCACATGCCTTGAACGACGGACATCATCGGCGTCGTAACCAGCACGAGCCAAAGCATCGAAAAGCCGGCGGTTGCGCCGGCTACAGAATAGGTCGAGATCCCGGAGGGGTCATCATCTGACGCGCCGGTGATCAGCCCCGGGCCCAGTACGTCGAACCAGCGACGCCACCGCGCCCAACTCAGTCCCTTGCTCTTGCTCCTGCCGACCGATTCCATGCCATAAAGACATACCCCGACTCATGCCGGAACGAATCGCCCTCGATCTCCGCCATCAGCGTTGCGCCGGGAGGCAGCGTAAAAGCGGGCAGCACGAAATGAACGACGTTGTCTTTGATCGTTCCGTCGATCGGTCCGATCGGCTTGTCGGCATGCGCAATCGTAATCGCGTAATGCAACGACGTGTCGAGCACGAAGGGGAACCACACATCAACCGTGGTGCCCGCTTGAACGTGAATGGGCGCCGTCGTTTCAACAGGACCGCTGAAGAAGAAGTAACTGTTTCCGCCGCGCGTCATCCAACTCTCCGCTTCGGTTGGCGGGCGACCGGATATCGGCGCGATTCGAGCAGCAGCACCGGCGTCGTTTTGCGAAAACGTGATCGCCATCTGATAGCCGTTCAAGTCGTCGAGCAGCTGTGATTGTCTCGAGAAGTCGAGCGAAGTCTTGCCGCTATCGCTCGGAGGGGGACTCTCGCTACGTAACAGCCACCATCCGTCGATGCGAACGAACTCGTCGATACGATGCTGATCCGCTGTATGCCATTCTGCGTTCGCTGTGCCGTGGGGCTGAATGACGACGTTATCAACGACGAGATCACGCGGGTTAATATGCGGCGGCGTGAGGCGCCCGGCAAGCAGAATCGGTAAGTCGTGGCGGATTGCGCGCACCTCCCTGCCTGGCCCGCTGTCATCGGCCAACGTCACATGAGGAAGTGCGTAGACTAGCCCCAAGGTCGACGCTGCGAGCCAGGCAACGATGGTGTGCGGTTTGCCCATGTATCAGGTAGACGCTTGCGTGAGGGTCGACGTGACCGGGGTATATGTCCGGATATGAAGGACGGGCGCATGCTCGGCCGAGCCACAGTCGGCAAGGCGGAATTCAACCCGCCAGACCTCGTCGAGGCGCTCCTTGTTGCAGCACACGCCGGCGCGCCGGTTCCACGTGTGCTCGCCATCGCCGGTCCTCCGTATAGCGGAAAGAGTCGTGCGCTCTCGCAGTTCATTCGGCGCTGCGGCGTCGACGCGTTCGAGCTGCCGCTCACCCAACACGATACGACGCTCTTTACATTCATCTTCTCACTCGTGCAGTGCATGGGGCCGGTCGCGCGCGGCGCGCAACTGTCGTTCACTGCGATGCAGACGCAGTTGACCTCCGCGGCTTGTATTCCGCAAATCGTTTCGTGGCTCTCATCGCACATCGATGGCAACGCGTGGGTCGCCGTCGACAACGTTGAGCTTCTTGACCGTGATTCGCCGCCGGTTCGGCTGTTGCGCGAGATGGTCGATCGAATTCCCCGCATCCGTTGGGTCTTTTCCGGGCGTTCGCTCGAGCGGCTCCCCATCGAAACGTGGAAATCGCAAGCGTATTGTCCTTCGCCTTTTATGACGCAAGCAATTGAATGCGCTCCGCTGACGGATGTGCTTGCGCGCCTTGACACGCCGGAACTGGAAATCCTCGCAGCGCTCGCGCCGCTACGAACGCTCGAATCGGCGTTGATCGGCGCCATGGTTGGAGATACGGGAACGTTGCTGGTGCGGCGGTCGTACCAGCGCGCGCCGGAGCTCTTCGAGATCGACGGCTCGCTCCGATTGCATCGTGACGTGCGGGACGTCTTGCTTGCGCGGTTGGCCGCGAGGGGAAACGGCGCGCTGCAATCGGCGATCGCACGCTGCGGCGCCGCCCTGGAGGCTTTCGAATGTTTCGAAGAACTGCTGCAGCTGTATCTTCGCAATGACGCGCACGACGAGCTCAAAGGTTTACTCGCTCGCCGTGGGCTGTCTCTCGCCGATAACGTCAACGCGCAGACACTCGACGCCGCGCTGCGCGCCGTGCCGGATGATTCCGCCGGCGCCCGCTCGATGGAAGCGATGCTTGCGTCGCGCCGCGGCCAGTACGATCTCGCGGAACACCTATTCGAGAGCGCGTCGCGCGAAGCGCCGCAACCACTTGCGGCGCAGATTCAGTATGCGTACGGCTGCGATCTGCTGCGCCGCGACCGTCCCGACAGTGGACCGATCTTCGAACGGCTCTTGAACGAAAACGTTCCCGGCGCGGTGCATCAGAGCGAAATTCGATCCGCGCTCGCGCAGGCGCATGTGTTATCGGAGCAGCCCGTGGCGGCGCTCGAACAGATCAAATTCGCATTGCACGTGCTCGGTCCGGGCGCGGACGCGGGAGTCGTTAAGACGCGAGCCGCTTATGTATATTTCTATGCAGCGCGGGACCTTACGCTTGCGGAGCGCTTCGCATCGAACGCCTTGGCGCAGGCGCTTCAGGAGCGCGCGTACACCGTCGCGGTCGCCGCCGCTTCACTCGTCTATAACATTGCGTGCGAGCGTGATTGCCCCGACGAGGCGATTGCCGCGCTCAATCTTCTAGCGGACTGCGGAGTCAAGCTCGGCAATGCCGGATGTCAAATGTACGCACTCATCGGCATGTTGCAACATTACGTCGAGGCGGGCGATGTCGATCGCATTTCACGCGTGCGAGATACGCTGCGGTCTTTCGATATTTCTTACGAGTCGCTCGCCGCGTCGGAAGCGCTCGTCACGGCAGAGGCGATGCAACGATCCTGGCGCGGCGAATTTGCCGCTGCTTACGAGCTTTTCGAACCGACGGTGCCGCAGGGCATCGGCCAAGATTACCGCGCACTGCGGGAGGCGCAGTTGGCCTTCTTCGCGGCGGCGGCCGCCCGCATCGATGCATCCCGCCGGCACGCGGCGCGTTCTCTTGCTGCGCTCGATACACTGAATCCGCATCGCAATAAAGCGGTGCGAGCGCGAATTCTCCTCGGCATAGCGCTGAGCGCGTGCGGAGATGCGGCGGCAGCGGATGAACAGTTCCACCGCTGTGCCGAACCGTCGTTACCGTTTGCGAGAATATCCACCGTCCGCGACGGCGCAATCTGCGTGCATCGCTTTCTGCAGGGCGATCGCGACGATATCGCATTTGCGGACGCCTGCGCACGAATACACGCCGGTGGCGCCGGCGGCTTCGCGCGCATGTTCAGAGCGTTTGTGCGGGCGGCGTTCTAGCGCACTACCTGTTCGTCCAGTTCGCCTTGCGCTTTTCGAGAAAGGCCCCCGTGCCTTCCCGAAAGTCGTTCGTATTGACCAGCGCGCCGAAGGCGAGCGCTTCGAGCTCCAGCGCATCCTCCATCGACAGATGCGCACCGCCGTTGATAACGCGTTTGCAAGCGGCAACGGCAAGCGGGGCTTTCTCCGCAATCGTGCTCGCCAGTTTCTTCGCTGCCGGCATCAGCTCGTCGGGCGGCACGACCCGGTCGACAAGGCCGATTTGCAGCGCCAGTTGCGCGTCGATGATATCACCGCTCAGGCACAAAAACATCGCCATTCCTTTGCCGACGAGGCGCGTTGTCCGTTGTGAACCGCCGTACCCCGGAATCAGTCCGAGGTTCACTTCCGGCTGACCGAATTTCGCCTTCTCGCTTGCGATACGAATATCGCCCGCCATCGCAAGTTCGCAGCCGCCGCCGAGCGCAAAGCCGTTTACCGCCATGATGACGGGCTTGCTCATGCCTTCGATTTGCAGCGTGATCGCCTGCCCTGCGCGTGCTTTATCCGCTCCTTCAATCGCGTTCGCGAGCGCGTTCAATTCGCCGATATCTGCACCAGCCGCGAACGCTTTTTCACCGGCGCCCGTCACGATGATCGCGCGCACCGCATCGTTGTTTTCGAATTCCGTCAGCGCCGACGAAACGTCTGAAAGCAGCTCGGCGTTGAGCGCGTTGAGCACTTTCGGGCGGTTCAGCGTGATGATGCCGGTCGCGCCGTCGGTTTCGACGAGAATCTGCGTAAACTCAGGCATAGTCGTAGAAGCCCTTTCCGCTCTTGCGTCCGTAGCGTCCGGCGAGCACCATGCGCTTGAGCAGCGGCGGCGCGGCCATGATCGGATCCTTGAATTCGTCGAACATGATCTCGGCGATGTAGTACGTCGTGTCGAGGCCGACGAAATCGAGCAATTCGAACGGGCCCATCGGATACCCGCAGCCCAGCTTCATGCCCTTATCGATATCTTCTTTACTCGCGAGACCTGCTTCGAGACAACGGATCGAGTAGAGCAAGTACGGGATGAGCAAACGGTTGACGACGAAGCCGGGTGTATCTTGGGCGAGAATCGGCTCCTTGCCGAGCGCAGTTGCAAACGCAAACAGGTCGTCGATCACGTCTTGCGTCGTTGCGATGGTCTTTACGACTTCGACGAGTTTCATGATCGGAACCGGGTTGAAGAAGTGGAGACCCGCGACGCGGTTCGGGCGCTTTGTTTTGGCCGCAAGTTCGATCACGCAAAGGCTTGACGTATTCGTACAGATGATTGCGTGCGGTGCGAGCAAGTCGTCGAGTTGCTGGAAGAGCCGCGTCTTGATTTCGACGTTCTCGACGATCGCTTCGATGACCAAGTCACAGTCTTTGAGGTCGGCGACGTCCGTCGTCGGCTTGATTCTGCCAACGGTAGCATCGCGGTCGGCCGCGCTAAGCTTGCCTTTCTCCACGAATTTGTCGAGCGACTTGGTAATCGTTGTCACGCCGCGCTTAAGGGGCTCTTCGGCGACCTCCATCAATACCACATTGAATCCCGCCGCCGCGCACGTCTGCGCGATGCCATTGCCCATCAAGCCGGCGCCACAAACGCCGACCGTTCGAATTTGTGCCAAAAATGGTTCTCCTGGCTATCTTATGGTTATATAAAGAGCGCAGGGGCTTTTTCTGCTATGCGGTAGACTCACCTTTGCTCACGTAGGAGGATAGCGAAGCGGTGCGTACGGCTTACCACGAGGCACTAGAATCGACGCGTTTGGACGTCGTTCGATTAGGCGCGCTTTGCGGTGATGCCATTCGGGTCGCCGTCGAAGCACTGGATCGCCGCGATGCAACCGCGGGCGCGCGCGTCGTCGCCGGCGACGACGCGATCGACGATTTGCGCCGCCGCATCGAGTCGCACTGCATCGAGCTGATCTGGCGCCAACAGCCGGTCGCCAACGAATTGCGTGAAATCGCGGCAATGCTGGAAATCGCGACCGACCTCGAACGCGTCGGTGATTACGCCGTCGACATTTCCAAGAACGCGATCAAACTCGCCGATCAAACGCTGCGTCCGCAAAAAGTAGAAGTCGACCGTATCGCCGGAGTCGCGCACGGCATGTTGCTCGATGCGATGCGCGCATACACCGAACGCGACCCGAATCTCGCTAGCCAGGTGATCGATCGCGACGACGAAGTCGACAAACTCTACAAACGCAGCATCAAGCTGCTGCAGGAAGAGATGCAGGCCGATCCTGAGCTCGTACGCTCCGGAACGCGTTTCTTGTTCATTCTCGCCTCGCTCGAACGCGTCGGCGACCGCGCCGGCAATATCGCGTGGCACACGAAGGACATGATCGGACCGGCGTGACCCTGCAACCGGCTCAGAAGAAGCTGACGCCGCTCGATCGTTCCGAATTCGCGGTAACCGAACGTCTCACGTATCTCAACCACGCCGCCGTCGGCGTGCTGCCGCGGCGTACGCGCGAGGCGATTGACGCGTTCGTGCGAGGTCATGCGGAAGGCGGCGTCATGGGCGTCTACACGTACGAAGCACAGATGCCGTACTACCGCGAGCGCATTGCACGCTTTATTGGTGCAAGCTCCGATGAAATCGCGGTGCTGCGCAATACGACCGACGGCGCGAACATCATCGCCCTCGGACTCGATTGGCGCGAGGGCGACGAAGTGTTGCTGACCGATAACGAGTTCCCGGCGAACGCCATTCCTTGGCTTGCACTCCGCCGGCGGGGCGTCAACGTCCGGATGATTTCGAGCGCGACGGAACGGATGACACCGGACGTCCTGCGGCGCGAAATAACGGATCGCACGCGCGTGGTCGCGGTCTCGTGGGTTTCGTTTGCCGACGGATACCGGCACGATGTCGCTGCGCTCGCTGAGGTCACGCACGAACGCGATGCGCTCTTCTGCGTCGATGCAATTCAAGGGCTGGGCGCCTTTCCGCTCGATGTGCGCGCGATGAACATCGACGCGTTGTACGCCAGTGGTGCAAAATGGCTCTTGGCTTTGCAAGGCGTCAGTTTTTGCTACGTACGCAGTGACGTGGCGGAGAAGCTGTTGCCCGGTGCGCCGGGCTGGCGTTCGATGAGCGATATGTGGGATTTCCTCAACTACGAGCAGCCGTATATCGAGGATGTGTCACGTTTTGAAGGCGGAACGCCGAATTTTGTCGGTGCCCTGTCGCTCGAACGCTCGATCGATGCAATCGAAGAAGCGGGTACCGTTGCAATCGAACGCCACGTTCTGGAACTGACCGACCGGTTGTGCGACGGACTGGATGCACTCGGCGCCGACATTCTCACGATGCGCGGCGCTGGAATTTCTTCGGGAATCGTAACGTTTACAATGCCGGGGCGCGACAGTGTCGAACTCGGGCAGGCGTTGCAGCGAGAAGGTGTTATTACCACTTGGCGTCCGAGCGGCATCCGTGTTGCACCGCATGGGTACAACTCGATGGGTGATATCGATCGCCTGCTCGCGCTCATCCCGGAGGTAAAATGATCGGATTGGTTTTAGCCGCGAATCTCGTCGCCGGCACGTACACGTACAAAACGTCGTATCACGGCGCGGATCTCGGCACCTCGACGGTGACCGTGACGAACAGCGCCGGCTCAATGCAAATCAGCGAGCAAACGTCGGGCGCCTACAGCGGCACATCGGGGAAAGCGAATGCAACGCTCGTGCTCAATGCCGATCTGACCCCCGCGAGTTATAAAGCGAACGGAACGATGGGCGGAAATCCGATCGCGGATTCGGCGACCATCTCGGGCGACACAGCGCAGGTTACGAGCGCTCAAGGGACGAGTTCGTCATTCAAACTCACGCCCGGTCAAACGCATTTCGTGCTCGTCGACCTGGGAACGGTCGCCGGCTTCGTTCCACTGCCCGCACAAATGCAGGCGTGGAACAACGCGAGCGTGTGTGCTGTGATTCCGTCGTTCGGTCAGTCGATTGTGATCACACCCGATGCCTCAACCACGCCCGCGCGTCCCGCAAACGTCCCCGCCACCGACACGCCGCTCGCGTTCCAAGGTCACACGCCCTTCGTCGTCTGGTACAACCCCACAACCCTTGTCCCCGACGAGATCGACATCCCCTCGCAGACCGTGCAGATCACGCGAACGCAATAGTGTCATCCTGAGCGCAGCTCGCGAAGCGAGCGGAGTCGAAGGATCGCCTCAAATCAAAAGCCCGACGACATTTCGCCGGGCTTTTTGTGCGCGTCAGTAGCCGTTGTCCTTGATGAATGACGACGTCATGACGGCGTCGACCATTCCGTGGATCAAGCGTTTATCGGCGGGTGCGACGGTGGCAAGAATGCCGCCGAGTTGCACTGCCTCTTCGCCCGTTACGAAGAAGTACGGCGTCAATCGCACGCGTCCGTCGAACATCTTGATCTCGCCTTGCGTGCGGTCGAGATAAGGCATACGGATGCGTTTGCCTTTGTGGAAACGTTGTAAGATGTACGGCGTGCGATCGAACGATGCCAGCGCGTCCTCGATCGCCGCTCGCCATTCGTCCTTCGTGAGATCGTTCGCGACTTTCACGCCGCGCGAACCCCACGCGAGTTCCGAGAATCCGGAAGGCTTCACGACGTAGTCGCGGTCGCTTTTCCCGAGTTCGATGAGTTGGTGAAAATCGGAAACGGGGACGCCGTTGACGTCGAGTCCGCAAATCATGCCCTGCGGCGGAAGCGGCCGCGGATCGAGGACCCACGTCATCGGAAAGAGCCCTTTGAGGCGCTCGAACGTGTCTTTTCCGAGTTCCGCGCGCCAAAGCTGCGCGAGCGCCGCATGATGGAAGAGTGCAAACGAAAGTTTCTCTTCGAGCGCCGCTTTCGGCGGAGGCGTCAGTCTGACACGATTGTGCCGCGCGGCGTACGTCATCAGTTCCCACTTCGGCACGTTCAACAGATCGAAAAGCTCGAAGTTGCGATAGATCGCATCGAGCTTCTCTTCGCGCCCGTCCTCGAGGCGCATGAACAGCGCTTCTTCGGTGAAGATGACTTCTTGCGGCTCGACGACGTATGCGTTGGCAATCTCTAAGCGGCGGATCGTCGCTGCGAGCCATCGCAGTTCGGGCCGGTAGTCGCCGGACTCGTCGGAGACGACGATGGCAACGGTCGGTTTTTCAACACCGGTTGCGTGCGCAAGCATCGCCGCAAAGCCCTGTGGAATGCCGTTCGGACCGCCGATCGATTCGATGCCGGCCTTGCAGTACGCCTCGGCCATCGCGCCGACGAATCCCATGCCTCCGGGAACGCTGTCGAGTTCGGATGCGGCAAAGCCGTCGTCCGTCAACAACAAGTCGGGGCGAATGACGCCGGGAAGTTCTTGCTTGAACCTGTTCTGCCGCTCGAGCCGGATGATGTGTTCCGGCTTTCCGCGATCGAGGTAATCGGCGATAAAGGCCGGTGCCGTCCCGCGAGCGCTTCGATTGTACAGGTTGTTGAGTGCGCGATAGAAGGCCAGTAGATCGTGCCCAATCTGTTCGATCTGCGCCACGGTCTTCGGGGACAATGCAAACGGCTCGGGGCTGACGCGCCACGGGATTCGTGCGCTCTCGTCTTCGATTTTGAAGAGTCCGGGCGGAACGTGATCCTCAATGAACTGCGCTTGCTCGCGAGCCGTGAGATTCGGCACTTCGGCCGTACAGGGCATGAACAACTTACTCCTCTGGACGACGACAACAGCCGTCGGGGATTTTGGAACTGCTGAACGCAATATAGCGGCGCCGCATATCGTCTCCTTAGATTGCCCGTCTAGGGGTGGGGTTGCAACCGGACAACCGGGCGGAATTATTTAATGATAATGGCGCCTGGAGTGAGCATGGCGTTCTCGATACGGACTTCGCCGCCCGTATAGACGAGCGTCAGATGCAGCGTGCCCGTGAGGCCGAGCTCCGCGAGATTGACATTTTCGAGCACGCGCGAGGGGCCCTCGCCGGTGACGAACCGCAACGTCGCGTTGCGGGACATCGTTCCACCACTAGACGAGTAGGCTTCGGCCACGGGAACAGTGACTTCCGGACCACTACCCGTCGGGGCACTCGGACAGTAGGAGATCGTGACGGCCGTCCCTCGCACGGTAAGCGTTTCACGGGAACAATGGTTCTGTGCCTGTGCCGCCGCCGGAATGGCGGCGACAAGAACAGCGGCGACCAACGACGAGGATTTCATTCTGTACATCAACGATTCGCTTCCGACAAACATCCCACCCTCAGGCGGACGAGCAACCGTCCGTTTGACGTGGGGAGGTATGCTGTAGGTGGTGCCCCGCATCGATCTCATCGCGCTCGATCTTGACGGAACGGTTCTCAACTCGAGCGATCACATCTCTGCCGCGAACCGGAATGCCATCGCCGCCGCCCTCGAAGCCGGCGTTCGCGTCGTTATCGTTACCGGCCGCGGCGCTGATGCTGCCGCCGACGTCGCGCGCGAACTGCGTCTCAATCTTCCGATTATTTGCGCCCACGGCGCACTAACCAAAGACGTCATGACGGGCAAGATCCTGGGCCACATTCCCGTGCCGATGCAGTACGCCGTTCCCATGATCGAATTCGCTGAAGCGAACGGTATCGATACGGCGGTCTACGTTGAGGAGCGGTTCCACCGCCTTGCCGGGCGACCGCCCTACATGGCGGATATGACCGGACCGCACTGGGTTGAAGTCGAGTCTCTGTCGCACATCCTCGCGTCGGCTCCGACGTTTATCCGGTTCTTTGGCACTGACGCCGTACAGTCGATCCGTGAGACGTTTGCCGACTTTCCCGTCCACTTCAAGTACGAGACGTGGGGTGACTTCGAAGAACTTGCGGTCACCAGCATCGACGCAACGAAGAAGAATGCGCTTGCGCGCTTGTGCGCCGATCTGAACGTGCGCGCAAGCCGCGTCATGGCCGTCGGCGATTCGCGCAACGATGTACCGATGCTGCGATGGGCAGCAGTCGGCGTCGCGATGGCGAATGCGCTGCCGGAAGTCCGCTCCGCCGTCAAACACATCACCGCGAGTAACGACGAAGACGGTGTCGCGGCCGCTATCGAACGCTGGGTCCTCGGACCGCAAACGGAAGAGAAGAAGACCGCGTAAATGCAAAATGCTCCCTCGCCCGAGTACGAGTCGCGCCTACGCGCGATACTCGATGCGAACGATTGGGCGGCGCTGCGGGAGTTCGCGCGCAGCGAGAATCAAGTTCCCGACGACGTGTACGAGAAGGATCAGCACTTTTGGGAAGTGATGCTGCACAAGCTGATCTGCAATCGTTTGGATATGTTATCGAAGCACGAGTCATCGCGTGCATGGCTTGCTCAACATGGATACTCAACGGACATCGGCGGCTACTAAGCTGACCATTACGGTTCACATACGGGCGTTCGCGCGGCTGCGTGAACTGCTCGACGCCGGCGAATTCGAGTTGCAGTTGCCGGAAGGAGCGACGCTCGTCGACGTGTGGGAAGCGCTGCGCGCGCGCAATCGCAAGATCGATGCGCTCGCGTCCAGCACTCGCATCGCGAAGAATGGACGCGTCGTTGCGCTGCTCGGCGAACGCGTCGCCAGCGGCGATGAAATTTCGTTGCTTCCGCCCGTCGGCGGCGGATAATCGTGCTGCGCATTCAGCGTGAACCTATTGACGCGCGCGCGCTGGAAGCGTCGGTACGAACCGACGCCTGCGGCGGCATCGTCAGCTTTCTCGGCGTCGTGCGGGAATGCGCGAACGATGGGCGTGACGTACACGGGCTAGAGTACGAAGCGCACGAAGAGATGGCGCTCGCTGAATTCGAGAAGATTGCCGGCGAGGTGCGGGAGCGTTTCCCGGATGCACGCCTCGGTATCGTGCATCGCGTCGGCGCACTCTCGATCGGCGAAATAGCGGTCGCCGTCTGTGCCGCAGCGCCGCATCGCGGCGAAGCGTTCGATGCATGCGAATACGCGATCGACGAACTCAAAGCGCGAGCGCCGATTTGGAAGAAAGAACGTTATACGGACGGTAGCGGCGAATGGGTCGCGAATGCCTGTTGACCTGCTCTTTGCGCGTGCCCGGAATAACGACGTCGCCGTTCTCCGCTATGGGCCGCGGCGGCCGCGCGGTGTAACGATCATCGCCGCTCACGGGTATTCGTCGAGCAAGCACAATCTCGATCCGCTCTGTTCGTTTCTCTCGGCGCAGGGCTTCAGTATTTTCAGTCTCGATTTTCCGGGACACAAACTCGGTGCAAGCGGCGGAAAACTGCGCGGTGTCGACGACTGCATCGACGCAATGCAGGCCGTGATCGAGATGGCGCGCACGATCGACGATCAGCCGATGTATCTCATGGGCCACAGCATGGGCGCGATGACGGCGATCTTTACCGCCGCGCGCGATCCGTATATCGACGGCGTTATCGCGATTGCAACCGGGTACGGCCGCCCGAGCTCCCTTGCACGGCTGCGAGCCGCCGGCGCAACCGATTTTCGTTCGTCTTATGTCGACGGTGTCGATCTCTCCGCTCTCGTTGTGGACGTCGAAGAACTTTTCGGAACGGAGCTTCCAAAGATCGCGGGACGTCCGGCACTCTATATCGCGGCGACGAACGATGCAATGGTGAGTCCGGCAAGCGTCCGCGAGCTGTACGACGCCGCGCCGGAGCCGAAGAGCTTCGCGAGCGTCGAAAGCGATCACACCTACGCTGCCGAACATGCTCGCAGTGAAGTGCTGCAATGGCTGAACAAACTGCACCCACGCGAATAAGGCTCGCAGGTCGCCCGGAGCTGCGGCGTTATAGCCGTCATCTGTTGATTCCCGAAGTTGCGCTTGCGGGACAAGAACGTCTTGCGTCATCGCGCGTACTGGTCATTGGCGCAGGCGGCCTTGGCTCACCGGTGTTGCAGTATCTCGCGGCTGCGGGTGTCGGCCGCATCGGCGTCATGGACGACGACGTCGTCGACGAAACGAACTTGCAGCGGCAAACGATCTTCGCAACCGCCGATATCGGACGCAAAAAGGCCGAAGCCGCCGCTGACTACGTTCGCGCCCTCAATCCGCTCGTCGCGGTCGATACGCTGGCGGTTCGCTTTGCGCCCGAGAATGCGCGCGATCTTGTGCGCCTGTACGATCTCGTCGTCGATTGCACCGATCGTTTTCCCACGCGGTACTTGATCAACGATGCATGCGTGCTCGAGGGAAAACCAGACGTCTACGCGTCGATCTTCCGTTTCGACGGCCAAGTGAGCGTCTTCGGCGCACCTGGCGGCCCGTGTTATCGCTGTTTGTATCCCGACGCACCGCCTGCCGGAACGGTACCGACGTGTGCGGAGGGCGGCGTGCTCGGCGTGCTCGCGGGACTCGTCGGTGCGTGGCAAGCAAACGAAGCGATCAAGATGCTTCTTGGGATCGGTGAACCGCTCATCGGACGTCTCTTACTCGTCGAGAGCCTCGGCGCACGCACGCGTGAAGTTCGGTTCGAACGTGACCCGCATTGCGCCGTGTGCGGTGCGAATCCCACGATTGACGAAGCGGTGCTCGTCGAAGAAGAAGAAGAGCGCGACGAGGACGAGGTCGAGCCGTACGTACTCGACGACGTTCTTGCCGATGCGGTGTTGCTCGACGTTCGTGAACCGCATGAAGTAATCGTCGCTTCGGTTGACGGTGCGGTGCACATACCCGCGTCGGAACTCGAGTCGCGGTTACACGAACTCGATAGCGCGCGCCGGTATGTCGTCGCATGCCGCGTTGGAGCAAAGTCCTTATGGGCGGTGCGCCGGCTGCGTGATGCGGGATTTACTCGGGTACGACATCTCCATGGCGGCCTGCTCGCATATGCGGCGGCTCGTGACGATTTCTCGTTTTTCTAAAAGCAACGAACCGACAATGCGTACAAAACCATTCGGTCCAACGGGACAACAGCTGCCGGTCATCGGTCAAGGCACGTGGGACATTCCCGAGAGCGGCGCGGCGGTCGACGAAGCGAAGCGTGCGATCCGGCGCGGCATCGAACTCGGCATGACGCACATCGACACGGCGGAGATGTACGGCGGCGGTGCCGTGGAGCGCATCGTCGGCGAAGCGATCGCGGGCATTCCGCGAGAGTCGCTCTTTATCACTACCAAAGTGCTTCCCGGAAACGCGCGGTACAGCGCAACAATTGCCGCGTGCGAACGCAGCCTGCGCCGGCTAAAGCTGGAGTATGTCGATCTCTATCTGTTGCACTGGCCGAGCGACGTTCCGCTGGAAGAAACGATGCGCGCGCTCGCGGAACTCGTTCGCGAGGGAAAGACCCGTTACGCCGGGATCAGCAACTTCGACGTCGAGGACATGCTCGAAGCGCAGCGCTATCTCGCGAATGTGCCGCTCGCGTGCAATCAAGTGCTGTACCATTTAAAAGAACGTGGGCCCGAACACCGGCTCATTCCCGTAGCGGCGAAACACAACATCGCTATTGTCGGCTACACGCCGTTTGGACGTGGGCGTTTTCCGCGCGAAGCCGCCTCACCCGACGGTGTGCTGGGACGCATCGCTGCAAAGCACGGCGCAACGCCGCGTCAGGTCATTCTCGCGTTCCTTACTCGCCATCCGAACGTCTTTACGATTCCGAAGGCATCGAGTGTGGAGCACGTGGAGCAAAATGCGCGCGCGGGTGACCTCGTGCTCGACGCGCGCGATATCGAGGAGATCGATGCAGCGTTCCCCATCGGACGCGAGCGCCCACTCGCAACGCTCTAACAGCGAGGCGATCAAGCAACGGATCATCGCTGAAGCAAAAGCGCGCGGTGCGGTTGAGGTGCGCGTCACCGAAGCCACGAGCGACGACGAGCTGCGAGCGCGCTTGCGTTCCTCATTCGAGCGCGGCGATTTCGAAACGTGGTCGTACGACGAATCCTACGCCCGAGCGGCGAGCGATCCGGCAACGGTGCTCCCCGGCGCGCGAAGCATTGTCTGTATCGCAATGCCGTACGCGACGCCGTCCGCGCCGCGCGCGCCGTTGCAAGGGCGCGTTTCGAATTATGCATGGTCGGCCGATTATCACCATCGCATGCGCGCGATGCTTCGCGAATTGGCTGCGCTCGTCGATGAGCTTGCGGGCGCGCCGGTGACGGCGATCGCTTGTGATACGAAGCCGATCGCCGAGCGTGCCTTTGCCGCGCGCGCTGGACTCGGCTGGGTCGGCAAGCACACGAACCTCATCTCGCCGCGTGCCGGATCGTATATTTTTCTTGGTGAGATCGTTACGACGCTCGACTTACCGTCCGACGCGCCGCTGCGTAAAACGTGTGGCGCCTGCACGCGATGCGTGGATGCCTGCCCGACGGGAGCGCTGCGCGGCGATTACACGATCGATGCAACGCGCTGCATTGCCGATTTAACCCAACGCACCGACGCCATTCCGCGCGAGATGCGTCCCTTGATCGGCGATTGGATTTGGGGCTGCGATCTTTGCCAAGACGTCTGTCCCCCAACGATTCGCGCGCAGCAGCACGGGGATGAACGTTTCAGACCCTTCGACGACACGATCGCAGCGCCGCAGCTCGACGCGCTCTTGCGCTTGCGGAGCGGCGAATTCAAACGCCGGTACGCGCAAACGGCGATGGGTTGGCGCGGCGCCGCGGTACTGCGTCGAAACGCAGCGATCGCGCTCGGGAATGCGTTAGACCGCAGTGCGGCGGGTGTTCTCAGTGAAGCGCTCGCGAATGACCCGCATCCAATGGTCCGCGGAGCCGCGGCATGGGCGTTAGGACGCATCGGATCGCCGGCTGCGCTCGAAGCGCTGCAAGGCCGGCTCGGCTCCGAAGAAGACCCAAGCGTGCGCTCGGAGATTCTGACCGCTTTGGAACCCTTCGCCGCTGCCCAGCCGTTAGGCACTACATGAAGTCCGTACTCTGCTCCGTCGCATTTCTCGCGGCCGCGATTCCGCTCGCCGGCTCCGCCCAGGACGACTTGCTCTCCCGAATGAGCGCGGTGAACGCGAACCTCCATTCGTACTCGGCGTCGATGAAAGCCCACGTCGCGATGACGACGTTTCCGTATATCTCGACCGATTTGAACGGAACGTACTACCACAAAGATCCGGATCGCGACAAAGTTGAGATCACGAGCGGCCTACCGGGCCTCGCGCAGCAATTCAGTCAGCTCTACCCGCGTCTGGTGCCACCTTCGCAGTGGAACGACGTGTTTACCGTGACGAAGGTTTCGGACGACGGCACGACAACGCACTTCAAGCTCGTTCCGCGCAAGCAAGGCAACGTCGATCACATCGACGCGAACGTTGACGACAAGCGCGCGACCGTGACGGCGATGACGTGGAGCTACGCGAACGGCGGGACGGCAGAGATGACGAATACGTACAGCGACGTAAAAGGATACACGCTGATCACGTCGCAGACGGGTCGCGTGGACGAGCCGCAATATAAAGGCACGATTACGTCGACGCTGTCGAACTATCAGATCAACCCGAGCATTCCCGATTCGGTCTTTTCGCAAGCAAGCCGATGACGACTGTTGACCTGACGCGCGCGTTGCTCTCGGACTCGTTCTCGCGTCCGATCACGTATCTGCGCGTCTCGGTAACGGACAAGTGCAATCTTCGTTGCGTCTACTGCATGCCGGAGTCCGGCCTGCCGTGGCTCCGCCGCGAGGAGCTGCTCTCATACGAAGAGATCATCGATCTCGTTCGCGCCGCGGCGAGCGTCGGCGTCCGGACCATCCGCTTGACGGGTGGCGAACCGCTCGTGCGCCGCGATCTTCACCGGCTGGTCGCCGGTATCAACGCCATCGACGGGATCGACGACATCGCGCTCTCGACAAATGCGGTGCTGCTCGAAGAACAACTCGACGAGCTCGTGCGCGCGGGATTGCGCCGCGTGAACATTTCTCTGGATACGCTTCGCCCCGATCGTTTCGAACAAATTGCGCGTCGTCCCGGGCTCGATAAGGTGTTGCGCGGAATCGACGCGGCGATAGCAGCGGGCCTGGGGCCGGTGAAGCTCAATTGCGTCGTGATGCGCGGTCAAAATGACGACGAAATCGAAGCGTTCGCCGAACTCGCGCGCGACCGCGAAATTTTCGTGCGGTTTATCGAGGTGATGCCCGTACACGAGAACCTCGAGTTGCAGCGCGATAGCTACGTGAGCGCCGACGAGATCGTTGCGCGCATCGACGCGATCCTCGCGCTGCAGCCCGTACCCGGTCCACCGGGCAACGGTCCCGCGCGCTACTTCGCATACGAAGGCGCGAAAGGCGCGGTCGGCGTGATCTCGCCGCTGAGCCACGATTACTGCGAACGCTGCAACCGCGTGCGCCTCACTGCCGACGGCCGATTACGCCTGTGTCTCTTCGGCGATCACCACATCGATTTGCGGACGCCGCTCCGCGCCGGCGCAACCGACGAAGACATCGCAAACATCCTGCGCTCCGCCATGACCATCAAACCCGAACGCCACCACCTCAAACTCGGCGAAGCCTCATCCCGCATGCGCGCCTTCAGCGAAATCGGCGGCTAATCGCCTTGTCATCCCGAGCGAAGCGTAGCGTAGTCGAAGGATCGCATCGCGCGATTGAATTGAGGCGATCCTTCGACTCCGCGCCTGCGGCGCTGCGCTCAGGATGACACTTTTATCGCGCGAGAATCTCGTCGATCAAACCGTAGTCGAGGGCTTCTTGCGCGCTCATGTGGTAGTCGCGCTCTAAATCTGCGAGGATTTTTTCACGGGGCTGCCCCGTACGTTCTGAGTAGATGCCCGCGAGTAATTCGCGTGTCGCGATTAGATCGCGCGCGTGGATTTCAATATCCGTCGCCTGGCCGCTGATTTCGCCGATCCATGGTTGGTGGATCAATACTTTGCTGCGCGGCAGCGCCATGCGCTTTCCCTTCGCTCCGCCCACGAGAACGATCGTCGCCGCCGACGCCGCGAATCCGGCGCAAATCGTCGCGACTTGCGGCTTCACGCACTGCATCGTGTCGTACATGGCGAGCGCTGCAGTAACGCTTCCACCCGGACTGTTGATATAAATATCGATGTCGCGATCGGGATCTTCTTTCTCGAGAAAGAGCAGTTGCGCCATGACGAGATTGGCAAGCGCGTCGTCGATCTGTCCGCCGACGAACACGATGCGGTCTTTGAGCAGACGCGAGTAGATGTCAAACGCGCGTTCATAATTGCCGGTGTTTTCCAGAACGGTCGGTACGAGATGTCCCATAATTCGCTTATAGCATCGCGCTGCACAATTGCGTAAGGGTTTGCTGGCCAAAAGCGGCCACCGGACCGCAGGGTTGTTTGCGGCCGCGCAGGAGTATCGAGCATGAACACGTTGACGCCGGAGCAGCAAGAGCGCATCGTCCGACTGTTGGCAGAGGGCAAGAGCCTGCGAGAAGTCGAGCGGATCACCGGGCATCGCCGGGAGACGATCTCCCTCTACGGCCGCCTCGCCGGGGTGCTCCCGCGGATCGCGGGCGCCGGCCCGCAAGCGCTGGCCGCCTGACCAAACCGGGGTCCCGCCGCCCCTTGTCACGAATTCCACTTCTTCGGCGTTGGGGTCGAAAAGGGGGGACGAATCGTGGAGGAGGTCTACCTCGCAACCAGCTCCGCGGCGGGCGCCCAGGCACGTGTCGAGTCGCTCGTTCTGGAGTATCAGACGAAGCTCGCGCGCTATCTCCGGCGCATGGTCGGCGATAGCGAAGTCGCGCTTGACCTGACGCAAGACGTGTTCTTCGCGGCGTATCGTACGCTGCAAGCGGACCCGCAGCGACCGCTCACGGCCGGCTGGTTGTACAAAACAGCAACGAACAGCGCGATCTCGTTCTTGCGGCGTAAGAAGATCATTCGAATGCTGCCGCTCGATCGCGATCACGACGTACGTTCGTGGCGTATCGACGAACAAAGTGCGGCGTCGGTCGATCTTCAAGCAGCGCTCGCGCGCTTGCCGTCGGATCAGGCTTCAGCAGTGCTGCTCACGAGTTACGCCGGGTATTCTTCGCAAGAAGCCGCGACGATGCTCGGGACCTCGTCCGATGCGGTTCGTCAACGGGTATGCCGCGCGATGAAGACGCTACGGGCGGTTATGACGGAGAAGGAATGAACAAGGACTGCGCTCGCGCAGAGATTCTCGCCGGTGCGATTGCACTCGGCGAAGCGAGCGAAAACGAACGCGATGAGTACCGGCGCCATATTTCCGCGTGCGCTACCTGTTTGCGCGCGCTCGGCGGCGAACGCGAAATCGAACGCGTCATGGAAACGGTGCATCGCGCTGCCGCGAGTGAAGTGTGGGAACCGGTTGCGCTCCGCGCCGGTGAGCGCCGTTCGCGCACCGTCCGTCGCGCGTGGACGTTCGGCCTTTCGACCGCGGTCGTCGCGCTCGTTGCGTCGCTTGGGATTCACACGTTGCTCGCTGCGAACGTTCGTCCCGTGAGCGTTGCCGCAAACGATGCCGCGCCGCCGTCGATGCAATCGTTTCACGTGACGCTCGAACGCCGCCCGCAGCTCGCGCAGGTAACGAAACCGAAAGCCGCTGCACCGCAGGCAAAAATCGTCGTCGTCCACAACGTCGTGACGCTCAAGCAAAGCGATCGTCCGGAAACCAAAGCACCGGTTCACACAACGGAAACGACGGTTGCCGCGGATACGCCTGTTGTTACGGCTCCCGCACCGCAATCGAAAGCACCGTCGTCGAACGTCCCCGTTTGGCGTCGCCATCAAGCGCTGCCCCGTGCTGATGATTCTGCCGTGACCGTTGCGCGCACCGACACGACTCCGGTCCTTGCGGGTCACGCGGAATCAATTGCCGTCGCGCCCAGCTACGTGGTACGTGAAGTCGTACCGATCGGCGGTGACACGGCGATCAATCCGCGCCCCGCGCCGATCGCCTACGCACAAGGTGCCGAAGGCACGACGGCATTCGAAGTTACGGTCGATGAACGCGGCAATCCGGTTAAGTGTACGATCACGAAATCGTCCGGTTATCTCTCGCTCGATGACTCCGTCTGCAAAGCCGCAATGAAAGCGCGCTATTCACCGCGCACGATCAACGGCCGCACGACGCTCGGCATCTATCGCGACGCCTTCACATTCCGCGCCCTGCAACCGCAAACCCCGGATCAACAACCGCCTATCCCGCAGTAACCTGTCATCCTGAGCGAAGCGCAGCGAAGTCGAAGGATCGCCTCAATGCAAAAGCCCGGCGAGATATTTCGCCAGGCTTTTTGTTCGTGGCGATCCTTCGACTACGCGCGTTCCGCGCTTCGCTCAGGATGACACGTTAGTCGACGGACTTGCGGAAAAAGGCGAGCATTTTGTCGGCTTCGGGCATGATGCGGAATTCTTCGAAGCCCCAGCTCTTGGCTTGATTGATGCCGCGCGAGTTCTGCATCGAGATGAGAAACGTCAGCGTTTTGACGTTGCGCTTCATCGCCAGTCGTTGCACTTCACCGACGAGTTCTGCGCCGACTTCGGCTGGAACGTTCGGACGTACTCGCAGACTCTCCATCATCGCAACGTCCATGCCGTTCGCCGCTTCGGGATCGTCGTATCCGTTGGGCAACTTAAAGACGAGCTGCACCATGCCCAGAAGTCCGCTTTGATCTTCGGCAACGAGAATGAGGCGACGTCCGGCCTTCTGTTCTCCCAGACACATCGTCATGCGCTGCGTCCAGTTTTCACGGGCGGATGGAGCACCGGTGAGCACGCCGTCGCGTTGCAGACGTTCGATATCGCCTGCCTGAGCAAAGCGCAGGAAGATTTTTCTTGGCACGGGGTCGTCAATTCCCCAAATAGGGAGAAGGAGACCTCTAAACCGAAACGCCGCTCACCATGCCGACCTCGCGCTTCTCGCTGACCGCTGCGCTCTGCATCCTTGTTCTCGCAAGTGCATGCTCGCGAGGTCATGACGGCAGCCATTCCTCGGCAAAAGCAACGCCCACAATGCCGAGCGCCGCACGCGGAGCAGCGCTTTTCGCAGCAAACTGCGCCGCGTGTCACGGAAGCCGAGGCGTTGCGGGCCGGATCGGGCCTTCGCTCAAGGACGAGCGCAAGCGAAAATCCCCGCAGGCCGTGCGCGCGATCATCGTTGAGCCGGATCCGCCTATGCCAAAACTTTACCCAGCGCAGCTCTCGACTTCTGACGTGGACGACCTCACCGCGTACGTGGAGACGTTATGAGCGCGCGCGTCCTGTACCGGTTTACGCGTGATCTGCGTTTGGAAGATCACGCGGGACTCGCGCAGGCCGCGTCGATCGGCGAAATCGTTCCGGTTCTTATCATCGACCGGCTGATGGAATCGCGCCTCAGCCGCTCGCCACGCCGCGCGGCGTTTTTCTGTGCCGGAGTTGCGCGTCTCGATGAAGCGCTGCGCGAGCGCGGTTCGCGACTGCTCGTGCGTCGCGGTTCGCCGTCACCGGTGTTGAAAAATCTCGCGCGCGCATGTGGTGCGAGCGGCGTCGCGTGGTCGGCCGCATACGACGGCGATACGAACAAGAACAACGAACGCGTGCAATCGGATTTAGAAGAGGCCGGCTTGCGCGCGATGATCGTTCATGACGCGCCCGCCATTCCGCCCGAGGAAACCGCCGCGCGCGCAACCGCGGGAACCGGCTATCGCGCGTTCGCTCCGTATTTCGACGTCTGGCGCACGTGCGAACCCGCATCGTACGAAGCGCCGCTACTCTTGCGCTTTGCTTCGACGGATCTGCAAAGCGAACCGTTACCCCAGGCCCATGATTTCGGCGCGGCCGATCGGGTCGTCGAAAGTGGAAGCGCAGCCGCGCACGCTTCATTGCAACGGTTTCTTGCGGAGTCGGCCGTTCAATACGCAGTCGCCGTCAACGTCCCGAGTGAGGATCGAACGTCGCACCTTTCCGCGCACCTCTCATTCGGGACGATCTCCGCGCGCACCGTCGTGCGCGCAACACGCACCCGTTTAGACGATCCGTTTCTGTTAACCGAAGAGCGCGTATCGTTGCGGCTGTTCTTGCGCTCGATAGCAATGCGCGACTTCTTTCTTCAACTCGGGTATTTCCATCCGGACGTCGACGAGCGGCCACTTCAAGAGCGCATGGCGAAGTTTACGTTCGCGCGTTCTCATCGCGCACTCGACGCGTGGCGAGGCGGGAAAACGGGATACCCACTCGTTGACGCCGGCATTCGTCAACTGCATGAAACCGGATGGATGCATCCACATGTGCGTCCCGTCGTCGCGTCATTTCTTTGTTTCGATCTCGGCGTCGACTGGCGCATCGGCCGCGACGAATGGGATCAGTGGCTGATCGAAGACGATCCGGCGATCGCATCCGGCAATTGGCAATGGGTCGCCGGCGTTGGCGCCGACTTAGTGCAATTCCCGCGCATCTATAATCCCGAAAAACAACGACGCCGGTTCGATCCAACCGGCGCTTACATAAAACAATGGGTCAAAGAACTAGCCCACATTCCGCCCGCAGCACTACGCGCATCAAGCGCTTCGGCGGACGAACAACTCACGCTCCCACTCTTCGCAAACGACTCTTATCCGCGGCCGGTCGTCGACCACGAGCGCGCAGCGCGCGAGTTTCTCGCGCGCTATCGCACGTACGTGGATTCGCTGGCAGGACCCGCTACGTAGCTGGGAGTCGTTCGTCGATCCAGTCGGAGACGACGGGCACGCGCACTTCGTCGCCGTGCCATACCTTGATACCGAAGAAGACGCTCGCGACGAGGAAGACCGGGATCAAGAACGGCAGGATGAACGCCGCCGACCAACCGAGGAACGGAACGTTGCTCGCGAGTTCGAGCAGTCCCCAAAAGGCGGCGAATCCGACGTTAAAACCGAGAGCTTGGAGCGCTTGCTTCTTTAGGTAGCGCGATTGCTTCCGATCGAAGAGGCCGAGCAGCGCGAGCGGCCAAAGCGGATATCCCAGAGCGACGAGCGCGCGCGATTCAATCGGATCCGAAGGCTCGGAAACGGTCGTTACGGTTGCACGCGGTGCGGCCTGCGGCGGGGGCGGCGGAGGCTGAGCGCTCGCGCGCGGCGGCACTTGTCCGTGGAGCGACTGTCGGGTGCCGACTGTCGCATCAATCTTCTGCGCGAGCCGGCAGCTCGGGCAGCTCCCGCGATCATCGCGACATGTTGCGCAGATCGCTTTCCCGCAATCGGCGCACGGCGCAAGTGCGGGAACGTTTGAATGGAAATAGCAGTCCTGCATGTTGGTGGCCTCTCCTCTGATCCATAACCACGTACCGGAAACCTGCGGGGAGGTTTCACCCAGTTGCGCCGAGGAGTCCGCGAACGAATGACCCGCGGAGAAACGCTGCGCCGGCTGGCGGCGCAAGCCCGGCCCTATTACCCTCGCTTGTTCGTCGCCATCATCCTCGGCGTCTTGACCGGCTTGCTCATGGTCTTACCGCCGTGGGCTCTCAACCGTATCATAAGCGCGGTTATCGAGCCGGCAAGCAAGCACACCGGAGAGCCGCAGCTCGGCGTACTGTACATGGCGCTCGGCGTTACGTATGTTGCGCTCGTTGCTGCAAACTTCGCGACGTACGGGACCAATTACATCACGACGTGGTGCGGTCAGCGGTTCCTTGCAAATCTACGCGAGCAGCTCTACGACCGTCTCTTGCGCGCACCGATTCAGGTCTTCGATCTCTGGCGGCCCGGCGAACTGATCGCGCGCTTCTCAAGCGATCTGCAGATTATGAGCGACGCCGTCAGCGTTTCGCTACCGCAGTTGATCACCGCGATTGCGACATTCGTCTCGTCGTTCATCGTGATGATCTACCTCGACTGGCTCTTAACGCTCGGCTTGATCTTGCTCGCGCCGCTCATCTCGTTCGCCGTCTCGTTCTTCCAAAAACTGATTTCGACGAGCATGTCGCGCTCGCAATCGAGCATCGCGGATCTCTATTCGGCGCTCACCGAGATTCTGCAAGCGCAGCGCATCGTCAAAGCATTCGGACGCGAGCAATTCGAGGCGAAGCGGTTCGCGAACCGCAATGAAGCGTACTTCGGCGCATTCATGAAGCTGAATCAGTTCGTCTACATGCAGCCAGCCGTGATTTCGGCGATCATCTCTCTTGCCGTCGTCGCGATCATCTGGTTCTCCGCGCGGGAAGTTATCGCCGGCCGCTTGACGGGCGGATCGCTGTTCAACTACTGGCTGCTCGTCGTGAATCTCATCAATCCGATGAATCGCATGGCGGCATTCGTCGGCGACATCAGCAAAGCGATGGTTGCGACGGGGCGCGCCTACGAACTGATGGACCTTCCAATGGAAGAAGAGCGCACCGCGTCGCCGCAGCCGCTCTCGACTGTTCGCGGCCACGTCACTTTTGAAGACGTCACGTTCTGGTATAGCCGCGAAGAAGCGCCGGCGCTCTTACACGTCGACGCTACAATCGAAGCGGGCGAAATCGTTGCACTGGTCGGCCCGTCGGGTGCCGGCAAGACGACGTTCGTCAACATGATTCCGCGGTTCTATGTCGCGCAGGAAGGGCGCGTCTGCATCGACGGCATCGACGTTACGGGCGTGCGTCTCGCGGATTTACGTTCGCAAATCGCAATCGTCCCGCAAGATCCGCAACTCTTCCGCGCATCGATCGCGCAGAACATTCGCTACGGCCGCCTTGATGCAACCGACAACGAAGTGCGCCAAGCTGCGATCGAAGCCAACGCCGACGAATTCGTGAACCAACTCCCAGAGGGCTACGCAACCGAAGTCGGCGAACGCGGCGTTCGCCTCTCGGGCGGCCAACGCCAACGTATCGCCATTGCGCGCGCAATCGTCCGCGATCCGCGCATCCTCATCCTCGACGAAGCGACCAGCGCACTCGATTCGCATTCCGAAGCGCTGATCGAACAGGCGTTGGACCGCCTCTTACCGGGGCGCACGACGTTCATCATCGCGCACCGCTTGTCGACGATCCGCCGTGCGCACAAGATTCTCTACATCGAATCGGGCCGCGTCCTCGAATTCGGCACGCACGAGGAGCTCATGCTGCGCAACGGCCACTACGCACGTCTACATGCGGCGCAGTTTGCCGTCTAATTTATGACGGCGCCGGCGGTATAGACGGACATTTGATCAGAACATCGGCTCCTTGCGGGTTTAATGCGTTCGTTGAGTTATAGCCCGCCCAGAATGACGTGGTGCCTTTGATTGCGACCGCCCCGAATAGTCCGTCGAAGCCCGTTGGGAACGGACTGGACGTGGGACGCCAACGGACATAACCGTTGTACACGAGCAGCGCGAGATTACCGTGTGGATCGATCGCTGTTATCAGAGCGTAGCCGGGCTTAAAATCAACGATGTCGTTGAGCCGATATTGCGCAACGAGTGACGTATTATACGCCGCCCAAGAACTCGAACGATGCGCGATGTATGCTTGATTGGGCGGGGCTGGATTATTGGAAATGGCCCAGATATCGTTGCTGGCCGTTCCACCCAACGTGGCTTGCTCCGGCGCAAATCCATTGAGTGCCGGTAGCGCTACGGGTGTGAAAGACGTGCCGTTCCAGTGCAAAATCACGCCGCCGTTGCTCAACTCCACGTTTAGCCACATGTCATTGGCCGCGAATACCTCTAAGCCGCTCCTGAAAATGAGTCTCGAATTGCTGTAGGATGAAACAAGTGACCAGCGTGTGCCGTCCCACCGTTCGAGTTGTATGTTCGGAGACGCTTCGAACCCAGCCGGCAAAGATTGCGCGAGTGCAAAAACGTTATTCGACGAGACTCCCGAGATCGCCAGGATCCGGAACGGATACGTGAGCGTGGGAGCGTTTGGAACGTAGCTGAGTTTGATTCCGTTCCAATGGAAGAAGAAAGCCGTTGTCGTGCCGTCCCTGTGTTGCCCCTCAACGCTGATCCAAACATCATTCGTGGAAATCGCACGTACACCGTCCGGAACGACTCCTTCATACGAACTCTGATTCGGAATCGCCGGGGGCGGCACGATGTGCCAGCCGGCTCCCGTGAAGTGTTCCATCCTTGTCAAACCTCCGAGATCCCAGGCGTCAATTGTAGAAGCCGCGCCGAGAAAACCCGCGAATGGACTAGCCGTCCCCGGAACAATCACACAAGACGTCGCCGGATTAACCGCCAACGTCTGCGACTCCATATCCGTCCGCGGAAGCACGCCACCACTCTTCCCGTTCGAAGAACACGCTGTCAACAGAGACAAGAGCGCGCCAAACAACAAATTTCGTTTCGAAATCATGATCGGGCACCCCGATAGTTGTAGCCATTCAAGTCTAACAGCCATCGAAGAAATCCAAACGAAGCCCACCAAACGCGGACACGAGCGACCAACCTCCGCCACATAATTTCGTACGAACGGAGTACGAGTTGCGGATTCGCAGGTCTTGAGGTTTGTGTTGTGTGTTGTTTTTGGGTTGGTCGTAGGCTTGGGGGTTCGTCGCGGGGCCTCTGAGAATTCGCCGGAGCCCAGGATGGGCGGGAGGCGAATTTCAGGGAGTAGGATTTTCACACGACGTGAAAATCCGGGCGTCCCC
>CAZYLU010000031.1:0-45496 GCA_964648945.1 uncultured bacterium | reverse complement strand
GGCAATGAATCCTAGCGCAATCGTCCCAGCGCAGGCTAGGAGGCCGTCAACAAAGCGTTTTCTTTCGTGCATTGATTTCCTTAGTGTACCGGGTAGAACGGAGCTTGACGGTGGTTCATCCATCGGATGGCCGCACTTAGGTCGGTGGTTTCACAATCGGCTCCGGCGCGATCGTGTTCTGAATCCGCCCGTTAGGTCGCGTGTAATACTTTGAGATAGGTAATGACTTCTTCTTGCAGCGTCGGGTACGCCAACACTGACGGGTCATCTATGCTAGCGCGGATTGCCGGACTCCAATACTCGGCAACGTTCGCTCCCGTCGCTGCCGACCACGTTATCACGTTCCGCGGTCTGGGGGGAACCGCGTCCACTGTTTTCACAAATGTTCATGTCCTTGCCACGGGCTAGAAACGGACCGTGCTGCGGTGTCCAGCGGATCCTTCAATCCGAGGTCGGCGCCTTGGGTGTTCTCTTCGCAGTCGGGCATCATCGCAAATAAGGTGGGACTGCCGGTTTCGATTCCCGTTGAGGTGCGGTCGGTCGGGCATGAGTAAATACATATTTCAGCTAGTGCAGCTAAGAATCGGACCCCTGCGTGCGAGAGGGCATCGGCAAAGCCGAGCGTCGACATCAGACACTGGTTGGCAACGACGCCGTCGATCGTGCGGTTCGCATCCTCGGGTGTTCCTTAGCATGCATTGCTTCGCCATGCGCGATTGCATCGGCCATCGCTTGCGTCGGCATGACGCCGCCGTACGTATCCGCTTCCAAGCCGCCGCCGTCGCCTGCGCCGTGGTCGACGAAATCGATCCATGTCTGCTTTGCACCCACCTTTTCGGCGTTGTCAAGCGTCCGCGCAACGAACTGGGCGAGATTATCGGGATCCGCCACGTTGACGCCGGGACGTTCGTTGATCGTCCGCTTCACGCCGCCATCCAGCGTGTACGTAGTTGTGCTGGGATCGCTGGTCGCTGTTTTCGACAGTGAATTGGATCGAACGATCGGCGAGGCTCACGTGCTGCGAGCCGGCGCCATCGTAACCTGCACGTCATTCTCTTGGAGTGGAAGTGTTGTGCCGGTCTACTGCGCCCGTCTTCGCGTTCAGCAAGAACAGACGCGTTTCGTTCCATTTAAGCTATGCACTTCGTGACTCGAAGTCACTGATGGCACGTGATTCTCCTGGCGATGTCAGTACCCATGGCTTTTCGCCGATCGCCGTCACTTGACGCTAGTGTAAAACGTCTGTTGATGTATGCGGCAGTTGCGACATGGCTGTCGGCAACTACGGTCGCGAAGGATGCCATCAATCGGTGTGGACAAGGACGTTTTGCTTCGGCACTCGCGTGAGGTACTTCTCCATCTTAGGGGGACCCGTTACGGTGACGCTTCGTCGTGTTTACTGACGCTCGCGAAAAGAGATTTGACGCGTGAAGGTTACCTGCTGATGCGCATTCTCACGATCGTTGCAGCCGGCGTTTTGCTGATTCTGGCCGTTGCTCTCGTCCGGGTGCGCCCGAGCTTGGCGAACGGTAATCGGTTAACGACGATTGCGGTGCCGGCCAGCGTTGCAACTTCGCTTCCCGCGCAGCACGCATTCGTGGAACTTATCCTGCTCGGGGAGCGCCTCGAAGCGGGGTCAATATACAGTAACACGCCGTTTGACGTATCACGCGAGCCGCTATCTGATGCAGACCTGCGGAAAACCGTCGCCAGAGTTCAAGATGCGGCGGGGTCGCCCGTTGCGGTGCGGTCCAGATTCGTGACAGTGCTCGTACATGGGATTCCGTTCCGCACCGGCCAAGTGTTGGTCGGCGTCGAACCACTATCTACGCAACGCCTCCGGGCGTTGCTTGACTCGCTCGAAACCGCTGCGGGCGGCACGCAGCTTTACATAATGCGACTGGTCTCATCGCGAGACTCTTGTCGAGAGCGTGACAACCTTCGGCAAGAAGCAGCAAACGACGCCGATAAACGTGCTAAGGCGCTTGCAGCGATGATGCAGGTCCGTCTCACCCGAAGATCATTGTTTACCGGGCACGTGACAACGTCGGCGCGCGATGTCTCATCGTTCTGCGGGAATCAAACGGCATGGCCGGACGTTCCAACGGATAAGCCAACCGAAACGGCGTTCTGGGGTGACGCATTGCCGCGATACTATTCGCTTTTTGAAGGAACACTGGCATATGAAGCTGCCGGAGTGCCTACTGTTTCTAATCCCACGCTGCGAACGGTTGGCGAATTCAGCATCAGCTATTCGGATCTTACGAAATCCGCAGATGAGCCACGTGGTTCACGCCTAGCAATGACGGTCAAGAGCACGATGGAGATTCAGCCTTCCTGGGTTCTTGTGCGGATAGTTGCGGATCGAGGATACTCGATGTCAACGGCGACCGAAGCGCTTGAAAGAATACGCGTTCCCACAGCCGATATCGTCGTCGGCGATCGAACGATTCTTGTACGCGCATCCTCCTCGGACGGTTCTTTGGGAAACGTTATGCAAGCACTTAGAACGATTCCCGGAGTCCACTTCCAAGAGATTTCGGTCGTTGACCAGTGCGAGCCCGTGAACTCTTTCATTGACGCTCGAACGCTTCATGACGCCCTTTCTCACGCCGTTACTGTTAGAAACGGTCAACGCCAAACGCTCGGGCGAGTCGCCGAAGTCGAAGAATTGGCCGCGCCCGACGGGCCGATCTGCGGCGCAAGGGCTGATACCCTCAGCAGCGTCGGCGCGCGTATAGACGCTTATCTCGAACGACATCCTGAGTATGCGGAGTATCCGTTCACTGGCGTGCCGGCCGAATTTTCTCGCAGGTTTATGCTGACGCTATCCGATGGCTCCAGACAATGACGTTGTTGCGTTCCGCGTTTATATGTAGCCTTGCGCTCTCCGTATTACCTGGCGCAGCCCGCTCTTGGACCGAAGCTGTCCCAGTTCAATTTCCGGAATCTCACGTCGAATTGCTCACGGTTACTTCTGATTGGACAAGCGATTTTGACGTAATCCATCATAGGCAAGGAGCGATCCACTGGCGAGATTAAAAGGAAACCCTCACCTCTGGACCTTCGCTATGCATCCGAGATGGGGTCCAATACGCAAGAGACGAACTTCGTCGGCTATGTCTCGTCGTATAATTTTGGCGGCAGCGGGGTGACGCCGCAGTCGGGCGGTTCGCAGGGAGCGCCGCAAGGTGCGAGTTACGGGGGCATCTCTTACTATGCCTAACGATTTTTCGCCGTACCCCGCGTTCGTTCGCTTCTTATACGGTTGTGTGGTTACGCTGCTGCTGATCGTTGCCATCTTATTTGCAGTCGCGTTCGGATGCGATGGATGGCCGCGCCCCGGTGATGTTCCTACGATCCTCGTCGTAGGCTATCCGCTTTGGTTTCTCATCATCATCGGCGGCCTTGTTGTCGCAATAGGCAGCGTATCGGTTCGGCATTCAAATCGCGTCGATCGGATCGCTCTTGCCATTGCGATGCTAGTACCGGCTGCGGTCTTTGCATTGCTATCCACATTTCTCGCCAATGGTCGACCATGCTTAGGATTCAACTCATAACTGACCAATATCAGCATCAAAAGCGCGGGCACAAGTCATGGTTGAGAAGTAACCACTGGCAAAATTTGACCGCGTACTTCAATGACTCAAGTACCGGAGAATCGAGCTCGACAAAACAATCGCAGGGGTTGGACCAAACCAGTTCGGAAGCGTCGCACGGCGGTGTGTACTTCTATGCATAGGAAATATCATGGACCCTAATCGTGTGGCTACCCCTCCGTATGCTGTATGGGTTAGGGCTGCATACGGATGATTTCGCTATTACTCGTTGAGGCCATTGCAGCAGGTCTGGGAGGAGGTTTTTGTCACGAGCGTTTTGGGTGGACGGCAGCTTTCTCGGGATTGCCTTTTTGGCCATTTACGATCGAGCCTTTCATCGCGTATCCGATCGTGCTTATCGGTAGTCTTGCGTTGCTTACGCTGGGCGATACTTTCGTGGAACGCCCCGTACGGCGCTGATGTTTCTCGTCGCTCTCATCACCGTGCCAACGGTTATTCGCGGCGTCAATCATGCGTGGAGCAACCGGTCTGATAAACCATGCTTGATCTACGGATTCATGACGCACGCAAATCTCTGGCCCGCCGATAAATATCCAGCGGAAGGCCTCTAATCACCGAATGCCGGTGACGCCTGCAAGCGAGCTCTCACAATGAAAGCTCGCTTGCGGCTACGTCAGTCACGTCGTAACGATTTAAGGCACTACGACAAGGGCGGTGGGAAACGACAAGTCGGGGAATGCTCCGCTCGTCGTTACTGGATTCCCGTTCTCGTCGTAAACAGCAATAAAAGACGACTCACCCTGCGGAGAATTCGTCACGAACAAATGGCGAGTCTGAGGGTCGAAGACCATACTTCCAGGGACCGAGAGATTCGGGAAGCTTCCCGGGACGTGGACTTCGTCGCCATTTTCGTCGTAAACTCGAACCGTGTTGATGACGCCGCCCTCTAGTAAATACAGACGTCGATTCGCGCTATCGAACACCAGACTGCTAGGCGAGATAATGTTTGGGAACGTGCCGCTGCAGGAAACCGGATTGCCCTCTTGATCGTAAACGGTCATGGTTCCCGTATTCGCTCCATTCGAATTCACGACGTACAACAGCTGATTGAACGGATCGAATGCCATCGACGTGGGGTTGGAGAGATTTGGGAACGTTCCCGATGTCGTCACCTGATTTCCGTCTTCATCATAGACCGTGATCGTAGGATTTGGATGCGTGCTTGTCCTGAAGACGTTTGAAACGTAGATTCGTCGATTTAGTGAGTCGAACGCGAGGCCACTCGGACCGAATGTATTAGGGAAACTCCCACTCGTTGAGACGGGGTTTCCGTTTTGATCGTATACAGCGATGGCTCCCGAGGGAAACGGATTGTGACTCGCTAGGTAAAGATGACGATTTAGCTCGTCAAAAATTGCATTGATCGCAAATGGTAGGTTCGGAAATGTTCCAGCTATCGGCAACTGGTTACCGTTCGTATCATATGCTGTGGCGTAAAACAAACCTGAGATCGTCGTTGCGCAATCATTGAATACGTATAGTTTCGAACTCGACGGGGTCGGACCGGGCGTCGGCGTCGGGGGCGGGCATGTCGCAAGAGCGACTGCGGGCGGTGCAGGTTGACCGCCCCCACTGGTCGGCGCCGTTGCCGGTTGCGAAAGGCCCGGTGTCGTTCCGTTACTGCTCCCGCCTCCGCTGCATCCCACGAGCATGGTCAGCGCAGCAAGAATAGCCGCAGCCACGAATGTCGCGGTGCGTTTTTCTCCACGAACCATAATCCACCGTCCCTACATACCGTGTACGGGGTGCGATACTACCATACATACACTGGCGGGCCATGGTCAGCGAGTACGCGTGGGTCCCGCATGATTGATACAAATGCGGTAGGCAAACGTGTGGAAGCTTAAGTGGTCGACGAGATCGATCCAAGTTTGCTTTGCACCCGCCGTTTCGGCGTTGTCAAGCGTGCGCGCAACGAACTGGGCGAGATTATCGGGATCCGCGATGTTTACGCCCGGGCGTTCGTCGATCGTGCTCTTCACGCCGCCATCGAGCGTGTAGGTACTTGTCGTGGGATCGCTGGTCGTGTTTTCAACCGTCAATTGAATCGATAGTAAAAGATGACGAAAATCAAAGGTACTTGGAGTGTGAGCACCCAGGACATACTGGACTTGGTTTTTCAAGTTGGAGACCGCACGTATAGGCGGGGGCTAAACGGCGTCACCGGAATCGTGCGCGCTCAGGCCTCGAGTGGCGAAGTCGTCTTTCGGCACACTGAAGAGACGGGGCGATTTCGTCTGCTATGGTTCGCCGAACAGCAATGGCACGAGCGGCGTTGCGATTTTCGAGCTGAACGCAAACGTACAGGATTCGATCATCGACGTCCCGCCTCATCGCAATCCTAGTGACACTGCGTTGCTCTTAGCTGTGGCGGGTGCAGCGATGGTTTTTGTAAACACTGTGCATCGTCTTTTCCCAAATGCGGATGCGGACGATATCGTCGCCTTTCACGTTTTCAAGATTGATGCGAGTTACATTGAGCAGATCGTAGAACGCTTGCCCGATGCATCTCCGTTAGGCATTAAATCACTCTGGGGCAGCGGAGTATCTGTCGACTACATCGAGCACCTGCGCAGCGTAGGCGTTCGCGACCTCAATTGGCGAAGCGTCATCGAGCTAAAAAACGCAAACGTCCCGGATTCGCTGCCCGCCAGCCTCAAGAGTCTGGGATATCAAGACGTCTTTGTCGATGAGCTATTAGCCCTGCACAAGGCCGGCGTAACTCAGGACTTTATTGAAAAGAGCAGGGTGCCCGGGGCGCCCTGCCCAGCTTTCGCGCACTTATAGCACTGGCGTCTCAACGAATGTCGCGATAGCGATCAGCGAAATCTACTTCTTGAACGCAGCCTTCCCGAATGACGTTACCGCCCCGCCGCAGTTGCCCGCGCGTTCTACCGACTATGGAAATCTTGCTGGGGTTCCATTTACTCTTCCGGACGGAAACCTTGGGTACTGGGCTCCGAACGGCGACGGAAGGTATTTCTATCCGGCCCCGACCTGACGCTATGCCACGACTCCTACTCCGGCGAAGTTCACCCCGGAGACATTGCCAGCAACGCTGTAAGCAACGTATCCACGTATGACTTCGGAAATAGCTCTGGCGACGTGCCCAGTCCATCACCCGGGCGGGAACCGGAGGAGGCCTCGGTGGAACACTGCTATCTTACGGCGGCACACCTACTTGGTGGCTTAATAAGAGATATGAAACCAGACGACGTATCACAGCGCTTTTCATACAGCCTGAGCCTCGCATTTGGAATTGTCTGGGCGCTCTCGGCGGCGATCAGTGGCGCTTTGTGCCAACCACACTTCAATTTCCAGGTGTCGTTGACAACGTGGTGGACAGTTCTTCTTGGGTTGTTTATCCCTATGGGACTTTTGCTTTGCTTTTTAACCGTGCTGATCAACTTTGTCCTAGTCGCGCGTTTCAAGCGCGTGACATGGTCGTTTGAGAGTGGCCTCGTGCTCGCTGGAGTGACGCTCGTGACGTACTGCCTGCTCATCATTTGGCCCCTTACACATCCCGCTGGTACCACCAAAGGCTGCTTATGATTGCGAAGGCCGTCGATGCGGTGCGCAAGCTGTGCAAATCGCGAGACCTGAACGCACTCGGCTCTGAGAGTGGCCCAGACGGTTCCGTCTACTTTGGCGGCCTCTATTATGGCTCGTAGTCTGTTGGCTAGAACACGCCTACGCAGATTTGCATATGCAGCGATCATGGCGGGCGCGATAATTTTTGTTTGTGAAGCAGTTTTCTTTGGCACCGTTTGTGAACGGACGTTTAATTTTCAGGTGTCACTGGTCCTACCCGTGATACTTTTCACAAAGTTATACTACATTCTCTTGCCAGTCTCGTTCATCGTGACCGTGCTTATCGCGCTAAAGACGACGGATCGCTGCTGGTCGCGGCGCGGCGTCGTGCGTCTCATCGCGCTACCGCTGGGTCTATATGCCGCTGGGACGGCTATTGACTCAATGATCACAAGTTTTTACCCGTGGACGCGTTGTTTTTGATGAAACGGAAGATCGAAACTGCGACTGACGCACCGGCACATTCGGCCGTTCCGCGAGACCTACTAGATTTCGTTCGCGATCGCTTCGATTCAACGACTCCAATATTTCGTGTGAGCACCCCGCGTCTCGGATAATACAGTCCTACGAAGCTACGGCAAACGCAAGAAACCGAGCAAATCTTTCGCGTGTCCTCGACGAGCCTCAAGCGTGAACGAGACCGGGCCGTCTCCCGCTCTACGAAACTGCGGTGCGCCAGCGCTTCACTACGATAAATCTGAAATATGGCAATCTTGTTGACCCCAGTACCGGTTACTCATACCAGTCTGAGGCCCTCGCCACGCAGATGGAAGATTTTGTGCACCAAGGAGAGGTTTGGATTGTCTGATCGCTTCTAGAATGTTTACCTTCATCAAATACCCGACCGTTCTCGGCGTTGCGTTGCTTATCGCTGTTGGTAGTGTCTGCCTCGCGGAGGCGCCTGCTAGCACAGCGCGGCATGTTGCCATCGAGCTGTCCGGACACATCGGCCAGTTCGATCGCTCCACGTACCGAATCGAATCTGATTCGTCTTTATTTGTTGAAGCGCAGGCCTCGAGCGGCATTCGTAAGGTTACGTTTCACGATCAGAACGAGGCCATCCAGCTCTCCGAAAACGACGCAGTGTCGGTGGATCGTGGTGATCATCTAAGGGACCTCAGAAGCCTCGAATGGATTGTTACCTCTCCACCACAGGTTAGTGGATCGTATAGGGTAGCCGGGGGCTGGCCCGTCGATGTTACGGTTGAAAACGGGAAAATTACACAGGCCGTCATTCACGGCCCAACAAACGCATATTTTGCTGCGCAGCAGTACGCCAACGTCGCTGGCCGCACGATCATCAGGTCCTGGATGCTGGACGCTGAACCGTACAGATTCGATACCGTTCGCATCGTAGATGAGAAGAACGCAACGCAGTTCCAGACGTATGTCTAAATCCGCTCGCTTATTCGGCGCAATCATCGTGGCCGCCGTCGTTCTCATGCCTTCACTGACGAGCGAAGCGCATCTCGTAATGCCCAATAGTCCGCGATACGCGCCGCAGAAATTAACACCAGAAACGGCGACACACCTCGTCGAACGTCGCTTGTCGTTCTACCCACCGGCGATCCGGCTCGTGTTAGGGCAACCGATGAATATGTACCCGCCTGACTACTACTCGGATCTCGTGAAGTCGGGGTTGCTGCGAGTAACAAGCGGCACGTTTGGTAGAGAGCCGGGCCCATCACTTGATCTAACCGCAAAAGCACGGCATGATATTGCCATTGGCTTCTTCGTGGGCGCCGATTTGAAGAACGATGCGTCGGCACTTGATATCCCCGTGGGCGATTTTAGCCTTGTCCCCGGCTCAGTTGTTGTCGGCATAATCAACGCGGGTCGAGCGAACGTCTCGTTCAGCGTTCGCCTTCACGCCAATCAAAACGCAACAAAGCTTGTTCGGATGGGACCCGCGAGCCACTGGATCATTCACGATTCGCAACCAGAGGTAACGCTGAGTCAAGCGGGCAGCATAGCGCAACAAACCCTTCCTCTACGTCTCTGTCATACAACTTGGGTCGTTCGTGAATTGGTGCCCGACCGCAGCGGTAGCTGCCCATAGAAACATGCTTAAGTTTTTCGAATGGCACGGACGCGGCGAAATTAAATGGCCGGGACTGCGTGTTGATGAGCGCTACAAAGCCGCCGCACCGACTCGCGGACTTCGCGGTGCATGCTGCAATTACGCGTATGGAAGTCAACAGTATGGTCTACAACCACCGCCGGCCGACGATTACACCTCGCAGTGGACCTATGCTTAAGATGCTCAAGACCCGAACGATGACGTTTGTCTTTGCGATCGGTATGGGACTTAGTGCGTCTTTACCCGCAGCAGCATCCTGTCCGGCTGCCTCGCCCGCGGAAGTGCGTGTCGCGGTAGACAAGTTGAATGCAGAGGGCCTCGACGCATTTCGCAGCGTATCGATGAGTGAACACCGTACCTTCGCGTTGAGTCCGGTGGTGCGCTGGTACGCTCGTCATTTCGCGACGAGGGCTGCGCGAGCGAAGTGTTCACGGGAGCATCAGGCCGATCTTGCGCTGTTTAGCGAGCTCGAGAGAGCGCCTGGGAGATATTTCGGGTCCAGCGTAGCCTCGGGCCCACCCCTTCGCGCGGTCGTTGTTTTTGCGCAAAACGCGACGCTGGACGAGTCCTCCTTTGCATCGTTTACCCCGACGGTGCTCCCTTCGTTTAACGACACGCAGGGAACGCTCGGAATTCGTTTGGACAGCTCCACCGGCAGGCTATCTTTATACTTGTTCGACGGGACGCTCGGTGGCGTGTCGCCAACTATTCCTCGCTTCCAAGCGCGCCTAGACCAAGCGATGTGGAAGCAAATCCGGGCCCAATTTGTATCCAAGCGAGTGTCGCGCGGCGTCGGCTATGTATTCTTAGACGGAACGTCCCTTTTTAGCGGGTCGTACGGTGTGGCAACTGAACGCGTTGATCTCGCGCTGGGGAGTACTGACATGCACCTCTTGGCAACGATCGATACCAACGACACGGCGGCAAATAAGCCGAATCCGATATTCGGAAGAATGGAGCCTTGGGGTCAGACGCTGTGGGTGCTAATCGATTCACAGACAGGAGCGATCCTTGACATCGGCGCCAACATAGAGGAGACAGAACCATAGCTAGACGTGCGCTTGTTGTGGCAGCTGCGGTCGCATTCATGCTTGCCGCTCTGCAAAGCGGAATTGCAGCTGCAGGAAGATCATGGCACGATGGGATTCCCGTGCAATTAGCCGGATCGCACATCGAACTCATCTCAGTGACATCGGATGTGGCTAGCGACCAAATGTTTTTGAACGGTCGCGTTCAGCAAGGTCCGCTTTATTTCAATGATTGCCTCACGTGGGTAGATCGCGCCGATGTCGCGGTAACCCATGCCCAATTTATCTATGCGACGGTGACGACCGAAGGTGAGATCAAGCACAAGCCGCTCCCGCTCGACATTCACTACCGCGCTCAACCAGGCGAGAAACGAGACGATCGTAATAATTGCCGGGACCATGCATATGCAAACGGGGCCGATGGCTTGTGGCTGGTCGCCTGGGTGAACGAGGTGGACTTCGCTGATGGCACATCCTGGCGTGCGGCGCCGATCGACCAGATGCAGTCCTACATTATCGAAGCGCTTCCGCGGCAATAGGGGCAAGACGTTCTGCCGTGCCATCTGATACGATGCTCACCGCCCGTTGTCGTCTCCTATCGGACGACCACATTCGGCATGAAATGGGATGAATCACATCCCTACTATGATTTCGACAATGATGCGAATCGCTATTTATGTTATCGGATTTGCTGCAGCAACTTCCGCGGCAACAATTGCCGCGAGCGCAGGTCGGTCAGTATGCCCGCAAGTGCCGGCAGCTCCGCCTCGCTACACGCGGCTACCCCACGCACTTAGCGGACACGTGGTCGGATTCGTTGGCCCCAATGGGCGAGCTGGAAAAAACGTCGTCACATTCCAAGCCGTCAAGCGCGATAGTACGTCGCTGAGCGAGTTCGTTAGTAAGTATTTCTTGCACGATTCGCAGATTCCGCAGGCGATCATTGTCGAGCCGTACGAGAACTCGAACATCGACATATGCGGTGAAGCATACCTGCTTCGTTACCACGAGAAATTCAACAATCAGGATGTTACCGTATCGCAGGAACGCGACGCGACGATACGTGGTGATACACGTATGCCCACTCGGCGAGCCGCCCGATCCCGCCGCCGACCGAGCAATCCGGTTCGAACTGCCGTAACGCTGGTGCGCAGGCTCAGTGAATCGTATGGTAGCCCAACCGTTGGTTGCTAAGTCGTCTCGCGTGGCTGAACGATTCGCGCGTTCGCTCCATGTTAGCCTCCGAATGACGGGTGCTGCGATACTAAAGGCGTCGCGCTTCATAGCGCTACTCGCTTCGTTCTCTGCTGTAATGCAGGCATGCGCACCGGCTCAGACACGGACCGCCGATCCGCGGACCGATCCCCGACCCGAAATGTCACGCAGAGTGCAGATCGGAGAAACGCGAAGCGCGTTGTATGCTCTACTCCGAAAGATGCATTTCGTCGCGTACAATCCTGTGCTTGCGCACTTTACGTCGCCGGGAGGTCATGGTTATCAAGCTGCAGATGGCGGCGAGTGGCCGCAGCCGGGTCAAACGCCTCAACCAAACAACGATCCGCTGCTGACCCCATATTTTAACGCCCAGCGAAGGAACTTTAATTCCAAGCATCCCTTCGCCGTCGTCAAGTACGTCTGGGACGTCACCGATACATGCGCGAAGTATGGGTTCCAAACATTCTATTTTGATGCGAACGATAGACTAGAACGCGTGGTCAATTCACCCTTCGAACAAGACTGCCACTAACCTGAACCGTGTGTTAGTACGCAGGTCATCCTCGTAATGCGTTGGGTCTACTCGGTGAGCGCATCCGTTCTTTCGCTCGCGATTATCCTCATGCTCATCACGTTGTGGGCTGCCCAAGATTGCGGCTTGCAGTTTGGGTTTCTCCAGGGACTCCTTGCGTTCTCCTTGCTTTTCTTCTGGGTTCCGTTCATCGCAATCCCGGCGGCGTTTGTCTTCACGTGGCGCTTAGGGCGACGAATCCTCGTGATCGAGGTTGTAATTGCAGTTACGTGCGCTCTACTACTATTTGTCTACGGATCGCAGCCGCATCAAGGAATCCTAAACGACGACTACCGCTACGCCCATTGTCAAATCAGCGGCCCTTGATCCTACCGTCCACGGCACTGATGAATCAAATCGCGACGGTTGCGATTCACGCGATTGGGATCGTGTCGAGATAGACGAGACGTTCGCCAACCCGTGGAAGCCGGATGGGGGGAAATGGCGGTATCGGCACGCCCGGGAATCCGGGAACACCGAGCCGCGCAGGAGCTTCTTCGCGGAAGATGATCGGATCTGCCTCGATCCGTTCGTACTCTGAAACGAGCAATCGATATTGATTGGCTACAGGGTCGCTGGCGAATGCAATCGTTCCCGACCACAAGCTTGCGTCGGGACCGGTCGGCGGCGGAGCATCCGGCGTAACCGTGACGATGTCGGCCGCTGCGTCCTGCCATCCAAGCTCTTCGCTCGGAGACACGATTGCACGGTGTTGTACGCGGACATCGACTCGATTGCGTTGCGGGGCTTCGGGGGCTAGTCCGGATACGAGCACGCGAAGCGTCCGCAAATCGAAAGGCGCGCGCGTTACCACCAGCGATCGATCGGGCGTGAGCTGCGCGAAATCTGCAAGGACGACGTGCGACAGCTCCACATTCGGGATCGAATGCGGTTGATATCGCGCAAGCGCTAATCGAATGAACGGACCGTAGGTTTCCGCGATGTCGAAGCTGATATCGGCATACCATAAACTCTTTTCCGAATCGAACTTGACTTCGTGGCCCGCGACATCGACTGCGAGTTGCGTTTCATCGAGGCGCAGATTTTGTCCTAAGGTCGCGTCGGAAAAGTCGAAGGAGTGCGGCAGGGTCGCAAGCGCTTGCGCTTGCCAAATCGGATCCATTCCGGCTTGCGTAAAATACGGTTTGAACTCCTCGCGTTGTTCATCGGTTGGCCAGGGAGCGCTCTGGGGCCAGCACACCACACCCAAGAGCTCGCCCGCGCCCGTCGAGAACCACGGGCGGTCGAGATAGACACGCAGGCCGCGCCCGACGCGAATCGACGTTTGAATGTTCGTCGACAGTTCTCGGCGCCAACCGAACGTCGGGAGCACAATGGTCACACGCGGGGCTTGCGGCCGTGCTGAACTCGGCACGTCAACCGTTATCGGTTCGCTGCTGCGAATGAACGCATCGTCAGGAGCCGGTGGGAAGTATTCGCGGAAACGCGATGTCGCAATTGCAGTATAGTCGACGATGTGGTGCTTCGTGTCGCCGAAATCATGAAGCGGCGCGGCTAGACCCGGCTCTTGTCCCGCAACAACGTCACCCTGATTTGCAAACCACATGGCTTGCTCTTCGGGAAGATAGAACGCCACCGGCCGGTGATCGGCGCCGGGTGCGAAAAGAAGTTCGGGCAACGTGTTTGGCAAGGGAATCTCATCGACGTGCGTGCGATTTTCAATCGTGGACGGCCCGCCGGCGCCTGTATCGACCGGATCAGTCCAGCGCGCGACGAGATCGACTTTGCCGGTGCTCTCGCCATGCACGATCAATCCGCCCACCAAGTTCGCGCTGGTCGATGCCGGCGCGCGCCATGCTCGGACAAGTGCGAACGGCGAGTAGGTTTCGGTTTGTAACGTTGGCGGATTGCCTACGTTCTGTGAGACCGGCAACTCATCGAAGGCGGGCAATCCGATCGGCTGCTGTACCGCGTGCAGCAGCGTAACCTCACGCGAGGGCGTGAGGAGATAGTGCGATCCCTCGAGTGCGAATCGCGTCAGCAGCTCGAAGATTGACGCCGCGCTTTGCAATTCTTGCGCAAGAAATGGGTCAGCTGCGCCTCTGCTCAGTATATCCGTATTAATCGCGTCGACGTACTGTCTGATCCACTCCCATACGCCCATAAACCGCAGGTCGTCGGCTGTCATAAAGCAACTGAGTGGAACTGTGAAGCGCTGTGCCTTTGGAAGGTTGATGCTCAGCACACGGTTCGCGTCATCCCAACGCGGCTCTGTATTGCCCTCTCCGAGTACGATCCGAAACGATTTGAGGTCGGGCCACGTGCCATCAAACGCAACAAGCGTCACCGAGCCTGGCCGCTGCGGCGCATTCGTCGGGACAGCGTACGTCAGCGCGCCGCCTTCGATCGTTCCGTTGCTATTTTCCGGAGTCTGCGGCAGATTGCGCAGCGCGGCCCCGCGCGCAAACGGATCGGGAAAGTATGGAAGCGCGACATCTGCATTCGAATCTAATGGAACTTGTGTGTGCTTCGCATCAGCTGCATCGGCCGTCGGCAGCGTCCCCGTATCTTTTTCGGTGATGAGGTCATACGTCGCCGCATCCCCTTTTAGTTTCCCAGTCGCGTCATCGAACATGCCGTGGCGCTCAGCCGTCGTCACGTCGACACGCGGTGGAACGATGTGACGTTCCGCGACGTCCGGCGTTACTTGGTCGTCCAATGACGGATCGGTGTTGTGCGTGCGAATGACAAGACGATCGAGCGTCGAGCCATCCTGATTGTCAAGCTCGCGGAACACGATTTCCGGCGGACTGACCGGCTCGTACCGGAAATACGGTACGCCGTTCGGATCGCTTGGAATCGTACTGTCGCCGGGCTCGTCGTCTCGTAATGGGATGCTATTTCCGGCAACGTCGACGGCACGCGCGCGAACGCGATAGCGCCTTCCAAACCGCAACTCGGGAAGCGAGCCTTTCACCACCGAAAAAGTTTTCTTCATCTTGAACGGCGTGGCGGGCTCGTCGGTCGTCGGGTCGTCGTCGACAGCCTTCTCCGGGTGAGGATCGCGATTGAGCGCCTTTCCCGGGCGAGGAACACTAAGACTCCAGTTATTCCAACGCGCCATGCGCTCATGAAGAAAGATGTCCGAGCTGCTCGGCGGGATACCGGCTACTGTTGGAGGATCAGGCGGCCTGGTCGGATCGTCCGCCGGCTGCACCGCTGCAAGCTGCGTAAAGCCTTCCTCATCCGCGATCGACAACGTGACTTGACCCGCGTCGCCGAACGCGTACTCCCCGTTGCGGCGATGGAGTGAGCACCACGTATTGGTTTGCGAAGACCAAATGTCGAGGCGAAAACCACGAATGAGATCGCGAGCAGTCAATGCTGCCGGTAACGGTTTCCCAGCGGCGACGGCATCGTTGAACTCTTTTGCTTGTCGCATGCTCTCGAGCAACTGCATCGCGCGCCCCGCTGCAATGAGCGAGAGACCACCGGAGCGCAGCGTCGCAAGCCCACTCGTATCTCGCGATCGGTTTTGCGCACTCATGAGCGTCTCAGCCGTCGCGATCGTCTGGTGCATGGCTCCGTCAACATCGATCTGCGCCAAGTAGAACCAGCCGTTCGGAAACTGTAACAGCCCGTTTTGTACGTCGCCGGGAACGCCGCTGTTTGATTGCGGCGCGGCAAAAAAGCCATCGGCAGAGCGCGCATATTGCGTCGTCGGGAAATTGAACTGGGGCGCCGGCGCTTGGAGCGCGTCGGGTTTAAAGTCCGTCACGCCGATCGTGAAAAACGTGTTACCGGCGTCGGGAGAAACCGGAACGAAGTCGAGCGGAACCGTAATATCGAGAACCAAACCGAACGCGCGCAAAAGCTCCGGATACGATTGCAGTGCCGTGATTGCTTGATGGAAGTCGAGCAGCTTGGAGAAGTCGTCCGGCGTATTCGGGAGGGGCGCACGGTTCGGTGCCGGCGGAATGTGCGCGAACAGGTTAAAGCGGCGTGCGACCGCATTCGTCGCGGTGCGCGGTCGTAACTGCACCGATGTCGTGACGTCGCCGTCATTAGATGGCGGGGGTTGCACCGGCCCCGGAAGCTGGCCTATTTGCTCTAGCCATGCTTGTGCGCGCTCGCGCGCTATCAGGGCACGCTGGTCTTTCTCATCTCCCGCCACATCGAAACCGCCGACGAGCGAATATAGACCTTCACGCTTCGGCATATTGAACGGATCGTGGTAACCGATAAACTGATAGAGGTTTTTGACTGAGCTCAACGCTTCAGCAACGGGATACGAGACGATCAGGCGATCGTTGTAATCGAACCGCTGAAACGCATCGACAAACGTGTCTTTGTTGAAGATGCTCGTCCATACGTCTTCACGCAGCGGCGCAGTGTCCACCGTGACCGTCGTTTGATTGTTGCCGCACGCGAGCGTAACGTTCAGCGTTCCCGTGCTGAGCGTCTTTGCCCAATTGAGCCAATCGGGAAAGCTCTCGAGCGTCGGCGCTCCACTGAGTCGCGGCGCGATGTAGAGTGATAGCCGCAATGAGGTCTTGTCCGCTGTGTAACCATTCGGGATCGTAACGACGGAAATGATTTCGTTTGGCATAGACTTTGCCTCACGCGGCAAATGCCGCGGCGTAGTTGCCCCAATCCGTCGCGCTCATGACATCCTTGACGCTCGGATCATTGGAACCGTTGCCGTAACTCCGTTCGACCGACATCTGCACCGATGCACTGAAGAAGAGCACCGATATCGACACAGTCAGCGTTGCGCGTCCGGTAATTTTTTTCGTCGCACTGTCATAGGTAAGGGAGAGATTGAAATCAACAGAGACGGAAACGATGCCGAGCACCTCGACTTCACCGCCCAAATCGACGAACCCGGAAAGCTGCGTATCTCCTGCGGTCAGCTTGAAATAAATTCCCGCCATGACATGAACGCCGCCGCTCGCGACACCAATGTCAAGCGAGAAGTTGCCGCCGAACTCAAGCTGCCCTTCGATCATAATTGGACCGGTCGCATCAACCTCGACATGCAGGAACCCGCCACCGCCCAATAGTTCGACCGTTAGCAAGAATGGATGATCGCGTTTTGCGAAATAGAAATCGAAGTGCGGCTTTCCATCAAAGAATGGCAGCGTTAGAGAAGAGTCGATGACGATGTTCTCGATATCGAACACGCCAATCCCGACCGGCGGAAGTCCGAGCGTGTAGCCGACGGTTGCCTGTGCCGGCGTGATGTCGACGTGCGGGCCGTCGCCGAACCCATTTTTCGGAATGATGTCGCTGAGTTTGTTGACGAACTGGAGCGGGCCTAGAAACTCGACAGCCGAGCCGCCGGAATCGTCGAGATGAACGGCGACGTTCGTTTTCTTCTTCGTCCCAGCTGTAAAGGTGAAGGACGAGAAATTCAATCCAATTACAACGAGTACCAGCTTGAAGTTGGTGAGTGTGCCCGTAATCTCGAAGGTACCGGCATCGGGCCCAGGTGGATTGATGAGTTTCGTCATCGTTCCGTCGATCGTCAACGCCGAAGTGCGCCCGTTGTTGTTCACTTCGAGCAACGGCGAAACGCCTTGGACCTGAGGCGTCCAATGCAATGCCGTTACAATTTGCTGAGGATTGTTCGGGTCGGGTTGGAGCTGCGTCGTCAGATGCGGGCCGTTGGGTCCGAGATCCGCAAGACCGCCCACGGCTGAAATCAAATCTTTGACGTTGATGGTCCCGAACAACTGGGCAGTAAGATCGCCGAAAAACTCGTTCGGATCCATCTTTCCGATTGCTGCTTTCGCGAGATCGCCGGCCACCGGTCCCGCTTTAGCGGAGATCCCATTGATCGCAAAATTAGGCGTTGCGATGCCGCCCGCTTTGTCCGCGCTGAACTGCAGAGGCAGTTTTGACGCCAAGCTTGCGAACACACCGGCGTTCGAATCCATCCCGTTGATGATGTAGTCGGAAAAGAGCGAAATTGTCGCTGGTGCATTCGTACCGAGCAGCTGTTGAACTTGGGGAATCGTAACGTCGGCTTGGTCCAGCGTGGGCAAATACGCGAACGTATTGTCGTCGCCGCCGAAGTCTTGAACGTCAAAATAGAGTGCATTCGTCGTTAGCGACGTATCATCAGACGCGGCCGTCACCGGATTCGCGTATGCGACTTTCTGAGCGAAGGCAGTACATTTGCGGGCAGGATTGCTGCTTGGATCTAGATCGTTCTTATAATGCTGCCGGATCGTTGCTGCGTAACCGCTGCCCGGCACTTCGCTGATCGGAACGAAAATGAGCGCTGCCGTGAAATCGGAGGTGCGACCGGTGACATCGGTTGCGACGCAGTGAAACTGAAATGGCGCGCCGCTAACGTAGACCCAAAATGAATACGACGTCCCTGGAATGCGTTGCGGTGCTGCACTCGGATCATCGATGTTCGGAGTGACAACCGTCGTCAGGCGTATGCTCTTGCGAAGCGGCATCGCGCGCCCTGAAAATTGGTACTCATTGTCGGAGAAGATCTTCTCTGGTTCGCGCACGACGATGTACATGCGTTGACGCATGTACGCGCACGGGGAGCCGGTCGCGCTTCCCGATGGCACGGTCTGCACTTTCCGTTCGGTAACTTTCACGAGTGCGGCTCGGTGACCGAACGGAAAGAGATGGCCTTCGTAGACAATTCTGACGTAATGATCGCGAGCTTGCGTCGCGACGTGATTCCATTCACTCAATTCGAGAAACTGAGCGCCAGGCGTGTTTGGGTCGGTATGCGGGGGCTCCCAGTGACCTTGCGAGCGAAGCCATCCTCCGAGCGTCGATAGGACGAACTGATCGGCTACAATGGGCCTTGGAACGAATGGTTGCCGTTGTTCCGTAATGTAGCCGCTGAAGGCCGAGGTTAGGATGACGATCTCAGCACGGTCGCGCGCTTTCATTGCGCCACGAAATGGCGATTCGTCCGTCGCAAGCGGCAGCGGTGCGGGAAGCGGCCTGAAGTCCGGCGACCACACTGCACGCAAGCATGCCGGCGTTTTGAGCTGTGTGTGCCAAAGCTCGGTGCGGTCATCGTGCGTAACCGTGTCAATGCTATGGGTCCACTCTTGCTTGTCGTCCGGTGAAAGGATCAGGCGGTACGGTAGTTCGATTGATGTTTCGTCGGGTGAGGGTTCGACGATTTGAGGATTCTTTGCGCCCCTCTGCGCGACGGGAACTACCGACGGCGTGAGCTTCGACCAATCCAGTAGTGCTTCAGTCGTATACGGGATCGCATCAATACCGTTCGGTATCGAAAATGCTATTCGGCTGGTATGGGTGATGCGTGCAGCAACTTGGCCTGGCGGAAGAAGTGTATCCCCTACGCTGCCCGGAGGCGTATTGGGATCGGGGCGTTGCCCTGGTGGTGCTCCTATCGTCGACGTCTCAAAGAAAGCTTGTTCGAAGATCGATTGTGGTTGGAATTCGTATATAAGAAAAGCGCTTTGCGCGGGATCAACGCGAACGAGCGCGGGCGCGCTCGCATTACTCACGTCGAGTTTTAGATTGTCCGCCCACACGCGCAGTGCTAGAAGGTCGTCGGCACGTAGTAATTCGGCAATCAGTTGCATCTGCGAACCTTTCTCGCAACATGCGCACGTCCGGCGGCGAATAGAATGTACCGTGTCGGCTCACCATAGCAAAGCCGTGCGCTTTCCCAGCGAGCAATTCAAGTATACAGCAACGCCCTTTTCAGTGTTAAAAGAAGATACGGGTTTCTTTGAAAAGGGAGCGCCTATGAATAGATTCCTTGTACCGATTATGCTCACGACATTCGTTCTCGCGCCGTGCGCCGTTGGTGCACAAACGATGTCCGCTTCCGCGATCGGCGTTGGACCGAGTGGCTTTGACTGGGCCGTTGGAACGTGGTCGTGCACGAATAGTATCCCGTCGCCGATGGGCGGTCCGAACAGCCAAACACTTACGGTTACGAAGACCGCGAACGGGTCGATCATGTATCACGCGACGGGGACGAATTTCGATAACACCTGGTACAACGTCTACGTGCCCGCGACAAAGTCGTGGGTGAGCCCGTTCATCATCGCGGACGGTAGTTATGGTAGCGAATCGACGTCCCAGACAGGCGCCAAAATCGTCTGGACCGGCAGCGCCACCGATCCATCGGGAAAGACGGCGCAGATCCGTGATACGAACACCTTTGAAGGCGCGAAGTATCACGATTTGGGAGAAGTTCAAACGGCGGGCACCTGGAAGCCGCAGTATAACGTAACCTGCACGAAGAGTTAGGTCGACTCCACCCGGCGCCCCGAGGAATCGGGGCTTTTTTCTGCCCTAGCGCGCTTTTTCGCACCAAGTCCGTATTGAAAAATATCGGAAAAGGTAGCGTTACGTTAGCTTTACCGTTGCTTTTACGTATCTATACAGTAAAGGCGGTCTTTACGCGTGGTTGTTCCTTCTTTAACCCGATCTCGATCCTATAATGGTGCCCGCACCACCAGTAAGGACGGAGATAGTATGAGCCTTCGGACGCCACCCATTGCGGCATTGTTGCTGCTGGCCGTACTCACCGCGTGCACCGGAGGCGCGGGCGGGTCGCACCTTCCGGGGGTTACGCCCTCGAACACGCAGAGCTCGCGGCATCCGCAAGACACGCTTGGCGGCGTGGGCGGATTGCTAAGCATTCTGCTCTGTGATGCGCCACCCAACATCGGAAACCTCACGCCGAGCGCGATCAATCTTGCCGTCGATAGCGTCGCCGTTGTTTCGAACGGCCAAGTCGTGACGATCGCGCAATACCAGACCCCGTATATCGTAAACGTTCTGCAGCAGCAGAATGGAAACGCGGCGAATATCGGCATCGGACAATACTTCAGCGGCGCCTATCAAGCGGTGCAGTTTACGTTTGACGCATCGCAAAGCGCCGTGGTCGCGAATGGTACGAGTTACCCGATAAACTTCATTCCGCACAACAACTCGCGAAGCACGGCCGGTGCGGGCGGATCGACGGTGACGTCGGCAAATTCCGGGACAGTCACCGTAACGGTGTCCGGAAACTTCCTCATCGGTGGAAATCCGGCGGCATCGATTCAAGCCGACTTCAATGCCCTCGAATCGCTCGCGCAGAACAACTCGGGACAAATCGTCTCGCGTCCGACGCTCTTCGCGGTGCCCGGTGGCCAAGCCGGCGCGATCAGTGGAACCGTGAAGAATAATTCCGGTGCGCCCGTTTCCGCAGCGACTGTCGTTGCAATCGATGGAAACGGAAACGTCGCGAATACGACAAACACCGATGCGACCGGCGCATACAATCTGCACACGCTTGCCGCCGGCACGTATACGGTCGTCGTCTACAACTCCTACACGACGGTAGCGGGTCAAACGCTTACCGCGGCGGGGAACAGTAACGCGGCACAATCGGTCACGGGTCCATCGGTCACCGTGACCGCACAAACAACGACGCAGGCGCCGGCGATCCAAGACTAAAGGCGGCCATGCCAGAGCAGCAGCAGCTCGTCGAGGCGCGCGAACTTCTTCGTACCGGCTGGTACGACGAAACGCTCGTGCGCCTCGAAGGATGCGAAGAATGGCCGGCGCCGCTCAACACCCAGGCGATCGTTCTTCGCGCCGAAGCGCAACTACGTCGGGACCCCATCGATGCGCTGGAAGAGCTTGCGCGTGCAAGCCACGCCTTCGAATCGCGCGATGCGCTCATCGACTACTACATCATCTCCGCCAAGGCGTACGCGAACAGCCGGAACTTCGAGTCGGCGCGTCAGATGCTCGTGCTCGCTGCAGAACTCGCAGCCGGGCATCCCAATCGCATGCCGGAAATTGCGCACCACCGTGCGCGTACGCGGTATCTCGAAGGCCATTTCGAAACATCCGATTCCGATCTCGCCCTCGCGCTGACGAACCCCGACCCGGGCGCGCGTTTGATGACGCTCGTCGTCCGTTCGTGGGTTCATGCCGGCGCGGGCGATTACGAGGCGCAAATCGCCGATCTGCGCGAAGCGATCGCACTCGCTCGCGAGAATCTGAACGCGTGTGATTACCACACGCTGGGACGCGCGCTGCATTCGCTCCTCCGTATCGCGTTCGAACTCGGCGATGCGCAAGCCGCTGATGAAGCTGAAGCGCTGTACGAACAAATCGAGTGGACGCCCGATCTGCGTGACGCGCAGTTCTTGTGTCTGCGCGCCCTTGCGTGGGATGCGTTCCTGCGCGGCGATTCCGCTCGTGCGCAGTGGCTCTTCCGTGACTCCAAAGAATTGGCGCCCACGGTCGCCTGGAAGATCATGGCGCACGTGGACCGCGCCTACGTCGCGCGAATCAATCGCAATGAGGCGTGGGCACTCGAAGAGTTGACGCAAGCGCAAGATCTTGCCCGCACGATCTCGTGGGCCGAAATCGACGGTGAGGAGCGACAAGCGCTTGTGACGCTCGCGGCGCTGCTTGCGCCGGTCGACATGGCGCGCGCGCAGCGTTTCGTTTCGATGTACGTGAAGCTGGGCTCGCAGAGCCTCGATCCGACGCTCGCGATCGCGCATGATCGCCGTGCGGAGGGATTCTCGCAGTACGCGCTCGCGCGCGTGCATCAAGTACTCGGGAACACCGCAGCGGCAACGGCGGCGTTCGAAGAAGCCTACGCGATTTTCGAAGCGGCGAATCACCATTTCCGCGCGGCGCTTGCGGCGCAGGGTCTGGCCGAGCTGATCGGCACCGAATTCTGGGCCGACCGCGCTCGCGCGCACGCCGTACACTTCCCCAAGAGCGCATTCTACCAATTCTTGACCAGTGCGGTCGGGCGCAGGCCGGAGCCGGCAATCGACGGCCTTACGTCGCTGCAGCGGCAGCTTGCGCTCTCGCTCTGTGCCGGCCTGGAAGTTCCGGCACTTTCGCAGCGCTTTTCACGTAGTGAGTTTACGATCAAACGCGAAGTGCGAAGCGTTTACGATAAACTCGGCGTCGGAACACGTAAGGCGCTACGGCAACTATTGGAAGAGCGGGGCGTGCTGTGAACGTCGTCGTAGCACTTTCCGGGGTCACGCTCATTCTCGCGGTGAGCGTCGTGATGCTGATCGTGCAGTTCCGTTCGCTCTCGCGAAATGTGCTCGACGAGCGCCGCTACAATCTGCTCGAGAGCGTCGCCGACGGCGTCTTTATTCTCGACAACGCGTGGCGCTTTACGCACGTGAACGAAAAAGCAGAAGAACTGCTCGGCGCGATGGCGCTCGAGCTCGTCGGTCGGCGCATCGAGAAAATTCTGGATCCGCTAGCGTCGGATCTCTTGCCCGAGATTCGCGCCGTACGTAAAAGCGGTACGCCGGTCGATCGCACGCAGTATTTCGCGTCGAAGCGAATGTGGATCGAGATCCGCATTCAGCCGGCAAAAGACGAGGTGATCGTCTACCTGCGCGACGTCAGCGATCGCAAACGAGCCGAGAACATGCTGCGCGACAGCGAACGGCGCTTGCGTCTGTTGCTCGAACAGGTGCCGGCGCTCTTATGGACGGTCGATCTCGATCTCGTCTTCACGTCGGTTGTCGGCGCGGGCCTTACGTATCACGGGCTCAATGCGGAGAAACTCGCCGGCGATCGCATCGACGTGCTGCTTCCGGACAGCGATTCCAAACGCATCGCACTCGATGCGATCGAGCGCGTTTTCCGTGGATCGTCGGAGCGCTTCGAAGTCTTCTATAACGAGCGATGGCTGCAACACCACGTCGAGCCGCTGCGAGCGGTAAGCGGAGCGATCGTCGGCGCAATCGGCGTGGCACTCGACATTACGGAAATCAAAGAAACGGCGGATCATCTCGCGCGTCTTGCGCGGATCGATGCGCTCACGCAACTGCCCAACCGGCTTGCGCTTCAAGAGACGCTGAGCGATGCGGTCGCGGTAGCAGAGCGCACCGACGGCATTCTCGGCGTACTCTTCGTCGATCTCGATCGGTTCAAGATTATCAACGATACGCTCGGCCACCACGCAGGCGACGAACTGCTGCAACAATTTTCGTTGCGTCTGCAGCGCGCAGTGGGAGATCGGGCGCGCGTCTTCCGTAGCGGTGGCGACGAATTTGTCGTCATCGCGCATATGGACGGCGTCACCAGCGTGCCGATGATCGCGGCGGATATTCAAATCTCGCTCTCCGAACCGTTCATCATCCAGGACCGCCAGCTCTTCGTCGGCGCGAGCATCGGCTCGAGCGCCTATCCCGACGACGGTTCGACGGTGGAAGAACTGCTCTCGCGTGCCGACACCGCGATGTATCGCGCAAAGTACAGCGGCCGCACGCGCGTGGGCTTCGTCGATGTCGTAAAAGAAGAAGCGGGGCCCTATCGTCTGCGCTTGGAACAGGATCTGCATTACGCCATTCCGCGCGGCGAGTTACGCCTGGAATTCCAACCCATTCTCGATACGGCGACCGGACAGGTATGCGGAGCAGAGGCGCTGATTCGCTGGAACCACAATCAGCACGGACGGATTCTGCCCGAGGAGTTCATCGGTATCGCCGAAGAGAGCGGCATGATCCTGCCGATCTCCCGCTGGGTGTTGCGCACCGCATGCGCGTTTGCGGCTGAAATTCGGCGCTCGAGTAACCCGGATTTCCGCATTGCTGTCAATCTTTCGGCACGCGACTTCGGCGAAGTCGACCTTGCCGATACGATTGTCGCGATTCTCATCGAAACGGATCTACCGGCAAATGCGCTCGAGATCGAAATCACCGAGAGCATGATGATCGACGACCTCGCGCTGATGACCATGCGAACGCTGCGCGATAAAGGCGTGCGCATCGTCGTCGACGATTTCGGAATCGCCTACAGTTCGCTTGGATATTTGAAGCGGTTGCCGATCGCCGGCGTGAAGATCGATCGCACGTTCATTCGCGATATTTCCGACGTGTACGATCAAGCCATCGTGCGAGCGATCGTCACGCTCGCGCGCTCGCTCGGGTTAGACGTCGTTGCCGAAGGCGTTGAATCGCCGGAGCAGTGGCAGTTCATTCGTACGCTGGACTGCGCTCGCGTGCAAGGCTATCACTTCGGAGCGCCGGTCGATCCGAAGCGATTCGTCGAAGGTGTTACCGCGGACCCGGCGTTGGCGGAGGCGGAATATTCGGACAATCGTCCTGAAGCTTCGTCGTGCCCGTCTCCCGACTATACCGCATGATGTATTGAACCGTGTCGGGCTCCGATGCACGCTGTGACGGCGGCGGAAATTGAAAGAGCATCGGCGCCGACGTATTGCGGAACGGGTCTTGGTCTTGCGACTTGAAGCGCCACGTCCAATCCAACTCGACGGTTTGCGACGTGCCGTCAGCGTAGTGCACGATCGCCTTGACGTTGTTGCGGTCGTAGGTGTTCGTGGCGGGATCGTACGTTGCGTCGCCCTGCGAGATGAAGTCAACGGCGCCGCACGGTGCACCGCCGCCGCCGGCGCCATTCCCCTGGCTTCCGGTTCCCGTGCCGTTCGTTCCGTTGCCTAAACTGCCCGCGCCCGCGACGCGTCCGGCGCCTGCCCCTTGCGCGCCCGTCGGGACGTCCCAAATCGGTAGAGTGTGATAGTGCACTTTCGGCGGCTTGGGTCGTGCGGCGCCGGCGTGCTTGATCCGTTCCTTGCGCGCCGACTTTCCCTCGGGCTTCGGGATGACGGGAGCGACCGTCGGCACGACGTTGTTTTTCGAGATCGAGACGACGTGCGGCGGTGGAGTCGGCGTCGGTTCCGGTGTGGGCGTCGGCGTCGGCTTGGCCTCAACGCGCATGATCGCAACACGCTCGACGACTTCTTTTTTATCCGGCAGCGGCTTTAGAAACGGCGGGATCAGGCCCGCGACGACTTCGTGCAATGCAATCGAGCACGCTATCGCAACCAGGATGCGGCGTGTGTATGTGTGACCGAAGATTGGACCGAGCCACGTATTCAGGGTGCTGTGCCTATCCTGTGCTATTGCCTGCTCTACCTGTCCCTAAAACGAAGAGGCTGATCACGCCGTTGCTCGAATCCCCGTTCCCCGTGAATACCCAGCATCTCATTCGCGCGATTCCTGATTTCCCGATTCCCGGAATCCTCTTCCGCGATATCACGCCGCTGCTCAAGGATAAGCAGGGCTTCAAGGAAGCGATCGATCTATTCGTGGACCGGTTCAAGGGACGCGGCATCGATTACGTTGTTGGAATCGAGGCGCGCGGATACATGCTCGGCGCACCACTGGCGTACGCAATTGGCGCCGGTTTCGTGCCGGTCCGCAAGCCCGGGAAGCTTCCGTACAGCAAACTTTCCGAATCGTACGCGCTCGAGTACGGAACGAATTCGCTGGAGATTCATGAAGATGCGCTCGGACACGGCGAACGCGTCGTCGTGGTCGACGATCTGCTCGCAACGGGCGGTACCGCCGCGGCCACGAGCCGTTTGCTCAAGCGCCTCGGTGCGAATGTCGAGGCATTTGCGTTCTTGATCGAGCTCGAAGCGCTCAAAGGCCGTGATGCACTTACCGATGTCGATGTTGTCTCGTTTATTCGTTATTAGCGCATTTGCGCTTGCGGCGTTCATCGCAGTCGTTCCCGGCCATGCCGATGCGCGGCGCGCAACACCCGCGCCCACCGCGTCGCCGACGCCGCCGCCCGAAGACCCGGCGGTAACGCAGATCGCGCGGCACGAGTTCGTTGCATGGCAGGCCGGCGTCGTTACTCCGGCGCGATATGCGGAAAAAGCGCAAGCGGGGCTGACAGCCGACAAGATCGCGACGACCTCGAAGGAACTCGGTGCGGCCGGAACGCTGGTGAAGACCGACTGGGTCGGACCGCTGATCGTCGACGACGCGCCGCCCGGTACCCATGGTTACTGGTACAAGATGACCTGCGAGAACTCAGTTGTGTACGAGCGTCTGATCATCGCGCCCGACGGTAAAATCGACGGCATTCTGTTCCGCGACAAGCCGCCCGACAAGACGCCGTAAGTAACGAAACCCGCAAATAGACAAGAGTCATCAAGGGTAGGTGAGTGAAACCCTTGGCCTAGGCGTCCTGATATGAGAATATAGACCGATACTCAGGTGAACGCCGAACTATGACTATTGCTCAATTGATCGCTGCTGTTCAAGCATACGATCCCTCGATGGAGGGGGAGTGGCTGCGGCGCGTCTATGAGGTCGCGGATCGCGCCCACGAGGGGCAGCGGCGCGCTTCGGGCGAGTCCTATATCGAGCATCCGTTGGCGGTCGCCGGCATCCTCGCCGAGCTGGAGATGGATCGCCAAACGATCGCGGCGGCGCTGCTGCACGACGTCGTGGAAGACACCTCGATTACGAGCGAGGAGGTCGCAGCGCAATTCGGCGACGAGATTGCGACCCTCGTCGACGGGGTCACGAAGCTCACCCGCATTCCGTACCAATCAAAGGAAGATGCGCAGGTCGAAAACCTGCGCAAGATGTTTATGGCGATGGCGCGGGACATTCGCGTCATCATCATCAAGCTCGCCGACCGCTTGCACAATATGCGGACGCTCTCGAGCTTGCCGCATGGCAAACAACTCGCGATCTCGCGCGAAACACTCGATATCTACGCGCCGATCGCCCACCGCCTCGGTATCTGGAAGATCAAGTGGGAGATCGAGGACGAGTGCCTCAAGTACATCGATCCCGAGCGCTATAGAGAAATCGTCGAACTCGTCGCCAAGACACGGCGCGAACGCGAGAACGACGTCCGCGAGGCGATCACTCGCCTGCGTGAAGACTTCAAAGAGTTAAACGTCAACGCCGAGATTCAAGGGCGTCCGAAGCATTTCTATTCGATCTATTCCAAGATCAAAAAGGGCCGCGACTTCTCGACGATCTACGATCTGACTGCGATCCGCATCATCGTGGACACGGTCAAGGATTGCTATGCCGCGCTTGGTGCGGTGCATGCGATGTGGACGCCGCTGCCCGGGCGCTTCAAAGACTACATCGCGATGCCCAAGCCGAACATGTACCAGTCGTTGCACACGACGGTCGTGGGTCCGCAGGGCGATCCGCTCGAGATTCAGATTCGCACGTGGGAGATGCATCGCACGAGCGAATACGGCATCGCCGCGCACTGGCGTTATAAGGAAGGCAGCAAGGCCGACCAATTCGAGAACAAGCTCTCCTGGCTGCGCGCGTTGCTCGAGTGGCAAAAGGACATGCGCGATTCGCGCATGTTCATGGAGAACCTCAAGCTCGATCTCTTCGATTCGCAGGCGTTCGTGTTCTCACCGCGCGGCGACGTGTTCTCGATTCCCGCCGGCGGCACGCCGCTCGACTTTGCGTATCTCGTGCACACCGACGTCGGGAATCATTGCGTGGGCGCGAAGGTCAACGGTCGCATCGTGCCGCTCGACTACACGCTGCAAAACGGCGACATCTGCGAAATCCTCGTCAATAAGTCGAGCGGGCGTCCGTCGCTGGACTGGCTTTCGGTCGTCAAGACGTCGAGTGCGAAGCACAAGATCAAGCAGTGGTTCCGCAAGGAGCAGCGTGAGGAAAACGTGCTCGCGGGCCAAGAGGCCGTCGAGACGGAACTTGCACGCGCGCATCTGCGTCCGGATCTTGCGCGCGGCGAGCTGATCGAACGCATCTCGCATCGCATGAACTACGCCTCGCCGACGGATCTTTTCGCAGCGATCGGGTTCGGTGATGCATCCGCACAGGCCGTCGTCAACCGCATTCGCGATGAAGTCAAGAGCGACAACGTCGTCGAGCTTGCGCAAGTGCGCAAACCCGTTCCGCGCAAGACCACGAAGAAGGCCAGCGGCGTACGCGTCGCCGGCGTCGACGACGTGCTCGTGCGGCTCTCGAAGTGTTGTTCACCCGTTCCGGGCGATCCCATCATCGGCTATGTCACAATCGGCCGCGGCGTGAGCGTGCACCGGGCGGATTGTCCGAACGTCGCGTACATGAGCGCCACGCCCGAGCGTATTCTCCAAGCGCAGTGGACGGACAACCCCGATATGACGCACGCCGTCGACATCGAAGTCGAGGCGGAAGACCGTTCGCAGCTGCTGCAAGACATCATGGCCGTGTTCGCCGAGCTCAAGACGACTGTATCATCAGTCACCGCGCGCGTTCGCCGCGACGGCGTTGCCGTAACGTCGCTCACGGTGCAGATCCGCGATCTCGATCACTTGCACAAGATCCTCACGAAACTCGGCGCCCTGAAGAACGTGCGCCGCGTATACCGCGTCACCAAGCGCGAGAAGAGCGCAGCGGGCAGCTAACCCCTGTGTCATCCTGAGCGAAGTCGAAGGGTCGCATCGATTCAATGATCGGCGCCAATTCACTCGTTGCCATCGGCGCAGCGTTTTTTGCCGGTGCGATGAACAGCGTTGCCGGCGGCGGAAGCTTCCTGAGTTTCCCCGCGCTGATTTTTGCCGGCGTTCCGTCGATCCCAGCGAACGCAACGAACAACGCCGCGATGTGGGTCGGCACGATCGGCGGCGCACGAGGCTACTGGGTCGACGTCAAGGACCACAAGCGGCTGCTGTATTCCGTTATTGCGATCAGCAGCATTGGCGCATTGATCGGCGCGTGTTTGTTGCTGCTAACCCCGGCAGCAACGTTTAATCACTTGATTCCATGGCTGCTGCTTTTTGCGACGGTCGTTTTTGCCGCGAGCCCTCTGCTGACGAAGCCGCATCAAGGTGATCCTGAGCATCAGGGATGGCAGCTGATCGTTCAGTTTTTCGTTTCCGTGTACGGTGGCTACTTTGGCGCCGGCATGGGAATCTTGATGCTTGCAGTGCTTGCGTTTACCGGGTTGCCGTCGTTCAACGCGACGAACGGGATGAAGAACGTCTTGAGCGTCGCGATCAATGGCGTCGCGCTGATTCCGTTCCTTCTCGCCCGCGTCGTCGATTGGCGTTTTGCCGTGCCAATGTGCGCGATGGCATTGCTAGGAGGCTATTTCGGCGCGAAGTTCTTCCGTCGCATCCCACAAAAAGCAGCGCGCGCGATCGTCATTACGATCGGCGTCGTCATGACGATCGTATTTTTCATCCGTCGCTAGAGACGGCCTAGACCTCCACCGGCACGTCGGGTTTCGGTAGCACGAATGTGTCGTGACCCGCGCCGCGGCTGAACCCGCCCGTGCGCGGTTCGATGTGTTTGGCGACCCAGAGATAGAGCGTCGGTACGACGATGAGTGAGAGCATCGTGGAACAGAGCAGCCCGCCGATCACGACCGTTCCGAGCGGTGCTTGCGTTTGGCTTCCGTTTTCGATGCCGAGTGCGATTGGAAGCATACCGCCGACGGATGCAAGCGTCGTCATGATGATTGGCCGTAGACGCAGCGGCGCGGCGCGTAAGACGGCATCGCGCGCTTCGTAACCGCGTTCGCGCAGTTGATTCGTAAATTCGACGACCAGAATCGCGTTCTTGACTACGATTCCGACCAGCATCAGCAACCCAATAAATGCCGTCAAGCCGAACGATCGGTGCGTGACCACCAGAGCGACGACGACGCCGGCAAGCGAGAGCGGCACCGAGAGCATGATGACGAGCGGATGCAACAGCGACTCGAATTGCGCGGCAAGCAACATGTATATCAGCACGATCGCAAGCGCGACGATGAGGCCAAGGCTCGAGAACGTATCGCTATTCTGCGTCACGTTCGTGTCGAACTTCCAGTAGAAGCCCGGAGGCAAGCTGATGCTCTGCATGACCTGAGTTGCATCTGCAACCGCTTGACCGAGCGGAATGCCATTGACACCGGCGTCGACGTCGATCCGTCGCTGTTTGTCTTGACGCGCAATCTGCGAAGGTCCGCTCCCGAAGGTAATGTTCGAAAGTTCAGCGAGCGGCATGACTTGCAGACCCTGCGCGGGCGCCGGTGACGACGCCGTTGCCGCGTTCGCTTGCGAAATCGCATTTGCCACCGCGGTCGTATTTACGCCGAGCGGTACATTGAGCATCTGTATCGCGGCGAGAGAACGGCGCTCTTGCGGCGACAGTTGCACCACGATCGGGTATTGCGTTCCGTTGATCTGCATGTACGAAGCAATCGTACCAGCCGTTGCCGTATCGATAACGTTGGAGATGGTCTGCGTCGAGAGACCAAGCTGCGCAGCCTTCGCACGATCGACGTTGATATCTACTTCAGGTTGAGAGAGCGTAAGATTGGTGTTTGGCGATTGAATTCCCGGAAACTGTTGGAGCTTCGGAATGACCTCGTTCCATGCGATGTCGTACATCTTCTTGAGATCGGTTCCGTAGATCTGAACGGTCACTGCGTCCTGTCCACGCGCAATCGTCCCTTGCACGATGTCGACGGTCCGTCCAAAGACCTGCAGCCCGGGGATCGGCGCCCCGAAACGCTTGCGGAACGCCGCTCTTGCATCGCTCGATATCGTGGGGCCGCCGGGACGTCCGCGAAATTGACCGGTCAGAGCGCCCGTCCACTGCATAACGAAACGCGCGGCTTCATCACTGGAGACGTTATCCTTGAGCGTTACCGATAGATTGGACTGATTTGTGACGGCTGCGCCGTTGCCGATGAACCCCTGACTCCCGACTTGGCTGCCCACGTCGAGCACCCGCGGATCTTTCATCATTCGGCGTTCAACTTCGGCAGTAACGCGGTTCGTGACGTTGAGCGCGATACCGGTCGAGAGTTGAAGATTGAAACGCGTGAAGATCGAATTTGACGGTGGGAACATTTCGGTCTGTACGGCGCCAAGCTTTACGGCGATGACCGTTGCGGCAAGCACCACGCCGGCAATGCCCATCACAAGGGCCGGGCGATCAACCGCTGCCGTTAATATCTTCGTATACCATGCCGCAAACCGCTCGTACATGCGATCGAACGATCCGCTGAACTTCGTGTACAATCCGCCGCGTGTCGAACCGTTTGTCGATCCGTTTGCGCCGTGTTCGGTGACATACTTGTTCCTAATCAGGACGCTCGAAAGCATTGGAACGGTCGTGACCGCGACGACGAGCGAAAGTACGACGGCAGCCATCACCATGACGGCAAAGGGCGTAAAGATGAGGCCTTGTAGGCCTGGAATCAGGACGAGCGGGACAAAAACGGTGACAACGGTGATGGAAGAGGCCATGACCGCGGAAAAGATTTCGCCGGTCGCACTTTCGGCCGCGTTCCGAGGAGTCTGCCCCATCGCCATGTGGCGATAAATATTTTCGATCACGACGATCCCGTCGTCGACGATCAAGCCAACAGCGAGCGCGAGACCGCCGAGCGTCATGATGTTGAGCGAGTAGCCGCAGACATAGGCAACGAAGAGCGCGCCAAGCGCGGAGACGGGAAGCGAGACCGCGACGATGAGCGTCGTGCGCCACGAATGCAGGAAGAGGAAGATGACGAGAATCGCGAGTAGGGCACCGTAAAGCGCGGTGTGTTGCAGCGCGAGGATCGCTTCTTCGATGAAGCCGCGCTGATCGAATACGATCGCCATCTTCATGCCCGGATAGCGCGCGGTGATCTCATTGATCTTCTTGTAGATGCCGACGGCAGTTGAGACGATATTTGCGTCGGGTTGCGGATTGATGAGCAGGCCGAGCGCCGGCGTGCTGTTCAACCGCTGAAACGAGCGCTGTTCGCTGATCGCGTCCTGAACGCGCGCTACGTCTCCGATGCGAATAGTCGCGCCGTTCTTTGTCGCGAGCACCAGGCTGGATATCTCGCTCGCTTTTTGCAAAAGCGCGTTTGCGCGGACTTGATACTCATTCGAGCCGACTTGAACGATACCGGCCGGAAGATTGAGGTTCTCTTGCTGAATGCGGTTCGTAATCTGCTGGAGCGTAAGCCCGTTGGCGGCGAGGAGTTTCGCATCCGGCTCCACCATGAACGTACGGTTCTGGTCGCTGTTGACGGTTACGGACGCGACGCCGCTGATGGAGGCGAACTCATCGGCCAGCGTGTTCGTAAACAAGTCGCCCATGTCACGCAGGCTCATGTTCGGATCGGTAACGTACATGCGTACGACCGGGAACGCGTTCGAATCGACCTTTGCAACTTGCGGTTGCTGTAGATTCGGATCGTTCGGAAGTTGATTGCGAATGCGGTCGACTTGTTGCTGAACGTCGACGGCCGCCGTATCGATGTTCGTTCCGTAATAGAACTGTGCGTTGACGGTGGTCTGACCTTCGACCGAATTCGATTTGATGAGCTGGATGCCGTTAACGCGGCTCACCGCGTTTTCGATCGGCCGAGTCACCAGCGCTTCCATTTGCTCGGGACCGACGTTTGGATAGACGACCGTCACAGTAACGACCGGCTGCGTAAAGCTCGGCAGCAGAGCGACGGGTAACCGAGGAAGCGCAAAAACGCCGAGAACGACGATCGCCAAGGCGATCATCGATACGGCGATCCGGCGGGTGACGGCGAATCGTGCGATGGGCATGTTTCTGTTGAAGACTAATGGAACCGCGCGGGGTTGATAAATCCCTGAGCCTTAGTGTAAAATCCCGAAGGTTCGGGGTCTATGACCTCGGACTCCACCTGCCCGTCCCGATTCGCGGATGGGCCACCGGCCTGGCACAGGCGGTGTCCATAGACTGGGATAGTACGAATGAACGAATACGAAGTCACTTATATTCTTCGGCCGAATCTCGAGGAAGCCGATGTCGACGCGCGTTCGAATGCGATCGGCGAGATCATCAAGAGCCAGGGCGGCGAAGTGGTGGCCATCGAGAAGCTCGGTAAGAAGCGCCTCGCGTACGAGATCAACGACCTCCGCGAGGGCAACTACGTCGTGATGCAGTTCCGCAGCACCGGCGTTGCGTCCAAGGAGCTCGAGCGCCAGATGAAGCTCCACGAGGATGTCGTGCGTGCCATCGTGATCCACCTCGACAAGAAGGCCCTTGCTGCGATGGCGCAAGCTGCGCAGGCCGCACCCCCGCAGGCCGCACCAGCCCAGTTCTAAAATCCTACAAAACCACGTACGGGCCGTGCCGCACTGTTGGCACAGGCCCGTCTTAGTATTCAGCCATTAGCACAGCGACATAGCGAAAGAGAGTTTTACATGGCAGGTTCATATAATCGAGTCATTTTGGTCGGCAATCTCACGCGCGACCCCGAGATCCGGTACACGCAATCCGGCAAAGCGGTGACGAAGTTCACGCTGGCCGTCAACAATCCGCGCAACAAAGAAGAGACGACGTTTGTTGACATCGTCGCGTGGGACCGCCTCGGTGAAACCTGCAACACGTACTTGAAGAAGGGCTCGAATACGCTCGTCGAGGGACGTCTCGTGATCCGTTCCTACGACGATAAAGACGGCAACAAGCGCAAAGCCACCGAAGTCGTCATCGACAACATGCAAATGCTCGGCGCCCGCACCGGCGGCGGGGATGACTTCGCCAACGGCGGAGGCGGCGGTGGTTTCGCCGGCGCCCGCAGCGGCGCATCAAACGGTTCCTCAACCGAAGCCTTCGGCGACGAACTCGACGACGAAATCCCGTTCTAGCGCCCCCGTGTCATGGTGAGCGGAGGCGCGCAGCGCCGCAGTCGAACCATCGCATCAAATCAAAAGCCCGACGAAATCTCGTCGGGCTCTTTTGTTACAACTTTCCGAAAAACGAAGTGATGTCGATGTAAAGCTCTTTCTGTTTTCCGTCCGCACACGACAACGTCAACACGTCGTATTGCCGGTCGCCATGTTTTACGAGCGCTTGTTGCGTTTCGTGCCAGTGCCCTCCGCTCGGGCAGTGTTGCTCAAGCAAATAGTCGCGCTCGTTTGCCGCTCCGCTCTTCTCGTCGGTTGCGCCATTGATGAGCGCATCCTCCAATGATGAACCAGTGTGTGCTGTTAAAGCGGGCGCCGGCGGCATGGCATCGATCGCCGCATCGGACAGTCTCACGCTGATCCATTGCATTGCCTCGTTTAGAAATGAGTATCGCCACATAAGGCCGTCGGGCGTCTTATATTCGTAAGTATCGCGGCCGTAGGCAGACGTCATGTTGCCCTTGCCAAGCTTGGCTGCAACATCGCTGCGTGACATTGTTAGCGTGATGCCGTGCGGATCTACCGCAGAAGGCACGCTGCCATCCCACGCCGACCGTCGTATGCCGATGGACGAAACGCGACCGGCATGGAACTCCACGTCGACCAGCCCCGATGCACGCTCGATGTTATACGCAATGCCCGTCATCGAACCGACAACCGGCTCCGGAAATATAAAGCCGGTCTCACCGGTTGTTGACAGCACGTCCCCTTCAGGCTCGCCGAGCGTTACGCCCATCCATGCCAAAGCGCTGGAAGGCGGGCGTGGAGTGCTGGGAGTCGACGCGACCGCAAACTGCGTCATTGCACAAAGAAAAGCCGCACCTGTAACAAAATGACGTTTCAAGGTCATCGGGCCTCCTGACGTGATTCTAACCCGTTATCGGCAGGGCAATGTCGCTGTTGAACCTTGTTCGCCTGTAATTGCGGGGCGTTTTTTATTTACGCTGAAAGCGATTGTATGGTCGTTCATCTGATCGACGGTACCTATGAGCTCTTCCGCCACTTTTACGGGCTGCAGCGCGCTGGGGCGGGCAGGCAGCGCCGGTTCGGCGCCGTCGTTGGGGTGCTCAACACTGTGTTACGGATGATCCGCGATGGCGCTACGCATGTCGGCGTCGCGACCGACCATGTCATCGAGTCCTTTCGCAACGACCTATGGAGCGGCTATAAGACGGGGGACGGCATTGATCCGGCGCTTCGCGCGCAGTTTATCGTCCTTGAGGATTCGCTACGTGCCATGGGTGTTGTCGTATGGCCGATGGTCGAACTCGAGGCGGACGATGCGCTCGCTTCGGCGGCAGAAATCGCATCGCGCGATGCTCGCGTCGAGAAGATTTACATCTGGACGCCCGATAAAGATCTATCACAATGCGTCCGCGGCGATCGCATCGTGCAGATAGATCGGAGAAGCAAACTCGTTCGAAATGCCGAGGGGGTACGAGCGAAGTTTGGTGTCGATCCGGACCTCATACCGGATTATCTTGCGCTCGTTGGTGACAGTGCCGACGGCTATCCCGGGATCAACGGCATAGGCGCAAAAGGGGCAGCATCGCTCCTTGGGCGCTACGGACAGATCGAACGATTCCCGCGAAATGTGTTGGGCGAGCATCATGATCTCGCCCTCTTGTTCAAACAACTCGCAACCCTTCGAACCGATGAATTGCTCTTCGCGGATGTTGGAGTGTTAGAATGGCGTGGACCCACCGCTGCATTTGCGAGTGTTTGCGAGGAATTGGAGGCTCCTGAGCTCCTTGAACGCTTAGGCGGAGCCTTCTCCAGGCCGTCGTAGCTCGGCGTGGAGGGAAAGCGCACGGTGACGGCCTAAGATCACGACGAAATATCGGAGGTCTTGATGAAATTTCGTCTCCTCGCGGCCTGTTGCGTTCTATCGTTTGCCGTCGCGGCATTACCTGTCGGCGCGCGCGCATTCGGCGTCGCAGATGTTCTCGCCGCACCGTTTCCGGATGCTCTCGTTGCCTCGTTCGACGGCACCGTCGCCGTCTGGAAAGTCGACGCGAGCGGTGTCCGAAATCTTTATACGAACGCGGGCGGCACGGTTCACGCGCTGACGCATTTCATGCAAGACGACGGTGCAGACGTCTTCGCTCCGGCAGTGACTGCCGGGAACGATGCGGTAATCTTTTTTCGTGGCAACGCCGGGGACGAAGGAACGGCCGAGAACGCAAATCCGCTCTCGCTAATTCCGCCGCCACAGCGCACGCTCTATGTCGTACCGATTGCTGGTGGAGAACCGGTGAAGCTCGCGGAAGGCAGCAATGCCGCCTTTCTGTCACCGAAAGGCAACTCGGTAGCGTTCACGACCTCCGAGGGACAGCTCGGCGTCGTGACGTTTTCAAAAGACGCAAGCGGCGCGTTCACCGCTGGTAAACCGGAAATGCTCGCGATTCACGGAGCGGTCAGTGACGTAGCATGGTCGCCCGACGGCACGAAGATCGCCTTCTCGAATTCGCGCGGCGATCACTCGTTTGTCGTCATCTATACGCCGGAGAAAAAATCGTACATCTACGCGACGCCCGCGTTCACGAACGACTCGGTGCCGGCGTGGTCGCCGGACGGTTCGCGCATCGCCTTCGTCCGGTCGCCGGGAGCGAAAATCGGCGAGACGATCTACGACAGCGCGAGCTTCAGCGGTAGCAATAGTGCGGCGTTCCCGTGGTCGATCTGGGTCGCGGACGCAAATAGCGGCAACGCGCATCGGGTCTGGAGCGCGCACAAGGGGATGGGCGCCGAGTTCTATCCGACGATGAGCGCGGCGCAGCTCTGGTGGCTCAGAGACGATCAAATCGCATTTCCGTGGGAGGGCGACGGCTGGCAGCACATCTACGCCGTCTCCGCGCACGGCGGCGTGGCGAAGCGTCTGACGACCGGCGGCTACGACGTTGAAACCGTTGCGCTGTCAGTCGACGGCACGAAACTGCTGCTCGCCTCGAACGAAGGTAATCTCGACGTCCGCCACATCTGGAGTGTGGGGAGCGACGGCACACCGAAGCAGCTAACGTCGGGACCGGACAACCAATGGTCTCCGACGCCGCTCGCGAACGGCGGCGTGGCGTACATCGACGCCGGTTATGCGAATGCGCCGCAAGTGACGATCGCCGGCAATCCGCCCAAAACGCTGACTGCAGTCGCGACACCGGCAAATTATCCGGCGGCTGAAATGGTTAAGCCTCAGCTTATCACCTACGTGACTCCGGATGGCTACACGATTCACGCGCAGTATTTCTTGCCGCGCCATTTCACCGGCAAGGTGCCCGCGATTGTCTTCGACCACGGCGGCCCGCCGCGTCAGATGCTCGGGGGCTTCCACTACATGGAGCCTTACACGCACCTTTACGAGATGAACCAGTACCTGGTGAATAAGGGCTACGCGGTACTCTCGATCAACTATCGACTCGGGATCATGTACGGCCACAAGTTCCGCAATCCGCCAAACGCGGCATGGCATGGTGGCTCTGAGTACAACGACGTTCTCGCCGGCGCTAAGTGGCTGCAGAAACAGCAGAGCATCGATCCGAATCGTATCGGCATCTACGGCCTCTCGTACGGCGGTCTGCTGACGGCTCTCGCGCTTGCAAAGAACTCCGATATCTTCAAGGTTGGTGCTGATTTTGCCGGCGTGCACGATTGGGCGACGGACTTCGATCACGACTACGGCAAGATCGTGGGTACGCCAAAACAACGTCACATCGCGACGATGTCGACGGCCGAGGGATATTTGAAAACGTGGAAGTCGCCCGTGTTCATCGAGCAAGGTGACGACGATCGCAACGTCCCGTTTTCGCAGAGTGTCGATCTGGCAACGAAGTTGCAAGCTAAAGGCATCACCGTAGAGACGCAAGTGTTCCCGAACGAAACCCACGAGAACTCCGTATGGGCACACCTCGTCGAGCAGTTCCGCGTGACGGAAACGTTCCTCTCGAAGTATCTACATCCGGCGAAACCGGCGTCTCACTAAGATTCGAGAAAGTAAGTAACCTGAAGACCTCTTTCAATGTAGAAATCGCACGCACTACACTTTCTTTATGCAGTGGACTCGTGGTGCGGCCGCGCTTGGGACGTTGGCCGTGTTTTGCGCTTGTTCGGGCGGCAGCAATTCGTCCGTCTCGACTCCGCCGGTAGGAAAACAATCGCTGCGGACCGGCGCAGCGGCAGCGTCCGGAGCTGGGTGCACAACGTCTGGCTCCATACCCGGACGCGTTCTCAAAGTGAGCCCGATTTCGACGAGCGATGCGTGGGCGGTCGGTACGGATCAATTTAACACGCTGACCGTTTGGCACGACGTGAACGGCGTGGTTGTTGCTACATACGCTCCGGCGCCGCAGTTCGCGCAACCGTATGACATCCTCGCCCTAACCGATCGTGACGTGTGGGTCGTGGGATACACAACTCAAGCGCCGGCCTTGCTTCTGCACTGGGATGGATCGCAGTGGTCGCTCGTCGCAAATCCGCCGGGAATCGATCCGACGCAAGTTGCATTCCAAGCGGTCAGCGGACTCGCTGCAAACGATGTGTGGGTCGCCGGGAAATACACGCCGCCCACGGGCGGCAATACGCACGCCGTCCTTGAACACTGGGACGGGAGCAAAATGCATCTCGTGGGTGTTTCGCCCTATAACGATGACTTCGTTCACAGCGTCATCGAGTTTTCTCCAACAAATGTATGGATGTTTATCGATGCTCCGTCCATACATCCGCAAGTCGCGCAGTGGAACGGAACGCATTTCTCGTTTCAGGACCTCCCGGTGACTGCGTCCGGGCAAAATACGATCGCGCAGCAGATGTCCGCAAGCGGGCCGAACAATATGTGGGCCGTCGGCTACCTCGTACAGAACACGGGCTCCCAACAGAATTTCGTGGGTGAAATTTGGCACTATGATGGCGCGCAATGGCAGCCGTACACCTACACTAGCCCGTCGGCGCCCGTCTTCACCGGTGTAGCGGCGCTTGCGTCAAACGATGCAGTCATTGTCGGCTATACGCAGCCGTTGAATCCGCTCGCGCTCACCTATCAAAACACCATTCGTTGGCATCCCGTTGCCAGTTCATTTGCGTCGGCTCCGATTGGGCAAACGGCGCAGGTTCCGGGAACGAAAAGTTTTTGGACTGAACTGAGCGACGGCAGCACATATGCGTCGAATCAGGCTGTTCTCGTGACATGCCCGTAGCAGCTCGTGAATGGATCGGCGACTGTCAGGAACGAATGATAAGCCATGGAGATGGCTTATCGAAAGCGATGGGAGGCCCACGTACACGCTGGACGGAAAGAACGTCGTCATCCTCCAGGGTTTTAAAGAATATTTTGCGTTAGGGTTCTTTAAAGGCGCACTGCTGAAAGACCCAAAGCATTTGCTCGTGCAACTTGGGCAGACGCAAGCAGCGCGCGTGATCAGGTTCACAAGCGTAACCTTCGCCTACGCGCGAACGATAGCGGGCGCAGGGTGAAGCGTGCTGACTCCGTTTTTCCAAATACCATAGTGGAAGCCGGAATCGCTTCGCATCTGCGCTGAGCCGACGTTGCCACGATTATCGATCGCGATCACCGCTGCCTGAATCTTCGACAGCGTTGAATCGGTGCGCAACATATGCTGTAAGCCCTCTTCGCACGCATGTTGCGGAGCGAGACCGCGCGCCATCAGCATCACGACGAGAAAACTCAAGCAGTGGTTCGTCATTTGGTCGCCGTCGCCGGTTGCCGATGCGGCGCCGATATTGTCGTCGGCATAGAGCCCGCAGCCAACTAACGGTGAATCCGCGACGCGCCCAGGAATCTTCCACGAGATACCGCTCGTGGAACAACCTGCGACCACGTGGCCTTTGCCGTCGTAGCCGAGGATGCCCACAGTGTCGTGTGTGTTCTTTCGTCTGTGTCCCGGGAGCCAATAGGTCTCGCGATGTGGATCGCGCTTCCACGCCTCCCACGCGGTACGTGCCTCGGGCGTGAGCAAATTCATCGACTGAAATCCCATCTCATGCGCGAACTTTAGCGCTCCGGCTCCGGCGATGGTAGTGTGTTGCGTATTTTCCATGAGCGCGCGCGCAACCGAAATCGGATTCTTGATCGTGTGCAAATTGCAGACGCTTCCTGCGCGGTGCGTCGTTCCGTTCATGATGGCTGCATCGAGTTCCACCTCGCCATCGGCATTTGGATAGCCGCCGTACCCGACCGTATGGATACTTGGATCGTCCTCGACCGCGTTGATCGTCTTTTCAATCGCATCCATAAGCGAACCTGATTTCGCAAACACTTCACCGGCGATCTTCAAGTGCGGGAAGCTATCGCTCCACGTGTTCACAAAAACGGGCGACGACTCAGCAGCCGACGCGTTCGACATAGCAAGTGCGGCTACGCCGGCTGCCGATGCGATGAAATATTGTCGATTCACAGAACCTCCTTGATAGCGGCGACTTTGCCGGCGCTCACAATACCATTGGTGCAAGCGCCGGTTCCGACGTGAATGTCCTCGGCTCACGTGACGTCGAGGATCGCTCGCGCATTGCGAACGTCCATCCCGGCACCGGGTAGCACAACGGGACCGCGAGTTCCGGCGTAAGCCCGCGCGAGCGCGGTCGGCGACTAGCTCGATACGATGGGCGCCGCCTGCAACTGCAGCCGCCGCCTCATCGACTCCCGTGACAATGACTTCGAGTTTTCGCAAACAACGGAAGTGTTACCATGCCGGGGGTAATAAACCCCGTACGTTTGGCTTCGTACGCCCATCTCGAGTTAAATTCCGAGATCGATCTTAAAGAAATTTATTGCATAGCACGCTTTTGATGGCGCGATGTTTTCACGGCACGTGAGCATGCCGCCGGTTATTTTTTATGAATCGCTATTCTGCTGTACTTGTGAAGGCGGGTCGCTTTACATAATGCTCCCGCGCCTCTGATTTTTGCTAATGAGGTTCACGTTCATGAGTCATCGGTCACCGAGAGGGCTTTCGATTCTCGTGATTCTCGCTTTGGCGGCGTGCCAAGGCGGAGGGTCTGGGCCCAGCGCAGTTCCGCCGGCTGAGAATCAAAATAATGCGGAGGGCGTTCGTACTGCATCCGTCCCCGCCAGCGGTCTTCCAAGTCAAACCTTCGCCGTCCCAGAAACCGCGCAAAACTACGTCGGAACCTTCGTACATCTTCCGCTGCGCAACAGCGTCGAACTCGACGCACTGATTCAAAACCAGAGTAGTGAAGGCGGCCCCGCTTATCACCATTGGTTGACACCCGAACAATTCCGCGCAACGTACGGTCCGGCCCTTAGCGATCTGCAGACTGTCGCGACGGCCCTTCAGGGATACGGCTTCCACACGACGATTACGTCTCAGGGAGTTTTTGCTGATGCGCCGCAGGCCGTTGTCGAGCGCGCCTTCGGCACGCACTTGCAGATGCATTCAGAAACCATATCCGGCAACACCGTCACCCAACTCGTCGCAGATCGCTCGCCGACCGTTCCTGCGGCATTGCTCAAGCTCAACGCACAAGTTATCTCATTTACTCCTGTCCACGTACATCCGATGGCGATTCGGGCTAGCGTGACGCCCGTTCCGGAGAATCGCTACTCGACCCTCGGACCATATTGGTTTACCGATCTCAAACAGGCGTATCAATGGCCGTCCTACGACGTGAACCGCGGCGCGGGGAGAACGATTGCGATCATCGGAACGAGCCAGTTCCCTGATAGCGATATGCAGCTGTACTTCGGTCACGAGCATCTACCCGTTCCAAGAATCATACGGCGACCCGTTTTTGGTGGTCCTCCCCCGTTCGATCCTAACAGCAGCGCGTCGCTGGAGGGCAACCTCGATCTTCAGCAGGCAGGCGGTGCAGCACCGGGCGCTACGCTCATCCAGTACGGAATACCCGACCTGTCTGATGCCGCACTTCTAGGCGCATATGTAGCGATTGCCGAGGAAAACCGAGCGGACGTCGTCAGTGCGTCGATCGGCGGCTGTGAGGCCGGGTACAGTCCGCAATTCAACGGCGGCGTAAACCAAATTCACATCGCGATGGCGTATCACGACATCTTCCGCCAGATGAACGCGCAAGGCACGACCTTCGTGAATTCGTCCGGTGATTTCGGTGCTTTCGCATGTGCCTTTTTCGCACCGACGCTGTTTATCAGCGCTCCCACTTGGGCCGATGATCCGAACGTAACCGGCGTTGGCGGCACAAACCTGTACACGACCCACGTGGCGGGGTCGCTGCAGTCGGTGTACACGGGAGAGAATGAATGGCCGGACCCGATTGCACCCGGATTCGGCTTCTCGCCGGGAGCCATATTCGCTTCGGGTGGCGGAAAGAGCGTGATCTTTGCAAAACCGGCGTATCAGGACCTTGTGAATACAGGCGTATCGACGCGCGCAGCGCCGGACCTCGCGCTCCACATGGGCGGATGCCCGTTTATCGCCGTCGGAACTCCACACCCGACGTGCGCGCATAAGCGAAGCGCAGACGTTGAGGCTTTGGGAGGCCGATTCGTCGGCGTTATCGGTACGAGTGCTTCAGCTCCGCAATTCGCCGGGTTGCAAGCGATTCAAGACAACAAGCTCGGCGGCCGCGCAGGAAACGTGAACTTCCTGATCTACAAGCTCGCGCAAGAACGAACTCTTGGCAACGGCCCAATATTCCACAACAGCATACCGGGAAACAACGGATTTCCGTCTCGCGAAGGCTATAATTTGGTAGTCGGTAACGGAAGCGTGCGTGGAGCGCAATACGCGCTGGATCCGTTCGGTCCGTTTGCCGGCGTTCCGCAAACACCAACGAATCCGTAGCAAGCGATAGCAACATCAATGAGCCCGGTACAGACGTGCCGGGCTCATTATTATGTTTCAACGACGCCTGAGAAACAAAGCCATGAGCGCGGCGAGCGCTGCGATTGGCGCGATAACGTAAATCGCGTCCGCGAATCCTGCGTTGATTCCCTGACCTCCGATGATGTGCGCTAGTTCGGCGCGCGTCCCGCCAAGTTCGAAGAATCGACGAACGGCGGGATTTGCAAGTGTTGCATTCGCCGCATATGCTTCCGAGTGGAAATAGGCGCGGCGATCGAAGATCGTAACGAGCAACGAGCTCGCGACGGATCCGCCAAGTTGCACCGCCAAACTGATGAACGAACTCGCTTTCGGTGCATCCTGCGGTTGAACGCTGCCGATGATGCGCACGAGAAGCGGCACGAGCAGCATGGATTGGCCGATCCCGCTAAAAACCAGCCATACCGCGAAAGAGCCGAAATCGCTGCCGGTCGTCATATGCAATGCGAGCGCCGCTAACGACAAGGCGCTGATCGCAAATCCGACAGACAGGACATACGCCGGCTGAATTTTATGGATAGCGGTCGCCACGAACGACGTCAACAGGACGACCGGTATCGCACGTGAGAGGATCAGGAGACCGCTTAGCGTGGGAGTAAAGCCGAGTGACTCTTGCACGTACTGCGGCAGAATCACGATGGGACCGAAGATGACGATTCCAAGAATGAACGCGATCGGGATTCCGACGCGGATCATCGGATAACGGAACATTCGCAGATCGACAATCGGTTTTCGGGCTCCGCGCAGTTCCCAATAGACGAAGGCGCCCAAGCCGAGTACTGCCAATGCAGTTGCGACGGCAATCGTTCCGTCCGCGAGCCAGTAGTGGCGTTCACCTTCGTCCAACACGTATTGCATAGCGCCCAAGCCGAGCGCCAAGAACGCAACGCCCAGGCCATCAAAAGGCAAACGCTGCGGAGCGGTCGGGTTTTTCAGCATTGTGGAAATGATGATGAACGCAATGATTCCGGGCAACAAATTGATGTCGAAGACCCACTGCCAAGAGAAGTTGTCGGTAAGAAATCCGCCGAGCGTCGGGCCAAGCGCGGGACCCACGGTAAGGGCGATGGCAAAAAGCCCGGAACTCGTGCCCAACTTTTCAGGCGGGAACGTCTCGCGCAGAACGATCTGAGAGGTTGCCACTAGGCCGCCGCCAAGCGCGCCTTGCATAACGCGAAACAGGACGAGCGTTCCCAGGCTCGTTGAAAATCCACACAGCAACGAGGCAACGGTAAAACCGGCAATCGATAGCGCGAAATACTGCCGTCGTCCGAGCCGCTGGAGAAGATACGGCGCAAGCGGGATGGCAACGACGTTGGAAATGATGTAGCCCGTGATAATCCACGTCCCGTCGTCGATCGTCGCGCCGATGTTGCCTTCGATTGTCGGCAGCGCAACGTTAACGATTGTCGCGTCGAGCGTTTGAAGCAGAGCCGCCATCATCACGCCGATCACGATGAGAAGACGACGGGTGCCGAACTCTACGACGTTTTGCGGCCGCGGAGGTTGCGCCACGACCGACAGCCGCGGCGTAACATTTGCTTCCGCGGATGGCGCGAGCATGGACGCTTCAGCCATTTTCGACGTTTAACAGGTCGCGATTCTCGACGACGAAAGCCCTCAAGCGACGGCGGGCACCGGAATCCTTACCGTGAGCGGTACGTGCGACGACGAACGCGACAAGCGCCACGATCGTGAACCACTGACTTGAGTTGGGATCGCTACGCCGTTCGCGATCGACGCTCTCGAATAAATCTTCAAGCGCCGAAGCGGCTTTGTACTGATCGAGGAAACGGACATCGCGAAGAATGCTGCTGTACCAAGTGGTATCGGCAGCGATCCCGAGCGCAGCAGACATATTCGTTGTTGTCGCAATCATAACTTATGCGGTTCAGAAACCGGCAATTAATCATTATGGTTGCAACGAAAAGCAAGGCATGGCCTCGACGGGATCCCTGCTCATGGCGCTTTACGTCCCATACACACTCGCAGCCGAGCACTTGCTCGCAAGGGGAAGAAACGATCGCCTCACGGCGTCGGTTCGGTCTCTCGGCAACGCCGGCAATTCAACAAAACGTGACAGGTGACGATACAAAGCAAGAGAGCCATCCCTTATTAGTTTTGCTATGGAGTATTAGGATGAAGCATC
>CAZYLU010000030.1:0-49671 GCA_964648945.1 uncultured bacterium | reverse complement strand
CTTCGACTCCGGTGCTTTGCACCTGCGCTCAGGATGACACCTACCACGCGGAAAACTTGGCGCGGAACAGGTATTCGCTCGCGACGGGTTTGCATGCGTGCATCGCGGGCGTATAGCGCGCGGCACGCGCCATCGATACGGCGACGAGATCGAGGGATGTGTTACCGCTGCTCTGCACGACGGTCGTCTGTTGAACTGCTCCGTCGGCATCGAGCGTTACGCGTACGGTCGCCGTACCGTTCGTCGCTGCGCCACGCGCATCGGGAGCGATGTCGGGTGGCGGCGGTGACGCAGCGAGCAGCGCGTTCGTGTCACTGGTGGCGCAGTTCGGTGTCGCGGAGGGCTTTGGTGTGGGAGTCGGCACGGGCGTGCGCGCCGCGCCGCCGGGCGGCGGTCGCCCCGCGACTCCGACCGCGCTCGCCGATCGCGCAGGATGCGGATTCGGCTTTGCTGTCGGCGGCGCCGAGGGCAGCGGCGACGTTGTTACGGGAGGCGGCGTTGGCGGAGGCGGCGTCGGGATGTGCGTGACGCGCAGCGTGCGCACGTGGCGAATGCTCACGACGGTCGTCTCTTCTTTCGATAACGTGAACGGCCAACGCACGCCGGTGGCGATGATGAGGTGAATGAGCAGCGAGATCGCAAATGCGATGATGAGCAGGCGCTTCGTGCGTTGCGAATTCATTTGATGCCAATGAAAAGGAGCGCTCCCGTATGGGGGCGCTCCGAGTTCACGTGACGCGGCACGCGGTTAGTCTGGATTGAATTCCGCACGGAAGAGATATTGGCCGCTTGTCGGCTGACAGTTGACCAACTTCGGCGCATACGTCGACTGGTGTGCGGCGCGTAGCGCTTCACGGTCGATTGCGCCGTTCCCCGACGACTTGTAGACGGTCGCGTCCTGAAGTGCGCCGGATGGTCCGACCGTCACTTCTACGAGCACCGTCACCGGACCAAGTCCCAAGTCGCGTGCCGAGTCGGGATAATCCGGTGCCATTGCATTGGTCACCGTTGCGTCTTGATTCGGATTCGCGCACGCAGGCTTCGGCGTCGGAGCCGGAGTCGCCGGCGGTCCCGGCGTCCCTTTGTCCTGAGTACCCGCAGGCACACCGTTCTCGTTACCCTTGGTGACGTTGTACTGCTGCTCGTTCGTCGTCGTAGCCGCGTTGTTGCTGGTCTTCGGTACGTTGACTTTGAGCTTTGGCTGCACAACCTCTTGCTTCTTGACCGGCGGCGGCGTCTTCTGGGGAGGAGGCGTCGGCGTCGGCGGAGGCGTCGGAGTGGGCGGCGGCGGCGTCGGAATCTTGACGACGATCTTCTTGGTGACGCTCACCTTTTCGACTTCTTCATCCGTGTGATGCTTGTTCAAGTTCGGAAAGAACGGCGAAACAATCGCGTGGATGATCAGCGAAATGACGAACGCCGCAGCCAAGAAGTTGCGTGTGCGTTCACCGGTAGTAATGAAGGAATTAGCCATCGGTTACTGCGTTGAGCCCTCCGGCTGGCCCTCGACATGGTTGGCCAACCCGAAGGTCGTCAGATCTACGGATTTCGCCGCATCCATGACTTGCAAAATCGTTCCGTAGTTCGCGCGCGGATCCGCTTTAATGATCACGCTGGTGAATTTATGTCCCGTCTGGTCTTGCAGTTGCGCAAATGCATCGTGCGCTTGCGCAATCGTGACCTGATTGGGCCCGACTTGAATGTTGTTCTTGTCGTCGATGATGACGACGAGCTGAGAAGCTTGGACCCGGTCCTTGTTGTGGGCGTCGGGAAGCTTCGGCTCTTTCGTAACGGCGGCAAGAATGATGAAGATGATTAGGAGCACCAACAACACGTCCGTGAACGGCGTGATGTTGATGGTCGACATCACCTCATCTTCTCCCCCACCTGTCGACATTGCCACGAGTAAACTAAACCTCCACTAACCCTAGGACGTAACGAAGCCGACGTCTTCAAGCCCGGCTTCCTTCGCAGCATCGAGAATACGAATGATGACACCGTACGGCGCCTTCGCATCGGCGATCACCGAGACGTGATGTTTCGGCTTCTTCTTCGAGACGTCGTACATCACGCGATAGATGCTGTTTGCATCCGTCTTGGTGCCGTCGACGAAGATCACACCCTTGTTGTTCACGTCGACTTCGATATCGTTCTTGTTGTTCTGATTCTGCTGCGTATTGTTGTTGCTGTGATTCGGGAGCTGTTTCTCAAAGCCCGGCGGCGCGAGAATAGCGGCCAGAATCATGAAGATGATGAGCAGCACGAGGAGCACGTCCGTGAATGGCGTGATGTTGATCTCCGCCATGACGTCCGACTCTTGCTGTGCCGAGAGCAGTCCCACGATCTATCTTCCCTGGAACTACTTGCCGGTCGTCGGCTGATAGAGTTCCGTCGGAATCGGCGCGCCCGTGTTGTGGAAGTGCAGCATTTCGGCGAGCTGGTTCGCCGCAACGATCATCTCTTGGTTATACGCCTTGATGCGCGACTTGAAATAGTTGAAGAAGATAACCGCAAAGATTGCGACGACGAGACCGGCGAAGGTCGTGATGAGTGCTTCCGATACACCTGCCGCAACAACGGCCGGCGTCGAGTTGCCCTTGAGCGCGATGTCTTGGAACGCGCGGATGATACCGAGAACCGTACCGGCAAGACCGACAAACGGCGCGATAACGGCGATGGTACCGACGATGCCGAGATTACGCTCGAGCGCGTTGAGATGCTCCATCAGTGCGATTGAAAGCGCGTCCGTGATATCGGCGCGGTTCTTTTCGCCGCGGCGCAGACCGAACTCGAGAATGCGCGGAAGCATGCCTTTGTTCTGTTGGCACACCTTGATGGCGCCGTCGAGATCATCGGCGGCAATCTTGGCGCCGATTTGGCGCAGCAGGCCTTTGGTATCGCCGTGCTGTGATGCGAAGAACACTAAACGTTCGATGACGATCGCGACGACGATAACGGAGAGCGCGAGCAGGATCCACATATCGGGACCGCCCTGCTTCATGACGCTCATAAATCCCTCAAACACGAGTTTCCGACCCCTCCCGGGTATTTAGAGTGCAGCTAGACATAAGGAAAAAGTGACGGCTTCCGCCGCCCCGAAGGCCGGACCATTTGTCCGCCCTTCGGTAAAGTCCTGGTATATATTGCCCACGCCGCACGCCCGTTCGACGCGACAAATTATTGGGGAATGTTCTTAATCTGATTTTCGATTTGCAACGCGAGAGCGGTGTTATTGGCCGCCTTTGCGAGCTGATCTGCCTTATTAAGGAAGTCCAGCGCTTGCTGTTTATCGGCCGGCTTTTTGCTGGTTGCGTAAACGCCGACCATTGAGACACCGGCAGCATAGTTTGCCTGCGCATCGTTCGGCGCGGCGGCTACTGCCTTAGCAGCATAGTCGTGCGCCTTTTGGTAATCCGGCTTCTCCATGCTTAGAATCGCAAACGCAGCGCCGGTGTTCGCCGTGACAGTCACCTTAGGATCGCCTGTGGCGGCTGCCTGGTCGTAGTTCTTGAGCGCGTCCGCGTAGTTCTTCGCACTCATCGCTGCGTTGCCGAGCTCGATGTAGTGGCTGCCGACGGCCGTAGTCGCCGAGCCGCCCGTCGGATCGAGCTGCTTCATCTCCGCGGACACCGCGTTGGCGCCGGCGGTATCGTTGTTTGCAAGGTACGCCGAGAGCAGTTGACGATCGATCGCAACTTTCGTCTTGGCGTCCGTTGACTTATCGTGCACCGCTTTCAACGTCGTGATGGCTTGCGCGTACTGCTTGTTGGCGAGTTGCGCGACGCCGAGTGCGAATTGCGAATTACTGTTGTTTGCGAGCGCGACCGCTTTCTGCGCATACTCGAGTGCTTGCGTGGGATTGCTCTGCGACTGCTGAACGCCCGCGCTTGCAAACGCGTCAGCCGCAAGCGGCTGGAATTGCTTGCCGATCGTGTCGACTTTCGAGAACGTGGCCGCGGCCGACGTATAGTCTTTGTTGTAGTACTGCGCGATAGCGAGCAGCTGTAGGATCGCCGGATTTCCGGGCGACGAAACGAGCGCCGCGTTCGCTTTCGATATCGCGGTGTCGTATTGTTTCGCGCGAATGGCCGCGTCGATCGGCCCCGTCACGGAACTCGGCGCGCCTTGCAATGCACCGCCACCCGCTGCGCCGCGGCCCGACGTACCCGTTTCGCCTTGCGAAACCGACTTGCCGTTGAACTTCAACTGAAAGTCGTAGAACGTGGTGACGGGCGTCGATCCGCGATGCGCGGGACGATAAGACGAGTTCTGCGCGATTTCCATGGCGGTTGCGTTATCGCCGGGGTTCGTCGAGCTAATGACTTTGATGGCTTTGTGCGAGCCGTCGGCGTTCACTTGCACCTGAACTTTGACCGTGCCGGGACCCGCAAGCGGCTTCGATGATGTGCCGATGTGCGTAACCTTTGCGATCGTATATTCATTCTCGATCTGTGCGAGAGCGGGAACCGTAGTCGCCGCCATCGCCATCGTGCATCCGAGTGCAACGATGCGGGTAAACGTCATTTCTGTACCTCGAGAAGTAGAGTTAATACATAGTCAACGCGTGAACCGCCACAAAGAGTGCCATTGATCATACCCTAGGCCGCCAATGTCGCCGCGGGCAATCGCCTGCCTACCGCGGTTGCCACCGCACCGAGCGCTCGTGTTAGGGCGGAAAACGCGTCCGGGGTAAGCGATTGGTCGCCGTCAGAGACGGCGCTTGCTGGATCGGGGTGAACTTCAACCAGCAGCCCGTCAGCCCCGGCAGCGACGGCGGCGAGCGCCATCGGTTCGACGAGACGCGCGACGCCGGTGCCGTGTGACGGATCCACGATGACCGGAAGGTGCGTCAATTCGGCGAGGAGCGGCACGACCGCGAGGTCGAGCAAATTGCGCGTCGCCGGATCGAACGAACGCACGCCTCGTTCGCATAGCACGACGTTCTCGTTACCTGCAACGAGAACGTATTCAGCGGCCATCAGCCACTCCTCGACGGTCGCGGCGAGCCCGCGCTTCAAGAGCACCGGTTTTCCCGATTCGCCCGCTTCGCGCAGCAACGAAAAATTCTGCATGTTGCGCGCGCCGATTTGGAGGACGTCAGCGTAGCGCGAAACCATGGGTACGTCACGCGGATCGAGGACTTCCGTTACCACGGCGAGACCGTAGCGATCCGCCGACGCTCGCAAGAGCTCGAGTCCACGTATGCCGAGGCCTTGAAATGCATACGGCGACGTACGCGGCTTGAACGCACCGCCGCGCAGCACGTTGGCCCCAGCCTCCGAGACGGCCTTTGCAGTCGTCTCAATTTGTTCGGCAGATTCCACGGAGCAGGGGCCGGCGCAAATCGCAAGCGTGTCGCCTCCGAACGAGGCGCCGTTTTGCAGACGCACGATCGTACGTTCGAGACGAGCATCGCGTCGCGCGAGCTTCAACTCACGGGATGGGGCTTCGTAACGGTCCACGGTTTTCACAGCTTCGACGATGCCGCCGTCGCGGCCCCGCTGACAAAAGTCAGGACTCGCCTACCCGCTTGAGCGCCGCGAGTTCTTTCGGTGTCACCGAACGCGTGCGCCCGACGCCGAGATCGCCCAAAGAAATTGGGCCGAATCGCAGACGCACCAACGTTTGCACGGGGTGACCAAGGGCTTCGAACATGTCGCGAACCTGGCGATTGCGCCCTTCATGGATGGTGATATCCACGACGGAATAGCCGCTGCGCACCGAAACGACGCGGACCTTTGCGCTCGACGCTTTGTACGCTTCGAGTACGACGCCATCGTGCAGCGCCTGCACGTCTTCCGGTGTCAATCGTCCGGTAATCGTCGCGCGATAGGTCTTATCGACGCCGTAGCGCGGATGAAGCAGCTTGTTGGCGAGTTCGCCGTCGTTCGTCATCAACAGCACGCCCGCCGTATCGTAGTCGAGCCGTCCGACGGGCACGACGCGCGGCATCTTCTTCGGCAACAGCTCGACGATCGTACGCCGTCCTTGCGGATCGCGCATCGTCGTCATCACGCCCGCCGGTTTGTGCACGACGAGATACACGGTTTCCTCAACCGGCTTGATCGGCATGCCGCTAACGTCAACTTTGTCACCGGGCATCACCATCGTGCCGAGTTCGCGTACGACCTTGCCGTTGATTCGCACTTTTCCATACGCGATCAACTGATCGGCACGCCGCCGCGACGCAATGCCGGCTTGCGCGATGTATTTGTTCAATCGAACGCCTTCGCTCTCGTCGTCGCTCTTCTTCCGCGTCGAATTATTTCTCACTGGGGTTCTCATACGCGAGCCACGCCGCAAGACCTAGGAATATCAGCGCCGCCGGAAAGAGCGCGTGATGATGAAAGACAATGAGCATCGCTGCCCCGGCAGTCGCGCCCACTAAGTACGTGATCCAAACCCACCCGTCCAGCGCAGCGTCTCTATGGTCTTTCGGTTCCTTCGAATTCGCCTTCATCACTCCCGTGACGAGCGTCCCAGTGACATAGGTCGTCGAGATTCCCGCGATGCGAGCCTTCGATACGGCGACGCTCTGCGCACCCATCATTAGACTGACGAGTGCAATACAAAGCGGAACGACGTAATCAGCGGTGAGGAATGCAAATGCAATGCCGGCGACGCCGATAACGACTCCCTCCACGGCAACGAGCGCCGCTGCCCGCCGTCCTTCAAACCCCTCGCCCATGAACAACACGGTAAGCACTGCACCGACGACGAATGCGCCGATTGCAATAAGTGGCGGAGCAACGCCAAGGCTCGTCGGCAGATACCCCAATCGCGATGCGATGCCGATGCCGAGCAACACCGTATTGCCGGTCATGTTCGCGGTAAAAACACCCCGAAAGCCGACGAACGAAATCGCATCGACGCATCCCGCCGCCGCTGCTAAGCAGATGAACGGCGTGAAGAACCTAGGCGTCGAGCTTGACTTTTGCATAGAGGTGCGCGTCGAGTATGTTGCCGCGCTTGATGATTGCTTTATGCATCGTTCCTTCGCGCGTATACCCACATTTCTCAAGCACGCGCATCGACGCAACGTTTGGTCCATAAACGGCAGCTTCCAGTCGGATGAATCCGCGGTCGTTCATTGCGTACTCCGTGAACGCCGCACAGGCTGCCGTCGCGATACCGCGTCCCCAATACGCCCGTCCCAGCCAGTATCCGAACTGCGCTCCAATACGGCGCTCGCCTTCCAACGGATCCATACCGATACCGCCGGCGACTTCGCCATTTACGTCGATCGCGAAATTGTTCAGTGACGTGGACTCACGGTGGAGCTGCACCCACCATCGTGCATCATCGATCGTGTACGGATGGGGAAATCGATCCGCCATGTACCGCGCGACATCCGCGTCGTTCGCAATCTCCGCAAGCCGTTCAACATCGTGGTCGCGCCACGGGCGCAAAAGGCAAATGCCGGCGTCAATCAGCACTGTCAAAAAAGGCGGGCAGAGTTTTCTCTGCCCGCCTTTGCTTCGTTGCGGTCGGGTTAGTAGCGGCCGTTGGAGCCGCTTTCTTCGTAGCCGCGAGACATCGAGAGCGCTTCTTTGGTGACCGATTGCAAGAACTCTTCGTTGTTGCGCGTCTGCGCCATCTTCTCGAGGATCATCTCGGTGATGTCGCCGGTGTTGAGCGCGGCGCTGACGCGACGCAGCATCCACACTTTGCGCATCTCTTCCGTCGTGAGTAAGAGTTCTTCGCGACGCGTGCCCGAGCGCTTGATGTCGACGGCCGGGAAGACGCGCGATTCGGCGAGTTTACGGGTCAGGTTGAGTTCCATGTTGCCCGTGCCTTTGAACTCTTCGAAGATCACGTCGTCCATCTTCGAACCCGTCTCGACGAGCGCGGTGCCGATGATGGTGAGCGATCCGCCGTTTTCGATCTTACGCGCTGCGCCGAAGAAACGCTTCGGCTTGTGCAGCGATGCCGTATCGAGACCGCCGGAGAGCGTACGGCCCGACGTCGGAACGACTTGGTTGTACGCACGTGCGAGACGCGTGATCGAGTCGAGCAGAATCACGACGTCTTTGCCGAGTTCGACGAGACGCTTCGCGCGCTCCATGGCAAGTTCGGCGACGGCGGTGTGATTCTCGGGATGTTCATCGAACGTCGAGGCGACGACTTCGCCGTCGATCGTGCGCTGCATGTCCGTAACTTCTTCCGGACGCTCGTCGACGAGCAGCGCGATAATGTGCGCCTCCGGATGGTTGATCGAAATGCCTTGCGCGATGTTCTTGAGGAGGGTCGTCTTACCGGCCTTCGGCGGCGAGACGATCAGTGCGCGTTGTCCTTTACCGATCGGACAGAAGAGGTCGATGACGCGCGTGGAGAGTTGCGTGGAGCGGTTTTCGAGTTTGTACCGCTCTTCGGGGAAGATCGGCGTACCTTTTTCAAAGACCGAGCGGCCTTTGATTGTGTCGGGATCGAAACCGTTGACTTTGTCGACACGGATGAGCCCGTAGTACTTCTCGCTCTCTTTGGGGCGGCGTACTTGTCCTTCGACCATGTCGCCGCGACGCAATTCGAAGCGTCGAATCTGAGACTGACTGACGTAGATGTCATCATTACCGATGACGTAACCGCCGCGTCGCAAGAATCCGTACCCTTCCGGCAGGATGTCAAGGATACCGCTGGCCATTTCCATGCCGGAGCGTTGCTGCTGCGCAGCGAGGATAGCGGCGACGATGTCGTCTTTCTTCATCGTCGTCGGGTTCCCGAGTGCGATTTCTTGTTGTTGCGCGATCTCGACTAACTCGGCTTTCTTCTTGCCTTCGAGATCGGCAGCAGTCAACATCGGCGGGCCCGTTTCGACTATTGGAAACTGCTCGTTGTGATGTTGATATTGTGGATTAAATCCATGGCGGCGGCGTGAGCGTCGGCGGCGACCTCCGCCCCCTTGCGGTTGCGGCCGGCCATTTTCGTTAGGACGATGTTCCGTTTGCAGAGGAGTGTCTCTCTCGTAGAGCCGTGCACAGTACGATAGGCCGACGCTATATCATTGGCGAGGCTGCCAACGAGCATCGATCGTTGTGTACGAGGGGATTAAACGTGCTCACTATAGCATGAGCGTTGCTCGCTATCAAGGTGAGGTCAGCACATCTACGGTGGCGATAGCGACCGCGGTCCGCTTACGAAGGGATTCCCTCGCTCGTAGAAGCGGAGGCGGCGATGTGCGGCTCGGGTGATACCGATACGGCGGCTGAGGCCGATTGGTCCCTGTTCGCGTGTGGGACGCGCGAGCCAGAGCTCACGATCGGTCAGGAGGTGTTTTCCGTCGAGCGAGCGGTCGATGTGGAATGCCTGGGCCAGACGCCCGGGCCCCCGGCAGAGGTCGCGCATCGAATCGGTAGTGCGGCGGCGTTGCATCAGCTCGATGCCTTCAAGTGGCTCAACGGCACGAACCAAGACGGCGGCGCCTTCACCGCGTGCTTCGCTCGTTACGTTGAAACAAAAGTTCGTGCCGTAGATCAGATAGACATACGAATGAAACGGCTCGAGAAACATCGATGCGTTGCGCGGCCGTGGGCCGATAAACGCGTGCGATGCCGGATCGCCGATGACATATGCTTCAGTTTCGACGATACGTCCGGCGACGCGCCCGTCTACACTATCGCGGACGAGCACTATTCCTATCAACACACGCGCCAGCTCTTCGGTTTCGGTCGCGAGCTCCGAAGCGTCGACCCGCTCGAACTTCACGCCGCCTTTTAAGCCGCGGGATTCAGTGCAACCTCTGCGCGCGCACGTTGGATGAGATCCGGGTCTTCACCGTATTCCAGCGTATACGACTTGAAATGATTTAAGGTACATCCGAGGCGGACGTACGGCAGCACGATTGGCGGTGGGACGTCGCGATGCTCGTTTCGGTCTTTAACGAGATCGCCGTCGGGAACGATGAACGCTGCGCGATCGACGCCGTGCTTCGAAAGCAGCGTCGCAATCGCAGTCACTGCCGCATACGCAACGTGGCGCGTGATGACGCTATCATCTTGGGCCGGTCGAAGGGTCGGGACGCGGAAGGCGGCTCGCACAAGCCGCTCTCCCGCCCGCGACGCCAGGCGTGCGTAGGCGACTCCGTTTCCTACCCCGTCGGCCGCATAGCCGAGCTGCACCTGAACCATGACTCGATTGTACCGAACATACGTTCGACTCGTCAAGCCGTCCGGCGGGTCGTCGTGCCGGTTGGTTCGGGGTCCAGCAGGCTCGCGTAGAGCTGCAGAACGCGATCGACCTGATGCGAGACGGCAAATGGCGCCGCCGCCACGCGCGCGGCCTTCACCGCGCCGTCTATGGCCACGGACGGCGCTTCTTGCATTGCGCGCGCAAAAGCACTGACCGTCGGCTCGACGATCCGTCCGGCGGTTCCGAGCACTTCGCGGTTGGACGGCGCGTCGGCCGAGATGACGAACGCGCCGGCCGCGAGCGCTTCGGCTTGCACGAGCCCTTGAGTTTCCGTCGTGCTCGGAAAGACGAACGCGTCTGCGCTCGCATAGAGATCGGGGAGTTGCTCGCGTGCAACGGCGCCAAGGAAACGCGTCCGCTCGGCAACACCGAGCGCGACTGCGAGCATCTCGAGTTCGCCGCGCGCGGGCCCGTCGCCGGCAATCACGAGTTTTAGGTTCGGGTCGCTGATTTCCGCGAGCGCGCGAAGCAGAAGCTCGACGTTCTTCTCACGGGCGAGGCGTGACACGCACAGCAACAAACGATCGCCGGGTCTTGCGCCCACACGTTCGCGCAACATGTCGTCGCGCCGTCCCGCTCCGAAACGGTCGACGTCGATCGCGCTCGGAACGATTTCGATGCGCGCCTCGACGCCGATCTCACGAAGGTGACGAACCATTGCGGGTGTCGGCACGATCACGGCATCAACGAGATTTCCAAACGTGCGCGTCAATTGCGATGCGGCAAAACGCGTCGCGTGCGGTTCGAACGGAACGTAATGTGCGTACGCTTCCAATTGTGTGTGATACGTGTACACGATCGGCATGCCGTAGCGGCGCGCGTAACGCAAACCCGTCCAACCCGTTACAAACATCGAATGCACGTGCACGATCGATAGACGTTTGATGACGTTGTTGACGTTTCTGCGGCTCACGAGCGGAAGCGTGAGACGATATGGGGTGTTCGTCGGCAACGGAAGCGACGGCATGCGAAACACCGCGTTTTCATCGCCGTCTCCGCCGGGCATTTGCGGCGCGAAACAATACACATTGTGGCCGCGTTCGCGTAATCCGGCAGCGAGTGTGTCGACCGATTCGACGACGCCGTTGACGACCGGGCGGTAGACCTCGGTGAAGAATCCGACGCTGAGTTTCGGACTGGGCGAGCGGTTCACAGCACCCCGATTTTCGGCTGGGACCCAGGGTCCCATTCTGAGAGGGACTTCCTTCCCTCACTACGACTTTCGGCATAGTGCGGCTACGGAATGCCCGTGCTATATTGCCCGAGTTACCCCGGCCGCTCGCTCGGCGAGCTGCCAGCGGACCACCGCCAGCCTGGCTGAAGCGGTCCGCAGATGGTGTTTCCACATTTTGGACCCGTCAACACGTACCACCGTACTGTTGGTTCAGCCTCGCGGCTTTCGTTGCCATTTTCTGGTGTATGGCAGACCTAAGCGGGGGTTGGGACAGGAAAGGATACCGGGTTGATAGGACGCGGCCCCCTGCGGTTGAGCCACGTGCTCGCTGTCAGCGTTCTGACCGCCGGTCTGGTGACAGCCGGCTTCCTGACCCACCCCTCACCCGCATATGCGGGAAGCGGTGAGGTCGTAACCACTGCCTCGCACGTGGTGACCTTCGATTCGCTCGGTAGCGTCTCGGAGCACCCCACGAGCGCGACGACCGTCGGTGCGTTCCTCGCGGAACGGGGCATCGCGGTAAACACAAACGATTTCGTCAATCCCTCTGCCGATACGCCGATCTCCGATCGCATGACGATCACGTATCGTCCCGCCGTTTCGGTTACTATTCAAACCGCACGCGACAAACGCGTCGTTACGACAACTGCAAGCGATGTCGCGAGCGTGCTCGCGGCACAGAGTATCGTGCTCTCAAAGGACGATGAAGTGAGCCCCGCGCTCACCGATCCGATTCCGCAAAACGGCACGATCAACGTTACGCGCGTTAGAAAATGGCTGCGAACAGAAAAGCGGTCGATTCCCGTTACGACGGAACATCGCGTCGACTTTGCGCTCGATCCCGGGGCGAAAAAAGTCATCGCAAAAGGTGCTCCGGAAGTACACCAAGTGCTCGTTGCTTACGTGCAACGCAACGGCGGGCACATTACATCGCAGATCATTGAATCGCGCATCATCAAGAAAGGCCATCCGCGCATCGTCGCTGTGGGAATCGGCGAATATGCAGCGTTTCAGCGCATGGCATCGCGCGGCGTCGAACAAACTTCGCGTCTCGCGGTCAGCGCACTCGACATGGTTGCGACAGCCTACACGGCTTCGTGCGGTGGATGCAGCGGAATTACCGCCATCGGACGACCCGCGGGCCACGGCATCGTTGCCGTCGATCCGAGCGTGATTCCGCTCGGCTCGAAGCTGTTTATTCCCGGTTACGGGTTTGCGATTGCAGGCGACACCGGCGGCGCAATCCACGGCAATCGTATCGATCTCGGGTTCAATTCCTATTCGGATGCGATGCGTTTCGGACGTCGCGAGGTGACCGTCTACCGACTGCGGTAACACCCGCACCGGTGGATGACCTCGAGAAGACGCATCCGCGCGCGTTACTCAACGCGTGGGGCCTGCGCCCGAAAAAGAAGTTCGGGCAGAATTTCCTAATGGACACCGGAGCCGCGCATCGCATTGCGCGGCTCTCTCTCGTTGACGCGCCCGAACATGCGCGTGTGCTCGAAATCGGCGCCGGTACGGGCGCGCTTACGCATGCACTTCTCGATGAAGCCGCGCGTGTGACGGCGATCGAGATCGATGCACAATTGGTCGACATTTTGCGCTCGCGGGAGGAGCTGCACGGCGCCGATATCGTGCACGCCGATGCGATGCAGTTCGATTACGGGGCATACGGTGCACTCGGTGCATGGTACGCCGCAGGCAATCTACCGTATAACGTCGCGACGCCGCTCATCATTCAATTGACCGAGATGGATCGTGGGCCTGAGGCGATGACGTTCATGATTCAAAAGGACGTCGCGGACCGGCTCGCGGCAAGACCGGGCACGCCCGCGTATGGCAGCCTCTCAATCGCCGTGCAGTACGCAATGCAGGTGGAGCGCGCGTTTACGCTCGGGCCGCGTGCGTTTTACCCCGCTCCAAAGGTCGATTCAACCGTCGTCCGTCTGGTGCGCCGTTCGGAGCCGGCGGTGCAACCGCGCGATCTCACGCTCTTCCGGAAGGTCGTGCGCGCCGCGTTCGCGTACCGCCGGAAAACGCTCGCAAACAGCCTTGCGCTCGCGCTCGGAATCGAACGCGCCCGCATCGCGGACGCGATCGCGGCAAGTTCGCTTCCCACGGAGTCGCGCGGTGAACAACTCAACCTCAACGATTTCTGCCGGCTGGCCGACGAACTGGCCGGCGAATAGTTTTCGCTGGCTCCCGACTGCCCTACTCGGCATACCGATCCTCGTGTTCCTCGTCGTCGCAATCTTCGCGGCAGCGCGGCCCCAAGGCAACGTTGCGTTCACCCCGGCTATGGTTGTCGTCGCTGTTCTCCTCCAACTCGTTATCGAGGGGATCGTCGTCGCGATCATCCTCACCGCGTTGCCCTCCATTTCGAAATTTTCTCTGCGGCAGCTGGGCTTCTACGCGCCGCGTCCCTGGCAAATCGGCATCGGCCTGATCGGCGCAGTCGCGATGGTTATCGTCGTAGAAGGCGGCGCGACACTCATTCAAACGCTTAGCGGTCAGAAACACGAGCAGAGCGTCGTCGAACTCTTCAAACACGTGGTCGGAACGAACGTGATGTGGTTCTTCGCTATCTTTGCGATCGTGCTGGCGCCGTTCATGGAAGAAGTCATGTTCCGCGTCTTTGTGTTCAACGTCGGCTTGCGATACGGCGGTTTCTGGACGGGCGCGGTGATCAGCGGATTGTGTTTCGGAGCGGCGCACGGAGATTTCATGGTTCTCGTTCCACTGGCGCTGGGCGGCATGATTCTCTCGTACGTCTACTATCGAACCGGCAACGCATTCTCTTCGATGATCACACATGGGCTCTTCAATGCGGTCACGGTGTTCGCGCTGATCTTCGCGCCGCAGCTCGCGAAATAAGGAATCAAGTCGCTAGCGTGCGTTTGGCCGTCGATGCGTGGAATCTCGTCGACGACCGCCGCGGCATGGGACGTTCCGTTCGACGGATTCTCACTGATTGGCGCGACGAGCCCGGCCTCGATATCACGCTTATCGTCCGCAAACCCGCACATGGGGATGCGCTGCGCGAAGAGTTTTCATACGCCGTCGAGATCGGTGTTCGCACGCCGTTCGACGCCGTCTGGTATCCCTGGAATGCAATCCGTTTCGATGTACAGGGCGCGCGAAGCACGGTTCTTTTCCATGATGCCTTCGCGTTCACGATGCCGCACCGCGACTTCATCGCGCGCTGGCGGGAACAGGCGCCGATCCGGCGCGCCATGGAACGCGCAGATGCGCGTGCCGTGAACTCGCAGTGGTCCGCATCGGAATTAGCGCGCATCTTCAAGCGCGACGTCACCGATTTCACCGTGATCCACCCGGTGCCCGATCCGTTCTGGGTCCCCGTCGAGCCTGCACGCGCGACACCGTACGTACTCGTTGTCGCGGGACCCGAGGAGCGCAAGAATGTTCCGACGCTCGTGCGCGCGTTCGCGCGGGCCTTTGCGCGCGGTGAATGCGAACTCGTGGTCGTCGGCAACATCAGCGCAAATGACGCATGGATGATGGATCGCAGCGGAATTCGCTTCGATCGCGTGCGTGCCGACGACGCAGCTCTGCGTCGGCTCTATAGCGGGGCACGGGCCGTTGCCGTGCCTTCAATCGCGGAGGGTTACGGAATCATGGCCGTCGAGGCGATGGCCTGCGGAGCACCGGTGATCGCGAGCAACTCGGCGGCATTGCCGGAGGCGTGCGACGATGCCGCGATTTTGGTCCCGCCTACTGATGTCGATGCGTGGTCCTTCGCGCTCGAACGCGTCGTGCATGACGCAACGTTGCGGCAAACGATGCGCGAGCAGTCACTTGCGCGCGCCGCTCGCATCGATCGGAGCGAACCGGCTCGGCTTATGCTTGCGTTGATTCGACGATCGCTCGAAGCCGTTCGATAAACCGTTCCGGCGAGAACTGCTGCGCGTGCGAATGCAGCATGTGAGGATCGTAGCGCGAGGCATCAAAGGAAGCCAGCACGGCCGCGAGCGACTCCGCCGTCGGCTCATCGAAAAATTCTCCGGTGACGCCCTCGATAACCGTCTCTCGCGCACCGCCGCCGCGATAGGCAATCGTCGGGCGGCCCGTTGCCGCGGCCTCGATCGGAACCAAGCCTAAATCTTCTTCTCCCGGCAAAATCACCGCGCGCGCATCGCCGAGCAGCGCATTCACCCGTGCGTCGTCGACATAGCCAAGGAGCGTCGTCGTCGTCCCGCGCGCAAGGTCGCGCAATTCACGCTCAGCGGGCCCGCTGCCGGCAACGAGCAACGGCACGCGCGCACGTTGCGCGGCGTCGATTGCCAGTTCGATACGTTTGTACGGCAAGAGCCGCGAGGCGATGAAGAAATAGTCCCCGCTGCCATTGCCGAGCGTGAAGCGATCGATGTCGATCGGCGAATGCAGGACGTCGGCCTCGCGTCCATAGTACCGGCGGACGCGCTGCGCAACCGTTTGAGAGTTCGCGACATACCGTGTCGGACGTTGCGCTGCCACCAGATCCCAGTCCACCAAACGGCTGACCATCAACTTGGCGAGCGGATTGCGCGTCATTGCGCCGACATAGCGCTCGTAATCGAACAAAAAGCGGCTGACGGTATGGATAAAGCAGACGTGCACCGCGTCGGGCCGGATATGCACGCCCTTCGCCCACGAACTCGTCGAACTGATGACGACGTCGTAGCCGCTGAGATCGAACGCTTCAAACGCCCGCGGATAAAGTGGCGCGAGGTACCTGAAGTTACGATTCGCGCCCGGAATCCGCGCGAGTGCCGAAGTGCGCACGCGATCGCGCGGAACGAGATCGCCGACAACCGCCTCGTCATACAGCGCAGTGTACACCGGAGCTTGCGGCCATGCAGAAACCATGTGCGCGAAGACGCGCTCGGCGCCTCCGCGTTGGTTCAAATAGTCGTGAACTAAAGCTACGTTCAGGGTTGTTGCGCTTGGACTGTGTTATCGCGCGGCAGAACCAGCGCAATTGCCGGATTGCCGAGATACGCGCGAGCGACGCGTTGAAGATCGCTTGCATTCGTATTTGAAATCGCGCTAAGCGTGCGCGCGACGTAATCGGCGGACTGCCCGTTCTGGCTGAACAGTACCGCAAGCCATGCACGCGATTCGAGGCTCGTCGATTCGTTGACGAAGTCGCCGGCGGCAAGCGCCTTGAAGTCGTCGATCGATCCTTGGAGCTTCGTCGCCGCGAGAATGCTCGCGACCGAAAGCGCGGTCGCAAACGCGCGATTCGGATTTCCGATGCTGCCGTTTACGTAGAGCGTGAGATTCGGATCCGTGCGATCGTATTGGTACATGGCGCCGACCGCGCGCGAGGTCACCGTGTTCGACACGACGCCCGGCACTTGCGCGATCTCGGAGAGCGTGCGCTGCATGAACGACGAGAGCACGAGCATCGGCCCGTAGTCTTTACTGTCGATCGCCGGTGCCGGATACTGGGCGATCAGCCAGGGAGCCGAGATATCGCGATGCGTCACGTACTGATGCGTCGTCCCCTGCAGCTTGGGCAACGTCACGGCGACAGCGCTGGAGTCGCCGTCTGAAAGCGTTTGCGCAAGACCGTCTAGCGTACCGGCCGACAGCGCATCGAGACGGCCGACGCCGCTGACGAACGAGCCGCCGCGACGGTAGTACTTGGCGTAGAATCCACGCACGTCCGCGGACCCCATCTGCGCGAGCGCGCCGGGAATTCCGAGCGAGGGCAGCGCGGCGTTCGCCGATGCGGCGCTCTGTCCCGCAAGCATATCCATGCCGACTTGCAGCGCGATCTGCTGATTCATTGCAATCTGCGTAAGCAGCGCGCCGCGCGCCGAGCTGACGGTCTTCGCATCGAACGCCGGCTGAGCGAACGCGCGGCGAACTAAATCGAAGACTACCGGCGCTTGCGTGGGCGTCGACTCGATTGCAAAGCGTACGTCCGCGGGATCGACTTCGAAGTGAACGCCTCCGCCGTGCGCCGCGACGGCGTCTTCAAGCGGCGTGCCGTCGACCGGCGTGCGTAAAATCGTCTCCGCGGTGAGGGCTGCAAGGCCGTTCTGCGACATCGTTTGACGGTTGAGTCCGGCGCGCACGACGAATGTGACATGCGCGAGGGGAGCTGCCGTGTCTTGCTGCTCGATGATCGTTGTGCCTTGACTGCTGCGCACGGCCGGTGCGGCGGCAAATGCGACCGACGGAAGCGCAAACGCACACAGCAGCGCCGTCAGCGCAACACGGATCTTCACGATGGGGACTCCTTCGAAGCAGGCGAAGCCGTCAATTGAATGACGATAGGATGCGAGAGATATTGCTTGACGACCGACGCGACGTAGGCGGCATCGAGATCGTTCGCATGCTGCCAATAGCTGCTGCTCGGATCGCTCGGCGCGTACGCGCCGTTGCCTTCCGCGGCGTACCAGCCGAGATTGTCCGCCTGTTCGATGGGCAACTGCGTGTCGACGGCGAGGTGATAGATGAACGCTGCGCGCGCAGCCGCGAACGTTTTAGCATCGAGCGGATTCGCGAGCGCGGCGACCGCATTGAGGACGGTTTGTTTGAGATTGCCCGGTTTATCGCCACCGATCGTCACGAGCATGACGCCCGGATTGTGCAGCGTGATGAACTGTCCGTTGATGTAGTTTCCGCTCTGGAGGGTGATCGACTTCGTCACCGTGCCGGTTTCATCGCGGAACAAGTAGTCCGCGATAAAGTCCATCGCCGTCGCGGCTCGTTCGTCGCTAATCGCGGGACCGGTCCATGCGATGCCGACGCCGGCAACGTTCCCGGTAATGCTCGTGCTCGCGGGGGCGTTCGCAACCGTCGATTGAACCGGAGCGTCCGCGGAGCCCGGAGTACCGGACGTTACCGCGGTAATCCACCCGGGATCGACGTTACCCGCAAGCGACATCGTTGCGTTCGCCGAACGGAAGGCGCGCTTCGCAAAACTCTTCACGTCCGTCAGCGAAATCTTCGTGATGTCGGCGACGGTGTCGGGCAGCGGCGGATAGTGATTTGGCCCCGAAGAAAAAATCTGCGCAAAGAGCGCGTCATGGAGCAAATCGTCGGAGGAATAGCGTCGCGCGACGCTCAGCACCGCCGCATCTTTGCGTGCGGTTTTGAGCGACGTATCGTCGATCGCCGGGGAAAAATACGCGGCGCTCATCGCCGCAATCACACGTCTTCCGGCGTTTGATGGAACGATCGCACTGACGCCGATGATGTCGGGATACACGTTAATCGTCAGCTGGCCGCCGACGCTGCGAACCAACGCGTAGAGTGACTTACCGCTTTCCAGCGTCGCTGTCGCCGCAGCCGTTGCCGCGATACGCGCGATACCGGGCGATGCATTGTCGTAACCCGCTCCCGGCGCGCGGAACCATACGTCGATCGCGGCGGCGGGAACCGTTTGATCGCGATACAGGACGTAGTTGCCGCCGTGCGGGAGCGATCCCGTGGTCGGAATGTCGGCGGCGTAAATGCCTAGCGGCGCCAGCGCAATCGCCAGCGCCGCTAGGGCGATGAGTATCCGTTGCTTCATGCAGGTTCCGGACGAATCGTTGGGGGCAGACGCGACGGTTTCTCGCGCTGCGGCTCCTCCGAGGGTTTCTCGACCGCAACGGGTGCCGACGGAATGCCCGTCCCGCCGGAGTTGCGATCGTACGGCTTGCCTTCGAGAATGGCGCGCACTTCTTCCGCGTCGACCGTCTCGTATTCGAGCAGCGATGCTACCATGCGTTCGACCTTATCCCAATTATCTTGGAGAATCTTGCGGCCGTCCTGATAGCACGTCTCAATGATGTTCCGGACCTCCGCGTCGATCTTGCTCGCAACTTCTTCCGAGTAGTTGCGCTCTTCACCGAGGTCGCGGCCCAAGAACACCTGATGGTTGCCGCGGCCGAACTGAATCGGTCCGAGCGGGCTCATGCCGTATTGCGTCACCATGCGGCGCGCAAGTTCCGTCGCTTTTTGGAAGTCGTTGCTTGCGCCGGTCGTTACGTCGCCGAATTGAATCTCTTCGGCGAGACGTCCGCCGAGCGCCATCGTGATCTGCGCGAGCAGCTCGTCGCGCGTTACGCTGTGGCGATCGTCTTCCGGCAGCGACCACGTTAAACCGAGGGCCATGCCGCGCGGAATGATCGTGACCTTGTGCACCGGATCCGCTTTATCGAGCAGGCCGCCGATAATTGCGTGTCCCGACTCGTGATAGGCGGTGTTCTCTTTCTCTTTCTTCGACATCACCGTCGACTTGCGCTCGGGACCGACCATCACGCGATCGATGGCCTCGTCACAATCTTGCATCTCGATGATGTTCTTGTTCTTACGCGCTGCTAGGAGCGCCGCTTCGTTCAAGAGATTCTCGAGATCGGCACCGGAGAAGCCGGGTGTACGCTTTGCAAGCGTCTCGAGGGAGACTTCCTTCGAGAGCGGCTTGTTGCGCGCGTGCACTTCGAGGATCTTCTGACGGCCGCGGAAATCCGCCCGGTCGACGACGATCTGACGGTCGAAGCGTCCCGGACGCAGCAGCGCCGGATCGAGGACGTCGGGCCGGTTCGTCGCGGCGATCAAGATCACGCCGGTATTCTGATCGAACCCGTCCATTTCGACGAGCAACTGGTTCAGCGTCTGTTCGCGCTCATCGTGTCCGCCGCCCAGGCCTGCGCCACGCTGACGGCCGACCGCGTCAATTTCGTCGATGAAGACGATACACGGCGCGGATTTTTTCGCTTGATCGAAGAGATCGCGAACGCGCGAGGCGCCGACGCCGACGAACATTTCGACGAAGTCGGAACCCGAAATCGAGAAGAACGGCACGCCGGCTTCGCCCGCAATCGCGCGAGCGAGTAGCGTCTTACCGGATCCCGGCGGTCCAAGGAGCAGCACGCCCTTCGGAATGCGCGCGCCGAGCGCCTGATATTTCTTCGGATATTTGAGGAAGTCGACGATTTCGCCGAGCTCTTCTTTTGCTTCATCGACGCCCGCAACATCGGCGAACGTCACCTTTGGACGATTCTCCGACATCATCTTCGCTCGCGAGCGTCCGAACGAAAGCGCTTGGCTTCCCCCGCTCTGCGCCTGGCGAAGAATGAAGAACAGGAAGAGCGCCATCAACAGCAGCGGCGCGAGCGTGACGAGACTCGAGAGCAACCCGCTGTTGCTCTGCTGTTGGAAGTTCACTTGTCCGCTCTTGACGTGCGTCTGCACGTCTTTCACGAACGAACTGTCGGTGTTCGGCAGCGAAACGGTGTACTTTGACCCGTCCGTAAGCTGTCCCGACGCTTGCTGGCCGACCGCGTTGAAGGACTCGACCTGATACGATTCCAGCTTCTGATAGAACTTGCCGTAGGGGAGATTCGTCGCCCCTTCACCCGGCTGCACCATGCGTTCGACGATCACGAAGACCGCGACAACCGCGAGCACGATCAGAAGAATGGACCGGAGATGTTTACTCACTACTTAAAGCCTTTGATGTTGATATCGCGCGTTGCACGACGTATTAGACTCTACCCTTCCTTAAAAACGGCTGGACGGAGCTGTGCCAGGTAGGGCAGGTTCCGGAACAGTTCCTGGTAGTCCAAACCGTAACCTACGACGAATTCGTCAGGAGATTGTAGGCCGACATAGTCGACCGGGGTCTCGACGCGCCGGTGGTACGGCTTATCGAAGAGCACGCAGGTCCGCAAGCGTGCGGGCCGCCGCTCCTCCAGTAACGACCGGAGGTACTGCAGAGTGAGGCCGTTATCCACGATATCCTCGACGATGACCACGTTCCGGCCGGTGACGGGCTCACTCGTGTCTTTGAGCATGCGGACCTCACCCGACGAGCGGGCGCGGTTGCCGTAACTTGAAACGCAAATGTAGTCCACAATAATCTCGCTCGGACCGCCTGGAATCGCCGCGAGCGCGCGGGCGAGGTCCGTAACGACATAGAGCGCTCCCTTTAACACCCCGAGCAGGGTTAGGGGTTGCCCTTGATGATCTTCGGCAATTTGCACCGCGAGCCGTTGGATCGCCCCGGAAATCTCTTCCGCGGTAAAAAGCGTTCGCTCGATTGCGCCATCGTACGATTCCGTGATCTTCACTCCGTCTTCCTTACCTCGATCGTGCCGGCGGCAATTTCCAATTCGATGCCCGCTTTCATGTGAAAACGGCCGGAGCCGCCGCGTTCGAGCGCCCGCACGGCGGCCTCAACGTGCTCGAAATCAACGTCGCGCAAGTCCGCTTCTGCATCAAGCGCGCCGCGGACGCGACGCCGCAGCGCAGCACGATCCGATTGTTCCACCTCTTCACCGACGAGTTCGGCGGTGCGCGCAACGGCGGCGTCGAGTCCTGGAAAGAGCGGCCGCAATGCGTCGAGCGCTTGCCGTACGGCGTTGCGGCGGATGCCGAGATTGGCGTTCGTGGGATCGACCGCGTATGGCAGCGCGTGCACGTGGCAGTAGTAGCGTAAATCGTCCGCGGCAATGCGCAGCAGCGGACGCGCGATGTCGATTCCGGATGCCACTTCGCGTCGCGGACGAATGCCCGCCATACCTTCCGGGCCGGTTCCGCGCAAGAGCGCCAGCATCACCGTTTCGCTCTGGTCTTCTTGATGGTGCGCCGTCGCAATCACGTTCGCTCGTGCATCGCGTGCGATATCGACGAGCGCTTCATAACGCGCCGTTCGCATCGACGCTTCGTCGCGCGCTTCGCCGGTGAGTTGAACGACGCGCACGGGAATCCCGAACGTTGCGCCGATACGAAGCACCACGCATTCGTCTTGCCACGCCGATTCACGCGTGCCGTGATTGACGTACGCAAGCGTCAGTTCCAGCTCCATCGGTGTACGCACCGTATGCAACACCGCCGCAAGCGCCACGGAATCAGCACCACCGCTGCACGCAACCACAATGCGATCCCCTACGCGAATCACACCATCGCGCTCAACCGCCTGTTCGATGGCCGTTTCGGGCTTAGCTCCTCGCATCTATGCTGTCACTCACCTAGCATGACGTTGGAGTTCGCGCTCGACGTCGCGCTTGGCAATGTCTTCGCGTTTGTCCCACATCTTTTTGCCGCGCGCCAGACCGAGTTGGACCTTCACTTTGCCGCGCGTAAAATACATGCGCAGCGGAACGATCGTGAGCCCCTTCTCTTTTACACGCGACTGTAAGTCGTCGATCTGTTCCTTGTGCAGCAGCAGTTTGCGGGGCCGGTTTGGGTCCACATTCGAGAAGCTGCCTTGTTTATACGGCGGCACGTGCATCCCCATCAACCATGCTTCGCCGTCGCGAAACCGCGCGTACGCTTCATTCAAACTCACGCCGCCTTGACGAATCGACTTCACTTCCGTCCCCGTCAATGCCAAACCGGCCTCGAGCGACTCGAGAATATGATACTCATGACGCGCACGGCGATTATCGATCGTCGGCGCGTTCAATTTTTTCGCTTCTTCTTTCGCCTGAACGCGCGTTTGCTTCGACTTAGCCATGTGCTCTTGTCATCCTGAGCGCAGCTCGCGAAGCGAGCGCAGTCGAAGGATTGTATCGTGCGTTTGAATCGAGGCGATCCTTCGACTCCGGCGCTTCGCGCCTGCGCTCAGGATGACACATTGGGATTGCGTCTATCATCAACGGCTTCGAGTGGGCCCATCGAGACGAATTTACCCTCGGCGTCGAGGAGTACGGTGCCGGAGTCGTCGCGCACGGCGGCTTCCATCCCCAGTACGTTGCGACGTTGCCAGGCAACACGTCCCGTAACGTGCAGTTCTTTGCCGAGGGGGACGGGTTTGCGGAAACGGACGTTCATGCTGCCCGTCACGCCGCGGTGGCCTGCGTGACCGGCGGCGTGCGCCATCGCTTCGTCGAGCAGCGACATAGCGATGCCGCCGTGCGCGATATCGCGCCAGCCTTGAAATTGCGGCGCGAGTGTTATGCGCGCGTGAACGCCTTCATCGTCGGGATCGAACTGTAAATGCAGTCCGATCGGGTTCTCCGGGCCGCACGCGAAGCAATTTCCGTCGTCGACGGGCACGCTCAACGTCCCGACTCCAGGCGCACGGCAAGATAATCGGGCAGGTGCGCCTCGTGAATCTTCTCTTGCACTTCCGCAATTGGGTACGGATAGCGGACCCATTCGATCCGTCGCGTGGCCGTATCGTACAGCACGAACGACGCATCCGGATTTAAATCGCGCGGCTGCCCAACGCTCCCGACGTCGATGATGTAGCGGCGGCCTTCTTCGAGTTGCAATTCGCCGCCGCTTTGCATGTGCTTGTGGCCGATCGTTCCGTCGGGCTCTTGCACCCAATACTCGGCGATGTGCGTGTGTCCAACGAACACGAGCGGCGCGTCGGTGTTCGCGAACGCTTTTGCCGCCGTTCGTTTGTCGAGAATATATTCGAAATAGTTCACGGGCGCGCCGTGCACGAGCAAGAACTCGGGATACCGCAGCTCATACGAAAGCCCATTGAGCCACGAACGGTTCTCGTCGCTGAGCACGCCCTGCGTCCATGCGATCGCAGCGCGCGCGGCGTCGTTAAAGTACTCCACACCGAAATTTTCAAGCGCCGCAAGGTCGTGATTGCCAAGTACCGCGTTTTGCGCGCGCGCGCGAATCATCCGCACGCATTCGTTCGGATTCGGCCCGTATCCGACGATGTCTCCCAGACACAGCACGGTATCTTCATCGCCGATGAGCGCCAGCGCGCGTTCCAGCGATTCGATATTTCCGTGCACGTCCGAGACGATCGCGTATTTCACGCAGGGACCTCGTCGAGGACCGATCGGAATGCCGCCTCGAATGCCGCGCGCATCGGCGGCGTGCCCGCGCTGACGCGCACGAACCGGTCGAGCGGCGGAAGACCAGGTTTACGAATCCATACGCCACGCTGCAGCAACTCGTGCATGACACGCGTCGCGCGGTCCACGGTACCGAGGTCGATGCACACGAAATTCGTGAACGAATCGATGTAGCCAAGACCCAATTCGGAGGCCAGGCGGTAGTAATCCGCGCGCGCCGCCGCAACTTCGTCGACGACATACCGCCGGAAGGCTTCGTCTTCGAGCGATGCAAGTGCGCCGATCTGCGCGTTGCGATTGACGCCGTAGTGCAGGCGAATTTTCTGCAGCGTCCCGATATTCGTCTCGCTCGTAATCGCGTAGCCGATGCGCGCGCCGGCGAGCCCATAGGCTTTCGAAAACGTACGCGTGCGAATCAGCCGGTCTTCGATGTGCGGCGGAAGCAAGTCGCTCTCGTCCACGAAATCAGCGTACGCTTCATCGAGCAGAAACACCGCGTCGCGGGGCAACGCATCGAAGAACGCAACCATGTCCTCTTTGGCGACGAACGTTCCGCCCGGATTGTCGGGATTTGCAAGATAGATAACCGACGGCTTCTCACGGCGAGCAACGTCGGCCAGCGCGTCGAGATCGAGGCGTCCGTCCGCGCGGTAGTCGGCGTACACGAGCCGTCCGCCGTAGCCGGTCACATGATAGTTGAAGGTCGGATACGATCCGCGCGTCGTTAGTGCGGCGCCGCCTGGAGCGACGAATGCACGCACGACCAGACCCATGAGATCGTCGATGCCGGCACCGACGACCAGTTCTTCCACGCGGCAACCGTGTTTGCGCGCCAGCGCCGTCCGCAGTTCGTACGACTCGGGGTCGCCGTACCACGACAGCCGCGGCAGTTCCGCTGCCATGGCGTCGACGGCGCGCGGCGACGGTCCGAAGGCGCTCTCGTTGGCGCCCAAACGCACGAGTTCGCTGCGGCCCGTTTCGCGCATCAGTTGCTCGGGGCCAATGAACGGCGTCATCGCGGGAATGGCCTCTACGGCCGGCGCCGGACGGATCACTTGATGAACCCTACCTCCATGACCTAAATAAATCGCGTTACCTGGATACGAGTTCCCCCAGGATACGACTCGACGTCCTCCGGCAGAATGACATATCCGTCCGCGCGGGCGATGATACTCACCGTCGAGGAGCGCAGAGGGAGTGGATGCGCCACCCAATCGCCGCCTTCATTCTCCAGAGCGACGGGAACGTACCACGTCCAACCCTGCCGGCTGGAGACGGGCGCGGAGAGACGGGCGTTGACGGTTTCTACCCGATATGGGGCGCCGGTCATGGCATCGATCACAGGCCGGACAACCGCTTGTAAGATGATGACGGCCGACGTTGGATTGCCGGGCAGTCCAATGACGGGTTGCGTTCCGATCGCGGCAAGGACCGTCGGCTTTCCGGGCTTCACGCGCAGACCGTGAACGATGACGCCGGGGCCGCCGAGCGCGGAAATCGCGGACGGCGTACGGTCGCGTTCGCCGACAGATGAACCGCCGGTCAGCACCGCCGCATCCGCGTGCGCAAGTGACGTCTCCAGCGCGCGCTCGAGCGCTCCCGCTTCATCGGAAACATTCGGAATGTGCGTGACATCGGCACCCAGCGCGCGTAACGTCGCCGCAATTGCGTAGCGGTTCGAATCGCGAATTTGCCCGGGCTTTGGAACCTCGTCAGGCGCAACCAATTCGTCGCCGCTCGAAATAACGGCGATGCGCGGACGCCGATAGACGGCGACGTCGATGATGCCCAGCGTTGCCAGCAAACCTGCGTGCGGAGCTGTAATGCGCGTTCCCGGCGGCAATACGCGATCGCCCGCGCGCATGTCGTTCGCGCGTTCGTTTACGTTTTCGCCGCGTTGAAGGCGCACGCGCACATCCACCACGGCACCGTCAACCGACGTATCTTCCACCGGCACAACGGCATCGGCGCCGCCGGGCACCACGCCGCCGGTCGGAATGCGCAGGGCAGCACCGGCGACGAGCGGATGCGGCCACGCATGTCCCATTTGAATGTCGCCGTCGATGCGCAAGCGTCCCGGCGTATCGGCCGCGCGCAATGCAAATCCGTCCATTGCCGAACGCGGCGCGTTCGGATAGTCGGAATCGGCAACGACCGGTTCGGCAAGTACGCGACCGTGCGCGCAATCTAACGGAACGCGCTCGACGCCCGGCGGCACGAGTTCGACGCTCGCGAGAAAGGTCGCAACGGCATCTGCCGGCGACAAAAGATTTTCTGTGTGAAAGACGAAGCCGCGCTGTTCCATGCTCGATATCGCTTTAGTACGGCGGGATCCCGATCGTGTTCGACGTTCGGCGCAGCGTCGTGGGAACGACCCGTCGTTTGTCGATGATATTCTGCGTTTGGATGCCGAGTACCGCTCGGCGCTCGCAGCCGTCGAAACGGCGAAAGCCGAGAAGAACCGGTTGTCGGCCGAGATCGGAAAAGCGGCAGATAAAGCCGCCGCCGCGCGCGAGCTAAAACCCAAGCTGGACGAACTCTCGCAGCAAATTGCGCAGCATGAGGATCGCGCGAAGTCGCTCGCGCCGGACAACCCCGATTCGCCGCTACGCGCATTGCTCGAAAATACACCGAACATTCTGGATGATTCGGTACCCGACGGAAGCGGTGCCGAAGACAACGTCTGCGTGCGCTCGTGGGGAACGCCGCGCGAGTTTGCGTTTGCACCCAAACCGCATTGGGAACTCGGCGAAGCGCTGGACATCCTCGATTTCGAGCGCGCCGCAAAACTCTCGGGCAGCCGCTTTTCGGTATTGAAAGGGAAGGGCGCCCGCCTCTCGCGTGCGCTGGTTCAATACTTTTTGGATCGCGCGGATGAACGCGGCTACCTCGAAGTGATTCCGCCGCTGCTCGTCTCGCGCCGCACGATGTGGAGTACGGGGCAACTTTCGAAATTCGCCGACGCGATGTTCATGGATCAGGAAGCGGATCTCTTCATGATCCCGACGGCGGAAGTGCCGCTTACGGCGCTGCACGGCGAGGAAATTCTCGAGGGCGAAACGCTGCCGCGAAAGATGACCGCTTACACGCCGTGTTTTCGCAAAGAGGCCGGCGCAGCCGGGAAAGATACGCGCGGACTGATTCGCCAGCATCAATTCGAAAAAGTCGAACTCGTGTGGCTCTCGCATCCGGAAACTTCGTTCGACGCGCTCGAACGACTAACTCAAGATGCGAGCTCGCTGCTCGAAGAATTGGGCCTGCCGCACCGCGTCATGGCGCTGTCCGCGGGCGATACGTCGTTCAATTCAGCAAAAACGTATGACCTGGAGGTGTGGCTGCCGAGTTCGAACGACTATCGCGAGATTAGTTCGTGCTCGAACTGCACCGATTTTCAGGCGCGCCGCGCATCGATTCGTTTTCGCCGCGACGCAAAGGCGAAGCCCGAACTCGTGCACACGCTCAACGGTTCCGGCCTTGCGGTCGGGCGTACGCTGCTTGCGATCATGGAGAACTATCAGCAGGCCGACGGATCGATTGCGGTACCGGAGGTGTTACGGCGTTATACCGGCTTCGAGCGCATTGGCTAGCGCATCGACGGCCGCTGATTTTTCGGGAACCTTTGCACCGGCCGGAAAATAGGCTTCGACGCGCACGCGCGTTGTAGCGGGCGATTCGTTCTCGAAGGTCACGCGCACGCGCTCCTTATTGACCAATCCGAATCCGGCTTCGATGTACCGCCCTTTGCGGTCGTCGACATACACGTTGGCACCCAGCGTCACTTCAATTGCTTGCAGTACCCGGTTGTACGCCGCATCATAATCGACGCCGAGCTCGACCACGCGATGCGGACGCAGCCCGATGCGTGAGCTGGTGTCCGGCTTCAACCATTTGAAGAAAAAACTCATCGTAAGACAATCCAGGCCGCGAGAAACCCTAGTGCGGCTAGTGCCGCGAGTCCTGCAACGGGAATCACGCTTTCCCTGCGGCGCGAAACGACGGCCGCGCTGAGTGCCTTGAAGATGTTATTCGATGAGGAGGCAACCAGAATCGCGCCGGCGGCGGTTGCGGCAGCAACCTTCGCCGATTGCGCGAGACCGATGACGAAGGGATCGATATCGGTGAAGCCGACAACGGCCGCCAAACTGACGAGCCCCGCAGTCCCCAGATGTGATACCGCCCACGTCGAGAGCTGAGAAAAGGCGATAAGAAACAACGCGAAGACAACCGCCGTGCCGAGTGCAAGCGGATTTCGCGGGGACTGTTGCTGCGGCGGCGACCCGGGAGTGATGCGCCACATCAATGCTGCGCTAAGGATCGCGACAATCAACAGCACGCCGAGTTCGGGAAACAGCACGCGCGCGACCACGACATTGAAGATGACGGTAATGACGAACAAGCGGACATACATCATCGCCGTTGCGATGACCGTTCCGCTCGCGAGTTCCCGTCCATAGCCTGACTGTCGGGCAGAGCCCGCAAGGACGAGGGTCGTGGCGGTGGACGAATACATGCCGCCGAGAATAGCGCTCAGGATCGTGCCGCGCTTTTTGAAGACATACTGTTCGAGTAAATAGCTGACGTACGAAATCGTCGACACCGCCACGACGGCAAGCCAGACTTTCACCGGCGTAATCGTCGTGAACGGAATCGGCGGCGCGTTATAGAGAAGCGGTAATACGACGCCGACGAGGATCAGGAATTCCCCGAGAATCAGAATTTCCTGAACCGGTACGCGCTCGGTGATAGCGTGAAGGCGCGCGCGGCTCCCGATGAGCAAAACGGCGACGACCGTCAATCCGACCGTAAACCACATCGGCTGCGTAAGCGCAACAGCGCCCAGACTATAGGCGAGCAGCGAGCAGACCGGCGCCATCAGCACGCCCTCGCGACGGCCGTTACTTTCAAGACGGGCGCGAAGGACGAGCGCAGACCATGCACCGACGGCGACGAGGCCGGCGATGAACGGGACGCCATATCGCGGCTCAATCAGATAGAGTGCGGCGCCCGTAAAACTCAGCAACGGAAATACGCGCACCCCGCCCGGCGTCTGGTCCGGCTCCTGACCGTAAAATTGCTCGAACGCGAAGCCGAAAAACAACGCCATCGCAAGGAGCACGACGTATTGCATTGCGCCCTCCTTCGTGTTAGACTCCTCGCTAACATGTTTAGACAGCCCGCAACCGTTTCGTATTATTACGGCCGCTTCGATCGAGTCGGCTGTAGGTTGCCGTTGTCTTAGCGAATCCTTAGACCGCTAGAACACACGCCGCCTCGCCGACAGCGAGGCGGCGTTTTTTATTTCTCCATCGCTCGAACAGGAGACCGACAATGTTAGCCAAGGCCCCGACATCCGCACTTGATGCCTTTCGTCACGCGGTCGATAGTGCAATCGGCTCGCATCCCATCGTCCGTCACAATTCATACACCGCATGGTTCTCAACCGGCGCGGCGACCGACGACGAACTGCGGCGCTTCACCGTGCAGTTTTCCGTCTTCAGCCACCTCTTCATCGAGGCGCAGCTGCGCAAATGCATCAACGCGCCGGACCTCGAGAGCTACCGCGCGAGCAAAGAGATCCTCCTCAATGAACTTGGCGTCGCCTTTTCCCCGTCGGGCTCCGTTGATGGAGGCACATTTCGCTTTCGCGCCGGGCATTTCGAGTGGTTCATGCAGTTCGCCGAATCCATCGGCCTTTCGTGGAACGAGATCGGCAAACGCGAACACGGTACGCCTGAAACGCTCGCCTTCTGCGATGCGCTGATGAAATGGTACGGCTCACGCGATGAATCGACGGCGGCGGGCGCCTCGTACGCGATCGAGCATTGGGCCGCCGCAGGGTTTTGGAAACAGCTCATCGCCGGACTGCGCACGATCAAGGAGCAGCGTCATCTCGATCTGCCGCTCGGATTCTGGACCTGGCACGATGCGCTCGAAGAGCAGCACGCCGCGCATACGGACGACGAACTCGCCGCAGCGTTCGAGAAGGTCAACTTCTCACCCGAGCATTTTATCCGCGCCGGTGAAGCGATGCTCGATGCCGTCGAAATCTTTTGGCGCGGATTGGAAACGACGCGTGGATGAGCGGCGTTACGCTTCTCTCCAGATCTCGCGAACGGTCGTGCTGCGCGGGACGGCGTCGACGTTGCGGTATGTGACACCGACGTAATCCATCGTGGGGTTGGTGACGCCGAACCAGAAGTGCTCGTTTTTAAAATGATGCCACAAGTGATACTTCTTCATGTATTTGCCCAGCGGCGTCACCGGCGTAAATGGCACGTGCGCGACGTAGTGCACCCACTCGTAGAACATCAGTGCGCAGATGCTGCCGAACACGAGCGACGCCGCAAGCGGCCCGTTGCGGACGATCGCGAGGTAGACAGCGAAGTACAGTACCGCCACCGGAATCACAAACCAAAGCGGCAGGAAGAGCAACTCAAGCTGTGGCGGATCGATGTGATGGTCGTAATGAAGACGATGCTGCAGCTTGAGCACCCACGGAACGTTCGACGGCTTCGCGTGAAAGAGAAACCGGTGCGTCGTGTATTCGGAGCTAAAAAAAATCAGCGCGCCGATGAGCGCGCCGATCCACGAAAAACGTATCGTACCGAGTGCGAAGACGGCCGCCGCGAGCGCAAGCGCGACGGCAAGGACGGCATTACTGCCGTGCCTCAAAAACGTCAAGATCACGACGACTCGCGGATTAAGTCGATCAAACCCTGGCGGTCCAGGTACCGCACGTGCCCGCGTTCGCGCTTGAGCAAGTTCTTTGATTCGAGCTCGGCGATCGCACGTGCCGCGACTTCTTTTACGGTGCCGGCCGACGCTGCGATCTGCGCTTGGGTCATGTTCGGGAGCGGCGGCATCGCGGCGCTCAGGCCTTTTTCGGGCATAGCGTACGGCAGCAGCACCTGCGCGATGCGCGCGATAATCGGCAGCGTGTTTTGGCTAACGAGCAGCTCGGCGAGATCACGCACACGCTGCGAGGCTACGCGTGCGAGTGCGCCGTACAGCTTGGGCGTATGCTGCGCGGTCTGCAGCACCGCATCAGCGGGCAGGCGAAGATACCGTGCCGCTTTTGAAAGGACGATCACGCGTCCGACCGTCGGAGCTTTGTCGAAGAATTCGACCTCTCCGAAGATTTCATACGGAAAGATTTCGTAGAAAATCCGTTGGCGTGCGGTCCCGTTGCGGCTGGCGAGTGCGAAGACGCCTTCGAACGCGACGCCGATGAACGGCCAGTCGCTGTTTTCCGTAACGACGGTTTGACCGCGCCGCGCGGTGTGAAGCGTCGCTACCGCGGCTAGCCGCGCACGCGTAGCGTCGTCGAGCTGCGAAAAGACGAGGGAACGTTTGAGAATACCGCTCGGTGAGGGCGCATCGATCTCGACCGTCGCACGTGTCATCGCAACGTGCCATTCGCGATCGCCGACGCGTCGCGGATCGAGAATCAGTTCATGCTTCCGCGACTGCTCGATGCGCGTGCCCAAGCCGCGCGGTTCGTTTTCAGTGATGAAGAGGACGGTGTGCCCTGGCGGCAACCGGTCGAATACGTCGAGTACGCGCGCTGGACGCTCCCACACGGGCATCCCGCGCAGATCGAGTCGTTCAACGTCATGCATACTGCTCTGGGTTCTGGGATCCACGGATTTACTCCCCGCCTTTGACGGCGTGTTCGGATGCCGGGGCAGCGGGGGCCGGATTTTTCAAGCTCTTCCACGCCCGTTCTGCCTGGGGCGGCAGCTTGTCCATCTTCTTCAAAAACATCGAGAGCTGCCAGATTTGGTTTTCGGTAAATGCCGGGCCGAACGCCGGCATGCCGGTCATGCGGATCCCGTGAGAGATCTTCCAATACGTAACGCCGTCGGGATCGTCTTCGACGCCATCCTTTGCGAGCTGCGGCGCGTTTTGATACAGTCCCCTCGCGATCGTGCTCGCTTGACCGTTTGCAACGCCGTGGCAGACCGCGCAATTTTGTCCGTACAATTTGATGCCTGTGAGGAGATTGGGCATCGTGGTCGGCATCGGGTTGGCGGTCTTCGGCGCCTCGCGTGAAAGCGTCGCGCGAAGTGAGGCGCGCGCGGCCCATGTCTCCAGCTTGCCCGGGCGGGCGTCTGCGTTCGCTGGAATAAGCAGTCCCTGTGTAACACCGATATACCCCGCGGCTAAACCGAGGGCGACGATGACGACAATGCCGAGGATGAAGCCCCTAAGCAAGCGAGCCTCCGTGAAAGAGAATATCAGCCACCGTCATTTTTCAGTTGACGCTAAGCAACTTCCCCCGTTCCGCGCAGATTGGAGTGGCTATGGAAACACCGACGAAAGCCCAGTTCCCCGACGAACAATCTGAAGACGGACGGTTCATCCGCCAAGAGGATCGCTTCCGCAGCTGGGTCACTGCGGACGGCAGTTCCGGTTTCCCCGCCGTCGCCGGCCGCTATCATCTGTACGTCTCGCTTGCGTGTCCATGGGCGCATCGAACGATCATCGTGCGCAAGCTCAAGAAATTGGAAACGGCGATTCCCATGACGGTCGTCGATCCGATTCGCGACGAACGCGGATGGCGATACGGAACGCATTTCTTGAGCGAACTCTATCTGGCGAGCGATCCACGCTATCGCGGCCGCGTCACGGTACCGGTCCTTTGGGATACGGAGACCAAACGGATCGTGAGTAATTCCGATGACGACATCATGCGTATGTTCGAAACCGAATTCAACGCAATCGGTGATGCGTCGCTTGATTTCTATCCATACAGTTTGCGCACCGAGATCGACGCGCTCAACGGCGTCATTTATGAAACGGTCAACGACGGCGTATACCGTGCCGGGTTTGCGACGTCGCAAGCAGCGTACGAGGACGCGGCATATCGTGTGTTTGCCACGCTCGACGAACTTGATGCGCGGCTAGCGACGCGGCGCTATCTCTTTGGCGCGCATCCGGTGGAAACGGATTGGCGGCTGTTCGTCACGCTGATTCGCTTCGATCCCGTCTACGTCGGTCATTTCAAATGCAATTTGCGCCGCATCTACGACTATCCGAATCTCTACGGCTATCTGCGCGACCTCTATCAGATTCCCGGAGTCGCGCAAACCGTCGATTTCGATCACATCAAGCGCCACTACTACATTACGCACGACGACATCAACCCAACGCGAATCGTTCCGATCGGTCCGCTGCAGTTTTTGCAGACGCCGCACGGAAGAGAACGGCTCTCAGCCGAGAGCTGAGAGCCGCGTAGGTTCGCCTGAGTTTGATCGTGCCTTATGGTTTCGGCGGACGCGTCGTGGCTCCGACGGCGTTCGTACGATGATGGCGATTTGACGCCGCGACGTTCGGACGGTTGAATTTTTGGAGCCAATTCGAACCGTTTGGATTGTCGCGAAGCGTGTTGCGCATCGTGCTTTGCCCCGACGTCATCGGCATCGACGTGCTGTTCATGTTGCTCGAATTCGTGCGCGTCGAGCTCGGCATGGTGCTGCTAGGCGTCATCGTGCCGGAACTCGTTCCCGAGTTCGTCGTGGTGGGTTGACCGTTCGGAGCGTGCTTATATCCGCCGTTTTGTACGCTTCCCGGTGCACTCGTCGTGCCGCCGGAGGCGGGGCAATCGGCGTTATCGATATTCGACGTTCCGGCGCCCGACGTCGTCGGACCGGATGGCGAATTCGAGGCCGATCCGCTGCTTTCGATCGGCTGACTGCCTTTGCTGCTCCGGTTGTTGTTCGTATCAGACGGCGACGATGCTCCGCATTGTGAAGGCGTTGCGACGCCTTTGTTCGTCTGATCTAAGGGCTGTTGCCCTGGCGTCGTCTGCGTACCCGTCGTTTGGCCTTGGGACTGTTGCGTGTTAGTCGTCCCTTGCGTTCCTTGGGAACTGGTCGAACTCGGGTTCGTAGGCGTGCCCTGCGTCGTCTGCGCCAACGCCGGAGCGGACACCGCGAGCATGCCCACCACGGCTGCGGCGGCAATGCTGCGGGCGAAATACGTTTGGTTCATGCGTTCTGTGCGCTCCCCGAGATAAAAGTAAAAGTGATGCACCATTACGGTTACCCGTTTTAAGCGCGCTCGCATAAACTGAGCGTCTGCCAGCTAATAATAACAACGCCGCGGGAATAGCGTACGGCATGGCAACCACGATTCCGGATCTGCGCAATACGCCGCCGCGCAGCGGCAAGGAAACTCTTGGACGCTACGCCTGGCTCGCCCGTTTAGCGGACAAGGCGCGAGCAGAAAACGCCGGCACGAACGGCGATTATGTTGCGTACTGCCCGATGTCGACCGGCTTCTTGAGACGCGCGGGCGTAAGTCAAGATGAGTTCGATCGCCTCATCAAGCGCGGGGCAAGCGACGAGGAGCTCATCAAATACTTCGACGAGCATGTTTCCGACGAACAACGTGAAAGCGCGAACCGCTTCATACTCGACGAACATCGAGGAGCGATCGAAGAGCAAGACGCTGAGGAAGGATACGCGCGATAAAACTGGAGGAGAGGGGGAGATTCGAACTCCCGGAACGCTCATCACGTTCTGCGGTTTTCAAGACCGCTGCATTAAACCGCTCTGCCACCTCTCCGAATGTCGCCCGGGACGGCGTTAGGCCGAACCGGGCGATTTGGTCACATTTGGTCACGGACCACGACGGGACCTACGGAGGCGAGCATGCCCGGGCCGAAGAGCTGCCCGCCTTGTCTCCGTGCAGGGCCCGAGACGTTGAGCGCCTATGCCGAGAAGCGCGCCTCGATCTTTCAACGCGTGCTTTTTGCTCTCGTTGCTATAGCTGCGCCGACCTGTGAAAGCGGACAGTTACGCGTGCCGTCGAGTGACTTACTGCGTCAACGCGGACGTACCAAATCTTAGACTTGCTTCAACCGTGATAGGGACCTACTACGCGACAGCGTCGAATCGCCCGAGTTACGGATACTCGGAACCGTGCGCTCAATCATCAGCCGGACAAACTCCCGCGCCTCGCCGATCCGCTCTCTCCACTAGCAGGGTAAAATAGCTACATCGAACTTGCCGTGCAGAAGGATCTCCATGAATCGGGCAGTCCTGTGGACCGCATTGTTGATGCTCGCAACCGCTGCCAGCTATCAGGCTTCGGCACAGCCTGATCCCTACCAGCTGTTTGAACGCGCGAGATCGGTCTGGTTGGCTCAGCAGTATCCCACATGGTTGAGTTATACGATCGCCGTCACGGTAACCGATGGAGGCGTCATAAAAACTAATCACTACAAGGCATTTTGCGACACCGCGCATGCGGACGTCCAAGTTGAAGCGGTAAGCGAAGAGGAGCATGCCGATCCCCATACTCCGACCGGCGTGAACCTTTCGGTGCGCCCGAAGCGAAACTTCAAAACGATATTTGTAAAGCCGGTCGGACGTCCTGAAGACGCTGTAGATTTTCTTGGCGTTCCTCGCCTTGCGCCAAACTACTCATTCGGCGTTGCACCGTATGTCCCAGCGTTGACCGATGCAAATGACGCAGGGCAACGAGCTGCTCTCGTAACCGAGATCCGCCGCGAGTACAACGATCCCATGCCGGCACAAAAAGAGCAGATACTCGATCGTGACAAACCGTTAAAGGAAATCGCTAACGTAGCGACGGCTAATCGAAACTACGTCGTAAGTTTCGCCGGAGTAGAAAGCGTCCAAGGACACGACACCTATCATCTGCATTTGCGGCCGGTCCGCTTGCCAACGCGTCTGCGTCTGCGGGAAATATGGATCGACACCGATACTTACAGGATGTCGGAAATCGTAACGCAAGGGAACTTCAATCGTTTTGGATCGGTACCATGGACCGTAACGTTTCAGAATGTAGATGGGTCGCAATACATCGCCTCTGAGGTGGCGAATGCGCCGCTTACAATCGATCGGCACACATATCGTGATGTTACCGTAACGTTTCAAGAGATCACGGCCGGCAAGCCGTCAATGGTGAAACCTCTAATCGCACCTGCCAACCCGCTTGAGGAACCGCAACCCTAACGCGCCCCTGTTCGAGAAGCGTCGCTTTACCGGCGGTGTCGAAGTCGACGTGAGTGCCGGAGACGCACGAGGAGCCGCTATGAAAACGACGCCGACGACTAAAGTTCTTGCGATCGGGACGATCAATCCGGGTTTTGAACAATCAGAAGTGTTTGCTGTCTTGCCGGAGGAGGTCCGGGAAACTGTTGACCTCTACCTCGATGGCAAGATCGAGCAGTGGTACTCGTTACAGGGAAAGCCCGGCGTCGCGTTCATCATCAACGTCACCGATCCGGCCGTCGCTCACGAAATGCTCGAACAGCTGCCTTTGGGCAAAGCACATATGATGAGCTTCGAACTGATCCCCATTGGGCCGCTCAACCCGCTTCGCTTTTTGCAGGGCATGCAGGCGAAACTTTGAGATATGCACACGTGACCGTAAAGCGCAGTCTATTCGGTCTGACGTTTCAATAGTTGCACGACGATCGTCACGCAAACGATCACTCCCGCCGCCGCTCCAGACAAAAGGCCGACTTTTCCATTGCCGAAGGCGTGGCCTAAAGTAAAACCGATCGCCGTAAGAATCGCGATTGAGGCAGTTGCCCACAACCACAAGTGCCTATCCCGTGACGACTGCAACTTTATACTCCTCCGTGACCAACATGAAGCGCCTCTAGAGTCGCTTGATCGTCGCAAGCCAACTCGATGCGCCGTGAGCGTGGAATCGCGTTTGAAGCACGTCTGCTTCGATCGTTACGATCTTCCACCCGCTGCCGGCGTTGAAGGCTTCTCGCAGGTCTTCCTGATTAATGGGATGCGGCCCGATGTCGCGACCATCGTCACTAAAGCACAACAGATAGACAGTTGCATCGTGTTCGGTTACCGACGCGAGGCTCGCCACGTATTCTTGTCGCTCGTCGCGGTCGAAGGTGTGGAACAGTCCACAATCGATTACCGTCTCAAACTTGCGTCCCAAACGCTCCAGTTGCAATGCATCGGCCGCAGCGAATTCTACTCCGATCCCACGTTCGTCAGCCTTCGCTTGCGCGAATGCAAGCGCAGTTTCAGCTACATCAACGCCGAGAACTTGCAATCCCAGTGATGCGACGTGAAGCGTGTTCTCGCCGGTTCCGCAGCCAACATCGAGTACGGGACCGACGAGTCGACCTTCGGACGCCAAACGCACGATCGTCGGCTGGGGCCGGCCAATATCCCAAGGCGCAGGTCCATCGGAGTACGATGCATCCCAGGGTTGTCCGGAATGGCGTTCATGACTCGTTGGCTGTCGTTGCGACATACCAAATGCTACCATGCAACGAAGCGCACGACCCGGCAGTAAGTAAGCGCGCCCATCAATGCGTTTATCTTGAAAGCAGAGTTCTTTTCCGTGAATATGAACCGACGGGCTAGCGTGTAACTGTACTCAGGCGAACAAACTCCAGAAAACGATAGTATCTGCCAAGCAGGACGAGCGCGCAGCTATCCCAATCTGTCCGGCCTACGCTGCTCTATAGGGGTGCTACACACTATGAGATCCCGTATTGGCGCGGCGGCTTCTGCCGTCGCTGTTCTCGCTCTATCCGCGTGCGGAGGGGGCGGAACGAACTCCTCACTCCCTTCGACCTCAAGCCTGTCTCCTCAATCCGTTTCCAACACAACCCCCGTAAATAACTCGATGTACGCCGCGTTTCCAAGCGCGGCTCCTCAAGGTGTCCGGCTCTACGTACACTTGCCGCTGCGCAACAGCGCGGAACTCGATCAACTGATTGCGCAACAAAGCGATAAGAAATCTCCGCTCTATCATCATTGGCTCACGCCCGCGCAGTTCCGCGCGCAGTATGCGCCGGCGTCGACTGACTTGCAAACCGCTGCAAACGCATTGAACGCGCAAGGCTTCCACACGATGATCACCACGCAAGGCGTTGTTGCTGATGCTCCGCAAGCGACCGTTGAAAAAACGTTCGGCGTGCACTTGAGCCGGCGCACGGCCTCGCTCACGCGCGGTAAGAACGCGACGCCGATGCTGCTCGCCGATAAGGCACCGATGCTGCCGCAGCCACTGAAGTCGGTGAACGCGCAGGTTGCGGCCTTTGCGCCGTTGCCCGCGCTGCGTCCGCAATCGGTGCGCGTCTCCGAAGATCCGATTCCCGCTAACCGTTACGGTACGGACGGACCGTATTGGTTCGACGATCTCAAACAAGCGTACCAATATCCGTCGTACACGACGGCCACCGGCACGGGACGTACGATCGCGATTCTCGCCGCAAGCGACTTTCTCGATAGCGACGTCGCGCTGTACTTCGGACACGAGCACATGACGCCGCCGTCGATTACACGCCGCCTCGTTGACGGCGGAAGCCCGCCATTCAATATCAACAGCGGCGTTTCCGATGAAGTGTCGCTCGACGTACAGCAGGCCGGCGGATCGGCGCCGGGTGCGAAGATTGTCGTATACGAAGCGCCGGATGCATCGATCGTTCCGTCGTTCCTCGATATGTACACGGCAATCGTCGACGATAACGAAGCGGACGTTTCCAGCGCGTCGTTCGGCTTATGCGAACTGTACTTCAACGCTGCATACAACGGCGGTCAGGACTTCACGTATCTCTTCCAAACGTTCCACGACGTCTTCCGTCAAGGCAACGCGCAAGGGATTACGTTCGTGAACTCGTCGGGCGACAACGGTGCACTGGGTTGTACCGATACGTCGGGCACAACCGCGACGTACGGCGTGATCTGGCCGGCAAATGATCCCGACAACACGGCGGTCGGCGGCACGAACTTACAAACAACCTACGTTTCGGGTTCGAAGAACTCGGCGTACGTTTCCGAGAATGCGTATTCCGATACGTTCTCGTCAAGCTCGGGCCAACCCGCGGGTGCGATTTGGGGATCCGGCGGCGGTATCAGCACCTATTGGAAGAAACCGGCCTACCAGACAATGGTAAACACGCACTCCGACATGCGTACCGTTCCCGACGTCGCGATGCATATGGGCGGATGTCCGTACGGCGCGGTTACGCCCTGCGGCGCGCACCGCAGCGCTGATGTTACGGCGCTCAACGGCCACTTGTATCTGTTGATCGGTACCAGCGCGTCGGCACCGGAGTTCGCCGGTCTGCAGGCGATTCAAGATCAAGAACTCGGCGGCCGCGCAGGCAATGCCAACTACTTGATCTATGGGCTCGCTTCGATCGGAACGATCGGCAACGGGCCGATCTTCCGCGACGACGTTCCCGGTGACAACGGCTACAAGGCGCGTAAGGGATACAACTACGTGCTCGGCAACGGAACGCCGTACGCAGCACAATATGCACTGGATCCGTTCGGACCGTTCGCGGGCGCTCCGCAAACGGCCAGCAATCCGTAAACGCAATCTCCGCTAAGGGAGAAGCAACGCCCGGGCTCAAACGAGTCCGGGCGTCGCTCTTTGAATCGCAATGCGCACGTTTGCGAAAAAAGCGGCCATTCCACCTAATCCCACAACACCACCGCACACGATCACGCTCGAGGATTGTAGCGAAACGCCGAGTGCAAGCGCAAGGACCGCGAGCTGATCGAGAATCACCGCAACGTACGCAACGCGCATGTTCAGCATCTCCCAGGGTCGCGTTTCATTCTCTTCACCGCCGACAGTCGTCGCGATGACGCGAATGCCGAGATGATGGAGATGCCCGTTCACCATCTGCCCGAGCCACCCGGCGAGCGCAACGACGATTCCGAGCATGTAGTTGCCTGCGGCGGAGGCCGCGGCGGCAACGACGAGCCAGGTCAGCGCCGATGCGACAAAGCCATGCGCCGGCCGATTCGGGGTGGTTGCGCGACGCAAACGATCAAATGCGTCGATTGCGTAGAGCGACGCGGCAACAACACCGACGATGAATCCCGCGGTAACCGTCGCGGCGCTTCCGATCGCAAATCCGACTGCGACTACAACTGCGCAGACCAGCATTGCAGAGTTCGAAATGATGTGCAGCGGCCGCCAACGGGAGTCAGATCCTAACATCGGTCTGAGCGTACGGGCAGACACACCCATGGTGAGCATCGTCAGCCATCCCACGATCGCGAACGTTGCATGAATCGGTGCAAGCTGCAAACGGCGCGCATCGCCCCTCGATACAGCGTACGCGACGATTCCGCCCAGCAGCGCTGCAACGCCAAGGAAGATCACTACGATGAGAAACGCCCGTGCGATCGCGGCTTCCGTAGGCGAAGGCGCCCGTTGAACAAGCGTCGCGATCACAGCAACGACGTAGGCAACCACGAGTACCGCGGCGATGACGCCAAACGCTGTAATTCCTGCAACGTTCATCCGGAAGAACGACGCGACGAGGCCGCCCGCCGCAAATGGCAAAAGGAGCGCGCACCAGCGCGCAAGCGCACGCAATCGCCATTCCAGATCGGTGAAGGCGGGGATGACGTGAATCAATACCGACATCGCGATCGTCGTGATCGAACCAAGCGCAGCGGCGTGAACCCATGCGAGTCCGCGCGCAAACGACGGCTCGATCCCATACGCGATCGCGAGCAGTTACGATATCGCACCGAAGAGCGCGCCGAGTGCGAGCGGAACCGGCGGAATCCATGAACCCCAAAGCATACGATCTAACCGACCGTATACCCAACTTGATTTTTAGCGCTGCAAGAATTTCATGAAGACTGCGCGCGCTTCGTCCGACTGCAGCGCCGGGATGAACGACTTCACTTCCTCGTCCATTGCCGCATGGACCATCTCTTTGAAGCGAGCTTTCATTAGGCGCTTCGTATTCACGACGGAATTTCTCGGCAGTTCCGCCAGTTCGCCGCACATGATCGCGACGGCGCCGTCGACGTCCTCATCCTGAGTCACGCGCGTGACGAGGCCCATCTCGAGCGCCTGTTGCGCGCCGAATTGCTCTCCCGAAAGCAAATACCACGACGCCCGCATGCGGCCCGCTATCAGCGGCAGCAGCAGACTCGATCCCGCCTCCGGAACTAGCCCCAGCTTCGTAAATGGAAGCGAAAAGCGCGCGGAATTACCCGCAACGACGGCGTCGCAATGCATCAGCAACGTCGTCCCGATGCCGACCGCAGGTCCTTTGACGCCGGCAATAAGCGGTTTGCGAAAATCCGCAATCGTGCGAAGAAAGTGCAGCGTCGGATGCTGTTCGTTGAAGGTGCCCGAGTTGAGGAAGTCGCCGAGATCGTTGCCCGCTGTGAAGACGTCGCCACCGAATATCCCGACGACGCGAACGTCGTCGTCGCGATCGGCGTCATCGAGCGCTTCTACCAGCGCTTCGTACATCGCGACGGTAATTGCGTTCTTCTTCTCCGGCCGGTTAAACCGAAGCGACCCGACGGCGCCGTCTTTGCTGTAGACGATTTGTTCGGTCATCATTTTTTCACCACGGCATCGGGAGAAGTGGAGTAGACGAGCGCTTGAGGACCTCGTCGGGAACGAAGAAGTCGGGAACGAGGGGCGCACCCGGTTGATTCGCATAAACGGAGAAGTCCGTCACGCCGTCCTCGCGTAACACTTCTTCATCGATAAAAAAGTTACCGGTGCACGACTGCGCCGGACGGTTCAAAATGACCGCTGCGGCGTCGGCAACGATCTCCGGCTTGCGCGATGCTGAAGCCATCGAATCTCCGCCCAGTACGTTACGTACGGCCGCGGTATCGATCGCCGTCAGCGGCCATAGCGAGTTCACCGCGATCTTGAGCTGCTTGAATTCTTCAGCCATCCCGAGCGTGCACATCGACATCCCGAACTTCGCCATTGTGTACGCGGTATGACGGGCGAACCAGCGCGGGTTCATATCGAGCGGCGGCGCGAGATTCAGAATATGACCGTTCGACGACTTCGCCAAATGCGGCGCCGTCAATTTCGAGCACAAGAACGTGCCCCGCGCGTTGATCTGATTCATCAGGTCGTAACGCTTCATATCCGTTTCCAGCGTCGGTGTGAGTGAAATTGCGCTCGCATTGTTGATGCATGCGTCGATTCCGCCGAAACGCTCGACGGTCTGCGCAACCGCATCCGCGACCTGCTCTTCAAACCGAATATCGCACGCAATTGGCAGCGCCTTACCGCCCGCATCTTCGATCTCTTGCGCCGCGGTATAAATCGTTCCGGGAAGCTTCGGGTGCGGCTCGGTGGTCTTTGCAACGATCGCTACGTTTGCGCCTTCGCGCGCAAAACGAAGGGCAATGGCCAAGCCAATTCCGCGGCTGGCACCGGTGATAAAAAGCGTCTTCACCGCCCCTTGCTTGCACCCCGGCGAAAGACAAACCCTCCCGCCCGTAGTAGACTCACCCGTGGCGCAAGATTCATTTGTACTCGCGACGCCGTTCGGCGCACGCCTTTATGTCGCGGCAAACGAATCGGAGATCACGACGTGTGAATTCCGACAGCGCCTCCGAGAAAAACCGGCACTGCGCGCAAACGCGCTGCTCACCGAAGCATCACAACAACTGCGCGCCTATTTTGCGAAACGGTTGCGCCGTTTCGATCTGCCGCTACACCTCGACGGCAGCGCATTCCAAGTGGCGGTATGGACGCTGGTTTCACAACTCGAAACGGGCGAACTGATCTCGTACGGCGACGTCGCGCGCGCCGTCGGCGCGCCACTCGCGCATCGCGGGGTTGCCGCTGCAATGGGTAAAACGCCGCTCGATCTTCTCATCCCCGCGCACCGCGTCATCGGTGCCGACGGAAGAATCAAAGGCGCCGGCCCACATTCAATGCGCCGGCGCCTTTTAGCATTCGAAGGAATCCATTTGTCATCCTGAGCCAAGTGAGCGAAGCGCACGCAGTCGAAGGATCGCCTCAAGACAAACGCCCGTCACGATCCTTCGACTCCGCTGCGCTTCGCTCAGGATGACACTAGGGCAGTACGCGGCGCCATTCGATGAGCGGGCCGATGCCGACGTTGCGGTCTGCGGCTTCGCCGGTGTTGATGAATTTTGCAGCGAAATTCAGTGAACGAACACCCACGATCCATTCGTTCGAGCCGTGACGCAAGCCGAATGAGAGCGACGCATCGATCTCGGAGGCGCGTTCCGGCTTGGTTTGGAGGAGCGCACCGCCGGTCGCAACATACACGTCGGATCCCGTGAGCGTTGGCGCGGCGCCGACGAACGCCTCGACGAAATGCGACGCGCTCGTCGCGCGGATGTACCGGGCGGCGTAACGCACACCCGCAAGGCGGGACGATACGCGCTGATTTTGCGCCGGTAACGGCGTCCACTGATTGTACACCGTTTCACCGACGCCGACCCACAACGAGCGGTTTGTCGTCAGCGCATATTCCAACTGGCCGTTGAAAATGCCGAGATGCGGTGTAGCTTGTCCGTACGCTTCGGACGGCTTGACGCCGGGAATGCCGACAACGGGGATCCCCTCGAGGCTCCCAGCAACACGATTACCACCCACGCGCAATTGAACGAGCGGTCCGCCACCGACGCCTCTTTGCGTTCCGGCGATGTCTTGATGCTGGCCGATGATCACGAGCCCTTGAATGCCGACGTAACTGTGGGGTTGCGGTTGCGGCTGCTGCTCCACGGGCGGTGTTTGCGCGGTTGCGAAAACGGTGAGCAACGCGGCCAGAACGCGAAGATTAGATATGCGCACCGTCCACCAATACTACGCCGCGCTGTCCCGACGAACGCAATTGATCGACTGCCGCCACCGCCGCGCCGATCGGCGTGTTCGGCGCCAATGCTTCGCTCGCGGTGAAGCCGGTGCGCGCACGCACTTGCGCATCGATCGGATCGCGAAACGCCTGCGGCAGTTTCTTAAACTGATTGAGCGCACTCAAAACGGGGCCGGCTTTCTGATCGAACACCATCGGATCGACGGCGAGAACAATCAGGCCGTGACGCTTGCCGTTGACCGAATGTTCGAACACTTGAAAATCGACGCCCATTGCACGCGCACGCGTGTGTGCTTCCTCTACGCCGCTGCCGCTTGCCGCGACGCTATACCCGGAAGGCGGATTGGCGGAGAGCGACTTCAGCCACGTATTGAGCTGACTCATCGTTGCGGGGGTCTGCGCTACGACTTCCAGCCCCGTGTAGTGCTGGGATCCGTTGTTCTCACTCCATGCTTTTGATGCAAGCACGGTGCTCTCGGCGTAGATCGGAAAGCCCGTTGGATTCGTGGCAGCGGGTGACGGCGACTGCGCGCCCGCGCTCTGCGATTGGGTCGACTGCGAGCAGGCAGTCACGGCGGCCAGCATCAGTGCCGCCAGCAACACGTTTTTCATGCCAGCGCGTTTCGAGGAGAAGCGCTGCAAGCCCCGTATTCGGAATCTGTGGACTTCGAAGAGTTTTGGCCCCGCTATTTGCGGGCGCACAGCGATCCGCGCACCCGTGCCCTGCATGTTGCGGGAACCATTGCGGGCACCGCCGTCGTTCTTGGGGCAATCGCGATGCGAAAACCGTGGCTCGTCGCGGCCGGTCTCGTCGCCGGATACGGTCCCGCGTGGTTCTCGCACGCGTTCATCGAACACAACAAACCCGAAACTTTTCGGGCGCCGTTTGCATCGCTGCGCGGCGATTACTTGATGGCTTGGCATGTACTGCGCGGATCGATCGACGGCGAACTCGCCCGCGCTGGGGAGACCACTAACGCATGAAATACCTGTTCCTTGGACTTGCGCTCGCGCTGATGGCGCTCACGCCGCACTCACCCGTACTGCAAGAATCGGACGCGGCAAATCCCGTGACGGTTCAAATCGGCGAAGAATTTTTTATCGCGCTGCAATCCAATGCGTCCACCGGCTACTCCTGGACGCAGCAAACCGGCGACGGCAACGTGCTTGCCTATGAGGGCAACGTACGCGAAAATGCTGCCACGTCGATGCCCGGCGCACCCGGCCAGCAGATCTTCATTTATCACGCGAACCGCACGGGCACCAGTACGATAACCTTTCAATATTCGCGCTCCTTCGAACCCAACGCCGCGCCCGCGCGCATGGTGACGTTCACGATTCAGGTCCCGTAGGCGTGAACGATCGTCTATCGTACGGCTCCTACCTGAAGGTCGAGGAACTCCTCGGCCTTCAACATCCGCTCTCGCGTCCGCAGGACCACGACGAGATGCTGTTTATCATCATCCATCAAGTGTACGAACTGTGGTTCAAGCAGTTGTTGCACGAGCTGCGCGCGGTGCTGGAAGCGCTCGACCGCGATGAGCTGCTGCGCGTTGCGAAGTACTTCCGGCGCATTCACACCATTCAACGGTTGCTCGAGCAGCAAGTCGACGTACTCGAGACGATGACGCCGCAAGAGTTCAACGAATTTCGCGACAACTTGAATCCCGCGAGCGGATTTCAGTCGCTGCAATTTCGCGAAGTCGAGTTTCTCAGCGGCGTTCGGCGGATCGATGCGCTCAAGCACATCGAGATGACCAGCGAGCAGCGCGCGCGCCTGGAACGCGTTGCGCAGGAGCCCTCGCTCTACGACCACGTGAAGGCGTTGCTGGAACGGCGCGGATTCGCCGTCGGCTCGAGTGAAGCGCTAATCGAATCATTCTGCCGCATCTATACGCGCACTGACCAAAACTACGACCTCTACCTGCTGCTCGAGGACTTGATCGAGTTCGACGAACGCTTCTTGCTCTGGCGCGGGCGGCACGTTCGCATGGTCGAACGGATGATCGGCCACAAGATCGGTACCGGTGGCTCATCGGGCGCGGAATATCTGCACCGCACACTCGACCACCGCTTCTTCCCCGAGCTTTGGGAAGTCCGCACACACTTAGGAACGGGTTCTTACGCGCAATCATGACGACGACCGCCACGCAAGCGCTCCATCGCGAACAATTTCCGATTCTCGAAACGGCAACGTATCTCGTGAGCCACTCGATGGGCGCGGCACCGCTCGGCGCGAAAACGGCGCTCGAATCGTATTGGAACGATTGGGCGACCGACGGCCCTGAGGCGTGGGAACGCTGGCTCCCGGACATTGCAGTAATCGCTGATGGGATCGGGTCATTGATCGGCGCACCGGCGGGCTCCGTTTTCTTAGGACCGAACGTGTCCGTGATGCAAGCTGCGCTTGCGACGTCGCTCGATTTTCGCGGTGAGCGAAACGAAGTCGTATACGAGGCGCTGCAGTTTCCGTCGCTCACCTACGTGTGGACCGAATGGGAACGCTTCGGCGCGAAGATACGGGTCGTCGGCTCGGATGACGCACGCACGATTCCGACGGAACGGATCATCGCAGCGATTACGGAACGAACGCGCATCGCGGTGCTTTCGCACGCCTACTACGTCAGCGGCGCGATCGCCGACGTGCGCGCGATTCAGGCCCACTGCGGGCAGGTCGGCGCATTGCTCTGCGTCGATGCGTATCAGACGACGGGGACGTATCCGTACGACGTTACGGAATGGGATTTAGATATCGTGACGGGCGGCTCGCACAAATGGCTGCTCGGTGGTCCGGGATGTGGTTGGATCTACGTCAAGCCCGCGTTGCTCGAACAATTCCGCCCTGCGGTCACCGGATGGATGGCGCATGCGTCACCGTTTGCATTCGAAGACGCACCGATCCGGTACGCGCCGTCGATGTATCGGTTCGGCACCGGCACGCCCACGATTCCGGGCTATCTCGTCGCCAAGCCCGGACACGATCTTATCCGCAGCGTCGGGATCCCGCGTATCCGCGAACACAACGTCCGCTTGACGAGCAAGCTTGCGGCCATGGCGCTCGAGCGAAAACTTACGGTCAACTCGCCGCTCGAACCGAGTCAACGCACGGGTTGGATCGGGATCGATTTCGACGGCTCGGAACGGGTCTGCCACCAACTGATTGCCGAGCGGGTTTTTGTAGACTATCGCCCGGGCTGCGGCATCCGTGTCAGCCCGCACTTCTACACCACCGATGAGGAGATCGACCGCTTCTTCGCGGTACTCGACCGATTGCGATGACGCCAACAGCAACCATGGTCGTCGATCACACAAAAGTAGGCGCCGCATTCCGGCGCCTTTCTATTCCGCTTGCCGTGCAGATGCTGGGCGATCAGATTCTCGGTGTCGTTGATACGATTGCAATCGGTACGCTGGGAACCGTCGCGCTTGCCGGCGTGACGGCAGCGACGACCGTTACGTTTACGCTCATCATGGTGCTTGGCGGCCTGTGGAGTGGTCTGGGCATCATCGCTTCGCAACGGATCGGCGCGCACGACGTGGACGGTTACGCGCGAACGGTTCGTGCGGGCTTCGTCGTGCCGATGATCGTCGCGATTCTGTTGACGCTGCTTGCCGTGATCGGCGCGCGTCCGCTGCTCGCGCTCATGCTTCCGAATATCGCATCGGTAGACGCGAGTGCGGGCTATTTGATCGTGCGCTGCGCGTCAATGATACCGATCAATATCTCAGCGACGCTCATTGTCGGTCTCGGCGCCGCGGGAAATCGGAAGCTCGGCATCTATCTGCTCGCGATCATCAACATCATTCACATTCCGCTGTTGCTCGCGCTTGCGCTAGGATGGTGGACCGGTCATCCCTACGGAATCGTCGGCGCCGGTGTCTCGACTTTGATTTCCGAAACGATCGCCGCATTTGTCGCAGTCATCTACGTTGCGCGCAAACCGATCTACCGTATCTTCTCCCAATACACGATCGATTGGAAACTCGCTCTTCGCTGCGCGTGGCTCGGCGTTCCGGAGAGCATCTTCGGCTTTGCGATCGTCGGGCCCGATATGGCGATCGTCGCGATGCTCGCACCGCTGGGCGCGCTGTACATCGCCGGATTCCGCGCGCTCAACGTTGTCTCGGATCTCACGTTCGTCGTCCCGATCCCGTTGCAAACCGCCACGCAGACGGTCATCGGACAGCGACTTGGTGCACGTGACCGCGAAGGTGCGATGATGTTTCTGCATCGCGCGCAGCGCACAACGCTCGTTATAACGACGGTCACCGGCATCGCCGTCGCGATCTGCGCATGGCCGCTCTCGTTTTTGTTTACGATGAATGCTGCGGTCGCGACCGCGGCGGCACTGCCGCTCGCGCTGCACATGGTTACGATGCCGATTAAAGGCTATGCGATGGTCGCGCTTGCGCCGATTCGTGCCGCCGGGGATACGCGGTTTTCGATGACGCTCGGAATCGTCTGCGGATTACTCGTGCTGCCGCTCACGTGGGCGGGCATCGAGCATCTGCATCTCGGACTCTTCAGCGTTCCGATCGCCTGGATCATCGCGTGGAGCGCGCGCGCTGCACTAACGGCGCTCAAAGTTCGCGACGGAAGCTGGAGCGAACGCGAACCTATTGCGGCATAGGTTCCGGTTTGATTGCGCCGCGCCCGTATCCGCCGTACGCAGCGACGAGCGCAACGACGGCGTGAAAGCCGATGTCCCAGCCGTAGATCGGCGCCATGCCAAATAACGTGTACGTCGCAAAAAGCGGCAGCGCACCGAAAACGGCAAGAACCACATAGACCCACGTAACGATGCGGCAATAGAATACCGCCGAACCGAAGGCGATTGCGGCGATCAATCCCCATATCCCGAACAGAATTTCGAGCGCATCATGCGCTGCGTTGGACGGAAACACGCCGAAGATGAACCGGTAGAACGTGTCTAGCGTGATGACCGGCGCGTCGAGCGGCGCTGCCTGAGCGGTCCACGGCAGCAATCCCGCGATACCGGCGATGAGAAAAAGCAACCCGAGGATACGTGCGATCAAGGGTGCACTCATGGTGCAGCGTTACTGTACGCCCGCAAGCACTCCCTGCATCTCCTCGTGGATGCGCGCATTCGTTGCAAGAATCGAACGCGCATCGACTGCCGGCGCGTTGCCGTCGATGCGCGAGACGCGTCCGCCGGCCTCCGTCACGAGCAGCGTTCCGGCTGCAACGTCCCACGGATTGAGATCCCACTCCCAAAATCCATCGAACCGTCCGCACGCGGTAAATGCGAGATCGAGCGCGGCGGAACCGTCGCGTCGTACCGCTTGCGCGTACGCGGACATGCGTTCGAAGTACTTCCCGTTGCGCGGGAAATCGGCAGGATGAAACCCGGTGCACACCATCGCGTCTGCGACGCGGTCGATCGACGAGACGGATATCGGCACATGATTGCGACGCGCGCCGCCACCGAGTTGCGCAGCGAAACATTCATCGAGCGCCGGCGCATACACGACGCCCGCAATGAGTTCCCCCGCACGCTCGTACGCGATCGAAATACAATAGAGGGGATAACCGTGCGCGTAATTCGTCGTCCCGTCGAGCGGATCGACGATCCAGCGTTCGTCGGACGTTCCAGCGGCTCGTCCACTCTCTTCGGCAAGGATAGCCGCGTTCGGAAACGCGCCGCGTAATTTCCCAAGAATAACCTTTTCGCTCGCGCGATCGGCAGCGGTGACGATGTCCGCCCTGCGACCCTTTTCCTCGATTTCCAGCGGACGATGCGCGTAATCCAGCAATACTGCGGCGCCTTCACGCGCTGCGTCGAGCGCAACCGTTAACGGATCGGGACGGTGAATGGTCGTATCGCTCACGGTATGGTTTCCAATGTCTTGTATGTGGTTCGCATCGTACTGCTCGGGCTGTGGGTAGGTGCGATGGCCGGCTTCGCGTTCCTCTTCGCGCCGAT
>CAZYLU010000029.1:34092-50961 GCA_964648945.1 uncultured bacterium | reverse complement strand
CTGTAATGTCCACGTTCGACAAAGTCAAGAAGATCATCGTCGAGCAGCTCGGCGTTGACGAATCAGAAGTCACGTCCGAAGCCTCGATAACTGATGATCTGGGTGCCGACTCGCTCGACCAGGTCGAGTTGGTCATGGCGTTCGAGACGGAGTTCAACATCGACATTCCGGACGAAGAGGCGGAGAAGATCAAGACCGTCGGCGATGCGGTGAACCGCATCGATCAAGCCACCGCAGGAGCGTAATAGCCTAAACCGTGTTCGACCAACTCAGCGACCGGCTCAACGCGATCTTCTCGCGACTGACCGGACGCGGGAAGCTCAGTGAAAGCGACGTCAACGAGGCGCTGCGCGAAGTTCGCGTAGCGCTTCTTGAGGCTGACGTTTCGCTTGCCGCCGCCAAACAATTCGTAAACGGCGTCAAGGAAAAGGCGATCGGTCAAAACGTGCTGGAGTCGCTGACTCCGGCGCAAACCATCGTCAAGATCGTTCACGACGATCTCGTCGAGCTGCTCGGCGGCGCGCAAGCGCGTCTCACGTTCTCCGATGCACCGCCGTCGGTGATCATGATGGTCGGACTCCAAGGTTCCGGTAAAACGACGACGGCCGGTAAACTCGGGCTGCGTTTGAAAGAGCAAGGACGCCGCACGCTGCTCGTTGCCGCCGACGTCTATCGTCCCGCTGCAATCGATCAGCTCAAGACGCTCGGCAAGCAAGTCGATTTGCCGGTGTTCGAAGAAGGCGCGGGCGATCCGGTTAAAATTGCGCGCGACGGCGTCAACGAAGCAAAACGTCTCGGCCTCTCGACGGTGATTATCGACACCGCCGGCCGTCTCGAGATCGACGAGCGTTTGATGGCCGAGCTCGAGAAAATCAAGGCCGCCGTCAATCCGAAAGAGATTCTGTTCGTTGCCGATGCGATGACGGGTCAAGCCGCGACTGCGGTGGCGAAAGGCTTCAACGACCGTCTCGGCATCACGGGCGTTATTCTCACGAAGATGGACGGCGATACGCGCGGTGGTGCGGCGCTTTCGATCTTCAAAGAAACCGGCGCGCCGATTAAATTCGTCGGTGTTGGTGAAAAGCTCGCAGCGCTCGAGCCGTTCTACCCCGATCGTCTCGCGCAGCGTATTCTCGGCATGGGCGATGTGCTCACGCTCATCGAGAAAACCCAGAGCATCTACACCGAAGAGCAGGCGAAAAAACTCGAGCAGAAGCTGCAGAAAAATGCATTCACGCTCGACGATTTTCTCGAGCAGATGCGTCAGATGAAAAAGATCGGCTCGATGACGGACATCATGAAGATGATCCCAGGCCTCTCGCGTGCACTACCCAAAGATTTCGATATTCCCGAAGCGGAAGTCAAACGCGTCGAAGCGATCATCTCGTCGATGACGCGCGCGGAGCGCCGCAACCCGCACATTCTCAACGGCTCGCGCCGCAAACGCATCGCGATCGGATCGGGTACGCAAGTCAGCGACGTCAACAAGCTCATCAAGAACTTCGAAGGCGCGCAGAAAATGATGAAGCAGCTCGGCGGCATGAAAGGCGGCGGCAAGCGGCCGCGCCTGCCGGCGGGTATGTTTCGATAAGGAACCATCAACATTCGGCTCCGGGCAATGCGGAAAAGCTCGGAAGCCGTAGCTCTCTAGCCGGTCGCGTGCTTAATCGCGTCTTTTCGCACAACAAGAAAGACACGTACAGAACACCATGGTGAAGATCAGACTGCGCCGCATGGGCGCAAAGAAACAACCGACGTACCGCTTCGTCGTCGCGGATTCGCGCGCGCCGCGTGACGGCCGGTTCATCGAGATCCTCGGACATTACAATCCGCGCACGGAGCCCAAGACGCTCGAAGTGAACGCGGATAAGGCGAAGGAATGGCTGGCCAAAGGTGCACAGCCGACCGAGACCGTTCGCCGCCTCTTCGCAGAGAAGGGCATTATGGAGCGCGGTCCGATTCCGACGACCAAACGCGCTCCGCGCAAAGGCGCTGCGTAATGTCCTCGTTCGATGACGAATTCGGCCTGTTCGGCGAGGAGTCGGACGAGGCTGAGCGTCGTCCCACGCTCGGCGCGCGGAAGATCGCGTCGAACGAAACGATCATCGACGACGTCGAGCCTGAAGAGGAACGCGCGCCGCGCGCGGACCGTCCTCAACGTTCGGGCGGCGGCGGCAAACCGCGTCGCGACTACGGTGGCGGCGGAGGTGGGCGCCGCGGCGGCGGATACGATCGTCGCGATCGTCAACCCAGCGATCCGTGGGCGTCGCAACGGCGCGCCAGCGAACTGCTCGATTTCATTGCAAAGAAGCTCGTGCAAAAGCCTGAGGACGCGAGCGTCGAGCTGTTCACGGACGAAGAAGGCAAACCGGTAATCGAACTCATCGTCGATCCGGAGGACTTGGGGAAAGTCATCGGCCGCAGCGGCCGCGTGGCGCAAGCGCTGCGCACGATCGTGCGCGCGACTGCCGAAGGCCGCATCTCGGTAGACATTCTCGATAAAGAAGAAGCTGCCGCATTCGACGAGGGAAACGCTGAACAGTAACGAGTTACCGATCGGCCGCATCGCCGGCATTTTCGGAATTCGAGGTGAACTCAAGTGCGACCCGACCAGTTCGGGTCGCGCACTCTTTTCTGCGGGCGTAGAACTGACGTGCGACGTCAAAGGGCGTCGCGAAACGGTGCACCTCGAAAGCGTGCGCGAACACAAGGGGCGATTGCTGATCACGCTTCATGAGGCGCCGGATGCAACAAGCGCCGAGAAATACATCGGGGCAATGTTTTACGCGCCGCGCGAAGAACTCGATGTCGCCGAAGGCGAGTACCTCGACGTCGATCTCATCGGATGCGAGGTCGTCAGCGAAGACGGAACGCAATACGGCCGCGTAAGCCGCGTCGATCATTACCCCGCAAGCGACATGCTCATCGTCGAAGGCCGCATGCTCCCAATGGTCGGCGCCTTCATCAAAAGCATCGACACCGCAAATAAATCCATCATCGTCGACGTCCCACCCGGCCTCCTCGACGACAACGCCCTGTCATCCTGAGCGAAGCGCTGCAGGCGCGCAGTCGAAGGATCGCTACGTGCGTTTCGCTTGAGGCGATCCTTCGACTCCGCTTCGCTTCGCTCAGGATGACGTTACTGTGGCAGCGTTGCGATGAACGAGTTAATATCGGCGAGCACTTGCGACTTGTTCGAGTTGTACACGAAATGGTCGGCGTTCGGAATCACAACAACTTTCGCGTTCGGTAACCCGTGCCGAAACGCCGCGATCTGTCTCCCGACGTAATCCTCGAACGTACGATCTTTTGGTGCACCGGGTGGTTGAGTATGCGGATGGGCGAATATTGCGAGGATTGGAACGTTGATCGGGCCTTTGAAGTGTTCCGTGTTGCCATCGATCGCAGCATCGACGGGCGGAATCGGTCCGAAGCCGGGTGGCGGGGTCGGCGGTTTCGGCGTTGGTAATCCTGGGTCATATGCGTACCAATATGCGGCATCGAGGTAGATCAGCGCCGCGACCTTATCGGGTGCGTGTGTTCCGATGTAACTCAGTTCTTCGCCGGCCAGAGAATGCCCGATCAGAATAGGTTTCTCAATACCGAGCGTATTTATGATGGTCAAAACGTCTCGGCCCAGGCGCTGCGCACTGTAATTGGCGGCCGTTGGCGCGGGTTTGCTCGAGTTGCCGAACCCGCGGCGTGTAACGGAGTAGACGTGATAATGCGCGATCAAGTCGGGAACAATCTGATGGAACGCGCGGGCGGTGACGCCCTGGCCTGCAAGCAACATCACAGATCGACCCGTGCCGCCCCAATCCAGCACTTCATCTTTGACGCCCTTGTCGACCGTGACGTAGAGGTCGCGCTTGGGTGTAACCTCGTGCAGCGTTACGGGACCCGTACGATGGAAATCCATCGCAATCTTGAGAGGGCCGGCCAACCATGTTCCGTCGATCGAGTTTCCGTCGCTCGAGAGCTTCGCGCGATACACGCGGTGGTAGTCCAGCCACGGATCGCTGTTCATGTCGAACTTCATCACGACGTCGCTCCCGCGCACCGACACATTGTGCGTGACGATCGGCACTTCGCTTTCGTCGACACTGTGAATCACGACATCGAAGGTTCGATGATCTTTCGCGATGGTCATGATGCGGTGCACTTTGCCGATGCCGGGGACACCCATGGTGCCTTGCCATGTGCCCGTTATGTCGCTCGCGCTTGACGCCGGAAGCACGGACGCGGATAGCAATGCGAGGAGTGAGATGGTGAGGAGAAGATATCGCACGGCTGAGCCTCCTTGTTGTATGCGACCTATGTGTTGTCCGGGTGGTCCTTTTCGTAGGCGGCGACGGCGTCGTTGATGGCTTTGCGTTTGTCGTCGTTTGTTTGGGTGTTCGTATAGAGCACTGCGCCGAAGCACGTGTAGACGTTGAGCGTGAACGTGTATGAGTTGTGCGTGTGGATTCCGCCGATCCGCGTCGAGTTGAGCACGCCCGATGCAATGGTGTTCTGGCGGTTCGTGCCGCAGATCGAGTCGGCTTCCTTCGCCACGTTGCTCGCGTTCGCGCGCGTCATCGACGTTTTGTAGTTCGCATTCATTGCGCGGAAGAGATCGTCCGTTGCTTCACTGATCTCACCCGCCGTGGCATTGCCCGTGAGGCGCGCGACGATCACGGACATCGCCGGTTTCACGAGCGGCGTCGGCGTCGGCCCTGCCGCGACGTTCTTGCTGCGCCCTTTGAAAAGGCCTGAGACTTTGTCTAGGACGTTGGTTACGTTGTACTCTGCGCCTTTGCCTGATGACCCCGGCGCCGGTGTCGGGCTGTTTTGCGTAACGACATTAGGACGATCGACACCCGCCGCTTGCAGCACCACGGTTCGCGCGGTGAGCGCTTGCGATGCGATGTCCGGGACGCTTTGAATCTGGGTCGTTGCCGAATAGACGGCGATCTCGGTGTTCGCGTCGACGACGCGCGCGACAATGGCCGCGCCCGAGCCGATCGGCTGTACGAATCCGCTGACATAATAGTCGGCCCGCTGTGAGTGCGCGTATTTCGCCCAATCCTCGCGCTTGATTTTCTGCGGAATGGGCAGCACGTTCAGTCCGCCGGCTTGCGACATTACCTGGGTGTAGATCTGCGCGATCGCAGCTCCCGTGCGCACGTCGACGTCGGTCGGCGTTTCAAACGGGTAGACGACGACGGTCGGCGTGATCGCCGCCGGTGTCGGGACGGAAACAGGGGCGAAGGTCGGCGATGCCTTCGGAAGCGCTGCGGGCTTCGGCGACGGCGGGGCGGCCGCGATCAGCGCAAGGCTCGAGCACAACAAAATAAGACCGAAGGTGCGACGCACGGGGCTCCTTTACTGCAAGGGCAACGATTCAATACTGCTAACGAACGTGCGAAGCGCTTCGTTCGTGTCTTCGGGCCGCTCGATGAAGAGCAAGTGCCCTGCATCGGGCAGTATTCGCGCTTGGGCAGCCGGTACCCGGTCTGCCAGCGCGAGTGCGAACTTCGGGGGGACCATGACGTCGTTCTCCCCGCTCAGCGCTAGAAGGGGCACCTTGATTTCCTCAAGCCGGCCGAGAACGTCGAAGCTGTCGCACGCTTCGAAATCACGGCGAGTCTGCGCCTGGCCGACGCTGAGCATCTGTGTAACGACCTCGCTGCGCCGCTCGTCGGTGGGGTGAGCGAAGAAGTACCCGGCAAGCATCTGCGCAGCGGCGCGAAAGTCGTTATCAATCGCATCGAAGATCGCATGCGCAACGCGTAATTTTCCCGACGAACCGAGCAACACAACTGCTCCGGCTGATGGGTCGCGCCGAAGCGCAAGTTCGAGTGCGATCGCACCACCCATCGAACTTCCGACGAGCACGGCATCGGTTACTCCCCGTGCTCGCAGCGTCTGTGCAATCGCGTCGGCAAACGCATCGATGCTCGACGGGTTGCCCGGAACACCGTGACCCGGTAGCGGCGGCGCGACCGAATTCGGAAACGCTTTGAGTTGTTGCGTGAATACGCGCGGCGTTAAGCCGGCGCCGTGGAGAAAGACGAGTGTCGGCACTAGGCGGTCGTCGTCGTGCGATCCACAACCGGTTCGATCGGGTCGACGACGAGCGGTATGTGGGCCTTACCAGAGTGAGCGTGCCATGCGGCTGAAAATTCCGCGCCGAAGAAAAACGTCGAACCGATCACATAAAACCACAGCAGCAGCGCGAGTGGGACGGAGAGTGCGCCGTAGATTCCGGTAAAGTTGACGTGCAGCGTGTATTCAGAAAACACGAACTGCACCAGCGGCCACAGCACGGCGACGACGGTAGCGCCGGGAAGCGAGAACGCCCAAGTCATGCCATCGCGGTTCGGCAAGAACCGGTAGAGCACCATCGTCGCGATGAAGACGAGTAAGATCGAGATGAGATACGCGCCGACGTGCGTGAGGTTCTGCTGGTCGGGAACGTCGGCGACGAGCATCGCAATCGAAAGAATTACCGGCAGCGTCATCGCGATCATCAAAAAAATCGCCATGACGGGAAGCATGACGATCGAGAGCGCGATGCTGTGAATGAGCGGCCGTCCTTTTGGGACACCCAGCGCACGATCGAGCGCATACGCCAGTCCCATGAAGAGATTCTTGCCCGACCATACGAGAAAACCCAGCGCGATGATGGACGAAATGCCGCGGCCATACATGTACGTCTGCAGATTGGCGGCGACGAATTCGTGAAGTGTGGGGCTGAACGTGTCGAAGAACGTCAGCACGCGCGTCTGTGCCATCGGATAGATGTACGAGGCAACCGTAAGAATCAAGACCACGAGCGGAAAGAGCGCAAAGAGGGCGTTGAACGCGACGGCTTGTGCCAAGAACGCGCACCCGTCGCGTGAGAATCGAAGGCCCGCTTCCCGCAGGGCGGAGATGACTCGTCCCATTCGATGCGGTAATATCGCTGTGCCTTGGTTGTATTCCCTGTGGCCGCACCGGTGACCGTCATCCTTGACGGAAAAACGGTGCGCTCGTACACCGGCGCGTTCGAAAGCGCCGGCCGCGTCTACGCTCCGCTGCGACCCTTCGTCACCGGCATCGCTGATGCGATGTGGTTCGAGGGCGACAGTCTCGTCATCGTCCGGGACGGCCGCAGCGTTATCGTGCGGATGGCTTCCCGTGAACCCGACGCACTCGATCACGTCTACGTTCCGCTTGCACCGATATTGCGGTCGCTCGGTGAGATCGTAGAGTACGAGCCGTTGGGGCGGATGTTCGTTCGATCGCCGTACGCGCCGGTCGTAGCGACGCCAACACCGTTCGATGCGCAAGCGCCTTCCGCCGCGCCAAGCCCCGTTTTTACACCTGCGCCGGTTGCGACGCCGCGTCCCGCGTGGACGGGCACGCCGCTGCCGCGCCGAACGCCAATTCCGTATCCAACGCCGCTATGGCACAGGCCACCGGGCGTCGAAATCTAGAGGAGATACCTCATTACCAACCGCTTACCTTGTGGTAGCAGCACACTTTTGGTAAGCTAGTCTCTAGGAGGTATCGGGAGTACCGAGAGCATGTCAACCAGCCGAACGACGAACGAAAAAGAGCACGTTGATACCGACGGAGCACTCTGTCCACGATTCCATCGCGCCGTTGAACTCGTCGGCCGCCGCTGGACCGGCGCGATTCTTCGCGTCTTACTGACAGGGCCCCATCGGTTCAACGAGCTGCTCGGGTCGATTCCCGGCATATCGGATCGTCTGCTTACCGAACGCCTGCGCGAGCTCGAGAGCGAAGGTCTGGTCAAGCGCCACGTGGAGTCAGGTTCGCCGGTGAAAGTCGTGTACGAAGTCACGTGCGCGGGCGCCGAGCTGCAAGAGCCGATGGACGCGCTAGGCCGGTGGGCCGAACGCTGGATCAGCGTCGAGAAGCAGAAGTCGGCTTCCTAAAAGCTATCGCGTAAGATCCTGCGCGAGCACGAACTGAATTCCATCTGCTTGGAATTCAGGAATAAGTGCTTTGACCGCTTCGAGCGTCGTCGCTTTCGGATGTCCGATTGCGATCGCACTTCCCGTGCGTTTTGCAATTGCCGCGGCTTCACGTAACTGCGCTTCGGAGTACGCGACGTCTTCTTTGTTATCGAGAAACACGTCACGTGCCGCCGTCCGCACGCCGTTTGCTTGCGCGACTTGTTCACCGACCGATGCTGAATTTGTGCGCGAATCGATGAAGAAATCGTCGTGTTCGGCGAGTACGCGAATGACGTCTTTCATTACGCGCGGGTCGGCACTTGCTTTACTGCCTTCGTGATTGTTGGCGCCCGCGGCGAGCGGAACTTGCGCGAGATCGTCCTCAACTTGCGACGTAATCTCCGTGTCGCTCATCTCGGTCGTCACCTTGCCCGGACCCGGATCCATCCCGGAAAGTGTCTCCATCGGCAGATGCAGCATCACGCCTTTGCCGGCGTCTTTCGCTTCCTGCGCGATCGCCACGGAACCGTGCACGTGCGGCAGCACGGAAAGCGTGAGGGGAACGGGGAGCGCGATAAATCCGCGTTCCGTCGTGAGCCACTGCCCGCAGTCGTCGATGATCAGCGCGAGCTTCGGTGCATTGGGATTGCCGGCGCGCGGTGGAACCGAGGCAACTGCACTAGCGCGTGCGCTCGGCGCTTCGCTCGGTGAGGATGACGGCGCAGGTGTTTGCGTTGATTCGGGCGTCGCCACGGCTGCGGCTTCGGTGGGCGCTTCCGCCGGTGATTCGGTCGCTTCCGTTACGACGACGTGGCGGCCGCCGTGCGTCGTTGGCCGGAGCAGATACCAGCCTGCAGCCACGGCGACAAGGACCAGGAGGAGGAGAACGGGCAACCCCGGGCGCGACGCGCGATTTCTGCGCGGTGGTTTACGCTTGGACACGACGAACGGTTGTTCGCTTTTAGCGTTGCGGCAAACCTATTGACTTACTATAAATAAGTCTATATATTTTTGGCCAGTAAGCTACTTTTCATAAGGAGATAGTGGAATGGCCACTGTTAACGTTCGCAACACTTCCCGGACCTCGATTTTTCAGCAAGCCGCAATCGCCGGCATCGTTGGCGGCATCATCGTTGACGCGTTTCTCGCGATCATGATGCACAAGTCGCCTATCGTGCTCTGGCAATACATCGCATCGACGATCGTCGGACCAGGCGCCTACGCCTCGCCCTCGTACGCGGTGCTCGGATTCATCGTGCACTTCATCACCGCTATCGTGTGGGCCGTAATTTACGCCTACGTCTTCGGTGCGCTCGGTCAACTGAAGAATTGGATCGCCGGTACCATCGTTTTGGGCATCGTCGTCGACGTCGCGATGAACCTGCTGCTGCAGGTAAAGGTCGGCCAGCCGTTTACTGCCGCGTTCGTCAACGGATTGCTGGCGCACATCGTGTTCTACGCGCTGCCGGTAGCACTGTACATGGCACGCGTTGCGCGCGTCGAACCACGGAGCGCATGACCGATGCTCTCGTCGACGCTCTAGAAGGCATTCACGTCGTCGCGCTCGCGACGAATATTCCGGGACCCGTCGCCGCAGCGCGCCTTCGCGCGCTGGGAGCCCGCGTTACCAAAATCGAGCCGACGCGCGGCGATCCGCTGGAACAAGCGGCGCCGCAATGGTACGAGCGCCTTTCAACGGGCATCGAGCGCATTGCGCTCGATTTTCGCGAACACGGTGCGCGCGCCGTACTGGATGCGCACTTGCAACGCGCCGACGTCGTGCTCACCGCCATGCGCGCGCGTTCGCTGGAGAACATCGGCTTACAGTGGGAGCATCTGCACCCGCGCTATCCCGGGTTGTGTATGATTGCGCTCAGCGGCGAAGCGCCACCCCACGACGATCGCGCCGGACACGATTTAACGTATCAAGCACGCGCGGGCACGGTCGCGCCTCCCGCGATGCCGCGCGCGCTTGTTGGTGATATGGCCGCCGCCGAACGGGTCGTCTCCGTTGCGCTGGCCGCGCTGTTCAAACGTGCGCGTTCAGGCGAAGGCATATATGCCAACGTGAGCATCGTCGATTGCGCGCGTTCCTTTGCCGAACCGTACGTGCATGGCCTCACGCGCGACGGCGGTTCGCTTGGCGGCGGATTGCCGGCGTATGGTATTTATCCGGCCGAAGATGGATGGGTTGCCGTCGCTGCACTCGAGCCGCACTTCATGGAGCGATTGCAGGCGCTGCTCGGTATTACCGAACTCACGCCGCAGGCGCTGCGCGATGTGCTCGTTCGTCGAAGCGCGCGCGAGTGGGAGCAGCTCGCCGAACAGCACGACGTTCCGATGGCGGCCGTGCGATGAGCGAAGCGGTGATCGTCGATGCGGTCCGTACGCCGTCGGGGCGGCGCAATGGAATGCTCAGTGAGATCCATCCGGTCGATCTGCTCGCAAAGGTGCTTGATGCCGTCGTGACGCGAGCGGGGATCGAATCCGCTATGGTGGATGACGTCATCGCCGGCTGCGTTAGTCAAAGCGGTGAGCAGTCATTCAACGTTGCGCGAAAGGCGTTGCTCGCTGCGGGCTTTCCGAACCACGTTCCGGGGACGACGATCGACCGGCAGTGCGGCTCGAGCCAGCAGGCCGTTGCATTCGCTGCGCAAGGGATTCTTGCGGGGGCATATGATTGCGTCATCGCATGCGGCGTCGAATCGATGTCCCGCGTTCCATTGCTCGAAACGGCGCAAGGCGTGAGCGCCGAGATGGTAGCGGCACGCTGGTCGATTGCACGTGAAGCGTTGGATCGTTATTCGCTCGAATCGCATCGGCGCGCCGCCACCGCAACGGAGCGTGGTGCGTTCGCATCGCAGATTCTGCCGATCGACGGACGGACGCGCGATGAGGGAATACGACCCGACACGTCGTTGCAAAAGCTCGCATCGCTCAAGCCGGTGTTCAAAGAAGATGGCGTGATAACCGCGGGCAATTCCTCGCAGGTCAGCGACGGCGCCGCGGCGCTGCTCGTCTGTTCCGCCGATTTTGCACGCATGCACGGGCTTCGTCCGCGTGCGCGCATCATTGATTCGATCGTCGTTGGCGATGATCCGGAGCTGATGCTCACCGCTCCGATTCCGGCGACCGCCAAGATTCTCGCGCGAACCGGTCTTTCGCTCGACGATATGGATCTGATCGAAATCAACGAAGCGTTCGCGAGCGTCGTCATTGCATGGCAACGTGAGACCGGCGCAGACCTCGAAAAGACCAACGTAAACGGCGGCGCAATCGCGCTCGGTCATCCACTGGGCGCAACAGGCGCGCGCCTCATGACGATTCTGATGAACGAGTTGGAAACGCGCAAGGGCCGCTACGGACTGCAGGTAATGTGCGAAGGTGGTGGTATGGCAAACGCGACCATCATCCAACGCGTCGCATAAACACAGGAGAGCTGAGTGGAGATTTCGGGGAAGTCGTTTCTTGTTACCGGGGGAAGTTCGGGCTTAGGTGCTGCGTGTGTGCGAGAATTGCATGCTGCGGGCGGCCGGGTCGTCATTCTTGACATTGGCGAACACGGCGCGGATCTTGCGAAAGAACTCGGCGAGGGCGCGCGTTTCTGCAAGACTGATGTGACCGATGAAGCACAAGTGTCGGCTGCGATAGCGACGGCGGTCGATGCGTTCGGCGGCGTGGACGGGGCGATCAATTGCGCGGGTATTGCCACGGCGGAACGCGCAGTGGGCAAAGAAGGGCCGCAGCCGCTGGCGCACTTCTCGAAAGTCATCAGCGTGAATCTCATCGGCACGTTCAACGTCATTCGTCTGGCGGCCGCGCAAATGATGAAGCGGGCGGTGCAGCCCGACGAAGATCGAGGCGTGATCGTCTGTACGGCGTCGGTCGCGGCGTTCGATGGTCAAATCGGGCAGGTCGCATATGCGGCATCCAAAGGTGGCGTCGTCGGCATGACGCTTCCGCTTGCGCGCGAGTTTGCGCAGAGTCAGATTCGGGTGTGTTCGATCGCTCCCGGAATTTTTGATACGCCGATGCTTGCCGGATTGCCGGAAGCTGCGCGCGAGTCGCTCGGAAAGCAGACGCCGTATCCGGCACGTCTGGGACGGCCTGCGGAGTACGCGAAGCTCGCGCGGCACATCATTGAGAATCAGATGCTCAACGGCGAAGTAATCCGGCTCGACGGCGCGATCCGCTTAGCGCCGCGCTAGCACCTTCATCGGCGGCGCGTCGTCTTTCACAAGCGACGGATACTTTTCTTTGAGCGCGTGGAGCTTCGGTATGTCGTTGTACACGATGTACGCGCTGTCGGGATTGTGCACGAGATAATCCTGATGGTAGGCCTCGGCTTGATAGAACCCGCGCAGCGGTTCAAGCTTCGTCACAACGGGCGCATGATATACATGCCGGCGCTCGAGTGATGCGATATACGCCGCCGCTTCGGATTTCTGCGAGTCCGACGTGTAGAAAATCTCCGAACGGTATTGCGAGCCTTCGTCGGGACCCTGATAGTTCAGTTGCGTTGGATCGTGCGCAACGAGAAAGTACACGTCGAGCAACTTCTGAAACGAGATCTGTGAGGGATCGTACGCCACGTCGACGGACTCGGCATGGCCGGTCGTCCCTGTGCTTACGATCAAATAATGTGCAGTGATCCCCGAGCCGCCGGCAAATCCCGCGACTACGCGTTGCACGCCCTTGAGCGATTCGAAAACCGCCTGCATTCCCCAAAAGCAGCCACCCGCCAGGACGACGTGTTCCGTGGCGGCCGATGCGGGCACCGAGGGGAGAAGCAGTGCAAGCGCGACGGATAGTCCCGTAATCCAACGTTTCATAGCATTTCAATAACGCCCCGCAGGGCGCTCCGGATGATGGTAACGCTTGACCCTCAGGAATCGTTAGGAAGAGCGAAGTATGTCATATAGGATGAACTCGCGCCCGAGGCTCATGCCGTGGATTGTCGCGCTCTTCGTATGCGCGTCGTTTTTTGTTGCCTTCGCAAAAGCCGGCCCCACACCGGTCAAATCCGCCGCTGTGGCGGTAGCGCCCGCGCCGTCGATGTCGCCCGACGATTTGCTGGCCGCTATCCGCAACCGGTTTCGTTCGCACCGGCCACCGCCTCCGTTTGAGACGTATATCATCGTTCGCAAACAAGAGACGAACTACGGATATCCGGACTACGCGAACAGCTATACCGATCACGTATGGTATCGCTCGTACGACCACGCTGCGCTCGAGCGGCGTGAAACGGAACTCGGCGACGTCGGGCAGATGCGTTTCGAGCGTCCGCTGTTCAATCAGGCGACCGACCCCGGGCCGCCGACCGCTGACGTGTTTGAGCCGGCACCGCTGCATTCACTTGCGCCCGACTTCGTCCCCACACCCGAAGCATCGCTTCCGCCGGTTATCGTTACGGTGCGCGCTCGCGGCGAATTCGATTACCGCGTCATCGAAGTCGATCGCGAAGGCGACGAGATCCATTTGAAGCTGCAGCCGCGCCGCGAACCGGATCGCAATCGGTTGCGCGAATTGTGGGTCGACGCGAAGACCCTCGATCTACGCAAGCTCGTCGCGACGGATAAACTGTTCGTTCAGAACGGACCGATCTATCCCGTGCTCTTCACCGTCTCCTTTGAAATGTTCCACTCGATCCCGGTGATCACGCACATTCACGGCGTGGTTTACGGCGGTTATGATGGCGACGGGCAGATCGTCGATTACGATTTCAACGACCTGCGGTTTCCGCTCAAGCTACCAGACTGGTATTTCAATCCACGCGATTACGCCGGCCACGTGAGCGAGGCGCCGGAATAGTGCGCTAATCGCGCACGTAGAGTGTCCACGGGCGTTGCGGGTGATGATCCGGCGGGAACGTGTCGCCGGCGTTAAAGTGCTCGCGATGTCCGCACGCGGCGCACTCGTACTGTCCCGATTCCGGAACGCGCTGTCCTTCGTGACCAAAGACTTCCGCCATGCGTCATGCGTACCCGCACGCGCGGTAGCGATAACGCCTGTTGCAAAGAAAACGGAGCCGGTAAAAACCGGCTCCGTTGTCTTGCTACGCCATTGGACTAACCTTTGACTTTTACTTGACGTGAGTATTCTTCCAAATGCTGCAGAACATTAAACACTATTTTTGCGGCTTGGCCACAGAGGTACCGATCGAGCCGTTCGCGTGCTGAACAGCGCAGCGCAAATAAGCGCCGTCGCAAGAGCGGCGGCAAATGCTTCGATCAATGGAAATCGACCCAGGAACGATGCTTGCGCAAGGACGATCCCCAACGCAGAGAAGGCAAGAAATGCGCTACGCGTCTCGATTGACGGGATGACGAGCAGCGGGGCGGTCATCAACGGATACCATGCTTCGATCTTCCCTGGAAGCGCGAGTAAGAGGAGTCCAATGACGATTGGAAGCCGCGTAGAGAATCGCCCGCGCGCGCATTCCACCGTTATCGCGAGCACGGCCACAACGAGCGCGGCAGACGCGAGCGGCCCGAGGCGTGCGAAGGTTCCGTGCGCGTGTTCGACGACTCGTAGCGGCACCATGAGCGGTCCATGAAGCCAGCCAAACGGTTGCGTCACAGCGGCGAGAACCGCGGCGAACGCGGCAAAGCAGAGCACCGCTTCAACAATCGAGCGCGTTCTCGCGTAAGTAAATGCAACGAGCGGCGCGAGAAACGGCGCATAGGCAAACTTCACAGCGGTAGCAAGCGCTATAAATATGCTGGCCAGTGCAAACCGGTCTCGCAATGCGAAGAATGCGGCCGCACATCCGAAAAGTACGAGGAAGATGTCATTGTGCGCGCCGTTCGCGACCTCGAGAAATACGAGCGGATTGAGGGCGAATGCAACAACGGCACCCAATGTTTGCCGCCGCAACACCACTGCGACGAGAAGCGTCGTGGCGCACGCCGCGAGTAAGGCGATACCCCGCAGAACGAGCGCTTGAATCCACACGGAGTCGTTCAGAAACGGCGCGAGCAGGAGCGCATTGAGCGCAGTCCAGCCGCCGCCGTATGGATCCGGCGGCGGGGGATTGCCCCAGTGCTTTGCGATTTGTTGGTCGGCCGCCGGCGCACTGCGCGTTAGGGGTGCCGGCTCGTATGGATTACCGGTCATTGCAATGTATCCGTACTCTGCGTACGCGTATTGGTCGCTGTCGATCGCAATGGGAAGCAATGCAAACGCACAGCCGAGCGCAAATTGAATCGCTATCAGTACGGAGATCCGTCGCGGCGTCGTTCGGACAGGATTGATCAGAAGAAACAGTACGAGTCCCGCAAATGTCGCGAACCATACGAGGCTCGTAGCAGCAAACGCGGTTGCAAGGTCGTTTGCCGCAGGCAGCCGGTAGTGCGCGAACAGAAGATGCGACGCGTCAAACGCAACGAAGTGGCGCATCGCGACGACGAGAACGTAGACGGTAGCTGAGAGTGCAAGAAGATAGGCGGCAAAAAGCGGCGTCAGGATGCTCCGCGGCTGCTGGAACACATAGAAAGAGTAGCCCCAGCGGCGGCTTTTGACTATACGTGTAAAGCTGCAGTAAAGGGACGGGTGCCCGGTCGGCTGGAGTCCAACACGAGTGCCGGAGGGTACGCGGTGCAGTCAGCGAGGATCCTTCGTGTGGGCGGCAGCGAGGTCGACTTCCACACGTTGGAGACGGTGTTGCGCGGCGCAGGCCATGCAGAGCTCGAACGCGCTGCACCATCGGCTGCGCTAGAATTAATCAACGGCCGTCAAGTGGATTTGCTTGTTCTCGATCTTATGATGACGAGCAACGACGTATTTGCCTTGCTCAAAGCCGCTCAGCCGCATGCCGGGAAGACGAGCCGCGTTCCCGTGATCGTTACGGCGCCCGCGTCGGCGAACGACCGGATTCAAGCGTGCCTGCAGCGCGGAGCGGAAGACTATATTACGACGCCGTTCGACCCCGGAAATGCGCTCGTCGTCACGCGACGCATCGAGTTGTGTTTGCATCGGAAACAGCTGCGTGAGTTTACCGTGCGCTTGCGCACGTCGCGGGCCGACGTCAACGAGACCGCCGTCATCGAGTTGTACTCGACTGCATCGAGCAAGTTCGTCCCTCGCGAGTTTCTGCAGCACTTGGGCCGTGAAACGATCGCCGACGTTCGTTTGGGCGATCAAGTGGCGCGCGAGATGACGGTGTTTTTCAGCGATATTCGCGACTTCACGACGATGTCCGAGTCCATGACGCCGCAGGATAACTTCGCGTTTCTGAATTCGTATTTGAAACGCGCGACGCCGATTATTCGTGCGAATCACGGATTCATCGACAAGTATATCGGCGACGCTATCATGGCGCTCTTTCCGAAAGACCCCGCCGATGCGCTTCAAGCCGCCGTGCAGCTGCAAACGGAACTCGTCACGTACAACAAGGGCCGCAAAGTCGCGGGCTATGCGCCGGTTCGCATCGGCATCGGGTTGCATCGCGGTGAACTGATCCTCGGGACGATCGGAGAAGAGGAGCGGATGCAGACGACCGTTATCTCCGACGCCGTCAATCTCGCATCGCGCATCGAGGGACTGACGAAGGTCTTCGGCGTCTCGCTGCTCGTCGGAAAATCGGTCGTCGATAAGCTGCCGGAAGCGCACCCATTCCACCTGCGCCACCTCGGCGCGGTGAAAGCGAAGGGTAAGACACGCAGCGTCGAGATCTACGAGTGCTTCGACAACGATCCGCCGGAGCTTCGAGAGCACAAGATCAACTCGATGGAGCTGTTCAGTAACGCCGTCGACGAGTTTCGCAAGGGGCTGTTCCTCAGCGCGCAACGATCGTTCAACCGCGTGACGGCGCTCAATCCGCACGACAGCGTCGCGGCGCATTTCCGCGACAGCTGCACGCTTTCGGTCATGCACAAACCATCGGCCGAGTGGGACGGCGCAGAGAAGATCGAGGTCAAGTAAC
>CAZYLU010000029.1:30315-33992 GCA_964648945.1 uncultured bacterium | reverse complement strand
TTAGAACGCTGTGAGTCCGTTCGGCGTTCCTAGCCCGCTCGGCCCGTCGTAGCCGGTGACGCCATTACACTCGTAGGTCTGCGTACACGTGCCGTTGCTGCCGCCCACGACGTCGTTGAGCGACGATGCGTTTGCATAGAGACCGGACGCGGCGTTTTGCGATGCCGCGTTTCCGGCGAGCGCGTACACAGATGCGATAATAGGACTCGACGCGCTCGTACCGCCGACGACTTGCCATCCGATGCCGCCTTCGTACGGAACCGAATCATAGACGGCGACGCCGGTATTCGGATCGGCAACGGCAGAGACATCGGCGACGTTGCGATTCGCGCATGCGTCTTTCTGCCACGACGGCTTCGTAACGTATGCACTGCAGCCGCTATCCGCACCGCTCCACGCGGTCTCGGACCAGCCGCGCCCATTGCTCGCCTTCGAGAGCGTGGTGCCGCCGACGGCAACAACGCTCGCATACGACGATGGCGCCATTACACCGCCGGAATATCCGCTGTCACCGGTGCTTGCCGTGATCACGACGCCCGCATGATTGTACGCGGGATCAGATGCTTGGCTTTCGCTGCCGCCGTAGCTGTTGCTAATCACGTTTGCACCGAGACGCGCGGCGGTATTCTCCGCCGTTTCGAGATCGGTTGTGAGCGGCAATTGCGCTTCTACGAGTAAAATATGGCAATTCGGGCAGATGGCGGAGACCATATCGAGATCCAGCGAGATTTCCGTTGCCCAGCCGGGATCCGGCGTCGGATAGTTCGTTCCGCCGCTTTGATCGACTTTGCGGAAACACCCGTTTGCCGTCGTACAAGGGGGAAGCCCGTACTGGCTTCGGTACACGCCCAGATCACTCTCGGCATTCGGATCGTCGTTCGCGTTGACGATTCCAACCGTCATGCTCTTGCCGTTGCTCGCACTCGCCGCGGCAAGCGCGTACGCGGACTGTAAGTCGGGAGGACCATATCCCGACGGCGAGCCAATCACGAGCGCACCATGGTATCCGTTGGGATTGCCGCCTCCGATGTCGGTGCGAATCCAATCGAAGCAGCGAGCATGGCCGGGTAAGGCGGGACCGCAGCCCGCTCGTACGTTTCCACGAAGGATTGTGGTAGATTGCGGTGCGACGTGCGCTGCCGGAGTGACTCCGTTGCCGCCGCCGCCGCTACAGGCGCAAAGAACAATAAGGAGCGTCGCCCACGCCCCGGTGATACGCTTCATGCGACAAGTGCATCACACGCCTGCTCCCGGGCGATATACCAAAAACTGAGTAGGAAACGAGTTACGCGAGGAACGGCAAGCGCCTGACGCGCTTGCCCGTCATCGAAAACATCGCGCTCGCGACCGCAGGCGCGACGCCCGGCACGCCGAGCTCGCCGATCCCTGTCGGCGGGTCAGTGCTCGGCACGGTATAGACGTCGATCTTTGGTGCGTCGGCCATGCGCAGAATCGTAACGTTGTTGAAGTTCGATTGTTCCACGCTTCCGTTCTTGAGCGTGATGTTTCCCGTCAAGGCCGCGGTGAGACCGAAGATGACGGCGCCTTGTACCTGCGCCTCGACGATTTGAGGATTCACCACCGTGCCGCAGTGCACGGCGACGCTCACGCGCTGCACCTTCGGCTGGTTGTTCGCGAGCGAGACGTCGACGATGGTCGCCCCGGTGCTGCCGTTCCAAAACATCATCGCAACGCCCTGATGCGTACCTGCAGACGGCTTTCCCCAGGGCGCGCGCTGGGCAACCATCTGCAAACAACGCGCCGCGGGCGAGTCCGAAGGCAACATTGCCAGGCGGAACGCAATGGGATCTTTGCCTGCGGCGTGTGCGAGTTCGTCGATGAACGATTCAAGGACGAAGCTATTCCAGTTTGCATCCGGCGCGCGATACGAGCCGACGGGCACGCCGCTCGGACTGTCGATGACGTTGATCCGGAGGTTCGGAATCTCGTACGCCGAGTCGGAAATGCCGGAGAGCGCGTGGTAGTCGACTTTATCCGAGTTCGCGTAGAGTTTGACGATCGATTCGGAGACCGCCGTCGTTTCCACGCTTACAAGCTTGCCGTTTGCGTCAAGCGTACCGCGAATCGTATTGACCGCCATCGGCCGGTAGAAGTCGTGTTGCGTGTCATCTTCGCGCGTCCACATAACTTTCACCGGCGCACCGATTGCTTTCGACACAGCGACGGCTTCCTCGACGTAGTCCGATTGCAAACGCCGACCGAAGCCGCCGCCGAGCGCGGTTGTATGAACGATCACTTTCTCCAGCGGCAGTCCTGTGATCTTCGCCGCCGCGGCTTGACAGCGCGTTTGCGCTTGCGTCGGCGCCCATATCTCGCATCGATCGCTCTGCACGTTCGCAGTTGCATCCATGGGCTCCATCGTGACGTGCGCCAGGAACGGGCCGGCATAGAGCACTTCAAGCGTCTTGCCGCTCACTGCGTCGACGTTCCCACGCGAGTAGCCCAAGCGAGCACCTTGACCGCTACGCGCGAGCTGCTCGTATTGCGCGAACAGATCCGGCGAATTCACATTTGCGTTCGCGCCCGCGTCCCACTGCACGGTCAGCGCGAGTTTTCCTTGAAACGCGGCCCACGTGTTCGTCGCGATCACCGCGACTCCGGTCGGAACCTGCACGACATCGGTCACGCCTTTGATTTGCTTTGCCGCTGTTGCATCGAAACTTTTGACCGTGCCTCCGAATACCGGAGAGCGCGCGATCGCGGCGTATTTCATTCCCGGAACGACGACGTCGATACCGTAGTGCGCCGTTCCGTTTACTTTCGACGGGATATCGATACGCTGTACATCCGCTTTACCGATCAACGTAAACGCATCGGGCGATTTGAGCGGAACGTTGTCCGGCACTGCAAGTTTTGCAGCGTCGGCTGCGAGGCTGCCGTACGTGGCGGTGCGGTTGGAAGCCGGATCGACGACGGTCCCTTGATGCGTTTTAAGCGATGACGGCTGAACATTCCAGCGCTTCGCCGCCGCTGCGACGAGCATCGCTCGTGCCGTCGCACCGGCGCGGCGCATCGGTAGCCACGAGTCTCGCGTCGATGTGCTTCCGCCCGTACTCATCCCGGGAGGCAGGGCCGGATAGTTGTATTCCGGCGACGGCGACGCGACTTGCACGGACACGTCGTCGAGCGGAACATCCAATTCATCGGCAATCAGCGTTGCAACGCCCGTTGCGATGCCTTGACCCATCTCGGTTTTCGCAATGATGAAGGTTGTCTTGCCGTCCGGTCCGATCGCTATCCACGTATCGAACGGCGTTGCGTTTTGCGCGGTCGGAGAGAATCGCGCAACGCAGCCGGCGTCGGCAGCTAGAATCAAACCTCCCGTAAAGGACGCGAGAAGTTTGACGAAATCGGAGCGCGAGAGTTGAGCCTCCATGGCTACTTCTTCGCAAAGTAGTCTTGGAGGCTCGTTATAACACTCTCAGAAACCGCTACGGGTAGAGGCCGCGAAGCTTTGTCGCCTCAGCGACGCGGTTAACTGCCACGGCGTAGGCGCCCTTGCGCATGTTGATGCCATGGCGAGTGGATTGTTCGTGCGCTTCTTTGAACGCACGCGTCATCTTGCGTTTGAGGCGATCGTTGATCTCGTCTTCTTCCCAGAAGTTCTCTTGCAGGTCTTGCACCCACTCGAAGTACGAGACCGTTACACCGCCGGC
>CAZYLU010000029.1:0-30215 GCA_964648945.1 uncultured bacterium | reverse complement strand
ACCGAGCCGGTCTCCTGTTTGTGAGCGATCAAGCCGGCGACATCGAGACCCTTCGGATTGGCAACGCCGCCACGTGAATCCGACGCCGCGACAATGACGTACCCACGTTTGCTCATGAGCTCGGCGGCGTGCAACCCTGCATTCCCGAACCCTTGGATAGAGACGCACGTACCTTCGATGGTACGATCCAGTGCTTTGATCGCTTCATCGATCACGTACATGCAGCCGCGAGCCGTTGCTTTATCGCGCCCAAGCGAACCGCCAATTGCCAGCGGTTTGCCCGTTACCACACCGGGGATCGAGTAGCCGTGCTGCATCGAGAACGTGTCCATGATCCACGCCATAATTTGCGGCGTCGTATAGACGTCGGGTGCGGGAATGTCTTTTTCGGGACCGATGATGATTGAAATTTCGCTCGTGAACCGGCGTGTGAGATTCTCGAGCTCTTGCAGCGACATCGATTTGGGATCGCAAATGACGCCGCCCTTTGCGCCGCCGAACGGAATGTTCACCAGCGCGCACTTCCATGTCATCCACATCGCGAGCGCTTTGACTTCGTCGAGCGTCACGTCGGGATGGAAGCGAATTCCGCCCTTACTTGGGCCGCGTGACATGTTGTGCTGGACCCGGTAACCGGCGTACATGCGAAAATCTCCGTTGTCCATTCGTACGGGAACGGAGACTTCCAATACACGTTTGGGGACCCGGAGGTATTGGTGGATTGCGTCGCTTAGGCCGATGAGCCGTGCGACTTCATCAAGTTGGCTTTGGGCCATCTCCCAGACGTTGTCTGAGGCGGCCGCCGCTGAACGATCGACCGATAGACTCATGCGGCGAGTGTATCATGAACGCTACGGGTGCATCGAGCCGCCGGTACGCATTTCCATATGCATTTCCGGGCCGCGGCTCATTGCGACACGCAGCAAAATCTCGCCCGCGCTTGGTGTACGTCCCTGTTGCTCCGTCCCCGAACGCATTACCATCGGTCCACGAGTATCTGGCGGGCCGCCCATCTGCGACATGCGTTGGCGCATGCTTTCCATTTGCGCTCGCATCTGCTGCCGAGCGGTTTGCGATGCGCTGACAATTGCTTGCTTTTCCGAAGCCGAGAGCGCGGCGTCCAACTTCTGCGCGGCAGCGCGGTAATCGGGGGTCGTTGAGGTCGCAAGTTGTCCGGCGACGGTTGCGAGCAGTTGGCGGTGAGCCGGCGTCAGTGCACCGAGAACTTGCGAGCGTTCCTGCGCGTGGATCTGTTCCATCTGCTTGTGCGCGGCCTGGAATTGTTGCCGCATTTGCGCGTTCGGCGTTGCCATCGGTCCCGGCGGCCCCGGCGGGCCGGGCGGCGGCTCTTGCGCGAACGAAGTCGCGGTCATTACAGCAGAGAGCGCGACGGCCGTAATAAAGACGGATGTTTTCATTTGTTCATTGTCCCCATCGGACCTTAATACAAGCTTGGCGTTAGCCGCTCGCGGCGCATATTTCATCGACGAACTGACGCCCGTACCGCTCGAGCTTGACATCACCGACGCCGCTGATCGCGCGGAACGCCGCCAGCGTCTGGGGTTTGTGGGTTGCGAATTCCAAGAGCGTCGCATCGGAGAATACGACGTACGGCGGCACATTCGCCTCATCGGCGATGGCTTTGCGAAGGACGCGCAGACGTTCAAAAAGAGAATCGTCCGCACTACCGCTCGTAACGCTCGCGCGCTCTTTGCGCGCCTTAGCGCGTTTGACTTTCGGCCGCTTGGCGAAGAAGAAGGAGCGCTCCTCGCGCAGAGCATTGCGTCCTTCCGGCGTCAATTGTACGGTCTTGCGCTCGACCTCTTGTTCGATCCATCCCATGCGGATCAGCTCCGACGCGATCGCGAGCCAGTCGGCGCGATCGTATTCGTTTCCGATCCCAAACGTAGAGAGAGCGTCGTGATTCCACGCCAGCACTTTCTCACTGCGCTTGCCAACGAGAACATCGACAACGTGATGCACTCCGGTCGAGAAGCCGCCTTGCGCGCGGATGCGATACACGCAGGAGAGAAGCTTGCGTGCAGCTTCGGTTGCGTCGATCGTCTGCGGCGGCGAAATGCAGTTGTCGCAATTGCCGCATGTCTGCGGCGATCCTTGTTCGCCAAAGTAGGTGAGCAGATGGTGACGGCGGCAACGCGTCGTGGCGGCGTAGTCGAGCATTTGCGCGAGAAGCCGTCCCGCTTGTTCGCGTTCCGCCTCATCGGGGATTTGGCGAATGAAGTGCCGGTGCTTTGCGGCATCCCCGCCCGAGAAGAGCATCAGGCATTCGCTCTCGAGCCCGTCGCGCCCGGCGCGTCCGGTCTCTTGATAGTAGCCTTCGAGATTCTTAGGCACGTCGTAGTGCACGACGTATCTCACGTTCGGCTTGTCGATTCCCATGCCGAATGCGATCGTCGCGCAGATCACGCGGATCTCGTCGCGAATGAACAGTTCTTGGTTGCGCGCGCGCTCACCGGCGGTAAGTCCCGCATGGTACGGAAGCGCGGGAATGCCGGCGTGCGTCAGGCGCTGCGCGAGTTCTTCCACCGAACGACGGCTCTGCGCATAGATGATGCCGCTCTCGTTCTTGCGCTGATCGCACCACGCCAAAAGCTGTTTCGCGGCGTCGGATTTTTCGAACACGCTGTAGCGGAGATTCGCGCGATTGAAGCTGCCGACGAACCGTTTCGGCGATCGCATCTCGAGAAACCGTTCGATATCATCACGCACACGATCCGTCGCCGTGGCGGTCAGCGCGATGACCGGCACCTCAGGATAGCGCAGGCGTAACGAGGCAATCTGCCGGTATTCCGGCCGGAAGTCGTGTCCCCACTCGCTCACGCAGTGCGCTTCATCGACGGCGATACGCTGCACATTCCATCGGTCCAGTCCGGCAAGAAAGCCCGGCAGCACGATCCGTTCCGGCGCGACGTAGAGGATGCGATACTCTCCGCGCTCCAGACCCGCGATGCGCCGGCGCGCTTCCCGGGCATCAAGCGAACTATTTAGAAACGTCGAATTGATACCGTTTGCGCTAAGCGCATCAACTTGATCCTTCATCAGCGCAATGAGCGGCGAGATGACGAGTGTCAATCCGTCGCGCAGAAGCGCAGGAAGTTGATAGCAGAGAGACTTGCCGCCGCCGGTGGGAAGAAGCGCGAGAACATCGCTTCCGGAAAGCGTCGCTTCGACGATTTCCTGTTGTAACGGACGAAACGTCTCGAATCCAAAATGAGTGTTGAGCGCTTCATCAAGCGCTAATGTCGCCACCATGATTCGTTCGTCGTTCCCTCGCCGGGGCCCTTACGGCAAGACGTAAGGATTATCGAACGTGAAGCTGCTGCGCCATGAAGGAAAGTTCCAGTGCTTGATTTCCGACGCGTTGCGCGAACGTCGCGCCGTGTCCGTGGCCGCCGGTGCGATGCGTTACGACGACGACAGGCAGCGACGAAACGCTGGCCGCTTGGAGCGCGGCACCGAACTTCCACGATTGCCAGGAAGCGACGCGCGGATCGTTCTCGCTCGTCACGAGCAGCACGGCAGGATAGCGCACACCTTTCTTCACGTTATGGTAAGGCGAATAGGCGTAAAGCGCTTGGAACTGCGCGCGATCGTCGACGGAGCCATATTCAGTGATGTTGTACGTCCCGTTCGGAAACACGTGGTGGCGTAGTGCATCGTAGATTCCGGCAAAGCTAACGACAGCGCGATATTCCTGCGGATGTTCGACGAGCGCTGCGCCGACGAGCAAACCGCCGTTACTTCCACCGGCGATCCCCAAGTGTGCCGGCGTGGTCCAGTGGTTCGCGACGAGCGCTTGCGCCGCTCCATAGAAATCATCGAACACGTTTTGCTTGTTTGTGAGCATGCCGGCGCGATGCCATGCTTCGCCGTATTCACTTCCGCCGCGCAGATTTGCGACGGCATAAACGCCTCCGCGTTCGAGCCACGCAAGGTTCGCGCCGATGAACGAAGGCATAATCGGAAGACCAAAACCACCGTAACCGGTGAGAATTGCGGGCGCGCTGCCGTTTGGTTTCGTTCCCGCAAGCGCTAGGACGGTGACGGGAACGCGCGTCCCGTCCTTTGATGTCGCTACGATTTCATGAACGCGGACGTTCGCATAATTCTTGGATGGTAGCGATACGTCATAGATCGTCGATAGGGAACCGCTCGTGCCATCGTACTTCACCCACCGGTCCGCCGGCCCAGCCCAGCCAGAGTACGTGACCACGGCGGAATCGCCCAGTGAATTCGATGCGATGCTCTCGATACCGATGCCGCTTTTGGGCAGTGGTGCCGTTCGGATGAAGTGACCTGAGCGATCGTATTGATCGAGACGCCACGCTGTTCCCCATGATTTCAATACAAGAAATCCGTTGCGTATCGGGTCAACTTGGTGGTAGGCCCAATCACCGGCTTGCGGAACGACCGTCGTGAGGCGGCCGCTGGAGTTAACCGATGCGATACGTCCGCGAGGCGTGTCACCCGTTGCGACGACCATCAACGTATGACCGACGAATGCGCCGTTGACAATACCCGCCGATGCTCCCGCAGCAGGCGTCCAATGCATACCGTTGCGGAAGTAGATGCGTAATGGTGAGCCGTCGCCGAATTGAACGAGAGCCGCCGCGTCGCGCGCGTCGTCGGAGGTTGTGAGTTGGTATTCCGCGACCTGCGAAATGGCGCCAAGCGCCAACGTATCGGCGGATTGCGAACGGCCCAGCGTGTGGTGATAGAGTTTGATGCCGAATTGGGAGCCGTTGGACGGGAGACGTGTGTACGTGAAGGAACGTTCGTTGGCGTCCCACGCGACGGACGGCCCTGTGGTTCCACCGCCACACGGCGTCAGGCTTTCGCTGAACCATCGCGAGCTTCGCGTATCGAGCACATGAATCGTCGCGCTTTCCGATCCCGCTTGTGAAACGCCGACCGCAACGTATCGTCCGGACGGCGAAGGCCAAACGTAATCGATCGAGGCTGCGCTGCCGAAATGCGCCGGATCGGCGATAACACGCGCCGTTCCGGCGGGCCAGGCGCTTGCAACGAGCACCGGCTGCGGCTGCGGCGGCGTCTCACGCATGTAGAAGAGCGTGCTACCCGCAAGCTGCGGACTGAACTGCCGCGGTCCGGTGAGCGCGAGTTCACTTACGCGATCGACGATCTGTTTGCGGCCCGGATACGCATCCAACACGTGTTCCGCGCGAGCGTTCTGCGCGTCGATCCAGTGTTGCGTTCGTGGGCTCTGCTTGTCTTCGAGCCAGTGATACGGGTCGCTGACGTTTTGTCCGAAGAAGACGACCGCGAGCGTGAGAAGTGCAAGAAATCGCAAAGGCTCCTCCCGAATACTCCACCATGAACTCTGAGCCGGCGCCCGTTCAGAGGACGCTCCAACGGTTCCTCCTCGCCGTTCTCACGGCATGGGCCGTGGCGAGCTTCTGCGTCTCTGCCTCGTTTTTATGGACGCCGCAAGGCACCGTGGGAATCACGAGCAACTACGGCGGCACTATCACGAGCGTTGCGCCGAATTCTTCGGCTTCCCGCGCCGGCATTGCTCCCGGCGACACGATAGTTCTGGATCGAACCCCGTTTGAATCGCGCCCGAAGGTCGTCGGCTTTACGACGCCCGTGGCGCCGGGAACGCGCATTCCAGTTGCAATTCGGCACGACGGCGTCGTGCGAGATGTCGTGTTGACAGCCGATGTGCCCTCGGGAAGCCGCCTCAATCGCCTCTCGTATCTGTTGACGCTTGCCAGCACCGCGGTTTTCGTCATCGTCGGTGCGGGTCTCATCTTGTTGCGCCCAAGCCTGGTGACGTGGGGATTCGGCCTGTTCTGCCTCTTCACGAATCCCGTGATTCCGGCACTCTCGCGTTTTCCGTCCGCGTCGGCGCATCTGGTCTACGTACTTATTTATGACGTCGTGCAAAACATCGGCATCGTGGGGCTGCTGGTTTTCGCGCTGAACTTCCCTTTGACTGCGCGGCGGCTCTGGCGACGTACGTTGGTCCGCATGCTATGGCCGCTCTTCCTGGTGCTTGCCGGCGTGACGTCGTGGATCGACTTGGCGGTCTGCGCATTTGCGGTGCCGGCGCACGACATCAACATCGCGCTTCAGGTTGCGTTCGGGCTTGTCGACGCGCTATGCATCTATCTGCTTACGGAGACATACGTAACGGGGCCGGTCGACATGCGTCCGCGCATGCGATGGATTCTCGTAGGATTCTACGTCGGACTCGCCGGCTATTATACGGGTAGCGTTTTGATCTATACGGCGAACGTTACACTGCCGGCGTGGCTCGATACGATGTTGGTTGCGACGGCGGTAACGCTGCCGTTGACGGTTGCATACGGCGTGATCCGGCATCGTGTAATCGACGTCGATTTCTTCCTGAGCCGCGCGTTTGTGTATGCAATCTTCACGACGGCTCTGGTCGTGTTGTTCGCGTTGAGTGACTGGCTGTTCGGTCACATCCTCGAGGACTTCCGGTTCTCGCTCTTTGTCGACGCGATGATCTCGATCGGTGCGGCCCTTGTCTTTGACAACTCGCAAAAATTTGTGGAGCGGGCCGTCGATCGCGTGTTGTTCAGTGACCGGCGAATTGCGCGCGAGCGCCTGAAACGCGCCGCGCAAGCGCTGCGGTTCGTTCAAACGCCTGCGACCGTCGACGAAACGATTATCGACGAGACGCACGCTTCGCTGGACGTCCAAACCGTGGCACTGTTCCGCAACGACGGCGTGCACTACCGGCGCGTGGCAAGCATCGGTTGGAACTCAGGTGATGCGGCGTATATCGATAAAGACGACAGGCTCATCCGGCAACATCTTGCCGAGGACGGCGTGCTCCATCTCTCCGATATCCCGTGGTCGCGAAGCGATACGCCGCATGGGTTGCTCAGCCCGGTGTTGTCGGTCCCATTGCGCTCGGGGAATTCGCTCGACGCCGTGTTGCTCTGCAGTCTCAAACCACATGGCGAACAACTCGACCCCGAAGCGCTCGATTGGCTTATCGATTTCGCGAAAGCCGCGGGGGCGGCATACGCAGAACTGAATACACAACGGCTTCGCGACGATGCGAACCAATTGCGAACGCAAGTCGCGATCCTCGATGCTCGTCTAGAAGAGATTCGCCGAACGATAGAGCCACGTCCATCCTCGACTGAGATACCCGGCGTTCAGTCGTAACGGCAGCGATGAGTTGGGATGCTATTGCCGCAGTTGCATCGCTGATCACCGCCCTGGTGATTGCCGCGTCGGCGGTGGCGGCTGTACGGCAAGTGAATCAATTGAGCAGAGCCGCTCAGCTCGACGGAACGATGCGCATCTTCGCCCATTTTATCGATCCTGAATTCGTCAAGGCGCGAAACTTCGTATTTTGCGAACTCAAGGACAAATTGAGTGATCCAAGTTTTACGGACGAACTTCGCTTCTATAAGAAAGTTGATCTGGTACGACATCCAGAGTACCGCGTGCTGCTATTTCTGCAGTTCGTCGGAACGCTGGTCAAGAACGGCCTGGTGGACGGGCCGGGCGTCTACGAATTCGCTCAGTATTCGATCGTGAAGTCGTGGGAAGTGCTGGAACCGGTCGTACGCCTCCAACGCGAGAGTCTGAAGAATCCTTATATGTGGGGCGGAGCCGATTTTCTCTACGAGAGCACGAAGCGCTGGTTAGAAGAAGAAGCACAGCGGCGCCATATCGTTGATAGTGAAACGGGCGAACTGTTTCATGTCGAGCAGTTACGTTAGTGCAGCCGTCGGCTAGTTTCTGAGACGAACTCATCCGCAACGTCCCGCGAGTCCATGTTAAGCACGCGTTGCCGTGCGTTGAGTTTTTGAAGTGTGTAGAGTGTGAGTCGGGCAGACACGGGATTCAAAGCCGCGGCGAGATGTGGACGGGCGCGAAGTGTCGCGATGCGGACGAACGGAGCGATGTGCTCCTCGGGCCAAAAATGCTTGTCATCGCTCAGGACGATGAGCTGCGTTTGGGCGATGTTAGGATCCGTCGTGAAGCCGTTCGCTACGTCTGCATCCCCTCGATTGAGCGCGTAGAATTGCTCACCATCGCGACACTCAACGATGTCGGTGAAGTGAAAACCACCATAGCGTTTTCGCAACTGCTCGAGGGTGCCGCCTGGCTCTATAAAGTCGCGGGTGGCGGCGAGGCGTAATTTTGGCGCGATCATCGCGCACTTTGTCAACCGTAGAAGCCAAAACTGCTCGGCCGCATACTGCGAGGTGACAAGACAGGGCGAATCGTTCGCGGGGGAAGCGGGAAGTGAAGTAATGCCATCGTGCGCAGCCGGGTCAGGACCGCGTTGCGACGTACGCGCGCGAAGCCTTCCTGGATAGAGCTCGATCTCGCCGCTCCGCAGCGCCAACATCGCAGTGCGTTCGTTCCCAACGCGCATGTGCCGCACGACCGGAATGTTCGCGTGTTCTAATGCTGCAGCATATATCTCGGCGATCGTCGTGTTCTCGTCGGAACTCGTCGAACCGATCCGCACGCCGTTCCACGCGTGCTTCGCTCCGGCGCATCTGGGCAGCAGTAGACCTGCGGCCAGTAACCCGAGCGAATGCCGGCGTGTGACGCTGGCTGTCAGGGTCGTTGCTTTCCAGCTGCAATCATCTCGCACGCCTGCTGAATGCGCGTTTTACGCGTCTCGCGCTGTTTCGCTGACTCGATCCAACCAATAAAGTCTCTGCGACCGGTCGGCGTAAGATCGCTCCATTGCGCTTTTGCCTTCGGTGCTGCTGCGAGCGCCTTGTGAAGGTCGAGCGGCACGACTGCGTAGCAACACGGTCGTCGCTTTCCGGCGACAAGCATGTCGCAGGCTCGCTCGATACGACGGGTACGCGTCTCCGATTGCTTTGCTGAATCGATCCAACTGATGAAGTCCCGGCGCGCAATGGGCGTCAGTTCATTCCATCGAGCCATTGCCGCCGGTGCAGCGGCAAGAGCTTTCCGAAGATCCGCCGGGATTCTTGGCGCTGATTCCGCTGCAGCGGGCTTGGAATTCACCGTCTTCATTGCCTACGCGGTAATATTCCCGGCCGGACATTGGACCCTTTGCCGTTTGCGGTCATGCTATCGCCGGGGGCGAGGGCGGGCCGCAGGGCGGCGGCGCTGCGGTGACGGCGCGGCTTTACGCTCGCGCTTACGATGCGCGCCGCGGGCGAGCAGCGCGGCATGGATATCGTCGTCGATGCTATCACGAATCTGAGCGATTTCAGCGTGGTTCGTGTAGACATTGGGAAAGCGCTGCGCCAGCCAAAGATACAGGGTCGCGATGCGCGACCGGTCTTCGTACTGCAAGAGTCGATCGCGTCCGCCGCCGTCGAACATGAGCTCGCTCCCGTCGACGATGCCCCGCGACGCGTGCTGCGCACCCCACCGCGAAAGGATGGCAATCGCGGGACCGCGCGTATTAACCGGTGCGCGGCTGTACGTCGCGCGAACAGAGAACGGAAGATCGAGAAAGCCTTCAGCGAGTTCGAGCGTATTGGCGATCTCGATCGTGTCGGAGAGGTCCGCAATGCGCAAACCGTACTCACCATCGCGAAGCACGCGTTCTTGGAAAAACTGCAGCAACCGGCCCACGCGCGTCGTGCCAATGATTGTAGAGAGCCTACGCAGATGATCGTCAGTCGGTGAGATCCAAATCGGTCCTTCCGTTTCTGCGATCTCATGCCGTTCGATACTTCTGCGCAGAAGTCCGATCGCGCGGGGTTCGAACGACGTCACAAGTCCTTCTTCGTGAATCCCATAGCGGCCGGCGCGTCCGGCGATCTGACGGACTTCCTGCGGTGTCAAACGCCGTTCCTCGATGCCGTCGAATTTTTCGACGGTCGCAAAGACGATACGGCGGATCGGCAAGTTCAATCCCAAGCCGATCGCGTCGGTCGCTACCAACACTTGCGCATCCCCCGATCGAAAACGCTCAGCTTCGCGGCGGCGTACGAGGGGTGACAGTGAGCCGTAAATCGCCGCCGAGGAGAAGCCGCGTCGTCCGATTTCACCTTGCAACTCGATGACGTCGTTGCGCGAGAATGCGACGACGGCATCGCCGCGCCGCAAGTCGCTCATCTGAATCGCCGGCGTGACCCGTAATGGTCCCTTGCGCTCAAATCTACGAATGGTCACGTCTGCTCCGAGACGCTGCATCAATCGCTTCGCGGCGCGAAGGCCTTCCTCTGAGCCGCACATGATTACGCGATCAGCACGAACCGCGGCGATCGCGAGCGTCCAGGCCCAGCCGCGCTGCGGATCCTCGAGCAACTGCGTTTCATCGATGACCGCAACGTCGTAGGTTTTTGCGAGATCGATCATCTCCACCGTCGAGCTCGTGTGCTGAGCGAGTGGATCGATGATTCGCTCCTCTCCGGTGACGAGAGATGCGGGCACGCCGAGTTCGTTGAGCCGCTCGTAGATCTCAAGCGCAAGCAATCGGAGCGGCGCAAGATACACGCCGCTCCCTGCCTCGCGCAGGATCTCGATCGCAGCGTGTGTCTTTCCGGAGTTCGTCGGTCCCACGAAATACTCGAATGAGCGTTCTGCCGTCGTGAAACCACCGAGATAGAAGCTCAAACCAAGTTCCGCCTCGACGCGATCGTCCAAGCGACGATTTTCGAGGAGTTGATAGGTTTGCGTGAGGCTGCGGCGCGCGTCTTCGAGTGCGCTGTAGAACGACGCTCGTTCAAAAAGATGCGAACGTTCGACATCGTCGGGTTGGCTCAGAATCTGCTTCGCAGTGTGCTCCATCGTGTGGAGGAACAGATCGATCGTCGGATCGATGATGGCGTTCGCCGCAGTTTCTCCAGCTTCGGCCGTGAGTTCCGGCGGCGTCGTGATTGAAACGCCACCGCGCACGGTCACGCGACGCGGACCAATCTGCAACGTACGCTCGCACGGCACCATAACGGTCTCCCGGTTAACCCATTTCCACCCGAGCTTTTCGATCGCCCGGCGAAGCTTGGCGCGTTCCGCGCGCTCTGCCCGCTCCGCTTGTTCGTCGCCTTCCATGTCTTCAGTCTTCGGCGTCTTCATCGAAAGTCGTCGGAGATCGGAAAGATCCGGACCACCGCCTCAAAGCGCGTAGGTCCGTCATACTGAACTCGATGTCGCGTTCAAGGCAGCCCGCCGCACAAAAGAAAAGACCCGCCGGAGCGGGTCGTTTGATTTTCCCCATCAGGGACCCTTATCTCATCGTCTCGATTCTATCGCAAAGGCGTCAATCTAAGGTCATGAAACATGGAATTCGAAAGGTGTTAGGCGACGATCTGGTCGGTCCATCCACCTATTAGTCGAGCAACAAATATGCGAGCCCTAGGTATGCCCGCAATCCTCGTAGCCTCCCTCGCCTTGGAGAGGATTTTTTCAGCTGTCGCCGTGTCGTCGTGGATATATTCAAAGGGCGGAAGCCTATGCAAGCAATTGTCGATGCAGATTTCATTCTCGAAATCACGAAACGCCATCGCGCAATTTAGCTGGTGCATTTGTAACGATTCCAAATGAGCACGCGGCAAGATTGTCGTTAGGTAACAGTCCATTGTTGCTTCCTTCTATTGTGTTTGGGGTTGATTAAGCGGAACATCTCGTTTTGAAAATCCTTGTGCCGGTTCATGTTTTACCTCACCACGTGTAAAGATATAAAAAAATGGCGGGGACACTCAGGCCCCGCCATTTAGAAGCGTCTTCTAGCTACATCCGCTCGTAGCGCCGCAGTTGTCGCACTTTTCGCATGCACCGTTACGTACCATGGTCAGTTGTCCGCATTCGCCGCACGCGTTTCCGGTGTAGCCCTTGGCCTTCGCGGCATTTACCGCTTGTGTCTTCGACATGACAGCTGTTGCGGTAGCCGCGTGCGGCTGTGGTGTCGCCGTGTCGTGCATCGCGGGCGCGTGCATCGGCGCTTCGGTCGTTGCAGCGCTACCCTTCGCTTCGGATCCCGGACGGATGTGCGGCGAAACCGGGTGGAACTGCTCCGCAACGCCGGCGGGACGCACGTGCGTCGGACCGGCCTCCTCGGCAATGTAGTCTTCGCTCTCCTCGACGCCCATTGCGTCCATGTGCATCGACGGTTGCACGTGTGCGAGGTCGTAGCGGCCGAGATAACTTACGGCGAGTTCGCGGAAGATGTAGTCGAGCAGTGACGTTGCCATCTTGATGTTTTGATGGCCGACGACCGGGCCGTTCGGCTCGAAGCGTGTGAAGGTGAATGCTTCGACATACTCTTCGAGCGGGACGCCGTGCTGCAAACCGAGGCTGACCGCAATTGCGAAGTTGTTCATCAGCGAACGGAACGCGGCGCCTTCTTTGTGCATGTCGATGAAGATCTCACCGAGCTGCCCATTTTCGTATTCGCCGGTACGCAGATAGACTTTGTGTCCGCCGATGACGGCTTTTTGCGTGTAGCCGCTGCGGCGTTCCGGCATGCGCCGACGCTTAGCGATGTAGCGGTAGACGATCTTCTCCGCGACTTGCAGCGGTTGCTGGAACGCCGCCGGTGCGGCTGTTTCGTCCTCGGCTGCGGTGTCGCCGCCGAAATCGTAGCTTGCTGCAAGCGGCTGCGAGAGCTTCGAGCCGTCGCGATAGAGGGCGACCGCTTTGATCATCCGCTCCCAGCTGTAGCGGTACGCCTCCTTGACGTCGGCGATGGTCGCCGTCGCCGGTAGATTGATCGTCTTCGAGATCGCGCCCGAGACAAACGGCTGCGCGGCCGCCATCATGTCGATGTGCGCGAATGGACGGATGTAACGCGTACCGTGCTTGCCGCACGGCGTTGCGCAATCGAAGACCGGCAGATGCTCGTCTTTGAGATACGGCGCGCCTTCGAGAGTCATGCGCCCGCAGATATGCGAGGATGCTTCCTCGATTTGCGACGCGCTGAAGCCGAGGCCGTCGCGCAGAAGCGAGAAGTTCCAGTCATTCAGTTGCTCGTCGGTGAGGCCGAGTTTGTCTTTGCAGAACTCTTCGCCGAGCACGAATTTATTGAAGACAAAGGGCAGTTCAAACGCAGCCGGGATCGCAGCCTCCACGCGCGCAATCGCTTCATCGTCGAAGCCCTTTGCCTTCAACGTCGCACGGTTGATGTGCGGCGCTTCATTTAGCGTACCCGTGCCCTTCGCGTACGCTTCAATCGCATCGATCTGTTCTTGCGAATAACCGAGGCGGTGCAGCGCGACGTCGACGGACTCATTGACGATCTTGAAGTAGCCGCCTCCGGCGAGTTTCTTGAACTTCACCAATGCGAAGTCTGGTTCAATGCCTGTGGTATCACAGCCCATAACTAAACCTATGGTCCCAGTCGGCGCGGTAACGGTCGTTTGAGCGTTGCGGAAGCCGGCGACTTCACCGATCGAAAGCGCGTCGTCCCACATGCGCCGCGCGAGCGCCCACGTCTCTTGCGTGAAGAGCGTCGGCGCGTACGTCACAGGCTTGACAGTTAACCCTTCGTAATCTCCGAGCGTGCCATCGTACGCGGCATTGCGATGGTTGCGAATCACGCGCAACATCGGCTCGCGATTCGCCTCGAAACGTGCGAATGGACCGAGTTGTTGCGCCATTTCCGCTGACGTGCGGTAAGCCGTGCCGGTGAGCAGCGCGTTGATCGCAGCACACCAGCCGTACGCTTCTTCGGAGTCATACGGTAAGCCCATTCGCATCAAAAGCGTGCCCAGGTTCGCATAACCGAGGCCAAGCGTGCGATAGCCGTGATTCTTCTTAGCAATTTCTTTCGACGGCATCTGACCCATCGTAACGGAGATTTCGAGAGTCGTCGTCCAAACGCGAGAAGCTTCGGCAAAACGTTGCGCATCGAATCCACCTTGCGGCGTTTCGAATTTCACAAGGTTCAGCGATGCGAGATTGCAGTTGTGCGCGATCATGCCTTCGACGATGACCGAGTGTGTTACGGGTTCCGTAATGTCGTAAACAGTTTCAGTGCCGTCGGGGACGATCGATTCGACCTTCGGGGAGCGCGGGTTCTTCTTGGCTGCGTTGAAGGGCAATGAAAGAATCTTTTGCGCCTTCTCGTTCTTTTCAACGGAGCACGGGAAGCCGACGAGCGATAAGAATTTTCGCGCTTGCTGATTGTACAGGTGTAATTGACCTTGCGGATTTTTGCGGCCGGTGGGATGCATCCACGTGATACGTCCTGTCATCCCGAGGTCGGAAAGTAGAAGTTGCACTGAGCGCAGCAATGCCGGCGACGACGATGCCAGCATCACTTCACTTTCCGATGCTCGGTTGTCGTTTCTGATACAACCGTCAGCGGAGAATAAGCCCTGCAGATACGCGACCTTCAGATCCTCAGGTACGCGATGGATCGCCGACGGAACGTCTTTGTCCAGTGCCGTTCCCTGTTTGAATCCGTAGCGGTTCTCGAGGTATGAGACGAGCGCTGAATTCGACGACGTGGTTTGGAAGACGCCATTCGGCTGAACACCAACGGAATTCATTCGAAGATCGACGGGCGGTCCGCCAGCAACAGCTGTGGCTGTTACCTTGAGCTCGTTGAGACGTGCTGTCATTTCATATGCCGTCTCTTTCTCGTGCTGACCAAAAACAAGCGCAACCGTGTCCTTGCTGAACACGCCGTCGCCGGTAAGCCAGCCCAACATCTGCCAGCGTTTGACGTCAATCGCATCCGACGTAAATGCTACCTGATTCCCGCTCTCGCGAATCTGAACGCGGTCAACGCCCGGAACGAGCTCGTCCATACGCTTCCACTCGCCGGTCGCAAGTAAGAACTTGTGATCGCCGGTTGCGCGAATCTGACGTCCATCCTTGAGCGTCATCTTGAAGACCGGCTTTTCTCCGACTTCCGTGATATACGCGGGACGATGCGCGGTGAGTCGACGATCGTCGTGCTCTGCGTGAATGTCGGTCGTAATAGTGACGCGTTGACCGCGCTGCTGCATCTCGAACAGCTCGAAGACAGTGCGCAGTCCATTCGGTGTGCTTATGCGATTTTCAGATGTGAAGCATGCCGTATCGTCAATGAAGACGTATTCGCTGCAGGGGTTAGTTGCATTAATGCGATCGTCGTTCGCGCACGTGTGCCACTCTTGGATCGTGTCGTCGAACTGCAACCCGGGATCGGCGCACTGCCATGCGGCAAGACCGATTTCTTCCCAGAGATCGGCGGCCTTGATCGTCTTGACGATGTTGCCTTTGGTGCGCGACGTCAAATGCCAATCGTCATTCTTATCCAGTGCTTGGAAGAATGAGTTCGGCAGACGAACCGAGTTATTTGAATTCTGACCGGAAACGGTTGCGTACGCTTCGGAATCCCAGCCGGTGTCGTATTGATCGATTTCCAGATGCGTGTAACCCTGACGCGCGTAGTCGAGCGCCTGTTGTGTCGCACCGCTCGGCACGCCCAATGTAAGCGCCTTACGCACCGCGTTACGCAAATGCGGGTTTAGCGCAACGTCGAGACGCGCGGCTTCCGGAATACGTGTATCGTGCGCAGCGGCAAGAATTGCGTTGAGCTGCTCTTGCAGTATGCGTGAACCGATGACGAGGTCCGCGACCTTGCGCTCCTCGCGCACTTTCCAGGTGACGAATTCTTCGATGTCCGGGTGATCCGCGTTGAGCACCACCATCTTGGCCGCGCGACGGGTTGTGCCGCCAGACTTGATCGCACCAGCAGCGCGATCGAAAACTTTGAGGAACGACATCAATCCGCTCGACGTGCCGCCGCCCGTCAGCTTTTCGCCGGCGCTGCGAATCTTCGAGAAGTTGGCACCCGAACCGGAGCCGCCTTTGAAGATGCGCGCCTCGCGCACGATACCATCGAAGATGCCGCCTTGATTCACGAGATCATCTTCAATGGAAAGGATAAAACACGCGGAGACCTGCGGATGCTCGAACGCATTCGCAGACTTCAGCACTTCATCCGTACGCGGATCGACGAAATAATGGCCCTGCGCCGGGCCGGAAATGCCATACGCCCAATGCAAGCCGGTATTAAACCATTGTGGACTGTTCGCCGCGCCGATTTGGCGCGCGAGCATTCCAGCCATCTCATCGAAGTAGATGCGCGCGTCGTCTTCGGTATCGAAATAGCCGTATTTCCAGCCCCAATACGTCCAGCACCCCGCGAGGCGGTTGAAGACCTGACGCGAGTCGCGCTCGGAGCCGAACGCCGAATCGGATGCTGCTTCGGAGCGCCACAGCCACTCCGGCACGCCCTCTTCGGGAACACGCACCGTCGCTGTAGGAACGCCGGCCTTGCGGCAGTACTTTTGGGCGAGCACGTCTACCGCGACTTGGCTCCAGCCCTCGGGCACCATCACGTCTTTGGCTTCGAAAATCACCGATCCATCGGGGTTGACGATGCGCGACGTACGCGGCTCGAATGTGAGTCCCGCGTAGGGGTCGCCGGGGGCGGAATATAGGCGGCGAAATTTCATCGTTGCTCCTTCGGCGCAGCTTCCATCGAACACCTGTTCGCTATTCAAGTCCTTGCGAATGCGACAGTCGTCGGAGGTCGGTGGGATACCTATTGTGGCATACCCAATTGGTAAACACAAGATATAGGGGTTGGGGATGCAACTCCTTGTGGTTGCGGTGTGGATTCCTGCATAAACCTGAGGAGACGCTGCGGATGGCAAGCGATCCTTGCGAGCGGCCTGTGGAGTGATCCGAGGATACCGGGGATAAGCTGGGAACCCTGACCGCATGTTAGGTCCCGATCGCTACGTTACGCGCCTGGCCGATGTACCGCACGAGCACTTGGAAGAGCTCGGCTTTCGCGGCCTGATCGTTGACCTCGACAACACGCTCATGGGGTTCCGGCAGACGGAGCTGTGCGCGGACCACCTCGCGTGGGTCGAACGCGCGCACGACCGCGGTTTTAAGATGGTCATGGTGTCCAACAACTTCACCGCGCGCGTCACGGGCATCGCAAACCAGCTACGGATCCCGTGCATTCCGAACGCCCTCAAGCCGTTGCCGTTCGGCGTGATGCGTGCGGTCAAAATGCTCAATCTGCCACACAAGCAGATCGCGGTCGTCGGCGATCAGCTCTTCACCGACGTGCTCTCGGGTAAGCTGTGCGGCCTCTACACGATTCTAACGGAGCCGATCGAAGCGAAAGACTTCCCCATCACCAAGGTGTTCCGGTTCTTTGAAAAACTCATGCTTCCGGAGCGCCCGACGCCATGAAGCTCGCGCTCATCGGCGATCCGGTCGAACACAGCCGCAGTCCTCACCTCCACCGCCATTTTCTCCGCGACGAAGAGATCGACGGAAGTTACGTCGCGATCCGCGTTCCGCAGCCGAACGCAATCGCCGTCGTGCGGCGTATGCGCATGGACGGCTACACCGGGTGCAACGTGACGTATCCGTTAAAAGAAGAAGTGTTGGCAGCGTGCGATTCGCTAACGGAAGAAGCAAAACGCGCGCAAGCGGTCAACACCATCTACTTTGGACGGGAAATCGTCGGCCACAATACCGACGGCATCGGTGCGCGCGATGCGCTGGAAATGCTGCTCGAAGAACCGATTTCGCTCAAACGGATCGGCGTGCTTGGATACGGCGCAACGGCGCGCGCAATCCTCGCGCAGTTCCAAGAGAATGACGTGTATCTCTTCGTGTGGGGTCGCGACGGCGAAAAAGTGGCGCGCGCCTGCGAGCAGTATGAAGCCAAGGAATGGCCGTACGACAATCCCCCGGAGATCGTAATTAGCACTCTCCCGCCGAGGGTGCGCTTCGAGCCGCCGATGCTCGATTCGCTCATGCGCGCAGATATCGTCATGGATGCGAATTACGGCGAACGTTCAACGCTGCGGCAACAACTCGATCGTGAGATCGTACGCGGCGATGCAATGCTCGAAGCGCAAGCTCGTGCTTCGTTCGATTTTTGGCTTGCCCACACCGATCAGGCGGAGTCGGCACTTCTGGATTAGCGTTACGGCGTCTGGAACTTCATATCCATCAAGTCCAGTGCGCCGCGAATCTCACGGGCCAACTGCAACGAATTCCCGGCTTTGACGAAGTGGTCGAAATAGAGCTGCGGTTGTTCGTCCGTCTCTTGATTGTAGAGACAGCCGCTGTCCCATTGACGGGCACGTAGATACGCGACGACCCTCTGAACCTCGGCGGCCGTCATTCCGGGATCAGGAGAGCCGAGCGCATTTTGTCCGCCGATTGGCTGGAACGCAACGGTTGTTGCGACGTTGAGGTACGGGTTGATTTGAATACCGCCCAACACGATGGGATTTGCGCGCGGCACCTCGAGTGTGACGACACCGTTGGAGCCGATGCTGGGTTTAGCTCCAATGATGTCGCCGATCTCTTCGGCCGGCAACGGCGTCGTCGGATTCGGCGGAAGCGTTTGCGGGAAGGGCGTCGAGGTTACGTTGAGCGCGTTTTTGATCGCGTGCGCGACGGCGGACGACTCGCCTCGTTTGCGAAAATGGATGAACCACACGTCGGGTTCCATGGAATAGTAGTGCTGATGATGCGCCTGGAAAACGATATCGTTTCGTATGAGCGCATCGATGAACGGATCGACTTCATTCGGTTTGAGCGCCATGTCCGCGTTGCAGTACACGGTGTCGCCGCCGAGACACTGGAAGACGAGCGTGCCGTTGATTTCGAACGACGGCAACACCTTATAACCGCGCCAGTGGACGTCTTGGATATCCTCGCGATCGATCTCAATGCTAAGAACACCATTGTCATAGGTGCCCTGCGCGTTGATAATTTGTTGGATGTCCATGATCGCGGCTTTTGACAGCGACTGCACGCTGTAGCGCGTGCCGCCGGCCTGCGTCGCCGCTCCGCCGGCGGCACTGCCGTTTATCGGTGCTCCACCGGACCCGCCGGTCAGGCCTGCGCCCGCGCCGCCGCATGCGGCCAGCGTTCCGGCAATGACTGATCCACCCAGTCTCAGCGCGTGTAGCCGCGTGACACGGGAAAATACGCGTTGCTCCATTGCAACACACTCCAAAAGCCTAGTGGCTGAAGAAAAGTAGCTAGATGTGCGCGTAGTACCCGCCGCTACTCGTTTCGATTGTGCGGTGTTTGCAGGACAACGTTTTCCCACAGGCATGGCAGAGCGTGATACTGCACGCCTACGGCACCGTCGCTTACCAAAGGTCGCGCCGGCGATTGCTTGAAGACATCGCGCGCGATGCCTGTTTCACCAGACGTTCAAATGGCCGTCTCGCAACGCTATGCGCAGCTTGCGGACGCGGTTACGCACGGACATGACGGTGCCGAGCAGGCCATGCTCGCGCCGCATTTTGCCGATCGTGCGAAAATCAAACTAACAGCGTACGAATACGATCCGCTAACCGTTCTCGTGGAAACAATCCACGTTAACGGACGCGCGATGACCGTGCACGCGCAGTACGTGGGCGTGCACGGCAAGCACGAGAATACGGTCGACCGGTGGCTACTGCTCGGCGGCGCGTGGCGGCTGGCGCAGCGGGATTAGTCGCGCGCGGAATGTGATCAGCGGATCCTCGAGCCAGAGCATGGTCACGCCGGCAACGCTCATGATGACGTTCGGCAGCCAGCACGCAAGCGTTGCGTCCATGAACCCGGTGCGGCCGAACGCCGACGCGGCCGTCACGAGCAAGTAGTAGACAAAAAACGAGAACACCGCCATCGCCGCGCCCATCGAGCGCCCTTTGTTCCCGAACCGGATGGCGAGCGGCACGGCAAGCAACACGCCGACGATGCAAGCAAACGGCCACGCCGTTTTATTCGCAAGGTTCACGCGCAACACGCCGAGTGCCGTTCCGCCGATGCCCTGTGATTGCAGCGCGTCGATCTGTTGTTTCAAGCGCGCGCTCGACATCGTCCAGGAATCCGAGTTGACGCTGCTCAGAAACTCCTTGCCCGTTTCACCGGCCGGCAGCGTCACCGCCACGTCGGCGCTGGTCTTTTGTTTTGTGACGTCCCCCTTGGCGTCGTAGCGTGTGACGATCGGCGAGTGAAGCACCATGTACCCGTTATAAAGCGTTGCGGTCTTGGCTTGCATCGTTTCGCTCCACGGCTCCATGCGCGCGGCTTTGAAGATCTGCACCGCTTCGAGCGTGATGTTATCCGGGAGCACCTGACCGACGTAATAAACCGTGTCGGTCGTCGTGTCTTTGCGGAAGATCTGCTGTTCTGCGGGCAGGGCGTCGGCGTGATAGACGATTTGATAGAAGCTGCGCGTGGAAATATCTACCGCTTGCGGCGCGATCGTTTCGTTGATGTAGTAACACGCGACGGCCGCGGCGACGCCGAACAGCAGCGGGCCGAGCGCAATCCGCCACACGGAAATACCGGCCGCGCGCATCGCGGTGACCTCGTTGTTGCCCATCAGCTGGCCCATCGCGAGCAAGCCCGCAAAGAGCGACGCGAAGGGGAACGCCATCGGCGTGCACTGCGGCATGCGGAAGAGCACGAATCGCAGCACCAGCCAGACCGGCGCGTGCTGATTGATCACAAAGTCCGAGGCGATGAAGAAGATGTTGACCGCCCAGAAAATGAGGAACGCCGCAATTGCGAACAAAAAGGGCGGGATCATCGCCGAGACGACATAGCGGTCGAGAATCGGTATGCGCATAATGCAGATCCGGAGAGGGAGGGATTCGAACCCTCGAGACGCTTTTCACGTCTGCTCGCTTTCCAAGCGAGTGCCTTCAACCGCTCGACCACCTCTCCGCGGCAAACCCCGGTTGGCGCAGCGGCGTCGGAAGTCCTATGCGGGCTTCGCCGGTCTCTCCGACTGTTCGAGCAGCGTGGTGAACTCATCGGGCGGCAGCGGGCGGCCGAAGAGGTAGCCTTGGGCGAGCTCGCAGCCGCAATCGCGCAGAAACTCGGCCTGCGCGTGCGTTTCGACGCCTTCGGCCTGCACGCAAAGCCCGAGGGCGTGCGCCATTGCGATGATCGCCGAAACGATCGCAAGATCGTTTGTATCCTCAGGAATGTCGCGCACGAAGGTCTTGTCGATCTTGAGTTTATCGATCGGGAATCGCTTCAAGTACGCAAGCGACGAATAGCCGGTGCCGAAATCGTCGAGCGCAAGCGACATGCCGCGCGACTTGAGCTGCCGCATAATTCCGATCGAATCTTCCGCGTTGTGCATCGCGACGCTCTCGGTGATTTCGAACTCGAGCAGACGCGGATCGTACCGATGCTTGTGAAGCGACTCTTCGATCGACTTCATCAAGTTATAGTGAAGAAACTGGCGGCCTGAAAGATTCACCGCGAGGTGGAAGTCCATCGCAAACTGCTCTTGCCACACGCGCGCCTGTTCGACCGCGTTCCGAAGAACGAAGTCGCCGAGCTGAATGATGAATCCGGACGTTTCGGCTTGCGTGATGAAGGTTTCGGGCGGATTGAACGTGCCGTCACGGTGAGGCCACCGGCATAGCGCCTCGGCGCCGACGATCGCACCGGTCGCGAGTTCAACGACGGGTTGATAGAAGATCTTGAACTCGTTATAGCTCAGCGCGTTTGACAAGCGCTGATGCATCGGCGTGCGGTAACTCACCTTGAGGAGAAATACGCGATTCGCGCCGCCTCTTCCGCTAGCTCCGTCTGCATGAACGCCTCTTCGAGCGTCGCGGCGATTGCGGTGAGACCGTGGCGTTCCATAACGACGACGTTTACGCCGCGCGCGAACTCCGCCGCGCAGAGATCAGCGAGCTCCTGCGTACCGTTTTTCCGGTACGGCGTCCACGCGCACGTGCCGAGCGATTCGCTGGCGCCGACCGTATCGCGCGGGAAGAGTTCGCCGGTCTTCGACCAGACGACCGACATCGTTGGATGCGTGTGCACGACGGCGCGAATGTCCGCACGCACGCGGTATGCCGCCAAATGCAACGGTAGTTCGCTTGTTGCACGCTGCGACGGATCGCGAGGTTTTCCGCCCGCATCGACGCGCACGATGTCCTGGACAGCAAGGTACCCCAGTCCACGTTGTGAGGGCGTAACGAGCAGATCGCCGTTATCGAGCCGGACGCTGACGTTGCCCGAGGTGCCCATCACAAGATGGCGGTCCCACAAACGGCGGCACCAGAGAAGAAGTTCTTCGGCGGACACGCTGATGGAGTTAGACGCCCGCGGGATGCCAGATCGTTTTGATCTCGGTATAGGCCTCGATATCATCGAGACTTTGCACCGAGGGGCTATACCACTCTTCGCGCGCACGCATGGGAAACGGCCGCACACGTTTAACGTTCTCGGCCGATTCTTGCTCGATCATCGCGCGTAGCGCCGGATCGGCGTTCTCGAACGCGATCGCGTTAACATCCATGTGTTTTGCGAGCACCGGTGCGATCTCGTTGCGATATCCCGTCAGAAGATTCACGACGCCGGCGGGAAGATCCGACGTTGCCAGCGCTTCGGCGAAGACGACCGCCGTGCGCGGATCCAGTTCGGATGCGAGCACTACGACGCTGTTGCCCGCGACCAGCGGCGGAAGGATTGCCGTGACAAGCCCGAGCAGCGCCGGGCGGTCCGGCGCGAGAATGCCGACGACGCCCATCGGTTCTGCCGTCGAGAAGTTGAAGTGCGGACCGGCGACGGGATTGCGCGTCGAGAGCAATGCGTTGTACTTATCGCACCATCCCGCGTACCACACGGTGCGATCGATCGATGCGGTAACTTCGCGTTCGCCCTGGTCGTTCGAGAGATCCAGCCCCTCACGCACGCGCTCGACGAGTTCCCCGCGCCGCGCCTCCATCATCTCGGCGAGGCGGTAGAGAATCAGTCCGCGCGTCCCGGGCGCCGTCTTCCACCATTTGCTCTGCGCGGCTCGCGCCGCTACGACGGCGTCGCGCGCATCTTTGCGCGATGCGCGGGCAATATTTGCGCCGAACTCTTTTCCGTCCCAGATCGGATCGCTTCGTCCCGATTCCGAGCGCACGAACGCGCCGTTGATGAAGAGTTTGTACATCTTGCGCACGGCAAGGCGAACATCACCGTTCTTGGACATAGCCGGTGCTACGACGCAAGAGAGGGCTGGCCCTCGGGCGAACCTGCGGCCATGGTTGAATCACCCCTTGGACGCGTCGTCGTCGCCGAGCCGTTTGACGAACGTGGGCTTGCACTTTTGCGCGATGCAGGCGCGGAAGTCGTTTCCGTCGTGGGCAAACCCCCGCACGAACTGCACACCGCGCTGCACGATGCGCGCGGATTGATCGTACGCTCCGAGACGCGCGTCGACGCAGCGCTCCTCGAATCAGCGCCGCGTCTGGAAGTCGTCGCGCGCGCAGGTGTCGGTGTCGATGCGATCGACGTCGATGCGGCGACCGCGGCGGGAATCGTCGTGGTCAATACCCCGGCGGCGAATACGCTTGCGGCGACAGAACAAACCTTTGCGCTGATGCTAGCGGCGATGCGAAACGTTCCGCAAGCGCACGCGAGCGTTCACCGGGGCATGTGGGATCGCAAGCCGTTCGTCGGCTACGAACTGTACGGCAAAACCCTGGGGATCGTTGGTCTCGGCCGCATTGGAAGCAATATCGCGACGCGCGCGGCGGCGTTCGGAATGAATGTGATCGCATTCGACCCTTACGTGCCCGCGTCACGCGCAAACGCGCTGGGCGTCGAACTCACCGGGTTCGACGATCTGCTGTCGCGCTGTGATATCGTGACGCTTCACGTTCCGTTGACGGCGCAGACGCGAGGCATGATCGACGCGCGAGCACTCGCGCAGATGCGTCGCGACGCAGTACTCGTCAATTGCGCGCGGGGCGCGGTCGTCGATGCGCCCGCGTTACTGCAAGCCCTCGAGCGCGAGCATTTGCGCGCTGTTGCGATCGACGTGTTTCCCGAGGAGCCGCCGCCCGACGATTCGCCCTCGAAGAAGTTGATGATGCACGAGCGGGTCGTTGCGACGCCGCACCTGGGCGGCTCGACGTATGAAGCGCTCGAACGTATCGCGCTTGAACTCGCGCGCGACGTCGTTCACGTTCTCGGCGGACGCCCCGCAAGCGGTGCGGTCAATGCACCGAGCTTGACCGGCGCGGATGCGGAGCGCGCGGGCGGCTTTGTCGATCTCGCTTATCGATTGGGCGTGCTCATGCCGCAGCTCTTCGATCAATCGATGCGCGACGAACTCGCGATCGTGTTGCAAGGTGAACTCGAAGGTTTAGACGCCGATCCATTTGTTGCGGCGCTGCTTGCCGGCGTCTTGCCGTTCATGACTGACCGCCGCGTGACGCTCGTCAATGCGAATGCCGTCGCGCGCGATATCGGCGTACGCGCCGTCGTCTCGCATGAAGCAACGAGTTCGCCGTTTCGCGCATCGCTCGTCGTTGCGGCGGCCGATCACCGCCTGGTCGGCACCGTGCTTCCGCACGGACCGCGCATCGTCGAGATCGACGGCTTCGAAGTTGACGCCGTGCCCGACGGCGCGATGCTCGTTACGCGTCATCGCGACGTGCCGGGTATGGTTGGACGAATCGGCACGATCTTGGGTAACGCGGAGGTCAACATCTCGACGATGCAAGTTGCACGCGACCAGCGCGGCGGCGAAGCGATGATGGTTCTTGAAGTCGATCGCGACGTCGAGCGTGACGTGCTCGATGCAATCGGTCGCGTCGACGGCATCGCTTCCGTGCGTCTCGCCGCCGTATGATCCTGTACGTCGTGCGTCACGGCGAAACCGATTGGAATCGCGAAGGGCGCTATCAAGGGCAACGCGAGTCGCATCTGACGGCAACGGGAGGCGCGCAAGCGCAAGCGCTGGCCGATGCGCTAGCAGGTGCATCGATTTCGCGCGTCATTACCAGTCCGCTTGCGCGGTGCGTCGATACAGCTGCCCCACTTGCCGCGCGACTCGGCGTTAATGTGGAAGTTGACTCGCGGCTGATCGAGATTGCGCATGGGACATGGGAAGGCCGTCTGCGCGCGGAGATCGAGCGTGACGATCCGCAGCGCATGCGGGCGTGGCGCGAATCGCCGGAGCGCGTGCAGTTCGACGGAGGAGAGTCGCTCGAAGACGTGGTTGCGCGTTGGCGGGCGTTTGCTGCGGAGCTCGATGGGGAGAATAACATCGCCGTCGTAACGCACGACGTGCTCGTGCGTCTCGCATTACTCGACGCCGCGCGGCGTTCGCTATCCGAGTTGTGGAAACCGCGAGTGGTCAATGGAGGCTATGCGCGGCTCGCGGTCGAGAAGAATCATAAGCTGCGCGTGCTCGACGAGTGCATCGACGATCATCTCGGTGCGTTGCTCGTCGACACCGCCGGCCAAGCATTGTAAACACCGATGAGGAATCCGACATAGAAATCGTCTTCGTGCGTCACGGGCAAACCGAATGGAATGCGACGCGCCGCTATCAGGGCCGCAGTGACATTCCACTCTCCGAGGTCGGGCGTCTCCAAGCGCAGGCCCTTCGCGTTGCCTTGGAAGGTCACCATTTCGATGCGGTCTACGCGAGCGATTTGCAGCGCGCGATCCAAACGGCACGCATCATTGCGCAGCCGCATGGACTCGACGTGCAGATCGATGCGCGCATTCGCGAATTCGATTTTGGCGAGTGGGAGGGACTCACGTGGCCGCAGATCGTCGAGCGCTGGCCCGAATTCCGCGAGCAAGGCGCAACCGCGGCAAAGCTCTATCAACCCGAAGGCGGTGAGACGTTTGACCGCGTTTGCACGCGCGTCGAATCGTTCCTCAACGATCTACGTCGCACGTCGCACGACCACGTCCTGGTCGTTACGCACGCGGGCGTGCTGCATGCCGTGCTCGACGTACTGGGCGAGTCGATTCAGGACCGTCCTGGCGACGGCCTGAGCGTCAGCTTCTCGCAAGCCTCCGTCACACGAATCACGATGGTTGGCGAGCAAGTGCGGCTAATCACCTTGAACGATGTCAGTCACCTCGGTTCCGCCTCTTGACGCTGCGGCGGCACGCGCCGCGCGGGAACGCATAGACCAGCTCACCAAGCCTATCGGCAGCCTCGGCCGCATCGAGGAACTCGCAGAGCGCCTCGCCGCGATTCACGGCGATTTGCCGCCGGTCTACTCCCGGCGCGCGATTCTCTTAGGCGCAGGCGATCACGGCGTGACGATCGAGGGCATCAGCGCGTACCCTGCCGAGGTCACGCCGCAGATGGTCGGTGCATTCCTTGGCGAGTTCGCCGCCATCAACGCGTTCGCGCGCGTATCGCAGGCGGAAGTCTTCGTCGCAGATTTCGGCGTTGCAACGGCCCTGCCGAAGCACGAGCGATTGATCGACCTCAACGTCGCGCGCGGCACGCGCAATCTCGCGCGCGAGGCGGCGATGACGGATGACGAAGTGCGCCGTGCACTGCAAGCCGGAATGGACGCGTTTGCCTTTGTGTATGCTCGCGTGCAGCCGGAGATCATTGCGCTGGGCGAGATGGGCATCGGCAACACGACCAGCGCCGCGGCGATCGTTGCCGCGTGTACCGGCGTCGACGCGGAGATGGTAGTCGGCCGCGGCACCGGCGTCGACGACGAGACGCTCAAACGCAAGATTCGTATCGTCGACGAAGCAGCGGCTCGCGTTCGTGGCGGCGATTGGCGCGACGTTGCGCGGGAAGTGGGCGGCTGCGAAATCGTCGGACTTGCGGGAGCGTTGCTCGCCGCTGCGCAAGCGCGTGTCCCGGTGATTCTCGACGGATTCATCGTTTCGGCAGCAGCAATGCTCGCATCGAAAATCGCGAGCGAAAGCATCGGCTATTGCATCGCCGCGCACCGTTCGCGCGAGCCGGGACATTCGGTTGCGCTGCGTCATCTGGGACTCGTTCCGCTCTTCGATCTCGACCTGCGCCTGGGCGAAGGCAGCGGTGCGGCGCTCGCGTTTCCGCTCTGCGAAGCTGCTGCGCGTATGGTCCACGAGATGAAGACGTTCGCGGAAGCGGGCGTCGCAACGGCGAGCGAACCGCTCAACGCGTGAGCGTTCTGCGCGCGATCGCGGCGGCATTTTCGTATTTTTCGGTCTTTCCCATTCGGTCGTTCGCCAGTGCGCCGGACGGCACGGTCATCGCATGGCTTCCGCTCGTCGGCGCGGTAATCGGCGTGCTCGCCGGTTCGCTCGGTGCAGCGGTCTTTTGGTATGCGCATGCGAGCGTATGGGCAATTGTCGTCGCGCTCGTTGCGAGCATTGTGCTCAGTGGCGCAATCCATATCGACGGATATCTCGACTGTTGTGATGCGCTCTTGATGACGGCGCCGGCGAGCCGCCGTCTCGACGTGCTGCACGACCCGCGTCATGGAACGTATGCGCTCGTCGGAATGGCGGTGCTCGCTATCGTGTGGCTTGCGGCGCTCGCCGGAATTACGCCCACGCAATTTCCGTTTGCGTTGACGTTCGCAGCGGTGACGGCGCGCGCGTCGATCGTCTCACTTCCCGGCCAGTACGTGCACGCGCGAAACCGCATGCGTTTCGACGCGTGCCGGTGGTACGGCGCCGCGTGGTTCCTCGTGCTCGTCGTTGCCGCGGCGATCGTGTCGCGAACGTGGCACGCCGTTGCGCTCGTCGTTGCCGCCTACGTGCTCGCGCAACTGCTCGCGATCTTCGCAAGCCGGCGTCTTGACGGTGGTCTTACCGGCGATACCTACGGTGCAATCATTACGTTGACCGAAGTCGCGGTGCTTATCGCGCTGCCGTGGAGTGGAGCGATTCCGCGATAATCTCCGCCGTGTCGACCAGACGCGGTCCCGGGCGATTCATATACTGGTTTCCGTCGATTGCGTGCACGCGTCCGCCGCGCACCGCACGGAGCGAACGCCAGATCGCAACGGCTTCGTCGAGTTCGCGAATCGCAGCGCGCGTTTGTTCCAATCCGTAGCCGCACGGACCGACGACGATATCGTCGGGATCACTTTGCGCGATCTCTTCCCACGTGAGCGTGCGTGAATTTGCGCCGGGATTGCCGAGAACCGCCTCACCTCCTGCGAGTTCAACGAGTCCCGGTGTCCAATGTCCCGCGCTCATCGGCGGATCCGTCCACTCGAGCACGAGCACGCGCGGACGCGCTCGATGCTGCAGCGCTCGTAAGCGGTCGATGCGCGCCTGCAACTGGTCGACTACGTTGTTTGCATTTTCCAGATGACCGGTGAGCTCGCCGAGAAATCGAATCGTCCCCAAGACGTCGTCGAGCGACGAGGGCTCAAGCGAGACAACGCGCGGGTCGGAACGCAGACGCTTCGCCGCGCGATCTACGATGTCGTAGGACACCGCGCAGACCGAGCACAGTTCTTGCGTTACGATGAGATCCGGTGCAAGCCGCTCCAACAGATCGGCATCTAAGTGATAGAGACTCGAACCGGCGTGCAAGCTGCGGCGGACGTGACGATCGATCTCGGCGGACGATCCCGCGTGCGGCAACGCGGAAGACGTGAGCTGGGGCAGGCTTCGCGCTTCGTCGGGATAATCGCATTCGTGCGTGACGCCGACGACGTCCGCGCCGGCGCCGATGGTAAACAGAATCTCCGTAGCGCTTGGCAGCAGGCTCACAATTCTCATACGGCGGGCGTTCGACATCCGCGACCGTCTTTCAGTCTTTAGAACGAAAGGGAAAGTCAATGACGAGCACGGCACAGACACAATCTGGCACGGCAACCCTGGAGCTCAAACCGTACATCTTTTTCTATGGGCGCGCCGAAGAGGCGCTGGAGTTTTACAAGAAGGTCTTCGGCGGCAGCGTCGAGATGCAGCGTATCGCCGGTTCACCGATGGAAGGCGAAGTGCCGCCGGAGGCACGCCAGAAGATTATGCACGCATCGTTCACCGCTCCGGGAGTTTCGTTTTTCGCCTCGGACGGCATGAGCGTGAAAACGATCGATCCGGAAGAAGGCAACATTTCACTCGCGCTCGACGCTCCGAATGATGCAGCCGGCGATAAAGTATTTGCGGCACTTTCCGAAGGCGGTAAAGTGACGCACCCGCTACAAGAAGCGTTCTGGGGCGGCCGGTTCGGCTCGATCCAAGACCGCTTCGGCATCGAGTGGATGATAACGACGCCATAGCCAGTGACATGCCGGAGGCGGAGGGGCGGCGTTTCTCCGCCTCCTTAGCATGGGTAGGCTTGGAGCGATGAACGACGCCGCCTTCGAGCGCCTCAACGCCATGATCGATTCCGTCGAGGTCGCGATGCTAACATCGGTCGGCGAAGACGGAACGCTGCACAGCCGTCCAATGATGGTCCAACACGCGCAAGAGGACGGCACGGTCTGGTTTTTCACGAGCCGCAACGCGAGCGCCGCATACGAATCCGAGGAGAACTGCCGCGTCAACGTGAGTTACGTTGATGCCAAACGCTCGATATACATCTCTATTTCCGGCACCGCGAGCCTGAGTAACGACCGCGAGAAGATGGCGCAGCTCTGGGACCCGCGGCTTTCCGCGTGGTTTCCTAAAGGGCTGGACGATCCCGATCTCCGATTGTTGTGCGTGCAGATCGACCGCGCCGAATATTGGGACGTCGCGCAGAACGCACTTGCGCTCCTAGCCGGATTCGCGCGCAAAGCGATCACAGGAAAAACGGAAGGCATCGGCACGCACGAACGCATCGTGTAACCGGCAAGGTTATCGGCGCGCGTGTTTCATGTAGCCGACGTATGCGAGCGCGTCCTTCGCCTGTGATGTACCTCGGAAGCCGCGTTCGAGCATTGCGAGGCAATGGTGTGCGCCGGCGCTTTCGAGTGCGTGCGCGCGTCCGTACACGTGCATTACTCGATCCATAAAACCTGGCAGCCACGGGTCGCGTGGGTAATGCCGGTCCCAATCCTCGATTGCGAGTTCCACGTTATCAATGCCGCGCGCCGCGTCGGCGAGCAGTAGTTCGTTATCGGCTTTCCGCTCGAGATCCATCAAGCGGTTGCGGATCCCGAGCACACTCTCTTTGAACGGGCCAAAATATTCGTCCGCCGGTGCGGAGTCGTGAATGTCGGCGAATGCAAACGGCGAGCAAGCGAGCGTAAGGAAGGCGATCCACGCAAGAGCAAGCGAGCGTACCATGCAAATGCTCCTTTACTTAGCATTATCGGTACGCTCGCTTCGTTTGTCGAGTGATTGTGCTTGTGCTACTGTCCTTGGGCGAGCGAGTATCCGCGCTCTCCATTGAACGTGAAGAGCCCCTCGGTCTTGACCACGTCAAATCCGGCTTTGTCCAGTTCCGTCAACAGTCGCGCGACGTGGCCTTGCGTAAAGTGGCCGTTGTCCGCTTCGAACCGGCACGACCAATGATCGCTCCAGAACGTGTCGGGATTGCCGTTCGGCCACAC
>CAZYLU010000028.1:0-51264 GCA_964648945.1 uncultured bacterium | reverse complement strand
AGGATTCCGCCGGTCAAGCGAAGCAGACCGCGCCCCGTGGACGTCATCGTACTCGACGGCCGCGCCTACGCGAAGTTCTTGTCGGCCGGCACATACTTCTTGCGCAAGTACCGCCAGGTCCTCAACGACCTCAACGTCTTTCCCGTTCCCGACGGCGACACCGGCACGAACATGTACCTTACAGCGCGCTCGGCGATGATCGAAGCAGCCAAGGTCACGTCCCCCCGGTTAGCAGATGTAGCCGCCGCGGCGGCCGAGGGCAGCCTCATGGGCGCGCGCGGCAATTCGGGCGTCATCATCTCCCAGATGCTGCGCGGATTTGCCCACCATGTCCGTCATCGCGGCGAGATCGACACATTCGTCCTCGCGACGGCCATGCGCGAGGCGGTGGCGGCGGCAAAGCAGGCGCTGCTCAAGCCGGTCGACGGCACGATCATTTCGGTGGCCGAGGCCGCCGCGGAGGCCGCCTACCGGCTCGCACTCCACGAACGCGACTTCTACCGGCTCGCAAACGGCGTGCTGCGCGCCGCAAACGACGCCCTCGATCGTACGCCGGATCAGCTGCCGGTCCTCAAGGAAGCGGGCGTCGTCGACTCAGGCGGCGCGGGATTCGTTTATTTTCTCGAAGGCATCCTGCGGTTTTTGCCGGACGTCAAAGTGCGCGCGACGGCATTTCCGCGACGTCCCGTACGTCAGAACGTCTTCACGCCCGCGCAGGTCGTCGGCGAGAACAAGTACTGCACCGAATTCGTCGTGGAGCAGGCCCGTTGCAGCGTACACGAGCTGCGCGAGCACCTCGCACCGCGCGGAGAATCGCTGCTCGTGATCGGCGCGCCGCCGACCATCAAGGTGCACATTCACACGGACAATCCCGATCGGGTGCAGGAGATCGCGGGACGTCACGGATCTCTCACGCGTGTCAAAGTGGACAACATGGAGCAGCAGCACAACCTGCTGGTCGTCGATACGCCGCCGGTCGAACGCTCGATCATCGCGGTCGTTCCTGGCCCTGGTTTCGATCGGATCGTCCGCGAACTCGGCGCCGAAGTGACGGTCGCCGGCGATAAGAATCCGAGCGTCCGCGATCTGCTGCTCGCGGTAAACAAGACGCTTGGAAATGACGTCTATCTCTTCGTCAACGACAAAAACGTGGCGTTGGCCGCAAACGAAGTGACGAAGATGACGGACAAGCGCTTGCACGTTATTCCGACCGTTGACATCGTCGGCGGTATCGCGGCGCTCTTTGCGATGCGAAGCGCGCAAGACGGCGAGGTTTCCGGCGACGCGCTGCGCGCCGCGGCAGCGCGCGTCGCAAGCGCACAGCTCTTCGTGGCCGGTAAAGATGTGACGCTCGGCGGGACCTCCGTTACGAAGGGAAAGCCCGCGGCAATTCACGCCGGCACCTTGTATTCCGGCGAGACGCCGGCGCAGACCGCGGAGCTCGTGCTGCGCGCAATGGGAGCGGAGGGCGGTGGCCTCGTTACCCTCTATTACGGCGGTTCTCAGAAAGAGCGTGACGCGCAGCGGCTGGCTGAAGAGCTCTCTGCGGTATTTCCGGATGCCGACGTTGAATACTACTACGGCGGTATGAAGAACGCTGAGTATTGGATTTCACTCGATGAGTAAGGCACGAATCGCAATCGACGCGATGGGTGGCGACCACGCGCCCGAAGAGATCGTCGCCGGCACGATTCTCGCCGCAAGCGAGTACGATGCCGATTTGACGCTCGTTGGTGACGAAACGCGCGTTCGCGCACTGCTTCGCGGGCCGGGCGCGGACAAGATCAACGTCGTCCATGCTCCCGAAGCGGTTCCCATGGATCAACATGCGTCGGCCGCGCTGCGCTCGTCGGATCGCACGTCGCTCGGTATCGCCGTGAATCTCGTGAAAACCGGTGAAGCCGATGCCGTGGTTTCCGCCGGGAACAGCGGGGCGTTTCTGGCGATTGCACTGATCCGTCTGCGCACCATCGAGGGCATCGCGCGTCCTGCGATTGCAACGGTGTGGCCTGCGCTTAACGGCCCGACTGTCTTACTGGATTCGGGCGCGAACGTCGACTGCCGTCCCGAGTGGCTCGAACAATTCGGCATGATGGGATCGGCGTATGCAAAAGCGGTGCTGGGAATTTCTTCACCGCGCGTCGCGATTCTCTCGGTCGGTGAGGAGCGCACAAAGGGCAACACGCTCGTGCTGGAAGCTGCAGAACTGCTCGAGAAGGCGCCGGTCAATTTTATCGGCAACATCGAAGGTAAAGACATGTTTCACAACGGCGCCGACGTCATCGTCGCCGACGGATTCGTCGGCAACGTCGTGCTCAAGACCGGTGAAGGCATGGTCGCCGCGATGGGCAAGGTCGTCAAAGACACGCTGCTCGGCAGTGGATTGTTAACCAAACTCGGCGCGGCGATGCTCGCACCCGCCCTGCGCGGTCTGCGCCGGAAATTCGATTACGAAACGTACGGCGGCGCGCCGCTGCTCGGCTTGCGTGGAAACTGCATCGTGACGCACGGACGCGCGTCACGCCGCGCGATCAAACACGCGATCGGCGCGGCGATTGCCGAGGTCGACAACGACGTCGTCGGCAAGATCACCGAACTCGTCAAACCACATCTCGCGAAAGAGGCCTAAAACTGGGACTAGCGATCGTCACCGACAGCACGTCGGATATTTCGCCCGAACGCGCGCGGTCGCTGGGTATTACCGTCGTTCCCCTCTTCGTCGTTTTCGGAAATCGTAGCTATCGTGACTACGTCGATCTCTCGCGCTCGCAGTTTTACGACATGCTCTCGACGGAGAAAGACCTGCCGACGACGTCGCAGCCGACCGCGCAGATGTTCGAAGAGGCGTTCCGTCCGCTCGTCGACGCTGGGAATCAGATTCTTTGCATTACGATCTCGTCGTTTCTGTCGGGAACGATCAATGCCGCGCGCGCGGCTGCGCAGAATTTTCCGAACGCGTCGATCGAGATCTACGATTCGCAGAGCGCGGCAGGCGGTCTTGGAATGATGGCGATGCGTGCGGCCGATCTCGCAGCGCAAGGGAAGAGCCGCGAGGAGATTCTTCAGGCACTCGATCACGAACGTGTCACGCAGCGCCTCTACGCGTGCATCCCGGATCTCTCGCATTTGCAGCGCACCGGACGGATTGGAAAAGCAAAACAAGTGCTCGGTACACTCATGAAAATCGTACCAGTACTCGCACTTAAGGACGGTCAAGTCGCCGCCGAAGCGCAAGTGCGGACGTTCAATCGGGCGCAAGAAACGATGCTCGACCTTGCGATGCAGGCGATCGATAATGTGCCGCACGCGCGATTTTTAGTGATGCACACGAACGCACCTCATCTCGCAGACAACGCTCTGGGAAAACTGAAGGAGCGACTCGGCGGTAAGCAGCCGCGTCTGCTCGAAATTCTTGAGGCGGGTCCGGTTATTGCAACGCATGCCGGTGCCGGCGCAGTCGGCATCTTCGTCGCGCAAGACGAGTAAGGAAGAGTTTGGATTGGGAGTTTCGATCGTCACCGATAGCGGATGCGATCTGACGAGGCAGGACGCCGCGCGTTTCGGCATCGAGATCGTTCCCGTCTACGTCGTCTTCGGAGAGGAACGTTTGCGCGACGGTATCGAGATCGATCGTGCAGAATTCGCGCGTCGCGTCGCTGCGGGCGATAAGGCGAAGACCGAACCTGCAAGCGTTGATGATTTCAAGTCGGCGTTTTCGCATGCTCGCAATACCGGCAACGACGTTATCGCGATCACATTGTCATCACAGATTTCGAAGTCGTTCGAACATGCGAGCGCCGCTGCGGCGTCGTTCGGATCAAACGTCCATGTTGTCGATTCACGCGCAGGGAGCGGGTTGGAATCGCTGCTTGCGATCTACGCCTCGGAACGCGCGAAAGCCGGTGATTCGGCTGCGTCGATTGCTGCGAAGCTGCGAGATCATTCGATAAAGCGCGCTGCGTATTTTGCCGTTCCCGATCTTACTGCACTCGGGCAGAGCGGCCGCTTACCAAAAGCCGTCGTCGCGCTCGGCTCCATGCTCAATGTGAGCTTGCTGCTCAAGATGAACGAACAGGGCGCTATCGCGCCGGCGGGGCAGAGCCGCTCGTCCGATAAGACGCGCGAGCTGATGGTCGAAGCCCTCGTTCGAACGATCGAGCATTCGCCAGGAGCCTGGGTTGCCGTCTCGTACTCCGACGGCGACGCGCAAACGGCGCATGCCGTCTTGCAGATGATTGCGACGAAGCTCGGACATCCGCCGGTCAAGGAGTTCATCAGCGAAACGACGCTGACTATTACGGCGAACCTCGGCAACGCCGGGGTGGGAATTTTCGCGATCGTTCCTTAAGGTGGGCGCGTGACCCAACTCGGTGTCTACGTGCACCTTCCATTTTGCCCGTACATTTGTCCGTACTGCGATTTCGCGAAGTGGCCGATGCGCCGCAGCGCGGCATCGCGTTATCTCGACGCGCTCGCTGCTGAAATCGATGCGCAGCCAACGGAACCCGCTGCGACGATTTTCCTCGGAGGCGGCACGCCGAATGCCTACAGCGCCGGCGAGATCGCGTCACTGCTCGAACGCATTCGCGAGCGCTACGACCGTCGTGGAACCGTCAGCGAGACGACGATCGAACTGAATCCCGAACTGGTCGAGCCGGGCGACTTCGAGCGCTATCTCCAAGCCGGCATTACGCGCGTATCGATCGGCGTGCAATCGTTCGAACGCGACGAAATTACAACGCTCGGGCGAAAGCACACACCGGAGCAGATTCGCCACGCAGTCGAAAGTGCGCGCGCGGCCGGTATCCCGTCGGTTTCGCTCGATCTGATCTTCGCCGTTCCCGGACAAACGCTCGCGTCGTGGGAGCGTTCGTTGCGCGCGGCGATCGAACTCGGCGTCGATCACATCTCGACGTATGGACTCACGGTCGAAGAAGGCACGCCGTACGAACGATGGTACGAGCGCGAACCGTCCGCTTTTTTCGACGACGTGCGCGAAGCGGATCTGTACGATCGCGCGATCGTTCTGCTCGAAGAAGCGGGATTCGAACACTACGAAATCAGCAATTTCGCAAAACCCCGGCATCGCAGCGCGCATAACGCGAACTATTGGCGAAACGGTGAATACGTCGGTCTAGGCGTCGGCGCTGCGTCGTACCGCGGCGGCGAGCGCAGCGTTCACACGCGGGAGCTCGCGACCTATATCGATGCGGCGTTGGCGCGAACATCAATTCCATCGGAAAGCGAGCGGCTCGCGCCAAATAAGGCGTGGGGCGAAGGAGTAATGCTTGCCCTCCGAACGGCGCAAGGGGTGGGCATCTCGGATTTCAAAGAGCGATATGGCGTCGACGTCGTTTCGCATTACGCTCCCGTAATCGCCCGCTATTCCGACGCGGGCTTGCTCGAGGTCAACGGGGGACGCATGCGTCTGACGCGGCGCGGAAAATTTCTTGCAAACGATGTCTGCGGAGCATTCGTAACATTCGAGTAACTGGAGGCAACATCTCCGGCGCGATCCTGCGAACGATGTTTATTGTCGTCTTCGCCGTTACCGGTTTTCTGCTGGGGCGCGAGGCGTACTTGGGCATGCTCTCGTTGCACTTTGCGAGCGAAGCGCTCCAGATCGCGCTTTCCATCGGATCGTCCGTCGCGGGTGCGCTCGTCGGCGTCCTGCTCGCGCCGCTCGCGCAGGGCTTCTTCGAGGATGAGCTGACCGTGGCTGAAGGTGCGATCGACCGTTTATCACCGGCAGAGATCGCCGGCGGTGCGATCGGCCTCATCGCCGGCCTCGGCATTTCGCTTCTCGTGAAGAACATCGCGTTCGAATTCGTGAACTTCGGGGGACGCTCGGGCCATTATCTCGCGATCGTGGTTTATCTCATCGTTGCGGTCTTTTGCGCGTACCTTGGTGCACGGGTCGGTTCGAAGATCGGCATGAGGCCGCTCGGTGCGCGCGGCGAGAGCGCACCGGTCAAAGTAATCGACACGTCGGTGATCGTCGACGGCCGGATTTTGGAGATCGTCGAGAGCGGATTTCTCGAAGGAACGCTCGTCGTTCCGCGGTTCGTGCTGCGCGAGCTGCAGACCATCGCCGATTCCATGGATCCGCTCAAGCGCTCGCGCGGGCGGCGCGGACTCGAAGTGCTCAGCCGCTTGCAAGAGCTGCGCGCGCTCGACATCAGCGAGCGCGACTACTCCGATCTCCCGCCGGGCAGTGTCGATGCAAAGCTCGTACGCCTGGCGCGCGATATGCACGGCAAGTTGTTGACCAACGATTACAACCTTAATCGCGTTGCGAGTGTTGAACGCGTCGACGTGCTCAACATTAACGAACTTTCGAATGCGGTGAAGCCGGTCGTACTCCCCGGCGAAGAGCTTCACGTGCATGTTATCCGTGAAGGGAAAGAACCCAATCAAGGTGTTGGCTATCTCGATGACGGCACGATGATCGTGGTTGAACAAGGACGCCGCCTCATCGGCGATGAGACCGACGTCGTGGTGACGAGCGTTTTACAAACCGTCGCGGGCCGCATGATTTTCGCGCGCCCGAAGCTGCAGAATACGTCGGTTCGATGAATTGGGGCGCAGTCGTGGTCGCAGCCGGACGCGGAACGCGTTTCGGCGGACCCAAACAATTCGTGGAAATCGGTGGCCTTCCGATGGCCGGCTGGTCGTTGCGCACCTTTGACGCAATGCCGGAAATCGGCGAACTCGTCGTCGTCACGGAAGAAGAGTGGATCGAACCGATGCGCTCGCTCATCGCGCAGCTTGCGCCGTCGCATCAGTCCCACGTTGTCGCGGGCGGCGCAAGCCGGCAGCAGAGCGTACGTAGCGGCTTGCGCGCGCTTTCGGATCGCTGCGGGGGCGTCTTCGTGCATGACGGCGCGCGTCCGCTGGTGCGCGCGGAGGATGTTCGTAAGGGGATGCGCGAGGTTCGCGCGGGACGCGCAGCGGTGCTCGCCGCGCCCGTCGTCGACACGATCAAGGTCGTCGATCCGGCAACGATGGTCGTGCGTAAGACGCTCGATCGCGGTGAATTGTGGGCGGCGCAAACGCCGCAGTTCGCAATGCGCCGCGAGCTGGAACGCGCGCACATCGAGGCGCAGCGCAACGGCTTCGAAACGACTGACGATGTGGCGCTGCTCGAAGCGATCGGAATCGAAGTCGTCATCGTCGCGGCGTCGAGCGAGAACTTCAAAGTGACGCACCCGCAGGACGTTACGCGCGCAGAAGCGTTGCTGCGCGAACGGCTCGAACACGCGCCGGCGGAAGAGGAAGTGTTGCTCGTCGAGGTCTTTGCGGACGATGCACTCGTGGAGCCGATCGAGCGAGAGTTGGAGTCGCGCGGCGCTACGATCGACGCCGTCGATCGCGATCTTCCGAGCGGTGCAATCGTGCGCGCGTATGTGGCGTCGAGCGCGCTTCGCGGATTCGGTTCGCGCTTCGAAGCCTTTGCCGACGGCACGGCAACATTCACGACGCGCTTCTCGCACTATGCGGGCCGCGGCGAGGGGCTGCGCGCGGATTTACCCGTTCAGGGGAAATCCATATGACGCGAGTCGGCCACGGTTTCGATGCGCACCGGTTTGCGCCGGGACGCCGTCTCGTGCTGGGCGGCATCGAGATTCCGTACGAACGGGGACTGCTGGGTCATTCCGATGCGGACGCGGTTGCCCACGCAATCTCGGACGCGCTCTTGGGTGCCGCGGCCCTCGGTGACCTCGGTGGTCATTTCCCGGACAGCGATCCCAAGTGGAAAGACGCTGATTCGATGGTGCTGCTCGAGGCGTGCGCCCAGCGCGTGCGCGATGCCGGCTACACGGTTTCGAACATTGATGCGACGATCGTCGTAGACCGTCCGAAGCTCGCACCCTATATCGGTGCCATGCGGGAGCATCTGGCGACGCGTCTCCAGTTGCCGCTGGAGTGCGTGAGCGTCAAAGCAAAGACCAGCGAAGGAATGGGGTATACGGGAGACGGCACCGGCGTCGCGGCGTACGCGGTTGTTGCTATAGAAAAGAGGGAGCGCCCCTGATGGACGTCTCGAAGGCGCAAGTGTTGACGGCGATGCAACGGTGGGGCTTTCTCGAAGACCCCGCGCCGGATGCAGCGCTGCGCTGGATCGACACGTTCTTAGAAGCATATGGCACCCAACTTCACGGCGTCGAGGACGCCTATCCGTTCGTTGCCGCGCTGCGCGCCGAGGCGTGCGTCATTCCCGCGCTCGAACTCGAACGTCTGCGCACGCGCAACGTGCTGTTCTTCCTCGACTCGCTCGGCCAATATATCGACCATCAGCCGGAGCTGCGCGGCTTGCCGCTCGCGCACGACATTCCGGCGATTGCGGAAGAATTTGGAATCAGCCGGGATGACGCGTTCTACGCCGCGCGCATGGCGCTTACCGGAACCAAAGAAGGTCCGCCGCTCGAGCTGCTCTTCCCACTCCTGGGACACGACCGCATGTTGATTCGTATCGGCGCCGTGAATTCACGGCTGCTGCACGGACGCGGGCTCGAGCCGATTCAGTACGGTCCCGACGGCAAACCGTTCCAACCGATTCCGTCGAAGGCGCCCGATGAGCCCTAATCCGCTCGACACACTTCGCAACGATCTGCGCGCGCCGCTCGAACGCGACCCCGCGGCGCGCGGTCCGCTCGATGTCGTGCTGTCGTATCCGGGATTTCATGCCATCTCTGCTTACCGCGTCTTCCACGCGCTCCATCGCGCGGGCGTTCCGCTTTTGCCGCGCTGGCTCGCGCACGTCACGCGTTTTCTGACGGGCATCGAGATTCATCCGGGAGCGACGATCGGGCAGAGCGTGTTTATCGATCACGGCATGGGCGTCGTCATTGGCGAGACGGCCGAGGTCGGAGACGGCTGCACGATCTATCAAGGCGTGACCCTCGGCGGCACGAGTTTGAAACGCACGAAGCGTCATCCAACGCTTGGAAAGAACGTCACGGTTGGTGCGAACGCATGCGTCATCGGTGCGATCCTCGTCGGCGATAACGCGCGCGTCGGCAGCGGATCGGTCGTCGTGCGCGACGTGCCGGCGAATGCAACCGTCGTCGGTATACCGGCGCACGTCGTGGCGCTCGACGGCAAACCGGTCCGCGTCGTTCCCGACCGCCCGCAAGTCGAGATGCCGGACCCGAACGAGACGGCAATCAAGGAATTGAACCGGCGTATCGCAGCATTGGAAGAACGAATCGATACGATTGAAGGCAAGGAAGGCGAAGAAAACTGGTCGTGGGTGATTTAAAGCTCTACAACACACGCACGCGCACCCTCGAAACGTTCGCGCCGCTCAAGGCGGGCGACGTACGCATCTATGTATGCGGTCTCACCCCATCCGCGCAGGCGCATCTCGGTCATGCGCGGTCGTTTTTATTTTTCGATCTGCTGCGGCGGTATTTACAGTATCGCGGCTACGACGTTACGTACGTCCAGAACGTTACGGATATCGACGATCGCAGCATCAATCGCGCCAAAGAGACCGGCGAGGATTGGTACAAAATCGTCTCCGGTTACTACGAAGAGTTCAAAGCATCGATGCGCGCGCTCGGTGTGTTGGAACCCGACGAGGAACCGTACGCGACAAAGTTCATCCCGCAGATTCAGGAAATGATCCGCGAGCTGATCGACAAAGGGTACGCGTACGTGGTAAAGGACGGCATCTACTACCGCGTGAACCGCTTCCCGAATTACGGAAAACTGAGCAATCGCAACATCGACGAGCTCGAAGCCGGCGCGCGGATCGAGATCGGCGAGCATAAAGCCGATCCGCTCGACTTCGCGTTGTGGAAATTTGCCAAGCCCGGTGAGCCGAAGTGGCCGTTCGAACCGTACGGCGACGGCCGGCCCGGCTGGCACATCGAGTGCTCGGCAATGTCACACACGCTGCTGGATCCCAAAGGCGAGGGGTTTGACATTCACGGCGGCGGCGCCGACTTGATCTTCCCTCACCACGAGAACGAGATCGCGCAGAGCGAACCGCTGATGGCGCATCCCCCGATGGCGAATTTCTGGGTACACGGCGGCCTGCTGAATTTCGAAGGGCGCAAAATGTCGAAGTCGCTCGGCAACTTCGAACCGCTCGTCGATCTGCTTGCGCGCCACGATCCGCAAGCGATTCGGTTGACGTTCCTGACGACCGGTTACAGCAAAGTCATGAACTTCACCGAAGATTCGCTCGCTGCATCGTGCGCAACGCTCGATAAATTGAAACGCGCATATCGCCGGATGCATCCCGGTGGGGCCGTCGTGCCGGTGCACAACATCGCAAACGGATTGCCCTCGCGCGTCGCCGATCTGCTCGACGACGATATGAATACGTCAGCGGCGCTCGCGGAGGTGTTGTCGTTCATCAAAGACGCACCGCCCAGTGCGCTGCCGGAATTCGAAACCGCGCTGTGGCTGCTCGGTATCGAGCCGAATGACTCGTGGCTGGTAGAAGAAGTGACACCGCTTCCGGAAGACTTTCTCGAACGTCTCGGCGCCGAACTCGGCGGCGAGGTTTCGTTCAACGGCGCAACGCCGGAAGAAGCGATTGCACGCGTAATCGAGCGGCGCGCATCGGCTCGCGCTGCAAAAGACTGGGCCGCGTCCGATCGTCTACGCGACGCACTCGCACGTTGCGGCATCGCAATCAAAGATTCGAAGGAAGGCACGACTTGGACCGTCGCCGAGTAAAAGGCCGGAGCGGAAAACCGCAAGGCGGGAAACCGCAAGGCGGCAAACCGCAACAGCGCAAGCCGCAGGCGCGTGCGCCGCAGGAAAACGGGCAGCCGCAGCGGCGGCGTCACCCGCGTTTGGACTTCGATGACGTGATGTATGGGATTCACGTCGTTGAAGAAGCGCTCGGAGCCGGTGAAGCGCTGCGCGCAATTCATATCTCCGACGAGCGCAAGCGCGACCCGTTGCTGCGTAAGATCATTGCGGATGCGAAAGAACGAAACGTGCCGGTGCGCTTCGAGAACCGCTCGTTCTTTGCGCAACTGCCGTTTAAAACGCACCAAGGCGTCATCGCGATCGCGCCGCCGTTCGAATACGCGAGCCTGAACGACGTCCTTGGAACGCGGAAGACCGGTCACGCGCTCTTCGTGCTCCTCGATCATCTGACCGATCCGCACAACGTTGGTGCGATTATTCGAAGCGCCGAATGCTTTGGCGCCGATGCAGTGATCTTGCCGGAACGCCGCTCGGCCGGCATCAATGCGACGGTCCGCAAAGCCGCCGCGGGCGCCGCGGAGCACTTGCCGATCGTCCGGGTCGCGAACATTAACGAGGCGATTCGTCAATTGAAGAAGGCGGGCGTTTGGGTCGCCGGTGCGGATGCGGGCGAGAATTCGGTCGAGCTACACGAAGCGGACTTCGACCGCGACCTCGCAATCGTCATCGGGGCCGAGGGAGAAGGCCTGGCGCAACTCGTGCGCCGGGAATGCGACTACTTGGTCAGGATTCCAATGCCGGGGGTCACCGAATCGCTCAACGCCTCAGTTGCTGCAGGGATTCTCATCTACGAGACGGTGCGGCAAAGGTCGCAGAGCACTTCGTCAAGTCTTAGACACCGCTGAGATTATGCTTGGGTTATCCTTGACGAGGGCAGGACCCCCTCCTATAATCACGTGGATGTGTCGCGTTCGACGGACTCCGGCCCGCGTGTTTCGGCACACCGACCCCCACGAGGCGTAAAATACATGGCTATGACCCATCCTGTTCCGGATGGATTGGAGTATAACGAGAGAGCCGACGAAGATCTCGTTGCCATCGCAAAATCAGGCGACAACCTGGCGATGGAGTACCTGCTCAACAAGTACAAAAACTTCGTTCGAATCAAAGCCAAGAGCTACTTCCTGATTGGCGCGGATCGCGAGGACATCATCCAAGAAGGTATGATCGGCCTCTATAAAGCCGTACGCGACTTCAAGGCGGATAAGCTCTCGAGCTTTCGCGCGTTTGCCGAACTGTGTATCACGCGTCAGATCATTACTGCAATCAAGACCGCGACGCGTCAAAAACACATTCCGCTCAACCAGTACATCTCGCTCAACAAGCCGATCTACGACGAAGACAGCGAACGTACGCTCCTCGACGTGATGGCGTCTCAGAAAACCTCGGATCCCGAGGAACTGGTTGTTACGCAGGAAGTCTCCGACGACATCCGTCAGCGCATTCGTCAGAATCTTTCGGAGCTCGAATCGCAGGTGCTCGAATCGTACCTCGAAGGCAAGAGCTACCAAGAGATGGCGCGCGATCTCGGCCGCCACGTGAAATCGATCGACAACGCGCTACAACGCGTCAAACGCAAGATCGAAAAGAACCTCGCGGAGTTCGAGTTTCAGTAAACGCCACGATCGTATCGTAAAAAGGCCCGCGGCAACGCGAGCCTTTTTCTTATTCTCACCGAGAAATTGTCTATCGTTTTCGGTGAGGTGACGCGGCTTCCGTAACGCGCTACGATAGTTGTCCCACATCCTTCGAGGTAAGCGACATGGCGGACAACATACAAGTCGTCAAGGACGGCTATGCGTCATATCAACGCGGCGACATTCCGAGCCTTCTGGAAATGGTAACGGATGACGTTCAGTGGTATATGCCGGGACCATCGGAGGTGCCGGCCGCCGGTAGACGTGCCGGACGCGATCAAGTCGCAGAATTCTTCACAAAACTGAATGAATCCGATGAGGTGCTCGCATTTGAACCACGGACGTACTTAGCGGACGGGGACACCGTCGTCGTCTTGGGCCGCTATAGCGCCCGGGTGAAGGCTACCGGCCGCACAACGGATTTCGAATGGGTACACGTGTTTAGCGTGCGCGATGGCAAGATCGCAAGCTGGGAACAGTTCTACGATACTGCAACCGCAGCTGAGGCGTATCGCATGGAACCCGCGGTATCGCGATAACGGAACGCGACGGTTGGACGCGCGCTCGTTAGCGCGTAACGTATGCGTTGAGCCAACCTAGGACTTGGACCCATCCTCGGTTGTGTTCGTCGCGCGATTCAACGTCGGCGAATCCCGAATGTCTGACGCGCACGAGCGTGCTGCCGTTTTGTTCGATCAATTCGTAGCGGACAACTGTTTCCGTCGCGTCGGCGCCTGCCCAATCGTATCTCCACGTGAATTCGAGAAGATGCGGCGGCTGGACGATGCGATATTCGCCTTCAACGGAGAAGCTGCTGCCGTCGGCGCTGGTTCCCGTTGTGCGCCAGCTTCCGCCTACTCGTAAATCGACTTCCATGTGTTCCGTGTGGTACTGTTCGTCTTCGCCCCACCACTGCGTCAATTGATCCGGCTCAGTCAGTGCCGCGAAGATTTTTGCTGCCGGCGCATCGATCGTAATTTCTTGTACGATCGTGTTTTCGCTTTGAGCGATGGTCATTATTCTTTCTCCACGTGAGCTTTGAGTCGCACGAGGCTGCGATTCCAGAAGTGCTTGTAATCGTCGAGCCAGGCGTCGATGCGCTTGAGCGGCTCCGGATTGAGTTCGCACATGCGCGAAGCTCCTTGCGGCGTATCTTTCACGAGCTTCGCCTCGCGGAGTACGCGTAAGTGTTTTGAAATCGCAGGACGACTCGTGTGAAAGTTCGCTGCCAAATCCCCCACCGAACAGCGCCCGTTTCGTAGGATGCCTAGAATTTCGCGACGCGTTGGATCCGATAAGGCTTTGAAGACTAGATCAGCGGTAACCATTTGGTTACGCACATGGTAACCGAATGGTTACGCTTCGTCAAGGCCAAATCGTTATTTGCGCTGGTGGAGGCCGAAATAATTCCCGTCGGGGTCCTGGCACCATTCGGAGAAGCAGGGGTCGCCGGAGCCGAAGCGCTTCACGTATGTGCCGCCCAGTTCGACGACGCGCTTGCCCAGTGCGTCGGCGTCCGCGACGCCGAACACGATTCCGCCGGTCGGAACGAATTCCGTTGCCGACGGATCGCGACCGATCGCGAACGTATTGCCGTCGGGCAGGTCGTACTCGACGTAAAAGTCTTGATACTCGATGGAGGCGCTCAGGTTCAGAAGCGATTCGTAGAAGCCGCGGAGCCTTTGCATGTCGCGCGTTTGAATGATGACAAAGTCGAAGCCGCGGGTCAGCGGTGCAGTGCTGGTCGTGCTCATACCGCTATACTAACCGACGAATCCTGACAAGGACCGTCAGGATTGTACTTTGCGGCCCATCCGCTCGACGATCGTGTCGTAGAGCGCCTGTTTCTCGTCGATCGGATCGATCACGAGGACCGTTGCCGGATCGCCGTTTTTGGGGTCGAGGCAGACGGTGACTTTATCTTTCGCGCAAACGTCCATGCAACTCGTCGAAATCACGCGGATCGGTCCCCACTCGCCGTGCTCTTTGAGTTCCGACTTCAGCCAATTGCGCACGTTGAAGTCACCGATGCGCTCGGCGACTTCGGGTGATTCTTCAGGGATTCGTTCTTTAAAACAGCGCTCGCAGACGAGGACGAGGCCACTATTGAGCCACTTGGGTTTGACCGGTTGCATGGGGACGCTCAAACTTGCGGAACGGTTGCGCGTTCCCCTCTATAAGAAGTGGAGCCGACGGCCGGATTCGAACCGGCGAGCTCTTTCGAGGCGCAATTACAAGTCGCGTGCTTTCAACCGCTCAGCCACGTCGGCGCTGTATTTACTCAGGTGGCATCGGGAGCTTCGCTTCAACGAGTTCGACGAGGGTCCTTGGAAGCGGGAACGGCGTTTCGGCACGCCGCTTCATACCGGGTGCCTTGCCAGGGAGGGGATTGTTTCGTCCGCCAAGGCGATCGCCACGACCTTGCCCTCGATTTAGTGCTCGGTATGTTGTCGTCACGGAATGGCAATTTGGGCATAGCGGCGCCAAATTCTCGACGTTGTTGTTTTTCGCGTTACCGTCGATATGCTCGATCTCAACCGGCACTTTGCCGGTAGTTGGATGTCGTTCAGCCCACCCACATCTCGGACACCGTTCGCCGAACTTCCAAACGAGATATTTACGGATCCATTTCGGTTGGACGCCGGCCGGATACTGTCCGGACTCTATCAACAGAACGCGAAGATTGAAGTCGTACGCGACGCTGCATTCGGTGGAACAGAAGCGGCCTTTCGTAGCAGTACATTTTTTCCCGCATCCATTCTCACACAGTGGTCGTGGTTTCTTTGGATTCATCCATGCAATCGTGGCATCACGCTATGCCAACAGTGTGTCTCACCGTGATGGTCCTTAGGTCCCGCGTCGACAAATATACTTAATGTTTCCTGCAAAGTGACAGAAAGGTGGCGTCAGTCACAGGGAACAATCGCCAATCCTTAAGGACTTACATAATCCTTTAAGGAGGTTCACCCTATGGCGACTCTTAGACGCGTCATGGTGGCGGCCGCCGCGATTTCGCTGTTTTTCAGTCAGGTAACATGGACACTGGCTGGAACGACGGGCGGATTGAGCGGCCTCATCACGGACGCTTCAAACGGAGCGCCGCTAGCGGGAGTTACAGTGAAGGTGTCCAGCCCTTCGGGCGGGTCATCTACTACGACCGACGCACGCGGCAGCTATCATTTCATCTCGCTTTCGCCCGACACGTACACGTTGACGGCGGAAAAAGACCAGTACACGAACGAAAGCCAAGCCGGCATCACCGTCTTTGCGGATTCAACGCAAGTCGTGAACATCCGCATGACCAACCTCAAGACGATCGCCAAAGTCACGTCGACGACGGCGGGTAGTTTGGTGAAGGCGGGTACGACGTCCGACGTCTACTCCGTCAACGCGGCCACGCAAGAAAAAGTGAGCGCAGTTGGCGGCGGCGGCGGTTTGAACAACGCCTACTCTGCGATTGCGACGGTTCCCGGCGTGTACGTGCCGATGAACCAGAACGGCTACTTCCAAACGGTGCACGTGCGCGGCGGCGACTTCGACCAGCTCGGATATGAAGTCGACGGCGTTCCCGTAAACCGCTCGTTCGACAACTACCCCGGCGGCACGGCATCGTCGCTCGGCCAACAAGAGCTTCAGGTCTACACGGGCGCTACGCCGGCGAACTCCGAAGGCCAGGGCCTAGCCGGTTACATCAACCAAGTCATCAAGACCGGTTCGTATCCTGGTTATGCTCAAGCCATCCTCGGTATCGGCGGACCGTCGTTCTACCACCACGCGGCCGTTGAAGCGGGTGGTGCCTCGCCGGATCGCCGGTTCTCGTACTACGTCGGCCTCGGCGGTTACAACAACGACAACTTCCTCTACGTCGACAAGAACCAAGGCAACCAGTACACGTCTAATTGGGGCAACGTCATCGGCACCGATGCGAACGGCAACTACTTGATGGCGCCGTTTAACACGTTCTCCGCCTCGGGACTTTCGAATCGCGACGTCGTGGCGAACTTCCACTATGCGATTCCCCATCGCAACGACAGCGGACGCGACGATCTGCAGTTGCTCTTCAGCAACCAGTTCCTCAAGACGACGTTCTACGATTCGACGAACGACATCGGGAACGCGATCTACACCGCGCAGGGATTGGGCAATCCGTCGTACTTCGACGGCCTCACCTACACGGGCCAGCTCGGCGCGCCGCTCCCGGCAAACTTTACGTCGCTGGAGCAAACGTATCTCTTCCCGGATTCGCCGACCAGCCGCTGCGCGAACGTGCCGACTGGTTTCGCTAATGCTTGCCCGTCGGGCACGACCGCGTTCATCGATCCGAATCTTCGCGACTCGATCTACAACGATCAAAGCATCTTCAAACTGCAGTATCAGAAGAACTGGGGCTCCGACGCGTACTTGCGCGTTTACGGCTACTCGTTCTACTCCGACTGGCTCCAAACCGGACCGCAAACGGCGTTCGCAAACTACTTCGGCCCGTCGGGACCGAACTATCTGCTCGCGACGCATACGTACGGCGGCTCGGCGGTGTTCTCGAAGCAGTTCAGCGCCGAACATCTCGTGACGTTGCAAGGCAACTACACGCAAGCGACGGTGTTCCGCGACAACAACCGCACGTTCTACGATCTGTTCGGATTCGGCGGCTCGACGAGGACACTCGCCGAGATTACGAACACGAACTTCTCCAACGGTTTGTGCTACACGACTGGCGGCGTCGCGCAAACGTGCGATCCGAAATTGATCGACAAGACGTCCGTCGTGCGCTTCGGTGATACGACGGCGCCCACTCTGCCTGCATCGTGCGGCGGCGGACCGTGTCAATTGACGACCGTCGAGAACGGACTCTCGGGTCTCTACAACTCGGTCAAGCCACAGTTCTACTCGGCTTCGCTGACCGACGAGTGGCGCCCGACCGACAAACTGTTGGTCAACATCGGATTACGATATGACGACTTCAACTTCACCGGAGCCAACACAAACGGTCCGATGCGCAACTTCTGGTTTGCTGCTTACAACACGGACAAGTGCGTCGATCCGACGACCGGCGCCCCGATCGATAAATCACTGATCGGCGCTTCGCCCCTGACGCCGTGCGGCTCGCTTACGGTTCCCGGCACGTCCGTCGCTTATCGCAACGCGAACCTCATTAACGAATCGGCGCAGCAATTCAACTACCCGGAATTCCAGCCGCGACTCGCGTTCACATACACGTTGAATCCCAACTTCGTCGTGCGTGCGAGCGCCGGACGCTATGTGGAACCGCCGAACACGGCGTACGAACAGTACAGCGCGCAGCAGCAAGACATCGCAGATCTCTTGGGCTCGCGATTCTATAAGTACGGCTTCAACACGCCGGGCCACATGGTTTCTCCGCCGGCCTCGAACAACTACGACGTCTCGATCGAGCAGCGCCTCAGGGGCACGGACTGGTCGTACAAGTTGACGCCGTTCTATCGCCATACGCAAAACCAGATCCAGAACTTCTTCCTGGATCAGAAGACCGGGTTTATCTCGGGTCTCAACGTTGGAAGTCTGACGGCAGAAGGCGTTGAGTTCCAACTGAGCAAGGGTGACTTCGCGCGGAACGGTCTGTCGGGGCTGCTCTCGTTCACGTACACGAACGCGTACATCAAATACGGTACGCTTGGGAACGGGGCGAACATCCTTTCGCAAACGAACCAAGACATCCTCAATTACAACGCTTACACGAGCTTCTGCGCCTCGAATCCAAACGATCCCAAATACTGTAAAGGCGGTACAGTGCAACCGGTCGGCACGACACCCGGCGTTGCCGCACCGTGTTATACGGCCGCGGGCGCTCCTGCGCCAGTCTGCGACGCAAACAGTATTGCCAACCCGTATTGGAATGCGCCGCCTCAGGCACAGATCGATCCGAACCAGAATTTCGTTCCGTACGATATCTTCCCGGGCGGCATCGGCAGCTCGTATGATTCGTACAACGTCCCCTATGCCGCGACGTTCATTCTGAACTACAAGCACGACAAGTGGGCAATCACGCCGTCGTTCCAATTCCAGGCCGGAAATCGTTACGGTGCTCCGGAGACGACGCCTGGTATCGCGCCGAACACCTGTACCGCTAACATTACGGGGACCGCTGTTGCAGGCGATCCGCGTTATCCATACGGTGGAAGCGGTGGCGCGTTCGACGCAACGACCTGCGGACAGCTCGCCGCGATTCCTGATCCATACAGCGGTCATTTCGATGTGCCGGGCGAGTACCGCAACCCGGCGCAGTTTGCGATGAACTTGCAACTGTCGTACGACGTCAGTCCGCGCATCACGTTGACGGCAACGTTCGCAAACATCATCGACCGCTGCTTCGGGGCAACAGGTCCGGGCGTTGCGGGGCTGAACAACAGCCAAGTCTGCAGCTACGGTATCCTCAACTCCGCCCTCGGTGCGATCCCGCCGTTCGGCAACGCGTACAATCCGGGAGCGTCGTACAACAGTCAACCGGCGTTCCTCAAGTACCCGTACGAGCCGACGTTCGGTGCGACGAACGCGGACACGGGCTACACGCTGACCCAGCCGTTCCAGTTCTTCGTCGAAGCGAAGATCCGGATCTAAATCACAACCGCGCTCGTGCGCGATAGAGAAGGGCCTCGGAGACCTTCCGGGGCCCTTTCCTTTTACGTCTTGTCATCCTGAGCGAAGTGAGCGCAGCGAACGCAGTCGAAGGAGCGCCTCGAAACAAACGCGCGTCGCGATCCTTCGACGGAGCCTGTCCTGAGCGAAGTCGAAGGGGTGCTTCGCACCTGCGCTCAGGATGACAACGTTTGCGTCAAAAAGTCGTCCAATACGTTTGCAAACGTTTCGAAATCAGTGCGATACAGATTGTGGCCTTGGCCTTCGAATGTTTTGATCGCGACGTTGCGGGAGTGATGCTCCTCGACATAGTCGATCACTGCGGGCGGAACGATAGATCCGTCGCGATCTGCCATGGCGAGAAGAAGCGGCTTGCGATACTGCGCGATATCCGGGCGCAAATCCCAATCGACCAGGCGATTCTCATCGCGTAGGCCTTCGATTGGGCGCGTGGTCATCGCGTGAACCGCGTGCACTTTTCCCTCGACGTCGTCGGGATGCCAATCGGCGTACTCGGCGCGCGTGGCATCGTCGCGTGCAGCGCCGGATAGCGCGAAGCTCTCGGCAAGCTCTACGACATACTCGTCGTACCAATCGCGTTCAACTTGGACGATCATCGGATCGATCGCCGCAACCGCGCGCACCTCCATCGTTTCGCCCGCGCGGATAACCACCGCACCACCCCACGAATGACCGACGAGAATATCCGCTCCACCGATCGCCGCCGCAACGTTTTGCGCATCGCGAACGCCGCGCGCGAGCGTCATTGGGCCATCGACGGTTGCACTGTCACCATGGCCGCGTTGATCGTAAGCGACGACTTGATACCGATTGCTGAAGCGATGCGCCAGACGAAGCCAAGAACGGCGGGAGCTCGTCATGCCGTGCACGCACAGCATAACCGCTCCCGCCGTTCCCCACCGTTCGACCGTTGTCGTCGCGCCGTCGTCGAGCGTGACGATCAGTGGTTGTGCATTTGCCGGTGGAATGCGTCCAAGTCCTCGATGGTGTTGAGTGTAACGGCGTCTTTGACTTGATCGTTCGGGATGCCGCACGACGAGCGCATCTCCTTAGCCATGTCATCGCCGTGCTGATATGCGTGGATGGCGTCATTGTGTTTGCGGATGCGTTCCGGATCGATGCTCCCGCCGTTCTCTTCGACGACCCATTGCTCGAACTGCATGTACGTCGGATGATGCGTACGGACGTAGTCAATCGTCTTTTGACGGTCGAGGCCCAGCGCGTCAAGCGTCATCTGATCGAAACCCTTGCCGCATTCGTCGTAGTCGGGCGGCAGTTGCCCGTGCGCCGCGAGCGAAAGTTTTAGCCACAGGCGCGGCAAGTGCGCAGCGCCGAGCGGCCCTCGCGTGCTTGAACTTACGAGTGGGACGACGTGTGAAGTAGTCGTGCTCATGTTCTCCTCCGGTGTCGTTACGTGCGTGCGGTGAGGTGCTGCGCGTGACGGTTTGGAAACGTCAGCTCGGAGATACCGGACTTATCGAGTCCGCCTAGTCCTAGGCGTTTCATCAACTCGAATTGTTCGTACGTGGCTTGCGCAAGCGGAAGGCGCAGATCTTCGTCGCGCGCGAGTCCGAGCGCGATGCCCGAGTCCTTCGCCGCGTGGTCGGCTGAGAAGTACACCTCGTGCTCGCGGTTCTGCATGTCGAGGCCATCGGTCTCCAGCACGCGCGAATTCGCGCCGGTTTGCGAAAACACTTCGCGCAACATGTCGAGGTCGAGCCCGAGCGCGCTGCCCAGGCCCAGCCCTTCGGCCAACCCCGCCGTATTGATATTCATCACCATGTTGACGAGCGCTTTGACCTGCGCCGCGCGTCCCGCTTCACCGATGTATTTCAGCGAAGCGCTCATTTTTTCGAGCATCGGGCGAACGCGCTCGAATGTCTCGCGCTCACCGGCGACCATCAAATACAGCGTGCCGTTTCGCGCTTGAGGAATCGAGCTCGCCATGCAGGCTTCCAAACTCTGCGCGCCGGCCGCTTCCGCAAGACGCTGGATGTCGACATGCACCTTCGGCGTGACGGTTGCGCAGTTGACGAAGATCTTGCCCTTCGCGCCCTCGAGCAACGCGCCATGCTCAGCGAAGATACCGTACATTGCGGCGTCGTCGCTGACAACGGTAATGATGACGTCGCTCAATTCGGTAACGCGCGGAAGCGACTGCGTCACTTCACCGCCCGTATCGCGCGCCGTCTCTTGCGCTGCGGCCGGATTGACGTCATAGAGCGCAGCAATGGTATAACCGACGTCTTTGAGCCGCCGCGCCATGTTCGCTCCCATGCGGCCCGTTCCCACGATGCCGATCTTCGGCAGTTCACTCATGCGGTCTCTCCCTTCGTCTAGCTCTTGAGCATTTCGCGTGCCGCATTCCATCCGGGCGCGCCCATGACTCCGCCGCCGGGATGCGCCGCCGAGCCGCACATAAAAAGGTTCTTGATCGGCGTCTTGTAGTTCGCGTAACCCGGAACGGGACGAAAAAGATACAGGTTATGGAACGGCATCGTTCCTTGGAAAATATTACCGCCCGTGAGGCCGAATTTTTCTTCGATATCTACAGGCGTCAAAATTTGACGGTCGATCACCGAGTCTTTGAAACCGGGCGCATGTTGCTCGATGATGTCGAAACACCGGTCGGCGAAACGATCGCGCAGTTCCTGTGTCCACGGTCCGCTCTTGGGTGCATACGGTGCGTACTGCACGAACATGGACATCAGATGCTTGCCCTCCGGCGCAACCGTCGAATCGAGCGAGGACGGCATGCAACATTCGACGACCGGATTGCGCGAGGGTTCGCCGTATTTCGCGTCGTCGTATGCGCGTTCGATGAAATCCTGATCGGGGACGAAATGAACCGTACCGTGATGTTGCGGTCCCGGTTCGTGGCCCGGCAACGCCGTGAAGCTTGGCAAACGGTCGATCGCTACGTTGATTTTCACCGACGCGCTATCGTACGTGATGCGCGAAACTGCTTCAGAAAACTCAGGCGGCAGCGAGCTTGGATCGAGGAACTTCTCGAACGTCAAGTGCATGTCGACGCCGCTTGCGACTCGCTTCGCGTGGAACTCATCACCGTTCGTGAGTGCGACACCGGTAACGCTGCCGTTCTTCGTAAGGATCTTCGCGACTTCGGCTTCCGTGCGGATCTCGACGCCGAGATCTTTTGCCGCGCGCGCGAGCGATTGCGTTAACCCGCCCATGCCGCCGCGCATGTAGGCCCACACGCCTTTCTTACCGTTCGTTTCGCCCATGACGTGGTGGAAGAGCACGTACGCCGTGCCGGGCATCGACGGCGCCATGAACGCGCCGATGATCGCGTCGGTCGCAATCGTTCCCTTGAGTTCTTCACTTTCGAACCAGCGGTCGAGGATCGGACGCGCCGCGCCGGTGAGCATTTCAACCGCTTCGGCCATCGCCGGACCGAGTTTCTGCATGCCGCGGCCGAGCTTGCCCATCGAAATCAAATCGCCGATTCCCGGATGCAGCACATTCGGCGGAATCTGCGTCAGCGTCGGTTCGATGATCGAGGCGACGCGTTCGAGCATCGCTTCGTACTTCGGATACGCTTCCGCGTCGCGTTTGCTGAACTTCGCGATCTCTTCGAGGTCGCTCTTAAGATCGCGTCCGCGCATCATATACCGGCCGTCGAGAAACGGCGTGAACGACGCGGGGTTCCGTTCGATTGCTTCAAATCCGTATGCTTTGAGGTTGAGATCGTGCACGATCTCCGGCCGGAACAAACTGTTCACGTACGCGGCGGTCGAGACTTTGTAACCCGGGAACGTCTCTTCGCTCACACACGCGCCACCGACGATGTACCGGCGCTCGAGCACCAGCACTTTCCATTTCGCGCGCGCGAGGTAGCACGCGGTCACGAGACCGTTGTGTCCTCCGCCGATGATAATGGCGTCATAGGTCGTGGGCATGTACGATGGGCCTTTCTATTGGTGTTGTGTGTTGAGGGGCCGCGAGCGTCGCGCCCGCGAGTACGATCAAGCCGGCGAGCGGCCCGAAAAAGAGCGGATCGATGCTGCCTATAAGCGGCGCGTGGCCGGCAAGCCACGCCTGATCGGCGACGCCTGCAACTGCTGCAACGAAAATAGCGGCAAATCCCACGTGACGGTTCGTTCGCTTCACGTACAAACCGAAGACGAGCGGGAAAAAGATCGCCGCGGGGGAGACGAGCGTCGAGAAAATGACGACGTTGACGATATTCGGGAAGCGTAAAGCGATCGCGAACGAGACAAACGCTAACAAAATCGTTGCCAAGCGCGACGTACTAACCAGATGCCGGCCTGCGGCAGCGCGTTGCACGAGCGGTTCGTAGATGTCCTGAACGAGGACGGATGACGATGCAGCGAGATACGCGGATGCGGTCGACATCGTCGTTGCGAGGATTCCGGTGAGGAAGAAGCCGCGCAGGCCGGCCGGCACCACGTGCGCGATCAGTTGGGGAAATGCTTGATTTGGATCGTGCAAGCCGGGCAGTAACACCGATGCCGCCATGCCGATTCCCGCCACGCAGACGCCGAACACGAGATACGTAGCGGCGGTGAAGAGATAGGCCGTCCGCGCTGTCTGTTCATCGCGCGACGCGAATGCGCGCTGCATATACGCCTGATCGCACGCCCACGCGTAGACGCATAACGCGAACCACGCTAACGGCGTCTGAAGACCCAGCTCGGCCATGCTCAAGTGCGAAGGCGGAAGATGACTCGTCACGACGTGCCATCCGCCGGCATGAACGAGCGCGAGCGCGAGACCCGCGATCACCGCACTCATCAACACGACGTATTGCACGATGTCGGTCCATACGACGGCCCACAATCCACCCATAGCGGTGTACGCCACAAAAACGGCAGTGGTGAGGAGCGCCGCAAGAAAACCGTTCATTCCGAAGAGTGTCTCGAGCGCGAGGCGCGATACCGTTATTTGAACCGCGACGAATGTTACGGCTTCGACGACTTGAAGAAACGCGATCAGCCGCTGCGCAGACGCTCCATACGTCTGGCCCAAGAACCCGGGGACGGTTTTCAAACGAAGGCGGCGCATGGTCACCGTCAACGTAAGGCCGACGAGAATCCACGCCGGCACCGCAGTGAGGTTCCAATACGAACCCGACGCGCCGATGGAATAGGCAAGTCCCGCGCCGCCGATCAAACCGGAACCCGAGAATACGGTTGCGGCGAGCGACAGTGAAACGGTGACCGGGCCGAGACTGCGTCCACACAAATGAAAGTCTTCAGCGTTTCCGATTCGTCGCGATGTGATTGCGCCGATGGCAAGCACGATAACGACGTAGAACGCGAACGCGGCGATGTCGAGATTCACGCGTACGCCTACACCATGTACGTCTTGGGCGGCTGCGCCATAGAGAGAATCGGGCGCGCGAGCGAGAAGCCCGAGATGTCGCTCTCCGTTTCTCCATCGAGGGCCAGTTCGGACAAAATCCGCCCGATGACCGACGCAAATTTGAACGCATGTCCCGCACCGATCGCAACGTGGACGTTCTTGGCTTCGGGAACCGTGTCGATGACGAAGTCGCGATCGGGCGTCAAGGTGTAGAGGCAGGTCTTCACGAGATGAAGCGGCGCGTCGAGCGCCGGGAGATGCGCACGTAAGAACGAGCGAACCCGTTGGGTGATATCGGTATCCTCATCGAACGTGCGCGTATCCGGATCAACGGCTTTGCCGCCCGCATCCTGCGTAACTTTTACGGCGCCCGTCTCACCGAAGACCGGGAAGCCGTAAAACGACGGATCGTCCATCCAAATCCACACCGGAAAGCGGCCCATTGCAAACGGCGATGCGTCGGCGGGACGGAAGTACATCGGCTGCTCTTTGGTGACTTCGAGCGAAATATCCACGCCGGCGCTCGCGAGTATCGGTTTGGTCCACGGCCCGGCGGAAACGATCAGCTGCGAAGTGCGGTACGCTAATTCCCGTGTTCGCACCGTGATGTGCGAACCATCGACGTCAATGCGCTCGACGCGAACGTTGTCCACCACCGCTGCGCCATGTGCGGCCGCCATTCGCTGGTGCGCCGCGGTCGCGCGTTCTGCGGCGACGATACCACCGTCGGCTTGGTACAGTCCGCACACGTCATCGTCGATGCGAAACGGGGGAAACCGGTGCCGTATCTGCGTCGCATCGAGTGTTTCGAACGCAACGTCGCACGCCCGCATTGCATCGGCGTAGCCATCCAGCGGGATTGCGCCGTTGCGCGGACCGAGATCGAGTCCGCCCGTTTTATAGACGACACGATCTCCGGAATCGCGTTCGAGCACCGCCCATGACTCGTACGCACGCTTCGCAAGCGCAACGTAATTCGCCGCATGATACGAGAGGCGTATGATGCGCGAGTGATCGTGCGACTCTCCGCGCGCGTGACCCAGCTCGAATTGCTCCAAGCCAAGCACGCGCGCGCCGCGCCGCGCAAGCCAGTACAGTGCGCCGCTTCCGATGCCGCCCAGTCCGAGAACGATCGCGTCGTACTGCTCGCTCACGACGGCTCCTCGCGCAATGCCTCGTCCCCTAAACGTGCGGCGATGTACCGGCGGATATCAAGACTCGCGTCTTCCATCGGCGCGTAATAGCCATGATGAAAATAGCGCGAGCGCATACCGTCCTGCACGGATTCGCAGATGCGCCAATCTTGACGGTTCACCATGTCCCAGAATTCGACCGCGTCGCTTGGATCGAACGAAGGCGCACTCATCGCATCGGGATGAAACAGAAACGTGCAAACGACGTGTGTGCGATCGACGGCGAGCGGCTGCAGTTCGAATGCAGCAACGTGATCGGCGCTCAAGCTCAAGAGAAAGTTCGGATAGATCAACTCGCCCTTATGGCGGGTGCGTTCGTCGTCGTTCAAACCCGGGAATGGCGGACGCGTCGTCGTGCCCGAACGCGTGAAGGTCGTTGCGCCGGCGCGGTGAGGAATGCCGCGATCCCAGTCGAGATGGGAACCGCCATGGTCTTTAAATGCGGGGACCAGCCGGCAAAGTTCGGGATGAACGCCGGCGCAGTGGTAGCACTCGTTGTAGTTTTCGAGCAGCACTTTCCAATTGGCGTGCACGTCATACTGGAGGGTCGCGCCGATGCGCAGTTCGGCCAGCGGATACCGCGTGAGACGCTGCGGGACCGGTCCGAGTGCCTCCGCAAGCTGCTGCGCAACCGGCGGAAGATGCACGAACATGAACCCTCCCCACTCGTCGACCGCACCGCTCACGAGGTGCCGCGCATTTTCCGGCAGTTCTTCGATTTCCACAAACGGCGCGGCAATGAGCCGCCCGTCCAGCGCGTACGCCCACGCATGGTACGGGCAGCGAATCGCACCGCGCGTCGATCCCTCGCCGCAGAGCAACCGGCTTCCGCGATGCTTGCACGTATTCACATGCGCATTGATTCGCCCGTCGTCGCCGCGAACGAGAATGACACTTTCACCGCCGACGTCCGCGACACGGAAATCACCAGGAGCGGCAAGGGACTCGGAACGGCCGGCGTAGACCCATTGGTTGAGAAAGATCGCTTGTTGCTCGCGGGCGAAGAACGCCGCGTCCCAGTAGGCGCGGCGCGGAAGCGATGGTTCGAGGCGGTTAAAGGTGCCGCTGGCCATTGGGGTACCTCCCCAGATCATTCGACGCGAAGCGCTCGCGGCCGAATGGCGTTCGGTGAAACGGGAATACGCGCCGAAGGATAGGGCTCCCTCCGCACGAAATTCCGAACGTTATTCGGCGAGGAGATCTCGTTCATGACCATGTTCGCCAAAGCCAACGCCCAAGGGCAAAAAACGCTCGAGGCACGTTGGTATCGCTCGCCAGATGTGTTCGAGCTGGAGCGCGAGCACATTTTCTCACGCGAATGGATCTGCGTCGGCCGGTTGGAGCAACTTTCCACTACGGGCGACTTCTTTGTTGCAGACGTTGCACGCGAGAGCCTCATTATCGTCAAAGACCAACACGGTCAGATTCGCGCATTCTATAATGTCTGCCGCCATCGTGGAACGCGGATCTGCGAGACGCAGAACGGACACTTCAGCGGCTCCATTCAATGTCCATACCATGCCTGGACGTATGGACTCGACGGGCGCTTGAAAGTTGCGCGAAACATGGCGGACGTCGAAGGCTTTTCAACCAGCGACTATCCGCTTCATGAAGCGCGCGTTGCAACGTGGGAAGGGTTCATCTTTGTCTGTCTCTCGCCGTGGGGCTGCGACTTCGAAAAGACGTTTGCACCGCTCTTGACGCGCTTTCGCCGCTGGCACATCGGCGATCTGCGGACCGCTCACACGATCCACTACGACTTGCAGTGCAATTGGAAGCTCGTTTTTCAAAACTACTCCGAGTGCTATCACTGCCCGCTCGTTCATCCGCAGCTCGACAGACTCTCGCCGTCGGATTCGGGACAGAACGACCTCTCCGAAGGGCCGTTTCTCGGCGGCTACTCAGAACTGCGAGAACACGGCGCGAGTTTGACGACGTCGGGCGCAACGACACGTCCGCCGGTCGGTGAGGTGGACGGCGACGATAAACATCGCGTGTATTACTACACGATCTTTCCGTCAATGCTCCTCAGCCTGCATCCCGATTACGTGATGGTGCACTACGCCAAGCCCCTTGCGCCGAATCGTACGCTCGTCGATTGCGCGTGGCTCTTCGATCCGCAAACGATGTCGCGTGCGGACTTTGATGCGAGCGATGCCGTGGACTTTTGGGATCTGACGAATCGTCAGGATTGGCACGTGAACGAATTGACGCAGAAAGGCATCGAGTCTCGTTCCTACACGCCGGGAATGTATGCTAACGCAGAAGGGCTACTGGCGGCCTTCGATCGCCACTACCTGAGCATTATGTGCTGATGGTCGGCGCATTGGCGTTGGCGGCGCTTCTAGCATCGCGGGATTTAGCCTGGCGAAACGTCGGCCCCGCCGGCGGCGGAGGACGCGTTGCGGCCGTCGCGGGGAGCGACGACGATCCACTGCTCTATTATTTCGGTGCCGCGGGCGGCGGCGTGTTCAAGACGACAAACGGCGGCCTCACGTGGAAAGACGTGTGGCCGTCTTCGTCTGTGGGCGCACTCGGTGCGCTTGCAATTGCACCGTCGAACTCGAATGTCGTCTATGCGGGAACGGGTGAGGCCGCTCCGCGTAACGACGCATCGTACGGCGACGGCGTGTGGGTTACCACCGACGGCGCAAAAGACTGGACCCATCGCGGACTCGACGACACGTACGCAATCGCGCGCATCGTTGTCGATCCGCGCAATGCGGGGCGCGCGCTCGCCGGTGCATTGGGAGATCCGTACCGCGACTCGCGTGCGCGAGGCGTCTATCGTACGACCGACGGCGGCCGCACGTGGCAACACACGCTGTTTCCCGGGCCGCAAAGCGGTATCAGCGATCTCGCGCTCGACGCGTCGCACCCCAACGTCGTCTATGCCGGCGTGTGGCAATTCCGCCGGCTGCCGTGGACGTTCACGAGCGGTGGTCCCGTTGACGGTATCTACAAATCGACCGACTTTGGGCGAACGTGGCGGAAAGTGAGCGGCGCCGGATTGCCGGAATCGACCATGGGCCGCATCGGAATTGCCGTCGCGCCAAGCGATTCACGGCGCGTCTACGCATTGATTCAATCGCGCGAAGGCTTGTTGTGGCGCTCGGATGACGCAGGCGCGCACTGGCGGCTGATGTCGCGAGATACGCTTGTCGATCAGCGGCCGTTCTACATGAGCCGGCTGGAAGTCGATCCGACGAATCGCGATCGTGTATTCTTTGCATCGGAGAACTTGATCGAGACGCGCGACGGCGGACGCACGCTGATCGACGATCGCAACGCCGTTCACCAAGATCATCACGGATTTTGGATCTCGCGCAACGGCAAGCGCATCATCGAAGCCGACGACGGCGGCGCGCCGATCTCCGTCGACGCAGGCCGTACGTGGGATTGGCGCTACAACGTCGTGCTCGCGCAGATCTATCACGTCGGCTACGACGAACAGAATCCGTACACGATCTGCGGCGCCTTGCAAGACAACGATTCGTTCTGCGGCCCGAACCTTTCACTAAGCCCGATCGGGCTGCTCAACGCCGACTGGCGTGACGTCGCGAATAATTCCGACGGGGTGTGGGTGTGGCCGCAGCCGGGACGCCCGGATCTCATTTGGAACGACGGCGTCAATGAGTTGAACGGCCAGCTCGGCATTTACGACATGAAGTCGCGCGAAAATTATGACATCACGCCGGACGTAACGGACACGAACGGCCGCGCGCTCGCAGGATTGCCGCACCGGTTCAATTGGGAAGCGCCGGTCGCGTTCTCGCCTCTCGAACCCGGTGCGGCGTACTTCGGTGCAAACGTCGTCTTTAAAACCGTCGACAGCGGAAGAAGCTGGACGCAGATCAGCCCCGACCTTACGCGAAACGATCCGGCAAAGCAGCAGCTTGCCGGTGGCCCGATCAACACGGACATCTCCGGCGCGGAATTCTACGACACGTTGCTCGACATCGCGCCGTCGCCGATCGATGCGAAGGTGATCTGGACGGGAAGCGATGACGGCGTCATTTCACTCACACGCGACGGCGGCAGCTCGTGGGAAACCGTATCGCCGCCCGACATTGCTCCATGGGGACGCGTCGAATGCGTCGAACCCTCGCGCATCTCCGCGATGCGCGCGTACGCCGTCATCGATCGTCATCTGCTCGGCGATCGCCGGCCGTACATCATCGCGACCCACGATGCCGGACGCACATGGCGTTCGATTTCAGCGGGCCTTCCGAGGGATGAGATGGCGCGTGTCGTCCGCGAAGATCCGGTGAATCCCGACGTGCTCTACGCGGGGCTCGAACAGGGTGCGTGGTTCAGCCTCGATCGCGGTGCACACTGGGAGGCGCTACGTCTTGGCATGCCGCCCGTTTCGATTCACGATCTACGTGTGCAGCCGCAGACGCACGATTTACTGGCAGCGTCGCACGGACGCGGATTGTTCATCTTCGACGATCTCTCGCCCATCGAGCAACTTGCTCAAGCGCGCGCGTCATCGACGCCGTTGCTCTTTCCGGTTCGTGACGCGACGTCATGGTACTACTGGTGGACATCGGCGTATCCCGTCGGAGATAACGCGTGCTGCGCGCCCACGGGTACGTTTGCTGCGGCCGATCCGCCGTTCGGTGCGTGGATAACGTACTATCTGCCGCATAAACTCGCGCGTCCGCCCTCCATCGAGATCGAAGATCAAAGCGCGCACGTCGTTCGAACGCTTACCGGAACAAACGAGCCGGGAATCAATCGCGTCACGTGGAGTCTCAGCGACGCGCCACCGGTTCCATGGCACAACACAGGCGATTGGAATAAAGGGCCCGACGACGGGCCGTACGTTGTTCCCGGACGGTATCGTGCCGTATGGAGAGAAGACGGCGCGAGCTTGCAACGGGATTTCGCCGTTCTCCCCGACCCGCGCGCGAAGTGGTCGCAAGACGACTATGTTGCGCGTTATACGTTTTTGAAAACGTTGAACGACGAACTTTCGGAGATCGACATCGCGCTCAACCGGCTCGATGCGGCGCGCGCTCGCGCATCGGGCACGAATCGCCGCGCTATTGACGCCGTATATAAAACATTCACCTCTGGAGTCCGCAATGCGGAAGACGATCAGTGGATGCCCGATCGTCTTCGCGAGCGTTTGACCATACTGCAGGGAACGCTCGCACTTTCCCAAGGGCCTCCGCTTCCGCCACACCAGCGCGAAGCCGCCGCCATCCGCGCGGAGTTCGACCGGGCGATGCGCGCATATCATGCACTAATGGAGGACCGCTCATGATCGTACGTAGTTGGTTCCACCGCACATTTGCATCAGTAACAATTGCTGTATTTACCGTTACACTCGCTCCCGTCGCTGTATACGCGGGAACGACGGGCGCAATTAGCGGCACGGTTACGGACCAGTCAGGCGCACCGGTCGCCGCCGCGAAGGTGACGGCGTTAAGCGCTTCGGAAACCGTCAGCGTCAGCACCGACGCATCGGGCCACTATGCGTTCGTGTCATTACAGCCTGATGAATACACGGTTTCATCGGAAAAGAATGGCTATGATCCTGTATCAATAGCCGGTGTCGCCGTGTTTGCGGATCAAACGCAAATCATCAGCGTTCACATGCGTAAGACGCTCAAGACCATCGCGCGCGTTACCTCGCAGACGTCCGGAGCACTCGTGCGAGCCGGTACGACGTCCGACGTCTATTCGATCAACGCTGCGCAACAAGATCGCGCAAGCGTGATGGGCGGCGGCGGCAACTTGAACAGCGCGTATTCGGCCATCAGCACAGTGCCGGGTGCGTACGTTCCGACGAATCAAGCGGGATACAATCAAGCCGTTCACGTGCGCGGCGGCGACTCGAGTGAAGTCGGCTACGAATTCGACGGCATTCCCGTGAATCGCGGTTTCGATAATTACCCGTCGGGTTCGGCTTCGTCGCTCGGCCAAACGGAATTACAGGTCTATACCGGCGCGACGCCGGCGAATGCAGAAGCGCAAGGCCTCGCCGGCTTCATTAATCAAGTGATCAAGACCGGAACGTATCCCGGATACGGCTTACTCGACGGAACCATCGGTTCGCCGACGTTCTATCACAGTCTCAATGTCGAGGCGGGCGGTTCTACTCCGGATCGCCGTTTCAGCTACTACGTCGGTATCGGCGGATTCAATCAGGATCACCGCTACATCGACCAATGGAACGGCTCGTCCTATTCTGATACCTTCGGGAACGTCGTCGACCAGTGTCCGTTTGCAGATGCACCCGGATACATTGCGCCGTCATCCTGCTTCACCAACGGTGTACGGAACACAAGCGGCGGCGGATGTTTCGATGCGAATGCCGCGGCGGGAGCGGGCGCCACGGTTACGTGTCCGGGATATATCCTGGGACCGATGCCGTGGGCAAATCTGGCGGCGGGCGTGCAGGACCGGACGTCGGTGCTGAACTTCCACTTGCGCATTCCGCACGGAAGCCAGGGGATCAGCGATGACGTCCAGTTGCTCTACGATAACGATTCGATTCAGACGCCGCTGTATATCTCGCCGCTCGACGAAGGCCTGCAGAATTTCATGGGGCAGACGTATCCTCCCGGGACGTTGCCGTACTATATCGACAGCTTCACGTATGCGGGCGCGCCGGGGACGGTATTCAACGACGCAAACGTAAGCCGGATTCTCCCGTATTACTTTCCATCGTCACCGACGAGTAGGCCGTTCAACGGCCTGACGCCGCAAGCGTTTATTCCGCTCACTGCGCGCGACGTTCAGTACAACGATCAGGCGATCGTGAAGCTGCAGTACCAGCGGAATTTCTCGTCGGATACATTCCTGCGCGTGTACGGATATACATACTACTCCGACTACGTCGGAACGGGTGCCGTATCGTCGTGGCAGCCGTACAGCGGATTCGACTCCAACGACTACGAGGTCGGCTCGCACACGCGTGGCGCAAGTCTGAATTTCACGCACCAGTTCAGCGGCGGGCATCTCGTTCAGTTGGAAGGCTCGTACGTTACGTCGACGTCGCTGCGTATGAACAATACGACGATGTACGGCGGTGCCGACGGCTTTGCCGTTCTCGTGAATCCGAACGATCTAACGAGCGGCACGTGTTACGCGATTCCCTCCGCGCCGGGTGCGGCAACGCCGGCGCCTTGCCGGGCAACGAGCAGTCCGATCACCGCTGCGACATATCCAACGTTCGCATCCCTTGCCGCATCGTTTGCCGCGGGCGCACCAACGGACGGTACGAACGATTTGAGCGCCACTGGACTGTCAAGCTATACCTGCGGTACTGGACCTTGTGTGTTGTACACGGTCGAGAACGGCTTCAACGGTAAGTACAACAACGTCAAGCCGAATTTTACCGGCGCCGCATTGACGGACGAATGGCGTCCGACCGACAGGTGGTTGATCAACCTCGGTGCACGTTGGGACGAGTATCAATATGTCGGCGATAACACCACCGCAACGCCTGCGCGAGCGTTCTGGTTCAACGCATTCAATCAAGACACGTGTTACGATACGGCGACGCTCACGCTCGTCGATAAGTCCACACTAGAGTCCGGACCCTTCAATGCAGGTACACCGTGTACCACGCTCGGGCCGACGCTTACTGCCGCGAACCTCCAAAATGTGCCGAGCCAAGTCTTCACGTACGACATCTGGCAACCGCGCGTCGGCGCGACGTATACGTTCAATCCCGACACCGTCGTGCGCGCAAGCTACGGCAAATATATCGAGCAGCCGTCGGCAGCATACGAACAATACGACTCGCTGAACCAAAACCTGCCCGATCAGCTCGTTCCGTTCTATTCGCTTGGCTTCACGACACCGGGTCACGAAGTGCGTCCTGCCGTTTCGTATAATGCCGACTTCTCGTACGAGCGGCATTTCAAGGGAACCGACATGTCGATCAAGGTCACGCCGTTCCTCCGAAAGACGCACGATCAGATCGAAAACTTCTACCTCAGTATCAAACAGGGATTCATCTCCGGTTTGAACGCCGGCAATCAAACGTCCGAGGGATTCGAATTTGCGTTTACCAAAGGCGATTTCGACCGCGATGGGTTTGCAGCGCAGCTAGGCTTCGCGTACACGTATGCGTATTTGAAGTTCAGCCCGCTGACGAACGGTACGACGGTCCTATCGCCGATCAACGCCGACATCCAAACGTACAACGGCTTTACGTCCTTCTGCGCCTCGCACACAAGCGATGCGCGTTGTGGTGTCAACAGCACGAATGCCGCGCCGTGCTACGCCGCTGGAGCGCCGGACCTCACGTGTGCGGCGGCCGGTACTATTGCGAATCCCTATTGGAATGCACCGCCGCAAGCATTGCTCGATCCGAACGGAAAGTATCTGCCGTACTCGACGATTCCGGGAGGCATCGGCACGGGTGTGAACGCGTACACGTATCCATACGTAGCGACATTGCTACTACAATGGAAACACAAGAAGCTGGCGATCAGCCCGTCGTTCCAGTATGTCGCGGGCAATCGGTACGGTGCGCCGGAAACCACGCCGGGCGTCGACCCGACGACATGTGCGGTTGCAGCCGGCTCACCCACCGGAGATCCACGCTATCCGTACGGCGCTGCCGGAGGCGCGGGCTACGACGCAACGCAGTGCACCGGTCAAATCGTCATCCCCGATCCGTACACGGGCCAGTTCGACAATCTCGGCGCGTTCCGTGAGCCGGCGCAGCTCCTCGGCCATCTGCGCATCAGTTACGACTTCACGCCGCGGATCAACGCGACGGTGACATTCGCAAATCTCCTCAGCACGTGTTTCGGCGGACAGCAGACTGCGTTCACATACTATTGGAAGAACAACGTCTGCAGCTACGGTCCCGTCTTTGGGGGGCTCGTGAGCCCGGCGGGCAACGTCTACAACCCGGGCGACAACATCCAAACAGCTTTGCGGTATCCGTACGAGCCGTCGTTCGGAACGTACAACGACCTCACGAGTTCGATCATCAACCCGTTCTCCGTCTACTTCGAACTGAAGCTACGCGTGTAGGCCAGACGCGGCCGCCGGCCCGCTTGAGCCGGCGGCCGCGTGAGACTTTGTCTGCTTGCGAGGACTCGCAGCCTCTGGTATCGTACCGAGGTTAGCCGTCCGGGAACACCTTGGGTAGGTGGTCGAGTGGTTAAAGGCACCGGACTGTAAATTCGGCGCGCGAAAGCGCTACGCTGGTTCGAATCCAGCCCTGCCCAAAGTTTTGTTCCCGGCAGCCATTCACGGTCGCGCGTTTCGTTCTCGTAATCGCAGCGGCCGTCTTCATGTATGATCCAATCCCACGCCTCACGTCTTACAAAGAGTCTGCGCTTACATCGGATCAATCACACGTATGTGATCCGAACAATCGCGCTTGCCGTTATAGCCGCCGGAAAGACGTTTGCGTAAAGAACATAGGAGTGGGTCATGCGTTTTCGCGATCGTTCAAAGCCCGCACCCGCGGACGTAGCGGCCGCGGGAGCTTGTGCAGTCGTGCACGACGAGCGCATAGGACGCAAGCTCACGCTCGCACTTGACACATCCCAAAAGATGAGACTCGAACGCCTGGCGGTCGCCGGCATCGAGCGTTCCCAGTGCGTACGCTTCAATGTTACGTTCCTGTATCGAGTGACGGTCCATAGCGTTCCTCCTTGCTTGCGATAGTCGCGGGAAGGCGCTGCATTGCAAGCCGTATGCGAGACTTCACCGTTCCGAGCGGTTCGCCGAGCAGCTCTGCTATTTCGGATTGTGATAGTCCACCGAAATAGGCTAGTTCGATCACTGTACGCTGGTCGCGCGGCAGCGCATCGAGAGCTTTGCGAATATCGCGTTTGCGTTCATTCATGATTGCGTGCTCCTCCGGACCATGTTGCTCCGAGACAACATCGTGGTGCGCAAAGAGTGGCACCGTATCAAAACGCTTGCGACGCTGCTTATCGATGGCGCGATTTCGCGCCACCGCCGCGAGCCACGAGCGCAGGCGGCTGTTCGGCTCTAGCTCGCCCGCGCGGTCCCAAAGGGCGAGGAACGCGGCTTGCGTCGCCTCGTCCGCTGCGACCCGGTCCGCGGTGAACCGCCGAGCGATAGACACAATCGCGGCGGAGTACCGGTTGTAGAGTTCTTCAAACGCGTCCGCGCGGCGTTGGGCCACACGGATGAGCAGCTCGTCGTCGCTCATTCGAGCGAAGTCCGGCCGCGCAACGCCGTTCAATAGCCTCATGTTGATCACTGCTCACCAAGCCTGAAACGCGATGAAGCACGCCTCCGGATCACCGCGGCTCATATAAATTTCACTCGTTCCGATAGCGTTGCCGGTTGAAAAGGTCTCCATGCGAGGCCAACGCTGTGCTTCTGCTGCTACTCTAGCTCGTTGGCAATTGAGACGCCATGACGCGGATGCGTCAATTTAAGACATTTCTGATATGATTCGTGTGTTCGAACATCGTGGTAGCAGCATGCAAATGAGACGGAAAGTGGTGATCGTTGGGCCGCCTCCGGTTCAGGTTCTCGACGTTGCGGGTCCACTCGAAGTCTTCTCCAATGCGGATGGCTACGACATCGTCATCGCGACGCCGAGTCGTGAACGTACGTTGGAGACCAATCGACGATTTGCGCTCACAGACGCCGTGCCGATCGAGGAGATTAATGGTGCCGTCGACACGCTAATCGTCGCGGGCGGCCCGGGAGCAGAGGCGGGTTTCTACGATCCGTCGCTGGTGGCGTGGATCAGCGAAACGGCAAAGCGATCGCGCCGCGTTGCCGCGATCTGCACGGGCGCCTTTGTGCTCGGCGCGGCGGGACTCATCGACGACAAACAAGTCGTAACACACTGGCGCTTTTGTGACCGCTTAGCGAAAGAATTTCCGCGCGCTTTGGTCCGGCCAGAGCCGATCTTTTTAAAGGACGGGCTTGTTTACACATCAGCGGGGATTACCGCGGGGATAGATCTCGCGCTTGCGCTTGTGGAAGAGGATCATGGCCGCAAAGTCGCGTTGGACATCGCGCGGTTTCTCGTGATGTTCCTTGTGCGCCCCGGCGGTCAGGCGCAGTTCAGTCACATCCTTTCGCATCAGGCGACGACGTCGAAACCGTTTCACGAGTTGCAAATCTGGATGCTGGAGAATCTACGCGAAGATCTTAGTGTTGAACGGCTCGCCGAGCGACTCGGGATAAGTGCGCGGCATTTTACGCGCGTGTGCGTTCAGGAAACAAACATGAATCCCGGCCAATTTGTCGATCGTTTGCGGGTTGAGGCGGCGCAGCACATGATTGACGGCTCGAACATGGCTCTGAACGAAATTGCCGATGCTTGCGGTTTTCGAACCGCTGACGCAATGCGTCGAGTTTTCTCGCGCGTGATAGGAGTTACCGCCGGGGAATACATGGATCGGTTCCGGCGCTAGCCCGTTTGCGATGTCCTAAATTGACGTATCCGTGTCATGGCGCCTCGATGTGAAGCGAGTTAGGGTGACGGAAAAGGAGAATCAAATGTCTACTCCAACGCGTAAGACCACAGCAACAACGTCAATCTCAGGGGTGGAGATCCCCGACAGCAAGCTCGCGCGAGAAGTAACGGAGCTGGTGCGCGACACCGTTTCGCCGCTGCTGTTTAACCACTCGACTCGCGTATATTACTTTGGATCGCTTGCGGGAAAACAACGCGGATTGAAGTTCGATCCCGAGCTGCTTTACGTCGGCGCCATGTTTCACGATATGGGTTTGGCTCCGCAAGTGAGCAGTAAGACCGACCGGTTCGAAGTGGATAGTGCAAATAGCGCACGAGACTTTCTGCGCAAGCACGATATCTCACAGCAGGAGATCGATACGGTCTGGACAGCGATCGCGCTGCATACGACGCCGGGCATTCCACAGTATATGCATCCTATCGTTGCGTTAGTGACGGCCGGTGTGGAGATGGACGTGCTGGGAATCCGATATGCCGATTTCAGCGAAACCGATCGTGAGGAAGTCGTGCAGGCTTACCCGCGCACCGAGTACTTCAAACAGGATATCATTCAGGCGTTCTACGACGGTATCAAGCACAAGCCCGAAACAACATTCGGCAACGTCAAAGCGGACGTTTTAGCCGACAAAGACCCGAGTTTTCACAGAGGAAACTTCTGCAGCGTGATCCGCGGTTCTGCGTGGCGCGGTTGAGGGTCGCGAGACCCAGCTGCGACAAATCCCACACGTAGAGGAGGCGGACGGCGCTCGCTGCGCATCGATCTTGGCCGATCCATTAGGCGACGGGGGTATAGGCCGGGCTACGAAGAAAAGGGGCTCAGCCTAAACCCAAGACGATGCGGGCGTTGCATAGTGGTAGTGCCTCTGCCTTCCAAGCAGATAGCGCGAGTTCGATTCTCGCCGCCCGCTCCAATCTCTCTGCCACACTGGTGGCAGTCCGGTATGCGATCGTATATGCATGTACGGTCGCGTTTCATTTTTACGAAACACAAAACTCGTGGGCGATATTTCGGAAATCAAAGTTGCGGCAGCGTTGGTTGAAGCGGGCTACCGCGTTTTTTATCCGTTTGGAGAAAATCACCGGTACGATCTACTTGCAGAGGACGAGTCGGGGAGCTTTCATCGCATTCAGGTGAAGACGGGACGAATCCGCTCGGGCGCGATCGTGTTCAAATGTTACAGCGTTCACGAGACGCCTGAAGGCTTGACAATGCAGCGATATGCCGGGCAGATTGACTACTTCGGTGTCTATTGTCCTGAAAACCGCGAGTGCTACCTCGTCCCTGTTGGGGACGTCGGCTCAAGCGGCTATCTTCGGATTCGGCCATGTGAGAACGCCCAGCGAAAGAAAATCCGTTGGGCCGAACGCTACCTGATCCGGGCCCTCGGCTCAAGAGTGGTAGGGCCGGAGACCATCAGCGGAGTATCGTTGGGAGGCATTTTGCCGTTGTAGCTCAGTGGTAGAGCATTTCCTTGGTAAGGAAAAGGCCACGGGTTCAATCCCCGTCAACGGCTCCAGATATAAAAAAGAACCCCGCGTGTTCGTGGGGTTCTTTCGTTCATTTCGGCCGTCGTTATTGATTGTCGAGCTGGGCGTTCGTTGCGGCGAACTTGAAGACGCGGTTGTTCGCTGAAATGGCGGTTCCGGTGATCGTGCCGTTGTCATACGTACCGGTTACGCGCGTCGGCGCGTTCGCGCCGATCAACAGAAAGACGTTCGAACCGGTGATACCGCCGCTAACCGGAATGAACTGCGAGATGTTGTCGTCAGAGCGATAGAAACCGCTCACGATTCCGTCTGCAGACGTTTTAATATGCAGACTGCCCGTCTCCGGATAGGCAAGGTCGTGATTTACCGGTTGTAAGCTCGTCGAATAGACGACCGTGCGAGTCGTTTGCGTCGTCGTCGCTGAAGCAGTAACGGGGAGGAGTACAAGCGCTGGAACGGAGACGGCGAGTGCGATCGCTGCCGAAATCCGTTGTAGAGATGGGAACAGAGTTTTCACATAGTATATAACTGAAGCGAACGGGCGTACGTTGCACCTCTAGTCGCATAACCCGCAGGTCCTATGGCCCTATGGCCACCCCGCCCTTTCGCCGTTGCGTCGAATCGTTACCATGCAAAGGTGATGCTAACGAATGTTGGACGCTACTTAGCGTTGTCGGCGACGTGCGCGTTGAGTTTGAGTATCAGTGCATGCGGCGGCGGCAGCAGTGGCGGTGGTACAGTTCCCGCACCGGGAAACAGTGCGACTCCAGCGCCGGGAAACAGCGCGACGCCGCCACCCGCAACGCCAACGCCAGGCCCACCGACTCCGTCGGGCCAGACGCTTCACGCAGCGCAAGGCGGCGTGAATGGAAAGCAGGGTGCATATTCTCCCGTCGAAGGTGATACGTCGAGCGGTGGGCAGGGATCGCCGGTAGACGGCGTTACCTGCGATCCCACGATGTCGAACAACTACCACATTCACATCTTCCTCGGTGTGTACGACAACGGAACGTTGATGGCGCTACCGGTTGGTACCGGCATGGACAATCCCGCGCCGAACACGACGGGTTTCGTAAACTCCGCGACGTGCTTCTATCACCTGCACACGCATGATGCAAGCGGTATCGTCCACGTCGAGGATCCGAGTCACGCGGCCGTCACGCAATCGGTCTATACGCTCAAGACTTATCTCGATATCTGGGGCATTACAGCGGACGCCAATCACTTCGGTCCGTTCCAAGGTCCGGTTCGCGTCTACACATCGGGACAAGTGTATCGCGGCAATAGCAACAATGGTGTGGTCAATGCAACCACATATACGTTCTATGGAAACGATCCGACGAACGTTCCGCTCTACTCGCACGAAGTGATTTTCGTGGAAGTCGGGCCGAATTTTCCATCAGCGTTGCCGAACGTCAGTTTCTACACCGCGTTCTAAAAGAAAACGGCCCTCGTATGAGGGCCGTTTCGTTTTTGCGTTTTGGTGCGCGTTAGCGAATTGTCGTCGTGCGACTTCCCCCGCGAAGTCCGAACAGACCGATCAACCCGAGTAGTCCCAGCCATCCCCAGTTACCCGAACCGCCGCCGGGATTCGTCGTCGTGGTCGTCGTGGTTCCCGACGTGCCGCCGGCAGCGCTCGTTTCACCCGGCGCGGCGGTTGCAGCTGCGCCCGACGTATCCGTCACCGCCGGGGACGAAGTGTTCGTCGCTTGCGCCGACGCTTGCATCGGAGCGCCGATCGCGATCAGTGCGAACAAAAGCGACGCCGCAAGTTTACGTGAGCCTCTCATCGTGCCTCCTCAAGTAGTGCTACCCGAGGATGTATCCCGCAAAGACGCTTGACTAAACGTGCGAGATTACGCTCGCCGGCTTACCCGTTGCGATGCAGCATGTCGATGATTTCCGCGAGGACGCGATCGGCATCAGGCGGCGCTACTTGGCACGTCCCGGCGCCTTGGTGACCGCCGCCGCCATACGCGGCCAGCATGTCGCCCACGCTCGTCTTACAATCGCGCTTGAGGATGCTGTGGCCGACTTGAATCGAGACGAATGCGTTGTTGCGCCCGTCGGCAACGCGAATTGACACGTTCGCACTCGGGAAGAGCTCGTAGATCAAAAAGCGATTGCCGCTCGGAAGATCGCGCATTCCACGCACGTCCGTTACCACAACGCTGCCGTGCTGGCGCGAAACGGCCTTGAGATGTTCCCGGAAGGCGCCTTCCTCGCGTTTGAGGCGTTCAACGTGTTTGCGCACTTCGGGATCGGCAAGGATCTGATCGACCGTCTTTTCGCGCGCAAGTCCCATCAAATGACGGAAGTAGTCCTTGAATGCACCCAACCCGCTGCGCGGATCGAGTGTGTAGCCGATCAAGATCCACCCTTGCGGATCGACGATATCGTCGCGCGAAAGCAATGCCGCATCGAGCTTGTCGGTCGCTTCCAGCAATTCGGTGAAGCGGGCGAACTTATCGGATTTATAGTGATCGGCGATCACGCGCGCCGCGCTCGGGGCGATCTCAAAGCTGCCCTTCATGCCGGCATTCCACGACGCGTCGACTTGGCTTGCGTGATGGTCGAACCAGAGCGCCGCGCGCTCGTCAAACGGCAGATTCGCAAGAATATCATTTGCGCTGATATCGATCTTGCCGTCTTGTACGTCTTTTGGGTGCGCGAAATCGATCTCGTCGATCGGCTCGACTTCCTGGAGAAGAATTGCGGACGTGAGTCCGTCTAAATCCGCACGGGTGAGTAGACGCATCGCTTTTGCCCTCCGGCCCGCCCCCATTCGAGCAAGCAAGGAGGCGCTCCTCACGCCCGGCCGGCACTGCAACGCATCCGCAGTCCCCAGCGGCGGCGTTCCTAGCTTGTATGAACGAACAGTTGAAAAAATCGGAACGCGAGTGGCTCGAGGAGCTGGGGCCGGAGCGCTACGCGATCCTGCGCCAAGCCGGGACGGAGCGCCCCTTCACGGGTTCGCTGCTCAACGTGCGTGACGATGGAACGTACGTCTGCGGGGCATGCGGAAACGAGCTTTTCTCGTCCGACGCCAAATTCGATTCGCATTGCGGCTGGCCGTCGTTCACGCAGCCGGAGCAACAGAAGAACGTGCGGCTCTTGGAAGACCGCAGTCATGGCATGATTCGCACCGAGGTCCGCTGCGCGCGTTGCGACTCGCACCTCGGACACGTTTTTGACGACGGACCGGGTCCGCTCGGGACCCGGTACTGCATCAACTCCCTTTCGCTCGACTTTAAGGCACGCTGATATCGGAGACGTCGCGCTCGGTTTCCGACCGCGATTGGATCACGCCCGTCGTGGTCGTTCCCGATTCATGGAACGGCCGCGACGTTTGATGCCACGATTCCGAGATCGTCTGACGGCTGCGATCCACGGTGGCAGAGTCGACGTCGATGCCGGTCGCCTGCAACTCGCGAATCACAATGCCCGGAATGCACGCGCCGATCTCCATGATTGCATTCGCGTAATCTGAAAGATGGCGCTGCGCAACGGCCGCAACATCGGGATCGTGCATCCCGTTCGCGGTCGTCAGCAGTTCCGAATAACTAACGGTGCAGAGCGCAAGCGCCGTGTAATCGTCGCGTAACGATTTCGATACTTTCGTTTTGCGCACTTTATCGATTGCGCCGGCGACGACGCCTTCGACTTGCGTCACCGCGCTCTTAATAGGCGATGCTTCGTGTCCGCCCAACCGCTCCAGTTCCGCTTTTAGCGCGTCGATATGCATATCGGAGAGCGCGACGAGGCGGTTCACGACGTCCGCTGCGTCGACATACTCTTGCACGTCTTTGTCGCTACGCTGCGTTTCGAACGGAATGCGGATGTGTCGTTCGACCGCGAGCATGTCGCTCACGTATGTCGCCAGACTATGCTGCTCGTTTGCCATATGTTCGTTCCTTTCTACTCTTGTAGCGTGCGGCGCAGTCGCGCTGCATCGTACCCAAACTCCGGGAGGCGCTCGCAGATGCGCGCGAACTCGTGCTCGTCGAGCGTCGGCGTTCGGGAGAGAATCCATAGGTAGCGACGGCTCGGGTGGCCCACGATCGCGTACGAGTAATCCGAAGCGAGATCGATGATCCAATATTCGCCGCGCGCAAAGGGACCGAAGCGAAGGCGCAGCTTCGCATTCGTCTCGTCGCGAGGCTTCGCCCAGCCGCTCGTGACGATGATCTCGCCCTTGGCGCTCGTGCACGCATTCGCAATGCGCAGGCGTCCTCGATGCAACGTGTATTCCGCCATCGTGTTTTTCGCGCAGTGACGCTCGAAGCGCGCGGGGTAACGCGCGATCTCGAACCAGCGGCCTTGATACCGCTCGAGATCGACGTACGGAATCGTTTCAAGAACGTTCCGCCGTCGCGCGCGACGGAGCGCAAGCCCGCTTGCTATCCCCACAGACAAGCCGGTTCCCGCCGTAATCCAACGCGTCGAATTGTTCATTAGCGAGTTCTACCCGCGCCGGCGCGCAGGGCGCAAGCGAAAGCGATTGTCGTCCTGCTAACCAACCGCGTCCCACTCTGCCGTTGCTTGCTACAATTGTAGGACCGAAAAGGAGTTGTACTGCTTATGGCTATCTACGATCGTCCAGCGACGCCCGACATTTCGCGGCGCGAGGAAATGGCGTTCCAGCTCGCCGTCTTACAGGACGCGTCGCACCAAGCAGACGAGTACTGGGGAAATTGGCTTTGGCAGCGCGAGCAGCCGGTGTTTGGCCCGAGCGGTCAACTGATCGACGCCTTGTGCGATCGCTACGATATGGCGACGATCAAAGGCGCTTGGCGGAAGTGGTTCGACGTTTTGACGAGCTGGGAGTTCGTCGATGCTCTTATCGGACGGGACGTGCGAGGAATGATGGACGAGACCGAACTCGCTGTGTCAGCGCGCTGACGAGGCGTTCGATTCCCGCAGCGTCAGCCTGCGAAAACCGCGCGAGCCGCGGGCTGTCGATGTCAAAGACACCGTAGACGTTTCCCGTTTCATCGCGCAGCGGCACGACAATCTCGGACGCTGAAGCGGTATCGCACACGATGTGGTCGGCGTACGCATTGACGTCGTCGACCACTGTCGTTTCGCCCGTCGTAAACGCAGCGCCGCACACGCCGCGGCCTGCGGGCAGACGCGTGCAGGCGGGGCGGCCGTTGAAGGGTCCGAGCACTAGGTCGCCCGATTCGTCCATAAAGTAGAAGCCCGCCCAGTTGAGATCCGGCAGCTCGTGATACACGAACGAGGCGAAGTTTGCGATATTCGCCAGTTCATCGTGCTCTTCCGAGAGCAACTCCCGCACTTGCGCTTCGAGCAGTTCGTAATCCATAGTGCACCGTCGTTTCTCTGCGGACCTCAGTGTTTGTTTTCGACCCCTTGCGGGAATGAACGTCGCAAGCTTCCCGGAGGATTGAACTTGTACGAGGTCCAGCGCGGATCGCGCGGCGTCATTGGGACGTCCGCGATGCAGCATGCGATGTTCGGCAACCACCTGTTGGACGCGCTGCCGCGCGAAGAGGTTGCGCGCCTATCTGCGCACCTGCGCCGGGTGTTCCTTCATCGCGGTCAAATGCTGGCCTCTCCCGGCGAAGTCGCCGAGTTCGTCTATTTTCCGATCGACGCGCTACTGTGGAGTTGGACGACGACGACCGGGGCGGAGCGCCCCACCTCGCTTTTGACCACCGGCCGTCGCGGTGCGATGTCGCTCGACAGTTTGCTCGACCTGCCCACTCACGGAAATGTGGCGGTCCTTTCTCCCGGAAGTGCTTGGCGCGTTCCGCGCGCGGTGTTGGAAACGCTGTCGCGTTCCACCGACTCTCCGCTGCGCCGGATCCTCACGCGTTTCGTCTACGCCTCGTTCGCCGCGTGCGCGTACCGTCTCGCGTGCAATTCCGAGCACAATGTCGACCGCCGGCTCGCGCGCTGGTTGCTCTTCATCATGGATGAAACCGGGAAACCCGAAGCTTCGCTCACGCATCAGCAGCTCGCCGACGTTGCCGCCATTCGCCGTCCGTCGGTTTCACTGGCGTTTTCTGACCTTCAGCGGCGCGGCATCGTTCGTGTCCATCACGGGCTCGTGCAGATTCTCGATCGCGAACGCTTGGAGCGCGAAACCTGTCCGTGTTACACGGCGATTCGCGGCGCGCTTGAAGACGCGTTGACCTGCGACGGCGTGCCGGAGCTCAGTGCCAGCGGATAAACGCGAGCGACGCGATCGTTATGATCGCCGTGACGATCCATCCTGACGTTGCCAGCCATTGAGGAGCTGGATTTCCGTCCATCGCGCGATGTGAACGGCTGAGCAGGACCAGTAAGCCGAGCGTCACCGGCGTGCCGATTCCGCCCGCGATCGACGCCCAAAAGAGAAGTTTGATCGGCGGGATTTTGAACAGCGCAAATGCCGTAGACGTGGCGACCGCAATAAAGAGCGTCGCGTAGAATCGGCGCGCTTCGTACCATTTTTTGTCCAGCGATCCGCCCCACCGGAATGTGGAGCTAACCGCACTAGCGGTTCCGGCCGCGAGCACGGGCAGTGCGAGCAGCGACGAGCCGAAAAGACCGATACCGAAGACGTTCGCCGCCCACGGCCCGGCAATGGGTGCGAGGGCCTGCGCCGCTTCCTGCGCGGTGTTCACGTCCTTGTGATGCACGCCCAGAGTTGAGGCCGTGCCGATATAAATGAACCAAATCACGGCGCCGGTGATCAGCGTCCCGGGAATCGACGCGAGTTGCAGAGCCCAAACGGCGCGTCGCGGCGGCTGTTCCGTCGCGATTTCCACGGTTTGCCAATAGTAGGAATAGGTCGTGAGCGAAGTACCGATCAATGCGATAATCGTTGAGATGTACGTGTTGTCGGCGCGAATCTGCGGAATCAATCCTGCCGCAACGTTGTGCCAGTTCGGATGGACGATGAATGTGGTTGCGACATACGCCAGGAATGCGAGCGGAAGTATGATGAGGACGCGGCGCACGCGGTCCATCGTACCGAAGATAAGCAGAAGCAAGACGACGATCGAGATCGGTACGAGCAGCCATACATATGGGACCGGCGAGAGAAGGTTCAACGCAGCGGCACCGGCCTCTAAATCCGCAGCGTAGGTGATCAGATTGACGCCGACGATGCAAACGAGCGAGAGCATCGCGACCCAAAAGCCGTACCTGCGCCGCACGACCGATTGCAATCCTTCGCGAGCCACCGTCGCGACTTGCGTTCCGATCGTCTGCACGATCGTGAACATTGGCACGATCAGGATGACCAGCCATTCCAAGCCGTAGACAAGCGTCGCGCCCGCAATCGCGAGCGTCGCGACCGTCGTGGGATCGACGTCCGACGCGGCGCTGACAACGCCCGAGATGAGCGAAAGCTTCGACGCTTCGACCGCCTCAGCGTCGTGTCTAAATTCCTCGAGGGTTTCTGTTTCCCGCACCGTTACGCCGTAATGACCCTCTCTATGGGTTCGGGTTCGTGAACGGCGTGTTCTGGTCGTAGATCAGTTTCCAATCGTCGCCTTCGCGCACGAAGAGCAAGAAGAGGAGAAAGCGCGTGAGCCCTTGCGCTGTGGAGTAACGGATCGACGTGAGCGCCCAGGCGGAATCGTCGCGCTCTTCCGTCCATAAAATTGAAGGTTCGAAGACCCATCCGCTTTCGATAAACCATCCGCGATGTGCGGCGACTGCATCATCGTAGCCGTGAATGATCGAACCGGTTGGTCCGATCAACCGCACGTCGTGATGGAGCGTGCGCGCGAAACGGTCGATGTCGCGGGACGAGATTGCTTCGAGGTGCTCGGTCAGCGCAATATTGAATGCGCTTTGCCGGTCGATCATGGCCAGGACGTCTCCTCATTGGGGCAGATGAGCAATTCACGCACGTCGCAGCCCTTCGGTTGTGAAAGTGCGAAGACGACGGCATTGGCAACGTCCGAGGGAGCGTTGAGTTGCGCGTCGGGCCCCGGCTTATATTGCGGATCGCGACCCTCGAAGAACGACGTGCGCATGCCGCCGGGAATGAGGAGCGTGATGCCCACGCGGCCCTTGAGTTCCGCGGAGAGCGCGCGCGTAAATCCGACGACGCCGAACTTGCTTGCGCAGTATGCGGATGCGTCGGAGAGCGCGCGCAGTCCAAGCGTCGATGCGACTGTGACGATGCGTCCGTGATTTTTTTCAAGATACGGAAGCGCGGCTCGCACGAGCGCCGCTGTACCGATCAAATTCACGTTGATCACGCGCTGCCACTGATCGAATGGCACTTTGTCGAACGGACCGCACGCATCGATGCCGGCGTTCGCAACGACACCGCTCAAACCGCCGTACGTCGCAGCCGCTTCATCAACCGCCTGCTGCACCGCGGCCGGGTCGCTCACGTCAACCTTCTTATAATCATGCGCGCTCGATGATTCCCGTACGTCGAGAACGACCGGTTTGCCGCCGGCATCCGCGATCGCGTCCGCGATGGCGGCACCCAGCCCGGATGCGGCGCCGGTCACGACAAATGCGCCGCGAAGCGTACGGCCGTGGGTCGTACCGACGGAATCACGAGTGATCGTTTCCATGACGTTGGTCTCTCCTTGTCTTAGGATAGAGAAAGGCGGTTGATAACGTTGGTAGTGATCTGCACGACGGTCGGTTCAGATGATCCAAGCGCGCGCGCCCAATCGACGGTACCCGCAGTCACCAATGTTCCGCGGCGTTCGAGCACACCGAGCGTCGCGTGTGAACCCTCGTTCACTTCGCCCGATCCGTCTTGCACGGGCCAATGCGCGATGCTAGCCTGCGCGAGCGCGGTGAACCCGGATGGCGGCGAATTCGGCGATCCGTCGCACTCGTACCCAACGAGCCGCTCTTCTTCACCGAAGATGTCACCGGTCCGCACGGGGCATTTGTCGAAGATCCAATGCGATCGCTCGACGCGGAAACCCGTCGGAGGACGACCGCCGATCCATTTGCCGCCGCCGAAGCGATAGCTAACGCCGAACGTCCGCTCTTCCGGATCGTCACTCCAGCGACCGGCGCGCGAGAGACGGTGTTGCACCGGATCGTAGTTCGCGCGGAAGAAACAGGTGTTGCCCGTGAAAAACGCCGCGTTTCCGCCGCGCTCGATAAAGTCGTCGAGCTGCGAGCGCATCTCCCCCGTCCAGTACTCATGATGACCGAATGCAAGCAGCAGACGGTAATTCGAGAGCAGCGAGGGATCTAAATGAAGATCGAGATCGCAGCAGTAGTCGACTTTGTGTCCGCTGCGCTCGAGCCACGTGATCGCGCGCGCGTCCCAATGCGCGAAGCTTTGGCGCGGCGATGATGGATCGTAGACGTCGATGTTGGCTTCATCCCACAGATGTCCGCCGATCCCGCCGCCGCACCGATCCAAGCTCACCGACTTTCCGTAGTTGTACAAGCACGTTCCATCCGCATCCAGCTCTTGTCCGACGTTATACGCGTGATACGTGAAGATGGGGACGTTATAGAGCATCGTCGACCGCGGCGTTTTGGGGCGGACTAGGACGAGAGCGCGCGCGTCGCGCGCATCGAGCCGAAGATTCGTTTCTTGGCGGCGCTGGAACACCGCGACGTACGCGCCGGAACGCCATGTGTCCGGAATCTCGATTTCGATCTCGTGCTCGCCGGGCTGAACGAGCATCGCCGCGAATTCCTTCATTCGTTCCGGGTGCGAACCGATGCGGAAGAAGCACATCGAAGCAGCTTCGGTCGAGCGAATGCGCAGCGAGGTCCGTTCGCCGGGCGCGACATTGGGGGGCGATGCGTAGACGTCGATCATCGCGCGCTCACGCTCCACACTTCGTCTATGCGCCGCTGCAGCGAGACGTCAATGGGATCGCGATTACTCATCGCCCACGGAAGGCCGGCCAGTGCAGGCAACAGCGCCGCCCGTACTGCCGCATCGCGACGCGCGCAGCGCGCCGCTTCCATCGTGGCCCGCCACGCGCTTGCCGAACGATAGCGCATCCATGCGACCCAGAGCCGATTGCGAATCAACATCTTGCGCCGGCGCGCATCGTCGCGCTCCATCGAACATGCCGCGTGCCGGACTTGCATCTCGGGAAGATAGCGAACGAGCCATCCGCGGCGATGGAGTTCGAGCGCGAGCAGCGTTTCTTCGCCGCCGATGAGAAACCGGCGCTCGTACCCTCCGCAGTCAAGAAAGACGTTCGTGCGCAGCATCGACGCACCGGCCATGAAGAAGACGATCGGAGAGCCGGGGAATCCGTCGACGTTTGCGTTCGCCGACATCGCGACGCACGCTTCGTCGATCCTTCCGTTGCGCTCCACCGTCACGCAGGCGTTGAGCAAAGCCACCGCGGGATGCGCATCAAAGACGTGCGCTCCACGCGCGATGGAACCTGCGAGCCACCACGTATCGTCGTCGCAGAACGCGATGTACGGCGTGCGTACACCGCGCGCTCCGATCGTGCGGGCGAACGCACCTTCGTTTCGCGACAAACGAATAAGCCGCACGTCGGAAAAGTGTGTGCGAATATATCGTGCGGTGTCGTCGATTGAATCGTTGTCGACGACGATGATCTCGGCTACGTCATCGAGCTGGGTCAGGCGAGCGAGCGTAGCGGCGAGTTGAGGGCGGCGGTTCCGGGTCGCGATCACGATCGACGTGCGCGCATCGTCCCTCACGCGGGCACCGCCTTCTTGAACCACGCGATCGTTCGTGCTAGGCCTTCACTCATCGGCGTTTGCGCGCGCCATTTCAACAGCTTGCGCGCGCGTGTCAGATCCGGGCGCCGCTGACGTGGATCGTTTTCGGGCAACGGTTCGTGCCGTACGCGAAGCGGAATCGCGCACAACTCGCTAATCGTGCGCGCGATTTCGAGAACCGTTACCTCTTCATCGTTCCCGATATTGACGACCCAATACTCAGGATCGTCGATCGCGGAAAAGCGCAAAATCGCTTCGATCAGGTCGTCGACGTAGCAGAGCGAGCGCGTTTGGCTGCCGTCTCCGAAAACGGTGAGTGGACGGCCGCTGAGCGCTTCCGTTATAAACGTCGGTACGACGCGCCCGTCGTTGCGGCGCATGCGTGGGCCGTAGGTATTGAAGATGCGAACCATGCGGCCATCTAGACCCTCGGTGCGGCGGAATGACGAAACGACCGCCTCACCGTAGCGTTTCGCTTCGTCGTAACACGCGCGCGGACCGATGGAATTCACGTTTCCGAAGTACTCTTCGCGCTGCGGATGCTCCAGCGGATCGCCGTAGACTTCGGAGGTCGACGCGTACAGCACGCGTGCTCCGTGGCGCAGCGCCATCTCACAGCAGTGTTCGGTGCCGCGCGAGTTGACACGGAGCGTCGAGCGCGGACGCTGCGCGTAATCGATCGGGCTTGCGGGCGACGCAAAGTGGAAGATCGTGTCGACACGGTCGAGCCGCGGCAATCCTTCGCTCACGTCTGCTTCGATGAAGCGGAAGCGATCGTCGTCGAGAATCGTCGAGAGGTTCGAGATTTCCCCCGTGATCAGGTTGTCGACGCCGATAACTTCGTGTCCCTCACCAAGGAGCGCGGCGCAGAGATGAGAGCCGAGAAAGCCGGCCGCACCGGTAACGAGCGAAATCATGCAGAGATCGCCGCCGGCGCGGGACGGGCCACGCCGAAGTAAGAGAAGCCGATGGTACGCAACAACCGCGCGTCCAGCGCGTTTCGCATATCAAAGAGATTGCCGCGTTGCATCGATTGATAAACGCGACGCCAATCAAGCGACCGGTACTCGTTCCACGGCGTCGCAACGATCGCATAATCCGTGCCGGCGAGCGCATCGTATGGACTCGGCGCGTATTCTACGCTTTCATTCAAGAGATGCCGTGCAGCATTCATTGCCGCCGGATCATGAACGCACAGGATTGCTCCGCGCGTACAGAGCGCCCGCGCTAAGGCGATCGCAGGCGACTCGCGCACATCATCCGTGTCCGGTTTGAAGCTCAAGCCGAGAAGCGCTCCACGCCTTCCATCCAGTTCGCCGACGCGTGACTCGATCGCGGAAACCGCGCGAGCGATTTGCCGCCGGTTAACGTCGAGTACGGCATCGAGCATCGAGGGCTCGATGGCGTGCGCGCGCGCGACGTGCGCGAGCGCGCTTACGTCTTTCGGAAGGCACGAACCACCGAATCCGATTCCGGGCTGCATGTAGTGGCGGCCGATGCGCCGGTCGTAGGCGATCCCCGCGAGCACGTCATCGATATTCGCGCCGACCGCATCGCAAATATTCGACAGTTCGTTGACGAACGAGAGTTTCGACGCGAGGAAGGCGTTTGCCGCGTACTTGATCATCTCGGCAGTGTGCGGATCGACGACTAAAACTGGCGCGTCGATTGCAGCGTAGAGATCTTTCAATAAGGAAGCGGCGGCCGGATCGTCCGTTCCGATCACGATACGATCGGGATGCATGAAGTCGTCGACGGCGCTTCCTTCGCGCAAGAACTCCGGATTCGACGCGACCATAAAGTGCTGTCCGTTTCCATGCTTCTCGAGTAGACGAGCGACGAGATCGACGGTTTCAACCGGAACCGTCGATTTATTCACGACGAGCAGGTCTGAGGAGGCGAACGTTGCGATGTCTTTCGCCGCTTGCCGTACATAGGTGAGATCGGCATCTCCTAACGGTCCAACGGGTGTGCCGACAGCAATGAAAACGATTTCGCGTCCCGCTAGCGCATCAGCGGGCGAAGTGAGAAATCGAAGGGAGCCGTTTGCGCTGCATCGCGCGACGATTGCGCCGAGCGCAGGTTCGTGAAACGGTAATTGACCCGCGTTCAATAGTGCAATCTTCGT
>CAZYLU010000027.1:0-52443 GCA_964648945.1 uncultured bacterium | reverse complement strand
ATCCAGCGAGTGCGGACGATACACTTCTTAATCTTTCGTTTCACGAGAAACGCCGGCAGGGTTCTTAATCTTTTGTTTCACGTTAAATAGTGTCATCCTGAGCGGAGCGCAGCGGAGTCCAGGGATCGTGACGCGCGATTGATTCGAGGCGATCCTTCGACTCCGGGGCTTCGCCCCTGCGCTCAGGATGACACTGCGTCCTTCGACTGCGTTCGCTCCGCTCACTCCGCTCAGGATGACCCCGGCGCCATGAAGCGAACACGGCTCGGAGTGAAGATCGGGCTGAGCTACGATCAGGGAGCTCCTGAGTACCGGTTATACCTCGGTGCTCTTCTTGCGTCCGCCGACCAGATGGGCCTGGTCGACGTCATCGAGCCGATTTGGCTCGCGGGCGCAGCGCAGCCGCTAGACCGCGAGGCGCTCGGCGAGATCGACGGGTTACTGCTTTCAGGCGGCGCCGACGTCGAACCGCACCGGTACGGGGCCCGCGATCACGATCAGGTTTGCGAGACGTTCCCCGGCCGCGACGAAGCGGAGCTCAAAATGCTGGACGGCGCCTTCCGCCGCCGCCTGCCGATCCTCGCGATCTGCCGCGGCATGCAGTTGCTCAACGTCTACCTCGGCGGCACCCTGATTCAAGACTTGCATGAAGACGGGCATCACCTTCAAAACGATCAGCGCCACGACGTGCATCTCGAGTCCGGCTCGGCGCTTCACCGGCTCGTTCACACGCGCAACGCCACTGCAACGTCTTCGCATCATCAGGCGGTAGACGAACTGGGCGAAGGACTTCAGGTTGCGGCGCGCCACGAGGATGGGATCATCGAGGCGATCGAGTGGACGACGCCGATGCGCAAGCCGTGGCTGGTTGCCGTTCAGTGGCATCCCGAGTGGATGGGCCTCGACGAACCCCTCGCGGGACCGATCCTCGGCGGCTTCCTCGAAGCTGTTCGCGCGCGAAGCGGCTAGGCCGCTACAGGCACAGCGGCCGCTTCTCGGGGATCCCAACACGGCGCGGAAAACGCGGAGGCGTCTTTCCCGTTTTCTCGACAATCACGAGCTGTCGCACGGGCCCAGCCTCGCCGACCTCGGGTAGCTGTTGAATGACCTGCTCCACATTCGCGCCGAGCATCAACGATGCGTCTTCGAGCGCCTGCAGCTCGCGATCGTCCATTGTGCCGCGCTGCAGCACGGCGCGCCCACCGGGATGAATGAACGGCAGCAACAACTCGGCAACCGCCGGCGCGGTCGAAACGGCGCGCGCGGTTCCCGTCTGGAAATGTTCGCGCAGCTCCACCTCGTGCGCCGCGACTTCCGCACGCTTCGCGACGACGCCACCTTCAAGCGCGAACTCCGCCAGCATCTGTTCGAGGAAGCGCGCCTTCTTTACGGTCGACTCAATCATCATGAGGGGCACGCCGGTCACGATTCCAAGCGGAATCGCCGGCAAGCCGCCACCCGATCCGATGTCCACGAGCGACTGCTCGATGTACGGCGCGATCGAAACGCTGTCGATAATGTGCGGAGCAAATTCCGCGGCGTCTTTCGCGCCGGTGAGATTGAACTTTCGATTCGCCTCCAGCACACGCGCACCGTAACTCGCTAGCCGCTCGCGGTGCTCCTCGGGCACGTGTCCCTCGAGGAGGCGATGCAGCTCGTCGAACTCGCTCACGCGCTCGCGGCGCTTCGTTCGCGGTGGACGAAGAGCCCGAGGATCGCGACGTCCGCAGGCGTGACGCCTGGAATCCGGCTCGCCGCTCCCAACGTGCGCGGGCGTTGCGCTGAGAGCTTTTCGCGCGCCTCGCGCGAGAGTGCCCCGATTCCGGCATAGTCAAGGCCGTCGGGAATCAACACGCGCTCCGTGCGCGCAGCCTTCTCGATTGCGATCTCCTGGCGGCGCACGTAACCGGCGACTTTCAGCTCAATCGTCACGCGTTCACCCAGTTCGTCGCTCATCGGTGGATCGAAATGCGGCGCAATATCACCAAACGTTAGCGTCGGACGCCGCAGAGCATCGGCCAAAGTGGCGCCGGCCTCTAACCGCTGGTCGCCGATCTGTTCCACCGGTACGCGCGTGCGCTCCGCGCGCTTGACCGCATCGCGCAGCGCCGCTTGCCGTTCGTTGAATGCGTCCCACGCCTCGTCCGAGACAAGGCCGATCTCGCGGCCGACCGGCGTAAGCCGCGTGTCCGCGTTGTCGTGGCGCAAAATCACGCGATGTTCCGCGCGCGACGTGAGCATGCGATACGGCTCGTCGACGCCTTTGCTGACGAGATCGTCGATCATCACGCCGATATACGCATCGCTGCGTGCAAGACGCAACGCTTCACGGCCTTGCACCGCGCGCGCGGCGTTGATCCCCGCGATCAATCCTTGCGCCGCTGCTTCTTCGTAACCGGACGTGCCGTTGAGTTGTCCGCAATGAAAAAGATTCTGCACGCGATGTGTTTCGAGCGTATCGCGCAATTCCGTCGGCGGCACCATATCATATTCGACGGCATAGCCGCCGCGCAGCATCACGCACGATTCCAATCCGGGCAACGTGTGCAGCATCTCCAACTGCACTTCCGCCGGCAACGACGTCGAAAATCCGCCGACATACAACGTTGGTTCGTTCCAGCCTTCGGGTTCGATGAAGATCGAATGCGTCGGATTGTGCGCGAACTTCACGACTTTATCTTCGATCGACGGACAATACCGCGGACCGATGCCTTCGATTAAATCCAATCCGTACAGCGGCGAACGATGCAAATTATCGCGCACGAGTTTGTGGGTACGCTCGTTCGTCTGCGTGATGTAACAATTCAGCTGCGGACCGGCAAAACGCGGCGGAGTCGTGTACGAAAACATCAGCGGCACGTCGCTCGGCGGCTGCAGTTGCATCGCATCATAGTCGACGCTCGTCTTATCAATACGCGGCGGTGTACCGGTCTTCAGACGGCGCGTCGGAAATCCGAGACGCCGCAAGGTATGCGAAAGTCCAACCGCCGGCGCTTCACCGAATCGCCCTTCGGCTTGCACGACGTCACCGCGGAACGTCTTGCCGCCGAGGAACGTACCCGTCGCGAGGACGACCGCCCGCGCGTAGTGTTTCGTACCGTCGGCGCAAACCACACCGCGCACGACACCGCCTTCGACGATCAAGTCCTCAACGAGACCTTGAACGATCTCCAGGTTCGGCTGGGACCGCAGCACGTCGATCGCAAGGCGCGCATACGCCGGTTTGTCCATCTGCTGACGCAACGCGCGCACGGCCGGGCCCTTGCTCTCGTTCAAGAAGCGCGAATGAACGCTGCACTGATCCGCGAGCGTTCCCATCGCCCCGCCGAGCGCATCGATCTCGCGCACCAGCTGCCCCTTCGCGCTGCCGCCGATCGACGGATTACAGGGCAGCGTGCAGACCTTCTGCGGATCGCCGGTGACCAGCATCGTGGGCACGCCAAGGCGCGCCGAAGCAAGCGCCGCTTCGACGCCCGCATGACCGCCGCCAACAATGATCACCCCGTTCACGATGTGCTAGTGTATCAGATATGGCGTTGGCGCACATCCGCACGTTCGCGACCTTCGCACTCGTGATCACCGCCTTCACCGGCCGGGTGCTCGACGAAGGAAACGGCCGCGCGCTCGAAGGTGTCCGCGTACGCGCCGAAGGTCCCGTGACGACGGAAGCCACGACGGACCGCGGCGGGCGCTTTTCGCTGCCGAACCTCAAGCCGGGCCCCTACACGGTGACAGCCGAGTCCGAGGACGTGCCGATGCAGGCGTTCCACGTGACGCTCTCCCCGTCACGCACCACGTATTACGAGATGAAGGTCTGCAGCACGCGCTACGATCCGCACTGCGGACCGCCCCCGCGCGGCTTACCCTAGCCCTTGAGCGCCGGGTTCACCCATTCCGTACCGTCGGCGTAATCAACACGAAGCGGCACGCACCGTTCATCTTTGATCTTGATGTCGTTCTGTTGGTAGAAGCCGTACGCCGTTTCATCCGGCGCAGTCAGCGTGTGGACGTTCCGAAACGTCCGCACGACCTTTCCGTCTTCGAGCAGTCCGATATCTACCGCGGTAACCTGCAGCGGACCGTCGTTGCGATAGTGTACTCTTCCCGAGTCGCATCCGGTGATCGTGATTTGCCCCGCCGTTGGAGCGGCATCGGCCGCAAACGGTGGCCATGCAGCTGAAACGGGCGGGGACGGATTCTTCCACATGGTTCCGTCGGCGAGCGTCGCGCTGAGCACAATGCACCGTTGATTCATCACGTCGTTCGGAACGATTCCCGAGCGCGGCTGCAGTTCGCGAACGATCTCGATACCGGGTGCAAACGTACCGCTATCATCTTTTTGCGCGACCATTACGCCGTTTTCAACAAAGCCGATCGAGACGCCGGTCGCAGCCTGCTCTGCGCGATCGACGAACGTATAATGCAGAATCGGCGGGCCGTACTCGGAATCCATCGCGCGGCAATCGCGGATGCGGATAGGCGCCCCCGGCGTCTGCACGAGTGTGTGTTCCAAGTCGGGACCAACGCTCGCGTTCTGCCACGTCGTACCGTCCGCGTACGTGATTGTCGCAGGGACGCAGTGAATCGCCGCCTGAGCGTGCAGACGTTCCATATCCGTATAGGACCGGCGCATCGTCTCAGAACCGGGAGCGAAATCGCCATCGTGCTCGACCGCTTGGATGGGACCGCTCGCCGTCATCACCAAGAAGTCGGCCTTACTTATGGCCTTCGTGCCGGTATTGCGAAACAAGACTTCGAGCGCGTGCCATTTCATCGTGTATTCGCATCGCGAAACCGCAAGCGGCATCGCGTCGGCGCCGTGCGCCGGCAAAGCAAATGCGAGCACGCTGACGAGAACAGCGCAAAGAAGCGCAGTTGAACGAAAAGCCGCTAACATACCGCGGCTTTTCGCCAATAGCGGACGCCTGCCTGGTTAACGCACTAACGCAGGTTCGTGCTTCGCGTACGGCCGCAGTCGCAGCGCCAGTCCGATCATCATCACACCGAAGACGATTGCGTACGCGCCGATGAGCCAAATCACGGTGAGCACGCCGGCGAGCGGATAGACGATCAACAAGATTCCAAAGACGAGCGATGCGATGCCGCCGAGTATGAGGAGCCACTCGTTCTGAATCTCTTTGCGCAGCCGGATCGCCGCAACGATTTCCAAGACTCCGGTCAGAAGCGCCCATACGGCAATCGTCAGATAGAGCGCAAACGCAGTGATGCGCGGATTGAAGAACGTAATCGCGGCGATGACCAGCCCGATGATGCCTTCGATGACAAACGCGCCCCAGCGCTCGTGCGCTTCCGCAGCGCGAATCGCAGCGACGATTGCAAAAACACCGTCGACGAACGCGTAGGCGCCGAAGAGAATCACCAGCGCGACGCCTGTTGCGCCCGGCCAGAGAAACGCCAGAATCCCGAAGATAATCGCCGCGATCCCGCGGATCAGAACGGCCCACCAGTTGCGGGCTAGAGCGTGGAGCATGAACCCTCCTTACTTGCCGATGCAGAACCGGGCGAAAACGCCGGTGAGGACCTCCTCGGCCGCGAAATCGCCGCTCACGTGTCCGAGTACAGCATACGCTTGTTGTAGGTCGCTGACGATCCAGTCCGTTGCTTCGCCGCGCTGCAGTGTCTCACGCGCTTCGCTCAGCGCGGCAATCGCTGCGTTGACCGCGTCGAACTCGTAGAGCGAGGCCAGGTGCGGACGCTCGAGATCGGGCACTTCACCGCCCCATCCGACACGAGCTATCGCCGAACGAATCGCACGGAGCGTGCCGGGCTCGCGTACCGAACCGACGATCGCGTCGGGGACGTTCGCTTCGTGCGCACCGTCTTCGCCGAGATCGGCTTTGTTGAAGAACACGACCCGCTCGCGATCGGCGGTCGCAACGAGCAGCGCGCGTGCTTCGGCGTCGAGCGCTTGCGAGCCGTCGAGCACGAGCAACGCGATGCGCGCGGAGGTGAGCACGCGGCGCGTGCGTTCGATACCGGCCGCTTCCAGACGGTCGGCGTGTTCACGGATCCCCGCGGTGTCGACGAGCCGCACGCGCACGCCGTCGATTGCAATCGACTCCTCGATCGTGTCACGCGTTGTCCCTGGAATCTCCGAGACGATCGCTCGCTCTTCGCCGAGCAACGCATTGAGCAGCGACGATTTCCCCGCATTCGGCGGACCGACGATCGCGACGCCGACGCCTTCGCGCACAAGGCGTCCGACCTCGCCCTCGTGACGCAGCTGCTCGAGACGTTCAACGATCGCGCGCAACGCCGCGTCGACCTCCGCGCGATCCGGTTCGGGAACTTCTTCGGGGAAATCGATCGCGCCGCTGCAATCTTCGACGATCTTCGTCAATTGCGCGCGTAACGCGCGAATCTCGTTTGCAAGTCCGCCGCCAAGATTCGCGAGCGCCGCACGCGCCGCGGAACGCGTCTCCGCATCGATCAGATCGGCAACCGATGCTGCGCCATGTAAATCCATCTTCCCGTTCATGAAGGCGCGCCGGGTAAATTCACCGGGCTGCGCAAGACGCGCGCCGCGCGCGAGCAACGCGCGCACGACTTCATTTGCAATCACCGGCGATCCGTGCACGTGCAGTTCGAGCGTGTCTTCACCGGTGTACGAATGCGGCGCCGGCGAAAAGAGCACCAAGCCGCGATCGATCGGACGATGCTGTTCATCGAGAATCGCCGCATAATGCGCGTAGCGCGGCCGAAGCTCGATGTCGGGCACGACGTGCGCCGCAAGCGCACGAACATCGGGGCCGCTTACACGTACGATCGCGATTGCGCCGCGTCCCGGCGGCGTTGCGATCGCCGCGATCGTGTCGGCGTTCATTGCAGCGACCAGTCTTGCGTTTGTCCGAAATTATAGAGCATGTTCGGCGCGACACCGTGCAGCGATGGATTGATCGCTTCATATTCGGTACGGTACACGGTAAACACCGCCGTGACATTGTCGAAGACGCGGCGCTGCATGACGTGAAAATCCTCGCTCCGCCGCGCCGCATCGACCGTTCGCTGCTGGTCGGCAAACGCGGCATCGTACCGCGCATCGCACCAGCGCGCGAGGTTGGGACCGTTCGGCGCCCGATTGGCGCAGATCCAGGGCTCCGACGTCTCCGGGTCGAGCCCGCCGTACCATCCGCTTACGGCGACGTCGAAGGTCCCGTTAAAATAGATGCCGCCTTGCCCCGGCGGAGCGTACAGTACGCTCGGCGCCGCGCCGTGCAGCACCGCGTTCATTCCCGCATCGCGCAGATTCTGTTGCACGATCGTCGCGGTCGAGCGGTACATCACGTCGGCATTGTTGAAGACGATGCGCACTTCGCCGGTGTATCCGGCGGCGCGGACGAGCGCACGCGCACGAGCCGGGTCGTACGTCCGCGCAACAATGGAACCATCGTGTTCGGGAAAAAGCGGCGGAACTTCCGTCGTGGCCAGCGGCGAGAGTCCGCGAAAGACGGTCCGCGCGATTGTCGCGCGATCGATAGCATAGGCAACGGCTTCGCGCATACGCGGATCGCGCATCGCGTTGCCTTGCGTTTGCAGTTCGAGTAAGTCGCTTTCATTGCGGGGCACCGCAATCAACGATACGTCGCGCAGCGGACGTACTTGCTCGACTTGATCGGCGGTCACGTCCGCGAAATCGATTTCATGCGCGCGCAGTGCGACGAGCGCGGCGTTTTCATCCGGAACGATCTTCACGATCAACCGTTGCAGCTTGGGATGTTGCCACGAATACGGATTGCGCTCCATAACGACGCGATCGCCGCGACGCCAAAGCGTCACGCGAAAGGGGCCGGTGCCGAATGGGTGATTGTTCCAATCCGCATGACGCATGTCGGGATTGTCGTGAAACGCATGCGCCGGAAGAATTCCGAAGATATAGTCGCTTGCCGCGAAAAGTTCTCGCGGCGCGCCCGACCACGGCGCCTTGAGATGAAAGATGACCGTATATTTATCCGGCGTCTCGACGGAGGCAACGCGCAGATACGGCGCCATCTCACTGATCGGATTGCGCGAATCGGTCGCTGCGCGATACGTGAATGCAACATCGTGCGACGTAAACTCGATGCCGTCGGCAAATCGAATGCCGCGGCGCAAATGATACGTGATGGTGCGCGCATCGCGTGAGATCCCGCCGTTTTCAACGCTCGGCACTTCTTCGCACAAAATGGGAATTGCTCGATTATCCGGGCCTATCCCGACGAGCGGCTGTGCGTAGATTTGCGTAAGGTCGATCAGCCGCTGCGAAAACGCGATCTCGGGATTGAGATTCCAAATATCCCCGTGTTGCGCTATACGCACTTCACCCGGCGTTCCCCACTGCGAACCGGAACGCGTGCATGCAGCCAGCAACGCAAGCGCCAAAACGCTAACTGCAGCAGAGCAAACGGTACGCCAGGCCGTTGAGAGCCACATCGAGCCAAAGTTGCAGCGATGCCGCAAGAAATGCCTTCACAACGCGTTTCGGTGCGCGACGATGGCGTCGTACAGTCCCTGCGGATCGTCGGTTCCGAGCGTGATCCGCGAGCCATCGCGCTTTATCATCTCGACCGCTTGGAATCCGCCTACGTTCCACAGCCAGCCGTGCCAAATCGTCCAGTGAATGCCCCAGCCCTCGACGAGATTCGTCTCGGTTCCCTCGACGCTTTGAATGTCTGCCAGCGGAATCGAGCCTGCCGGCCAGCCCCATCCGAAGAACCAAGAGACGGCATCGGCGTCAACGCGCGTCGTGAGCAGCGAGAATATGGCGATCGATGCGGCCACGACGATGCTTGCAATCGCAAGGCCAAGTCCGGCAGCCGGATCGGCCCGGCTGAGCAACACGAACATGCCGAGCACGGCGATCGCGATCCAGTACATCCACGTCGAATGCTGCTGATGCTCGTAGCGCTCCATGTCCCGTTCTACTAATGAAAACGGCGCCGGGTTACGGCGCCGTCTGGACTACTTCGGGAACACGACCACGCAGCGTTCGGGCTCTTCGCCCTCCGACTCGGTCCGCACGAGCGGCGATTCGGCGAGCGCAATGTGGACGATCTTTCGTTCCGAGGGAAGCATCGGTTCGAGCTTCTGCGGCTTGTGATCGCGCATCACGCGTTCGAGCGTCGCCATTGCGAGATTCTTCAACTGATCGGCGCGCCGCGCACGATAGCCTTCGGCATCAATCGTGTAATAGCGGCGGTTGTTCCGCACGCCGGCGTTAATGATGTTGTTGAAGACGAGGTTCAGCGCCTCGAGCGTGTTGCCGTGGCGGCCGATCAGCATCGCGAGATCGGGACCGGTCACTTCGAGATACTCACCCTCTTGGCGCGGGATGTAGCTGATCTCCGTTTGCTGCACGCCCATGCGCGTGAGGATCTCGTTGAGGAGATCGCGCGCGGGCAGCGCATCGGCGGGGAAATCATGGTGTTCGCGATGGCTTGAACCCAGCGGCGCCCCGTAGCGGCGTCCGCCGCCGTTACCGCCGCGGCGTCCACCGCCTCCGCCCGTGCCACCCGTGCCGCCGCTGCCGCCGCGCCGGCGGCCACCGCCGCCGCCCGTGCGGGACTCATTCTTGCCGGGAATCTGCCGGTCGCGAATATTCGCGGGCTGCTCTTCGAATTCGAAATCGTCTTCGTACAACATTAGGAATTGGCGCCTTTCGTTTTCTTCTTCACCTTGTACGTCTTGGCCGCGCTTGATTGCTTCGCCGGCTTCTTCTTCGTGGTGTCCGTCAATGCTGCAGCTTCGGCCGGGGCCGGGACGTCGGTGATCGCGTGCGCGCTATCGAGGAACGAGAGCGGCTCGTGGTACTTGCGCAGCAGATAGAACTGCTGCGCCATTTGGAAGAGGTTCGAGGAGAACCAGTACAGGACCATCGCCGACGGCCACTGGTATTTGAAGCCGATGAAGCCCAGCATGAGCGGGGACATGATCGACATCATCTTTTGCGTCTGCGCTTGCTGCGGATCCGTCGCGGGCATGCTGCCGAAGCGGACGCTGATGTACATTGAGGCCGCGTAGAGAACGAGCAGAATCAAGTCTGCGTGCGCGAGGCTTGCGGCAAAGACCGGCACGCCGAAAATCACCGGCGAGTGCTGCGCGAGCGCGGTGCCGATCCACAAGAAGTTTTGGTTCTCGTAGATCGACTTGTTGTTGATCACCATGTAGAAGACGCTGATGATGAACGGGTACTGCACGAGCAGCGGCAAGCATCCGGAGAGCGGATTCGCACCCGCTTCCTTATACAGTGCCATCGTCTCCGTTTGGAGCTTCTGCGGATCGTTCTTGTAGCGGGTCTGCAGTTGCTTGATCTTCGGTGCAAGCTTCTGCATTGCCATCATCGACTTAAACTGTTTGCTGTTGAGCGGCCAGAAGATGAGGCGAATAATTGCGGCGAGGATGATCAAACTGATGCCGAGGTTATGAATCGGCATATTGATCCAGGTGACGAGCTGCGACATCGCATTGACGATCGGATCGAGCCAGCTAGTCGCGAGAATGAGGTGCAACGCTTACCTTTCCACGGGAGAGCACGTGCGCTGCGGAACGAGATCGACTCCGCCGGGGTGCCCTGGGTGACAGCGAGCGAGACGGCCGATGGCAAGCCATGTGCCGCGCAGCGCTCCAAACTTTTGAATTGATTCGATCGCGTACTGCGAGCAGCTCGGATAGAACCGGCAATGCGGTCCCATCAGAGGCGAGATCGCGATCTGATAGAGACGAATCGGGAGAATGAGGATTTGGCGCACGGCTCTAGCCTATACCAACGCTCGCTCGAGATCGTTTCGCAACTGAGCGAACGGTGCCGCCGCGGCGGCAGGCCGCGCGACGACGAGAACTCGCAGGCGGCGCCCGGCGAGCGCTTCGCGCAAAATCGCCGCCACGCGGCGGCGAACGGTGTTTCGGACGACGGCCCCTCCGACGGGCTTGCCGACCGTTATGCCGACCACAGAAGTCGTGTCATGTGGGAGCGGGTCGGCGCGGTAGACGGTCAAGGCTGCGGTGGCGATACGCCGGCCGCGCTGGCGCAATCGGTTGAACTCCCAACTGCGCCGCAGGCTGGCATAACTGCGCATCAGACCGTCAGGCGGTGACGCCCCTTCTTGCGACGGCGCGACAACACGGCGCGGCCGTTCTTCGTGGACATCCGCTCGAGGAAGCCGTGCACGCGTTTGCGACGGCGATTGTGCGGCTGAAACGTCCGCTTCATAGCTTGCTCTACTCTCCCAGTCAAAAATAGCCGCCCGGCGGCGGCACACAGCCCCTAAGTATAGAGTCCGCCCTATCGGCGAGTCAAGGCGACACGTGAAGATAAGGTTTAAAGTGACGAATTTGGGCGGCAGTGACAGGGATTTCCACACCTGTGGACAGGGCTGTGGAAAAGCCTGTTTTGCAACCGGGCCGGATGCGCCGCAAACCGGCGTCAGGCCGGGCTTTTTTCGCAGTGTCAAGTGTCACCGGAATGCTGTCGACATGCCGTGAAAACCCCCGAAAAATCGTTCAAAACGGCCTGTGGATAAGTGGATAAATTCACTTTCGAAAACCGCAGGAGAGAGGCTCGATTAAGCCAACCGAAAGCGCCTCACGGGACCCCAGGAGGGGGCGGCGGGATGCGGCTCTTCATGGTGGTTCAACTAATACTTTTTGGTCAATGGGGACGCAGAGGATGGCGCTTGCGGTTGGCAACTCCGACATCTCAAACGAGTTGTGGAATTCTGCTCTGGAGGCACTCGAACGCAAGTTTTCCAAGCCGATCTTCGAGATGTGGATCAAACCGATCCGTCTCGTCTCGATGCACGGCGGTGAGTTGCTGCTTTCGGTCCAGAGCAATTTCGCGCGCGATTGGGTTGAGAATCGCCTCAAAGGGCAAATTGCCGACGTTTTAAGCGAAGTGTTTGGCGCGCGGTGCGAGCTGCGTTTTACCGTCGCGGAAGCCGAAGCGGCGCCGCAAGCAACGCTACCAGGCCCGACGGCTGCCGCACCGACCCGCGCGCCCGAAGAACTGCGCAGCTCGAACCTCAATGCGCGTTATACCTTTGAAGAGTTCGTCGTCGGTAACTCTAACCGGTTTGCTCATGCTGCAGCCCAAGCTGTCGCTTGTGCACCTGCCCGCGCCTACAATCCGCTCTTCCTGTACGGAGGTGTCGGACTCGGCAAGACGCACTTGATGCACGCGATCGGTCACCGTGTACTCCTCGACAATCCGAATGCAAACGTCGTGTACGTGACGTGCGAGAAGTTCACGAACGAATTCATCATCGCGCTCCAAAATAACCGCACGCCGGAATTCCGCAACCGCTATCGGCAAGTCGACGTGCTGCTCATCGACGACATCCAGTTTTTGGCCGGCAAAGAGACGACGCAAGAAGAGTTCTTCCACACCTTCAATGCGCTGCACGAATCCGGCCGTCAGCTGATCATCAGCTCCGACCGTCCGCCCAAAGAGATTCAAACGCTCGAGTCCCGCTTGCGGTCGCGATTCGAATGGGGCTTGCTCACCGACATTCAAGCGCCGGACATCGAAACGCGTGAAGCGATTCTGCGTAAGAAGGCCGAGAGCGAAAAGATTCCGGTGCCCGACGAGGTGACGTCGTTCATCGCGAAGGTCATTCCGTCGAACATCCGTGAACTCGAAGGCGCGCTGATCCGCGTCGTGGCCTATGCATCGTTGACCAAATCACCGATCACGCTCGATCTTGCGGCAGAAGTCCTCAAGAGCGCCGTCGCGCAAGCGCCGCTGCAGCGCATCACGATCGGCAAGATCAAAGAGACGGTCGCGAGCGCGCACGGGTTGACGGTCAAAGAGATGGATAACGGCCGTCGCGATCAGCGGCTTGCAGCACCGCGTCAAATCGCGATGTACATTGCGACGGAACTCACGAACTACTCGCTGCCGCAAATTGCCCGCGACTTCGGCAAGAAAGATCACACGACCGTGATGTACGCGCGCGATAAGATCAAAGATCAAATGCAGCGCGACGAGGCCTATCGTAACAAGATCCGTCAGTTGATCGCGATGTGCCAGAACCCGTAAAAGCGTCCTTGACCCATGAGAAGCGATCCGGTGTAACAGCCGGGTCGTTTTTCTTTGGCCGGCGATGAATCCCCAATGTGCACGTACTCGCGCACAAGGTTGAGCCTCTGTGCGTGGATAACTGCTCGTTGGTCCGAAACGGTGGTTATGTGTATCGGCGGGTGGCCGGCGTCCACAGCTTGTACTTCGCGAAAAACCGCATGGGAACAAGCAAAAAGCGACTTATCCGCGAAATACACCGCACTACTACTGTTACGGCGGTATTAGCTAATTCTTACCCGGAACAAACGCGAGCGGAGCATCGGTGGAGTAATGAAGTTCACCTGTAACACCAAGGACATCGCGAGTGCGGTTGGCGCAGCCAGCAAGGTCGTCAACGCGCACACGACCGTGCCGATTCTCTCGAACGTCCTTTTACAAGCCGAAGACGGGAAAATCGCGGTCCGCGCCACGGATCTCGAGTTGACCCTCGAACACGCCTTCCCCGCAGAGATCAGCGAAGGTGGCTCGGTTACCGTTCCGGCCAAGCTCTTCTCGAGCTACCTCGGCAACTTGGGGGCAGGTCTACTGGAGCTGAGCGGCACGCCGACGCGCGCCTCGGTCAAATGCGAACGCAGCAACTACGACTTCCACGCGCTGCCCGCCGACGAATATCCGCCGCTTCCCGCCGCTACCAAAGGTTCACACTTCACGGTCGGTGCGAAACGCTTCCGCGACGGCATCGATGCGACGATCTTTGCTGCATCGAGCGAAGAGGCACGCGGCGCGGTGCTGATGGGCACGCTGCTCGAAATCGAGGGGAACAACCTCACGATGGTCGCAACCGACGGCTACCGCCTCGCAAAGTACCAAACGACGCTCGACGACGGCGTCACGGGAGCGGAGAAGTACATCGTACCGTCGCGTGCGCTCGCTGAAGCGGCACGTAATCTCGGCAGTGCGGATCAAATTGCCGTCAGTGCCCTCGGTGCGCAGAGCAACCAACTCCAGATGACCGCCGGCGACACGTCGATCACCGTGCGTCTGGTCGACGGCCAGTATCCGAATTATCAACAAGTGATCCCCGCGAAGTTCGATCGCAGCGTTACGGTCAATACGCAGGCGCTCATCGGCAGCCTCCGCCGAGCCGAACTCGTCGCGGGCGATCGCGCCAGCATGGTGAAGCTCTCCGTTGCGAATCAAACGCTCATCGTGACGGCCAGCTCCGACGTCTCGGGCAACGCGTACGAAGAAATCGAAGTCGAACAAACGGGCGACGATCTCTCGATCGCGTTCAACGCGCGCTACCTCGTCGAGATACTGAACCACATCAAGAGCGCACAAACCGTCATCGAATTCCTCGGCCCACTTTCGCCTGCCGCGATTCGTCCGGTTGAACCGCCTGAGGGTGCGCAGCAACTCTATGTTCTGATGCCTCTGCGTCAGTAGCCCCCTGTCATCCTGAGCGAAGGTGCGAAGCACCGCAATCGAAGGACCGTTACGAATGACGGCGAGCCGAAACGCTCGTCGTCTCTGTGTTTTTGACATGCTAAAGGTGCGTTGCGATCCTTCGACTCCGCTGCGCTTCGCTCAGGATGACAAGTGCAGTTAACGCGGGTTCGCCTCAGTAACTTTCGCAACTATGCGGAGTTGGATCTTGATCCTGTGCCGGGATTGAACGTGTTCGTTGGTCAGAATGCGCAAGGGAAGAGTAATCTTCTAGAAGCGATCGCGATGCTCGGGACTGGGAAATCATTTCGTACGTCGCGCGACGGCGATCTCGTGCGCGAAGGATTAGAACTTTCAGTCGTCGCTGGTGATGCGAAGATTCGTGCAGGTGTGATTCATCTGGGATGCACGATCGCAAAAACGGGTCGCGCAACACGCAAGCAATACACGATCAACGGACAAGGGGTGCGCTACGCGCGATTCCTCGGAAGCATACGCGTCGTAACGTTTGTACCCGCGGACCTGCAACTCGTTGGTGGTCCGCCGTCATTACGTCGGGCGTTGATCAACATCGCGCTCGCGCAAGAAGATCGTCAGTATTATCACGAACTCGCGCGGTATCAAAAAGCCTTGCAGCAAAAATCTGCCATGTTGCGCGGCAACGTAACATTCGATCCGGAGTTGCTCGCGATCTACGATAACACGCTCGTCGAAGCCGGAACGTACCTGGTGCTTACGCGCAACCACTTCATTACGGAGCTCGCGCGCGAAGCGGAACGCACGCACGCCGAATGGACGCACGGCGCAGAAAAACTCCGCGTGAGTTACGCGCCCAACGTGCCGTTCGAAGCGGCAACGGGTGACGCGGTTGCCGGCGCGCTGGAGCGGCGGTTCAAGGCGGTAGCGGATCAGGAGCGGGCGCGGAAGATGGCGGTTGCCGGTCCGCATCGCGATGATCTGGCGCTCGACCTCGACGGGCACTCCTTAGCGGCGTATGGGTCTCAGGGTCAGCAGCGGACAGCGGTGCTTGCACTGAAGGTTGCCGAATATAGTGTGATGCGCGATCGTGCAAATGAAGCGCCGCTGTTGTTGCTGGACGACGTGCTCTCGGAACTCGACCAAGAGCGCGCTGCGGCATTTCTCGCGGGCGTGGGCGGCTACGAACAAGCCTTCGTCACCGCCACCCACCTGCCGCCCGGACTTCCGGACAACACACGCGTGTATGCAATCGAGCGAGCGGCGGTAAGCCTATGCTGAAGCTAGGCAACGCGCTGGGCGCCTGGTCGCCCGGCGACGGCGGTGCGACGCAAGCGACCGACCCGCTCGTTCTCCTTGGCGCTGCATGGGCGGAGATCGTCGGTGAGAACAACGCGCAGAAGTCGCATCCGAGCAAGATCGAGGGCGACACGCTGATCATCAAAACGGCGGGCAGCGGCTGGAGCCACGCGTTGAGCTGTGAATCGCCGCAGGTCATCGCCGCGATTCGCGCGCGGCTGCCGAAGTCGGGAATTGAAAAGTTGCGATTTCGCGTGGGCACGATCGTCGCGCCAGGCAGCCTTTCGGGCAATAGACGTGTTATAGGGAAGGCAGGGTCACGCGAGACGCGCACGCCGGCCGCCGACGCCCATGAGGCGCTTGCGCGGCTGCGAAGCGACGTCGAGGCCGCCGAGCGGGCGAAACGTGCCCGCGGGTGGAAAGAATGCGAAGGCTGCACCGCCTTGATCGCGCCTGATTCCGGGCCGTTCTGCGTCACGTGCGAGATCGCACGAAACGATGAACGGGAACGATTCGTCTCGCGGCTTCTCTTTGAAGCTCCGTGGCTGGGGTTTGCCGGAACGTCGAGCTTGGTCGAGGGCCTGACTCCCGACGAGTACGAGAGCATCCGCGGACGCCTCTTGGCGCGGTGGTGGGAACGGCTCACGCGTGCCCGTTGGAGCAAGAAGCTCTCGCGCGACGGATCGGAACGGCTGATCGCGAGTTCATACGTGCTCCTCAAGAGCGAACTCGCGCCCGAACGGATCGGTCCCGCGACGGTGCGCAACGTGCTCGGCGACGAACTGCACGATTTAATTTACGGAACGGAACAGCAAGAGTAAGAATGTCGAACAATTACACCGGCGAGCAGATCGAGGTCCTCAAAGGTCTCGAAGCGGTTCGCAAACGCCCCGGCATGTACATCGGTAACACGTCGGAGCGCGGCTTGCATCAGCTCGTCTACGAGGGCGTCGACAACGGCGTCGATGAAGCGCTGGCGGGTTATGCAAAGAGCCTGAAGGTCGTGCTGTATAAAGACGGATCGTGCTCGGTCGAAGACGACGGGCGCGGCATTCCCGTCGATATTCACGCGGAAGAACGCATGCCGGCCGTCGAGGTCGTCATGACGATTCTGCACGCCGGCGGCAAGTTCGGCAAAGGCGGATACAAAGTTTCGGGCGGTCTGCACGGCGTCGGTATCTCCGTCGTCAACGCCCTCTCGGAGTGGATGATCACGCGCGTCAAGCGCGACGGCTACATCTACGAGATGAAGTTCGAGCGCGGCCTTACGGTGCAGAAGCTCAAGAAGATCGGCAAGACCGATGAAACCGGCACATTCCAGTGGTGGAAGCCGGATCCGGAAATCTTCGAAACGCTCGAGTTGCACTGGGATATTCTGCAGAAGCGCTTGCGCGAACTCGCGTTCTTGAATCGCGGGCTCTCGATTACGCTGCGCGACGAACGGCCCGAGCAAGTGCGCGAGCGCACCTACAAATTCGATGGCGGCATCGTGTCGTTCGTCGAGTATTTGAACGAGAAGAAGGACGCGCTCCATCCGATCATCACGACGCACGCCGAGCGTGACAATGTCGACGTTGAAGTCGCGATGCAGTACACGGACACGTACAGCGAACAGATCTTCAGCTTCGCGAACAACATCAACACGATCGAAGGCGGCATGCATCTCCAAGGCTTCCGCCAGGCGGTCACGCAAGCCGTGAACAGCTACGCCAAGAAAAAAGGCGCGCTCAAAGAATCCGACGGCTCGCTCTCGACCGACGACATTATGGAAGGCCTCACGGCCGTCGTGTCGGTCAAGATTCAAGATCCGCAATTCGAAGGCCAGACGAAGACGAAGCTTGGCAACGCGAAGGTGCGCAGCATTGTGTACGGCCTGGTGAACGAGCGCCTCGATTTCTTCTTCGAAGAGAATCCGAAGCAGGCGCGGATCATCATCGACAAGTGCATGCAGGCGCAGCGCGCGCGCGAGGCTGCAAAGAAAGCGCGCGATCTCTCGCGGCGCAAGAACGCACTCGAGGGTTCGGGTCTGCCCGGCAAGCTCGTCGATTGCAAAAATACGAACCCGTCGGAGAGTGAAATCTTCTTAGTCGAAGGCGATTCGGCGGGCGGTACCGCCAAGGGCGGCCGCGACCCGAACACGCAAGCGATTCTTCCGCTGCGCGGTAAGATTCTCAACGTCGAAAAGGCGCGTCTGGACAAAGTGCTCTCGAACGAAGAGATTCGTACGATGATCACGGCGTTCGGTACGGGCTTCGGCGAAGAGTTCGACGTGAGCAAGCTGCGCTATCACAAGATCATCATCATGACTGACGCAGACGTCGACGGATCGCACATCCGTACGCTGCTGCTGACATTCTTCTATCGCCAGATGAAGCCGCTCGTCGAAGAAGGCCATGTCTACATCGCGCAGCCGCCCCTCTACGGCGTGAAGAAGGGTAAGAAGCAGTGGTGGGCGTTCAGCGACGCCGACCTCAAGTCAATCGTCGGCGATGCCGAGCTCAAAGACTTCCAGATCCAACAGTACAAAGGCTTGGGCGAAATGGACGCCGAGCAGCTCGCGGAAACGACGATGGAAGTCGGAAACCGCCGTCTGAAGCTCATCACGGTCGAAGACGCCGTCGAAGCCGACAACATCTTCACCGACCTGATGGGCGACAAAGTCGAACCCCGCAAGCAGTACATCTTCGACTACGCGAAAGATTTGAAGAACCTGGACCTGTAGTCGCCCGTGTCATCCTGAGCGGAGTCGAAGGATCGAATCGAATCAAAAGCCCGGCGAGATTTTCGTCGGGCTTTTTTCGTTCGGCGGTCCTTCGACTGCGCTCGCTTCGCTCGCTCCGCTCAGGATGACAATGGCTTAGGATGCATCGGGGATAGAATGACACGTCGAAGCGTTCCGGGTATATGGTCCCCGTGCGCAAGCGAGCGGTTCTCGTCGTCTTGGCCGTGCTCTTCGTCCTCGCGGGCGTGCTCGTCGCGCACCGTCAAGAGGTCATGGCCGCCGTGCTTCCGCGCGTCATCTCGCTTGCAATCGGCTACGACGTATCGATCGGCGACCAGCACATCGGCAAAACACATGCGACGTTTCTGCACGTCCATGTGAGCCGCAACGGTGAACCGGTTCTTGACGCCGCGCAAGTCGAAGTCGCCTACTCTCTGCGTGATATGCTCCCTGGAAGCAAACATCGGTTCGGGGTCAGCGGCATCTACATCGATCATCCGACGCTGACGCTCGTGCGGCATAAAGACGGCAGTTACAACATCGTCATTCCGCAATCGCAGCAGCCCGCCGTGGTCGCGCCGCAATTCCCCAATCACGTGCCGATTGCGATGAACATCCGCATTCGCGACGGCTCGGGCGTCGTGCGTGCTCCGTACACGGTCGACCCGGACTCCCGCACGCTCGAAGTCACCGGGATCAATCTCGACGCGTCGATCAACAGCACCACGCGAACGCACTACGAACTGCGCGGCGCATTCGTCGAGCAAGCACTCGAGCCGTTCCAATTAGTTGGAACCGTCGACCTCGACCGCGGCTATGCGCTGCATCACGCGTTTGCCAAAGAAATCCCGATGCGCGCAATCGGCAACTACTTCATCAATTCCGATGCGGCGCGTTTACTCGCCGGCACCGCGCGCGATATGGAGTTCAAAGCCTACTCGCTCGACGTTGTGCCCGATCAGCCCATCAACTACCACCTTTCCGGCGGAATCGATGTCGACGACGTGCAGATGCAGGTCGTGGGTCTCTCTCAGCCGCTGCGCCACATTGCCGGCCGTCTTGAAATGGTCGACGACACGTTTTTCTTCAACCGCCTTGGTGCGTTGATTGCGGGAACTCCCGTCGCGGTAAGCGGCGGCATCTATAACTTCGCGACGCCGCAGTACCGGCTGGGGATCGATGCGCGAGGCAATCTGCAAACGCTGCGAGAGATGTTCGCGTTCACGACGGACCAACCGATCCGCGGCGATGCGCATTTGCAGATCGAAGTGCAAGGCGATCTCGGCAATCCCGTCGTGCTCGCGCGCATGGACGCGGCGCGCGCCGTGTACAACACACTTCCGATCCGCGACATGCACGTCAAGATCGCGTATCAAAACAGTAGCGTGATGCTTGCGCCGCTGCAGGCAAACGTTCACGGCGCGCAGGTCGCGATTCGCGGCATGCTTTCCATCGGCAATACCGTGCACACGCAGGCGGTCCTACACGTGAACGCGCCGGCAAGCGCGCTACCGTACATGGGCACGTTAATCGGGCACGAGCCGCTGGTCGCCGACGTGCTGCTCGACGGACAGGATACGCGGTTCCTCGGGTACGGCGCGATGCAATCGGAGCGCGGCATCAACCGCATGGCCGCGGTTATGCATCTCGATCGTCCGGGGATCGTCGACGTCGAACCGTTTTGGATGAACGTCGGACATGGGACGTTCGCCGGCGCATACCACTTGAACCGTCAGACCGATAGGAGCGCGTTTTGGATCGACGCGCACGATATCGCGCTGCATTCGCCGCTGAGCCCCGGTGCGTTCGGCAACCTGTTGCCCGAGCTGCCGGCGATCGACGGAACGCTCGATACGGCATCGCTCGAAGCCGGTGGACGAAGCGGCGCGCACGCCGTGTGGGCCGGAGTGGTCGATGCGCACGCGCTGCGCATTAGCGGCGTTGCGATTGACCGCGTCCACGCGCAATTCAGCGGAACGCTCGCGGATGCGGCAGTTGAACCGCTGAGCGCGCGCGGGCCGTGGGGTTCGTTTGACGGTGACGGCGCGCTTTCACTGGGCGCGCTTGCCGTGCACGGCATGTATCACGGCACGATGGAAGGCTTACGGCCGTTCTTGAACGATCCGACCGCCACCGGCATGATCGACGGTCCTGCGGCGTTCGCGATCACCCCGCAACGCATCGCCGTACAAGCGGATGATATCGCGATGCACAATGCGCGCATGCACGGGCTTCCCATACAGGCGGTGCGCGGCACGCTCGCTGTCGTGAACGGAAATCTCAACGTGCTGAGCGCGCAAGCGCGCATTGCCGGTGGTGACGTGGTTGCTGCGGGACGGTTCGATCGCGGCATTTCACTCGTTGCGATTCGCGCGAACGGCGGCGATCTGCGCGGACTGGGGCTTCCGCTCGACGGCGGCGCCGTTAGCGCAAGCGGCGTACTGAAACAAGGTCCGAAAATTCCCGCGTTCACCGGTGGTGTTGCAATTGCCGACGGCCGCGTGCAGGACTTCGGCGTTGGAGGAAGCGCGTTACTCGCGTTACACGACGACACGGCGCGCATCGACAACGCGGTCGGCGGCGTCGACAACATGTACGCGATTGCGTCCGGTGACCTCAACCAACTGACATCCGGTACACCGTTATATGCCGTGCACGCCGACATGCCGGCGGGCGATGTGACGCAAGCGCTGCACACGCTTGCGCTGCCGTCGTTCTACAGTGATGGAACCTACAGCGCATCGCTTGATATACGCGGAAGCGGATTGAATCCGTCGGTAAAGGGACCGATTGCCGTTGGAGCAGGTTCCGTCAACGGCTTACCATTCACGGACGCAAGCGCGGTCATCGATGCGAGTCGCAGCGGCGCGCGCGCACGGCGCGGATCGGTACAAGTGGGGAAGACGCACGTCACGTTCGCGGCCGCGCAAACCACCGCTTTCTCCGGAGTGCGCGTGCGCGCCCCGTCGGCCCACTTGGAAGATTTCAACAATTTCTTCGACACCGGCGATACGCTGGCGGGCGCCGGACGCGTGCGCTTCAACGTCGTTTCTCAGCAGCGTCGCCTTGTAAGTAACGGCGACATTGATATCGCGGGGTTGCGCTACCGGACGTTTGCAATCGGCGACACGCGCGCGGTGTGGTCGAGCTTGCATAACGTCATGAAGGGAAGTCTCGTTGTCGGCGGCGAGCAAGGCTCGCTGCGCGCGAAAGGCTCGATCGCCTTTACGCCTGCGCCATCACTGTGGGACGTCGCGCGGGATTCGCGCTACGCGCTCTCGATCGATTTCGACAAGCTCGACACGGCGAAGTGGTTTTCGGCGTTCGGTTTCGCGCAGATTCCGATCACCGGCCTTGCCGATGCCGACATGACGATCAACGGACGGTATCCGCGCCTGCAGATCAATGGAACCGCCTCGCTCAACGGCGGTTCGATCGGTCCGCTGCCGATTGAAGCCGCCGACCTTGCATTTTCATCGCTCAACGATCGCATTCGTCTCAAATCCGCGAGCATGGTTACGCCGGGACTCACGGCCGCTGCGACCGGACAGTTTGGTCTTGCGATGAGCGATCCCATCGACGTCGACATCTATTTGAACTCCGGCAACCTGCCGCGACTTATCGAGCAGATCCGGCACATCAACGTTCCGGTCCAAGGCGAATATGAATCGACCGTGAGCATTCGCGGCACGATGGGCAAACCCGATTTCTCCGCCGCGTTCGATGCAGCGAACGCGGTTGCGTACGGCGTGAAGATTCCGTCCGTCTTTGGCACCGTGCACTGGAATCCAGCGAAGAAATCACTGCAGTTGAGCAACGCCGGCATACAATTCGAACGCGGCGAGATGTCGCTTGCCGGATCGCTGCCGTTGCAACTGCGTCCGTTCGGCGTTGGTCCGTCGCGCGCACCGATCAATTTGGATCTCTCCGCGAACGGCGTCGATCCGGCGACGTTCGAAACGCTGCTCGGTAATAACACAAAGCTCGGTGGTACGATTGACGGTGAGCTCGCGATTGCGGGAACCGTCGACAAACCGCGCATTTACGGCCGCTTCGCGCTTGCTAAGGGAAGCTATATTAGCGATTTGGAGCGCACGCCCATTACCAACGCAGCCGCCACGTTGACGTTCGATCGCACGCAAGCAACGGTGCAGCGTCTCTCCGCGGACTTTGGTGCCGGAACTGTCAGCGCATCCGGACACGTTACGTTTCCAAGCGGCGCGGCGGGCGCAACGTACAACGTGACTGCCGTCGCGAAGAACGCGCAGCTCAACGTCCCACAGTTCGGAAGCGGCGCGTTCGACGGGAACGTTCGGTTGACGCGCGCGCCGTACCAACTCGCGCAACTAAGCGGGAGCATGACGCTGCACGATTCCACCACGCCGTTCTCGGCGTTTCTGGCCGCCACGCAAAGCAACAGTACCGCGGGACCGGCATTTCCCATCGACCTGGGCTTCGACATGACGCTTGCCGCGGGAAAGAACGTGCGCGTGCGCGGATCGGGGTTCGGCGCGGGTCTCGATATCGGCGCGACGGGTTTGGTGAATCTGGGCGGCACGCTGAAGTCGCCGACGCTGCAGGGTCAGATTCTCGGCACCGCCGGAACGCTCACGTACTTCGACCGCGTCTTCCGCTTGACCGAAGCCGTCGTTACGTTCGCGCCGTCGCAGGGTATTATCCCGACGCTGCAAGTGCAAGGCGTCACGCACGTCACCAATCCCGACCCGCGGCTGAACACCTATTCAACGGATGTCACGATCAACGTCAACGGACCCGTTAATGCGTTGAAAGTGGCCTTTTCAACGAATCCACCGGGATACACGAACGACCAAATCCTGGCGATGATCGCGCCCTTCAGCGGGCTCATCGGCGGAACAACCTACGCGACGCCCGGGTCGAACGCGAATCCGTCGATTAACGGCGTCACGCCCTACGGCGCGCTCAGCGTCGTTCCCGGCGCACAGCCGATCGGCCAGACGCAGGCGATCAGCGTCGGGCAGGAAGCCTTCAACATCCTCAACGCGCAGTTCACTGCGGGCATCCTCGCGCCCGTCGAGAATGCGCTCTCCCAAGGGCTCGGCTTCCAGAACGTCAACGTCAACGTGGATTATTACGGTAACGTGGGGTTCTCAGCAACGCGTCTGCTCGGGAAGACCGTGAACTTCGTCTATTCGCAGACCTTCGGCACGCCTTCCACGTACTCGGCAGGCCTCCAGCTCGTTGCCCAGGACGCAGCGAGCGCCCAGCTCTCGTTCTACTGGTCCACCGGTTCGCAGGTCCTCTTCAAAACGCCGGTGCTGTCGTCCAACTCGCGGCTTGCGGTGGGGCAACCGCTCCAAGGCCAGAGCGGGTTCGCCTTCAACTTGCAGCGGCTCTATTGGTAGATTACACAGCTTTTATGGAAGGCAAGGACCGTCGCCAAGTAACGCGAACCAGGGGCCGGAACTCTCAAAGCCGCCGCGTGCTTCGCGCGCGTCGCATCGCTGACGTGCTCAGCGCTCTTGCTCACGTAGAGGACAACTTTTTCGCATGACCTTAGACCTCCGGCGCGCAGTGCTCGCCCTCGTTGTCGCGTTGACGCTCGTCTCACCGCTTGCAGCGTTCTCCGCGTCGGCTCCGGCTGCGCCGAAGATCGTCTCGGTCGACATCACGGGCAACGCGCACGTTCCCACGGCGACGATCATGCAGGTGGTCCAAGCACGTCCCGGTCAGCCCTACGATCCGCGCATCGTTCAGCAGGACCTTGCGAACATCAACGCGCTCGGCTATTTCGCCGACGTCGCGCCGCCGCTGGTGCGCGCGCGCCCGGGCGGTGTCGCGATCACGTATCGCGTGATCGAGAACCCGGTGATCAGCAAGATCACCTTCACCGGCAATCAGAAGGTCCCCAACGACACGCTGCTCGCACTGATGGACCTCTCCGTCGGCCAGGTCTTCAATACGAACACGTTCCATCAGGACGTGCTCAAGATCAACAATTATTACGAGCGTATCGGCTATGGCGGGCAAGTGCCGTCGCACATCACGGACGTCAAACTCGATCCGAAGACCGGCGCGCTCGCGATGACGATTGAAGAAGGTCTCGTCGTCAAGAACATCATCATCGGCGGCGACCCGGTGCTTCCGCCGTCGGTGATCATTCCGCAGCTCACGCTCAAGCCGGGCATGGTGTACTCCGACGAGATCGCTCGGAAAGACCAGGACGCGCTGCGCAAGTTCTACGAAGACAAATTCAAAGTGGAACTCGGCAACTTCGAAGGCGGCATCGATCCCTCCACGATCGATCAGAAAGCCGGCACCGCCGACGTCAAGTACAACGTCTACGTCGCGCGCGTCGCCGCCGTCCAGATCACCGGCAACACGCGGACGAAAGACCAAGTCATCCGCCGCGAACTGCGCGTGCGCCCCGGCATGGTGGTGAACACGGACTGGATTCGCAGCGACTACGAGCGTCTGCAGGCGACCGGCTATTTCTCGAAAGTGAATCCGGACATTAAAGAAGGTCCGGATCCGAAGAAGCCGCAGGACGTGACCCTCGTGTGGCAAGTCACGGAACAGCGCACCGCATCGGCCAACATCGGTTTCGGCTATTCCGGCGGTATCACGGGACAAGGCTTGTACGGCACGCTCGGTTATCAGGATACGAACCTGCACGGTACGGGAAACTCGGCGTCGGTGCAGTTGCAGCGCGGTGCGCGTACGTATCTCGGCCAGATCGGTCTGACGATTCCGTACCTTGGCAATACGCCGAAGTCGCAGCGCTATTCACTGAGCACCAACCTGTTCGACAACGGACAGACGTACTATTATCCGGTCTACAACGCGACGAGCAATATCATCGCGCCGACGCCGGTCGTTGGCGCAACGGCCGCGCCGATTCCCGTCACGCTCTATCCCAGCACGAATTCGTCACAGATCGGCGGCGTGGTGGCAACGAGCTACTCGGCATCGGTCGGCGGATCGGTTTCGCTCGGACGCCGTTTGAGCGACTACGTGATCGCGTCGATCACGCCGACGCTGGAGAAAGTCCGGTATAACACGACGGTTCCGTCGCCGTACTTCTTCCAAGGGTCGCAGCCCAACGTGCTCGCCGGCCCGACGCCCAATCCGCTCAGTTCGAATATCTCGAACGTCAACGGATCGTTCGGTATCTCCGCGACCTCGATTGCGAACGTGAACACGGGAGTCCCCTACCAGCTGAACTTCGTCACGTTTGGCTTGGGAACGTCGCCGATCACGATGGACGATCCGTACAATCCGACGCGCGGCTGGAGAGCGAACCTCTCCGAGACCGTTTCGAGCAACGGCTTCTTGCGTTCGAGCTTTAACTACACGGCAACGCAACTTGACGTGGCGCGGTTCTTTCCGGTGCTGCGGAACGCGACGCTCGGCCTTCACCTGTTGCCGGAAACAACGACAGGCGTGATTCCGCCGAGTCAGTTGTACACGTTCTCCGATCAACAGATGCGCGGGTACAACACCGTCTTCTACGCGACCGACGCGCTGCTCGGGCAGATCGAATTGCGCCAGCCGCTCACCGCGGATCGGAAGTTAACGATCGCGCTCTTTTCCGACGGGTTGGAGTACCGCATTCGCGGTGCGTATCCGCTGATCGATCCGTACACGAATCAGATCACGGGATATCCCGGAAACTGGGCGGGGGTTGGCGATATCGGTGCCGGCTTACGATTCGACATCCCGCAACTCGGTTTGCGCACCGTGCGCATCGACTTCGCAAAAGGCGCTAATGGCACGCACATGAGCTTCGGCATCGGCCAAAGCTTTTAGAGACAACAAGGACACATGAAGAAAAGGCTCATCTCATCTCTTTTGGCCACGGCGATCATCGCGGCGTTTGTTGCGCCGGCCGCTATCGCCGCGGACATGACGGACGTCGGGTTTATCGACCAGACCGCGCTCGGCAGTCTGCCGCAATTCGCAAGCGCAAACGCGCAGCTCGCGCAGTATAAAGCCGGGCTCGACCAGCAGTTCGCCTCGGCGATGAAGTCGGCGCGTACCGATGCCGACAAGCAGAACGTCACGCTTCGCTTTCAGCAGATGCTGCAGGACAAACAGCGCGAGCTCGTCGGTCCGCTCTTTCAGCGCGCACAACTTGCGCTCGCGACGGTTGCGGGGAACCGGAAGCTTTCTATTGTCGTGGATAAGCGCATCATTGTTTACGGCGGACAGGACGTGACGAGCGATGTGATCAGCGCCGTGAGGGGATCGCAGGCGCTCAATCCCCCGAGCGCATCACCGCCGCCTTCGGAAATCGGCTACGTCGACCAATCGGCGCTCGATAATTCAAGCAAGGTCCAAGACGCAAACAAACAGCTTCAGCAGTACATGGACCAACAGCGTCCGGCGTTCCAGCAGAAGCTCAAAGGCGCCAAGACGGACGCTGAAAAGAACGACGTTGCCGCGCAGTTCGACAAGCTGGTTTCGGATAAGCGCGATCAATTGCTCAAGCCGCTCGTCGATCAAACCAAATCGGCGACCGCGAACGTTGCCAAGAACAAGAATCTGGTGCTGGTCATCGATCGCGGAGACGTAATCTACGGAGGCACGGACATCACGCAAGATGTCCAAAATGCGCTCAATAAGTAGGGTTTGGTCTTCGGCCAAACCCCCGCTCGTTACGCTCGCTCTTGCCGCAGCCGTCGTTTTCGTCGGCTGTTCGCGCGTCGACGTGCACTCCGAGAAGGTTCGTGGCGTTGCATACGTACGCATCGACGAAGTGATCAAACACCATCCGCTCTATCCGCAAGTGCAACAGCTGGAGAACGCGGTGACGGCGATCAACCTCGAAGCGACGATGCCCCGTGCGCCGCTATCGCCGCAAGAGATTACGCAGCAGACGAATCTTTTGAACAAGCAGCTCAAAGACGCGCAGAACCGCGCGAACGCCATCATTGCTCAGAAGCAGCGTCAATACGGCGACCAGGAGCGTCAAGCGGATATCGCGGCGCTCAAGGCTGCGCACATCGATCCGGCCGCAGCGGGCATCGGCGAACAGATGAACGCGACGTCGCAGCAGCAGGCGCAAGCGGCGGCGCAAGCGGCGCAGCAAGACTATCAACAGTATCAGCAGAGCGTCGTCGCGCAGGATAATAAGGCGATGTCGTCCGTTGCCCAGCAGCTGAGCAAAGAGGCGGATCAAAAGTTCCGCGCGCGTGCTGAGGAGTATCAGCAGGAAGAGACGGATCTTTCTCTGCGTCTCGCGCAGCAAGATGCAACGCAACGCCTCGCGCTGCGCACCAAAGCGAACAACATTGCGATGGATCCGACGACGCGCAAGGAAGTCGCTGACCAGCTCGCCGCGCTCGATAAGAAAGAGTCGGATCAGGTTGCGGCGCTGCGCGCGCAGCATGCAAAGGATTTAGCCGCGTACCAGAATCAACTGCGTTCGCAGACAGGTGTTGCGATTCAGAAGCAGATGTCGACGATTCGCACGCAGACGCAGGCGAAGCTCTCCGCGCGTCAACAACAGGTCGGCGCGCAGTTGCGCGGACTCGGGGCGGCACCCGTGCCGCGGCAGAGCATTCCGCCGGACGTGCAAGCGCAGCTCGCAAAAATCCATCAGCAGTTCGGTGCGAAATTCCAATCGGATGCGCAAGCAACGGTTGCCGAATACAACGCCACGAAGAGCGATCTCGACCGGCAGTTTGCCGCGCTCCACGGCGAAGACGTGGGTGCGACCGGCGCAGCCGCGAAACAACTGAGCGACCTGCAGAAGCGTCACGACGACTTGCTGGCGCAGATTCAATCCCAAATCCAGCGCGAAGCCAACAAGGTCGCGAAGGGTGACGGATTCACGGTCGTCTTTGACAATGTTCAAGCCGCAAACGGCGGCTATGACCTCACCAACGATCTCATCCGCGACGTCGAAAGCCTACACGAGTGAAGAATAAACTATTATTGATCACCTTAGCCGCCGCGCTGCTCGCCGGTTGCGCCAACAATAGCCCTGTCGGCCTGATTGATGTCGGCCGTATCGTGGCGAATTGGAAGACCTATCAGCTCAATCAACAACAGCTGATGATCGACGAGCAGAAGATCGTCCAGAGCCGCGTATCGAACCGGCAGAAGCAGCGCGAAGCGCTGGCGCTGCAGAAGAAATACGCCGGCATCACCGACGATCTCACCAAGCAGATTCGGGACGCGGCGAATAAAGTCGCCTCGCAGAAGAATCTGAAGCTGGTCGTGACCAAACAGGGCGTCGGCTACGGCGGCGTCGACATCACGCCCGATGTGGAAAAAGAACTGAACATCACCGAAACGAGCGCTTCACCCTCGCCATAGGGAGACTCGTATGCTCGGCACGCTCGCGGATCTGCAGGCAAAGGTCGGGGGCCGCATCATTGGTGACGGCTCCGTCGCCATTACGCGCGTCGCGGCCGTCGATGATGCAAGCGGCGACGCGCTCACGTTTGCAACCGACGAGAAGTATCTCGCCGCCGCATTCGCGAGTAACGCCGCGGCCGTACTTGTCGACGACCGTGTCCCGATGGGGGGCGACACGCCGCCGAAACCGGTGCTGATCGTCGAAAACGCGCGTGCGGCGCTCGCGACGTTTCTCGCGGCGCTCAAACGCCCACGCCCGCGTGGACCGTTCCGTCATCCGACCGCGATCGTCGAAGATGGCGCGATCATCGGTGACGATGTGTACATCGGAGCAAACGCGTACATCGGCGGCGGCGCGCAGATCGGTGCGCGTTCGACGCTCGGCGTCGGCGCGTACGTTGGTTCGGACACCCGCATCGGTGAAGACACGTGGCTGCATCCGCACGCCGTCGTGCACGAGGGATGCGTCGTCGGCAATCGCGTCGTGCTGCATTCCGGGTGCGTGATCGGCAGCGAAGGCTTCGGGTGGGCGTTTCTCGAGGGACATCTCGAGCGCATTCCGCAGGTCGGCAACGTCGTGCTCGACGACGAAGTCGAGATCGGCGCGAACACCTGCGTCGATCGCGCGCAGACGGGAAGCACGTTCATCGGACGCGGCACGAAGATCGACAATTTAGTGCAGATCGGTCACAACTGCCGCATCGGCATGCACTGCGCTATCGCTTCGCAAACCGGCATGGCCGGGTCGACGAGCGTCGGTGATTTCGTAAAGATGGCGGGACAGGTCGGCATCAGCGGACACCTGCACGTCGGCTCGCGTTCTACGCTTGCGGGACAATCCGGCATATGGGGCGATGTCGAGGAAGGCGCAACGGTTTCCGGCAATCCTGCGCGCGATCATCGCGAGTGGATGAAGTCGGAGGTCATGGTGCGCAGGCTGCCCAAGCTCGTCGCTCGTGTCGAAAAATTGGAGCGCGAGCTGCAGCGTGACGAGTAGCAGCTGATGAACGCTGCTACGCTGCGCGAGCCCTTGCGTTTCACGGGCGTCGGCTTGCATACGGGAAGCGCGTCCGCGATGGAGGTGCGTCCCGCGCAGGCGGGCACCGGATACGTGTTCATTTGCGGAAATTCCCGTATTCCCGCGACGGCTGAGTACGCGAATGAATCGCCGCTCGCAACGGTCATCGCGCACGAAGGCACGAGCATTTCGACGATCGAGCACATACTCTCGGCGCTGCTCGCGATGGGCGTGAGCGATGCGGAGATCGCCATCGAAGGCGAAGAGATCCCGATTCTCGACGGCAGCGCGAAGATCTATGCCGATGCCATCGCGCAGGCCGGCTTGGCAACGTCGTCGGAATCGCGTCCCGTTTTTGCACCGTCGGAGCCCTTCGAACTGCGCAATGCCGACAAGGCCGTCGTCGTGCTACCCGCGGATGCGTTTCGCGTGCGTTTCGTCGGCGACTACGATGCGCCGATCGGTACGCATTATTTCGACGCGGTCATTACGCCGGAGCGGTATCGTACGGAGATTGCGCCGGCACGGACGTTCGCGTTTCTGCGTGATGTGGAGGCGATGCGCGCGCGCGGTTTAGCGCGCGGTGGAAGTTTGGACAACGCGCTCGTGTACGACGAGGAAGGGCCGATGCAGCCGTTGCAATGGCCCAATGAAGTCGTACGCCACAAGGCGCTCGACTTGATCGGTGACCTGGCGCTGCTCGGCGCCTATCCACAATGCGAGGTTATCGCAATTAAAAGTGGACATGCACTGCACACGCGTCTGACCCGTGAATTGAGGAAACGTGGCTGAGATCGACATCCGGCAGATCATGGAGATCTTGCCGCACCGCTATCCGCTGTTGCTTGTGGATCGCATTATTGAACTTGAGCCCGGCGTTCGCGCGCTCGGCTATAAGAACATCACGTACAACGAGCCGGTCTTCAACGGACACTTTCCCGGCAATCCGCTCTTCCCCGGCGTGTACATGATCGAAGCGATGGCCCAGCTGGGCGGATGCGTCGTGCTCGAGCCCGGTGAGTTCTCGCGCAAGGTGCCGTATCTGGCGGGCATCGATAAAGCAAAGTTTCGCCGCCCCGTCGTTCCCGGCGATCGCTTGACGATGGAAGTGCGTCTAGTCAAACACAAGCGCAACATCGGATGGGTCGAAGCCGAAGCGCAAGTCGACGGCCAGCTCGCGTGTTCGGCCGAGTTGATGTTCTCGATTGCATCCGATCCGCGCAGCTTCAGTCTCGACGCAGCGGTCCTTCACGTCTAAATGATCCATCCTACCGCTATCGTTCATCCGAACGCGAATATTGCGCGAGGCGTCGACGTCGGGCCGTACTGCGTCGTCGGCGAAAACGTTTCGATCGGCACCGGCACGGTGCTGCAGGCTCATGTCGTGGTCAACGGCTGGACGGAGATCGGCGAGAATTGCCAGATCTTTCCGTTCGCGACGATCGGTGCCGCATCGCAAGATCGGAAGTATCACGGCGAGTGCGCGTACGTGAAGATCGGCAACGAGACGATCGTCCGCGAATACGTGTCCATTCAACGCGCGACCGGCGAAAATGAAGTGACGGCGGTCGGCAACGACTGTTTGCTGCTCGCCTACACGCATATTGCGCACAACTGTATTCTCGGCGATCACGTCACGATGTCCAATCTCGCGCAGCTCGCGGGACACGTTGAAGTGGGCGACTACGCGACGATCGGCGGACAGGCCGGCGTGCATCAATTCACGCGCATCGGACGGTACGCGATGATCGGCGGCGCAAGCAAGATCAGCAAAGACGTGCCGCCGTTCTTCTTGGTGGAAGGCAATCCGGCCGAACCGTATGGATTGAACTCCGTCGGTCTGCGCCGCGCGGGCTTTACCATCGAAGAGCGCAACGAGATCAAGAAGTTCTACAAAATCCTTTACAACCCCAAGATGAACGTCTCGCAAGCGGTGGAAGCGATGAAAGCCGAAGCCTCAAGCGATCCCGGCCGTGAAATCATCGCCTTCCTGGAATCCCCTTCACAACGCGGCATTTTGAAATAACCATGCCCCATGTCATCCTGAGCGCAGGTGCAAAGCACCGGAGTCGAAGGATCGCATGAGATACTTTTTGTCGAGCGGCGAAGCGTCCGGTGAACTTAGCGCCGTGTTGTTAGCTGACGCCATCGCAAACGTCGATCCGGAGGCGCAGTTCGAAGGCATCGGCGCGGATCGGATGCGCGAGCGCGGATTTACGCTGTGGCGCGATCATACGGGGTGGGCGAGCATGGGACCGATCGCCGCGATTCCGCGCATTCCAAAGTTGCTTCGCACGATGTGGCTGACGGCGAAACATATTGCGGAAGAGAAACCGGAACTGGTGATTCTCGTCGACTTCGGTGCTTTCAATATGCGTCTGGCAAAAGAGCTACGCACGAAGTACGCCTATCAAGGCCCCATCATGGATCTGTTTCCGCCCGCGACGTGGCTGGATAAAGAAAAGGTCGCGCGCGCGGTCGCGTCGTGGACCGTGCCCGTCACGGCGTTTTCGCATCAGTACGAATTCTACAAACGCAACCGGTTGCCGATCATGTTCTTCGGTCATCCGCTTGCGGGACAGTACGTCACGCGCGAAGCGCGGCCGGCGCCGCCGAAAGACGGCGGTGCCATCGCGCTGTTGCCGGGAAGCCGCGGGACCGAATTACGCTATCACGTTCCGGCACTCATCGGCGCGCTGAAGAAATTGCGGCAGCGGCGTCCGCAGCTGCAGGCGGTATTCGGCGCGGCGAACGACACCGCGGCGAAGACCATCGCGCAAGCGGTGAAGACGGCGAAGCTCGACAACGTGCACATTGTGCGTGGCGTTCCCGAGGCCGTGAAAGACGCAGATGCGGCGTACGTAGCGTCGGGAACTGCGGTGCTGGAAGTGGCGCTGCTCGGCGTGCCGGCCGTTGCAATGTACATCCTCGCGCCGTATCTCAAGCGTCACGCGCGCCGCGTGTACTCCGGCAAATACATCACGCTGCCCAATCTCGTCCTCGGCCGCGAATTGATTCCGGAGGTGTTGCAAGACGACGCAACGCCCGACCGATTGGCAGAGACGATGGACACGCTGCTCGACGACCCGTCCGTGCAATACCGGCACATCGCCGAACTCCGCGCCGTCCTCGGCTCACCAACGGCCCTCGAAGATTGCGCCCGCTTCGCAGTCGCTCTCGCAAAAGCCGGTCAACACGTATGACCTCCTGTCATCCTGAGCGTAGCGCAGCGGAGTCGAAGGATCGCCTCGAGTCAATCGCGCGTAACGATCCTTCGACTGCGCAGGTTTCGCTGACGCTCAACCGCTGCGCTCAGGATGACACCGAATGATTCGCTTTTATCATACGTCGGATTTGCACGATCATCGGGGGTTTGTGCCGCGGCTGCGGGCGTTGCGGCGGGAGAAGCCGGGGTTCTATTTTGATTGCGGCGATTCGTTGCGCGGTAGTCAGACGGTGTATCACCGGAGTGAGCCGATTATCGCGGAACTCGATGCTGCGGGTGTCGACGTTACAACGCTTGGCAATCGCGAGTTCCACTATTTGTATCCGTTGCTCCGCACGCGCGTATCGAAGATGCGCCATCCGATCGTCTGCACCAATCTGCTCGACACGAAAGGCCGCGCGTTGCCGTTCGTGCCAAGCTTCATCCTGCGCCCGCATGACGGCGCGACGGTGAACATCCACATTTTGGGTCTGCTCATTATGCAGTATCCCGTCGGCAGTCCGTACGAGAAGATTTTCGGCTGGCGGTTTTTGGATCCGTGGGATGCAGTGGCGCCGTATGCGGAGCGGATTCCGGAGCGCGATATGCTGCTCGTGCTGTCGCACGTCGGATTGTCGCTCGACCGCAATCTCGCAGCGCGCGTGCCGCGCATCGATTTGATTCTCGGCGGACATAGTCACGATACATTGTTCGAACCGGAAGTTGTCAACGGCGTCCCGATCGTTCACGCGGGGCCCTACGGACAATACGTGTCGCGAACGGAACTCGAGTACTCGGACGAAAAGCGGAAGTTTGACATTCGTTCCTTCTCGCTCGTGCCGCTGCTCGGGGCGCCCTAGGGAGACTACGTGCGGCTGCTTTTTGTCTCGAACGGGTACGGCGAGATCGCCATTGCGGATCGCATCGCAGAAGAAGTACGACGCATCGCTCCCGGCGCGCAGATTGACCACTTGGCGCTCGTGGGAGATAGCCGCGCGCGTTTCATGAACGACGTTGGTCCGCGCAGAGTGATGCCCAGCGGCGGATTGATCGCAATGGGAAACATCGGGAACATCGCGCGCGACGTGCGCGGTGGACTCATCCGGCTGACGATCGCGCAGCGGCGCTTTCTCAAAAGCGTCCGCGGAAGCTACGACGCCGCCGTCGCCGTCGGCGATGTGTATGCGTTGCTCATGACGCTCGCCGTTGGTGCGCCGGCGACGTACGTCGGTACCGCAAAAAGCGTGCTGGTCGCAAAGTACGGCCCGATGGAACGGCGCGTCATCAAGCGCGCTTCGAACATCTTCGTGCGCGACGAGATGACCGCGGAACATCTGCGGCGTCACGATATCAACGCGGTGGCGCCGGGAAACGTCATCGTCGATCTCTTCGCCGTTGAAGACGATCCGCGCGCCGATGAAGCCGTCGCGGCATTCGATCCGGCGCTGGCCGTGTTTCCGGGAAGCCGCGAGAGCGCGTACGAAGACGGCGCATTTCTGTTGCGCATCATCGAACGCTGTGCACAGGCACGGCCGGCGCTCGGCGCGGTCTTCTCGGTTGCGCCGATGCTCGATGCGCGCCGCTTTGCAGCGATTGCGCGCGAGGCCGGACTCAATGTTACCGAGCGTGACGATGCGCGGATTCCCTTTGAAGCTGCAATCGACGGTCGCGTGGTGTTGCGTGCATGGCGTGGCGAGATTGGCGTCCTGCTGCGTCGCGTGCAACTCGTGATCGGACAAGCGGGAACGGCAAACGAAGCGGCTGCAGCGGCGGCCATTCCCGTCGTCGCGTTTGAACTCGCCGCCGACCGCAAGACGGCGTGGTATCGCATGCGGCAACATGGATTGCTCGGCGAGGCGCTCACCGTGCTGCCGCCGGACCTCGACATCGGCTCGACCGGCGTATTGGATCTGCTCCAGAACGAATCACGCCGCGCGCGGATGGGTGCGATCGGACGCGCGCGCATGGGTGCTCCCGGGGGTGCCGCCGCAATCGCGCGTGCGATCACGGGGAAGACCGCATGATTCAACGTTGGAACGCGTTCGCACCGATCGGGTTTGCGATTGCATTTGCGTGCGTGCCGTTCTTCCCGTCGTTTATCACGTTCACGCACGTGCAATTCCCCGGCGTTTCCGTCGTGCCGCTGCCGATGGCGCTTGCTGTACTCGCACTGATGCTCGTGCTTGCGGTATGGGCCGTCGGCTCGACGTTTATTGGGCCTCGCGTAGAGATTCCGCTTGCGCGTCCCCTCATTGCATGGTGGTGCGCGTGCATGCTGAGCGCCGTGATCGGTTTAAATCCGCACGACGGCGTCATCTTCATCTGTATCTTCGGACTCTCCGCGATTTGGCACGGCGCGAACATGCGCTACTACGACACGCCGGGCGCTGCACGTGCCATCTATTGGGCGTATCTCCTCTCGGCCATCATCGCGTGCGCGGTTGCCGTCGGCATGGTCATCGCGCGCGTTCCCGCGAACCTCTACGCCATCGCCAACGGCCGCGCCGTCGGAACATTCGTGTTGCCGGGCGAACTGGCGGGTTACGCCATTGTCTTGCTGCCGCTTTCGTATGCGCTTGCAACGGTTGCGAAAGAACGCGCGCTTCGGATTACCGCATGGGTCGCACTCGTCATCGGTGCAATCGCAATGGTGCTGACGTTCTCGCGCACCGGATGGATCGGCCTCGCATGCGCGATCGGATTCTTCGTCGCGGTGCGTTCGCAGCAGCGGCGACGCGGCGCGGCCGCGGCCGCGGCAATCGTGTTCGCCGCGCTTGCGGTCGTGTTACTGATGTTTAACGAACGGCACAATCCAAGCGAGAACTACACGCGTATCTCGATTTGGCAGGCGGCGCTGGGTGCCATCGATCGCTTCCCGCTCACCGGCGTGGGGCCGTTCGGCTTTTCGCATCTCTATCCGCTTGTACGGCTGCCCGACGGCGACGAGACGGCCTTCCACGCGCACAGCATGTATCTGACATTTCTCGCAGAGCTCGGCATCATCGGATTCTCAGCATTTTTGTGGACACTCTGGGCGTTCGCCACGGAGATGCGCCGCCGGCTCGCGACGGCGTCACCGGATGCGCGGATGCTCGGGCTCGCAATTGCGGCGGGACTTGTGGGAACGCTCGTGCAAGGGCTGATCGATACTGTGAGCGTGATCATTTTCGGCATCTTTCTTCCAATGCTGGCGCTGGCGCTTGCCGCCGCGCGGACGGGCACGGTCGACGCGTGACCCGGCGGGCACTGGCGGCGGCTGCATTGGTGGCGCTCGCGGCATGCAATCCGAAAGCACCGAATGCCGGCGTGTCACCCACGCCGTCGGTGAGTCCCGGCGCAACGGGGAGTCCGCTCGCGCTACGCATCAGCGGGAAGGGCACGCAGAAGCGGCCGGTCCGGTTCGTCGAAACGAAGAACAACCGCAAACAATTCGACATCCTCACGCATTCGTTTCAAAGCAAAGGCGGCGCGGGCACCGCGATGCTCACCTACAACGACGTGAAGATCAACTTCTACGGCAAGGACGGATCCGTGCTTACCGCGACCGCACCGCAAGCAACGGTGGATCAGCGTTCGAATCTCGTCACGATGACCGGCGGCGTACACGCGAGGAACAGCGCGGGAATGACGTTGACGTGCGACACCCTAAACTACGACCGCGCGACGGAGATGGTGCACGGTGACGGACACGTGGTGATCACCAATACGAACGGCTTTAGTGGAACCGGGAACCACTTCGATTCCAATGTCGCGCTCACCGATGCAAAGATGCAATGAATAACAACGAACGCACGATCAAAATCCGCGGCCTGGTGAAAAACTACGGTGAACGCACCGTGGTCGCGGGCGTGACGGCGGAAGTGCATCAAGGCGAAGTCGTCGGACTGCTCGGGCCCAACGGCGCCGGCAAGACGACGACGTTCTACATGGTCGTCGGACTCGTCAAGCCCGACGGCGGCACGGTGCTGCTCGACATCGGCGACAACGAGATCGAACTTTCGGGACGGCCGATGTACGAACGCGCACGCAACGGCATCGGCTATCTCGCGCAAGAGAATTCCATCTTCCGCAAGCTTTCAGTAGCAGACAACATTCGCTTGATTTGGGAACAGAACGGCGTACCGCGGCGCGAACAGAACGAACGGCTGCCGGCGTTATTGGAAGAATTTGGATTGCGCGCGCGCATTCAGTCGCGCGGCGACAGTCTTTCCGGCGGTGAACGGCGCCGCGTCGAGATCGCGCGCGCGATTGCGATGGAGCCGTCGTTCTTGCTGCTCGACGAACCGTTTACCGGTATCGACCCGATCGCCGTCTCAGATATTCAAGCGATGATTCGGCAACTGCGCGATCGCGGCATCGGCATTCTGATCACCGATCACCAAGTCCGCGAGACGCTCGCGATTGTGGACCGCGCCTACATCATGAACAACGGGCGCATCGAGGTCTCGGGCACGGCGCAAGAAGTTCTCGACTCGCCGATCGCGCGCAAGTTCTATCTGGGAGAGGGCTTCCGGCTATAGCGCCGGTTAAACTATGCCGCGGTTAACCATCCTCGACCGGTACATGATTACGGAACTCGCGGGCCCATTCGGGTTCGGACTTGCGGCGTTCACGTTGATCTTTGCCGCAACGCAGCTGCTCGCGATCGGACGCATGGTCTCGACCGAACATGCGCCGTTGTGGGCGGCGATCCAAGCCTTCCTGTGGTCGTTGCCGCAATACATGTCGATCGTCATTCCGATGGCGCTCTTGCTCGGAACGCTGCTTGCCATTCAGCGTCTTTCGGGCGAGAGCGAGATCGTTGCATTGAAGGCGGGCGGCATCAGCTTCTGGCGCATGACGGTTCCGCTGCTTGTTGCGGGCCTCGTGATGTCGGTAGTAGCGTTCGCCATCCAAGAACGACTCGCGCCGTACGCGGCGGACCGCGCGGCGGAAATTGAAAACAACCTGATTCTCCACACCAATATTTTCAATCGCGACCTCACCGTCGTCGCACCCCTCCCGGGCGGCGGCCGCCAAGTGACGATCGCGACGTCGTATCAGCCGCACTCGCAAGCGCTCTTGCACGTCACGCTGGTGCAGTACGATCGCAACAATGCGCCGACCCAAGTCGTCTTTGCGGACCGCGCCGATTTCGCGCAAACCAAGTGGCTGCTGGAGAATGCGAGTTTCTACCGGTTCAATCCCGACGGCACGCTGCTTGCGGAGCCGAAGGTCGCGCAGCAGCAGGTTGAACTAGGCGAGAATCCAACCGAGATCGTCAATCGCATCAGCCTCAGCGATCCCGAGCAGATGAGCCGCAAACAGATTGCGAGCATCGTCCGTTCCGGGCAGCTGACCCAGTTGGAGTTGCGCAAATACGTTACGACCTATCAGGAGAAGCTTGCTCAGCCCTTCGCCTGTTTCGTCTTCGTGCTGATCGCCATTCCGTACGGCATGCGCGCCGCGCGCAGCGGCGGCGGCACGAGCGTCGGCTTCGGCGTTGCGGTCGCGATCGTCTTCGTCTACTACGTCGTGAGCGTGATCTTCTCGTACGTGTCGGAGGCGTATCTGTCGCTCGCCGGCCTGTGGGCGTGGATGCCCAATATCATCTTCACGGTCGTCGGTCTCTTGCGACTTCGTCGCGCCGCGGAAGTATAGCGATACATGGTCGCTGATATCGTCCGCGGTACGGTCACGATTCTGATCGTTATGATCGTCTCGGGCGTCATCGCCTATGTCGGCGACCGCGTCGGCCATCAGGTCGGCCGCAAACGGCTTACGCTCTTCGGTATTCGTCCGCGCTACACGTCAACGATCGTCGCGGTCGCCACGGGCATGTTGATCGCCCTGCTTGCGATGCTGCTCGCCGTATTCTTCTCGCAGCAAGTGAAGACGGCGCTGTTCCGGATGAATCAGATCAGTCTTCAGATCTCGCAACTGCAAGCGCAGAAGAACTCACTCGAGAGTAAGGTGAACACGGGCCAGTTAGTGGTGCGTGTCGATAGCCTCATGGTGCCGTTCTTCAAAGAGATAAAAAAGGGCACGCCGGTCGACGATCGGTTAAACCAGATGGAAGACTTCTACCATCAAGCCGTGCAGTACATGAACTCGACGTACACGCAGCTTGGCTTGAAAAAGTTTTCGCCGCCACCGGATTTAGACAAGAAGCTCACCGAGATCGCGGATCAGCCGATGGTAAGCGCGGCAGGCATAAACAACGATCTGCTTACGTACGTAACGGCCGATCAAAACTTGTATCGCAACGACGATCTCCACTTCCAACTCAATCTCATTCCCGATTCGAAGCGTCTGAGCAAAGGGCAGAATATCGCGTATCTCGTGATTCCGGCGGGACACAATGCGGACATCAACCTTGCCGTGGGCGAGCTCGTGCAGATCGTCTCGAATGTTGCCGCGCGGTACGGCGGATTGCCGCCGTTCCTGGCGACGAACACGCGCGTCGTGCAGACGTATCCCGACGTCGCCTCCATGCAGCAGACGTTGAGGAAAGGCAGCGGCAACTACGCGCTTACCGCGTTTGCCGCCGACGATATCTACCCGCACACCGGCGGGGTGCCCGTCGTCGTTACGCTAACGAAAACCAGGTGAACGGCTTCGTTCTGGGGATCGATCCGGGCACGCGTAAAGCGGGCTTCGCGATCGTGAACGGCACCGACGGCGCGGTCGTCGATTTGGGGATCGAGACAATCGACGCCTTGCTTGCTCGCGCGCAGCTGCTCGTGGCCCGTCACGAAGTCGTGACCATCGCGTTAGGTCAGGGTACAAATGCCCGTACTCTGGGCTCGGCCCTGGCCTCGCTCGGAGTACCGGTCCGTCTGGTCGATGAACGGGAGACGACCCTGCGTGCTCGCTCGCTTTACTTTGCAGACCATCCGCCCAAGGGCTGGCGGAAGCTAATTCCGCTGGGGATGCAAGTGCCACCCAGACCAATTGACGACTACGCAGCCGTCCTTATCGCCCGTCGCTATCTGGCCGACGTTAGCTAGCACACCGGTGTGCTATAACTGAAACTACCCCCGCCTGCGGACGATACTATGTAGTACCTCCTGCGACGGGTGGCGTCGTGGAGTACGGGAGGATATCATGCGTCGCGCGGTCAGCGTGCTGTCAATCGGGGCCCTCGTAGGGGCACTGTGTTCAGCTGTTGTGCCCGCTTCCGCGTATCCGACGCTCGACACGCCGAGCGTTTCGCTCTCCACCGAACTCTTCAACCGTTGCTTCGATCAACCGAACACGGTCTCTGAGTCGCCACTTGGCGCGTTCGCGTTCAGTGTTTCGCCCACGTTCGTCATCGCGATGCAGCAGCAACCAATGCTCGCGATGCCCGACATCTCGTTACCGCGGCTTGCGTCGATGATTGCGACGGTTCCGCTGCCGGCCGTTCGCGGCGTGCGCGGCGTAGTTGCAGAGCCGTCGTACGTGGCTCCCGTTATCCATGCAGGCAGCGTGGATACGACGACGACCGAGACGCCGCAGCTTTCATCGCCCGGGCCCGCGATCGGCTATTACCAAGACGTCGCGCCCTCGCCGACGGTCGCGCCGGCGGCGTTCCGTTTCGATCTTCCGAGCCGCGAAGGTTCCAGTTCGCTCAGCTTCAGCCCGGTGCTCACGCCGACGACGGGATTTACTGCGTCGACGATCGGCGCGGATTCGCAAGCTGTTACGCCGCAGATCGCCGCAAACGCATCCGTGCCGGTGCGTTTGGGTCACGTGCATCTCGAGACGCATGCGGATGCGGGGCAAGCGCGTTCGGATGCACTCGCGTTTAACGACAAGGGGTACGGCGCCGGCGCAACGATCAATGCGCGCGTGGGTCCGCAGAAACTCGGCGTGGACATTTCGAGTCACTACGAACATCTCTCCGTCGATCAGCCGCTCTTCAACGCCGCGACTCTGGACGGCGTATCGAACGTTGGGCTGGAGAACAATGTTCCGGTCTTCGTACCTGCGTATGCCGACATTTCGAAGCAGACCCTTTCCGCCGGTCTCGCCGTGCCGGTCACGCGCCGTTTGACCGCGAGCGTGCAGGTCGACTCGCAGCACTTGTTCGGCGGGTACGGCGTGCCGGGTGTGACGAATCTCGACGCCAACAATATGATTTACGGCGCGCGTTTAACGTATCAACTCAAAGGATCGAGCGCGATTTCGCTCTCCGCCAAACAGTACCACTATCAGGATAATTTGGTTCCGCTCAACTTCTTCAACCAGACGAGCGCGAATCTCAACTTTACGGTCAAGTTCTAGGGCTCGTATTGAGCGCTTCGCAAGTTCTGCCCCGCGGCATCGTCCTAGCGGTGGTAATCGTCGTGCTCGCGGCGCTCGGCGTCGTTCAATTCGCATCGGCGTCGTTTGTTGCCGAGCCGCACACGCTCTCGGCGTTGATTCCTCGCACGTTTGGCCTCGCGGTCTACGGCGTGCTCGATCGGGTTGCGCCCGCGCCGTACGTCGAGGAGACGCTTGCAGAAAACGATCTGTCGCGCGGGGATCTCGATGCGGCGGAACATCATGCGGTGCGATTGCCGGGCAGTGCGCGGCGCGACGATCTGCTCGGACGTATTGCGGCCGCGCGCGGCGAGACGACGCTTGCGCAAGAGTATTATTTCGCTGCACCGGATTTCGATCGAATGCAAGCCGCGATCGCACAAGTCGGGAAAAACAATCCAGTGGCGGCGTACGATCTCGAAGTGCGATTCGGCGGGCGGCTCGCGACGTTACGAACGCACCCCGATGCGCTTGCGGAATCGTACTTCTTGGCGGGCGTGTATGCCGATGCGAATTCGCGCCTCGATCTGTCGTTGCAACAGTACGAACGCGCGCTCGCGCTCGCACCGCTGAGCGTCAAGTATCTGCTGAGCGCCGCAAATGAAGCGCTGAAACTTGGTGAGTATGAGAAGGCGCGGCAGTATTACCAACGCGGACTCGATCTAAATCCGGCGAGCGGGGATCTGCTCGGTGGGCTCGGACTCGTTGCCTTGCATGAAGGCCGGCGCGCGCAAGCGCAGCTGTATGCCGCGCGTGCACGTGCGGTCGATCCGCATGCCGGCATGCTTGCTGCGCTCGAACGCGCGCTGCGGAGTTGGCAATGAGGATCGGAGTGGATGCGCAGCTGATGATCGGCACGGCAACCGGCATCGGCGAATACGTGCGCGGATTGCTCGGTGCGCTACGCGACGCCGGCGCCAACGTCGTGGAACTCGCGGAGCCGAAGCTCGATCCGTGGCGCTTCGACCGTCGGGTGATGTGGGATCAAGTCTTACTTCCGCAGCGGGCACGCGCTGCAGAAGTCGATGTGTTGCACTGTGCGTCGGGAACGATTCCGCTCACCACGGCGATGCCGGTCGTTGCAACCGTGCACGATGTCGCCTGGCTGCGCGTGCAGACGCATACCCGCCCGTATGCGCGGTATTACTTCGGAAAGTTTTCCGTCGACCGCTACCGTCGCGCGCAAGCGATTGCCGTAGATTCGGAATTCTCGCGCCGCGAACTGCTCGACGTCGTGCCGGATATTGATGCCGAGCGTGTACGCGTCGTGTACCCGGGCGTGGCGGAAGACTATTGCACGCTCGATCGTCAGGGTGGCGACGGACGGACGATTCTTGTTGTGGGCACGGTCGAGCGGCGCAAGAATCTTCAGTTCCTGATCGAGACGCTGCCCCGGCTTCCCGAAGCGCGGATCGTGTCGGTTGGTCCCGCGACGCCGTATCAAGATGAATGCGAAGCGCGCGCGGCGGAATTGAATGTCAGCGCTCGCGTCGAGTTTCGTGGATACGTTCCGCGCGAAGAATTGCTCGCGTTGTATGCGACGTGCGCGGTCGTCGCGATGCCGTCACGTTACGAAGGCTTCGGTTATGGCGCTGCGCAAGCGCTGTGCGCCGGCACACCGGTGCTCGTCTCCGATTGCGCGTCGCTTCCTGAGATCGTCGACGGAGATGCTGCGATTCTGCCGATCGATGACGTCGCGTCGTGGATCGACGCGCTACGCAGCGCACTGTGCGGAGAAGCGGACGAACGCGCGCGCAACGCGCGTGCGCGGGCAATAGAGCGCTTTGCCTGGCCTAAAAGTGCCAACAATATGATTGATGTGTACGATCTCGCGAGCGGCGGGTAAACCATGACCCGATGGCAGCGATACGTTCTTCAACCACCCGCCTGGCGTCAAATCGAGGCGGTGGATTGTGGCTCGTGCTTGCCTGCATACTGGCCATCCTGGCCGTTGCTTGCGTGTGGGCGCTCTCAAAACGAGGCATCGAAACGCTGGCGAGCGCCGCAACCGGTACGCACGTATCGTTCGGGCGCGCGAGCATCCACCTTACGCATGCATCGCTCGACGACGTAACGGTCAACGCCGCAAGCGGCGAACCGCTGCTCCACGTTGCGCACGTTGATGCGCAATACAATCTTCGCGATCTGCTTCCCGGCGGTAAACGCCTCTACGGATTGGAAGCATTCAACATCGTTAAGCCGGACCTCACACTGATCCGTCACAAAGACGGAACGTGGAATTACTCGCTTCCGGCTTCGAATAAGAATGCGGGCCCCGGGCCTGCAATGGACTTTAACGGCACCGTGAGCAACGGCAGCGTGACGGTTGTCGACCAGAGTCAAGGCGTGCCGGGCGCGCGCGAACTGCACGTGAACGCGTTCGATGCTGATTTAGACATGCATCCGGCGCGCTCGCAGTACCGGATTGCCGCAAACTACGTCGAGAGCGGACGCACGTACGCGTTGAACGGAACCGGTGATATCAATCCCGCCGCCGGCTACAGCGTGCAGCACATCCACGTGCCACCCATGCCCATCGCGCGGCTCGTGGACTTCGTGATCAATAATCCGAGTCTGCACTTGGCGAGCGGAGAGGTTACCGGATCGGATCTGCGCGTCATTGGTTTGCCGGACGATAAAGGCGGCTTGCAGTCACACGTGAGCGCAACGACGATGCTGCGCGATGTGCGCGTTGCCGTCGGCGGGCTAGGAAAGCCGCTACGAGACTTACACGGCCGCCTCGACATCTACGATAACGGCTTGATCTTCGATGGCGTCGACGGAACGCTCGCGAGCGTACCGCTCACGATGCGCGGCGGCATCTACAATCTCTCGCAACCGCACTTCCGCTTGGCGCTGCAGATGCACGGCGACGTTGCGAAGCTTCGCGCTGCGATCGCGCAAGCGGCGCATCTGCGGATGCGCGGCGATATCAATCTCGCCATCCTGCTCGAGGGACCGGCGTCGAACATGCTCGCGATGCTCGCCGTTGATGGTAAGCGTATCGATTACGCCGGCCAGGCGGTCGATGCACCGCACGGATTGATCGCCTTCAATCAAGCGGAGTTCGATCTGCTCGACGTGCACGGGCATTGGCATGGCGCGGAAGCCGGTGCTCAGGGACGCGTCGCACTGACGAAGCGGCCGAACGCGATCGAAGTGATCGCCGGCGCGCAAGCACCAGCGAAGTCGTTGCCGTATGTCGGCATGGTGCTGCCCGGCATGGCGCTCGGCGGCATGATCCTCGCGACTGCGGACGATCCCAAGCAAATTTCGGCGCGCGGCATTCTTCATGGAGCGACGAGTTCACAGCGGCTTGCTGCAGCGTTCAACATAACGAGCAACGGCGTCGGTACCGTTGGACCGGCGATCGTCGATGGATCGAACGGGACGCTGTACGGACAAATTGCGCTCGACCATCCGCGCGCGCATCATGCCGGGTTCATCGACGCGCGCAACTTCCGCATCGCGGGACGTAACGGTTCGACGGCGGCGACGCTCGACGGCGACGTGCTCGGCACGGTTGATAATCTTCGCGTCAGCGCACTCACCGCACGCGCGCGGTTACGCGGCTCGCTCGATGCGATCAACGCATTTGTACCGTCGGCAGGCGCACATGGAACGCTCGATGCGCCGGTGCTCGCCGTCTCCGACGGCCACGACATCATCGCGCAGATTGACGGCGCGCAGTTCCATCACGCCTCCGTGCGCGGCGTGACGTTGGAAGGTGCGAATGCAACGGTTGCATCGGATCTGGCCGGACACGTGCGTGTGCTCGCAGCGAATGCGCGCGTGGACGGACGCGACATTATTGCGAACGGTACGCTCGGAACGCGCGGCAGTAACATGGCGATCTCCGCCGGGCGCGTTCCGGTGATGCACGGCGCCGTGAGCGCCGGAGCTCTGGTTGGCGGCACGGCGAAGGCGCCGATTGTGTCGGGCGCCGTGGTTGCAAACGGCGTGAAGTACGCGAACTACGGCATCGGAGCTCTCGCCTCGCTCAATTACCATGGCTCGACGCTGAACATTCGCGACACGGCGGTGAACGCTGGGCCTGCACTCGTGACGCTCGATGGCGTCGTGCAGCGACCCGGAACATCGAGCCAGTCGTACGACGTTGCTGCGCGCGCACGATCGGTGCATTTGCAGCAGCAACTCGTGGACGCATACGTCGATGCAGACGTGCGCGCGCGCGGAACCGGCATGACGCCGCAGCTCAACGGGCTTGTCAACGTTCCGACCGGCAGTGTTAACGGTCAAGCATTCCGCGATCTGCATGCTACGCTCGACGGTACGCCGAACGCGCTCGCGCTTTCGAACGGCGGCGTCGTGGTGAACACGACGAGCGTTGCGTTCAGCGGCACCGCGGACGCCGCGAGACGCGCGGGGACGATTTCCGTGCGCGCACCGCACGCGGACCTCTCCGATTTCAACGATCTGTTCAATACCGGCGAAACGCTGGGCGGCACGGGCAGCGTCGCAATGACTGCTTCGTACGCGCCCGGTGTCCCGATTGTCACGAGCGGTAATGTTAATCTGGCGAATCTGCGGTATCGTCGCTTTGACATTGGTTCAGCCGCCGCGAATTGGAATTCATCCGCCGGTGCCGTACGATTCATCGCATCCGCCGGCGGTGCGAACGGTACGCTGCGCGCAAACGGCACCGTAAATTCGCTCACGTACGCGACGGCCGCGAATGCAAGCGTGAACAATCTGAATCTGCAGACATGGTTGCCGCTGCTCGGCTTTACGCAGCCGATCGCGGGCCGTGTCGACGCCACCGCAAATGTTGCCGGCCGCTTCCCGAATATGGATTCCCGACTGAACGCCCGGGTGCTGCGCGGTATGGCGTTTGGCGTTCCGTTGGAACAGGCGACGCTCGCGATGCACATGGCGGGCGGCCGTGGCGCGATTGACAGCGCCGTTATTCGGATCCCGAACGCGGCTGCCGATGCGTCGGGAACGTTTGGATTGCACGCAAACGATCCGCTCGCCATTGTTGCGCATGCGAACACGCCGAATATCGGCGCCGTCGCACGCGAAGCCGGCATGAAGATGCCGACGCTGGCCGGCCGGATGCAAGCAGTGGCGACGCTGCGCGGTACGCGCGTGCATCCACAGCTCGCAAGCACAACGACCGTGGATAACTTGACGTACGGCAAATTCACCGTTCCGCATGCGAGCGCACAAGTCGCGGCCACGATGCAGCGCGTGACCTTGCAACGCGGCGAAGTGGATCTTGCTCCCGGTCGCTTGATCATGGCGGGAAGCGCACCGATCCCTCTGCGCGACGCGCCGTTCAACGCATCCGTTATTGCGGACGACGTCGAACTCCGACAGTTCGCTGCGCTGTTGCCGTCCGGTACGAAACTCACGGGCCGCATCGACGGTCGAGTCACGGCGAACGGACGTACCGATAACCCGCAACTCGGCGGATTGATGACGCTGGCGCAGGGCTACTACTCATCGCCGCTCGAGTCGACGCCGGTGACCGGCATCGGTGCGCAGCTCGCCTTCCACGGCACGCGCGTAGACCTTCGGAATACACAAGCTTCGGTGGGCGGTGGAACCATCACGGCGTCAGGAACAGCATCGGTGCCGACGGTGCGTGATATCGGCGCGGTCGCATTCAATCTTCAAGCGAACGCGAACCATGCGCGCGTGGATCTCCCCACGTATTACAAGGGCACGATCGATGCGGCGCTCACCGTCAGCCGCGTGCCGCGCGGTCTCGTGAACCTCGGCGGAAATGTTGCGCTCTCATCGGGTCGCGTTCCGTTGACCGCACTGTTCAATCCGTCATCCTCGAAGGAACCCGCGGGGCCGCCGCTTCCGATCGCATTCAATAATCTGCAAGTGACGGTGGGCAGAGATGTGCGCGTGCAAAGCCCGAACGTCGACATCGGCGGAGAAGGCGGCATTATCATTGCCGGTACGCTTTCCTCACCGCGGCTGCAGGGCAGTTTCGTGTCGACGGGAGGCTCGCTGAATTTCTATCGTGATTTCACGATCGAACGCGGCACGGTGACGTTCGACGGCAGCGGCGTGATCCCGTACCTCGATGCCGTCGCAACGACGTACGTTTCGAATCCGGACACGTATATTCGAATGCAGGTAACCGGCCCGGCGACGAATATGAATTTGGCGCTTTCGTCGGATCCGCCGTACGACCGCTCGCAGATTCTGGGGTTGCTCGCGGGCGTGCAACAATTCGGCGCCGTGCAAGGTGTTGCGACCACGTCGAACGGCGCGCCGAGCAGATCGAACGCGTTCACCGGTCTGGCTGAAGGACAGCTGAACACCGTGTTTACGCGCAATCTGCTCGAGCCGCTCTCAACGGCGCTCGGCGGCGCGTTCGGTTTCAATGACGTGCAGCTCACGAACTCGCTCACCGGCGGCTTTGGTGCCCGGTTCACCAAAGGGCTCGGCAAGAATCTCAACATGACATTCGCCGAAAGCTTCGGCACACCGCGCCGCAGTAGCATGACGCTGGAAACCGTCTCGCACAAGGCGATCTCGCTGCGCACGACGTTCTACACGCAACAACAGGCGACGATCTTCGGCACCACGACCAGCCCCGGATACACGCTCGGCGGCGCGAACGGCCTTGGCCCGAACATTCTCTCGATTCAGCCGATGAGCGGCACGAACGGCTTCGACATCGATTTGGCGAGGAAGTTCCCATGACGCGCTTCGTCGTTCTCGCGCTCACAGCGTTGCTAGCCGGTTGCGCGGCATCCGCGCAGCCGCAGCCGCCGCGCGCAACGCACGGCACCGCCTACGTCGACGTTCGCCGCATCGACTCCATGCCGCAAATGCGCAACTTCTACGCGGGATACGATCGTGAAACCGCATCGCTGAAGGCGACGCAAACCGTCCCCCAATTAACCGACACGCGGCCCATCGCGCAACACCAAGCCGACGTCGTGCGAAACGGCGCACGCGAGGCGAACGTTGCGCTCGATGCGCTGCGTTCGCGCGTATCGCAGTACGCGCCACGCGAAGATACGATGCTCTCGTCGAACGTTCGGTCGCAGATTGCGAACAACTACGCACGCGAGGCATCGGCGGTTCGGTCGAAGGTCAATTCGTCTACGGACGTGTACCGCAGTGAACTGGACCGCGAGGCGAATGCGGCGCTTGCGCAGTACCGCGCGTCGATCGATTCGCGAGTCAATAGTGCGTACGCCGCTCGCGCGCAACAATTGCGGGAGAAGGAAGCGGACCTGCAGATCAAGCTCCTTCACGCGGATTCGGGTCGAGACTTGCAGTTGCGCGTCAAGCTACAGAACCTAAAGGGTCCGCTGGCGAACCGCCCGGCGTTGCGCGCGCAACTGAACGCGATGGAAGCGCGAGAGAACGCTGCGTTGAATGCACTGCGAGCCAAAGACGAGCGGACACTTGCGGCATATCGGGCGCAGCTTCTCGCCTCGGCGTCACGCGACTATGCCACGATGGCCCATGAACTGCAAGCGCGAGCACAAGCAAATTGGCAGCTGCGTCAGCGCGTAACGCAGGCGCAAATGCAGATGCCGCAACATTTGTCGCTGAACGGCTTCTCGGGCGCTTCGTTTGGCGACCGCCTCATTGCAACCGCGAACTCGCTGCGCGATTACGTGCACACGCGCTTCAACAACGATGCGTCGTCGACGGGCACCGCATTCACAAACGCGTCCGCGGACATCGCGCAGCGGTTCTCGACGATCGCCTCCATGGACACCGATGCACGCGGCAGCGCCGCAAACGAGATCATCGCGCTGCAGCGTTACCGCTCCGCGCTCTCGGAGCAGCTCGATCGTGAAGCCCGAATGGTCGCGCGCCGCATTGCGACCCAGCGCGGCCTCGAACTGAGCGACACGCCGTCGCCGGGCGCCGTTGACCTGACGCCGGACGTCGTCCGTCAACTGAGCGCGATTTTCGGGCACTAACCCGCTATGTGCGGGAGAGCGAACGCGGGTTCACGCTCGTAGAAATGGTCATCGCGGTGGCAATCACCGCGATTCTTTTACTCGCCGGCGGCGTTTGGATGATGTCGCTCCGTCCCGGTGCGCTACGCGGCGCCGTGAACGATTTCGACAGCGCGCTCGCCGCTGCACGTCAGCTGGCAGCGACGAGCGGCAACGGCGCAACGCTCGCGTTCGTCCCACGGACCGACGGCGCCCAGGGGTTCATGTTACGCGTGTACTCCGGTCGACCGAATGCAACGAACGCCGTAACGGCTGCGAATATGATGGCCGTTTCGAGCAATGCGGCGATAAGGGAAGCGACGTACGGTTCGCCGCCGTTCGCGATCTTTCTGAGCAGCGCCGGCTATCCGACGGGTCAGGCTTCATATCCGTCCGTTGACAACTCGGGGACGATAACGTTTCCCATTGTGGCAAAGCAGCCGCAGTGCCCGGCTAGCGGCATCACCCTCACTTTTACATCGCCGCAGGGGGCGACGCAGACGCGCTCCCTAAAATGCAACACCGCAGTCAGCGGCGTCGCAGCCGCTAATCCGTCTCCCACGCCGAATCCGCCGCACATTGTGCCGCAGTCTATGGTCGCGCATTGGACGGGAGATGCAAATCCGCTGCAATTCAAAGTCGCCGAAATCGGCTATTCGCATTGGTTTGCATCGTCGACAGGCGTTGATTGCCAAACAGTTGGATCGGACAACGGTAATGCGCCGGCATCATTTCCGTCCGGGTGGCCGTATTCGTCTCCACTGACGCCATCGGAAACGTCGCTGTCGCCCTCGGCACCGTCGTTTCCGTATTCATGGCCGAACGGCAACGTCGATGATCCCGCTGCCCTCTTCCACATGCAGCCGTCCGTCGGCGGCACCTGCACCGTTCGCATCGTAGACGACTACAATCAGGAAGTTGATGCCCACGTTCAAGTGATGGGCAACTTGACGTCAGATACGTCCTCACTAACGTTTGCATCTCCGACTGCTGCCGCTCAAACGATCACGTTTTCGAAGACATGGAATAACGAAACCCTGCAACTCCAAGCTGGCGGAGCGTGTGGCGGAATTATAACGGCATCGAGGGGTGCCTTTACGACGCCCGCGCAACCCGGAACGACGCCGGCAAAAGCACTACTAACGATCGCTCCCGTGTCTTCCGGATCGTGCACGCTAATCGTTGGCGATCAGTACGGCGAACCGACCATAAGTATCCCAATCAACGTTAAGGCGCCTTTGATGAAAACGTGGCCTATTGCAGTCATGTACGGCGCGAGCGGTGCTAATTTGGCTGCATCAGCCGCGCATTATCGCCCGACTTTGGCTTCAATGATTAACGCGGCGCTTGGTGGTGGCGTTGCGAACGCTGCGAACCCGTGCCCAGCGATCGCGTACAAGGATAGCGCGATGACTCAAGTGGATGCGAACGATTCGACGTTTGCATCGATCGGCGTTACGACGGATGCCCATGGATGTTACAGTGGGCAAACCGTTGCATACGAACCTGGCGGCGGTTCGGCCTCGTACACCTTGACGCAAAATACCTGCGGATCGTCACTCAAGTCGCTGCAGTGGACAGCCCAACCTGCGGTCTCGTCTGCACTCTCCTTTGCCGCTGGGCCAATGCCAGTGGGTTCTTGTGGCCTAGTATTGCAGGACAACTACGGCTCTGGTCAAGGTACTTCTGGCAACGGCCTCGTTATCGCTACTGTATCCCCGCCTCTCTGCGGTGGAAAATATTGCATCATTGAGGAAATCGGCATGTCTGACTTTTATCAGTCGGATGCTGGAACCGCAAGCAGTTCTGCAATGCTTTACCTATTAGACGACCACACAACAACTGTAGCGGTTTGTCAAACGTCTACTGCATGTTTTACCGGATCCGGAAACCAATCGATGGCGCCAAATCCCAATGATCCGAACTCGTGGATTGGATACACTTCCGGCGGTTTCACGTCGATCAACTCGTATTGGGCAGCCCAATGCACCACATCACAACAAACGATTCCAACTGATGCACCGCACGGATATTGGGGTGGAGAGCAGCCTCCAGCGCCTTGGGTACCGGCTCAATGGTTATCGGGCGCTACGTCTTCGGCGAACTCAGATATTTCATCGATGGAGTCGGCAGAGGACACATCCGCGCAGACAGATGCACAAACAGGCGCTAACGGACAGGGAAGCTTCCCTCCGTCATCTACCGGAAATGAGTGGAATATCGTGTGCCATTAAAAGTTCTCTGTGGCGAAAAGAAAACGGACCGGCTTTCGCCGATCCGTTTTCTTTTCGAGCTTGAAGTAGGGGAGCCACTAAGGCCAAGTTGGGTAGTTCGGATCGTTATAGGTTCGTGGATCGAACGGAGCTTCTACTGCGCCAACGTAAGACGTCGTGCCGAAAATAACTGCTCCGCCGAACCATGCAACACGCGGATCAGCACCATAGGGCGTTGTGGCGGGAGGGAATTGCGCATCGATCATGGCGTTACATCCTGGAACACCGGAGCTCACTCCCCCGTTCTGTGACGAAATATATTTTGCAGTTGTCGGTTGGCTCGAGATCGTGTTCGCGTTGTTCGTGCGAACGTTTTCCATCGTCCACTCGTCAAGCGGAACCTGCGGCTGCGACGCGCTGACGCGATCGGCATTGAACCGTTGGAAGCACGGAAGTTCTCTATTGGCATCGATGTGCGAGAGGCGATACGTTCCGTTCGACTCCCACGTCGGCGCGGTGTAGCCGAACATCGACGGAAGCGTCGGCGCGGCGAGCGTCTGGTTTCCGCCGCTGAACGTCACGTTATCGTGCACGGTGGTGTAGTTCGTGTCGCTAGCCGAGTTCGTTCCGACGACGAGCAAATAGTGTCCGTTCGGCGCGCCGTTCAGCGTGAAGTTTCCATTTGAATCCGTCGTCGCTTGCGGCGAAGGCAGCGGTGTTGCACCAGCTGTCCATGGTTCGAGGACGACCTGTACACCAGCGAGTGCCGCGCCTGAAGTGTCGTCCACGACCTTCCCGCTCGCGTTCGTCGTTGCAGACGCGGGTGTCGTTGACGCCGTTGGCGTCGTGGATGGTGTTGACGTCGTCGACGGCGTTGGTGGATTGCCGCCGGCGGCACCGCCACCGCCTCCGCCACCGCATGCGGCGAGTGACGCGCATAAGACAAGGCCAGCCGCAAGATAACGCGGCGTTTGCAAACACCCGAAATGCAAAGCTC
>CAZYLU010000026.1:0-53199 GCA_964648945.1 uncultured bacterium | reverse complement strand
TCAGGATGACAGGCAATTACGCGCCGAAGCGGCGTTGGCGGTCGGCGTATTCTTTGACTGCGGCGTCGAAATGCGATTCGTCGAAATCGGGCCACATGACCGGGAGCGTTAAGAGTTCGGTATAGGCGACCTGGTATAAGAGGAAGTTCGAAACGCGAAACTCAGCGCCGGTACGAATCAACAGATCGGGATCGGCGGCATGCGGCGCGTACATGCGCGCCCGCAGCGCCGATTCGTCGACAGATTCCGGCGTGATGCGGTGCGCGGCAACGTCGCGCGCAATTGATTGCACCGCACGCACGATCTCGCTGCGTCCGCTGTAATTGAGCGCAAGCGCGAGCGTGATGCGCGACCCGCCCTTCGTCGATTCCACCAAATCGCGTAACGCAGCGCGCGCCGGGAACGCGAAGGCATCGAGATCGCCGATAATTTCGACACGGACACCCTGGCGAATCAGGTCGGGCTTTTCCGATTGCGCGCAGGTGGCGTACAACTGCATCAGCAGGCTCACCTCGCCCGATTCGCGCCGCCAGTTTTCGGTCGAGAAGCCGTAGACGGTCAGACGGCCGACGCCGGCTGAGGCGGCAGCACGAACGGCGCCGCGCAGCGCGGTGACACCGCGGCGGTAGCCCTCGGCGACCGGCAATCCATGGTCGCGCGCCCAGCGCCGGTTCCCGTCCATGATAATGGCGACGTGCTGCGGAACGCTGGCGAGAGCGCGGGCGTTGATCATGTCTTACTTTGTAACACAAAGTAATTGCGGTGTGCAAGAGACGCCAGGACCAAGACCTAACCCCCTCCACGTCATGACGCAAGGCTACTACCGCTATCCGACGATCGCCGGCGATCGTATCGTGTTCGTGTGCGAAGATGACCTCTGGTCGGTGCCCGCTTCAGGCGGCACGGCGTCGAGGCTCACCGTCAGCTTCGGCACGTGCACGACGCCGCGGCTGTCGCCGGACGGCGAATGGATTGCGTTCGTATCAAATGATGACGGCAACCCCGAGGTCTACGTCATGCCGTCGAACGGCGGCCAACCGCGGCGGTTAACCTTTCTCGGTTCGACGGTCGCGCAGGTCATGGGCTGGAGCCCCGACGCTTCCGAGATCTATTTTGCCGCGAATGCGCGTTCGTGGTTCGAGGGCGAGACGCGCCCCTTCGCGATCGCACGCGACGGCGGTGAACCGCGCGAGCTCAACGTCGGACACGCGCGCACGTTTTCGTTCGGACCGAACGGCGCAATGGTCTTAGGACGCAACGCCGTCGATCCAGCGCGCTGGAAACGCTATCGAGGCGGCACCGCCGGCGAAATTTGGGTGGAGATCCATGGCGAACGCGAATTCGAGCGGCTCGCGCTCCCCGGAAATCCCACGTGGCCCATGTGGATCGGCGATCGCATCTTTTTCCTCGACGATCAAGAAGGCATCGGCAACATTTACTCGTGCGGCACCGACGGGTCGAACGTCACGCGTCATTCGCATGAAGCGGAATACTACGCGCGCTTCCCGTCGACCGACGGAACGCGCATCGTGTACGGCGCCGCGGGCGCGATTCATCTGCTCGATATTGCAAGCGAGAACGTGCGCGAAGTCCCGATCGATACGCCGTCCGCCGAACCGCAAACGGTTCGCCGGTTCGGATACGCCTCGGAATCGCTCGAACATTTCGCACCGCATCCGGACGGCACGCGCGTCGCATTCGTTTCGCGCGGACAAGCGTTTACGATGCCGCTGTTTGAAGGCGCGGTGATTCAGCACGGCGGCGGAAGCCGCGTGCGCGTGCGCTTGACGGAATGGCTCAAAGACGGAAAACGTTTCGTCTGCGTCACCGATCGCAACGGGTACGAGCAGATTGCGCTGCATCGTGCCGACGTCGCGGATGAACCGCGACTGCTCACGAACGGCGATGTCGGACGGGTTACCGAGCTTGCCGTCTCGCCGGTCAACGACACAATCGCCTTTGCGAATCACCGGCACGAAGTTTGCGTACTCGATCTCGACGAAGGCAACGTTCGCGTCATCGACACAAGCCCCGCGCGGCGCATTACCGGTCTTGCGTTTTCTCCCGACGGGCGGTATATCGCGTACTCATGGTGGCCCGTGTATGGCACCTCGATTATTCGCGTTGCAAAGGTGAAATCAGGGAAGGTCAACGACATCACGTCGCCGCTGCGCGTCGATCATTCGCCCGCGTGGGATCCCGAAGGCAAATACCTGTACTTCATCTCGACGCGAGATTTCAACCCGGTGTACGATGCGCTGCAATTCGATCTGAGCTTTCCGCAGGCACAGCGCCCGTTCGTCGTCACGTTGCGTAGCGACGTTCCTTCACCGTTCGTGCCGCTACCGCGGCCGGTTCACCGCAATCACGAGCACGAACACGAGCACGAGAGCGAAAAAAAGAACGGCAAGGCGCAAGATCTGCGCATCGACATCGATTTCGACGGTATTCAAGGCCGCGTGCTCGGGTTTCCGGTCGAGGAAGGTGAGTACGAACAGATCGGTGCGATCAAAGGCCGCGTGTTCTATACGCGTTTTCCGGTGCAAGGCATTAAACCCGCCGGTCGCGAGGACGAAGACGACGAAACGCTCGGGACGCTGCTCGCATACGACTTCGAACAACTACGCCAAGCAACGATCGCAACCGATGTGAACGAGTTTCGCATCGGCGCCGACGGACACACGTTAATCTACCGTTCTCACGAACGCCTGCGGGCAATCGACGCCACGAACGATTTGCCCGAAGAAGAACCGGAGAAACCGGCAAGCGAAGCGGGGCGCAAGAGCGGATGGCTCGATCTCGATCGCGCAAGTGTCGAAATCGTACCACGCGATGAGTGGGCGCAGATGTATCGTGAAGCGTGGCGCCTGCAGACGGAACAGTTCTGGGTCGAAGACATGAGCGACATTGATTGGGATCGCGTCTACGACCGCTACAAAGCCGTGCTTCCGCGCGTGCGCACGCGCACGGAACTGTCGGACCTCATTTGGGAGATGCAAGGCGAACTCGGCACGTCGCACGCGTACGAATACGGCGGTGATTATCGCGTGCCGCCGCAATACCAGCGAGGATTCCTCGGCGCCGAGCTCGCGTGGGATCCGGACCGTAAGGCGTATCGCATCGAGCGTGTCTATCGCGGCGATTCGTGGAATCGCGACAGCGATTCACCGCTTGCGGAACCCGGGCTCGATATTCACGAAGGTGATCTGCTCGTTGCAATAGGCGGTCGCCGTTTGACGCGCGATATGACGCCCGACAAATTGCTGGTCAACTCCGCGGGGAAAGACGTATCCGTTACCGTTCGCACCGGCAAAGACGAAGAACGTACGGTCCTCGTAAAAGCGCTCTCGTCGGAATCGCCGCTACGCTATCGCGCGTGGGTCGAGGCGAATCGACGATACGTTCACGAGAAAACCGGCGGACGCGTCGGCTACGTGCACATTCCCGACATGGGTCCGTGGGGATTTGCCGAGTTTCATCGCGGCTACTTGAGTGAATTCGGCCGCCGCGGATTGGTCGTAGACGTGCGTTATAATCGCGGCGGACACGTTTCACCCCTTCTGCTCGAAAAGCTCGCGCGCAAGCGCGTCGGCTATGACGTGCCGCGCTACGGCGCAGCGGTTCCGTATCCGCCGGAATCGGTCGGCGGTCCGATGATCGCGCTCACGAACCAGTTTGCCGGCTCCGACGGCGACATCTTCAGCCACGTCTTCAAACTCTACAAACTCGGGCCGCTCGTCGGTAAACGTACGTGGGGCGGAGTCATCGGCATCGAGCCGTACCATCATCTCGTCGACGGCACGCTGACGACCCAGCCCGAATATTCATTCTGGTTCTCGGACGTCGGCTGGGGCGTGGAAAATTACGGCACCGATCCCGACTACGACGTCGACTTCGCGCCGCAAGATTATCGTGAAGGACGCGATCCGCAGCTCGACTTTGCATTGCGCCTCATGGATCGCGCGCTGGAGCATACAACAGAGTTGCGTCCCGATCTCACGACGAGGCCGTCACTGCCGTTGCCGACGTTGACGTGACGCGTGTCTCACACGTTGACGACCGAGCGGCTTCGCCTCGAGTCGCTCAAACGTGAACACGTAGACGCCCTTCTCGCCTACCACGTTCGCAACCGCGAGCATTTGAAACCGTACGAGCCGGCGCGAAGCGAAGAATCGTACACCCGCGCAGCCGTGCTGGAAGAAATCGAGCTGGCCGAAGGCTTTGCAAACGATGAGCTTGCGTTCACGTTTGCCGTATTTGAGCGCGACCGTCGCGACATCGTTGCGCTCGTGCACGTCTTGCACGTGATGCGCGGACCGCGGCACGATGCGATGCTCGCGTACTCCGTCGATCGTGAACACCAAGGGAGAGGCATCGCAACGGAAGCCGCGCGGGCAGTCGTCCGCTTTGCGTTCGAGGAGTTGAATTTGCACCGGCTCGCGACTGGGTATTTTCCGGACAACGTTGCGAGCGGAAAAGTGCTTCGTAAACTCGGTTTTGCCTTCGAAGGATACGCGCGCGACTATCTCTTTATCGACGGCGCGTGGCGGGACTCGATTCTCGTCTCGCTGATCAATGAAGATTGGAAACCGCCGCAATAAGTTCGGCTTCGCGGTCCCGCGACAACCCCGCTTTTCTCTCGCGTGTTTGCGGCAGCGTTTGTACCCATTCCATCGTTGCACGTAGTGTCTCGTGCGCCGGCCGAAGCGTCAGCCCGCCGTCTCGCGCCTTCCGATTGTCGACGGCGATCATCCCGGCATGCGTTTCCATCGGAAGCCACAGCGGCAAATCGGTCCAGGGTTGAACGCCCGCGCTTAACAGCGTCGAACGATCGATCCACAGCGGCGATAGATCATCCACACCGAACGATCGGGCGACGCGCTCGACACCCTCGATAAACGATTGCATCGTCAGCTGCTCGCGCGGGCCCACGAGATTGAACGTTCCGCTGATGCGGTGCTCGAGGATCGAGGCGACGAACCCGGCGATATCGCGCGCGTCGATGAACTGAACCCGTTGATCGCGCGGCTCCGGCGCCACGAACGTACCTCCGCGTAATGCGCGCTCACACCAATAGGTGAAACGGTCAGTGGGATCGTACGGTCCCACAATCAATCCGGGACGAAGAATGGCCGCATCAGGAAATGCCTGCCGGACGATTCGTTCGCACGCAGCTTTGTTTGCGCCGTAGCGCAGCGCCGCGTTCGAATCGTCGGGAAGATCTTCGATCGTAGCTGCATGCTCGTCGATTCCCGGCGTCGACAAATCGCCATAAACACTCACGGTTGAGACAAATACGTACTGAGAGGTGCGGAGCTTCACCGATCGCTCGACTTGATGCGGCTCGTACGCATTCACGTCGATAACCACGTCCCACAAATCGCCGGCGACCGGAGTGAGCTCTTCGTTGCGGTCGCCGAAACGGTCGTATGTATTGACTGGCGCGTCCGCATTCGTTCTTCCGCGATGAAATCGCGTTACGTGATGCCCGTCACGCGAGAGCGCATCCACGATATGCCGTCCGAGAAATTGCGTTCCGCCGAGAACCAAAACGTTCATCAGCGGACGGGCGATAGGTGGCGGCCTCTTGCTTTAACCGCCGGATCGGCGAGGTGCAAAATGTCGCCGACCGTGCGATGGGCTTCCACCGGGTGGCGCAATGGAACCGTCGGATCGATCTCATAGACGTTTCGGCGACCGGCACGGTGGCGTTTTAGCACGCGCGCATCGACGAGATCCGCGAGAATTTGTGCGACGGCGCGCTCCGTGATGCCGACTCGTTCGGAGAGATCGCGAACGCGAAGCTGCGGCTCCTTCGCAAGTGCGATCAAGACGTGAGCATGGTTGCTAAGGAACGTCCACGTGCGTCGCTCGTTCATTGCATTCACTGAATTATAACGCATGAATTCGAATTCGTGTACAACCGCTCGTGAACGCGGCGGGGCTGTGAACGTGCCGCACGATTTGATACGGTCAGGTGCGTTTTGAACGAGTATCCGGAACCACTGCGCGGCAATCTTCCAGAGATTGTCTGGGATCAACTTAAACTGATTGCGGCCGACGAGGCGCGCAGCGGCGAACACCTTCTCGTCGAGGAATGCATCGCGCACGTCGAGCGCGTCGTCCGCACGGTCGCAGGCCGAGCGAACGCGATGCCTCCGCCCGTCGTCCGGTTCTACGCCGAAGAACTACAAGCGCGAATCGCTGCCCTCATCGAAACCGACTCCGGCACCATGTCATCCTGAGCTTGTCGAAGGATCGCCAATAGTGAAAAGCCCGCATTTTACCATGCGGGCTTTTTGATTTCGAGAGCCTTCGCGCGCGGCGCCTGATAAAATTATCAATGCGATGTATTGACACATGTTTCTCGCTTCGATATACAGGGTATAGCAGTCCAACGTTCTTGTGCAAGCGATCCAATTGCACCGGTCCAATCAGCGGATTGTTCAGTCCAATTTGCTACACGTGGAGGGAGAATTTCGTGAGTACGAACGAGCGCGCAGCGGCCCTGACCAAACAGTGGAGCAGCGATTCGCGCTGGAAGGGCATCGAGCGCCGGTACGCAGCGGCCGACGTGGTGAAACTTCAGGGCAGCGTTATCGTCGAGCAGACGTTGGCGCGCCTGGGGGCCGAGAAACTTTGGCAACTGCTCCAAGAGCCGGACGCGACGGCGGCGCTCGGAACGATGACCGGTGGACAAGCGGTCCAAGCCGTGAAAGCTGGATTGAAAGCGATTTACTGCAGCGGCTGGCAAGTCGCAGCCGACGCAAACGCCGGTGGTCAGGTCTACCCCGATCAAAGCCTCTACCCGGTGAATAGCGTTCCGCAACTCGTCAAGCGGATTAACAATGCGTTCCAGCGGCTCGATCAAGTTGAATCGGTTGAAGGACGCGGCGGCGCGCAGAATTATTTGCCGATCATCGCCGATGCGGAAGCCGGGTTCGGCGGCCCTCTAAACGTGTTCGAGCTGACGAAGGCGATGATCGAAGCCGGCGCAGCGGGAGTGCACTTGGAAGACCAATTGAGCTCCGAGAAAAAATGCGGTCATCTCGGCGGCAAAGTGCTGATTCCCACGCAGCAGGCTGTTCGTCATCTCGTCTCGGCGCGTCTCGCCGCCGACGTAATGAACGTGCCGACGATTATCATCGCGCGCACCGATGCAAATGCCGCAACGCTCGTTACGAGCGACGTCGATCCGGTCGATCGTCAATTCATTACCGGCGAACGAACGCCCGAAGGCTTCTTCCGCACGAAGCAAGGCCTCGATGCCTGTATCGCCCGCGGCCTCGCCTACGCGCCGTACGCCGATCTGCTTTGGGTCGAGACCTCGGAACCGAACATCGAAGAAGCGCGCAAGTTCGCCGAAGCGATTCATGCAAAGTATCCGGGCAAACTGCTCGCGTACAACTGCTCGCCGTCGTTCAATTGGAAAAAGAAGCTCGACGATGAGTCGATCGCGACGTTCCGCGAACAGCTCAATGCGATGGGTTATAAGTTTCAGTTCATCACGCTGGCCGGTTTCCACGCACTCAACTACAGCTTCTTCGAACTCGCACGCGACTTTAAGGCGCGCGGGATGTCGGCGTACGCGGAATTCCAGCAAGCGGAGTTCGACAGCGAACAGTTCGGCTACACCGCAACGCGTCACCAACGCGAAGTCGGAACGGGATACTTCGACGAAGTCGCCCAAGTCATCAGCGAAGGCCAGTCGTCGACAACGGCGTTGCACGGGTCGACCGAAGCCGAGCAATTCTACGAAAACGGTAAGGCAAAAGAGGTAGCAGTCGTCTAGATGAACGTCGCCCCAGCAGACTTCACACTCCAACGCGATCTGCCGAAGGGGTTTGCGGAATTCTATCTCCCGCTGCACCAACGGTTCACTTCATGGCAGCAAGCTTTAGTACACGCGCGAGCAACACAGCTCGCGCGTGCGCATGCCGGACATCTGCCGGACTATTTGCCGCCGTCCGAAGCGACGACCACTGACTGGCGCATCGAGCTTCCGGAGTGGTGTAGCGATCAGCGCAACCAAATGACCGGGCCGGCGGATGACGGCGAGCTCGTCGTTAAAATGCTCAATTCCGGCGCGCCCGGAGTGATGCTCGACCTCGAAGATTCCATGGTAAACACCTGGGATCACCTGATGCTGGGGCACGACAATCTCGTCAAAGCGCTCTACGGCGAATTGACATACGAAGACGCAAAACGCGGCGGCACGGTAGGAATCAAGCCGAGCAGTACGGTTGTGTGGAACCGCGTCCGCGGATTGCATCTCTCGCAAGCCGGCCTCATCGAGGAAGAGCTCACGAGCGCTTCACTCTTCGATGTCGCGCTGCTCGTTTATCGACTCGATTACGAACGCCTGAAGCATCCGCTTTGCATCTATATTCCGAAGTCCGAATCTTCGGAAGAGGCGCTGTGGTGGAAGGCGCTCTTCGACGATGTCATCGCGGCCAAAGGTTGGAAGCCCGGATCGATCAAGGCGATGGCGCTCGTCGAGTCGCATCCGATCGCATTTGCGATGGAAGAGTTTCTCTTCAATCTGCGCGACTATATTCTGGGATTGAATCTAGGCCGCTGGGATTATATGGCGAGTTTGATCCATTTCAACTTGCACGATCCCAATTGGCTCTTGCCCGATCGTAACACCATTCCGATCGACGTTCCGTTCTTTCAAAACGTCCGTACGCTCTTGCCGGAAATCACGCACAAGCACGGAGCGCTTGCGATCGGCGGAATGACGGCGCTCTATCCAAGCCGTGAGGATCCCGAGTTGAACGAACGTGCACTCGCAGTGCTCGAGCGTGATAAGAAAAACGAAGCCAACTGTTTGATGGATGGTGCGTGGACCGGCCATCCCGATCAAAACGCTATCGCCGTCGCGCAGTTCCCGTATCCGAATCAGCTCGATAAGCGGCCGCACCTCGCGAGCACGCACCTCGATCTTCGACCTTCGCCCAAGGGCGTCGGCACGACGTCGCTCGAGGGAACGCGCGCGGCAGTGCGCACGGTGATCCGGTACCGGCAAGGCGTGCTGGAGGGCAAAGGCGCGAGTCTGCTCGACGGCTACATGGAAGACCTCGCAACGGACCGGATCTACCGTCTCATGATCGCCCAGCGGATGCGTTATCCGGGCCCATACACGCCCTCGTCGCTGGCGGCGATCTTCGACGAAGAGCTCGAAAAGCTCGGACCCGAATATAAAACAGCCCGCGACTTGTCCGAGCAAATGATTCTCACCGGGGCGTTCGACCCGAAATAGTGTCATCCTGAGCGCAGCGCAGCGGAGTCGAAGGATCGCGACGAACGATTGATTTGAGGCGCTCCTTCGACTGCGCGCTTTCAGCGCTCCGCTCAGGATGACAAGGGACCCGCTTATCACCGGGCGATTGCCGCCGGGACGCCCTAAGCAGTACAACCTTCGTATGAAGGTCTCACGTCGGACTATGTGGCTGTTGATATTCGCCGGGTTCACTGCCCTGGCGATTCTCAATACGACGCACCTGTATCTCGACGACATTACCCGGAATCACGTCGGCACGTTCCCCCGGCGCGTGATCGAAGAGTTTACGGGTTCGTACGATGCCTTCGTACTTATCCCGATGGTCATCTGGTTCGCGCAGCGCTTTCGGTTCGGCTGTCAGGACACGTTTCGCGTAATCGCGGGAAATCTCGCCGGCGCGTTCGCGTATACCGTTCTCCACACGACGCTGAACTGGGGTACGCGCACCGCGCTCTTCGCGCTACTGGGGTTCGGACGATACGACTACGGTAATATGGTGTGGCGGTACCCGATGGAGGCGGCGGGTGACGTCTTTGATTACGCCCTCATGATCGGCTTCATCTACTTGGTCTGGGCGTTGTCGTCGGGACGGAAAGCCGAATTGAAGGAAGCAGAACTCGAAGGCAAATTGGCAGAAGCAAAACTCGACAGCCTTCGCCTTCAATTGCAGCCGCATTTTCTGTTCAATACCCTCAACGCTATCTCGTCGGTAATGTACGAAGACGTGCGTAAAGCGGACCAAATGCTCACACAAGTGAGCGAGTTCATGCGCTCCGTCCTTGCGTCGGGCGGCGTTCAATCGGTAACGATCGATGAAGAGCTCCGCGTCGAACGAATGTACGTCGATATCATGAAGAGGCGGCTCGAACGCAATCTGATGCTCGACGTTCACGTCGACGATGCGGCGCGCGACGCGCTGGTGCCGTTCATGCTCCTCCAGCCGTTGCTCGAAAACAGCATTCGCCACGGCATGGGATCGACGCGCACGTGCATCGATCTCGAAATCGACGTCGCGCGCCGGAACGGCTCGACCGTCATTCGCGTCGCTGATGACGGCGTCGGTTATGCAGAGGATGCTTCACAGGGAATCGGCCTCACGAATATCATTTCTCGTCTGGAATATATGTATGGCGAACGCGCCTCATTTCAGATCGGCGCGCGCGACGACGGCGGAACGCTCGCGACAGTCACATTGCCGTACGTCGAAGGGAGCAGTTCATGACGATCCCCGTGATGATTGCCGACGACGAAGCGCCTGCGCGCCGAAAACTCGCGCGGTTCCTCAGCGATCACGACGATGTGACGATCGTCGCTGAAGCAGCGAACGGCATCGACGCGCTCGATCTCATGGCGATGACGAAACCGCGGCTCGTCTTCCTCGACATACATATGCCCGATCTCGACGGTCTGGGCGTTGCGCAGGCGCTCGTGCGAGCCGAGGAGCCGCCGTCCATCGTATTTGTCACAGCGTACGATCAATACGCGGTGCAAGCGTTCGAAGTCAGCGCGCTCGATTATTTACTCAAACCCTACGATAAGGGCCGGTTCGAGCAGGCGCTGGAACGTGCGCGCCGTTCCGTCGACGCGCGTCCCGACGCAAACGCGCTCGCCGCAATGCTCGCGCGCATACGGAACGAAGAGCAGTACGTACGTCGCGTGTTGATACCGAACGAGGGCCGCTCGTTCTTCGTCGCGACCCGCGAGATCGCGCGGCTCGAATCCGACGGCAACAACATCGTCGTTCACACCGCACGCGGTTCGCATGCATTGCGCGCGACGCTCGAGTCGATCGAAACGCGCCTCGATCCTTCCCAGTTCGCGCGTGTGCACCGCTCGCACATCGTGAACATCGACGAGATCGCGGAAATCCATCCCTGGTTCCACGGGGACTATAAGATCAAGATGCGCGACGGAAGCGAGATCGGTTGGAGCCGCCGCTACGCGGCAAAACGCCCGGACCTGCTCAAGTAAGGAGACGATTGATGACGGTTCGCACGACGCCGTGGATTGCCGCGGCGGTAGTTTTCGTTATCCACGCGTTCGGCAACGCGCACTACGGCTTCTTCCGTGACGAACTGTATTTCATCATCTGCGGCTTTAATCCGCAATGGGGGTACGTCGATCAACCGCCGCTCGTGCCGCTACTGTCGGCGGCTACGCAACTCTTCGGCCACTCGCTGTGGCTGTTGCGCATCGTCCCCGCACTGTTCGCTGCCGCCGGCGCCTATACGACGTGTCTTCTCGTCGTGGAGTTCGGCGGAGGCGTGTTCGCGCAAGTGCTCGGGACGCTCGTCTATCTTTTTAGCGGCGTGGTCATGTCGTTCGGGATGAAGGTTTCGACCGACGAAGTGAATCTGTGGACGTGGCCGCTTCTTGCGTACCTCTTGATACGTCTGGTGAAAGGCGCCGATGCCCGGTTGTGGCTCGCCGCCGGCGCGGTCGCGGGCATCACGCTGCAATCTAAGTACAGCGTCATCTTCTTCTTGATCGCACTCGTTGCCGGTCTGCTTCTTACGCCTCAGCGACGTATTCTGCGCACCTGGTGGTTCCTTAGCGGTATTGTCGTGATGGCGATCATTGCGCTGCCGAATTTTCTCTGGCAGGCGCACTACGGATTTCCAATGGCCGAGTTGCTTCGGAACGGCCAGAACGGTAAGAACATCGCAGCAAGCCCGATCCTCTATCTCATTCAAGAGATCATCATCACCAATTTGTTCCTCTTTCCCGTTTGGGTTATCGGGCTGGTTTGGCTGCTTCGCACGCCGCTCTTCCGGTTTCTCGGCTATGCGTACGTGCTACTCATCGCGGAGATGATCGTCTCTCACGGAAAGCATTACTATCCGGGCGCAGTCTATCCGATTCTCATAGCCGCCGGCAGCGTCGCGATCGAATCATGGACGGTTCGCGTGTTGTTTGCTCGCTATGCGGTTCTCGCGTACGCACTTATCCTCGGGCCGATCTTCGTCCCGTTCTCGCTGCCGATTCTTTCCGAACAATCGTTTCTTTCGTATCAAGACCGTCTGCTGACGACGCTTCACATCTCGCGAGACGTTACCGCAACCGAACACCATCGCGAGTCCTCCGCGTTACCCGGCGACTGGGCGGACATGCACGGATGGCCGGCGATGGCTGCAACGGTGAAACGTATCTACGATGCGCTGCCACCCGAGGATCGCTCGCAGGCGGTCGTCGTCGCATCGAATTACGGCGAAGCGGCGGCCGTGCAATTCTTCGCTCCCGGTGTGCCGGTTATCAGCGGACACAACCAGTACTGGCTCTGGGGAACCCGTGGATACTCGGGCAACGTCGTCATTGACATCAACGGCGACTGCGGTGCAAAGGAACATCTTTTCACGAGTTCCCGCGCCGCTGAAATATTCAGCTCGCCGTACGCAATAGGCTACGAAACGAATCTGCCAATCATGGTCTGCCGCGGAATCAAAGTTCCGTTAGCGCAGCTCTGGCCGGAAAAAAAGGAATACATCTGACGAGAGCTCGCTCGACGATTACGCCGCGCGAACAAACATGATGGAATAGCATTATCCCGCGCACCTCTCTGAGGAGAATGATGCTATGAGATTTCGTTTTCTCGCGGCTCTTGCAGCATGTTCGCTCGCGTTTAGCCTTTCGGCTTGTAGCGGAGGATCGAGCTCGCCGTCAGCGCCGCAAGATGTATCACCGCAGATGCTGCCGCAAGGCGGCAACACCGACGCAGCCGCGACGAGTATCCCGGCAGATGGCCCACGCGTATGGTCCATCCAAGCCGGAGCGTCAACGCTAGACCAAGCATTTCAAGATCTCGACTTCTACGATGGCTCCATAACAATCAACGTCGGGGACTCGGTAAAATGGCGTATAGCCTCTACGGAACCGCATACCGTTTCATTCCTGCTTCCCGGGCAACCGTTTCCACCCGACGGAAGTCTGCAGCAGGTGCAGCCGGCGGGCGGGCACATCGTAGACGGTACGAAGTTCGTCAGCTCCGGTCTGCTTACCGATGGGCAAACATATACCGCAACGTTCACAAAAGCGGGCGTTTATCGCTACTACTGCCTACTTCACCCTCCCGAGATGACGGGCGTGATTACGGTGCAAAAAGCCGGTACACCGTATCCTCACTCACAAGCATTCTATTCGAACGCAGGGTCGGCGGACGAGTGGCATGATTTGAACTTGGCATATACCGCACTAGCGGAATTCCCGTTCAAGCCGTTCGGCACGACGATCGCCGCCGGTATAGCGCCGAACCTCGCGAACCGGCCAGTAACGCAAACGACCGTCTTACGCTTCGTACAAGACAGCCGGCAGTATAACAACAAGACGATTACGATTCCCCTCAACACGACGTTGACGTGGAAGAATCAATCGAATAACGAACCGCATACGGTCACATTCCCTGTCGCCGGACAACCGTTGCCGAACGTACCGCCGTTCATTCCACCCGCCGGCGGTCCAACCTACGACGGCACGAAGTTCACGAATTCCGGCGTGATACCGCCAGGTAAATCCTATTCGCTGAAATTCACGAAGAAGGGCACGTTTGCGTATTACTGCCTCTTCCATTTCCCATCGGGAATGATGGGATGGGTGAAGGTCATCTAAAGACCTAACGCGGCGATTAGTTTCGGATAAACGAGAGCGATCGCGGCGTGCGGATTGTCGGGATCGATGATGTCGTGATTCTCCGGGAGATTCCGGAGCTCGATATACTCGATCCCGTCTTTTCGCAAACCTCTCCACTCGGTGACGACCTCTTGCGTCACCTCGTTGTTCACGGCCGGATCGGCGCGATTGACGACGGTCGTGATGCGTGCGGCCTTCGCTTTGAGACAGCGCGCCGCATCGATCACCGCTTCTCCGATGCGAAGGGTCTGCGCGAGCGCGTGCGTGGGAAATCGCGGGTATGCCGTCTTCGGACGCTGCGCTTCCCGAATGCGCGGATCCCACCAAAGGAAGAAATTCGGCGCAGTAGCCATGAGCCACGTGAGCGCCTTGGTCACACCGTGCGGCAACTGCAGAACCGCGAAGTCGGGCGCGACCGGGACGCTTACCGCGACGTCGTCACGATACTGTGCGAGATACGCGCACTGCAAGCCGCCCGCCGAGATACCGAGCACTGCGACCCGTTCGCCTAACCCGCGCGCGATATCAACCGCATCGTAGGCCGCCGCAATCAACTCGCCCGCGGTCAGCGCCGCGAGTGCATTGGTCATACGGTCTTTGTAGCCTTGATACGGTAATCGCGGAACGTAGACGTTGGCTCCGCGTGAATAGATCTGCGGCGCCAGCTGGACGTATTGTCCCGGGTGATTCGTCAAGCCGTGAAAGAGCACGACGGCGAGTGGGCGGCGCTCGTTGTGGTGGAGCAACTTCGTAAACGCAACCGGAGCGATCCGGTCGTCGTCGCGAGCCATAACGGCTTGTGCACGGTGTACGGCCTCGTCAAACGACGAAGCCGGGCGCGTTTGCGGCGGCTCGATCATGGACGAGCCTCTTTCGCTTAGTAGTTGATCGTAACTTCTAACTCATCCGAATAGCGGCCCGCGCTGACATCTTGCCGCGGGTAGACAACGCCGAAGACGTGAACCGTTCCGCTACCTTTGCGACCGTCGATATCGAGGTCATCGGAGTCTTCGAAGCCGTCTCCAAAGGCGCGAGTGCAATCGGGGTTCAGGCTCAATTGATAGCGCAAGTGCTGCGAAGCATCGCTCGCATTTGTCATGTAACGATTACGATAGTCGCGCGACTGCCCGGCAGAGAGAGAGATTTTAACGTCGTCATCCACATGCGAGCAGACATACGTTAAATCTCCGGCGATCGGCGTTGGATTATGGTTGAAGACGTCGTACTGGCCAAATAACAGCGTGAGATTGTCGAACCGGCATCCATGGTATGCACGGCTCGCTGTCGCTTCGAGCGGATTCACCATAAACGGATTGACGATCGCGAGGACCAGCGCGGCGATTAGTGCGTGCCGTCGCACGTAAGCGTCCCCATTCGAACGTACGGTTGCGCGACATCCGGAATCGTCACCTTCATCGCGCACGTGCCGCTCTTATAATCGATCTTCGCAGGGTACGTTCCGGGCGAGAGGTTCTCGAGATAGAATTCGCCGTTCTCGCCAATGTCGGAACGCGCGGTCTTCCCGCTTGGAAGGTCGATCGTTAGCTGGCCGTACGCCGGTGCGACGGATTTTGCGCCGTCCCTCACAAGGAGCTTGCCCAGGAACGATTGCGTGCGATGCAGCGCGAAATGTGCGACGGCGCCGCCGCGATAGGACGGCGTCACGCGATCAAGCGTCTTATCGAAGCTGTAGTTCATCGGTGCATTTGAAGAATTCAGCCGGACTTCGTTTTGGTAATACGAAATCGCGTCGGGAAGGAAGAGCTTTCCGTGGCGATCCGTCTTTCCCATCGGCCGATTGTTCTCTTCGACGACGACGCCCGGTAAGGACGCATCGACGACAACATACGCGTCATCAACGGGCCGCGACAGGTACATTCCACGATCGATATACACGACCGATCCTGACGCCGATAGTTGCGTGGATGTTTGGCCATCGGCTGTAATACGCTGCGCCGAATACAGGCCATGTACGCCGTAATACTCGACGTCATAGCCGAGCTGCGATTGACCGGCGGTTCGGGAATACATAACGTCGTAGCCGAGCGGCTGATCGACCCGTGCGCTCCTACCGGCGCTCACCGATGTGCCGGCGTCGGTGCCTCCGAAGTTCGTCGTTGACGTCAACTCGGCTCCGCCACCGAACGGCATGCTCAGCGTCGTAAAGAAGCCCGATCCTCCGCCGCCATAGCCGTTCCGCATACGGTACGCGATGCCGAGCGAAAGACGGCGCGCGATTTTTATCGTCGTCGCCGTGTCGAATTCCGTCGTCGATCCATGATCGCGGTCGCGACCTTTCGAGAATCGGAATCCGATCGTACGTCGCGTTCCTATCGGTACCGAGATGCCGCCACTAACTCGGAAGAGCATCCGGTCATCCGCCGGTGACAACGACACGGAGGAGTATTGCGGCGTCTCCAGCGACACTTCGCCGTTGAAGCCGAAGCGGCGTCCCGAATAGTCATATGCCATGAGTCCGGCGAAACCGCCGGCGCCCGATGCGTGGCTAAGCTGTCCTTCGCCGGTGAACTGCCCGAATCGCGATGCGACCACCAGCGATGGCCCGAAGTCAAACGCTCCTTGCGCAACCGAGATGTCGCCGCCACCGGTGAACGCGCTCGTGAATCCCCGAAGATAGTGCGCGAGAAACGCAGCGGGTCCGTGACCCGACGATGTTGTTGCGCCGGGCGCGTTGCGCTCGAAGCCGGCGGAAAACGAATAATCGCTCAACCCGGGATTGAGTGCCTGGAGCGAATGATAGTAGTTCTTTCGAATGACTTGCTCGTGTCCGAACGCGTCGCGGATCACGACCTGCACGTCATTTGCGCCGGCGATGAGCGGAATGTTCGATAGATTGAACGCGCCGGGCGGCAGGGCTTGCGTACCGACGAGCAGTCCGTTGACGTAGATACTCGCGGTCGACGGCGATTCCACGATGCCTGAGAGCGACGTCGAGACTTGGCGATTGAAGCGTGAGTTCAACTGCCAGTCGCGCTGAATTGTCACGCCGCGGATCTCTGTGGAGCCGCCCAGGTCACCGGCCGTCCCGCTCGCATCGCCGACGATGATGCGTCGCATCTTTGCTTGAGAATCCGACGTCCAATTCACAAACCCGGGAGTAATCCCGAGACTGCTCTTCGAGAAGGATGCGTACAACAACCCGCGCGCGAGCGTCGCACCAAACTCTCCGCTCAGTGTTACGGGCGACTGCGTATCCTTTGATACTGCATAGTTCAAGAAGGCGCTGTTCGTGTGTTCCGCGGCGACCGCGCCCATGTCGACAACGCTCACCTTTGCGCCTTCGAGATACTGCGGTGCAACCGTAATTGCGACGGTGAGCGTCTTTTCATCGATTGTAAATTTTACAGCGGGCGCGAGCGCTGTCAGGGATACCGACGAACTCGTGCCCGCGTCCACCCCTGGAACCTTGCTCAGTCCCAGATCGGCAACATCGTTGCGCGGGACGAGCACGTCATCGCCGTCAACGAGCAACACGTGCATGCCCTTGTCGACGGAGTTCACCGTTACGGTAAGCATCGCGCGCTGACCAGCCGCTGACGCCACGCTTACGTGGCTGCCGAGGATCAATGATGCGAGGACGAATGCAGCGGCGCGGCGCACGGCGTGATCTCGAACGATTACCGGCAGGCGCTACGGTCGCGGGTTACGTGCGTCGTCAAGAGACCGGCGTCGGAATCCGCCGTTATATCGTACGATTGCGCTTTCGTGCAGTCGCTCTTCGGCACGACGACGGCGAAATCGCGTTGCTGGTTGGGCATCACATACCAGCCGCGTACCGCTTTTGTGAACACCTCGTGGCCGGATGCATCCTTTCCGACGACCGTGACCTTGTCGACCATGACGTGCAGGGAGCCTTGATTGGCTACCGCGACGGAAACCTTACCGTTGGCGAAGCTTCCTTGACGGATCGCCGCTTTTAACGTACCGTCGGCCGGCTCGAGGAAGATCGGAATACCGACCTTCGTTCGTACGGTCAGATGTGCGCCTTTCGCCGGCTGAAGTTGGCTTTGCAGCGACGGAAGTTCTTCAACGAAGATGCGATACGTTTTTTCGACGGACGTCACGGGGCTCGTCGCGAGACCGACGCGTATGCTTCGCGCTTCGTGTGGACCCATGGTAATCAAAGTTGGAAAAAAGATGAGGTCGTCGGTGGGCGTGAGCTGCATTTTTCCGTCAGTCGATTCGCCCCAAGAAAAACCGGTGATCTGCGCACGCAATTCGGTGTCTGATTCGTTCTCGACCGAGATCAAGACGCTCGACGTATCTTTCGAAAGATACGCTTTGATCGGCTGAACGCCGAACTGACCGGCGACTGCCGGCACAGCCGTCATCACAACGGCGAGCGCAGCGGCGAGAGAGCAAAACTTCAGCAACGTTTTCATCGTGAATTCCTTTCAGAATTGAATCGTCATGACACCGGCCGCGTCATCGCGATCGATGCGGTAGGTCCGGCGACTGTCCTGATCGCCGGTGAGTTCCAGACGGGGAGAAACGCGGTCGTCACGGTTGTCGCGCTCGTCGCACTCTCCGGACAACTCCACGTGCTGCTCTTGCGAGATGGAGGCCGAGCACGAACGGGTCACTTGCACCGACGCCGTAACGCGGATGTGTTGAGAATGACTGCCGGCCGCGGGCCCTAAGGGCACCGCGGCCAGCACTACCGAGGCAAAAGCCAAGGGTAGCATCGTTAGAAGTTCAGCGTCACCTGAAGTGAGTCGCTGTACGTTCCCACTTCGACGTCTTGTCCGTTCGGGATCACGCCGCTAACAAGAATCGTCGTCGTTTCCGTGCTGGCGTTGTTGCCGTTTGCCGGAACGTTGACGGCCGTACCGAGCGGCCACGCGTTCGAGTTGCCGGCGTCCTGGTACAGGAGATACTCGAGAACGCCGGAGGCGTTGCCCGTGCCGTCGGACATGAAGCGGTTTCCGTTGTTCGAGTGCTGTCCGCCGTCGATCGTGATGTTCGGCGTCGAGCCCTTGGTGCAGTTAATCGCGTACGACGTCGATGCCGCATCGGGTGCAGCGGCGAAGACATCGTATGCATTGAACGTCAGCTGGTTCGTCGACGCGAAACCGACGCAGTTCGGAATCACGGAACCATTGACGGTGATGGTCGAGCTCTGCGAGCCACTAGCGAGTGCCGCAGCCGGGAGAGCGATCAGCGCCGCTGCGAAAACGGCGACGGCTTTTGCGCGAATTGTCACGGTAAGAAGACTCCCTTTACATTCGGTGAGCGATGTTCTCGACCGGCTGGGGACGGTCTATGAGATGTATAGCAACGGGAAAGCGCTAGACGCTATCCCGAGAACCCGGGGGTTCACAAAATGGAAAAAACGACGCGATGGACGATCGCGTCGTTTTGTTCCCGTTGCTGAAACGTCTTTAGTAGTTCAGCGTCATCGTGAACGTGTCGGTGTACGATCCAACCGGAACGTCTTGACCCCCCGGCGTCCACAGATAGTAATAGAAGTGCGTTTGTTCCGACGAGGAATTGCCGACCGCGGCCGGCTCGACTGAACTACCGTACCAGCTGGCACCGGTTGCCGGTATGCAGGCCCCACTACTATGATCCGGCGCACCACCATTGATGCTAATCGGATAGAAGCAGACTTCAGTCAGATAGTTCAGTGTGTGACCTTTTCCGTCGCTCATGCTACGGCAGTAATTGTTGCCGCTATAGATTCCGCCGCAATCGTTGACGCCGTTTCCGCCGCTAAACGCGAGTTGCGGGAAAGCGCCTTTCGTGCAGTTGATATTGTTGTTACCCATATACGAGTTCGACCAGTAAGGATTGAAGACGTCGTACGTGATCGAGCCGGTGATGTTCGTCGGCATTTGCGTGCAGTTCGAGATAACACTCGTACCGACGGAAAGCGTCGACGTGCCGGTACCCGCAAACGCGTTCGTCACGCTTCCGAGAGTGAAGACCGACACAAGTGCCGCAATAAGAAGAGCGGTTCGCTTCATGAGATCTGCATAGCCTTTCAAGGTTGAAAGTGATCTGTCGTCGCTCCCCAGCGCGCAACTTCACAATAAAACAGTAGCGGGATAGGAGCGTCCCTTCCTATCCCGCTTTCGTGGGGATTGTGGCGTGACTTCTGCTAGTAGTTGAGCGTCATAATGAAGCTGTCGTTGTAGCTTCCGATCGGAACGTCTTGATTTGCGGGCAAGAACGCATAGAAAAAGAGATTGACCGTTTCTTGCGTGCCATTCCCGTTTGCAGCGGGTACGGGAACGTTGGTTGCATCGACTTGGTCCATGCCGGTGCAATATTGCGCAAGATCCGATAGAGATGAACCATTGATCTGCGCCGGCGAGTAACACGCGATCGCTACGTATCGAAGGCGCGCACCATTCGCGTTCCCCATGTAGCGGCAGTGGTAGGGACCGCCGCATTTCTGCGTCGAGACGCCATACTCACCGTTATCGAACGACCATGTAGGCTGCGCGCCCTTGGTACAGTTGATCGTTGCGTTTCCACCGCTCGTAAATTGCCCGTTCGATGCAAACACGTTGTAGGGAGTGAACTGGAAATTCACTACCGTCGGCAGGCTCGAGCACGACGGAACGACCGGAGCGCGCGCGACCAGGGTGGAGGGTCGTTGTTGGGCACCGGTTGTAGCATTTGCCGTGGTCCATGATGACGAAACGGCAAGCATCGCACTGATCGCGACGCGTAGAACGCGAAGTCGCTTCATAATTTCATCCTCTGGCTGCAGTCTAGAGATGACCACAGTCACCGGGCTATCCTCGATTCAGGGGATATCTGGCCTAGGCTGATGCTAAAAGACCATCGCGACGATCAGGAATTCATAATCCTTTTGCGATACTATACAAGTCTGCCGGCCGAGCGCCGGCATGTTTTGCGAATCGCTACGTCTCTATTGGGGGCGATATATGACCGTTTGCGACGCAGGGCAGAATGATACAGCAACCGGGCGCGATCTGATTGCACAGCGCGCCAGACCGCAGATCATTCTGCTCGACGAAGGGTACCGGGTAGCATTGGCTGAGTGGGACACCGGTTTTGAGATCTTCCGCAAGTTGGGATTGGAAGCGCGTTATGCAACGCGTCTTTTTCCCCACGTCGAATCGGCGGTGCGGACCGTCGTCGATGCCTTGCAAACGAACCCATTAGCAGATAACTCGATCACGTTTGACGGATCACTCGTGATTCGCGTAACGCTGCTCGGCGGCGAGCAGCAATACGTGGCGCTGTACGTGGAGCCGAGCCGGCGACGCGAGGATCTTCGGGGTGCCGCGCAGCGCTTTCGTCTAACCCAACGCCAGATCGAGGTGCTCGGATTCGTACTCGAGGGACGAAGCGCCAAGGAAATCGCGCAAACGCTCTCCATCTCCGAAACGACCGTCGGCGATTATTTCAAACAATTGCTCGCGCGTACGAATGCGCGCAACCGCGCCGACATGGTCGCCCGAGTGATGAACTGGACCGAAGGAAAAGCCCGCGCGCAAACCCCGTAAAATAGGGGTCGCACGCATCGCGTTCACGCTGCTAAGCTTCTAAAATATGGACCATGCCGCCATCTTTGCCGGCAGCCGCCGCCGCAATATGGGATGGGTCTACGTGTTCGATGAGGATTTATATCTCATCGCGCGTCCGTCTGCTGCGGATACGGATCTGCCCGCAAACGCGGAGTCGCTCGTGCACACGGCGGCGTTGCGTTGGTCGAAACAGGCTTGGCGCGGGGAGATGCTTACGATGCTCTCTCCGGTGCTGTCGGCGCGCGTGTTCCCGCTTGCGGGACGGGCCGGCACGTGTATCGTTGTGTATCTCGAGCGATTCCATGCAAGGGCGAACGCGTGAAGGAAGCAGAGATGTCCATCGACGTGATGGCGCTGCGCTCGAACCCCAAGCTGATCGTACTCGACGATTCGCTACGGATCGTTTTCGCGGACTGGACCGCGATGCTGACGTTGCTTCGCCTCGCGAAGAACCCCGAGGAGCCGATGGACGTATTGCCTTCGCCACTCCACGAAGCCGTTCTTGACGCCGTCGCCAGCTGGCAAAACAAACGCGCCCACGAGTGCGTCGTCGAACCGCTGCCGGACGTCGTTCTGCGCATCAGCAAACTAAGCGGCGTTAGCCATTCGTTTGTTGCCGTGTTTTGTGAAAGCCGCATGCGTAGAGATGACGTCAAGCTCGCCGCAAGCACGTATTCACTAACAAGACGCGAGCGCGACGTGCTCACGCTCGTACTGCGGGGCCTCACGTCGGTCGAGATCGCGCACGAACTCGTCATTTCCGAAACGACCGTCGGCGACTACTTCAAGCAGCTCTTGCGTAAAACCGGAGCCAAGAACCGCACGGAAATGATCGCCCGCGTATTGGGCTGGGCAGCCGACTCGCGCGTTCGCAGAGTGTGACGGTGTCATCCTGAGCGAAGTGAGCGAAGCGAACGCAGTCGAAGGATCGCCTCAATTCAAACGCGCGTAACAATCCTTCGACTCCAGTGCTTCGCACCTACGCTCAGGATGACAAGACGTTGCGCCACGCGCACGTGACGAGGTGATCGTTCACCAGGCCCACCGCCTGCATGAACGCGTACATGATCGTCGGGCCGACGAACCGGAAACCGCGTTTGCGCAAATCTTTGCTCAACATCTCCGACTCCGGTGACTCCGCCGCTATATCCGCCGATGTGCGCGGACTATTGACGATCGGCTTGCCGTTCACGAAACGCCACACGTAGGCATCGAACGATCCGAATTCGCGTTGCACTTCAAGAAAAAGTTTCGCATTCTCGACGGTGGATTCGATCTTGCTGCGGTTGCGAATGATGCCCTCGTCGTTCATCAGCCGCTCGATCCGCGCCGGCGTCATGCGCGCCACCCGCTGCGGGTCAAACCCGAGGAACACTTCGCGATACCGGTCGCGCTTGCGCAAAATCGTCTCCCAGCTCAAGCCCGCCTGCGCGCCTTCGAGCGTCAAGAATTCGAATAGAATGGCATCGTCGTGCACGGGACGACCCCATTCGTTGTCGTGATAGGGGATCATCAATTCGGTGGTGGCCCACGTACAACGGTGCTTCGTCATGCGCCCTCGATGAGACTGAGAATGGTCGGAAACACGCGATCTGCGATCTGGGGATGCCGCAGCGGTTCGATGATGTCGTGCGAAAACGGCACATCCGTGAGCACCACGTGATCGAGCCGCTCCGGGTGCGACCCCCGCAGCCTCCGCTCGAGCCCGCGCACCGCGCGATTGTTGACGGCCGCTTCGCGGGCGTTCGTTACGAAGATCAAACGATTTGCTGCCACGCCTTGACCCGCGTCGGCGATCACTTCGCGCGCGAGCAGATACGACTGTGCGATCGCGTGCGTCGCATAGCGTGGATACCCGTGCTCGGGCATCTGCCGTTCGCGCGCGATCGGATCCCACCACGCAAAACGATTCGGAAGCGCGAGCATCAGTCGCGCGAACGATCCCATGAGCCGGTTGGGCATCCACGAGATGCCGAAGAACGGTGCGATCGCGACGGCGCGCTCAACCGGATACCGCTGCGCGATCCACGCCGTGAGCAATCCACCGAGCGAGAATCCGCCGACGACGACGCGCTCCCCCAAGCCTGCAGCCAAATCTACGCTATCGTCGGCAAACGTTCGCAGATCGTCGGCCGTAAGATGCGCGAGCGCCGTCGAGAGACGGTCCTGATGTCCATGGCGCGGCAGCCGCGGAACGATCACGTTGTGGCCGTGCGAGTGCAGCTCGCGCGCGAAGCGCACGAACTGCGTGGGGCTCGCCGAGAGCCCGTGAAAGAGGACGATCGAGAGCGGGCGCACTTCGTCGTGCAGCAGTAACTTCGTCCGTCCCGCTTCGCTTACACGCGCGTGGTCTCGCGCCATTAAGCGGTCGATCGTAGCCTTGGTTCGTTCGGGGATACGACTCATGCCGGAAGGTAGGCTTTCGGGGCGTCCTTAAGTGAGCGAGCAAGTGTTCCTAGAACATGGGCGTTCGCGCCCCCATGTTCCTTTGCGGGGCCTCACCCGGAGTAAACACACACGGCGCCTTTAAGAGGATCATGCATGTAGACAAACCGACTCTTTCCAGCACCTACGTCGAGCTCGACGAGCGATATGGTGCGCACAACTATAAACCGCTCGATCTCGTGGTAGAACGCGCCCAAGGCGTGTGGCTCTGGGACGCGGACGGGAAACGCTATCTCGATTGCATCAGCGCGTATTCGGCGGTCAATCAAGGACATTGCCATCCGCGCATTCAGGCGGCGCTCGTAGAGCAGGCTTCGAAGGTCACGCTCACGTCGCGCGCGATGCGCAACACGCGCATGGGTCCGTTCCTCGAAAAGCTCACGGCACTCTGCGGTTTCGACATGGCGCTTCCGATGAACACGGGCGTCGAGGCGGTCGAAACGGCCATCAAACTCGCGCGACGCTGGGGATACGAAGTCAAAGGCATCCGTGAGAACGCTGCGGAGATCATCGTTTTCACGAACAACTTTCACGGCCGTACGACGTCGATCATCAGCGCGAGCAGCGAGCCTGCGTACCGCAAACATTTCGGTCCGTTTACGCCGGGGTTCGTCCTCGTCCCATACGGCGACGCCGACGCGCTCGAACGCGCGATTACGCCGGAGACGTGCGCGATCCTGATCGAGCCGATTCAAGGTGAAGGCGGCGTCATCGTTCCGCCTGAGGGATACTTAAAGCGTGCATGGGCCATCTGTAAAGAGCACAATGTGCTCTTCATCGCGGACGAAATTCAAACCGGCTTCGGGCGCACCGGCGACCTTTTCGCGTGCGACTACGACAACATCAGGCCCGATATTCTCGTCGTCGGCAAGGCACTTGCGGGCGGATACTATCCGGTATCCGCTGCACTTGCAGACGAACCGCTCATGCGTCTCTTTGGGCCGGGCGATCACGGCAGCACGTTTGGCGGAAATCCGCTCGGTTCGGCGGTTGCGATTGCGGCGCTCGACGTACTCGTCGATGAAAACCTGACGGCGCGCGCGCGGTATGCGGGCGCGAAGGTGATGCAAGGACTGCGCGCGATTCCGTCGCCCCACGTACGCGACGTTCGCGGACGCGGACTGCTGATCGGGATCGAACTCGACGTGCCGGCAAAGAACCTGAGCCGCGCGTTGCTCGAACGCGGCGTGGCGGCGAAGGACACACACGAGTACGTGCTGCGCATCGCCCCACCACTCGTCATTGACGACGACGCAATCGACTATTTGCTCAACGCGTACCGAGAAGCAATCACCACCCTGACATCCTGAGCGCAGGTGCGAAGCACCGGAGTCGAAGGATCGTCTCGATTCAATCGCACGTAACGATCCTTCGACTGCGCTGCGCTCCGCTCAGGATGACAATTTACTTCGTATACGGTTTGATGACGTCGGAGAGTCGGTCCGGCGTGTTTGGAATGCGCTCGAGGTGCGGGTAGCGTGGACCGTCGTGGTAATCGATTGAGACGGTGCGATAGTCGTCGGTGTGCGTGACGATCAACGTCACCGGCTTTCCACTTCCCTTCGATTCTTCGATCGCATTGTACAGCGCGTCATCCGAGTACGCGCGCCCATCGACCGCAACGATCTGCGTGTTAATACCGAGACCCGCTTTCCATGCCGGCGATCCGTATCGCACGTCCATGACGTTGCCTTTGGCGACGGTTACACCGATCGAATACCAGAAGTTCGACTTCTCGATGAAATGCTGCGGCTTGTCGTTGTAGACGAGCTTCCACCCTTCGGCGGTGAAACCGTCCGGCGGATGAACGGCGATGTCATCGACCCACGTCGCGAAGAATCCCGCCCAGTCGTAGGGGACGATTTCGTTCAGACCGGCGATGACGTCGGCTCGCGTGTACGTCTTGACGATGGGACCGGTGTTCTCTTGACCGAAGAACGCACGAGCGAACGTATCGAGTGATTTTTTGTTATTCGTCTTCTCGCGAATGATGCTGTCGACTTTCAGCCACATCAGCTCGCCTTCGGAATAAAAATCGACGCTGCGGCGTTCGGCATTGTACCCTCGCGGATATGTATACAGCACGGGAGCGGCGGCCGCCGTGTCGAGGAGCGGACGCCAGCGCCGTCCGGGTTCGTTATCGTAGTAGGCGTACGTTGCGGCGATGTGATCGGCCCATGTCTTTGCATCGCGGAGTCCGTCGCGCCAGGACATGACGTTGCCGTAGTATTGCGTCATGCCTTCGTAGACCCACAGCAGCGAGTCGTCATAGGGCATCTGCAGATTCGGCTGATACAAGCCGGCCGGCATGCGATACTTGCCATCCCACGAGTGATTGAATTCATGCGAGAGCAGCGCGGCTTCGCGGTCGAGCGTTTTGTCGTTCGTAAAGACGTCGCCCGGCGTTCCGTCATCGCTCGACTCGTGGTGCTCGATGCCTTCGCCGGGAATCACATCGGAAACGGTGAGCAAGAAATTATAGTTGCGCCAATGACGCGCGCCGTACATCGCCAGCATTTCGCGCACGAGCTTGCTGTAGTCGGCAATCACCTGCGGCTTCGCGTCGAGTTCTTCGGGCGTGTCGGCAACAACGTTGAGATACGCCGCGGCGTCGGCTTCATGCCAGAGCTCCCAGCGTTTGTAATTCAATCCGATGTCCATCGGAGAATCGACGAGATGCTCGAGCGAGACTGTCGCAAACGACGTCGTGTTGCCGTTTGCCTTTGCACCCGGGAGCGCCGTCGCGACATGCCACCCGGCCGGTACCGTGACGGACGGATTGAAGAACGTATTCTGAATCGTTCCGGTGGACGGATAGAGCAGCGTTTGATCCCAAAGAATCGCCGCCATATTCGCGCTTCCCAAACGGTTCGTCGAGTACGATCCGAAGGTTGCGCCGAGATACGCCATGTCGATGTCGACTGCGGTCACGCCCTGCGGCACGTCGACGTCGAATGCAAACATGTCTTTTGGTTCGCGGCGCCACGGCAGCACTTGTCCGTTGGCTTTAATCACCAAACCGGAGAAATTCGCGATCGGCCCCGCCACCATGTGTTCGCCGGGAATCCATTCGGGGTAGTAGAGTGTGAGTTTACCGGCAGAGACCGGAAGGCGTTCGTGCGCGAAGAGGACGTTTTGGGTTCCAACCTCCGACGCATCGACGGTCAAGTCGATCGGCGTGGCCGCCATTCCGCGTAACGGCGCGCAAAGAACCGCCACCGCATAGCAAACAGCGGCAGCGACAGTCAGTTTCGAGTGCAGCATGTGCACCCGATACTAGATCAGAGCGTCAGCACCATCTCGTCGCCCGGCACAAACCCAAGCTGTTCGTAGAGCGGACGCCCTTGATCGGAGGCCCGCAGCCGGATCGACCGGCATCCGCGGGTGCGGCACAGCTCGATCAGCCGCGCAACCACGGCCCGCGCGAAGCCGCGCCGGCGGAACTCCGGAAAGGTATAGATCCCGGCGAGCATCGCGGTGAGTCCGGTGAGCGCCAGCGACGAACGTCCGCCGCGGAAGAACGCTGCGCCGACGGCGACGATGCGTCCCTCATCTTCACCAACGATCCACACGTGCGTCCCGACCGAGATCCCCGAGCGGAAATCCGCCATTATATAGGAACGCCAATTGGGATCGATCTGCGGGGCAAGCAAGCGATCTTCCTCGAGCATCGCGTACCAGGCATCGGCAAGAGTCTCGACGTCGTCAGAAGTCGCCGGGCGAAGGGCGAGAGCAGTCGGCATGGCGCAATGATTGTACGGCGTCACGCGTTGACACCCTGGAGGCCGCCGTGCTATTCTGCGCAAGCCGAAGAAGTGGTGGGAAACCCCCATCGCTCACCGGATGCCCACGGGCGATCCGGTCACTGCATGAGGAGCCGTCGGTAGGTTTCCGCTTGTGGGGTTGCTTCGGCAACGCCATTTTTTATTTGGGGGCCCGTCCCGCGTAGTCGGGATGGGGGTGCGCAGAAACGTTTCCGGCGCGCAGTGCCGGAAGCGGTTCGGAGCACCAGATGACGAGCGAAGTTCGTCATCCTTTTAGCTGTGTAGGAGTCACGCCATAGCTCGACCGCTCAGAGTAAACGAGCAGATCCGCATTCGCACGGTTCGTGTGATTGATGAAAACGGAGAACAGCTCGGAATCATGCCGACCGAGGACGCACTTTCGCGTGCCCGGGGTGCAGGCTTGGATCTCATCGAGATCTCGCCAAACGCGCAGCCGCCGGTTGTAAGAATCGGTGACTACGGCCGGCTCAAGTACGAGCAGTCAAAAAAAGATAAGGACGCCCGCAAGAAGCAGCGCAACTTCGAACTACGCGAAGTGAAGCTGCGTCCGAAAATCGAGACGCACGACTACGAGACGAAAGCTCGTATGGCCGAGCGCCTATTGATGGACGGAAGCAAGATCAAAGTTACGATCATGTTCCGCGGGCGCGAGATCACCTACACGTCATTCGGCAAGCGATTATTGGATCGTATGGCCGACGATATGGCGCCGATTGCCACGGTCGAGCGCGAGGCGCGTCTCGAAGGAAAAAATATGTTCATGATCTTGGCGCCGCGAACGACGCCGACGGGTCCGCCCAAGTTCTCTTCGCAAAAGGAACACGCGAAGGAACATAAGGACGGCGCCGACGTCGAGCACGACCAGCACGCCGAGCATCATGAAGAGAAAACGAAGGAGCCAACCAGTGCCTAAGATTCGTACCCATCGTGGTACCGCAAAGCGCGTCAAGGTGACGGCGACCGGCAAGGTCATCCACCGTCATCAATTCAGCGGTTGCGGCCACATTCTCAGCAAAAAGACGCGCAAGCGTAAGCGCAACTTCCGTAAGGATCAGCCGACGTTCAAGGGCGATATGAAGCGCTTGGCGCCGACGATTCCGTACTTGGTATAGGGAGGGCTCGAGTAAATGGCACGTATCAAGCGCGGCTCTCACGGAATCAAGCATCGCCGCAAAGTCATGAAGCTCGTCAAGGGCTTCCGCGCGGCGCGCCGCCGCAACTATCGCGTCGCGAATGAAGCGCTGCTCAAGTCGCTGGCGTACGCGTTTCGCGATCGCCGCGTGCGCAAGCGCGATTTCCGCTCGCTCTGGATCAGCCGCATCAACGCCGCCGTCCGCCGTGAAGGCCTGACGTACTCGGTGTTCATGAACGGTCTGAAGAAATCCGGCGTAACGCTCAATCGCAAAGCGCTGAGCGAACTCGCGATCAGCGACGCAACGGCGTTCAACTCGCTCGTCAAAATGGCGAAGGGCGCGGTCGGAAAGTAACCGCGATCGACGCGAAACGATAAAGGCTCGGCAATAGCGCCGGGCCTTTTTTCTATGCAATGGGCACCGTGACGCTCTCCTACCCACACCGGCCTATTGAGCGTGCAATTCCCCTACTCGACAATTGAATTGTTCATTCTTCTGTTGTTGGGCGACGGAGGTTTTTATGCGCGCTTATCTCGCTCTCGCGCTGGTTTGCGCATGTATCACTGGCTGCAGCGGCGCAGGCAGCACAACGGGCGGCAGCTCGTCGCTCGCGCCCTCGGGCCCAGCTGGTTCAACGAGCGGATCAGGAAGCACGGCTTCGCAACGAATTTTCACCCTGGGACCGCAGACCCTCAGTTCGTACGCACCGTTCATCGCGTGGTTCAGCGAGTCACCCCTCTCGTTTTTGAACGATGTCGCGTTCAGTTGCCCGCAACCGGCGGTCCTCTTTTCCGTTGGATATACTCCGGATTTCAACCACGTCTACGTCGTAGGTAACGCCGAAGGGTTTGCCGTCATCAACAATACGGTTCTTCAATTCAATGGGACAACGTACTCGCAAGGGCCACCGATCAGCCTCGGCGCCGTCAATGGCAAGGCCGTTGCCGTAACGCCCGACAACTCGAAACTCTACGTTGCCGTTCAGTCGGCTGTATCGAACCCAGTGGTCGGGCCGCCGCCGGACCTGGTGTACGTCGTCGACGTGGCGAGTGGAAAGATCGTCAAGACGATTTCCCTTACGACAAGCTCCGGAACTCAATTGATGGCGATCGCCTCCACCGGTTCGAGTGTCTATCTCCTGTCCGACGATGCGCTTCATCATAATAATAACGCGCAGGATGTCTTAACACGAATCAATACGAGCGACGACAGTGTTGCATATCAGCTGCGCGCGACGACTCTCCCGGTCGAGGGAATGCGCATTTCGCGTGACGATTCGACACTCGACATGATCGTCAACGGCCAATACATCTACGCCGTCGACGCGGCAAGCGGTTCCACCGTGGCGACCTATGCCATTCCCAGCCAGTACGCAGCTCAGGCATTGGACGAATCGAAAACCAGTCCGGATGTGTACGTCGCGACGAATGTGGCGCACAACGTCCTCATGACGCTTGATTCACGCTCGCTGATGTTGAAGAACACTGTGCCGATCAACACCGGTTTAAATCTGTCGTACATAGCGGCGGCATCATCCGGGCTCGTGTATCTCGATGTCCAACCCGCAGGAACCACGTCGGTCATCGAGGCCGTCGATCCGAAGTCCGGCGCAACGGTCGGTTCCATCAGCAAAAACGTCGGTGCAAACGGCATCTTCGCGCAGTGAGCATCAACCGCAAACCAACGTGGCGCCACCCTACCCAAAGCGACCTATTGAATACGCGCTTCCACCGCTTCACGATTACAGCATCCAGTTTCTTCTCTAACGGCGGAGGCTTCATGCGCTCTTTTCTTGCCCTCGCGCTGGGATGCGTGCTCGTCGCCGGGTGTGGCGGCAGCGGTGGATCGACGTCCGGTTCCGCTTCAACTTTCAGTCCTACCACGTCAAACGGTACCGGCACCGGCTCGAGCGGCGCAACGTCGAGCACGTCGACGAGTGACCGGCTTCTAACGACGCGCTTCCCGGTGGCGCGATGGTACAACGAATCGTCGCTCGCGTTCCTGGGCCAGGTCGCGATCGCATGTCAGGGCCAGGAAAGTTTCGAGGTTGCGTATACGGCCGGCTTTAATCGCGTATATATCGAGTCTCAAGGGGCGCAGAACCAAACGTTCGTGAACAACGGCGTGCTCGAACTCGACGGTACCACCTATTCGCTTCGACGTACGATTCAACTCGGCAGCGTGAATACGATGAGTATCGCCGTCACTCCGGATGATTCAAAGCTCTACATCGGCGTACAAACGTTTCCAATCACAAACCATTCACAAGATCTTGTTGATGTCGTAGACGTTCCAAGCGGTAAGATCATCAAGACGATTACGATGTCGACGAATTCGCGGACCCAACAGATGGCGGCCGACAAGTCAGGCCACGTGTACGTCGTCTCTGACGACGGCAACGGCAGCGCGCATGCTACGATCGTACGAATCAATACAACTGACGATAGCGTCGCATATACGACGCAACTTGGATCTACCTACCCTCAGTTCTTCGACAACGTCGCGGTGTCTGCAGATCAAAGTACGATCAACTTTAACAGTTTCTCAAACGCCTTCGCGGTCGATGCAGCGAGCGGCACGGTTTTAGCGACGGTTCCACTGAACGGTTCGCCGTTCGGTGACGATGACGCGAAGACCGGATCCGCGTTCTATGTCTACACGCAGACCGCGCCGACTGGAACGCTGACAACGTACGATCCACGCACGCTTACGGTAAAACACGCTGTTACAGTTAATCCAAACCTCGCCAATAACTCCGTATCAGCGGGTTCTTCGGGACTGATCTACGTCAATCGAGAAGCGACCGATGCCAGCTGGCACATCGACGCGGTTGACCCGGCCACGGGCAGCGTCGTTCAATCGGTTCCCGAACCGGATGGCGCTGTTCTCGTCAACGCTCAATAGCGCACCACACGCTACAAGGGATGTCCAACGGCTGCGGCCAGAGCCAGCATCGCGCAAAGCCAGCCGCAGCCGAACAGACATCCGCCCAGGACGTCGGTAACGTAATGCGCGGAGAGTGAGAGGCGCGACCACATGACGCCGACAGCCCACACGGCAAATAGCACCACCAGAACGACGCGCAGTGGTAGCAATAGCGGCAGGTGCGCAGCGACCACCGCCCATGCCCCGTAGAAGGTAACCGCTGTTGCGGAATGTCCGCTCGGATACGAGAACCCGAATTCAGCGCGCACGAGCCAGTCACGCGGACGTGCGCGCCGGAACGCGCGCTTGACGCCTTCGACGACGGCTTGGGATACGATCTGCGAGGTGCTAACGGCGATTGGGATCCACAGCGGCCACCGCGCGATCGCGAATATGACGAAGGCGAGTACACCGAGGATCGTTAGCCACCGCCATCGCCCCGATTCGGTAAAGATCAGCGCTAGTTTCGTGCCGACTCCGCGAAAGCCGGCCCCGCGGATATCGTAGACGCTGTGCGGCAGTCGCATCACCAAGACGCCGAGCACCGCAAATGCGGCGAAGCAATCAAACGCGACCAGCAGCATCAGGAACAAACACGGCGAGCGCGTTGCGATCCACGGAGAATTTCGCGGGCGTCTTACAGATTGGCGATCCGTCGATGGCAACGAGCGCCTCGTGCGACGTCTTGATCGTTAGCTTTTCCGCGCGAAAGTAGTGCGCTTGCGGAAGCGACATCTGCGAATTCGTAAGAAACGACGCGTACGTGCGAATCACATCGATGGGACTCGTACGCGCGGTTGCAAAGAACGTGAGCGCTCCATCAGTCAGCGTTGACTCAGGCGTGATGGGCGTGTGCCCGAACATGCGGCCGTTCACAACGATGATTTGATGCGTGCGAATGTTCAGCCGGTTCTTCTTCCATTTCACGGATGCGTCGAACGCGCGATGGCGGAACAGCGGCTTCATCGCCGATATGCCGTAGGCGATCGGCCCAACAGCGTGCTTCAACCAGCGCGGCGTCTTCTTCGTAATTACCGAAGCAAGCCCGATCGTCGCGAAATTCGCGAAGCGCACGCCATTCACGACGCCGACGTCAACACGTTCGACCCGGCCATAGGCGATTGCATCGTACGCCTGCTCGAACGAGCGTATGCCAAGGCTCTCGGCAAAACTGTTGCCTGTTCCGGCCGGAACGACGCCCAGTATCGTTTTACTGTGCGCTACCTCGGCCGCCCCGATCGTTTGCGTACCGTCACCGCCGATCAGGACGATAATCGGAGCTTCGGATCGTACCGCTTGACGGATTCGCTTGCGGATCGCTTTATGGCCGCTTTCCAGGTGCGACGCCTCAACGCTCACACCATGAGCGCGCAGTTCGGCGCCCGCTTGTTCAAGCTGCTTGTCTCCTTGTCGCGCATGCGATTGAGCGATGACAATTGCGCGTCGCATGCTCAAGCTATTCCCAGGAAAATTGGGAACATTGGTTGCTATGAAATTCGCAACAGCTATGATGGCGGCGGTTCTTGTCACGGCCCTGGGCGCCGGCGGCGCCCGGGCGGCAAGTTCTGACGATCAGAGTTTCGTCACCACCGCGCAGTCCGATCTCCTTGGGCAATACGCGCTTGCCGCACTCGCGCGCAACAAGGCGTCAAATGCGAGCGCCAAAGCGCTTGCCAGTGAAATTGCAACCAACGCAGACACGGCGAATAACTGGCTGAAGAAGTACGCGTCGTCCCACAACATCTCGCTGACCAACAAGCCGCCGACGCGAGCCGACGTGCAGTACGGCTCCTTGCAATCCAGCAGCGGACCGTCGTTCGATCAGCAATTTGCGCAAGATATCAACATAGACGCGCAAATGCAGATCAGCGATTTCCAAGATGCAGCCTCGAGCGTTTCCGATCCTACGCTTAAGTCGTTCGCGAAGCAGCAAGCGGCGCAGCTTGCGAAGTTTACGGCTGCGGCGCAGAAACTTGCGCATTAGCGCGTAGCGGTCGAGCGCCTCGCGGCCATCCGGAACGCCCGTTTGGGCGTTCTTTTTTTATGACTGCTCTCGCGTGGCCGATTCAAGGCGATGACGGTGCCCGTCGTCGAACGCTCGGCTGGGTGCGAGCCGAAGCCTCGGACGAGGCGCTGGCAGAAGCCTTTGCCGCCAAAGAGCGTTGGGCATTCGACGAAGCGTACAGGCGCTACGGCAGTTTGCTGTACTCGAGCGCCTACAACGTGCTCGGCAATCGCGAAGACGCGCAAGATACCGTTCACGACGCACTCGCGCGCGTATGGCGGTCCCCCGGCTCGTATAGTCGTGCGCGAGGCACCGTTCGGAGTTTTCTCGTTGTCTGCGTGCGCAATGAAGCGATTACGCGACTTCGCTCGAAAACTCGCCGCTCGCGCCTGGCGGAGCGCATTGCGGCCGAGCCGCGCGAACATGACGAGATCCCGTTCGTGGATGTCGTCGAGCACGACCGCTTGCGCAAAGCACTCGGAACGCTTCCCCCGGAGCAGCGGCGTCCGCTGGAGATGGCCTACTACGAACAGAAAACGCATACGGAGATTGCGCGCGAGCTCGATCAGCCGCTGGGAACCGTCAAGAGCCGCATAGCGATGGGACTACGCAAACTGGGCGGCGCACTCGGAGCCGATCGATGACGTCGCATATTGGCGAAGACGCGGCGCTGTACGCGCTCGGATTGCTCGATGAACGTGAGGCGGCGGCGGTTGATGCGCACGTTGAATCGTGTGAGCCGTGCGCACGGTTGCTTGCGCAAGCGTACGACGACGTTGCGGCGATGGCGGCGGCGCAGCCGCAATACGATGTACCCGTTCGGCGCATCGCGCGCCGCTCGCGATGGCAGCCCGCATTCGCAGCACTCGCTGCCGCGGTCGTGCTTGCATTGCTTCCCAGTACCTATTTTTACGAACAGAATCGGGCGATGCACGCAGCGATGATTGCCGATGCGGATGCGATCGCGCGCATTGCCTCCTCGCCGCACCGCATGGCGCAGTTTTCCGGCAGGAAAGCGAACGTGATGTACGCGCGGGACGGTTCGTGGTATTGTGTCGTGGTTCGCGGTGCAGCAAAGCCGATGAACGTGGCATGGATGCATGACGGCCGTCAGACGATGCTCGGAACGGCCATGCCTCACGGGGGCGTCGCGATTTTGTATCTGCCGCGCAGCCATCGCATGGAGCAACTTGCGCTTCTCGAGGACGACCGCATGGTGGGCCAGGCACGCCTCGTCTTTTAACGAAATTCAACCAGCGTTATGCTATTCTGCCTTGCACTCGGGCTGGCGGTGCTCAGCGCAGCGTCCCCCGCTCCAAGCGCGGGGCCGCCTTCGCACACCTTTACCGCGAAGATGGCGAACCGCATCGACGACCTCGGATTGCAAATTCGTCGTGACCGGCGCTCGCCAGGTGTAGCGATTGCGGTCGTCGAGGACGGACGTATCGTCTACGCACATGGATTCGGCTTTGGCACCCTCTCGCAAAAGCGATTGGTCGATCCGGACACGCAGTTCTACGTCGGCGGAATCAGCCAGCAATTCACCGCTGCGGCAATTCTGTTGCTCCAGCAAGACGGAAAGCTCAAGCTCGACGACAAGGTGACGAAATACGTTCCGGAACTTACCGTTTCGCCGAACGTCACGGTCGGCGAACTGTTGCAGCAAACATCCGGATTACCGGATTACACAAAGGCTCCCGGCCTCAAGCTCGATCTCACGCACACCATCAAGCTGGGTGCGGATATTATTGCCGCGGTCAACAAGATGAAGCCCGATGCGCAGCCGGGCGCGCAGTTCGCGTACAACAACTTGAACTACATGCTCGCGGGACTCATCGTTGAACGTGCAAGTGGCGTGCCGCTCTCCGATTACTTGCAGCAGCACATCTTCTTACCGCTTGTGATGACTGCAACGTTCTACGCGGGCGATCGCGGCATTTCGCCGTCGCATGCTACCGGTTACACCGGTTCACCGGGACACTTCGTGCGCGCGCAGACGTGGGATCCGGCGTGGCTCTACGGTTGGGGCGGTCTCGTAACGAACGTGTACGATGTCGCCAAGTGGGACATCGGTCTGCCGCTGTTGCTGCGCATTGACGCAGAGCGCATGATGTTTACGCCGAGCGGCGCACCGGGCGAAGCGCGCTACGGACTCGGGTGGGTCATCGATTCACGCGGCGGAAAGCGCTACATTTGGCACAACGGCGAGATCGCGGGATACCTCTCGATGAACGCGATTCTGCCTGACGACAACATCGCGGTGATCGTCCTCGAGAACACCGACCGTTTCACGAGCCGGCGCGTCGCGATGCCGGAAGCGATCGCCGCAGACGTACTCGACATTCTGATGCCCCCGGCGGCGATGCACGTCGACAACCTCGTGATTGCGAAAGCGCGTGAGTGGCTCGCTCGCCTCGCGGACAAAAGAATAGACCGCACGCAATTAACGCCGGCCTTTTCCGCCTATCTTTCGGATTCGCTCGTCGCCCGCTCGAACTTCGCGGCTCTTGGAAAGCCGGAAGCGTTAGTGCCTATTGCAAGCAGCGCGGGCGACAACGGTGATGTGGTGTACGAATTTCTCGTGCGCTTCCCGCACGAACACTATCACTACAAACTGACGCTAACCAAGGACGGAAAAATCAACGGCCTCGTCCTTAGGCCGTAAGCTAAAGCGCGTGTTTTAGTCGTCGCCGTCGCTAATGCGGCGGCCCGTTGCTTCCACTACTTTGCCGAGCATCGTGACGGCTTCTGCGCGCGTCGCGTTGCTGAACATATAACGCAAGCGTTCGTCCGCGTCTTCGACGATCAACACCGCTCGACGTCCCGCACGAACCGCGGCCACGAGCGACGTAAGGTAGGCTTCGTCCTCGGGCGCGAGCATCGACTGATCGACCGTGTCGACGGGAGCTTCGAGTAAACGCCGCAACACGGCATCGATGTCGCGTGGTACTTCCACTAGATCCTCCATGGTGAATCGCCACCGTGCAAACCGCGCACCGTAGTCCCTCACCCGTACCTCAATTATCGGCACCTCCCGGCACAAGTTCAGCCCTATTTCCGACAAGCCAGAGCAGTGCAATCAGCGTCTTGGCGTCGCCTATTTGCCCTGATTCCACAAGGCGCTGCGCTCGCTGAGGCGAGTAGGACTCGACCGAAATCCTCTCGTCTGCGTCGAGTGACTGAACGCCCGCGACGAGCCCGCTCGCATGAAAAAAGTGGATAATCTCATCGCAGAAGCCCGGCGTCATCGCAACGCCACCAAGCGAGCGCATAGAAGATGCGGTGTAGCCCGTCTCTTCGGTAAGCTCTCGCGCTGCACACGCAGCAACGTCTTCCCCCGGCTCCGCGCGGCCCGCTGGGATCTCCCAGAGTTCACGGCCAAGCGGATGACGATACTGACGAACGAGCACGATTTCGTTCGCCTCGGTAAGCGCGATAATTGCGGCTGACGCTCCATGCTCCACGACGTCGACCGCATGGGTCGCGCCGTCGGCGTACCGCACTTCGTCGGTGCGAACGCGGAAGACGCGCCCGGTAAAGCGCGTGATGCTCGAAATGACTTGCGGCTTCGAATCCATAATGCGTTCCTTCGTGCAACAACGCTCGTCGCTTCTTGCGGAATTCGGCTGGCTCGCGTTCTTCTTCGCGATCTTCGTGCTGCTCGTCTATGCGTTCAACATCTTCGTCGTGCCGCATCATTTCAACGACAAGATCGCGATCATGCTCTCTGCGATTATCGCGGGCATCGTCATGATCGCGACCCGCGCACGATGGCGACGGTAGCCGGCGCGCACGGCGAACGCGCGCGGCTCGCGCGCGCGCTGCTCTCGCCGAAGGGCCGAAAAGAACAGCAACGATTTACATTCGAAGGCCCGACACTGTTGTCAGAAGCAGCGCGAACCGGCGCGCAAGTCTTCGAGATTTTTGCAACGCGTGACGCCTACGAACGCGAAGCCGTCGTGCGGGAAATGGAAGCGAGCGGAACGGCAATCTACATCATCGACGATCGTACCGCCGAAAAACTCTCCGACGTTGAGACGCCGAGCGGCATCATCGCCGTCGCACCAACTCGCTACGCACCGCTCGAGTCGGTGGTCTCGTCGCAGCTCACGCTCGTCCTCGCGGATCTCAATGACCCGGGAAATGCCGGCACGCTGCTTCGGTCGGCCGAAGCATTCGGTGCGCAGGGGGTCGTGTTCGGAGCCCGGGGCGTCGAGCCGTACCATCCGAAGGTCATCCGCGCGGCGATGGGAGCCGTCTTCCGCCTGGCGCTCGCCGTTGCCGACCCGCCGGCCTTTGCTGCTGCAGCCTCCGAGGCCGGCGCCGCAGTTCTCGGGCTGGACGCGCGCGGCAAGGACATCCGTGAGGTGCACCGCAGCGACCGGACGGCGCTCATCGTCGGGCACGAGCGGCGCGGCTTGGGCGCCTGGGAGGCCTGCTGCACTGGGCGCGTTGCGATTCCGATGACGGGTCCCGCCGAGTCGTTAAACGCTGCCGTAGCCGGGTCGATTGCCCTCTATGCTATAGGAACTGAGGCCCGGGGGCTTTCGGCCTAGAGGACCCATTGCGCGATTGTCAAGTCAGTAAGATTCAGGGAAAAAGTCAAGACTACCCGCAGAAAAAGTCGCATGGTAAAATTCCCTCAGTCCAACGGCGCAGGCCGGAATCCGACGGCTAGAAGGAGACCTAAGCAAGCATGGCAAGCAGCGATCTTTTCTGGAAACTCTTCGCCCAAACGGGCTCGATCAGCGCCTATCTTGCATACCGTCGTATCCATTCCGTACCAAGTCCGGGTTGAGGCTTGTAGTCGGAAGAAGTCAACGTCAAATGAACGAAGCGCCCGGTATAATCACCGGGCGTTTTGCTTTGGTTCTTGGGTGACTTAGGATGATTGCGCAGTTGAGTGAACTAGCCGGGAAAATTGAAGATTTGGAACGACGCTTCGCGGAAGCCGTCGCGGGTGCGGCGGACGAGCGGGAGCTGGATGCCGTGCGTGTCGCCTTCCTGGGTCGTAGCGGCGAAGTCACCGCACTGCGCCGCAGCATCGGGCAACTGCCGCCGGCGGAGCGGCCCGACGCCGGCAAAGTGATCAATGCCGCCGTCGAGCGCATGGAACAACAGTTGGCACGCGCCAGTGCCCAGTTGGAGAACCGCGCGTTCGAGGCCGAGCTGTCGCAAGAGATCGACGTCACGTTCCCCTCGATTCCGCCGCAGCTTGGAAGCCTGCACCCGGTGCGACGCGTGCTGCGCGACGCGTCGGCGTACTTCGAACGCCACGGTTTTGCCGTCGTGCTCGGACCTGAAGTCGAGCCGGACTACTACAACTTCGACGCACTCAACATTCCACCGACGCATCCCGCTCGCGAAGGGTTCGACTCGTTCTTCATTACCGATACGCTGTTGCTGCGACCGCACACCTCGCCGATGCAGATTCGGACGATGCAGCAGCATCAGCCGCCGATCGCGGTCGTCGCTCCCGGACGCTGCTATCGCCGCGACGCGGTCGATGCGCGCCATCTCTTCCAGTTCCATCAGATCGAAGGTCTGCTGGTCGCGCAAGGCATTCACTTCGGTCATCTCAAGGGAATGCTGACGGGTTTGTGCCGCGAGCTGTTTGGGAGCGATCAACGCGTGCGCTTCCGTCCGTCGTTCTTTCCGTTCACCGAGCCGAGCGCCGAAGTCGACACGACGTGTCCGAAGTGCAACGGCTCGGGCGAAAACTGCAATATGTGCGGCGGTTCCGGCTGGATCGAACTCGGCGGATCGGGCATGGTGCATCCGAACGTCTTGCGCGAAGTGGGTTACGATCCCGAAGTCTACACCGGCTGGGCATTCGGCTTCGGCATCGAACGGCTTGGGCTCACGCGATACGACATCGACGATATCCGCCGTTTCGTCGAAAGCGATCCGGACTTCCTCACGCAACTCGCTTAGTCACTAGACCCTTCGACAAGCTCAGGACTAAAAAGGAATTTAATAGATTGCGCGTCCCGATTAGCTGGTTGCGGCAGTACGTTGACTTGCCCAACGACTCCGAAGCGATTGCCGAGCGTTTAGCGATGCTCGGTTTTCCTGTTGAGGAGATCGTGCGCCGTCCGCTTATCAACGGCGTCGTCGTCGGGAAAATCACGACGCTCGAAAAGCATCCGAATGCGGACCGGTTACAGGTTGGTAAGATCGACGTCGGAACCGGTGCGCCGCTGACGATCGCAACGGCGGCGACGAACGTTGCGCAAGGGCAAGTCATCCCCGTCGCGACGATCGGCGCGCAGCTGCCGGACCTCAAGATCGAACGCCGCAAAATGCGCGGACTGGAATCCGAGGGAATGATGGTTTCCGCCGACGAGCTGGCGCTCACGCCGGAATGGTTTGAAGACGGCATCATGCAGCTCGATCCGGAAACGCCGCTCGGCGCGAACGTCATCGAACTATTCGGTCTCGCCGACGACGTGCTCGAAGTGGAGATCACAAGTAATCGAGTCGATGCAATGTCGGTGCTCGGCCTCGCGCGCGAACTTGCCGCGTCGTACGGCGTTGCGTTGCGCGAGCCGTCGTTGGTCAATCCGGGAATCGACGAAGATCCCTCGGCGAGCGTTCCACGCGTGAGCATCGAATCGACCGGATGCAAACGATTTGTTGCGCAGCAATTCGACGGCGTGAAGGTGCAGCCCGCGCCCGCGTGGATGCGTATCCGGCTGGCTCTTGCCGGACAACGCCCCATCAACAACCTCGTCGACATCTCGAACTACGTGATGCTCGAAGTCGGTCAGCCGCTGCATTTCTACGACGGGCGTGAGGTTGCAAATCATCACTTCATCGTGCGCGACGCGCGCGATGGTGAAACGCTCAAAACGCTCGACGGCGAAGAACGCAAGCTTACTCCCGCCGCCCTCGTCATCGCCGACGAACGCCACGCGCTCGGACTCGCCGGACTCATGGGCGGCGAAGCGAGCGAAGTGCGCGATGATACAACGTCGATCGTTCTCGAGTCGGCGAACTTTGAAGGCGTGCGCGTTCGGCGCATGGCGATGCAGCTCGCGATGCGGACCGAGGCATCGTCGCGCCATGAAAAGACGCTTGCGCCGGCACTGACGGATATGGGAGCGGCACGCGCCGCGCAGTTGCTCGTCGAGGTTGGCGCGCACCCGTACCGCCCGCACGCGTTCGGCACGGACGTCTTGGAATCAGAACCGATTGCGCTGACAGCGCGCGATGTTGAACGCCTGCTCGGGCTCAAGCTCGACGTGGAACGCATCGCCGCGCATTTGCGCGCGCTCGGCTGCAACGTCGTCGCAGGTGGAGACTCGCTCTCCGTGACGCCTCCGCTCTGGCGCCGCGACTTGACGATCACCGCCGATTTGGTCGAAGAAGTTGCGCGCATGGAAGGTTACGACGAAATCAGAGCCGTCGAACCGTCCGTTCCCGCGCACGACATTTCGAGTGCGCAATACAACCTCGAGAACAAGCTCGCCGACACGCTTGCGGCGCTCGGCTATCGCGAGATCATCAATTACTCGCTCGTCGGTCCGAAGATCTTCGATATCGTCGAGCGTTCGGGCATGGAACCGAGTCACGGCGTCGTGGAGGTGCTCAATCCACTCTCCGAGGATCAGCGCTTCTTGCGTTGGGCGCTCGGTCCGGGCTTGCTGCAATACTTCGCGCGCATCGATGCGCCGATCCGCGTCTTCGAGATCGGTCACGTCTTCACGACCGACGAGAAACCGCTCGCGGAACTGCCGGTGCTGACCTTCGGCTTCACCGCCGAACCGCTTGACGAACCGGAGTGGCGCGACACGAATTTTCTGCGCCTCAAGGGCGATACCGAAGCGTTAATCCGTGAGGTTTCGGGCATTTCGGTCGATGCGGCGCGCGACGTTCGTAACGGCTTGCACCCGGGGAAGACCGCTGTTCTGCTCCATAATGGACGCGAGATTGCGAACCTGGGAAGAGTCGACCCACGTCTCGCGCGCGCATTCGACGTGCGGCTCCCGGCGTATCTGTGCAACATCTATCTCGATAACGTTCCGGAATATCGCATTCCGCGCTACACTCCGCCGTCGAAGTTTCCGTCGACATACCGCGACCTTGCGGTCGTGGTCGATTTGGATGTGACGGCCGAGCGCATTCGCACGATCGTGCGCGACGCCATCGGTGAACTGTGCACGAGCGTTCGCGTGTTCGATGAATACCGTGGACCGCAAGTCGGCGAGGGTAAGAAGAGCCTCGCGGCTCGCGCGGTGATCCAGCGGTTCGACGGGACGATCACCGACGAAGAAGCGGACGCAGCGATGCAGCGCGCACTCGAGGCACTGCGTGCATCGGTGGGAGCCGTGATTCGCGAATGATCGCGGGATTCGGCTGGCCGGACATTGTGATCGTCGCGATCCTGATCATCGCGGCGTTCAAAGGCTTTTCCCGCGGCTTCGTCTCCGAACTCGGCGGCGCCGTCGCGGTGATCGCCGCGCTCATTACGCCGTGGTACTACAACGGCGCGTTCGATGGTTGGCTGGAAAACGGCGTGCATCTCGGCCCCGGTTCTGCGCACGTCGTCGGCATGTTTCTCACCGGATTGATCACGTACGCGATCGTGCTCGCGATTGCGTGGGTGCTGAACCGGTTCGCAAAACTGCCGATCTTGAACATCGGCAACTCGTTCGGTGGAGCAGTAATCGGATTCGCGAAGGGCGCGGTGTTGATTTGGCTCGTGCTCTTCGTCGCGCTGTATTTTCCGCTCTCACCGGATATTCGTAAGGATTTGCACTCCTCGCGCTTCGCCGCGAGCTTCACCGGACCGGATCCAACGATCGATCGTGCTCTTCAGGCAACGGTGCCCTGGTTCGCGCGTCCGTTCTTGGATCCGTACTTCAAACGCCACCACGTGTAAGCGACCCTATCGTTTGCTGCAGACGTGATGCTCCGTCACGATCGTGCCGTTTTCCGGATAGGTTGGGCCGTCGATGACGTAACGCGTGTCGGAGACGCGTTTGAACGCTGCGTCGCCTCCCGGACGCGTTCTACGGACCGACGAAAAGAAGCTGATGTAGTTCCATATCCATCCACCTCGGCCGTCGTCGTTCATCCTGATCGCGAAATACTGACCGGTGGTCATCGCCCCAAAGCGAACCCAACCTCTGCGCTTTTCGTCATACCCCACCAGATACGACGATTTGAATGCGCCCGGCTGATCGATTGACTGCGTGAGCCACCTGCCGTCCAGCGCGGGGTCCCACGTGGTCGTATAGGTGCCGGCCGTCTTTCCGACGGTATACGAACAATTCCAGTTGCCTATGAGGTAGGCGTGCGATGCGAGCGCGGACCAGAGCGCTGCTGCGAGTACTGCGTTCACCATAGTATACTGATGGTGGCGCGAACCGGACGAAAAGTCTCGCAAAGCCGTCTCAAAGCTTTTTTGAGGGACGCTCGCATGCGAATATTTCGCATAGGACCGTTTGAACTGAACGTAGAGCTGCTCAAGCTCACCGCCCGACATACGGAACTCTCCGTCGGGCCGAAGGTCGTCGAGACGCTTCTGGCGCTTATCGAGTTCTCTCCGCGCGTCGCTACGAAGGAAGAGCTCATCCGGCGTATTTGGCCTGAAGGCTTCATCGGAGAGCCGAGCCTGACACAAAACATCTACGTGCTGCGCAAGCTCTTTCGACAACACGGCTGCGAACGCGCCATCGACACTGAGGCCGGGGTAGGCTACCGTCTTGCGATTCCTGCGACGGCGATTGTCCTCAACCAGAACGAAGTACGCCATCGCGGTGGGCGTATGTGGTTCGCGGCGCTGGTTGTCGCCACGGCGTGCTTGTGCGTAGCGATCGCGCTGGTTGCCTTTGCGCAACAGCGACCGGGTGTGCGCGCGGCGCAGACGTCGCAGCGCCTCTACAGCATCGGCCGGTACTATTGGAATCTTCGTTCACGCGACGGCGTGCGCAAAAGTCTCGATTTCTTCCGCCAAGCAATCGACAGCGACCCAACCAACGCGCGCGCATATGCCGCTATGGCCGACGCGAACGTGACGATGGGCGATTACTGCTTTGGAACACGTCAACCGTCGGTGTATTTCGGTCGCGCGGAGCAATACGCCGATGAAGCGCTGATGGTCGATCAAAACTCGCCCGAAGCCCATGCGTCGCTCGGTTTCATCAGACTGCATCAACGGCGCGCGGACGAGGCCGTAAGCGAGTTGCGACGCGCGATCGCATTGAACGCGTCTTACGCCCCCGCACATGAATGGTACGGCATCGCGCTGATCCAACGCGGAGATATCGCGAACGGCCGCCCCCAGCTGACGGTTGCAGCTCGTCTCGATCCGCTCTCGGTCGCAACGATCGCATGGCTCGGTTCAGTCGCGTATCGCGATCACCGCTATCACGAGGCGATCCTCTACTCGAAGATGGCACTTGAACTTTCGCCCGCGCGTATGGACGCATTAGCGCTCATCGGCCAATCGTACGCCGCTCTTGGCGACATTACGGCAGCAAAGGCGTCTTTCGAGCGTTACGCATCCGTCGCATCGTATTATCGCGCGCAAGCGGCAGCGATGCTCGCGCTTGCAGAGGCACATGCAAGCCGCATTCAAGATGCACGGCTGCAGTTCGCCTATGCCCGCCGGCACGCGGACGCGGTCGACGACGCAGACCTGGCAGCGGCCGCAGAGGCGGTTGGTGACGCGCGGTACGGAGACGAGATTCGCACTCGGAAGTCGATTGCGCACGAAACGTGGAGCGCGATTGAAGACGCGCACGCGGGCATTCTCCAGTGAACGATCTGACAGTTCGTCGGGGAAGGGACGTCGTAGGCTACGCGGGGTGCGCTGTTATAGCACTAGGTTGCTTTCTGCCGTTTCGCCACGTGATGTTCCGGGACGTTACCGGACTTGGCAGCGGCGTGGGCTTCGCGCTCTTGGTCCTGGCGGGCTTCGCCGCATATTTTGTGTCCGTGAAGCGCTTCACCGGGGCCTCGTTCTGTGCTGCGGCTGTGATGCTTCTTCTCGCGCAACAGTACGTGTCGCTCGCGCACATCAGTGCCGTTTCTTCACTGATTTGGAGCACGAACTGGGGAACGCAAAGTCCGATCGATCCGAGCGGTCTCGGCGCGCACGTCGACGTCGGGTTTTACACGATCGCTCTCGGCGCGCTCGCGATTGTCGCGGCGCGGTTATACCCCGGCCGTAACGCGCCCGTTCAGAACATTCGCGGCAGCGCCGACGCCGGTGCCAAACGTAACGGGAACGGAGCAATCACCAAGCGCGAGTTCGATCGCACCGATAGCGCCGAGTAGATCGGCTTCACTGACGTCGCCCATCGTGCCCATGCGCACGATTTTTCCCGTCAATTCACCTTGACCGCCTGAGAGCACGACACCGTATGATTCACGCAGCGTTTTGAGCAGTGCTGCGCAATCGACGCCTGACGGAGGCACCGCGGCAACGACCGTGACGGAATGTGCGTCGCTGCGCGAAAAGATCGTAAATCCAAGCGCTTCGAACGCCGCGCGAATCGCCGACGCGTACCGCGCGTGACGCGCGTAGCTGGCTTCCAACCCGCCGGCATGAAAACGCTCCAAAGCAACGGCAAGCGCATAGAATATCGAGATCGGCGGCGTCCACGACGTTTGACCTTTGCGCGCAAATTCGCGCGCTTTGGGTAAGTCGAAATAATAGCGCGGGATCGTCGCATTTTCCATCGCCTGCCACGCGCGCTCGCTTACGGCAACCATCGCGATACCGGGCGGCACCGCGATCGCCTTTTGCGATGCGGTGACGACGACGTCGTATCCCCATTCGTCCATCTCGAAGGGCGCCGCGCCAAGTCCGCTGACGGCGTCGACGATGGTGAGCGCGCCGTGATCGCCGATCGCTTCGGCAAGCTCACGCATATTGTTTTGCACGCCGGTAGAGGTCTCGTTTTGCGTGAGCAAGATGCCCTTGATCGCCCGTTCGCGATCGCGAGCAAGACGGTCGCGTAGCGCTCCCGCATCAGCTGTGGCACCGAGCGGTGTCTCGAGCACCTCCACATTGCAGCCGTACGTCCGTGCAATATCCGCCAATCGCTTGCCAAACACACCGACAGGTACCGAGAGCAATGTATCGCCCGGTGAAAAGCAATTCGCAACGGCAGTTTCTAAGCCGCCGGTGCCGGACGAACCGAGAAACAGCACCTCGCGGTCGGTTCCGAAGATCGGCTGCATTCCGCGCTCGAGACGAGCGAGAAGATCTGCAAATTCAGGTCCGCGATGATTGATCATCGGCCATGCCATTGCTTCGAGCACCGGTTGCGCAACCGGCACGGGTCCCGGGAGAAACAGCAGCGTCTTCTTCATCATCGCCAAGTTCTGCGGCATGAGCCCGGCGCCTGGCGGTGGTATAGCGCTGATATGGAATCGACCGATCGCGTGCGGCTGACGGCGCGTACTTCGTGCGCAGGTTGAGCAAGTAAACTCGGCTCAGCCGAGCTGGCGCAGGTCTTGCGTCACTTGCCCGTCACTGCAAACGAACGAGTTCTCGTTGGATACGGCACGTCGGACGATGCCGGTGTATTTCTGCTGCGCGACGATCTCGCGCTCGTGCAGACCGTCGACTTCTTTACGCCGATCGTCGACGATCCGTTCGATTTCGGCCGCATCGCCGCCGCAAACGCGCTTTCCGATGTCTATGCAATGGGCGGCACGCCCGTTTCGGCCCTCAATATCGCGGCATTTCCGGAAGACCTCGACCTCGCAATCCTTGAGAGGATTCTGGAGGGCGGCGCAACTATAGCGCGCGCAGCGGGCGTTGCCATCATCGGCGGGCATACTATTAAGGATGACGAGCCGAAATACGGAATGGCCGTAACCGGCACGATCGATCCCGGGCATATTATTCGCAATGCGGGCGCGCAGCCCGGTGACGTGCTCGTGCTTACCAAACCGCTCGGAACCGGCATCCTTGCAACCGCATTAAAGCGGGAAGCGATTGACGAAGATACGATGCAACACGCCATCGAGTGGATGACGACGCTAAACCAAGCGGCCTCGCGCGCGATGCTCGCCGCCGGCGCGCACGCCGCGACCGACGTTACCGGTTACGGCTTACTTGGACACGCATATGAGATGGCAAGCGCGTCGCAGGTTCAAATCACCATCGATGCCGCGGCCGTTCCGGTCATGCCGCTCGTCCGTGACCTCGTCCAAAACGGCATCGCTCCAGGCGGCACGCGTGACAACCTGGCCGCGTACCGCGCTTGGACGGCGTTCGAACCGGACGTCGACGAAGCGACGCAGTTGATTCTATCCGACGCGCAAACTTCGGGCGGCTTGCTTATCAGCGTTGCGCGCGAATCGGTCGAGATGTTGCGCGAGCAACTGCGCGCGAGCGGCGCGCTGGATGCAATTATCGGAAGCGTATGCGAGGGTACGGGCATCCGCGTCGGATGAAACAAGCCCTCGACCTCCCCGTCGACATCCGCGACGAGATTATTTCGTCATTCACAAGCAGCGTCGAACTTCAAACGCCGGAACTCTTCGTCGAGACGGTCAGCTGGGCCCAGAGCCTTCTCGTCTTCCGCTACCGCTCTCCCGGGCAACTTTCGCGCGCGCTGGAATCGCTGACGTTCCAACTCGATGAGTATGTTGCGCGCACCGACACGACGACCGCGCGCGAGACGCTTTCGCGTGGACGGGAAGAACTTGCGGCCGTGCGACTCATCGAAAATCCGCTGATCGACGATCAGACGGAAACGGGCACGATTGCACGTCGATACTTAGATGCGTTGCTCGAAGGTGACGAAGCGCGTGCCGCGCGTGAGGTGTTGCTCTTTATTGCGTACGGGAACAAGACGCTCGACGTGTACGAAAACATTCTCGCACCGGTGCTGCGCGAAGTCGGCCGATTGTGGCAGCGCAGCGAGATCACGGTTTCGCAAGAGCACCTTATCACAAACGCGACCGAACGTATCATGGCGCAGCTTGCCGATCTCTCCCTTGCGCGGCCGCACCGCGATCTCGCCGTGCTCACGCTTGCGCTCGGCGATGCGCGGCATCAAGTCGGAGCGCGAATGGCGGCGGACGCTTTTGCGTTGTGCGGATGGAACGCGGCGTTTCTTGGGTGCGCGCTGCCGGTGAACGACGTCGTCCGCTATGTCGAGGGTATTTCGGTTGATGTTGTCGGCTGTTCGGCAGCACTGCCGCGCGACGTGATCGCTATCCGCGCGCTCATCGATGAATTCGAAAGCAAACCGATCGCGCCGCTCGTGCTTGTCGGCGGCGGCGTGTTCGACCGCCATCCCCACCTGTGGCGTCATATCGGCGCCGACGGCTACGCGCCGACGCCGCTGATGGGCGTTGCCGTGGCCAGCGAACTCATTTCGGACTGCTGCGAGTCTTGACGGTTTCTCGCCAAGCGATTCGCGAGAGCGAACAGTACCGCTGGTATGCGCTTGCCGTAATCATGACCGGCTCGATGATGGGAACGCTCGACGCTTCCATTGCAAACGTGGCGCTTCCGACGCTTGCGCGCGTCTATTCGACGTCGGTCGACAATGCAGAGTGGGTCATCTTATCGTTCATGCTCGTCACCGCATCGACGCTCGTTCTCTTCGGGCGTCTGGGCGATATGTTCGGTCAGAAGCGAATTTATCTCACCGGCTTTGTCGTCTTCGGTTTGAGTTCGCTTGCATGCGCGTTCTCACCGACGCTGCTCTTTATGATCGTTGCGCGCGGCGTTCAGGCGCTCGGCGCCGCCATGCTCGTCTCATCGAACCAAGCGTTGATTGTCGATAGCTTTCCCATACAGCAGCGGGGCCGCGCGATCGGATTCAACGGCGCGGCAGTCGCGGTGGGCTTGTCGCTCGGACCGATCCTCGGCGGCGCGATCATCACGTTCGGTGATTGGCGTTGGATTTTTCTGATCAACGTTCCGATTTCGATTCTCGCGTTGACTGCGGCGGCAATCGTTCTCAAACGGCCCGTCACAAAGGCAGTCGAAGGATTCGATGTGCCCGGAGCGCTGCTTTCCATTGCCGGACTCTTCTCGATTTCGCTCGCGCTTTCGCGTTCGCACATTTGGGGTTGGAGCTCGCCGTGGACGTCGGGACTTCTTGCGCTGGGCGTGATCCTGCTTGCGATATTCGTCGTCGTCGAGCGGCGCGTCAAGTCACCGACACTCGATCTTTCATTGTTCCGCAATCGCGTTTTCGCATTCTCGGTACTTGCCGCGTTGATTTACTTCGTCGGCTTCTCCGGTGTGATTTTTATCGTACCGCTCGCCGCGCAAACGACGCTCGACGCGTCGGCGCTGGCCGCGGGCTTACTGCTGGTTCCGATCACTGCGATGAATATCGTGCTCGCGCCGCTTGCGGGCGGACTCTCCGACCGCGTGCCCGTGCGTTACGTTTCTACGGCCGGCGCGCTGGTCGTGGGGATTGGAATGTTTCTAATGTCACGCCTTCCGCATTATCCGCCGCGATGGGAGATGATTGCGTTCCTGATGGTCGCCGGCGCGGGAACGGCCGTGTTCAGTCAGCCGAATAATAGCGCAATCATGGGATCGGCGCCGGCGAACCGGCGTGGTATCGCCGCGGGAACGCTCGCGACAGCGCGCACGGCCGGACAACTCCTCGGAATCGCCGTTGCGAGCGCCGTGTATTTCGCGCGCGTCGTGCAACTCGGACCGCTCGGTAAAACATTCGCGCCGGCTACGACATATTTCGGATTCACGGCCGCAATCATGATCGTCGTCGCAGCAATCTCATGGGTTCGTGAATAATAAAATATTTCGCGAATCATCATTCTGAACAACTTTTGATCGTTCGCTGCGTTTAAAGTCACAACCAATGGGCACGTGCGCGCGCATTGTACGTAGTATGCGTACCCTTCAATTCTTCCGTGCACTGCCGGCCGTTGCGCTCGCAGGCGCACTCGGTGTCTGCCTCATGGGCGCCACCAACGATGCAGTAAGCGCCGGCGATGTCGCGTTCGCACCGGCTGCAATGAACGTTATCCTTCAGAGCGTGTCGAACGCGGAAGCCGTTCAGAGCGATGGCGCAACCGGCGATGTTGCAAAACTCGCAGCGAGCATCCAGAGCGACGAACTCGCGCTCGGAACGCAGCTTGCCTCGCTCTCAAACTACTACGGCGTGAACGTCTCGACCGATCTGCCCAAGTCGGATTGCACCACGGACAACTTCGCATCGACTCAAGTCACGACGCTGACGAAGTTGATTTCGATGCTGCAATCGGAGAAGGATAACGGCAACGCGCCGAACCTTCGCGACTTTGCGGACAACGCGATCCCGCGCCTCCAAAAGGATCTCGACGCGGCAAAAACGCTCGCCAAGTAATAAGGCGTCAACGCGGCTCGCATCGCGTGATGCGCGCCGCGTTGGTATAATCGAGTGACATGCAAACCTTACGGCGGATGGACTTTTCGTACGTCCTGGCGGCCGTCGTCTTCGCCTTCTTGGGTTACGCGCTCTACCAGTTCAATGCAACCTGGAGCGACGCAGCGCGTGGTATCATCCTCTTCGAGCGAGCGCAACGCGACGAATATATCGATACGGCGTTGGTCGCACTGGCTTCGCGCATCCATCCGGACCGCAAACTCGTCGACGTGCTTCGTAACGAAACCGTGCTTGTCGCGCGGCGCAATGCGCGAGGACACGCGTTTGAAGGCGCCGGGGTCATCGTCGGCATGCGCGGCGGCAATCTCGAAATTCTCACCGCACGTCACGTCATTTCGCACCCGGGCCGAACGATCGTCGTCTTCCGCTCGCACGCGGCGCGCTACGCAACCGCGGAGATACGCGCGGCGACTGACGATCTCGCCCTGCTCTACGTCCGAGCGCAGCCGGGAACGACGTACACCGCCGCCGCGCTCTCGTCGAAGGACTTCAAACGCGGCGATCGTGCGACCGTCATGGGCCATCCCGACGGTATTCCGTGGGTCGCATCGTCAGGTGTAGCCGATCCGCACGTTCACGAAACGCTGATCTTCTGCCCAACGTGCAACGCGGGCGATTCCGGCGCCGGCGCATTCGATGCGCGCGGACGTCTGCACGGACTTATCGTCAGGAGATACACCATTGCCGCGCCGTCCGCGAGAGACGATCGGATCGTTACGGTTACGGCTTTTTCGACCGTACGACCCGACCGTATCCGCGTCTTCCTACGGCAGGCAGCCGCGAACTGATTACGCCGGAACCGCTACCTTCGTCGTGATGAACGTGAGCAGATCTTGATTGAGGCGGTCCTTCTCGGTTGATGGTAATCCGTGCGGCGCGCCTTCGTATACTTTCAGCTCGCCATTCTTTACGAGTTTGATCGCTTGCATTGCAGCGGCTTTGATCGGAACGATCTGATCGTCATCGCCGTGCACGATCAACACCGGGACGTTGAGCTGTTTGAGGTCTTCGGTGAGGTCGGTTTCGGAAAACGCTTTGATGCAGTCGTACGCGGCCGGCATCCCGCACATCTCGCCTTGGAACCAGAACGAATCGCGCAAACCCTGCGAAACCTTCGATCCCTGACGATTGGCGCCGAAGAACGGTGCACTCAAATCTTTCCAAAACTGTGATTTATCGGCGAGAACGCTCGCACGAATGCCGTCGAAAACTTCCAGCGGCGCGCCTTCCGGATTCGCCGGTGTCTTGAGCATCAGCGGCGTCACCGCACTCACCAACGCCACGCCGGCTGCGCGCTTTGCGCCGAAACGCGCGACATAGCGCGCCGCTTCACCGCCGCCCGTCGAGTGCCCGACGTGAATCGTATTATCGAGATCCAGCATATCGACCAACTGCGCGAGGTCATCCGCGTACGTGTCCATATCGTTGCCGGTCAACGTTTGTGCTGAACGGCCGTGTCCACGCCGGTCGTGTGCGATGCAGCGATATCCCTTCCGTGCAAGAAAGAACATTTGATCTTCCCACGCATCAGAATTCAGCGGCCACCCGTGACTAAAAACGATAGGCTGTCCTGTTCCCCAATCCTTGTAATAGATCTCCGTGCCGTCGCGCGTCGTAAATCTCGGCATTACCGGTACTCCATTCTCTTTGAGTTCAGGGGGTAAAAAACGCAAGAGCGGTTCTTGAACGGCTCCGGTTTCAGTGGAAGCGAATATCAAAAAGCCCGCATCGTGTGATGCGGGCTTTTGATTTCGAGCGATCCTTCGACTGCGCTCAGGATGACACGGCTAGCGCTTACGCACTGGCCGCCGGCGTTCGACTTGGCGGCGTTTCACGGTGCCGTTTGCCGTTGGCCGTCGGCGCATTGGGACGACGTTGTGTGCGACGCCGTTTTCCCCCAGCGCGACCGGTGTTACAAGACGCTTGCCGAGCGCGTTCTGCAGCACTTCGCTGATCTCTTCGACCGGCACGAACGTCATCGTGTCGCGAACTTCTTTCGGAATGTCGTCGAGATCGATCTCGTTGCGTTTCGGGAAGATGATCTTCGAGATGCCCGCGCGTTTTGCGCCCAGGACCTTCTCTTTGAGTCCACCGATCGGCAGCACTTGACCCGTGAGCGTGATCTCACCCGTCATTGCGAGATTCGGATCGACTTTCATTCCGGTGAGCATCGACGCGATCGCCGTTGCCATCGTGATGCCGGCGGACGGACCGTCTTTCGGCGTCGCGCCTGCGGGCACGTGGATGTGAATGTCGTGCTTCGCGAAGTAGTCTTCCGGGATGTCGAGTTCACTCGAACGCGAGCGTAAGAACGACACCGCGGCTTGCGCGCTCTCTTTCATGACGTCGCCGAGCTGACCGGTCAGGACGAGCTTTCCGGTTCCCGGCATCGCCGTCGCTTCGATGAACACGATGTCTCCGCCGACCGGCGTCCACACCATGCCCGTCGCAACACCGACCGATGCAACGCGCTTGCGCACTTCATTGAAGAATCGCGGCTTGCTCAGAAACTCGGCGAGATTCTCCGGCTTGACGCGAGCCTTGAACCGCGGATTCTCCGCGATCCGCCGCGCGACTTTACGGAAGACCGTTCCGATTTCACGCTCGAGATTGCGTACGCCGGCCTCACGGGTGTAGTCCCCGATGATTTGGCGAAGCGCTTGATCGTTGATCTGCGCTTGCGTCTCTTTCAATCCGTTCGCCGTGCGCTGCTTCTTCAACAGATACCGCTTGGCGATTTGCAGCTTCTCGAGTTCCGTGTAGCCGGCGAGCTGGATAATCTCCATGCGGTCGCGCAGCGGCGGCGAGATCGTATCGAGCGAGTTGGCCGTACAGATGAAGAGCACTTGCGAGAGATCGAACGGCAGATCGAGATAGTGATCGCGGAACGTAAAGTTCTGTTCCGGATCCAGCACCTCGAGCAGCGCCGACTGCGGATCGCCGCGGAAATCCGCGCCGACCTTGTCGATCTCGTCGATCATCATCACCGGATTCTTCGTGCCGGCATCGCGCATCGCGCGGATGATCGTGCCGGGCATCGCGCCGATGTACGTGCGGCGATGTCCGCGGATCTCCGCCTCGTCGCGCACGCCGCC
>CAZYLU010000025.1:0-53208 GCA_964648945.1 uncultured bacterium | reverse complement strand
AAGCAAGAGAGCCATCCCTTATTAGTTTTGCTATGGAGTATTAGGATGAAGCATCTTTTGCTAACCGCCGGCGCTTTGGTCACGACGCTTGCCGGCGCACTCGCGGCGACGCCGGAAAAGGCCGCAGCGCCTGCGGCACAGCCGGCACCCTTCGTCGTGGACAGCTGTCGCGCCGAATACGCCGGCGGATGGTTGGTCAAATCGATTTCCGGTCTACGTATCAAGTTTACGAACGAAGGTGATAAGGCGGCTAGCGTCGTTCGCATCGCAGTGTTGTTCGACAAGAACATAATCAGCGTTCGCGACGTTGGATCGTTTGCACCGAACATTACGATCAATCACGTCTTCCGCGACCTCTCCGGCCAAAACATGAAGTTTGGCTTGTCACATGAGGATCAGCCGTCTTCGTGCAAGATCCAGTTCGTGAAGTTCGCCGACGGTACGATGTGGGCGCCGAGCGATGAATCGGAGGCGCAGGCCGACCCGTCCCCAACTGCGTCGGCTTCAGATCTCGCTTCGCCGGAAGCGAGCGCATCCGCGTCGGCGAAACCAACGACAAAACCGTTCTAGCGACACGCCCGCTTCATGGGGAGCAAAGCTGCGTGCTAGTAGTACGTTACCTTTGATATGGCGCCGCCGAAGTTTACGTTCTTGGGAGTAACGATTCGGGTAATGTCGCGCACGATCGCATTTGCGGCGCCGGGAAATGGCTGCTCGCGTTTGGACGCTGTAGCAGAACTGTCACCACGAACGTCTTCATATTGCTGCCGATCCTGAACTTATCAGGTAAACGGAACGGCTTTTTCGATGGAACATTCGCGTATCCGACGCTCCTTACATAGGGAGCGTAGCCCGGCATATAGATCGCGATGAACACTCCCGGTATCGGCTCACGCCCGCCAAACGCTCGAAGTTTGTTTCGCGCTGCCGCGTCGATTGCGCGTTGCTGGTTCATGGGCAGTTGCGCGGGTTTCGGCTCGGATGCGACGGCGGCGTCCGTTCTACGTGCGAGACGTTCCTGCGGCATTGAGACGACTGAACATTTAGTCGGTGGATCATTCATCCGTGCGTCATATGCATGGATCAGAATAAGGGAATGAAAATCTTCCTTGCAATAGCAGTGCTTGCGGCGTCGCTCGGCGCAGAAGCATTGGCTTCGACGCCGCTCCCGCTCAAGGGAGCCAATTTGCTCCCGCAGACAAAGATTTCGCTCGCCGATGCGCGGCACGCGGCCCTTGCTAAAGAGCACGGGACGATCACCGATCAGGAACTCGAGAAAGAAAACGGCCGCTTACGCTACAGCTTCGATGTGAAAGTCGGAGAGGTCACGCACGAAGTAGGCATCGACGCCGTTACTGGTAAAGTCGTCGAAGACTCGATCGACAACGGTAAGGACTAGCGAGAACGATCGCATCCGGCCTACGGACACTTTATCGGATGTTTCGCAAGCCAATCCTCGGCGAGGCTTTGGGCGCTATCCATGAGGTCCTGTGGCATTCTTGCACCGGCCGCATACACGCCGACGCCAAACATCCATGATTTGTGGTTTCTCCGGTCAGCGCTGCAGAGCGGTGGTGCGTGATGTTCGAAATCGAAGACGCCGTACTCTCCTACCTCACGCCAAAATGCGAGGATAGGTGAGATCGGCCACGCTGGGCCAATCCGCAAAGCAGTCGGCGAGAACAACGTCGCCTTCGCAAAGCTGGGATCAATCCGGTGGACGCCTGCGGAATCGAGCAGTTCGATGTGGACGTGCACGACTGCGTCCACTGCAGCAGCGTTTACACGCGCGTTTGCAAGTTGGAATGCCGAAACTGTGCGACCATTCTTCGTCAAACTGTCGGACGGACGTAGAAGCTGCGGAATCGAGGTAATCTTCTGATTTGACGTAGCAGCCGTGATCGCAACGCCAATGAAGCCCGTTGGCCCCAAGGGGAATGCATCATCACCCGTCGCGGCGGCGTTATCATAGGCAAGTCGAGTAAGACCGGCTTGGACGTTTTCACCGGAGAACGACCGTTCGAACGTAAACGTGCGTTCATTCGGCCCGCTCGATCCTCGTACGTCCCAGCCATCTTGTTTCCCAGCGTCAAACGCGAAAGCTGATACCGCTCCAAGTTGGGTCGTCGCGTTAAACGCTTTATCATCAAACGTCTCGCGGTATGTAATCACTTCGCGGCCTTGCGTCCGCATATCGATTGTTTGTGTAACATCGACCTTGCAGGAAGGCAACAAAAGAAGCGCTACAATACCTACTATCGTTACCGGCGAGGGTCCGATTTTCTGACGATGGCGAAATTGATGTACATAGCGACCGCATCGCTCGATGGCTACATCGAGGACGAAGAGGGAAATTTCGATTGGGGCGCACCGAGCCAGGAGGAATTCTGCTTCGTAAACGACGTCTTGCGTCCGATCGGCACCTACCTCTTCGGACACCGGATGTACGAAACAATGCTGTACTGGGAAACGGCGAACGGGCTCCCCGACCAGTCCGCGGCCGCTACGGATTTCCTGGACATATGGCGGGTTTCCGACAAGATCGTTTATTCGAAGGCGCTCGAAAGCGTCTCCAGTGCGAGAACGCGCATCGAGCGCGCCTTCGACGCCGAAGTAGTTCGACGAATGAAATCGACAGCGGCACGTGATATCAGCGTGGGCGGCGCGGAGCTCGCCGCACAGGCGATCAAGGCCGGGTTAGTCGACGAGTTGCATTTGTTCGTCGTGCCGATCGTGCTTGGAGGCGGTAAACGGTGCCTTCCAACGAACGTCCGCGTGAATCTGGAACTCCTGAATGAGCGCCGTTTCGGCAGCGGCAGGGTTTATCTGCGTTACCGTATCGGGACGTAAATCAAGGGCCTGCGCGTCTGTAAACTGCGGGCGCTGCTATTTCACATTTGGATTGAGGTCCGCAAACGCTCCGTGCGGATTCGGCACGACCCACATCGCCAAATCCCACACAGCGGGATGATACATTGCCCAAACGAGTTTTGCATTGCTCGGTATTTTTGCACCGTGCGCGCGTAGCATTTCGAGCGTGATCTTCCCGGTGCGCATGTCAGGGCTAGCGTGTGTAGCGCCGTACTTCGTCGCGCCGTTGACTGAGTACGCGTAGTGGACGTGTTCGGCGATGGGCGTCCACCGCGACGCTAACACTGGGAACGCTGCGAGCTGCGGCTTCGTCGGATAGTGGCTCTTTGGTACCTCATAGTCGACGCCTGCGAGTTGCCCGCGACGGTCGTACCAGAGAAAGTTTGGACGGTCCGGCGTTACATCATTGAAGTTCATGTTAGTCCAGTTATACGTGTTATCCGGATCGATTGAATCGTAGAGCAACACAAACCCCTTCGACTTTGCAGCGGCCGTATTCGGATACTCCGATTGTAATCTCTGAGACGTATCGGAGACGAAGGTCTTTTCCGCTGCCGTCATCGCCGCCGCTTTTACCGGCGCCGGCGCGATAGTAATTGCGGAGAGTACGGCGGCGAGAATCACGCCAATACGCATAGCAACCCCTCTCGAAAGCACTATGGCTATAATTCAGTGTACACTTTTTTCGCGGAGGTATTCGCTCATGTCGGTAGCGCGCATTACTGAAATCAGCTCGACCTCAACACAAAACTTCGAAGACGCCGTCAAACAAGGGCTCGAGCGTGCCGGCGAAACACTGCGCGGCATCAAAAGCGCTTGGGTCAAAGAAATGCAGGTAGATGTTCGCGACGGCGCCATTAGCGACTATCGCGTTAACATGCTCGTCACTTTTGTTTTAGAAGAGTGACCGAAACGGTTGATTGCGCACCTTACATTTCCAAGCGGGCAAAGGTTAGCTTGGGGGTTGCCGATGCATAGGAGATATGCATCGTTACAAGGATGTGCTTAGCCTCTTTGTTCTCGTTCTGCTCGCTACGTGCCACGGCTGTAGCGGCTCTTCGTTCGCGGTTCCGGTTTCACATCAGTCAACGGCTATGGCGACGGAGACGCCGCTCGCAGCCGCTGCGTTCGGCGATTCCATCGGAGTAAACCTCCATTTGACATACGGCGGCACACCCTACGATACCGATTTCTCGAAGTGGTCACCCATTCTGATCTCTTCGGGAATCAAGCACGTGCGCGAGGGAGTTTGTACGTCGTCGCTCTCTTGGTGCCGGGACGTCGTTTCTGCGCGTTTGAACACACTCGGCGATGGCGGCATTACCGCGGAGTTGTCTACATCGCTCAAGGATTCGGCGCAGTACGACGCTGCATATGTAACAACAATGGGTTTGCGTCACGTCGATGGCTTCGAAGGACCGAACGAATGCGACTCCGGCATCTTCTGTCCCGCAGACTGGCAGAATGTCGAGGGAACTTGGCAGAAGACAATTTTTTCGTTCGCATCACCGAACGTAACGATCATCGGTCCGTCGATGGTGTCGCAAGCGGGATACGCTTGTCTTGGAGATCTCTCCGGGTACATGAACGTAGGCAACCTACACGATTACCCCGGAGCGGATCCGCCGGAAACATTGAACGGTGGACCGACGGAGCATGAACAGTGGGCTGCTGCAATGAGCGGCAGCAAGCCTTTTTGGGTGACCGAGACGGGCTACGCCACCGACGCTAGCGGCGTACCACCCGTCGTGCAAGAACGCTACATCACGCGCACGTTCTTCGAGGATTTGCGTCTTGGCATTATGCGGACGTACATCTATCAGTTGTTCGATTACGGCCCGGACGCCGGTGCGCACATGGGGTTGCTCAACGCGGACTACTCTGCGAAGCCGGCTTTTACGCAGTTGAAGCAATTGCTCGCGTTCTTCAAAGACAATGGCTCTTCACTTCAGAAGCAGCTGACGTACGAGATCCAAGGTGATACACGCGGCACGCTGCATCACGTGTTGTTCCAGCGGTCTGATGGAACGTACGCGCTCGCGATGTGGCTCGCGGATCCGGTCTACGATGCAAAAAAGCATTCGGTGATGGATGTTACGAGCGAAGCTGTACGCGTCGTTCTACCGGGAACCGTCGCCTCGGCCACGCAGACGCTGTTTGCGGACGATGGCACCACGAAGTCGCAACCACCTCTTGGGGTTTCGGAGGGAACGGTCTCCGTGATGGTGACGAGCGTAGTGTCGGTTCTCACCTTCAGCGTCTAAGCATCTTCCACTACAAGACAAGCGGGTGGTACCGTGTGGTATGAGCCGTATGTATAAGGATGAACTTGCCGACGCCGAGCGTCAAGGAAAGGCAGCACACGACGCGATGGAGGCATGGGTAAGCCGTCCGCTTGACGCGCCGGACGTCCCCGGCGAGGTCTTAGAAGCGCATGCGAAAGCGCTACGCGAGAGCCGCGAAAGAATTCAGCGTTTGCTGAGCGAGCAGGGCATTCGCGACGACATTGAAGCAGCGCTTGCGCGAAACGAGCAATATCATCGGTCCCTCGGATTGAGCATCAGAGACAAACCGGAGGTCGTTGAAGAGGAAACGTAGCCCGAACAGCAAGCGCCCGTCAGGTGCCGGTCGCAGAACGCGCTATAACTAGCCAATGACGAACATAGCGATCATTTATTACAGTGCGTATGGTCACACGTACCGCCTGGCTCAAGCCCTTGAAGAAGGCGCAAAATCCCAGGGTGCGCAGACGCGTTTACGCAAAGTGCGTGAACTTGCGCCCGATGAAGTCATTGCCACGCAACAGGGGTGGAAAGACCATCGTGCGGCGACCGAGCACATCGCCGAAGCGACACTCGACGATCTCGAATGGGCTGACGGGTACGCCTTCGGAACGCCGACGCGTTTTGGCAATCCATCGGCGCAGCTGAAGCAATTTCTGGATACGGCAGGAGGGCTTTGGCAACGCGGTGTTCTTGCAGATAAGGCCGTCACGTCGTTCACGGGCGCAATGAATCCGCACGGCGGTCAAGAGACTACGATCGTCGCGCTGAACAACGTCTTCTATCATTGGGGATCGATTATCATTCCGGTAGGTTACACCGACCCGGCGATCTTCGCTGCCGGTGGAAATCCATATGGTACGAGTAACACCGCCTCCGAGGATGGGTCTATTGACGAAGCGGTTCTAAATGCAGCGCGCTATCAAGGTTCGCGTTTGGCCCGTTTTGCGCAAGTGATTGCCCAGAGCAAGACGCCCGCGTAGCTCGCATTCGAACGAGCATGTTCATTGATATTAGCCTGCTGTTCTTGCGGGTGATGGTTGGTCTTGTGTTCGCCGATAGCGGCTACGACGATCTCAAAGATCCCGACGCACGAAGCAAGAACCTCCAAGTCTCTAGGAACTTCGCGATCTTCTTGGGCATCGCCGAGGTCCTCGGTGGAATCGCCGTGATCGTAGGCGTGTTCCAGCGCCTCGCCGCCCTGGGATTGATTCTCATCATGCTCGGCGCCATTCAGAAGAAGATTTTCGTCTGGAAAACCGGCTTTTGGGGCAAGGACAATCCCGGTTGGTATTACGAGATGGTATTTGTGTCAATGCTGTTGGTTGTGCTCGCGACCGGCGGCGGGGAATTCGTATTACTTCATTAGCATCATAATCGTAGGCGAAGCGGCAGCCGCCATGATGCCGTAGCCGTCATCGTTCGGATGGATTCCGTCGTTGCTCAACAGCCGTTTCGAGCGGAATGCATTTTCGTGCGATACCGCATATAGCGGTACGAACGCTGCGCCGTGCTCTCGCGCTGCTGCGGCAATCGACTTGTTCCCGGCTCTGGATAACGCAGACTCAAGCGGCTTGAGGATCCATGGGATGCGTGGGCTCAATGCAACGTCGGGGAGTCCCATTACCACCAGCGCCGCATGTGGCGCACGCGCGCGTATGTTGTGGAGAAGGTTCGCATAGCTCACGCGAAAATGGCGAGGAGTATACAGCTTTTGCACATCATTGGCACCCGCCACGATGACAATGAGCGAACAATCATGGGCGCGGATGAGCGGAACTTCTTTCGTAGCGATTTCATCACTGGTCGCGCCCGGGATGCCAAGATTCTGCAGCGTCGTCTGCGGCCGTCCTTGTCGAACGGCTCTATAAATACGCGCAGCAAACGTATTTTGAGGAGCGCTCGCACCCCAGCCGCGCGCGAGACTGTCGCCAACAATTGTCAGGTGAACGCCATTTTGCCGGCATGTCGGAGGCAAGTGTACAATTGGCGGCGTTGCCTTGGGCGTGGTCGCTGATGCACAACCGTGCAACAGTATCGCTGAAGTGGCAATTGCAAGGAGATGTTTCATCATAAGCGCACTTCCAATACGCCGATATCGTTCTCGAACGATTGACCGAATTCCGGGTTGCATGAGGAAACACGCTAATGAATGACTGGGCCGCTGCGCGCAGCGAAAAGTGGCCCACGAATCTCCACCGCATGGAAGCGATGTTGCAACCGATCGATGAGCCACTCATTCGTACTGCGAACCTCGATCTACCCTACAGAATCGCGGACGTTGCCTGTGGTGGCGGTGGGACGACGTTGGCGATCCTGCGCAAGGCCCCGGTGGGAAGCGTCGTTCATGGATTCGACATCTCGCCGGCGTCGATCGAGGTTGCGCGCCGGCGAGCTGACTTCAGCGGAAAACCGGTCACATTCGAAATTGCGGACCTCGAGCGTAACGTACCCGACCTGCCGTACGCGCGACTCATCTCTCGATTCGGTGTCATGTTTTTTTGGAATCCGATTCGCCGGGACCGTTCCGTTACGGCGACGTAGACGCGTTCGTCGACTTGCTTCGTCAGGCGCGCTTTAACAACATCGATGTATTTGATTGGCGCGGAACACTCGCCATAGGCGGAGGTATGCGCGCGTCGGAAGCTGCGTCATTTGCCCTTGCGGCTTTCTCTTCGTATCATGAGGTGCTTGCAGAAGCCGGTCCTCAGGCACGCGCGCACGCACATGAATTACTCAGCGCCAGATTCAGCGAATACGAACAGTTCTACGCGCCTTCTCGCACCGCGATGATTTCATCGGCCTCCAATCCGTGTGCCTCGCGATGCACGGCTGCGGCAGCCTTCGCATCTGGAGCATCGACGAGGCAGAACACTTTGCCGCTTCCTTCGTCGAACCAATATTTGAGGTACTTCACGCCGTACTTCTCCTGGGTTTGAAGGTCGGCTTCATGCGCGTGCGTCACGGCGTCGGCAGTCAATCCGTCGACTTTGTGATGAATGTCCATGTACAGAGGCATGCTTTGTTCCTTTCACTGATAGCGCCAGGTCATTTCATAACGGTCAATAGCGATCGGGTTGAACTGACACGAGCGAAGCAGGTTCACGGCGGCGTAATTCCGGTTGCTGCACTCGGCAATGACCGGAAAGGTGAATTGTCTCGATCGCAGCATCGCGCGCACGAGTGTCGATCCGATCGACAGTTTGCGGTATCGTTGGTCGACAACGATACCAATGTGTATGGCGGCGTCCGCCTCAATGTGATCGAGCAGGCCGATGACCATGCCGCAGTTCAGCGCAATCAGCGCGTGGCGATTGTGTTGCGTTAACTGATTGACAAGCCATTGCTGACCGCCGATGCCCGCCGAGCCAAACCGGTCGTATGCGTCGTCGTCACTCCACGAATCGATGAAACGAAGCACTTGCGGCTTCATCGCCTCGTCGAGGCGACGAAGTTCAAACGGCAGCCACATCATGTCTCCCTTTCGTTTTCAACAACCTGGTGAGACGATAATGGCGCGCGCGACTTTACGAGAACACCAACACCCGCATAAACTACTCACATATATCAGCGGCTCAAGGGTGCGAGATTGACGCCGACCGGGCAAGCTTTAGAATCTGTTTCGGGCCCATTGCGGCACCGGCGCGAGTAAATGCGGTAACTCCATCGGCGCCGAGCGTCTGATTTAACGTCGCTATCAAGTGTTCGTATGTGTAGCGCTCGGTATATTCGCGCGAGAATGCGTTGGCGCTGAACACCGTTTCCACATAACCTAAAAGACGCGCCGCGATCTAGGCTGCGATTCCGCGATCGTCGCCGCGAAATGTTGAAGCGGTACGGCCGGAAACGAGCCCGACGCGTCATCGATCGACGCAAGCGCCATCGCCCGCGCCTCTTCGACACGTCCGAGCGCAAGGAGATACGCCGAAAGATTTGATTCTTGCGTTGCTACCATCTCGCAGCTCTTGCGTAAGTCCTCGTTCGAAAGATTCTCCGCGGCCCGGTTCGCGGCGCTGCACGCATCACCGAGCGCGAATTCCGCTTCGGCGAGATTCATGGCGACTGTCGGAATCATCCGATCGTCACCGATCGCGCGGACAAGCTCGAGCACGTCGAGTAACGTCGTGCGCGCGCGAGCAAACTCGCCTTGGACCTGCAAGAGACTTGCGATGTACCCGAGACCACGAGCGATCATACGTTGATCGCCTAACTCACGATAAATCTCGAGTGACCGTTCGAATTCGTTATGCGCTTCGTCGTAGCCGCGAAGCCTGATGTGTGCGGCGCCCTGTTGACGCAGCGCGAGCGCGAGGCCGTCGCGTTCGGCGGACCCTTCTAGGAGTTGCTCAGCTCGCCGTGCGGCGTCGAGCGCCTCCTCGGGGTGTACAAACAACTCCTGACGCATGCGCGCGATCGTTAGCCAGAGCCGTCCTTGTGTCGTCCGCGAGAGCGTTTGAAATTGCAGCGCCTCTTGTGCGCGCCTCGCCGCGTCTGCTGCGAAGCCTTGTACCATCCAGAATTCTTGCAGCGAGCATAAGATGCGCGCGCCCGTCTCGACGTCGTCGCCTTCGCCTAGCGACCAGTCGAGCGCGGCGAGAAAATTCTCGAAGTCCGGCTCGAGCGCACGTGACCAACCGGACGTAGAAGAAGTGGCTGCGAGTGAAACCTGCGCTTGCTCTGCAAGTTTCGCGTAGTAGTGAAGGTGACGCCGCCGGATGGTGCGGCGATCGCCTGCATCCACCATGCAGTCGGTAAGGTAAGCGCGCGTCGTGTCGAGCATACGGTAACGCGTCACCTCGCCACAACCCTCGCAGTTGATGAGCGACTTATCGACGAGCGATTGAAGCGCTTCGAGAACCTCCCACTCGCTGCCGGCGCCGTCGTTGCAGATGTGCAGAGCGGCATCGAGCGAAAAACTTCCAGGAAAGACGGCCAGCGCCATCAACGCTTGCTGCTCGCGTTCGCTGAGTAGCCGGTAGCTCCAATCGAGGGTCGCACGCATCGTCTGCTGCCGCGGTACCATCAATTCGCTGCCGCCTGCGAGCAAATGAAAGCGTTCCGAAAGCCGTGTCTCCAGTTCTGCGAGGGTGAGCAGTTTCGTGCGCGCGGCGGCAAGTTCGATTGCAAGCGCGAGCCCGTCGAGATGCGAGCAGATGGATGCGATGGCGTCGTGATTCTCTTTGCTAACGGTGAACGCACCGGTGGCGCGCTTCGCGCGTTCAGCAAAGAGTTCGATAGCGGCGTGTAGCGAGAGCGGTCCGACGAGATAGAGTTGTTCGCCCGGCACGCCGAGTGACTGACGGCTCGTGGCGAGAATGCGCACGCGGGGACTGCGTTGTAGGAGCGCCGCAATCGCTCTTGCCGCGGCCGGTGCGAGGTGTTCACAGTTGTCGACGACGATCAGCGCCGGCTGCGAGCGGAGGCTTTCGGAATGCGACTCGATCGCGCACGATACCGACTCATCGTCACGAAGCGGTGCAAGATCGACGAACTGCACCGCGCCGGGAAACCGGTTCGCCAGTTTCTCGGCGATGCAGAGCGCGAGCCGCGTCTTTCCGATTCCGCCGGCGCCGGTGAGCGTGACCAAGGCGGTGTCCTCGATCAGTTTGATGACGTTCACGACGTCGTCGTCCCGGCCGAAGATCGGAGTCGAGGCGCGAGGAAGTCCATCGACCGCAACCGTGTCTTCGTTTGAAATAACCCGCGGACGAGACGATCGCGCTGCCGCTGCTTCCAACGCACGTTGCTGTTCGGCACGCAGGTCGAGGGCACGAACAATAAGCTCCAACGTCTTACGTTGCGGGGATTGATTTGCGCCACGTTCGAGAGCGCTGATGCCGTTCACGCTCATCGCTGCGCGTTCGGCCAACTCTTCTTGTGAGAGTCCCTGTGCAACGCGAAATTCCCGCAGCAATTCTCCGAAGCGCGGACGATCGGATGATTGTACCGAGACCATCGACGGCATCGTGGTCGGAAAGTGTGAATGCTTCATGAAGGCGGGACTATGTGAGTAGCTTGTGTGGGTGTTGGTGTTCCCGAGGCGAGCGTTGTTCCAGGATGTGGTGGAAGCGATCACGCTTCACGTCCGGCCAAAGGAACCCCGAATGTTTAACCCGTCCTCCCCGTCACCCGTTACGATTCTCGAGACGCGGCGCACCCGCTTCATCTCCCGGACAGAACGGGATAGCCTTCTGTTCGGCGGCTGGGGCCCAAGGATGCTGCCGTGATTACGATTGTGTGAACCGTTTTATCACCTCTGCATGCTGCGGGTACTGCGCCATCAATGCTTCACGTGACGCGAGCTCGAATCCGGAGAAATCGAAACCTGGTGCAACACTGCAACCGACGAGAGCATAGCCTGCCGATTCGGCGAGGTGAGCCGCGAAGTAACAACCGGCGGGTACGGTCGTTTGCCACGGTCCTTCGGGACCCAGACGCCGTTCCTCAAGCGTGCCGTCAGTATTGATGATCGAAACGAGCAAATCGCTGCCGCGGTAGAAGTGCCACGTCTCGTCGGCGTCGATGCGGTGCCAGGCGGAAAACGTATCGCCGATTAGCAAGAAATAAATGTTCGTTAGCGCGGCACGTTGATGCCCATCGGCGCTCGTTACAATGAGCGGACTGCGATAGGTCTCGCGATAGTATCCGCCTTCCGGATGCGCAACCAGTTGCAACTCCGTAATAAGGCGTTCAGCGTCGTGCATAGTCACGTAGCTTCGCCGCGCTTTCTTCGTCTGCGGGAACGGAGAACGCCAAGAACAGCTGAGCGTGCGGAACCGGCACCACGGACCAAACGATATTTGCAACGCCCGATTCAAGCTTGATTGAGGCGCGCTGGCCGATCGCCGGCGCGACCCGGTACTCATCCCAAAAACGCGCAAAGTCATCGCTTCCGGTGCGCAGCCGCGCGATCAATTCCTCAAACCACGGATCGCCGATTGAGGCGCCATAGCTCAGACGAAGCGCAGCCGTCACGGCGCGCGCAAAATCTTCCCATCGCTCGTACATCACGCGGCGGTACGGATCCATGAAGAGGCGCCAAACGATGTTGTACTGATCGTGGTTCTCGGAAGTGGAATGGTTGAATAGCGCTTTGCCGGCGCGGTTCATATAAAGAACGTCAAAGCGCCTGCTCAGGATTTGCGCGGGGAAGTAAATAACGCCGTCGACAATCGTCCGCAGCTCGCGCGGAATGGAAGTGGGCTCGGCACTGATTTGTTCCGGCAGCGGCATTCCCACCAAACGGAATAGATACAGGGTCTCGTAGCGGTCAAGCCGCAGGGCCGCCGGGATCGCCTCGAGTCGTTTTGGCGAGATATTGATCGGCCGCCCGAGTTCGAATTGCGCGTACCATCCGGTGCTTACACCGGCCAGTTCAGCAACCTCGTCGCGTGTAAGGCCACGCGCGCGGCGCTGCAACTTTACCGGCAGCCCGACGGCCTCCGGACGGATCGCTTGACGGCGCGCCCGGAGGAAGGATCGCAATTCCGAGCGGTCGCTAATGTGCACTGGCGCTGTATTCGCGGGCATCGCCGCGCTCGATACGATAGCCTCGCCTTGGCTATTTCGCTTGTTCATCACCCTCTGCGCGTGCCGCAATTCCATGTAAAGCCTGCTGTACTCGCTCAGCCGTTACCCTTAGGAAGGCGGATTGGCGCGATCCTGGTTGCGCTCGGCGGCATACTGCTCGATCAGACCGCAGCCGGCATCTCGACGACCTCGGTGAATTTCATCCAAGGATCGCTCGCCCTCACTCCCGATGAGGGATCGTGGATTCTGACGGCCTTCAACGCTGCCTATTACACGTCGATCCTCATGAGCGCATGGACGGTTACGCATTTTGGACGCAAGCGCGTTCTCGTCACGGCACTTCTGGGCTTTGCACTCTTCTCGATACTGAGCGCGTTTGCGTGGAGCTTCAGCTCGCTCATCGTATTTCGCACGTTGCAAGGGATGACGCTTGGCTGCGTCTTCGTTCCTGCGCTGCTGACCATCTTTGTCGCCGTTCCACCGGCGGACATCAGTAAAGCGTTCTTGCCGTTTTCGTTCGTGTCGTTGGCCGGTTCGACCGTCGGCTACTTCTTCGGCGGGGTCTTTGTGGAATACGCGCAGTGGCAGGACGTCTTCGCAGTCATCAGCGGCCTGGCGATCATCATAGCGATCGGCGTAGTGGTCTTCGTTCCGACCGACACCAGCACGAAACACCGGCCGCTTGATCTAGTCGGGGTTGCAATCGCACTGGTCGCGGCCACGTCGTTCCAATACCTTGTGAACGAAGGTGAACGTCGAAATTGGTTCGACGATCCAAACGTTACGCTGGCCCTGATCGTGTTTACGATCGCGGCGATCGCGTTCGCGCTGTGGAAACTCGGCTTCAGCCGTCATCCGTTCGTCCAGTTGCAGCTTTTGGGCAGAACGCCGTTTTTTCTTGGATCGACGAGTGCGTTGCTGCTCTCGCTCTCGCAATTCTCGGGAATCGCGTTCGTTCAATTCGCGCAGAGTCCAGCGGTGCAGCTCTCGCCAACGTGGGCAGGCGGCTTGTACGCGTTGCGCATTGTCAGTTTCGCGCTGGCAATTTCCATCGTTGGTATCTTCGTCATATTGCGGAAGGTCAACGTGCGCGTCGTCCTTACGATCGCCTTACTCGGCTTCGCGGCGTTAACGTTGCTGCAGACAAACGTCATGACGGCAACGGCTGATTTTGACGCCTTCGTTCCATTCGCGCTTCTCATCGGACTCGCGCAAGGAGCTGCAAATCAACCTCTCCCGCTGCTGGTGTTCGGCAGCCTCTCACGAGCGGAGGTTCCGGTCGGCGCAATTATTTACAAGATGGCTCCGCTCATCGGAACGTCGATCGCGACAGCATTCTCGCAACGGTTTCTCGACGTCCGCACCGCGCAGCATCTCTCTGATCTGGCCGGCGGCGTGAACCTGGCAAGCCCCGACATTGCCGACTTTGTTCGAAGCGGAGGCGCGCATACGCTCACGGCCCTTGTAAACGAACAAGCGTCGGTGCTCGCGTATGATGACGTCACAAGAGTTTTTGCGGTAGCAGCTATCCTAATCATTCCGATCCTGTACCTCATTCCGATGCCGAAACCGAACGGCGCTCCTACGTAGTTGTACGGAAGCGATATGGAACAACGTACCTTAGGACGCTCTACGCTCAAAGTCACGCCGCTCGCTTTAGGCGGCAACGTCTTCGGATGGACCGCCGACGAGCAAACGTCATTTACGGTGCTCGACGCGTTCGTCGACGCGGGATTCAATTTCATCGACACGGCGGACACTTACGCGCGATGGGCTCACAACGGCGTCGGGGGACAATCGGAGACGATTTTAGGCCGCTGGTTTACAAAGAGCGGAAAGCGCGATCGGGTGGTGCTCGCTACGAAAGTGGGCGGCGAGATGGGCGAGAACCGCAAAGGACTCTCGAAAGCATACATTTTGCGCGAGGTTGAAGATTCGCTAAGTCGACTGCAGACCGAATACATCGACCTCTATCAGGCCCACTTCGACGACGAGAAGACGCCGCAAGAAGAAACGCTTGAAGCGTTCAACGAGCTGGTTGCGCAGGGCAAAGTTCGTGCGATCGGCGCTTCGAATTTCAGCGCGCAGCGCTTGCGTTCGGCGCTTGACATCAGCGAATCGCGCGGCTTCGCGCGGTATGAAACCCTTCAACCCGAATACAATCTCTACGACCGCGAGGGATTCGAACGCGAACTTGCATCATTGTGCGAAGAAGAAGGCGTCGGTGTTATTCCGTACTTCTCGCTCGCGGCCGGCTTCCTAACCGGCAAATATCGCACCGCAGCCGATTTACACGGCCGCTCGCGTTCGGGAATGGTGCAGAAATATTTGAACCCGCGCGGTATGCGGATTATCGAAGCGCTCGATACGGTAGCCGGCAATCTCGGCGCAACGCCGGCGCAGGTCGCGCTTGCGTGGCTGCTGACGCGTCCTACGGTCGCGGCGCCTATTGCAAGTGCGACATCGGTGCATCAATTGCACGACCTGATGAAATCGGTTGAACTGCGGCTGGATTCCGGTGCGCTGGCGACGCTTGATGCGGCTTCAGCATATGACGCTGTAGCGCATTAACGTGGCTACGCCGTATCCGCCGGCAATTCTTTGAACGACTGCTTCACGCGGTACTCGCTGTAGGGATAGCGCGAGCAAAGATTCGCCCACTGCGTGAGCAATTCGTCGCTCTCCGGGTCTTTGCGATACCGCGTTACGCCAAGATAGTATTGCGCTTCGGGAGCGGCATACGCCGTTGAATACTTGCGAAGCACTTCGACATACAGCGCCTCCGCGCGGTCGAACTGCCGTAAGCGCAGATGAGCCATGCCGAACGCACAGAGTACGCGCGCCGCGAATTCCGAGGGCGGAAGAAATCCGTCGAACCGGTATAATTCTTCGCCGTCGGCGTCGAGCACGCGCACGTCGGGCGTCCAAATGTGGTGAATGCGTCTTAGCAGCGACGCGTTGCTCATATCGGAATTATCGATCTGTACCGGCACCGCGTGCTCGGCGATCGTCTCTACGATAAAGTCTTGTGGATACGTCACGGTATCCAGCGCTTGGCATCCTCCTCAACCAGGGTTGAAGACGTCGAGGAGAACGAACTTGCCACTGTTCTTCGCGTTATCGAGTGCGCGCTCGAAATTGCGTTCCCATGGGATGGTTGATGGTTTTAGCATGAACCGTGCCTCCGCATCCACGGCGTACCCATTCGACGACGGCCATTATCGCGCGCACAAACCCAAAGCTACCAGCCCACGGCTTCGCCGTCTTTACCTAAGTCAGAGCCGGCCGCGAACGCGCCGTTGCCCAGGACGAGAATCGCTTGATATCCGCCGAGCGGCGCCCGAGTTACACGCTTTACGTGATGACCCATTGCGCTTAGCTTTTCACCGAGCGCATCGTAGAGCGGGGACTCGAGCATCAGCGTATTGGAGACTTGATCGTGGCGAAACCGCGCGATGTCACCCGCTTGTTGGACGTTCGCGTGCAGATCGATGAGATCCACGAGCACTTGTTCGTGACCCTGCGCCTGCATATCGCCGCCCATTAGTCCAATGGTCGCGTACGGTTGACCGTTCCGCATAACGAAACCGGCGCAGAGCGTGTTAAATGGTCGCTTATGTGGCGCAATGACATTCGGACTCTTTGGATCGAGCGTGAACAGGCCGCCGCGATTGTGCAAGATGAACCCGTATTGCGGCACGGTAATGCCCGAACCGAAACCGGCGTAGTTGCTGTTGACGAACGAAACCATGTTGCCGAAGCGGTCGGCGGTTGAGAGGACGATGGTGTCTCCCGCGCCGCTCGCCTCTCCGCCCGGTTGCGTTTGAGATGCTTGTGTCGGGCTGATCTTCGAACATTGTGCCGCAGCATAGTCGTTCGAGAGCAGCCGCGCGAGCGGAATGGACACGTGCGCCGGGTCGGCGTTATAACGATAGAGATCCGCGTACGCGAGCTTCTTCGCTTCCACGAGCAGATGCCAATACAATGGGTTCGCCGGACCCAGTGATGCGAGCGTTTGACCTGAAGCAACTTTCGGAACGCACTGCTGCAAAATGTTCAGCGATTCATTCGTTGCGAATCCTTGCGCGGGCGGAGGAAGTTCCATCACGTCATACCCGTGGTATGTCGTGCGTACCGGGTCGCGCCACACGCCGTAATACGATGCAAGATCGGCGAGCGTCATCGTTCCGCCCAGCGCGCGCGACTTTGCTACGATCGCGCGCGCAATCTCACCCCGGTAGAAGACGTCGCGTCCGTCTTGGCCGAGCAGCGTAAGGGCGTGAGCCAGCCGCGGATTACGGAAGATCTGCCCCTCTGCCGGCGGCTTCCGGTTGATGTACCACGTCGCGACGGAATCGGGGTCGAGCTGCGTACAGCAGCTGCGAAGCGGAACCGCGTTTGGAAGAATCCACTCGTGTGCGATGCGCTCGGAAACGGGAAACCCGTTTGCCGCATAGTCAATTGCCGGCGCAAGTACGCGCGAGAACTTCATCGTTCCGTAGCGTCGCAGCAGTTCGTCCCATCCCCACGCGGCGCCCGGAACCGTAACTTCCGTGATGCCGCCCGTCGGCATACCAGAACCGGGCCCGACCTGTTTGGGATCGTAACGGTAGCCAAGTGCATTCATGTGCCCGAGTGTCGCGCCGCTCGGTGCAATCCCGCTTGCATCGAGGACATGCACCGCGTGCTCTTTCGCGATGTAGACGATCGCAAAAAGATCGCCGCCGAATCCAACGTTCATCGGTTCTGTAACGTTGAGCGCTGCCGCCGTCGCAACGGCTGCATCGATGGCATTGCCGCCTTGCATCAGGATACGCAATCCGGCCTGCGCCGCAAGCGGTTGACTCGTCGTGACAATTCCATTGCGCGCAATGACCGGCGAGCGGCTCTGTTGGAGCCACCCTTCGGCGCGATCGCCGCGAACGGCGTCGTTGGCGGCACCTGTAAGTGCGAAGATGGCAACGATCGCTGCTGCGACCGCAAGACGAAGTGCGCTCATGCGCGCGGCTTCGGCTATACCGATCGTGCCTCCCGTTGCAAGTAGCCCTCAAGCCATTCTAAGACGCGTTCCCATCCGTGACGGTGCAGCTCGACCATTTCCAAACTTTCGAAGCCGCTGTGGGTAACCGTTATGCGCGTTCCACCGTCGACTGATTCGAGATCGTAACGAATCACCGTCTCTTCCCGGCACGGAAATCCATCATCATATCTACGCGTATATTCGAGCATGCGCGGAGGTTCTGCGGCGAGCGTCACACCGGTACTGCCAGACGCACGTCCCGCCGCTGATCCCGAGACCGCGTCATTGTGCGCGAATGCAAACAGGTAATTCGCCTTGCCCCCGGCGTGCAGATCTTGCCGCACGTCGGTCATCCAATAAATGGAGTCGTCACCCCACCAGCGTGTTAACTCTTCGGTCTTCGTAAGCGCGTCAAAGACGCGTTGCGGTGCGGCAGGAAGTGTAACAGAAACGTTAGTCTTCAACGGCTTCTCTCAATCTGCTCAGTGCGTCATCCCATTGCTGGGAGATTTGTGTTAAATAGCGGCGCACTTCATCAATGCGCTTGGGTTCGAGCGTCCAAATCCGTTCGCGTCCATGACGTTCGCTGCGCACAACGCCGGCGTCGTGCAGCAGCTGCAGATGCTTGGTGATTCCTTGTCGCGAAATGCCGGCGCCTTCGGCGAGCTTGGTGATCGATAACGGCCCGCCGCTGCAAAGCTTGGTGACGATGCGCAAGCGCGTCTCGTCGCCGAGCGCCGCGAGGATGGGCGCGACGCTCATGATTGTGGAAGTAAAAGGTACTTCTCGATCATCTGCATCTGCATTGCCCAGCCTTCCTCGTTCGCTTCGAACGCGTTCGCGCGCCGTTCGATGGGAATCGAGTCGAACCCCGACTCCACAACCGTGAGCAGCGTTCCGCCGTCCTTCGGTTGGAGTGTGAACGTGACGAGCGTCATCGGCTCTTTCGAATAGTCGATCGAGCTGTCCATGGCAAACGGATGCCAACGGTAGGCGAACACGTTCATCGGTTCCATGCGGTCGACGAAAAACGCGAACGGCATTCCGGTATATTTCTCTTGGATCTTTGCGACCTCGGGATCGGCCTTGGTTGGTTTAATGCGCGCGCTCATGTGCGCGCCGGCTTTGAATTCGCCGTCGATCTCCATGCCAAACCAGTTGCCGAATTCGGTGGCGTCACTGACTGCGCGCCACACGCGCTCCTGCGGCGCGCGCAGGAAGACTTGTTTTTCTATGCGATCGGTACTTGATGTCATATGCAACCTCCCAGTTGCGTATCACTGTACCATAGGTCCCCGGGAAGCGCAACCCTAAGGTTGCGTATTGGCCGCCGCGCTACGACTCCATCACCAGGACGTGCTTGCCGGGCGGATCGCCCTTGGCGACGGCGTCATATGCGTCGATCGCGCGTTCGAACGGCCACAGGTGAACCGCCGGCATTGTGAGGGTGCCGGCGTCGAAGAGGTCGCGCAACCGGTCCATCACGTCCGCGATTTCTTCGCCGGTGAGCGCCATCGAATCGACGCCGATCAAACGCTTTTCGCCGTGATAGAAATGGACGAGATTGAAACTGACGACTTGCGGATTGCTGGCGATCGCGATCTGTCGCCCACCGCGCGCCAGTGAATTCAGCGCGGATTCAAAAAGCGGGCCACCGACCGTATCAAACACGAGCGACGCACCGCGACCGTCGGTGAAGCGATGAACCTCTTTGGCGAGGTCGGCGTTGCGGGTATCGACTATCCAATCGGCGCCTGCGACGTTGTGTTGGGACAGGTCGGCGCCGATAACGTGCGCGCCGTGCAGATGCGCAATTTTCGTTGCCGCGCTTCCCACTGCGCCGGATACACCGGTGATCAAGATCGTCTCATCGTGCCGAATCTTCCCGACCGTAACGAGCGCCGTCCACGCGGTGAGGAACGGAACGCCGACGGAAGCGGCTTGCGCAGGCGTGAGCGAGCGCGGCTTTCGACTGACCCACGACGCCGGCACGATGATGTATTGCGCATGCGCGCCGTCTTGCCGAACGCCGAAGCCCGGTCCACTTCCGTATATTTCCTCGCCCGCGTCGCCGTCGCCGCCGATGATGACGCCGGCGTAATCGCGACCGGGAACGCGCGGAAGCGGTGCGTTGAAGTGTCCGGCGACGTTTTTTACGTCACTCGGATTGATCGCGGAAGCGGTGACACGAACAAGAACGTCGCCGTCGCGCAGCGGTGAGAGCTGGCGCTGCACAAGCTGCAATACCTTCGGCGGTCCGTAACGGTCGAATTCCCATGCATGCGTTTTACGATCGTTCATCCGCTTAACACGTTCTTCGCAACGGCGTCACTTCTTGTATGAAGCGTGCGTCTTTCGGATAGGGAGCGCATAGCCGGCAAGCTATACTCAGCTTAATGAGCAGGTTGCAGCAATGAATCTGCTGACGGTTTTTGTGCTTGGCGCCCTTCTCGCTCGATTTGCGGCGTTTGATGCGTTCGTCACAAAGACGATGAAAGCATATCGCGTGCCGGGCGTGGCGGTCGTCGTCGTCGAGAACGGCAAGATCGCGTTCATCAAGGGTTACGGCATGCGGAATGTTGCGAAGCATGCACCGGTTGATGAAAACACGATTTTTCAACTTGCGTCAGTGTCGAAGACATTTACCGCCGCTGCCGCGGGTACGGTCGTGGACGAGGGTAAGCTCTCGTGGGATACGCCGATTGTCAGCTACATGCCGAAGTTTCGATTCTACGATCAGTATGTAACGCGGAACGCAACCGAGCGCGACTTGCTCGCGATGCGGACGGGATGGCCACAGTTCACCGGCGATCAACTCGACAACTTCGGGTACACACGCGCGCAGATTCTCGAGCGCCTGCGTTATCTCAAACCGGCCGTCAGCTTCCGCGAGATCTCGCAATATTCCAATCCGAGTTACTTTACGGCAGGTGAAGTTGCTGCTGCCGCGAGCGGGATTTCGTGGAACGATCTCGTTCGAAAGCGTTTGCTCGTCCCGCTCGATATGAAGCGATCCGGCACGTCCGTACACGATCTCGCCGACCCCAATTCCTATACGCCATATGCAATCGTCAATGGGGCCGTCGTTCCCGTGACGCCGTCAGATCAGAACACGATGGGAGCCGCCGGCGCAGTGACGTCTACTGCGCGCGACATGGGGCACTATCTGCAGATGTATCTCAGCGACGGGCGATACGGCGGACGGCAAATCTTAAAACCCGACACGGTGCGGGAAATGTACCGGCGCAGCATGGTTGCACAGATCCAGTTCACGGAACTGCCTCCGATCAGCGAGCGAACGGGATACTATTATGGCCTCGGATTCGATAGCTTCGACTATGCCGGGTACCACGTCATCGAAAAAGCGGGAGCCCTCGCGGGCGTACGCACCGTCATGACGATGATTCCGCGGAGAAACGTCGGCATCGCGGTGCTGGCGAACTTGAACGTAACCGCACTGCCCGAAGCTGTGCGGACGTACTATATCGAAAAGATCGTGTTGGGGCGTGACCCCTACGCCGATGTGCAACAGATTCAGAAGCGAAACGACCGCTTCATGACGATGTTCGTACGTCCGAAGGCGCCTGAAGACCCCGCACCGCTTACCGGACGTCTTGGCGGGATCCTGGGTTCGTACGACAACGTTCTCTACGGACGGTGCGATATCACGCATGAGGGCAGCGGCATGACGATGGTATGCGGCCCTGCAAAAAAGCGCGCACCGCTCGAGTATTGGAGCGGGAATGAATTCGTCGCGCAATGGCCGGGCGCAACGAGTCTGGGCGACCGTCTCACCTTCACGTTCGCAACAGACGGCATCGCCACGGGATTCAAAGACGACGCTCTCGGTGATTTCAAGCGAATCAATCCGTAGCAATACAGTAATGTGAACGCGTCTGCGCATCAATCGTGACGCAACCTGTCATCCTTAGCGTAGGTGCGTAGCACCGGAGTCGAAGGATCGTGGCGAACGTTTGAATTGAGGCGATCCTTCGACTGCGCTTCGCTTCGCTCAGGATGACAAGCGTCGTCACATACAAAACGTAGCGCGCGTTTCAGCGAGCACTATGAAACGAAGCGTTATCGTAATTCTTACCGGCTTAATCTATGCAGCCGTCGTGCCGATTTGTTCGTTCGGAGATTTGCCGGAACGTGCTACGACGTCCGCCGATCAACGCCACATCAATCTTACGGTCTATAACGACGGTAACGCGTTGATTCACGATACGCGAAGCGTCGCGCTTAGGGCCGGCGTCAATCGGATCGCATGGTGCGACGTCAGTGCAAATATGGATCCTGCGAGCGCCCTGCTCGATACGCTCGATACCGTTCACCGCGTGAGTGTCTTAGAGCAGAACTTCAACTACGAGTGCTCAATCAAGATTCGCTCTTGCGCAAATTCGTAGGACAGCAAGTGGTCATCGTTCACCCAGCGACCTACGCCGGCCAACGCGAGCGGCGTGAACCGGCACGTATCTTGAGCATCGACAATGGAATCGTGTTGCAGTACCGCGACCGCATCGAGACGTCGCTGCAAGGCTATATCGAGTTTCCGAGGATTCCGAAATCGCTGCGCGATCGCCCGACGCTTGCGCTCGATCTGCAAAGTGATGCCCCTGGCCGGCGCGATCTCGACCTGCGGTATCTCTCCAACGGCTTTTCGTGGCACGTCAACTACGTAGGAACGCTGAGTCAAGACCAGAGACGATTGAATCTTGTCGGTCTCGTTTCGCTCACGAATACGAGCGGCACGTCGTACGAGAATGCGCGGTTACAGCTCGTAGCGGGGAACGTCAACATTGCTATCGAGCAGGGGTTCAAGGCGATGGGAACACTTGTCAAATCCGGCGTTGGCGCGGATGTTTACCAGGTAAATGCTCAACAGGAGAACTACTTCGAATATCACCTCTACACGCTGGGCCGCTCCACGACGATTCTCGACAAGCAGACCAAAGACGTTACGCTTTTAAGCGCGCACGAGATTCCGGTAACGAAGACGATGGAGTTGCGCGGAGCCGCGAATTATTACGAAGCGCCCCAGAATCGCGACTTGCGGGAGCGCCTTCCGATCCAGATCTTCGTCTCGTTCAAGAATCGTGGCGGCGATCTGGGGATTCCGTTACCGGCCGGTATCATGCGAATCTACGAAGACGATTCTCGAGGACTCCCGCAGTTTCTGGGGTCGGACAACATCGGCCACACGCCGAAGAACGACAATGTGCGCCTGCACCTCGGTGATGCGTTCGATGTCTTCGCGCAGAAGAAGCAGACCGACTTCCACCTCGTCACGAACTGCCGCGCCACGAGTTCCTACGAAATCGATCTGCTCAACGCAAAGGACGAGCCGCAGCGGATCACCGTCGTCGAGCCGATTCCCGGCGACTGGACGATCACGTCCGAAAACTCACCGCACGAAAAGTCATCCTCGTCGACCGCAACCTGGCTCATCGACGTCCCCGGCGACGGCAAGCAAAAACTCACCTACACCACAGACGTCTCATGGTGCCGGTAATCCGCTGTCATCCTGAGCGTAGCGCAGCGAAGTCGAAGGAGCGTTACGACCAAAAAGCCCGCCGAGGTGTTCGGCGGGCGTTTCTGATGATGCGATGGTTCGACTACGCGCCTACGGCGCTGCGCTCACCATGACAAGGGGGGCTAGCACTTCCGGGTGAGGTTGTATTGACCGCTGAGGTGCTTTCCGTCGGATGAAAGTTTTTCGGTGTGGTTTCCGTAGTAGGTGATCGTTGCGGTGAGTCCGCTCAGGGCCCAGTTGCCGGAAACGCCGTCGCTTGCATCGATGTTGCCGCTCGGGTCCATCTTCATCGAGAGCTTGGGATCGCTATCCGATTGCCATGTGCCGGCGAGACTCTGCGTGTTGCATCCGGTCGGAGCGACGACGGGCGTCGGTGTCGGCAGCGGCTTCTGCTCCTTGCCCGAAAAGTTGTGGGCTAAATCGAGGCACAAAGTGCTCGCATCATATGGGTTGTTCGGCGTCTCCACCGCGCACGTAAACGTGACGGCATAGCCTTTGCCCGCCGGGAAACAGTGGACCGTTCCCGCAGCGGCGCCCGCCGATTGTCCCGTGCCGCCGATCGGACCCGTTGCAACGTACTCGTGACTCCCGGCTGCCGATTCCTTCGGGTTTTGCAGATATTTATTGAGCGCGGCTTGCGCTTTTGTGCCGCATTCGTCGAGCGTTCCCGTTGGAATCACGTAACGAATGCCGGTTGAAAGATCGACTGCAGCGGGAGCAATGGCGCTGCTCGTAATCATCCCGAGCAGCAGAAGAACAGCGAAGATGCCGCGTCGTTTTACTTGTGCCACGTCGAACCTCCGGTCACACCGGCCGCGGACGCATTGAACGCGGTCGTCAATTTCGTACAGAGTGCATTCGCGGAATCCGGATTCGGCGGCACTTGCACGGCACACGTAAATGCAGCGCGATAGCCGGCACCTTCGGGATGACACTCGACGACCGCGGACGCGGCGATCGACCCCTCGACCCTCTGCACACCGACCCAGTGACCCGACCCGGTGCCTGCTTCCGTTGCATCTTGCATCACACTCTGCAACGCATTTTTTGCGCGAGCGCTGCAATCGGTGAATGGTTTGTTCGGAACGACGCTTTGCTGAGCGACGACCAGATCGAGTGCGGCGCTTGCGGGCGAACTCGCGAGACCGATGTTCAACGCGAACGCACCAATCAGAAGCGCGCCGCGATAGCGGGACATCATAACGGTGGGTAGACCTCCTTGACCTGACCCTAGTTAGACGCCCCGTTACCGCAGTCCCCGCAGTAGTTACGGCGACGATTGCGGCTTTTGTCGACGCATAACCGAGAAGGTTTTCGCGGGTTTAATAATCCCGAACATCGCGCCGACGTTGACGCTATCGGATACGCAGCCGAAAAGTATTAGGAATCTAATTGACAGGACTGCGGCATCGCGGTATCGTGCTATTACGAATATAATAGATTGGAGCACCTGTGCCGAGAAAAAAGTCCGCGACGCTGACCGACCACGAACTGCGCTTAATGAACGTGCTTTGGAAAGAAGGCTACGGAACAGTCGCCGATGTGCTCGCCGGGCTCGAGCCACCCCCGCTTGCATATAGCACGGTGCTCACCACACTGCGCACGCTGGAGCAAAAAGGCTACATTACGCATCAAGAAGACGGACGTGCGTATGTGTATTATCCGCTCATTCAACGGCGTGACGCTGCTCGTTCAGCACTCGATCAGCTGCTCGGAAGATTTTTCGGTAATTCTCCCGGCGCGCTTGCAGTGACGCTTCTCGACGAAACGCCGCTCAGTAAAGACGAACTCGCGAAAATCGAACAATTGCTCTCCAAACGAAAGAAGGGCTCTCGGTGATGGTGCAAGTTCTCGTAAACGGCGTGTGGCAGGGAGCGATCATCGTTGCGTTAGCTTTCGGCACGACGCGCTTACTCGTGCGCGAAAGTGCCGCAACGCGGTATGGCGTCTGGCTGACCGCGTTGCTTGCGCTCGCGATCGTTCCGGCCCTATCCGTGCTGAGCCCGCTGCATCTGCCTTCGTTCGCGAGCACGTTTGCAGCGGCTCAACCGGCGCGAATTCGAATGACGCTTGTCGCCGCTTCCACCATAGCGGACAGCGCAACCTCTTTCGTGCTGCCTGCGCTGATCCTGTGGTTTGCGGCGAGCGCGTTTGCATGTATGCGCCTGGCGATAAGCGCGCTCTCTATCGCTCGAATTCGTCGCGCCGCGCGCCCGCTCTCCGGATACGATGACGTCGTCGTTTCGGATACAATTTCGGCGCCGATCGCCGCTGGTCTGCGCGTCCCCGTGGTCATCTTGCCCACCGCGATCCTGGAACGTCTCCCGGCGCATGATATCTCGTTGATCATCGCGCACGAACGCGCTCACATTGCGCGTCACGATATTAGCGTGAACCTCGTGCAGCGGATGCTCGAGGCGCTCTTGGTCTTCAATCCCTGGATCTACGTTATCGGCTACCATCTCGTGAAGGAACGCGAAGCAGCGTGCGACGATGCGGCCGTCGTTCAAGCGCATGCGATCGATGAGTATACGTCGTGTCTCGCCGCCGTTGCGCGTGCAATTGTCAATCCTCGGGCGCCGCTCGTCTCGCCAAGTGTCTTCGGCTCACGTCAAATGTTGTTCCGGCGTATCGAGCGTCTTGTGAACAACGGCGAATCGCTTAAACCGGGGGTCAACTGGTACGCGATGAGCGCGGCAATCCTCAGCTTCGTGCTGGTCGCGATGCTCTTACAGTCAGTCGCCCCGGCGTTTGCCGCGCCCGCCGGCGCAACTGCCGCGAGTCCCCGCATCGTCGCAACTGCTTGCGCTCATCCGGATGCCGATGCGCAAGTCGCGTACGCTGCGCCGCCTGACTTTCCTGACAATGCGCATCCGAAACGCCCGGTGTTGCTGCGCGTCACCGTCGCGGCCGACGGTTCGGTGCCGCACATCGACATTATTCAGTCGAGCGGTGATTGGAGCGCCAATCAAGCAGCGATGGACTCTGCGACGCACAGCAGATTTACGCCCGCGATGCGCAATTGCAGAGCCGTTCGAGGGACCTACGTCTTTCGCGTAGAGTTCATGCCCTAACCGCCCGCAATCGCGCCGACGATCAGCAACGGTTCACTTCCCGATGCGACAGCGTCAGGAAGCTGCGCGTCGAGGGGCTCGTGCGAGAGATCGCGTTCGCACGCGAAGAATCGCACGTACGATCGGCGTCGCTGCGTGTAGTGGTCGCGAATGGTTCCGCGCAGCATCGGAAATCGCGCTTCAATCGCATCGATCACGCCGGCGGCCGTCGCTTCTTGCGGCTCAATCGTGATTTCGCCGTTGACGCGTGCAAGGGCCCGCAGATGCGCCGGAAGAACGACGCGGATCACGGCAGTGTTTGAACTTCAACCGAAAGCACCGCCGGCAGGTCGTGCACGATTGCCTTCCATGTATCGCCGCCGTCCGGTGAAACGTAGACGCCGCCGCCCGTCGTGCCGAAGTAGACGCCGCATTCATCGAGTTTGTCGACGGCCATCGCGTCGCGCAGCACGTTGACGTAGCAGTTCTCTTGCGGCAAACCCTTCGTAAGCGGCTCCCACTCATCACCGCCGGTGCGGCTACGATACACACGCAGCTTCCCATCCGGGGGAAAGTGATGCGAATCGCTCGTGATCGGCACGACGTACACCGTATCGGGTTCGTTCGCGTGCACGTCGATCGGAAATCCAAAATCCGTCGGCAGATTGCCGCTGATCTCGCGCCACGTATCGCCGGCGTCGTCGCTGCGCATGACGTCCCAATGTTTCTGCATGAAGAGCGTCTGCGGACGAGACGGATTCATCGCGATACGATGCACGCAATGTCCGACCTCTGCATCCGGATCCGGAATGTATTCGGAACGCAACCCGCGATTGATCGGTTTCCATGTCGTTCCGCCGTCGTCGGAGCGAAATGCGCCGGCAGCCGAAATCGCCGCGTACATGCGCTGTGCGTTCGACGGGTCGAGCATGATGGTGTGCAGGCACATGCCGCCTGCGCCGGGTTGCCACGACGAACCGGTGCTATGCGTGCGCAGACCCGAGAGTTCGCTCCACGTTGCTCCGCCATCGGTCGATTTAAAAAGCGCCGCGTCTTCGATGCCGGCATAGACGGTATCAGGATCGGTAAGCGACGGTTCGAGATGCCATACGCGCGCGAATTCCCACGGATGCGGCGTACCATCGTACCATTGATGGGTGCCCGGCACGCCGTCGTATTTGAATTCGTTCCCGACCGTTTGCCACGTCGCGCCGCCGTCGTCGGAGCGCTGCATGACTTGTCCGAACCAGCTGCTCGTTTGCGATGCGTAGATGCGGTTCGGATCGGCGGGTGAACCTTTGACGTGATAGATTTCCCAGCCGGGGAAGTGCGGGCCCTCGACGCGCCAGCTCTCGCGCTTGCCGTCGGAACTGAGGATGAACGCGCCTTTGCGCGTGCCAACGAGAACGCGTACGCTGCTCATGCCGTCCGACTAGCCCGCCGGCTTGCCTCGGTCCTTCATTAAGGCTGGGGCCCGAAGCGGCCGATGCTATCTCCGTGAGCGTTCTGCCTCTCTCGGTCTCGGTCTCGTGGGCGATCTCGCAGTACCGTCAGGTGCTGTCGGTCATCGCGTCGCGCACCGAGTCGTTGCGTCAGATTATCAAGACGCCGAAAGAGTCGCCGGAGATCCGGCAGTATCTGCGCTCCATCGGGATCGGGCGGAACATCGACGTCTACGCGTAACTGCGTATAGATGAAGAAAGTCAACGTCAACGATCTCGAAGAGTTGAGCTGGCGTTCTCCAAAAGGAACGTTCGCAGGCTCCGGCCGGCAGATCTCCGAGGCGCTCGGACGCGAACCTGCCTCCACCGACTTCATGAAGCGCCACCCGTTCGATGTCGAGCTTCTGCGCGTCCCGCCGGGACAACGGCCGTATCCGTACCATGCGCACAGCACGCAATGGGAATTCTACCTTGTCGTCTCCGGCACCGGACTCTCGCGCGATGAACAAGGTACAACGCAAATCGGCCCCGGCGATGCATTTTTGTATCAGCCGGGAGAGGCGCACCAGCTCATCAACGACGGTGACGCCGATTTACTCGTCTACGTCATTGCCGACAATCCGTTCAACGATCACGCGTACTACCCGGACAGTAAGAAGTGGTCCGTAAAAGTTCCCGAGCGGCGCTTGCTACGCAGCGAGCGTCTGGACTACTTTGACGGAGAAGAATGAACCGCCGCCAATGGATCGGCTCCGGTATCGCAGCAGCAGCGTTACTCGTTGCGGCCGGTGCGGTGTATGAATCGCAAGGCGATCGCGCTCCCTCGGATGTGTACCGTTTTCGCGCGGTGAACGAGGCAGAGCGCGCGATTCTCGCCGCAATCGCGCCGGTGATGCTCGCCGGTTCTCTTCCGGAAAGCGACGATGCGATGCGCGCGTTGATCGAAGGGTTCGATACGGCCGTCGCCGGGTTGACGCCGAGCGTGCAGGATGAAGTTGCGCAGCTGTTCATGTTGCTGCGTGTCCCGGCGCTTCGCATGCTGGCAACCGGCGTGATGCGGCCGTGGCATTTGGCGAGTCGCGACGACATCGCGCGCTTTTTGACCGCGTGGCGGTATAGCGGCATCGCGAAACTACGCAGCGCATACGATGCGCTGCACCAGCTCTCGTACGGCGCGTGGTACGGAAATGCGCGGTCGTGGGCACACACAGGCTATCCGGGACCACCGAACCTCTGATGAACGCGGTGTACGATGCGTCGACATTCGACGCCGATAAAACGTTCGACGTCGACGTTGCGATCATCGGTACGGGCGCGGGCGGCGGGACGGCCGCGGAGATCTTGAGCCATGCTGGATTGCGCGTCTTGATGGTCGAGGAAGGGCCGTATTGGACCTCTGCGGATTTCAAGATGCTCGAAAGCCAATCGTATCCGAACCTTTATCAAGAATCCGGCGCGCGCAAGACGAAAGACAAAGGGATCAACATTCTGCAAGGTCGCGCGGTCGGCGGATCGACGACGGTCAACTGGACGAGCAGCTTCCGCACACCACATGCAACGCTCGCCTATTGGCGCGAACGCTTCGGCTTGAACGAGTACACCGTCGACGAACTTGCGCCTTGGTTCGAAACGATGGAGACGCGGCTGAACGTGAAGCCGTGGGCGATGCCCGCGAACGCCAACAACGATGTGTTGCGTCGCGGAGCCGCAGCGCTCGGTGTTCCGACGGCCGTCATTCCACGCAACGTCAAGGGGTGTTGGAATCTCGGCTACTGCGGCATGGGATGTCCGAAGAATGCAAAGCAGTCGATGCTCGTCACTACGATCCCCAGTTCGCTCGCGCACGGCGCTATTTTGCTTAGCCGCGCCCGCGCGCAGCGCCTCGCCGCTGATGCAAACGGCCGCATCACTTCGCTCCAATGCGTCGCGATGGATGCGAACGGCATCTACCCCACATCGCATCGAATTATCGTTCGCGCGCGTCATTTCGTCCTCGCAGCAGGCGCAATCGGTTCGCCCGCGTTATTGTTGCGCAGCAAACTTCCCGATCCGTACGATCGCGTCGGTAAGCGAACGTTCTTACATCCGACGGTAATCTCGGCAGCCGGAATGCGGGATATCGTCGATCCGTTTTCCGGCACACCGCAATCGATATACTCCGATCACTTCCTCTATGTCGATCCCATTGACGGGCCGATCGGCTACAAGCTGGAAGTTCCGCCGCTACACCCGCTGTTGACGTCGACGACGATGACGGGATATGGACTCGAGAGCGCGCACGCGATGAACAACTTCCGTTACACGAGCGCCATCATCGCGCTACTTCGCGATGGTTTCCACGAACAGAGTACGGGCGGTACCGTTGAGTTGAAAAGCGACGGTACGCCGGTGTTGGATTATCCGATGACCGCGTACGTCTGGGACGGCGCGCGCCGAGCGCTGAAATCCATGGCGCAGATTCAATTTGCCGCCGGCGCGAAGTGGGTACATCCATTGCACGAGAACGCGACGCCGTACACGTCCCTCGCGCAGGCGCATGCCGCAATAGACGGCTTCCCGATGGAGATTCTTCGCACGCGGGTCGCGAGCGCGCACGTCATGGGCGGCTGCGCAATGGGTGACGATCCAAAGAACTCTGTCGTTAACGGCCACGGTGCGCACCACCACACCGAGAACCTCTCCATCTTCGACGGCTCGGTCTTCCCGACGAGCATCGGCGCCAACCCCCAGCTTTCCATCTACGGCATCGTCGCGCGTAACGCGACCCGGCTGGCGCAGCACCTGTCGAAGGCGGTTTAACCGGAAGGCCAAAGGCCCGGCCACCTTGTTGTGTAAGCGTCGAACGTACCAGAGCACGCCTTGTCCTGTAGGAGAATGACGAAGACCATGCCGGAATTGCGCGAGTTTCTCGAGCTGCCGTATACCGAACTCGAAGACTTGAACCTGACTGCAAAGCAGTTGCGCAAGGATCGCGTTTCGCCGCAGAAGATTGGCGACGAACGGCTCAAGTATCTCTCGAACGAGCCGCGCATCAAAGCGGTGACGGTCCTTTTTAGCGATCTCGAAGGCCGTCTCCACATGCTGGATTACGACAAAAAGTTCTTGCTCAAGTCGTACGACAATTTGACCTTCGACGGCTCGTCGATTCGCGGATTTACCGCACAACGGGAAAGCGATCTTCGCCTCGCGCTCGATTGGGGCGCGTTCTATTGGGCGCCGGCGGATGTTTTCGGTGCCGGAAAAGTGCTCGTCTTTGCCGATGTGCTCAATCGCGACGGCACGCCGTTCGCGGGCGACGTGCGCGGAACGCTCAAGGCGCTCTCGCAACAGTACTACGATAGTGAGGGCTACACGCTCAACGCGGCAAACGAAATCGAAGGCTTCCTTTTCGAAGGCGTCGATGCCGAACAGCGTTTCCCGGAAACCGAGCGCTTCGACTACGTCAACACCGGCGGCTACTATCATTCGCTTCCCGGCGATCCGCTGCGCACGTTCATCGATACCGTCGCGGAAGTGCAGCGTGCGATGGGATTCGAGAATGAAAAAGACCACCCGGAAGTCGCGCCGTCGCAGTTCGAGATCAATTACGGGTACGGCGAAGTCGTCGCTGCCGCCGATCAGATTCAGCTCTATAAGCTAATTTGCCGCCAAGTGGCCACGCGTATGGGATTGACGGCGAGCTTCTTGCCCAAACCCGTCGTCGGTGTCAATGGCAGCGGCATGCACACGAACGTGTCGATCAGCAAAGACGGCAAGAATCTCTTCTGGGATCCGGACGGCGAAGAGAAGATGAGCCAAGCCGCATGGCAGTTCATCGATCGTATTCTCACGCATGGCAACGATATCTGTTTGATGCTCAATGCAAGCGTCAACGCGTACCGCCGTCTCGATCCTCACTTCGAAGCGCCGAATCAAATCAAGGCGTCTGCCGTCGATCGCGGTTCGATGATCCGCATTCCAATCGGCAACGAGCGCAGCGCGCGCGTCGAAGTCCGTTCGGTCGGACCCGATGCGAATCCGTACATGGTTATGCTGGCCGTCTTCAAAACGGGACTCGAAGGATCGATCAGCTCGCAAAGCGGCCTGCGTCAAGCCGAGCGCTATCTTCCGGACAACATTTACGACGCGCTCAGCGGTTTTCGTGCGTCAGAATGGACGTCGAAACTGCTCGGCCCCGATGTCAAAGAACGGTACGCTGAATTAAAACAAGCGAGTGCAGACCGCTGCTCGCGCTTGCTCGGCACATTCGTTAAGGCCTCGGAAGTTCAATTCCATCACGAAGTCTATAATCAATTCCTCTGGAATCAATTCTAGGAAGATTCTAAGACTGCAACCGTATCGGGCAGGGTAGTTTCCATTTTGTGATGGCAAATGAACTGCAAGGTACGGTTGCGCTCGTTACGGGCGCAAGTTCTGGAATAGGTGAAGCGACCGCGCGCGATCTTGCGCGACGTGGCGCAAAAGTAGCAATTGCCGCGCGGCGGCGCGATCGGCTCGAAGCGCTGCGCTCGTCGATCGAAAGCGCGGGTGGAACGGCGCGCGTAATCGAGGCGGATATCGCCGATCCCGCGCAAGCGGAGGCGATGGTGAAGGACACGCTTGACGCATTGGGCCGTCTCGACATCCTCGTAAACAATGCCGGCCTGATGCTCCTCGGTCCGATCGTCAATGCCCCTACCGAAGAATGGCATCGCATGATCGATCTCAACGTCACGGGGCTCTTGCGTGCGACGCATGCCGCATTACCGCATCTGCTCGATGCGGCAGAGAATGGCCCGCGCCGCGTTGCCGATATCGTCAACATCAGTTCGGTTGCAGGTCGTGCTGCGCGCAGCGGCGCGGGCGTGTACAATGCGACGAAGTTTGCGGTCGGCGCGTTTAGTGAATCGCTGCGTCAGGAGATCACGACACGGCACGTTCGCGTCGGTTTGATCGAGCCCGGCCAGGTTGTTACGGAACTCATCGACCAGAATCGGCCGGAGATCGTCACGAGCATTCGCGGCATGGTGGCTGCGGTCAGCGAGCCGCTGCAGGCGACGGAAATTGCCGACGCCATCGGCTACATGGTGACACGACCGCGGCACATGGCGATCAACGAGATGTTGATTCGTCCGACCGAACAGGAACGCTAGCGCACAAAGGAAACGAGACGAAGCAATAGAGCGCTTTAAGGAGGCTCGATGCTTCGTCTTCGCATGGCGGCGCTTTGTGGTGCTGTTCTCGCCGCGTCGCCCGCCCTCGCACATGCCGACGCCGGCAACACCTTTGCCAAGCTCGAATTTCGTAACATCGGTCCCACCACCGGACGCATCGACGCCGTCGCCGGTGTTCCGGGTGATTCGTACACGTATTTTGCCGGCGGGCTCGGCGGATTATGGCGTACGACGGACGGGGGAACGAAGTGGGAGCCGATCTTCGATAAGAAGGACGTGACGTCGATCGGCGCGATCGCAATTGCGCCGTCGAATCCGAAGATCATCTATATCGGAACCGGCGAGCCGAATATGCGCAACGACGTCGCATTCGGCGACGGCGTCTGGCGATCGAATGACGGCGGCACGACGTGGACGCATCTGGGCCTCGACGCAACCGCCGCGATCGCGCAGATCACGATCGATCCCCACAATCCCGATCTCGTGTACATTGCAGCGGTCGGCGATCCATTCAAACCTTCGCCCGATCGCGGCTTGTATAAGACGGTCGACGGCGGCAAACATTGGCAGAAGTCACTCTATGTCGATGACACGACCGGTGCGTCGACGATTGCAGTCTCACCCGTCAATCGCAACGTCGTCTTCGCCGGTATGTGGACCGTGCAGCGCCGTCCGTGGATGCTCACGAGCGGCGGACGTAACGACGGCGTCTATCGTTCGAATGATGCCGGTGCGCACTGGTCGCGCGTGCAAGGCAACGGATTCCCGAGCGGATTGACGGGGCGCATCGGATTGCGCTTCGCGCCCAGTTCGCCGAACATTCTCTACGCGTTGATGGAGTCGAAAGCCGGCAGTTTCTGGACGAGCAAAGACGGCGGAGCCCATTGGTCGCTTACGAGCACCAAGCACGAGATCATCCAGCGGCCGTACTACTTCTCGCAGTTCACCGTCGATCCGAAAAACCCCAAACACATTTTCTTCATGACGATCGTCCGGATTCCGTCGGAGTCCTTCGACGGCGGAAAGACGGTCAAATCCGTTGCCACGGGCGCATACGATCACCATCAGATGTGGATCGATCCCGTGAACGGCAGACGCGCGATCATCGGAGCGGATGCCGGCGTTCGTCTTTCCTTCGATGGTGGAAAGACGTGGCGAGATCCGCAACTGCTCGTCTCGCAACCGTACCACATCTCCGTGGACGATCGCGTGCCGTACACCGTCTGCGGCGAGTTCCAAGATCCCGGCGCGGTGTGTGGGCCGGAGCTAAGCTTCACCGGTGCGATTACGCCGGATCAGTGGTTTTCGGCGCAAAGCGGCGAGAGCGGCTGGATCGTTTTCTCGCCTGCAAACGACAACGTGATTTACGGTACGGGATATCAAGAGGCGGTGCTGCGCTTCGACCGTCAAGCAATGCAAGGACGCTTGATCAGTCCGTGGCCGGACACGTATTCGGGCACAGGTGCGGAATCGTATAAGTATCGCGGCGCGTGGGTTGCACCGGTTGCGGTGTCGCCGCTCGAACCCAACGCACTCTACTTCGGTGCGCAGTATCTCATGAAGACGGAAGACGGCGGAGCGACGTGGACCGCGATCAGTCCCGACCTCACGCGCAATGACAAGACCAAACAGAAGCCGTCTGGTCAGCCGATCACGCGCGACAACGCGGGAACCGAAGTCTACGACACCATCGCATCGATCGCAGAATCGCCGATCACGAAGGGCGAATTGTGGGCCGGCACGGACGACGGTCTCGTGTGGGTGACGCGCGACGGCGGCGCGCATTGGAACGACGTGACGGCCGGAATTCCAAATCTTCCGCACTGGGCGCGGATCAACAACATCGATCCATCACCGTACGATGACGGCACGGCCTATATCGTCGCTGAGAATCACAAGCTCGGCGATCGCACGCCGTATCTCTATGTAACGCGGGACTTCGGTGCGCATTGGCAATCGATCAGCGGAAATTTGCCGCGCGAGAGCTACGCGCGCATGTTGCGTCAAGACCCCGTGCGCAAGGGGATGCTCTACGCCGGAACGGAGACCGGTCTGTGGCTTTCGTTCGACGACGGCTCGCACTGGCAACCGTTCTTCAACAATCTTCCGCATGCGCCCGTTTATGATTTCGTCATTCAAAAACGCTTCGACGACCTCGTCGTTGCGCTGCACGGTCGTGGCGTGTGGATACTCGATGACATCGCACCGCTGCAACAGTGGGATGCGACCGTAGCAAATTCTGCCGCCTATCTCTTCCCCGTACGCGACGCCTACCGTTGGAACGCCTCGTGGGGAACGTGGGCGACGGGTGAAGGCGCCGGCGACAATCAGCAACAGCCAGGCGTGATCGACTTCTACTTACAAAAAGCGCCGCCGAAGAAGGCAAAGGTAACCTTGCAGCTGCTCGATGGAGATAAATTGCTCCGCACGATCGACGTCGAGCGTCCGGTGCAAGGAATCAATCGCGTGTGGTGGGATCTGACGTGCGATACCGTCAAGCCGATTCCCGATTACCACGCAAACAACGGCGGCGCGCCCGGGCCGCAAGTCGTGCCGGGCACGTACACCGTTCGGTTGTCGTACACCGGCACGACGTCGACGCGTTCGATCAAAGTCTTGGCTGATCCGAAGACGCCGGGAACGCAAGCCGACATGAAGGCGAGTTTCGACCTTGCCATGCAGTTGCAAGACGATTACCGGCGCCTGGGCAAAGACATCGTTGCACTTCGTGCGCTCGATTCATCGCTGCAGAAGACGGCGCCGCGCGTTGTTTCGCACGCCGATGCGGCGCGCGCCGTTGCAGCGTTGCATGGCAGCGTCGATTCGACGCTCGATACGCTCTATATTCGCGATGCGCAAAACTTCGAAGACACGCTGCGCGTTCCGTCGCGTCTCTACGAACGCATCGCGAGTTCGGAAGGCAGTTTGATCGGAAACGATTACGCGCCGACCGATGGCCAGCGCGCGCTCGCGAAACAGCTCGACGACACCGCGAAAACGCAATTCGCGGTTGACGACGAACTGCTTGGAGCAAAGCTCAACGAACTCAATGCCTTGCTCAAGTCCGCCGGCGCCGCTGCGATTACGATCAAGCGAGGCTGATTCACAGCGTCTTCACATATTACGGGGAGGATAGGCAGCGTGGGGATAACGTTGCGCCAGGCGGCGATCATTGTCGCGCTTGCCTATTTTCTTGACCCCGTCAGCTATGCCGAGTTCGCACTTTTCCCGAAGCTCGTTGTAGCAGGCAACGTCGTGCAGACGATTCACAATATTGACAGCCGCGGCGGAATGTTCGCGGCTGCAATTGTCTGCTATCTCGTCAACTTTATCGAAGACATTGTCATTGCGTGGGCACTGTACGTGCTGCTGGCGCCGGTGAATCGCGCGCTCTCGTCGCTAACGGCGTTGTTGCGGCTGATGTACACGGCGATGGGTCTTTTCGGCGTGATGCAACTCGCGACGGCATATCGTCTTATCGCTATGGCGCACGGCACGCCGGCGCTGAATTCCGTCCAGCTTCAAACGCAAGTGCAGCTTTCGCTCGCGACGTTTCGCTATGGTTGGCCGTTTAGCCTGATCGTCTTCGGTTGCCACCTCGCGCTGCTCGGATATCTGATCTACCGGTCCGGTTACATGCCGAAGATTCTCGGTGCGCTCATTGGGTTGCTCGGGTTCGCATGGATCGTCTATGAGCTGCGCCCCTATCTATACCCCGGCGTCAATCTCGGATGGATTCCGCTGGCCGCCTTTATCGAGTTATTGCTCCCGCTGTGGCTGCTGATCTTCGGCTGGCGAATTCAGGAATCGCGTGCGCTGTCGATGTCGGCGAGCGGAACCGCATAGAGAGAACCGGTTCTGCTGCCGACGATTAGCGTTTTGCCGACGATGATCGGCGAGCCGACATTGAATCCGCTGCGCATCTTTTTGCTACCGACGACCTTTCCGGTCTTCGCATCGAGCGACCATAAGTAGCCTTTGAGATCGCCAAAATACACGTGACCGTTCGTCGAGACGATGCCGCCCTTGACCGGCGAGCTGACTTTCGTCTCCCAAACCGTCTTCCCGCTGCGCGCGTCGAGCGCGTGCATGTACGGTGCGACGGCGCTCCCGAAATAGACGACGCCGTCGAGCATCATGGGAATCGCGCCCTCGTTGCGCCATGGAAGTATGCCCTGTTCCAACGCAACGTCCCAAAGTTTCGCTCCGGTACGCACGTCAAGTGCATAGGCATGCTGAATCGCAGGCTGATCGACGGATGTGTACGTGGCAGGCGGTTTCGGCATCATGTAGTTGCACACGAGAACCGTTCCGTCGGTGACAGGCGGACAGTCTCCGTGACCCGATCCCTCGGCTGGAAACGCCGTGTGCCAGATCGTCGCACCGTCGGCAACGCGAATGGCATCGACTTCGTTGTTGAGTACGCCGACGGTGACGATTGCATTCGAACCGACGGGAAGCGCACCCGTCATCGAGGCGATCGAATGCATATTGCGCGCGTAAATCACCTTACCGGTATGCGGGTCGATCGCGGTGAGCCAGCCGGCACCATTGTGTTCGACTAAAACGTTGTTGACGATGGCACCCGTCGGCATTGCTGAGCCCGCGACCGCTACGCGCCATCGTACCTCGCCGGTCTTCGAGTCGAGCGCAATGATCGCGCTGGGACCGCTTCCAACGTAGACGGTACCTGGAGCCGAGCCTTGGCTCTGCTCGTCGCCCTCACCGACGATAACGAGTCCGTCGTAAAGGAGTGGTTGACTCATCAGATCGTTGCCGAGGTGGTGACTCCAAATCGCACTGCCTGTGTGAATATCGATTGCGTTGAGGTCACCGTGGTTATTACCGATGTAGAGCACCGTTCCGGCAACCGCGGGACTGGAAGAGATGGCACCGCCGGTAACGCTCGTCCAGGATGTTTCGAGGTCCGAGTCGAGCACGACGTTGTGCGTTCCGTCGATGCGAAATTGGGTCCAGTCCGTCGGCGGCGGCATTGCGTGGAGGCGACCTGCGGCCGCAATCATCACTACGAGCGCCAAGAGGAGTGGAATTGCGCGCACGACGGCGCTGCGAACGCGGCTCATAGCTTTACTGTTCCCGCCTTTGCTGGGAAATGAGTTGGAGCGCGACGCCTTGTAGTACAAGATTATGCGACCCCGTCTTTTTGGTGCTTTTGTAGCGCTAAGCTGCTTGCTTGCTTCGTACTGTCTTCCCCTGTCGGCCGCGCCAATAAGTGTATCGAAGACGAAGGAGATCGACTACCTTCGCGAGTTGCATCAACGAATCAAACACGTCGTCATCATCATTCAGGAGAACCGTAGCCTCGATAATTTGTTCAACGGCTTTCCGGGCGCCGACACCGTGCAAGAGGGCTTAACCAAACACGGCCGCGTTCCGTTGCACGCTGTTGACTTGGACTATCCGGCCGACGTCGATCACCAACACCGCGCGTTCGCGCTGCAGTACGACGACGGAAAGATGGACGGATGGGAAGAGACCTTCACGTCGCCGCGCCAGGACCCGGATTTTCCTTACGCGTTCGTGCCGCAGCGAGAAGTACAGCCGTATTGGGAGATGGCCGAGCAATACACGCTCGGAGACCGGTTTTTTCAATCGAATACGGGCCCAAGCTTTCCCGCGCACCTCTACCTGGTTGCCGGTACGGGAAACTTTGTTGCAGACAATCCCAACCACTTAGAGACCACGCACTACGCCTGGGGCTGCGATTCGCCCATCAATGCGCGCGTTTCGATGATTGCTTCGGATGGGGACGAAGTTCCGGGCCCCTGGCCGTGCTTCAATATGCCGACGATTGCCGACGTCGCGCTCGCGAACGGCCTGACGTGGCGATACTACGCGCCGCCGATCGATAGTCTGGGCAATATCTGGTCCGCGTTCGATGCGATTCGTCACATTCGCTACACGTCGCTCTGGGGCAACGTCATTTCGCCCGAAACTCGCGTTTTGGAAGACGCGCGCGTCGGTGATTTACCGGCAATTTCGTGGGTCGTCCCGTCCGCGCAAAATTCGGACCATCCGTTTCCGCGCCGCGACACCGAGCATGACGTCGGTGTTACCGGACAATTTGGCCCGGAATGGGTTGCATCCGTTGTGAATGCAATCGGCCAGGGTCCACTGTGGAATTCAACGGCAATCATCGTCGTGTGGGACGATTGGGGCGGTTGGTACGATCACGTCGCGCCGCCGCAGCTCGATCGGATGGGTCTTGGGCCTCGCGTTCCGTTCATCATGATCGGTCCGTATGCAAAACGGCACTACGTTTCGCACGTGCAACATGAATTCGGCAGCATCTTGAAATTCACCGAACAGGTCTTTCTGCTGCCCTCGATGCACACGACCGACGATCGCTCGGATGCGCTTCGCGACTGTATGGACTTCACCCAGCCGCCGCAGCCGTTCCATCCGATTCCGACTTTCCGCAAGATGGCATTCTTTAGCGATCCGAGCACGCCGGATACCGAACCCGACGACGATTACTAAGCGAGTGCCTCACGTACGGCGGTGATGATTTCGTGCGGCTCCGCGGGCTTCGGAATGAGGTGGCGGACGTTCATCACTTGCATAAAGTCCGCAAGCGCGTCGGTCATCACGCTTGCCGTGTAGAGCGCGATACGGATCTCGGAGAACGTCCGCGTGCGACGTACCCGGCTAATGAATTCCGTTCCGCTCATCCCCGGCAGATGAAGATCGACGATGAGCAGACCGGGCAGATGCAGCGCGAGCAACTCGAGCGCGCGCTCGGCGCTTTCCGCCAAAAGGACGTAGTGGTTTTCGCGTGAGAGCACGTCGCGCAGAAATTCGCGATTCACCCGCTCGTCATCAACTACAAGAATTGGAGGGCGCAACAGGCTCGCCATTTCGGCGCTCGCTTCGAGGAGGTGGCCGGTATTACCAAGCGAACATATGTTCGAACCTCGATTCCGGCATTCCCACTAGAAGCCCGCGACGAGCCGTGGTAAGATCATTGCTCGTCTCGGGCAACCGCCCGGGGCGTTTTCGTGGCGCGGGCCTGCTGCGTCACGTGGCTAGGGTCGTACGGACACTGCTTGCACTCTTTACGGCCGCCAACCACCTAGCTCGATAAGGACAACTACAGATGGCAACCAAGACCAAGCGCGCGGTCAAAGACCGCCGCCCGAAGCGTAAGTCGTGCAATTTCTGCGCGGACAAAGCGATCGATATAAGCTACCGCGACGTGAACCGTTTGAAGAAGTACGTCTCGGAGCGCGGCAAAATTGTGCCGCGCCGCATCTCAGGGAACTGCGCAAAGCACCAGCGCCTTCTGACCACCGCGATCAAACGCGCGCGAGTCATTGCGTTCCTTCCCTACGTTTCTGAATAATCAGACGGTATAGAGATTGAATTTTTCGTCCGAGCTAGGCGCGCAAGCCCGAAGCGGACTATGGTCCGTGAGGGTTTGCGCAACGACGCACGGGCGAAAAAGGCAATCGGACATTGCAAACACCTGGAGAGTTATATAGATGAAAGTCATTCTTCTGGGCGATGTAAAAGCGCTCGGCAAGAAGGGCGATGTCGTTGAGGTCGCCGAGGGCTACGCTCGCAACTTCTTGTTGCCGCGCAACCTCGCGTCCGAGGCGAATAAAGGCGCGCTTGCCGCGCACGCCGATCAAAAGCGTGCGAACGAAAAGAGAGAAGCGCAATCGCTCGAGGACGCCAAGGAGCTGGCGAACAGAATCGAACAGACGAAACTCGCCGTCAAAGCAAAAGCCGGCGGCAATGGAAAACTGTTCGGCGCGGTGACCAATGCCGATGTCGCTGATGCAATCCACGATGCTCTTTCGGTCTCAGTCGACAAACACAAGATCGAGATCAAGAGCCAAATCAAAGCGCTCGGCGCATACCCGGTGGAAGTCAAACTCCACAAGAACGTCGTAGCGAAGGCGACGATCAACGTCGTCTCCGCATAGACGCAACTCATGGCCGGCACCGAATCAGCGTACGCGTCGCGCCTGCGGCGCAAATACGGCGTTGAAGACGAGCTGAACCGCTACGTTTCCGCACTCTACGAGATGCTGGCGAACGTCATCGGTCAAGACAAACTCGTCCTGCGTGCCGGCAAGGTGAGCGCACTCAAAATGATGCGCTCGCAACATCTCCCCGACCGTCTCTGCGCGCTCGCGCGTCTGGTTTTCGAAGACCCGACGATCGAGCGCGCATCGACGCGCGCGCAGCAGCGTAAAGCGATCGCCGACATCGAAGAAACGCTCGCGGATCTGCTCGCGCAGAAGACCGTGGAAGACGCGATCGAGCGCAAAGTCTCCGAGAAGATGAATTTGCGCCATCAGGAGTACCTCAAGGACCTCAAACTCGAAGCGCTGCGCGAAGACGCCGGTCCCGAAACGCCGACAACCGAAGCAAAACTGCATGAGCTCGAAGCGCTCTCGCAGCGCAGCTTGGCGGCATCGGCGCTGCAGCAACTGCGTCCGCAGCGTCTGAACGAAATCGTCGGTCAGGAGACCGCGATCAAGGCGCTGCTCGCAAAGATCAGCTCTCCGTATCCGCAGCATGTCATTCTCTACGGTCCGCCGGGCGTCGGTAAGACGACGGCTGCGCGCCTTGTGCTCGAACTTGCGAAATCGCGCCAGTACACGCCGTTTGCGAAAGATGCGCCCTTCGTGGAGACGAGCGGCACGACGTTGCGTTGGGATCCGCGCGAGACGACGAATCCGCTTTTGGGCTCCGTGCACGATCCGATTTATCAAGGCAGCCGGCGCGAATTTGCCGAGGCGGGAATTCCTGAACCCAAGCTCGGGCTCGTCACGCGCGCGCACGGCGGCGTGCTCTTCATCGACGAGATCGGTGAACTAGACGCGCTGCTGCAGACGCGCCTGCTCAAAGTGCTCGAAGATAAGAAGGTGACGTTCGAGTCGTCATACTTTGACGAAAACGCGCCGAACGTACCGGCGTACGTGCGCCGTCTCTTCAAAGAGGGCGCGCCGGCCGATTTCATTTTGATCGGCGCGACGACGCGCGATCCCTCGGAGATCGATCCCGCGATCCGTTCGCGCTGTGCCGAGATCTACTTCCAGCCGCTAACGCAACATCAAATCGTCTCGATCGTGCAAGGCGCCGTGAAGCGCCTTGGCGCGAAAGTGGCGCGTGGTGTGCCGCAAACGATCGCCTCGTACACGATCGAGGGGCGCAAAGCGGTGCAGATTGTTGCCGACGCCTACGGTCAAGCGCTCTACCGCATCGATCCGAAGAAGAGCGGCACGAGTGTGACGATCACCGAAGATGACGTGCGCGCCGTCGTGCAAACCAGCCGTCTCGTGCAGCATACGCTCGTGAAGGCGCGTGGGACGCGTGAGATCGGCAAAACGTTCGGCCTGGGCGTGCACAATTATCTCGGCAGCATCATCGAAATCGAAGCGATGGCCTTTCCCGCCTCACAAGGCGGAAAGGGAACGATTCGTTTCAACGACACCGCGGGATCGATGGCCAAAGACTCCGTCTTCAACGCCGCGAGCGTTTTGCGCGCGCAGACGGGGATCGACGTGAACGACTACGATCTTCACATCAACGTCGTGGGCGGCGGGAACATAGACGGTCCGTCGGCGGGTCTTGCGATCTTTCTTGCGCTTTACTCCGCGATCACCAAGACGCCGCTGCCACAAGACGTTGCGATCACCGGCGAACTGTCGATTCAAGGCAAGATCCGCGCTGTGGGCGGTGTGATCGAGAAGTTGTATGCTGCCCGGCAGAGCGGCATGCGCGCGATGATCTTACCAAAGGAAAACGTACGCGAGGTCGATGCATCGCTCGCGGGTGTCGATATCGTTCCAGTGACCTCCGTCGAACAGGCCCTCAAGTTTTTGCACATTCGCAAGAAATCCACAAGAAGCTCACAAGGCCGCTCACAGTCCGCTCGTCGTAAGTCGCGCGCTTAGCGATGAGCGTTTCCCATCTTCAGTCCGGGTCGATCGACCGTATACCTCCGCACAATCTTGAAGCGGAGATGGCCTTGATCGGTTCAGTGCTGGTTGACCGCGAGATCATGGGAACCGTCGGCGAGATCGTGCGCCCGAACGACTTTTACGCGCACGTGCACGAAACGATTTTCGCGGTGTTGCTCGAGCTCTTCGATCGCGGCGAACCGCTCGATAAGATCACCGTTGCGGAAGCGCTGCGCAATCGCGACGCGCTCGAACGCGTCGGCGGACTCTCGTATCTCAGCTCGCTGATGGATACGGTGCAAACGGCGGCATCGGCAAAATATTACGCCACCATCGTGCGCGAAAAAGCGGTACTCCGTTCGTTAATTCATGCGGGCACGCAAATTACGCAATTAGGATACGAGGCGGAAGAAGACGTCGACGCCGCACTCGACCAATCCGAGCAGTTAGTCTACTCAATTGGCGAGCGCCAGATGTCCAGTGACTTCGTCCCGGTGAACCGGTTGATGAAGGAAACGTTTGACTATATCGATTTTCTGTTCCATATGCGCGGCGAGCAGACGGGGTTGACGTCGGGCTTCCGTGATATTGATGCGATCACGACTGGCTTCCAGCCGGGGAACTTCATCATACTGGCTGCGCGTCCAGGCATGGGCAAGACATCGTTCGCTCTAAATATGGCCGTCGCTGCAGCAGAGCGTAGCGAGCCAATCGCGTTCTTTTCTTTGGAAATGTCGAACCATGAGCTCGTGCAGCGCCTGGTCTGTGCCGAAGCCGAGTTATCTATGCACAAAATGCGGCGAGGCGAGATCCAAGGGCATCAATGGGAAAAAATCTCTCGTGCAATGGGTCGTTTAAGTGAACTGCCGATATTTCTCGACGATGCTGGCGGCTTGAGCGTGACCGAAGTGCGAAGCCGTTGTCGCCGTTTGAAATCCACGAGCGGACTTGGCGCTGTATTCATTGACTACTTGCAGTTACTACGCCCTGGCGTGCTTTCGAAAAACGTCAATCGCAACGAAGAGCTTTCCGATATCTGTCGTACTCTAAAGGTCACGGCGAAGGATCTAGGGGTCCCGATCATCGCGCTCGCGCAGTTGAATCGTGGCGTCGAATCTCGCAATGACAAGCGTCCAATGCTCTCCGATTTGCGAGATTCTGGCTCACTCGAACAGGAAGCTGACATGGTCTCGTTCCTCTTTCGAGAGGGGTACTACAATAAGGAAGCAACGGAAGCTGACGTCACCGAGTTCATCGTTGCCAAACATCGTAACGGACCAACGGGCACTGTGAAATTGCGCTTTCAAGACCAGTTTACAAGGTTTGTGCCCTACGGTGACGAGTCCGGCTTTCCGCCGCCGTGATCGCTGTCTTCTAAGTCACCTACGATTATCTTTGGGCCGTCAAGAGTCGGGGAAAAACAGCCTTTGGATTCGACCACCGCTAATCCAACGGGTACATTCGCTATTGTTGTCTACGGCGTCGCTCAGCCGTGTTTGTTCAACTTCCGCACCGATTCTATCGCGGCGTGAAATGTATCTAGACATGAGAGCATGTCGCCGGACATTGGCTCTACCGCCTTTGCGCCAACTCTCAGATTCGCAGGCCTGCTCTTCAGTAAGAACTGCGGCAGTTTTGTGAGGCAAGTGGTTGTCACTGTAACGCTCGTACCGAAGTGCGCTAGAACTCCTCCCGAGGTTGAATCGAAACTGCTACATTGAAATTAATTCCTCAGGAATGGGCGACACGCTCCACGGCCTTGACGAAATGTGTGTGCCAGGCATCTGTCTCTTGGCGGTGATACGCTCGCGCAGTGAAGCGGATTGAGCGAGTGCGCCTTTATCCTACAGCGCGGCAAGAAGCGGCGCTGCGCTTCATGCTCGACATGACGCGCGAACTGTACAACGCCGCACTGCAGGAACGCCGCGACGCATTCCGCCTGCGCGGCATATCGGTCTCGGTGAAGATGCAATACGCGGAATTAACGCGGCTGCGAAACCCGAGTGAGCGCATCGACGGGCGCCTGGCCTCGGTCTATCGTGAATGTCAGGACGCGTCGCTTTGGCGCTTGGATTTGGCTTTTGCCGCATTTTTTCGCCGCTGCAAACGCGGCGAGAAACCCGGTTTCCCACGGTTCAAGCCCGCCTCACGCTGGCGCCAACTGGCCTTTCCGCACGGCAACCGCGCGTTGAACTTCGATGCCGAGCAGCGGCGCGTCAAGGTGCCGGGCGTCGGAAGCGTGCGCCTCCGCAAAGGGCGTAGGATTCCGAAAGAGTTCGGCCGCGCTTGGATCGTGTGCAAGAACCAGAAGTGCTACCTGTGTGTTGAGCACGAGATTGCCGTACCCGAAAAGCGGGAGGTCAGGTGCATCGTCGGAGTGGACCGTGGGGTGCACGTGCTGGGGGCGACGAGTGAAGGCGAGCTCATCCGCAATGCCGCCGTCAGTGAAAAGCGCAAGGCGAGGACGGCGCGATTGCAGCGCGATCTAGAGGCGCGAACGCGGCGGGACGGTCGCGGACAATGCATCAATTGGGAGGATCCCGCGCGTCTCGCTGCCGTGAAGCGACTTGCACGCGCCAAAGAGCGAGAAGCGAACGCCAGACGAGACTACGCCCACAAAATCGCTCGTAAGATCGTCGATTCGGCCGATTGTATTGCGCTGGAAATGCTTCGCATAAGGAATATGACTCGCAGTGCGAAGGGTAGCGCACAAATCCCGGGTCGTAACGTGGCCGCGAAAGCGGCCCTCAACCGCGTCATCCTTGACGCAGGATTTGGTCTATTGCAGCGAATGATCGTCCAGAAGGCTGAAGGCGCCGGTGTGACGGTTGCTGTCGTAGACGCGCGTTTCTCGTCGCAAACCTGTGCGAAGTGCGGGCATTGCGAGCGAGGAAACCGACGAAGAAGGCGCTTTGCGTGCTGCGCGTGTGGGTTTTCGACCCATGCGGACGTAGCCGCGGCGCTGGAGATTCGTCGGCGAGCAGAGTGGCTGCTCTCAAGTGAGCCAAATCCGGCCGAGGACGCCGGTCGCCGTGATCACGATGTTGTGGCGTAGGCACACACCACGAAGAGCAATACACACTCTTTCGTCCCGTACGCGGACGAATCGCACTTCCCATCGGCATAGGCCGCCGCGCCTAGCCGCCCTCACTTTGCGAAGCCGGATCGACGGCGGGACATTCGTCGCCGGCGGCTTCGCACGCGTCACAGTGCCGGCCGTGATGCACGCTCATGGAGTGTCCGCAGCCCGGGCAGTCGGTCACTTCAATTGGTTCCATAGCATCGATGGTAGCAGACTTGACTTAGAGCGAACTCCAGGTTTTAGGATAGACTCATGATCATCGAACAGGGGCTGTCCATCGGCGAGGCGGCAAAAGCAAGCGGTCTCACTGAGGATACGCTCCGGTACTACGAACGTATCGGTCTCACGCCGTTCGTCGAGCGCGCGCCGAGCGGCCATCGCCGGTACTCGCGTGATGACTTAGAGTGGCTTGCGTTTGTCACGAACATGCGCAAGACGGGTATGTCGATCGAGACGCTCGCGCGCTACGCAGAACTCATACGCCGAGCTGAAGCCGGCGAAGACACGTCGCAAGAAAAGCGAGCGCTCTTACTCGCGCACGCGCAGTCGGTTCGAGAAAAGATCAAAGATTTGGAAACGTGTCTCGAGGTCGTGGACTACAAGCTCTCGCGACTCGACGCAAAGAAAGGCTAACAACTCGAATGAAATACACCACGTTGGGACCGGACAAACTCAAGGTCTCGAGCATCGGTTTGGGTGCGATGGGCATGTCCGATCTCTACGGACACGCCGACGAACAACAGAGTATCGCGACGATTCATCGTGCGCTGGATCTCGGTGTGAATCTGATCGACACCGGCGATTTCTACGGCATGGGGCACAACGAGATGCTCGTCGGCCGGGCGATCAACGGGCGTCGCGACGAGGCCGTGTTAACGGTGAAATTCGGCGCGCTGCGCGATCCCGCGGGAGCGTGGCTTGGCTACGAAGCGCACGCCGCCCATGTAAAAACGTTTCTCGCGTATTCGCTGAAGCGACTCGGCGTCGACTACATCGACGGATACTTTCCCGCTCGTATCAATTCGCAGATTCCTATTGAAGAAACCGTCGGCACAATTGCGGAGATGGTCAAAGCGGGCTACGTCAAACACATCGGCCTGTCCGAAGTGAATGCCGAGCAGGTGCGCCGCGCACACGCCGTTCATCCGATCACGTTCGTCGAGATCGAGTACTCGCTTTGGACGCGCGATATCGAAGCCGAACTGCTGCCGGTCTTGCGCGAACTTGGCATCGGCGTCCTTGCCTATAGTCCCCTTTCACGCGGATTTCTCACCGGAACGATTCGGACGCCGGACGATTTTGCGCCGAACGATTTTCGCCGAAGCGCGCCGCGATTCCAAGGCGAGAATTTCGCAAAGAATCTGCAACTCGTCGACCGTGTGCGCGCGATCGCCGACCGCAAAGGGATTACGCCCGCACAGCTTGCGTTAGCGTGGGTGCTATCCAAGGGCGACGATATCGTGCCGATCGTCGGCACGACGAAGGTCGCGCGCTTGGAGGAGAACGTCGGGTCGCTCGACGTTACGCTTACGCCTGACGAGATCCGCGAGATTGAGTCACTCGTTCCCCCGGATGCCGTCGCCGGCACGCGGTACGCTGCGCCCGCAATGGCGCACGTGTACCAGCGTGCGTAGAACGCTGCTCGGCATTCAGGCGGCATACTTCGCGGGAACCGGTCTCTGGCCGATACTTCATATGCCGTCCTTTGAAGCCGTCACCGGTCGGAAGCGCGATCGTTGGCTCGTGCGCGTCATTGGCGCGCTCGCACTTGCCGACGCAGTCGCGCTTGCGATCGGCGCCGCACGCGAAGAACCTGAAATTGAAACGCGCGTGCTAGCGATTGCGTCGGCCGCTGCCTTCGGAATTATCGAGACAATCTATGCCGGCCGCGGTTCCATTTCGCCCGTGTATCTTCTTGACGCCATTGTGGAAGGGGTATTCATCGCCGGACATCTCGCCGGCTAACGCGCATCGAAGCCCAGTTCTAAACGCCTTGTCCTCTCGATGGCAGAATACTATTGTGTTTCCACGGGGGACTGCGCGTATGCGCTGGTTGCTGACATTCACACTTTCCATCTTTGGGGCTTTTTTGGTCGTCGCTCTGGCGATCAGCATCTGGACGCGAGGACAGCAAGCGCAAACCACGGCGGGGTTGCTGCCCGACTCCACCGACCGTCAAGTTAGCGAAGTTGACTGCAGCAATGACCCGCCGCCTCCACTGCACTGCGGCGATCGCATTGACCTACGCCGCCTTCCAATGAGCGACATCGTCGTCTGGTGGCAATCGCCGCCGAAAGACGGCGAAGTGCGCTATGCCATCTATGACGCGAACGGGCCTCTCTTAGAGAACAGCTTCGTTGCGCATAAGGAAGACCCGAGCGGCAAGTGGCTTGAAGGAGCGGACGTTTTCAATAAGATCCTGCTGATGTCGCTCGCGATTCTGATTATCGCAAAAGGGAGAGATCCGCGGCTCGCATATCCGGCCGGGATATTCCTATACGGAACAGCGGCTGGATCAGGAATTATCTCAACGCTCGTAGGGCTTCCGTGGTGGCTAATCGTTGCCGTGCAATCCATTCGCCAAGTGCTGCTCGCGATTTCGCTCTACGCATTGTTCGATCTATCGACTGAACTAGCGAAGCACGCATATTCGCAGACGTTCAAGAAGTGGCTTAATCTCACCGGAGCGGTCTTTGTTTTCGGCATGATCCTGCCGGTGCTGCTGGCCGGTGCGGTTAGGTATCCACTTGAACTTTGGCCTCCGGATAGGACGTTCCTTACGTTCTTTTATGGTCTTCCGGTCGTCGCCAAAGTGGCACCGCTTGCGATTATGGCGTATGCAATCGCGCGTGAAAAAGCGGACGACATTGTGTTGCTGCATTGGATTTTCGCTTCAACACTCGTTGGTTTTTCCGGTCCGCTCGTCAAGGAGACGTCAAGCGCGCTGCACAGCGGCAGTACACACCTCAATCCGCTTATTCTCACCGAAAGCCTCATGGCACTGGGGTACGGTTACGCGCTCATCAAGAGGCGACTCGTCTCCGTAAGCTTCGTCTTGAATCACGCGGCGGTGTTCAGCGTGTTAGCCGGTATCGCCGCAATCGGCTTCGGCCTTGCGAGCGAGTTTATCAAACCCGATCCGCGCCGAGGCCCGGTTGTCTATGTCCTCGTCCTCCTCATTGGGGTTTCACTGAATTATTTGCGTCCGCAAGTCGAAACGCTCATTCGGCATCTCGGGTCCGCGCATCGCTTGACGTTTCAAGAAGGCTTGGCCGCGTTGATCGAAGACTGCCGCCGCATGAAGACGGTCGATGATGTCACAACGGTCAGCGTGCAACAGTTGTGCCGCCTCGGGAGCCTACGCGCGTGTGCTCTGTACGAACGGCAAAAGGGCCGGCTAGTTCGAGTCGCGTTCGCAGAGACGACGTCGTCGCCCACCGCGTTCCCACTGCTCCTATCGGAAGACGATCAGGTCGTTTTGCGGATGGAGTCGACGCGTCGAGCGAGCGACGCTGCTTCTGCGGGAGCCCCGCTGGTAACCGCTCTGCCCCTCACTAGTACGGCGTTTCCCATGGTCGTGAGCGACCAACTGATCGGCGTCGTCGCGGTAGAACCTATAGACCAACAACAGTTGCATGACCCGGACGTGCGACGCGATCTGCGTACTTTTGCGCACGAACTCGGGCACGTTCTCGCATTCAAACGATCCCAATACTGCGACTCAACGGAACCGGAGACGGCGGTCGCGAACCGTTTGTCACCAGCCTAAGCTACGCAAGCGGTTTGCGGAAATACACGACGCGCTCGGTTTCCTCGAACCCGAGCGCGCGATGCATCGCGTGGCTTTCGAGATTGTCAATCGGCGAGTCGGACGCAAACTCCGTGCAACCGCGCTCGCGTCCCCACAATCCAACAACCTCGGATAATTCGCGTGCTATGCCGCGACCGCGCGCGTGCGGTTCAACGTAGATTCCCTCGAGAAAAACGACCGGCGACGTTTCGCACCCGTTGACGTAGTCGTGTCGCAGCGCGCCTCGGCGAAACCGAGAACCTCTCCGTCGTCATCGAGTGCGACGATGAAGAGTAAATCGCGATTAGCGAGCAGGTCTTGCGCCTCTTCGAGACTCTCGGGTCTCGTCTGCGGATAGAGCCGGGCGCGCATTGCATGCCACGGACGCAATGTCGCTCCACCCACCCGCTCGATCGTCACTCTTCCTCGTCGCGTAGTTCTTCGAAAAATTCAGCGGCCGTATCGCGGAGCACGTCGAGCAAACGTCCGAAGTTTGGCCGAACTTCGTCGGCATTATTGACACACAGCTCGACGGTGAAGAGCACGTCGCGCTCCTCTTCCCACAGCGCAGTCTTCACGAATTTTTTCCGCACGTTCAAAACATTTGCGACGTCGAGGGCATCGAGGAGCTCGATTTCCGCGGGAAGCGCCCAGCCCGAGCCGATCATCAAGAAGTTGGGATCGTCCCGATACGAGACGACGAAGTAACGGTCGCCTTCGCTTTTGAATGCGACACGGTACGCGTCTTCGTCATCATCACGGGTGAAGAAGAGGCCCTCGTCGTCGAGCGCGGTCTCAATTGCTACTAAGGGATCGCTCACCGTTCACCGAGCATGAACGAGTTGATGAACTTCTCCGCGGCGGCTTTACTCTCGGTGCGGTCGACGATGCGTTCGATCGCGCTTGCACCCGCCTCGCGCACGCGCGCGACGGTTTCCCAGAACGAATGCGTAAACGCTTCCGGCGATCCTGGCTCTTCCTGTGCGGTTGCAACGAACAATCCGCCGTCGTGCGCCATGATGAACGTAATGTCGGGATAATCTTCATTGACAAGCGCGAGCGTATCGGCATTCTGCGTGCGTTCGCGCGCCCAATCCGGCACTTCGTACGCCGTAGAAATCATGTACGAACCAGGATCGTTCTCGTACGTCGTAACGGAGAAGACTTGGCCGCGCGTGCGAAAGAGTATCTCCGTAATGCCCGCGTCGAGATCGACCGGCGATACGTCTACCTTGTGTCCTTCGGTTTGGATGAACTGTGCGACGAGGTCACGTACGAGCGGCATCGATCCCCTCTTCGATATAACTCCGCGAGAGATGCACGTACTCTTCGGCGGCAATCTCGATCCAGTTTTGTGCCTGCCCCTCGATCGGCTTCTTCACCTTTGCAGGCGCACCGGCGGCAAGCACGTGATCGGGAATCTCAACATTTTCACCGACGACGCTGCCCGCCGCTACGAGCGACCCCTCGCCAATGACGCTTCCGTTAAGCAGGACGGCGTTGCTTCCAACTAATGCATGGCGCTTCACGTGGCAGTCTTCCATGACGGCAGCGTGGCCGACGGTCACGTCGTCGTCGATCTGTGTCAGGTGTGTAACATGGATAACCGCGTTATCTTGAATTGAGGTGCGCGCACCGATGCGGATCGGGCCATTGTCGCCGCGCAGGACTGCCCCGAACCAGATGCTCGACTCCTCGCCGATTTCAACGTCGCCGATCAAGACGGCGGTAGGTGCGATAAATGCCGAGGGATGAACCTTGGGAGTCTTGCCCCGGTAACTGATGATCATGTGTTGAAACCTTACGCCATGCATCGGCACAACACCCCGCTGCGAGGCGTTAAGGCGACCCCCAAGCCTGCCCCCGGCAACCCGAACTATTCGGAGGTCAACTATCGTTATGCCGGCGTCGTCGGACATATCCACGAGGTCGTGGAAATCGATGGACGTCAGCTCGCGAAAGTCGGATTTAAGGATAAGAAGATCGTCTACTACTTCTTGGACGATCTGGAGCTGGACCAGACCGCGAAGCGCAGAACGTTTCACGACCAGGAATAGCGTTCATCTGCGCGTCATGCCGCGATGCTACGCTGCGCCGTAGCTTCTTCGTCTAGTGTGAGGTACGCATGCCGATTGTTCCCGCAACCGTTGCGCAGCCGGTAAATCCCGGCGGCGGTTTCGATTATGTCGCCGTCGACGCACAGCGCCGCCGCGTCTACGCGGCGCACTCCGGTGGCGACGGCCTACTCATCGCCGATGCCGACACCGGAAACGTACTGGGCATCGCAAAGGTCGGTCCGATGGCCGGCGTCGCCGTCAATGAAGCGACGGGCCACGTGTACACCGGTAACGGCGACGGAAAGAGCGTCAGCGAAGTCGATCCGGAAACGAAACAAATTCTTCGTACGGTCGTTACGACCGGACCGGTCGATGCGATTGCATACGACCCCGCTACGGATCGCATTTACGCCGATGAAGACGACGGCACGAAGATGTGGGTGATCGACGTAAAAACGTTTAAGATTGTGGCGACGGTCGCACTGCCGGGACACAAACCGGAATATCTTGCGGTCGATCCGCAGACGCACAACGTGTATCAAAACATCGCAAGCGACAACGAAGTCGCGATCGTCGATTCGAAGACGCTAAAAGTATCGAAGGTGTTCAAGACGCCGGAGCTGCAAAACAATCATCCGCTGCAGTACGATGCCGGCGCGCACGCCATTCTCGTGGGCGGAGAGAACAATACGCTCTCGGTGTATTCCTCGTCCGGTAAACGGCTGTATAAAACGGACCTGCCCGGGCGCGTCGATCAATGCAATTGGGATCAGTCGCGTGGATGGCTTGCGTGCGCCGGCGGCGGCATCAAGCTCTTCTCGTTCGATGGAAAGTCAGCGCCGAAGCTGCTCGACAATCATGACGTCAACGCCGGCGTCCACACGACCGCGATCGATCCGAAGACTGGCACGATCTGGGTCGTGTGGGGGAGCAAGACGTCCAACGAGGCGTACATCCAGGGCTTCACCTATAAGCCGTGAACGGCGATCCAGGTCGATTGATGAGCGCTGCGGTGGGCGACCACCGTGGCGATCACTTTGGGCGGGTGGGGTTGGCTAATGATGTGACGCGGGGGCGGGAATACGCGGTTATCGGCGAGGGCCGTCCCCAGCATGCTGGTGCCGAGGAACACGAGAGCGGCCGACGCGAGGAGACTTGAGGCGAACCGGTACATCTGAGGCCTTTCTCTTAATCAATTAGTTGAATCTGATTCGAGCCTACTCCGGTCTCAACCGGATGTCAACTATTTATTTAAGAGAAAGATTAGAGAAGTCTAAATCTCCAGAATCGGTAAAGCAAAGAGGGGCCCCGGGGAGCCCGAAGAACGAGCCTCCCCGGCCCAATTGCGCAGCGCATGCAAATACGCTAGAATGCGCAAGTTGCGCCGACGTAGCTCAGTTGGTAGAGCAGCTGATTCGTAATCAGCAGGTCGCCGGTTCGAGTCCGGCCGTCGGCTCCAG
>CAZYLU010000024.1:0-54967 GCA_964648945.1 uncultured bacterium | reverse complement strand
TTGGTAGCGCCAACGGGAATCGAACCCGTCTTTCCGCCTTGAAAGGGCGATGTCCTAACCGATAGACGATGGCGCCATGGCGACCTGCTTACGCTACAGAAGCCGCGGCGCCTTGTCAACGACTGATGCGATTTAGGCGGGGAGCGGCTCGTCGAGCGGAACGGCCGGCGCGAAGGCCTCGAACCCGAAGCCCTGCAGGACGGCTTGGCTCACCAATGCCGAGGTGCTGTTGACGGCGCCGGTAGCTTCACTGCCCCCGACGACGCGTCGTAGCGGGCGTCGCCCGGGCTGGCGGCGTGCGAGATCCAGGATCGCCTCAGCGACTTCCTCAGGCTTGTCCGAAGCGCTCTCCGCAAGCCCCGTAAGCACGCGTCCAAACGTCGTGACGACGTCACCGTACGATGCCGTTCGCGCCTCGTCATCCGCTAGGACGCGGTTGTTTGCAATGTTCGTGACGTACGCTCCCGGTTGAACGATCGAGACGTCGATGCCAAAGGGTTTCAGTTCATATGCGCTCGTTTCGGCGAGCGCTTCGAGCGCATACTTCGACGACGCGTACACGCCGATAAACGGTGCCGTAAAGCGTCCGACGACGGAGGAGACGTACACGACGAGACCGCTGCGGCGCTCGCGCATTTTCGGTAAAAACGCGCGATTAACGCGCAATGGACCGAATACGTTGACTTCATACTGCTCGCGCACGAGGTCCGGCGTGAATGCCTCCACGACGCCCCAATATGCGCTTCCGGCATTGTTCACGAGCACGTCGATCCGATCAACGTTTCCGAGGATCTTTTGTGCAGCCGATTCAACCGATGCGTCGCTCGTGACGTCCAGTTCGACGGCTTCGATTCCGTGCGCGGACAACTCGCGAGCCGTTTCCGCATTGCGTCCGGCGATGCCGCGAATTCCGGCAAAAACGCGGTATCCGGCGCCGGCGAGCGCTTCAGCCGTGAGGCGGCCGAAGCCGGTGCTTGCTCCGGTCACCACCGCGACCGGCTTAGATGTTGTTTGCTGTTGCATGCACCCAGCGTAGCCACTATACTTACTTTTGGGAAGTACGTACCGGCGAGTTAGGTACGCACCAGGAGGTTAGCATGCAGCAACTCGAGGCGGTTCCGGTCATCGGAAGCTGCGATTTAAAGAATTGTGTCTCGCGTCAGGTACTCGACGTGCTTTCCACGCGGTGGGGGCTGCTCATCATTCGTCAGCTCTCGACCGGCACAAAGCGCAATTCGCAACTGCGGCACGCAATCGACGGCGTCTCCGAAAAGATGCTCGCGCAGACGTTACGGGAACTGGAGCGCCTCGGACTCATTTCACGGGAGAGCTTTCCCGTCGTTCCCCCGCGCGTCGAGTACACGCTGACGACGCTCGGCGTCGAATGCTCGAAGCTGATCGCACCGTTCCTTCGCTTCATCGAGGGAAACGCGATGCTGTTCCGCGACGCTCAACGGTCGTACGACGAACGGAACGCGCCCGCGCGGGACTAGTGGGCCTGGTAGGATTCGAACCTACGCGCAACCAGTTATGAGCCGGCCGCTCTACCGCTGAGCTACAGGCCCCGGCGGCGGACGCTTTCTGGACGCCCGGACGCTATCCTCGGCAACATGGAGACCCTTTACGTTACCCTCTACCCGGGGCCCAAGTCCATCGTCAACGGACAGCTCCTCCACGTCTACAACGACCGGTGGGATGTCCGCCTATCCGCGCATCTGCACCGGCTCGATACAGTGTACGCCACGTTCTGGCTCAACCCAACGCCGGTGAACTGCCACGTCCGAATCATCGACACGAACGAAGACCCGGTCACGGGCGAGCTTCGCGCAAGCTTCTTCGCGCTCGATCTCGATCCCGAGGAGCGCAAGCGCATCGCCTCGGCGCTCGTCGGTTTGGAGAGTTACGTGCGGTTGCGGAACGCCTCGTAATCGCGTTCGACGAGATGCGCGTATCGGCGAGCAAATCCAATCATTGACTCGTCGAACGCTTCGCTCGCGCCAAGATAACCGGCGATCGCTTTTGGGTCGCCGGTTCGTGCGTGCGCGCGTGCCAACACGCTTCCACACCGCCGCGCATAATCGATGAACTGCGCGGGCGTAATCCGTTGCACCGTAAGACTGGTCTTCTCGTCGCGAAGCTGGCGGATGTAATAGGAAACATCCTGATACTCCGTCCAGCCTAAGAATAAATCACTTGCCGCCTGCATCGCGCGCTGCCCCGCAATCACGCGCTCACCATGATTCGTGAAATTCGACGGACCGAGATAGCGCTCGAGCACGGACGCTCGCGCCTGTTTCACTTGAAGGTAAAGCCACGCGTTGGGAGCGGCTTGAAATACGGCGACGGCGGCGAATAAGCCGAGGCTTCCGACACCGACCGGATGTTCGTAGAGACCCACAGGCGTATAGCGATCGAGTAGCATGCGCACGTGCGGCAGCAGTGATTGCCGGTATTGCGCAAGCGCCGTATGGACGATCTCGCCCAACTCTTTGTTCGCAGGCGTCTGCGGTGCTGCACGCGGCGGCGCTAGTTCGCTCGCAAGCGAGCCCCGCACATCGACACTCGAATACCAAATTTCGAGCGGCGACTGCGCCGCGAACGCGCGCAAAGCTTTGCGATACGCGCGTGCCGCCTCGAACACGGCATCGTCGGCACTCGAGGAACGAAACCCGCGAAACGCGGCGAGCAGCGGAAGGCTCGCGCACAACCGCGCAAGGTCCCATTCCCACGAGCCGTGCAAGGTTTCGTCGAAATCGTTGACGTCAAAGACCAGACGCCGCTCCGGCGTTGCGTAGCCGCCGAAATTCATCACGTGCGCATCACCGCAGAGCACAACGCGCAAATCCGTCACGGGGATCGTCGATAAATCCGACGCCATCACGGCCGCTGTTCCGCGGTAGAACGCGAACGGATCGCCCGACATCACCGCGCGCCGGCGCACTAGTAACGCGTCGTTGCGCCCTTCTTCGTCTTCCTTGATGATCTCCAGCGCGTCGCGCCGGCCGGCAGGCGGTTTCCACGACCCGAACGTCGATCGCGGAACGCGCTTACGTAGGTCGTTCATTGAACCTGCCGCAGACGCGCGGGCACGTTGACGATCGGCAACGCTGCAATCGCAAGCAGCAACGCAACGGCAAAGAGCCAGAGCGGATAGGCGTCGATGCCGAACGCGCTGCGATATAAGAACGACAGTAACGCGAGCGCGGATGCAAGCGCGAGCAGTGCAGCGCGCCGGCGTACGACGCCAAAGACGCCGATCATCATCAGCACGAGCGCGAATGCTACGGGCGCCCACACCGGTGCCACCCAAGGAATGGGAATCAGAAACAACACGTCATCGTCCATGATCGTTGGAAATCCCGAGAGCTTCCAGAGCGCGATGTAGTAGACGATGTCCCAGGCGCCGAAGGCGAAGCAGAATGCGCGTGATCGCATTGCCCACGATGACGAAACGAGCGACGCGATCGCGCCGATCACGAACAGCGTCGCGAGCTCGCGAAAGATCTCGAGGCGGAAGGCTTGCATCGCGTACGAGTGCGCGAGGTGGCGCAAATACACGACGATGATCGCCTCCTCGATGCCGAAGGCGACGGAGAAGACGATCAGCGAGATGAACCGCGTCAGCGTTTGAGTTTCGCGTACCGTGCGGCGGAACCCAGTTCTTCTTCGATCGCCATCAAACGATTGTACTTCGCCACCCGGTCGCTACGCGCAAGGGAACCGGTCTTGATTTGACCCGCGCTCGTCGCAACCGCGATATCGGCGATCGTCGTATCTTCGGTCTCACCGGAGCGATGGGAGATCACGGCGGTGTAGCCCGCTTTATGCGCCATGTCGACGGCATCGAGCGTTTCCGTCAGCGTACCGATTTGATTCACCTTGACGAGAATCGAATTCGCGACGCCTTCTGCGATGCCGCGGGCGAGAAACTTCGTATTCGTGACGAACAGGTCGTCGCCGACAAGCTGTACTTTGTTTCCAAGCGCTTCCGTCAGCTTGCGCCACCCGGCCCAGTCGTCTTCGGCCAAGCCGTCCTCGATCGAGACGATCGGAAAGCGGTCGCACAGATCTTGGTACAGCGCAATCATTTCATCGGCGCTGAGGCCATGCTGCGTATCGTGCGCGTAGTACTTGCCGTCTTGATAGAACTCCGACGACGCCGCGTCGATCGCGATCGCAATGTCCTCCTTCGGTTTGTATCCGGCGGTTTCGATCGCTTCGATCAGCAACTTCATCGCATCGTCGATTGAATCGAGCGGTGGCGCGTAGCCACCTTCGTCGCCCACGAGCGTCGGCATACCGCGATCGTGTAACAAGCGCCCGAGTGCGTGAAACACTTCTGCGCCGTAACGCACGGCTTCATGGAAGCTCGGCGCGCCGACCGGCATGATCATACACTCTTGGAATTGCAGCGCGCCTTCGGCGTGTTTTCCGCCGTTGATCACGTTCATCATCGGAATAGGCAACAGGGCCGCCGACGGTCCGCCGAGATAGCGGAACAGCGGCAGCGAAAAGCTCGAAGCCGCAGCGCGCGCAACGGCAAGGGAAACGCTGAGAATCGCATTGGCGCCCAGACTCGACTTATTCGGCGTACCGTCGAGTTCGATCATGCGCTCGTCGATCTCGCGTTGCGCGGTGACATCGTTGCCTTCAATAGCAGGGCCCAGCGTATCGTTTACCGCTGCGACCGCGCGCAACACACCTTTGCCGTTGTAGCGGCGGCTATCGCCGTCGCGAAGTTCGACCGCTTCGTGCGCGCCGGTCGAGGCGCCCGATGGAACCATCGCTTCTTCGACCGAACCAAAACTCGTTGCGACGCTCGCGGCGACCGTTGGATTCCCGCGGGAATCCAACACTTCGCGCGCATGCACCGCTTCGATCAACGGCCGTCCGCCGGCACGCAACGAATCGATCGACATCGCTTAGTCCGCCAGCCACTGCGCAAGATCGTGCTTGCGCGATACGAATTCACCGACTTCGAAGAAAATCTTCAACTCGCGCTCGGCGCTCGCTTTACTATCGCTGCCGTGAACGAGATTGCGCCCGATCGTTTGCCCGAAGTCGCCGCGAATCGATCCCGGCGCGGCGCTAAGCGGATTCGTCGCGCCGATTATTTGGCGCATGCCTTCCACGGCGTCTTCGCCTTCGACCGCCATTGCGACGAGAGCGCCGCTCGTGATGAAGTTCACCAAGTCTCCGAAGAACGGCTTGTCCTTGTGCTCCGCGTAGTGCTCGCGTGCTTTATCGCCGGAGAGCTGCATCATCTTCATCGCGATGATGACGTATCCGCGCCGCTCGATGCGCGTGATGATTTCGCCGACGAGCGACCGCGAGACCGCGTCGGGCTTACACAGAATGAGCGTTTGTTCTAATGCCATAGCAGGCCCCGAATACGTCGCACGTGCAAGCTCCCCCTATGCCAGGAGGCCACCATCCGTATGCCCACGTGAGTCAAGAACTACGAGGCACACGGTTTTCGGATATCCGTTATCTCGAATCCACCGGAAGCACGAATGCCGACGCGGCACCGCTGCTCGGGGACGAATCTGCGTATGGTACGACATTCGTCGCCGAGGTGCAGACGCACGGCGCAGGACGCAGAGGGCGGTCATGGATTGCAGAACCGGGCTCATCGCTCCTCATGACGACGATTCTCCCGCGTTCGATGCCCGCCTCGCATCTGTGGGTCGTGCCGTTCGGTGTCGCGATATGCGTGCGGCGCGCCCTGGTGCTTAACGGCGTGCCGGCCGATATGCACTGGCCCAACGATCTGTTGCTCGGCGAAAAGAAAATCGCGGGCATCCTGTGCGTTTCGCGGGTTGTCGGCGATCGCGCATGGGTCGCCGCCGGCATCGGCATCAACGTGCATCGCACGCCGGGTGCCGATGCGGAGATTTCGCCGCCGCCTGCATTTTGCGATGACGTCGCGCCGGATATCGACCGCGCACGATTGCTGCGCGACGTTTTGTTGAATTACGAAATTTGGGAAGATACGCTCGACATGCCGCCGCGCATCGCGCGCGTGTGGGAACGCCAAGCGGGCCTTCCCGGCAAGCCGTATCGGATTTTGAAAGACGGCGCAACTGAAGCAATCGACGTGACGGCACTTTCGCTCGTCACCGGCGGCGGATTACTCGTGCAACACAGCGACGGCACGCGCGAGACGATATCCCTCGCCGACGCGCGTGCCCTTCGCTAACGTGTCATCCTGAGCGAAGTGAGCGGAGCGAACGCAGTCGAAGGATCGCCTCAATACAATCGCTCGTAACGATCCTTCGACTCCGGTGCTTCGCACCTACGCTCAGGATGACACTATTGACCTAGGGTTGTGGTGTAGAAGCGGTCGAGATCGCTGTGGAACTTCGCGCGCGCCTCGGGGTTGAGGTACACCATGTGGCCGGATGAGTAGTATCCGAACGTGACGTGCGAGCGGAGTGCCGGTTGCAGGCCGAGATGCGAGAAGGTCCATTCCGCTGCGCCGAACGGCGTCGCCATGTCGAAATAGCCGGCGCCGACGAACACGTGCAGACGTGGATTTTGCGTCATGGCATCCTGCAGATCGCCGCTCGTAGTCGGCGCGAGCCAGCCGAACACCGACTTCCGCGTGAAATCCCACTGCGGGAAGATCTTGTCGTTGCACTGCGGATACGACTCGTCGCTGTTCCAGCGCAATTCGTTGCGCAGGTACGAGAGAAATCCCGACTGCAGGGTCGGACTGGTGTAGCTGTCCGACGGGTCGTATTCTTGCGAATCGCCGACCGGATCGAGATCGTAGCCGGTATAGCGCGCATCGAGGCGTCCCGTCTGCTCACCCGCATCACTAAGCAGTTGTTTTGAGAAACGCTGGGGTTGCACGCGTAAATCCGAGCGCTCCACGTATTGTTCGCTAAGTCCGGTGAAGTGGGCCACTTCACCGGCGACCTTCACGAGCTGATCGTGCGGAAGGCGATCGCCTTGAATCAATGCGGCTGCATACGGACCGTTCGCAAACGCGCGTGCCGCATCGACCGTGGCTTGCAGCGTTCCTTTGTTCTGCGAGCTGTCGTGGTACCAGTGCGTCGCGGCCTCTGTCGGTAAGTACGTGATGTATGCGAGATCGTTTCCTTGACCGGGCGCGATCGTCGCGAAATCCAGCACGGAACTCAAGAGCACGACGCCGGTCATCGCCATCGACTCATGGTTCTGCAGATAATCGACCAGCACGGCGCTGCGCGGCGTACCGTAGCTTTCACCGAGCAAGAACTTCGGCGAATTCCAGCGGTTGTTGAATGTTATGTACCGGCGAACGAACTGCGCGAATGCGGCAGCATCTTGATCGATGCCGTAGATCGACTTCGGATCGGTCTTTGGAAATACGCGGCTGTAGCCGGTTCCCGGCGCGTCGATGAAGACGAGATCTGATTTATCGAGCAGCGTATCGCTATTGTCGACGATTTGTACCGGAGCGGCCGCGTTCGGCTTCGCGTTCTCGACGACGACGCGGCGAGGTCCGAGCGCGAGCATGTGCAGCGGGGACGACGCGCATCCCGGGCCGCCGTTATATAAGAACGTAACGGGACGGCTCGCATCGGTGCCGTCTTTCGTATACGCAACGTAAAAGATGCTCGCTTCGGGTTGGCCTTTGTCGTCTTTGAGGACGATCGTTCCGGCCGTAGCCGTGTACGCGATTGTGGTTCCGTTGATGCTAATGCGGTGATGCGTGACGACTGAGCGATCCGCAGGGCTCGGCGCCACTGCCTTAGCGGTTGGTGCGGACGGCTTCGTAGCCGCCACGCTGGGTGTGACGACCGCAAATGCGATCAGCGCACCGGCAATAATCGTGCGTGAGTACATAAAAAAAGAGCATTGCCTCTTCCGAAGCAACGCCCTTCTTTACGAAGCTCGAATTACTTCACGACGCCGCCGAGCGAGACGCCGGCACCGGTCAGTGCCGACTTCGCTTGCGATTCGACGCCGCCGTCGATGCTCAAGCAGAGATTCGAGGCTGTGTTGACCGCTGGAGGCTTCGGAATCATCTTCGCGGGAATGCCGGCATCTTTGAGCGCCTTTGTAGCGATCATTGTGTCTGCATTACTGCCGAAGAATAAAATCACGTCCGCCATGACATTCCTAACCCGCTTCTCCCGTAACCAGTTCCGACAGTCCTTTGGCAACGTCGTTAAGTTCGTGTACGCGCGTCACCGCTTGTTGCATGCGATTGCTCATCTCTTGCGAGAGTGTATCGATGACGATCATGTCGCCGTGCAGCTCCGCGTTGACGGCCTTGAGCTCGTTGATCTTCGACTTGCCGCCGGCGTCGCTTTCGAGTTCATCGAGCAGAGATCCGAGGCGTTCGACGGCGGCCTTCGTCATCGCGACGTGGTCGCCTGAGACTTCGCTGCCGACAATCGCTACGCCCAGTTCCTTTGCGGCATTGCGAACCTGGCTGCTGCGCTTCGAGAGCGTGTCGGAGAGGCGCTGTACGATCGGAATCGCGAGCGCAAGTGCAAGCAGCGCCGCGATCGCACCCCAGAGCAAGAGCGTCATCGTCGTGCTATTGATAATTGCGTTGATCGCCGAAAGCGGGGTGCCGTACCAACGGGCGCCGACGATCTGGTTCTGATCATCGGTGATCGGATCGATGTGAACGAGATACTCCGTGCCGCCTTGCGTGTCGATGCCGGTATACGGCGTGCCGCTCTTGACGACGTTCGCCGCGGGCAACGATTGCTGATCGACGGTACGGGTGCCGTCGGTCTGCTGAATTGTGCTTGCGACGATGGCATCGCCTTGAAGGAGCGCCGATGAGCCACCGAGGGCGTGCGTCGCCTGGTCGACGAGGTCGTAATAGTGATTCAGCAAAACGCCGCCGTAAATCGCGCCGATCGTGCGTTCGTTTTGATCGCTGATCGGAGCGGCGGCCACGAGAGCCAAGCCGCGAGCTAGTTTCTCGGCGCCGTCTTTTCCGTCTGCGGACTTGATATCGGCTTGCGCTTGCGGCGCAAGTCCTTCGCCTGAAAGTATCGATTGATCGAGCAGCGTCGCCGTACTGATCGTTTCGCCCGTAAGCGCGCGCGACAGTAGCGAATTCGACTTCAACGATCCCGGCTGCGGGCCGTTCGCTCGAGCGACGACGTTGCCGTTGGTATCGACGATCGTCAGAAATGAGAGTCCGGACGTGCGGGCCGCGTTTGCGAGTTGGTCTTGCAGCGCGTCGACGTTGTGCGCCTGCAGTGCCTTACGAAGGGTATCGCTCACCGCGTCTTGCGCGACGAGAAGTTTGATTTGATCCTTGCGCGAGTCCCAATATCCGCCGAACGCTCCACCGCCGTTGGCAACTTGCGTCTCCCCGAGGTGACGCAACTGCTTGTTGAGTTCTATGCGTGAAGCGATGACCGTAACGGCGAAACATAAGAGAATCGCACCGATGATCGTTCCAAGAAGACGTACCCGTAGGCTCATGTTAGGCGCTAACCTCCTCCGTGTCGCTGTCGCTCACTTTGAATTGCTTGAGGCGGCCGTCGATCTCGCCCGATAGTGCGTTCATTTGATCGACGGAATTCATCATGCGCTGTGCGGCATCGGTGACTTCCTTGTTGACGTAGGTCAAGACTTCGACCGACGATGCGTTCTGCTGAGATATAGAAGAGATATCCGAGAACGCTTTGCTGACTTCATCCGACTGACGCGTCATCGACTGCGTCGCCTTCAAGTTGAGGGCGACGGACTTCGTGATCTCCTCGATCTGACGGATGACCTGATACGAGTTCGCGCTCATCGCGCGTGTGACGGCACTGATCTCGCCGATTTGGCTGCTCGTAGTTTGCACGGCGGACACGATTTCTTGAAGCGCGCCGGACGCTGAGTTCGTACTGCTCGTGCTTTCCTCGACGCGGTCCGTCAAACGCTCCATTGCGCCGACGACTTCCGAAATCACGGCTTGCGTCGAGGTGATGTGTCCCGCGATTTCCTTCGTCGCCTGGACGCTGCCGTCGGCGAGTTTGCGGATTTCGCTTGCGACGACCGCGAAACCGCGGCCGTGTTCGCCCGCGCGCGCCGCTTCGATCGCGGCGTTGAGCGCGAGAAGATTCGTCTGCTCGGCGATGCGGTCGATCACTTTGACGATGTCGCCGATCTGCTCGGAGTTGTTGCCGAGCTGGCGAATGTCTTCGGCGAGATCGTTGATCGTGTTGCGAATGGTATGCATGCCGTCGACGATCGTACCGATCGCGCTGCCGCCGCGTTCTGCGGTGCGCGACGTTTCCGTGGAAATGCTGGAGAGAGAATCGACTTGCGCGGCGACTTCTTCAATAGAACTCGCCATGTTGGACACGGCGAGTGCGGTTTCGTCGAGGCTGCGCGTCTGTTGTTCGGCGCTTGCGGCGATCGTCGAGATCGCTTCGGTGAGCGCAATGACCTTCGAGGTTGCCTCTTCGACGATACGCGCCTGTTCTTGAATGCCTTCGTCGAGTTGTCCCTGGGCGACGGCCGCGCCTTCGATGACGGCGAGCGCGGTAGACGCCGTGGTGCGCAGATCGCCGCCTGCGCCTCCGAGGTGTCTCGCGTTTGCGTGGAGCTGTCCGAGAAACTCACGCATGCCGAAGATCAGCTTGTTGAGCGCGATCGCGAGTTCTTGAAGCGCGACGTCACTCACCGCAATATTCTTGGTAAAGTCGCCTTGCGAAACTTCGCGGATGCCGGAAGCGAGCGCCGCGACGCTGGTCGACGATACGGCGCCGTTTTCTCCGCGCGGCAGCGCCGTGCGCGAAACGCCGCGAAACGCGAGCTGACCCGGCACCAGGTCGCCGAGGTCTTCAATGGCAGCGACGTCACCGTAGAAGAGACCGCTGAGTAACGCGCCGCCGACCGCGACGACCGCGAACGGCACGTAACCGTCAGCGCCGTGTTGCGTTTTGACGAGGTACTCGACAACGGCCGCGATAACGGCAACGCTCGCGCCGTAGGGCGCACCTGCGGCAGCGGCGGCGACTGCGATGACGACCAGGAGTACGGCCTCCATCGAGGCCGCGGGAACCCACCACGCAAACGCGGCGCAGACGCCAATAGCGACCGCCGAGATTGCGAGACGGGCCGGTAGACCGAGCCGCGCGCGGAGACCGGCAAAGTAGGCGGAGATCAAGAGGCTCCCTTCACGACGCACCGTACCCGGCGCGTTACAACCCCGGAAGAAACGCGCCGCTACTCTTGTTTTGTTGTACGGCCAAAACGTGGCCCGGCTTTAGGTCCTTTACGACTACTAGTTGCGGCTGGGCCGCGTGCCCGCGACGAGGGCATCCAGTTCTTCGGCGACCGCGGACAACCGTTCCACGCTGACTGCAGCGTCCCGCATGCGCGACGACAACTCGGTGGTCAGCGTATCGATGACGACCACGTCATCGACGGCTTGCCCCGCGAGCGTCTGCAGTTGTACGGCGTCCGCCGCCTGTTGCGCCAATTGGACGATCTCTTCGAGCGTCTCGCGGGTCCGGCTGACGTGATCGCCGGAAACTTCGCCACCGACGACGAGCACGCGCAACTGCTTCGCCGACTCGTTGACCTCTTCGCTGCGGCGGCTGATCGCGCGGCCGATGCGGGAGGCGACGAACGTACCGGCGACGAGCGCGATGATCAGTCCGATGACGCCCCAGACAACGATCTGGCGCAGCGTGTTGTTGACGATCGCCGCGAATTGCGCGTACGGAATGCCGAACCACGTCGCGCCGATCACGTTGCCGTCATAGGCAACGAGCGGAGCCGTTTTCGCGTAGTAGTCGACGCCGTCGAGCGCCTCAGGACCCGAAACCGGCTTGCGATCGGAGAGATCGGCGTGCTGAATCGCGGTGCCGACTTCTTTCATGCCTTCTTTGGTCGCAAGCGACGTTGCGACGAATTTTCCACTCAATGCAAGTCCGGTTGCACCACCGGTAAACCGGCTGACGTCATCGACAAACTTCGTCGTCGAATCGACGACCGTGCCGCCATATAGCACGCCCACCGCGGATCCACCAACATTGACCGGCGAGGCCATCGCGATGGCAAGCGCCGGCGCCGGGGCGGTCACGCCCAGCGCATGCAGCGTCGGACCATCGAGCACTTGCGCGCCGCCGGCAACCGCACCGGTCGCCGCATTGAGGATAACGGGATCCTTCGCAAGCGTGCCCGACGCGGCGCGGCTGCCGGCGAGAACGTTGCCTTTCGTATCCGTGACAACGACGAACGAGAGGTTCGCAGTTACCGCAATATCGGATGCCGCTGAGGCGAGCGCGGCACGATTGCGCGATTTGAGCGCGTCGGCCAGCGACGTTTGCGCCGAGCCCTGCAGAATAGCCGAGCGAACCTGCTCGGTGCGTGCATCGATTGCGCCCGAAAGCGCATTTGAACCCGCATCAACGCTCCGCTGGGCGAGTCCTTGAACGTCGTTGCGCAGCCCAAAATTCACGCCGACGAGCAACAGCACAAACGCCAGAACCATGACAATAACGAGCATGGCTATGAGCCGCGCGCGAAGTCCCACCACATCTACCTCAATTGAAAAGGATATTCAGGATAGGCCAAATGTATTAGTGGAAAGCAAAGGCTCGCTTATCTGCTCATTATGATAGTATTAATATAGAGTTCAGCGTTCGTTACGCGCGCGGGCGATACGGCGATCGCAAGTCTCACAGAAGTGCGACATTTTATTGTCAGTCTCGAAGATCGAATTCGAGTAGTACATCGCGCACCGCGCGTTGTAGCAATGTTTTAATCCGAACGCATGACCGAGCTCGTGAACGCACTCTTTGAGCGTGCGCTGAAAGAGCAGATTCGAATCCGGCTCCTCGCCGTAATATTCCGAACGCAGCCGGTGCAGCGAAACAGCTGCAATCGCTTGCGTTTCGTCCGCATCGCCGTAGATGAATCGATGTGACGTCTTGTAGAGGTCGAAATCCGTAAGCGCGAGCAGTACCGCTCCGCCGTCGGGATGCACGCGTCGAACGCGCGTAAAAAGCGTCGAGAGAAAGAGTTGTTGACGCGTTGAATTGAGCGCGGTTCGCGGAACTGCCAACGCGCGTTCGATATCGACCGTGCACAAGAAGCGCTCTTCGAGGCAAGGCCCGAGTCGATCGAGGAATGCGCCGTCGACAGTATTGATCGGGACGATGCGGATGCGAGATTCCATCTCGGCCGCTGAGCTTCGACGTGATGAGCCGGAAAACTCCTCGACCGCTGCGAAGGCCGCAGAATGATCGTGGGCATCGGTATCGACCTCGCGGAGGTCGAACGCTATCGATTCGACGAACGCGCCCTCGCGTGGTTCGCGCGTAAGATTTACACGGAAGAAGAGATGGCGTATGCGATGCGCAAGCGCCACTGGCCCGAACGTCTCGCCGGTTTTTTCGCGGCGAAGGAAGCGACGCGCAAAGCGTTCGGTCACGCGATTCCGTGGCGCCTCGTCGGCGTTTCACACGAACGGAGCGGCAAACCAATCATTCGCCTTTACGGCGAGGCCGAACGTCTCGTCCCCGCGCGTGACATCGGCGCAATTCATTTGACGATCACGCACTCCGCGACTACGGCGGCTGCCGTCGTCATCCTAGAATCATGACGTACGTCCTCACGTCCGCCGAGATGCGCGCGGCCGACGCGCAAGCGTGCGCGGCGAGCAGCGACGTTGCACTCATGCGCAACGCGGGGACGCGCATTGCGGAATTGATCGAGCGGATGATAGCCGGCGGCGGAATGGTTGTTGCATTCGCCGGACCGGGTAACAACGGCGGCGATGCGTTCGCGGCATTTGCGGAACTCGATCCGACGTACGAACGCATCATCTATGCAGCAGACGCGTCACGTGCGTCGGACGCGCGCATCGATGCAGAAACGCGCGCAAAAAATGCCGGTGTCGTCGTTCGGCCGCTGCCTTCGGACGACGATGGGGCGCGCGCCGCGCTCGCCGGCGCCGCACTCGGCGTCGACGCACTTTTCGGTACGGGCACACGGCTGCCGCTCGGCGAGGCATATCGTGCGCCGGCGCGAGCCCTCGACCGTGAACGTCTTCCCGTGCTCGCAATCGATATCCCAAGCGGCATCGATGCTGACACGGGCGCCTGCAGCGACGATGCGGTTCGCGCAAGCGCCACGATTGCGCTTGCGGCGCTCAAGCCCGGATTGCTGCTCGAACCCGCTCGGCAATGCGCCGGCGAATTGTGGGTCGGCGAGATCGGAATCGAGCCCGCGGTGCTGTCGTCGCATGCGAAGACGTTCGCGGCGCTCGACAATAATGCGTTTCTCGCACTGCTTCCCCACCGCGCCGGCGACAGCGATAAACGCACTGCGGGTGCGCCGCTCATTGTCGCGGGTTCGCAACAGTTTCCGGGCGCTGCCGTGCTCTGCGCACTTGGTGCGGCGCGCGCGGGTGCGGGCTACGTGACCGTTGCCACAACGAGTAACGCGGCGCCGGTGCTTCGTACGCATCTCGTGGAACAAGTCGTCGTCACCTTTGCCGATAGCTCGCCGGGTGAAGCGGCAGCGGACCTCGCCGAGATCGCCAAGCGCAATAGCGCGATCGGGATTGGCCCTGGTCTCGGTCTCGACGATTGGACGGGACAGATGCTGCGTTCTCTTATCGAACGCGTTTCGCTTCCGGTCGTCATCGACGCGAGTGGCCTCTTCCACTTCGCGAAGAGCCTCGATTTACTGCGCGAGAAACAATGCGTCGTCACGCCGCACGCCGGAGAGTTCGCGCGGCTTTCAGGAAAGGGAACGATTCGTGCGGGCGAGCGCGTCGAACGCATTCGCGAATTCGTCGAACGCACGCGCGTGACGACGCTCCTCAAAGGGAGCGACACGCTCGTCTACGACGGATCGATCGTGCATGTCAATCCGACGGGAACGAGCGCGCTTGCAACCGCGGGAACGGGCGACGTACTGACGGGGATTATCGCGACACTGCTCGCGCAAGGACTTGCACCGGTCGATGCTGCGCGTGTGGGCGCGTATTGGCATGGTCTGGGTGGACGGTATGCTGCGCGCGAACGAAAAGTCGGTGTTATCGCGGGTGATATTCCGCGATATCTCGCATCCGCACTTCCGGAACCGCGACCGGCGCAGCCGCTCTCACGCTACATTTGAAAGCATCGATAGCAGCCGCTCTTCAAGACGAATGCGTTTGAGCAACTGGCTGACGAGCGTTTCCAGCTCGTCACGGAAACTCAGCGAACGCAGCTGCGCTTCGCCCGCGCTGCCCCAGCGCTGCAAGAACGATTCGAATGTATCAGGAAAGCCTTGTTGATCTTGCAAGACGCGCTCGGCGATACGGCGCACCGATTCACTCGGGTGATGCAAGAAGAGACGATACCCGATCGTCAGATCCGTCCGCAAGTGCATGTCGACGGCGTCGAGGAATCGTGAAAACGGAACGTAGACCAGCGTTTCTTGCTGTTGATCGAGCGCGCGAAACAACGCCGCGGCTTCTTCGTGAAGGCGCTTGTGCAATCGCACTACGTCCGATAATCCTTGACCCACTTCTACTCCACCCCCGTAGCAGCGGCGAGGAGGCTCACTGCGTCAAGCAGGCAGGCTTATCCTGCCTACTTACCCGGCAGGAGCGAGCGTAAACCATTTTCATCAAGAATCGTAATGCCGAGCTCCTGCGCCTTCGTCAGTTTGCTGCCCGCGGCGTCCCCGGCAACGACGTAGTCGGTCTTTTTACTTACCGAACCGGTGACTTTGCCGCCGGCCGCTTCGATCAGGGCCGCCGCTTCATCGCGCGTCATCGACGGCAGCGTACCGGTGAGGACGAAGATCTTTCCGCTGAGCGGCCCTTCGCCGATACGCCGGCGCGTCGTCGCCTCTAGGACCACGCCGCTACGACGCAGGCGTTCGACCATGTCACGGTTCGCGGGCTGATCGAAGAAGAGACGCACGCTGGCCGCGACCTCCGGGCCGATGCCTTCGCTGTGCTTCAGATCTTCCGCGCTCGCTGCTTCAAGCGCATCGATCGTTCCGAAATCCGACGCTAAGATCGCGGCGGTTTGTTCCCCGACGAATCGGATGCCCAGACCGGTCAAGACCCGCGCGAGTCCGCGCGATTTCGACCCTTCGATTGCGGCGAGCAGTTTGGTGATGCTCTTTTCGCCCATGCGCGGCACGCGCTGCATTTTGTTTGCATCAAGGGCGTAGATGTCGGAGATATCGCGCACGAGCTCGAGACTGGTGAGCTGATCGGCCATCACATCGCCGAGGCCCTCGATATCCATCGCACCGCGCGATGCGAAGTGTCGCACGCGTTCGACGACCTGCGCGGGACACGCGGCATTCGTACAGCGCGACATCGCTTCGCCTTCGGGATGATCGACGGCCGAGCCGCACACCGGGCACGTGTCGGGCATGCGGAATCGTTTCTCTTTGCCGGTACGTTCCGAGAGAATCGGTCCAACAACGCGCGGGATGACGTCGCCTGCGCGTGTGACGAGCACCGTATCGCCAATGCGAATGTCGTTGCTGTCGATGTAGTCTTGATTGTGGAGCGTCGCGTTGCGGACGGTGACGCCGCCGATCTGCACCGGTTCGAGTACGGCGTTCGGATTCAGCGTGCCGGTACGGCCGACTGTAATTCCAATGTCAACCAGACGCGTACGCGCTTCGCGCGGCTTGAATTTGAATGCGATCGCCCAGCGCGGATCGCGAGCGACGGCGCCGAGCCGTTCTTGCGTTGCCAGATCATCGACTTTGACGACCACGCCGTCGATCTCGTAGTCGAGCTCGTCGCGGCGTTCTTCCCACTGCCGGCAGTACGCGATGACATCGTCGATCGTCGCAGCCGCTTCGATATGTTCGTTCACCCGAAAGCCGAGACGCCGCAGCAGGTCCAACGCTTGCGACTGCGTTCGCACGCCTTCGACCGCTTCCGCAATCGCGTACGCAAAGAACGAAAGGCGCCGCTGCGCGGTCAGCTTCGGATCGAGTTGACGCACGCCGCCGGATGCCGCATTCCGCGGATTCGCAAAAACCGGCTGCCCCGCGCGTTCTCGCTTTGCATTCAGTTTTTCGAAATCGCTCTTGCGCAGATACACTTCGCCACGCACTTCGATGAACTCAGGTGCAGGGTCGCGCAGACGAAGCGGGATCGTGTGAATCGTGCGCAGGTTCGGCGTTACTTCTTCGCCGACGGTTCCGTCGCCGCGTGTGCCGCCGCGCTCGAGCGCGCCGTCACGATAGTCGAGTGCGATTGCGAGTCCGTCGATTTTTAGTTCGCAGACGTAACTGACGGAATTACCGGTCAGTTTGCGGACGCGTTCGTCGAAGCCGCGCAATTCGTCCTCGTCGAACGCATTGGCCAGGCTCAACATCGGGCGCTGATGCCGGTACGGCGCGAACCGCTCCGATGCCGGTGCACCAATGCGCTGCGTCGGCGAGTCCGGTGTGCGTAGCTTCGGATGCTCCGTTTCGAGCTGAATCAACTCGCGCAGCAACGCGTCGTATTCGGCATCGGTGAGAGCCGGATCGTCGAGGACGTAGTAGCGGTAATTCGCCTCGTCGATTTGCGCGCGAAGCTCTTCGACACGCGCTTCCAGCGAACGCCTCAACGGCGCGGCGTCCCAATTTGAATCGGATATCCGTCGGGATCGGAGATGACCGCGACACGCCCGAACGACTCGTCGTACGGATATTGCAGAATCGGCACGTTCATCGACGCGCAATCCGCGACGAAATTATCCACGTTCTCAACACTGAAACCCAATTGCAATGAACCAGGCCGCACCGCAAGCAGCTCAGATCGCGGATGCAACCCGAACGTCACGCCGGGCGAGAGTTCGAACTCCACCCAATGCGGGGTCTGATCGTCGACCAGCTTGAGCCCCAGAATGCGCCGATAGAAATCGCGCGAGCGATCGAGATCGGAACATACGAGCATCGCAACCGAAAATTTCGTCATACGTCCAGTGTCATCCTGAGCGGAGCGAAGCGTAGTCGAAGGATCGCCTCAAGACAATCGCACGATTCGATCCTTTGACTCCGGTGCTTCGCACCTGCGCTCAGGATGACACAACTACACCGAGTCGAAACGCTACGCCTCCACCGCCACGCGATCTCCCTTCGCGAGATCGTCTAGTGCGGCGAGGTTCTCGCGTTCGAGGCGTTCGAGTGCGGCGGCATCGACGATGCGATGTCCGTGCGCGCGCTCGTCGGCTAAGACCGGTAGGAGATACTGCCCGGTGTATGACGCGGGATTCGCAGCCAATTCTTCCGGCGTTCCCGTTCCGACGACCGTACCGCCGCGATCTCCGCCTTCGGGGCCGAGATCGATCAGGTAATCGGCCGTCTTGATAACGTCGAGGTTGTGTTCGATGACGAGCACGGAATTGCCGGTCTGCACCAGACGCTCGAGCACTTCGAGCAGCTTGTGGATGTCCGCGAAGTGGAGACCCGTCGTCGGTTCGTCGAGCACGTAGAACGTGCGTCCCGTCGAACGGCGCGAGAGTTCCGTCGCGAGTTTGACGCGCTGGGCTTCACCGCCCGAAAGCGTCGTCGCAGGCTGGCCCATCTTGATGTAGCCGAGGCCAACTTCGCAGATCGTCTTGAGCTTGTTGTGAATGCGCGGAATATTCGCGAAGAGTTCCGCCGCTTCGTCGACGCGCATCTCGAGCACGTCGGCGATCGTCTTACCCTTGTACTTCACTTCCAATGTCTGCGCGTTGTACCGCTTGCCTTTACAGACTTCGCACGGCACGTAGACATCGGGGAGGAAGTGCATCTCGATCTTGATGATACCGTCGCCCTGACACGCTTCACACCGGCCGCCCTTCACGTTGAACGAAAAGCGTCCGGGGGTGTAGCCGCGCATCTTTGCTTCGGGTACGAGCGAGAAGAGTTCGCGGATTTGATCGAATGCGCCGGTGTATGTCGCGGGGTTCGAGCGCGGCGTGCGTCCGATCGGCGATTGGTCGATGACGACCATCTTGTCGAGTTGATCGGCGCCCTTGACCGTTCCGTACGTTCCGCCCGCGGGCTGTCCGTGCAGATGCTGGTTGAGCGCGCGCACGAGCACTTGATTCACGAGCGTCGACTTTCCGCTGCCGCTCACGCCCGTTACCGCCGTGAACACGCCGATCGGAAACTTCACGTCGACGCCGCGCAGATTGTTCGCCGTCGCCTTCTTCACTTCGAGCCAGCCGCGCGGCTCCCGACGGCGCTTCGGAATCGGAATGAACTTGCGTCCCGATAAATACGCGCCCGTTTCGGAGATCGGGTTGCGAAGGACGTCCGCCAGCGTACCGACGGTCAACACTTCACCGCCTTCGGCGCCGGCGCCCGGGCCGATGTCGACCATCACGTCCGCGGTGCGCATCGTGTCTTCATCGTGTTCGATGACGACGAGCGTGTTGCCAAGGTCGCGCAATGTTTTGAGCGTCGCGAGCAAACGATCGTTGTCCCGCTGATGCAAGCCGATCGACGGTTCGTCGAGAATGTACAACACGCCGACGAGCGCGCTGCCGATCTGCGTCGCGAGCCGAATTCGCTGCGATTCACCGCCCGAGAGCGTCGTCGCCGAACGCGAGAGCGTAAGGTAATTGAGTCCGACGTTCGTGAGGAAGCCGAGACGCGCGCGGATCTCTTTGACGATTTGATGCGCGATCTGTTCTTGCCGTTCGTTTAGCTGCAGCTCGCGGAAGAACTTTTCGGCGTTCTCAATCGAAAGCCGCGTCACCTGATCGATGTTGATCCCGCCGACGGTTACCGCGAGTGCTTCCGGCTTCAGACGCGCACCTTTGCACGTCGGGCACGTCGAGGCCGACATGTACTTCTCGATGTCTTCCTTGACGTAGTCGCTGGACGTTTCGTTGTAGCGGCGCTGGAGGTTGTTGATCACGCCTTCGAACGACGAGCGGTACTCCCACATCTTCCCGGCCTTCGACGTAAACGCAAAGTCTTGTTCGCGATCCGTTCCGTAGAGTACGACGTCGAGCACTTCGTCGGAAAAGTCCTGGACCGGCGTGGTCATCTTCACGCGGTACTTCTTGAGCACGCGTTCGAGCTGTTGCAGATAGTACGGGTTCATCGACGGGAAGCGTCCGCTGCCGATGCTCTTGCTCCACGGTACGATGGCGCCGTCCGCGATCGACTTCGTGCGATCCGGAATAACCTTCCACGGATCGATCTCGATCTTCTCGCCGAGTCCGCTGCACGCGGGACACGCGCCGTACGGCGAGTTGAACGAAAAGAGCCGCGGTGCGAGTTCTTCAAATGAAAGGCCGCAATAGACGCATGCGAACGCCTCGCTGAACGTCAACTCAGCCTGCCCTGAGCCTGTCGAAGGGTCGGTAAGTACCGTAACGATACCGGTCGATAAACGCAACGTCGTCTCGACGGAATCGGTGAGACGCTTGCGCACGTCCGGTTTCATCACGATGCGGTCGACGATCACTTCGATCGTGTGCTTGCGCTTCTTATCGAGAACGATCTTCTCGCGCAGCTCCTTCGTTTCGCCGTCCACGCGCACGCGCGCGAAGCCCTCTTTCGCGATCTCCTCGAAGAGCTTGGTGTACTCGCCCTTGCGTCCGCGCACGAGCGGCGCGAGCAACTGCAACCGCGTCCCTTCCGGCAGCTCCATGATCGAATCCACGATCTGTTCGCTCGATTGCGAACTGATCTCGCGGCCGCAATTGTAGCAATGCGGCGTACCGATACGCGCGAAAAGCAAACGAAGGTAATCGTAGACTTCCGTGACCGTGCCGACCGTCGAACGCGGATTGCGCGAGGTCGACTTCTGATCGATGGAAATCGCCGGCGAGAGCCCCTCGATATAATCGACGTCGGGCTTTTCCATTTGCCCGAGGAACTGGCGCGCGTACGAAGAGAGCGACTCGACGTAACGGCGCTGGCCCTCGGCATAGATCGTGTCGAAGGCAAGCGACGATTTCCCTGAGCCCGAGAGCCCGGTAACGACGATGAGGCGATTGCGAGGCAGCGTAAGATCGATGTTCTTTAAGTTGTGCTCGCGAGCACCCTTAATAACAATCGAGTCGAGACCGGTTGTCATATGAATCAGTTAAGACCCGTGAAAGCGGGTATCGGGATGCGCAGTTAGGCCGTCGATTGGTTGGTGAGCTTGAGGTACTCCCCGGCCACGACGAGGGACGCGTACGCTACGATGACTTGCTGTAAGACTCCCGCCACGAGCCATCCCGCGAAGAACGAGACGCGCCCGAGCAGGTCTCCAACCCAAGCACCGAGCGCCGAAATCACGGCGATAAGGATCACGACCGCGACCGTCGGCCAGAAGTTGCGCAGGGCCACGCGGCCCGACTCGGCGATTGCATCCACGGGGCTTCGTCCGCCGATGATCACCGATGCCATCGTATAGATGAAGAAAATCGCATAGATCGCCAGGGGCACCAAGAACGTAACCGTGGAGAGCACGGCCGCGCAGAGGCCGATCAAAAAGAGCAGCGCCGCCGCAATCGCAATAGAACCGAAGCGGTGCACGAGCGCTTCGAATCCGTCGCGCAGCGTCGTTCGTCCGTGTTGCCAGGCGCCGCCGGCCATTCCCGTAACGTACGCCATTTGCGCGAGATCGAAGGCGATCGTAATAACGACGACGGCAATGGCAACGAGCGCCTGTGAGGCGACCATCGCATCTTGGGAGCCATTGCCGCTGATCACGAACGTGCCCAAGATCAGAACCTTAAAGACGAACTGCGTTACCGCGGACAGTACCGCCAAGACGAGCCCCGGTAAGATGAGCACCCAGTTGCGCGTGAGCAGTTCCCACGCGTGAGCGAATGTACTTTCGAGATCGCGTGCGCTCTGCGTCATGCCGCCTCCAATGCAGCCGGTACTTCGATAATGGATTGACAGATTGCGTGCGGCTGCGGCGCGCCGGATGGAACCGTTTCGTCACGCACCTTCAGCCATACCGCGAACATTCCCGCATCGAGCGCTCCGCGAATATCTCGGTCGTACCGGTCGCCTACCATCGCGCCGCGCATCGGCGGCGCGCCCAATTGTTTGCAGGCATGCGCGAAGAGTAGCGGATCGGGCTTCAGCATACCGACTTCGTCCGCAATAAAAATCGCATCAAACAGTTCGCCGATTTGCAACAATGCAATCTTCTCGCGGTGCGTTTCGGAAAAACCGTTCGTCAGGATCCCGAGCTTCATTCCGCGCGCGCGAAGCGTTCGTAACACGTCGAACGCCCCCGGGAAGACCGTGAAATATTTTTTGCGGTATTCGTTGTATCGGTCCGCGCTGCTCGCTGCAACGGCAAGATCATCGATGCCGAACCGCGCAAGCGCTTCGCCCCACAACTGGGCGCGAACACCCGAGAGACGCGTCTTGAGCTGTTCGTCAGTCAGGCGATGCCAAAAGCCTTCCGCTTGCGCGATGTATGCGGCCTTGAGCTCGATCGCGTCGATCCCGTGTTCGGCCGCAACTTCGCGGGCGACTTCTTCGGCAGCGGTATGAAACGCGGCCGTGTCGTCATGCAGCGTATCGTCCAAGTCGAAGAGCACGACCTCGATTTTTCGCATCAACTAAATAGTACCCGGAAGCTGCGCAACGTGTATGGGTCGATGGTCGCTACGAGCTCCTCGCCCTCAATTGCGACGGGGAGTTCGAGGGGGCGTTCGAGTGCGTCCACACTTTGCGCCGCCCGCATACGCGCCCCGCAGCGAATGCGCACCGCGCGAGAAGCTCCGTCGCACTCGCGCACACGCAGGATCACGCCCTCGCCGTTCTCTGCGGGCTTGACCGCGACGATGAGCACGCGCTCGTCGTTCGCCGTAAAGAGCCGGACGCGTTCGGGCAGTGCGAAATACTCCCACGCGCGCTCGAGCGCACTCGTCGCCACAGCGGCGTGCGGTGCGAAAGCCCAAGAAAGACGCGCCTCCCCGCGATCGGCTTGCGGATCCGGCCAACGCGGCGAGCGCAAAAGCGAATGTCCCAGTTGCATGCCGCCGCGCGGCAAACGGCGCGCGCTCCACCCGTAGGTGTCGAGCGCAAAGACGGCAACGCCGGCATCGGCATCGGCAATTGACGCAAAGCGCTGTCCCGGCACTTCATACCGGGCGCGTCCTGCCGCCGTTTCCGTCTCCATATTCCGCTCGATCACGCCGTGCGGCGAGCCGAATCGCACGCGGCCGCTTCCAACGGTGAACCAATTCTCGAGTCGCAGTATCGTCCGATCCGCGCGCCAATCCACGACGGCATCGACTCGCACAAACGGTTCGTCGCGATAGAGGGCGATCTGCATCGCGAGCGGCGAGCCTGCAACGTCGAACCGGAGGTTGAGCGTACCATCGTTCGTGTCGAACCCGGCGGGTTTTACCGGCAGCCGTTGCCGCTCGTATCCGGCATCGAGGTTCCACGCTTCCCATTTGCTGGGACGGTCGCGATATGCCGCGAGCAAATTCGCTTGCGCGACGACATTGCGTTCGCCGGCGGTGCTGAGATGCAACAACGCACCCTTCGACGAGAACTTCGCGTGCAGTACGCCGTTATCGAAGATGATGTCGTCACCATCGATCACGGGCTCGACCGGCGTCGCTTCAGGCACGGCGCGGGGCGACCGCGGGAGCATCGCCTCAGTCGAACTGCGGACGAAGCTCACAATTTCAAGCGCGCGCTCGTACTCCTCGAGTGACTCTTCGTACGCGCTGCGCACCGAAGTTCCAGGCAGCACATCGTGAAACTGATTGCGCAGCACGATGTCCCACGCATCGCGCAATTGCGTTCGCAGCCGCTCGACCACATCGCGCGGCGCGCGTACGGCAATACACCACGATACGCGCTCTTCGACATCGCGAAGCAACCGTTCAAGTTCGGCATTGCGCGCTTTCACGTCATGGTGCGTCGTGTACGTTCCGCGATGGTATTCGAGGTACAGTTCATCGTTGTGAACGGGCAACTCGGCCGCGTTGCGTTCCAACACTCCAAACCACGACGCCGGCGGCTGCCACGCGCCGATGCGCTCGGCGCTGCGAACTTGATCGAGTGTCGGACCTCCGCCGCCGTCGCCATAACCGATAACGAGCGGTTCCTCGCGCATGCGTGCCGTCGCGATCCGCGAGCCGTCCGCGCTGCCTTCATACGAGGCGAGAAGCGCGCTGACGACCTTCGCTCCATCGGGGCCTTGCCACACAAACTGGGGATGCGGGAAGGTCGTCGTGTCGTTCCACTGCAGCTTCGTCGTTGCAAAGTACGGAACGCCCGCGTGCGCGAGCAGCGTCGGCAACGTGTTCGGAAATCCGAAGGTATCGGGAAGCCACGCAATCGACGGCTCGATACCGAAACGATCGACGCAGTACGCGTGCGCGGCGAGCATTTGCCGCAGCAGCGATTCACCCGAGGTAGCGTTGCAGTCCGGCTCGACCCACAACGCAGCCGGTTGGGGATCAAAACGGCCCGCGCTCACCGCCGCCCGTATGCGATCGAAGAAGTCCGGGTCTTCTTCTTCCACGAACGCGTAGAGCTGCGGCTGACTCTGCATAAAGACGAACGACGAATCGCGTTCGGCGATTGCAAGCGCGTTCGCAAATGTGCGCATGGCCTTGCGCCGTGTTTCGCTATAGTTCCAGAGCCACGCAACATCGAGATGCGAGTGACCCCACAGGATGATATCGCAGCGCGTCGCCGGCGGCGTTGCTCCATCGCCTGCGATATCGACGTCGAGCGTCAACTGCGGGTCTTGCGTCGCTTTCGCAAGCATCATGCGCCAGCGCACGCCATCGCCGGACGGAAGACGATTCGTCGGGAGCGCGCGCAGTTCGACTTCGAGCGTTAGAGCACGCTCGCGATCGGAAGGGGCCAGCTCGACGTCATGATGTTCGCGGTCGTAAGCGCCCGCAACGGCACCGTCGACGCGCAGTAGCGCACCGGTCGCCGTGCGATAGTGCAGGCGTTGTGCATGCGTCGAAGACGGGAGCGTCGCTTCCAACACGACGAACGCGCCGGTGCGACGCGTTTCGCGGAGCGCTAGACGCACGCGCTAGTCGCCGGGTGTAAAACGCAATCCGGCTATCTTGCCGCTGGAATCAAGCGTATAGATAAAGTCGAGCGCCGGCGCGTTGGCAAAGGTGATCTTGAACACGTAGATCGTGAGGCTTTGCACCGCGCTGGTTTGTACCTGCTCGAATGACTTGGGCGCACCGGTATCTTTCAACGAGCTCTTGATCTGCACGAGCGTCACCGGCGTCATGGCTTGCGTCATCTGGTCGTTGAGCTCGCTTGGGTCCGCCATACGTCCTTGCTGCAGCGCGGTGAACCACGTTTTCGCGTCTTGCAGTGGCGTTGGTCCGGGTACGAATGCGGCCGTAACTTGTGCCACCACGGCAGCGACGGTAAGAATCATTGCGCTCCTAAACGATAGCGGGCCACTCCGCTTGACGTGATCCCGCATCGAATCCGCTTTGCAAAAATTCGAGCAAGGTGCTGCGCGGATCGGCGCTCTCGCGCACCGCGTCGTACGGCAGGACGCCCAGGTGTGCTGTCTCTGACACCTCTACCCAATTTGCGGTCGACGGCTGCAACGCGATCGCTGCGAGGGCCGCCGGCTCGGGGGCCGTGTACGTATAGTATGCTGGAAAGCGCGTGTTCGGATCGCCCGGCCAAAATCCGAAGCTGATCACTTCGTGCGAGTACGCTTCACGTTCGACGATATTCGCAGCGGGGCGCGGTGGGGCGGGACGTCCCGAAAAGCGCGTTACCGCAAGATCGAAACTATGCCAGAACAAATGAACCGGACTCGTCTTACCGACGAACCGTCCGGCAAATTCTTCGAAGACGGCGGAGCTGAACGAGAGGATCGACCACCACCGGCGCACCGCATCGGGATCGTAGCTGCGATGCTCGGTATCTTCGGCGAACGGTGTCTGGATCGGAACGCCGTACGGATGCGCTCGAATACGCACGTCGAGATTCAAGCGCGCGAGCGCTCCGAGCACCCATTCATAAAAGGCCTGCACCGTCAAACCGTCGTGAAGCGAGAGCACTTCGCGATTGCCGGTTTCGGTGGAGATGACCAGAACGTGATCGACGAAATCGAAATCGATTTGGAACGCGACGTCACCGGCGTGCATCAGGTGCGTCGTGAGCCCCCGCGCAGCAACATAGAGCGGAACGTTCCACCAGTGATTCCGATGCGACGTCGACCGCAGCCGGATCTTCCCTACGATCTGAATCCACAAGTGGAGCGTCCACTTCGTCGGCTCCCATTCATCGTACGGGAGCGGCGGCAGCGTCATCGTCCGACGAGTTCTTTCAACGCCGTATCGAAAATCTTGGGCGCCTTGCCCTGGAAGAGCAGCGACTCGTTTCCGCCGATCTGCTTGCGCAGCTCGATCAGCTCATCGCGAAGCGCGGCGGCTTTTTCGAATTCGAGGTTGGCTGCGTACTCGCGCATCTTCTTCTCCAAATCGGCCGCCATCTTCATCGCCACGTCGCGCGGGACTTTGTCGAGCCGGATCTTCTCGGTCGTCTCTTCCGTTGCGCCGACCATGCTGAGAATGTCGCGGATTTCCTTCCGCACGCTGCGCGGTTCGATGCCGTGTTCTTTGTTGAAGGCGACTTGCAATTCACGCCGGCGCTTCGTCTCGCCGAGCGCGCGCGCCATCGACTCCGTCACCATATCCGCATACATGATGACCTTGCCGTCGACATTGCGGGCTGCGCGCCCGATCGTTTGAATCAGCGACGTCGCGCTGCGTAAGTAGCCTTCCTTATCGGCATCCAGAATGCCGACGAGTGACACCTCGGGAAGATCCAGGCCTTCGCGCAACAGATTGATACCGACCAATACGTCGAACGTCCCCAGACGAAGGTCACGCAGAATCGCGACACGTTCGAGCGTATCGACTTCGCTGTGCAGATACCGGACCTTCAAGCCGTTCTCGAGCAAGAAGTCCGTCAAGTCTTCCGCCATTTTCTTCGTCAGTGTCGTGACGAGCACGCGTTCTTTGCGCGTGACGCGCTGCCGGATCTCTTCCATCAGATCGTCGACTTGATTGCGCGTCGGACGAACGTCGACTTCGGGATCCACCAGACCCGTCGGACGTATGATCATCTCGACCGTCTGCGTGCTGCGTCCGATCTCGTACGTGCCCGGCGTTGCCGAGACGTAGACGATCTGATTGACGTGCTCTTCCCACTCGTCGTACGTCAGCGGACGGTTGTCCAGCGCGCTGGGCAAACGAAACCCGTGTTCCACGAGCGTCAGCTTGCGCGAGCGGTCGCCGCCGTACATACCGTGCAATTGCGGCAGCGTGACGTGCGACTCGTCGATGAAATACAGACAGTCCTTCGGGAAGAAGTCCAGCAAACACCACGGCGTCGATCCGGGTTCGCGTCCGGTGAGATGACGGGAATAGTTCTCGATACCGTTGCAGTAGCCGACTTCGCGCAGCATATCCAGATCGTAGCGCGTGCGCATTTCGAGACGCTGCGCTTCGAGCAGCTTTCCGTGGTCTTTGAAATACTTCAGCCGCTCTTCGAGTTCGACTTCGATCGAGTTGATCGCTCGGCGCAACTTCTCTTCCGGCGTGATGAAATGCTTTGCCGGGAAGATCAGCAGTTCGTCTTTGCTCTCGACGTATTCGCCCGTCATCATGTTGACGACGTTGATCGCTTCGATTTCGTCGCCGAAGAACTCGATGCGATGAACCAGTTCTTCGTCGACGCCGACGAATTCAAGCACGTCGCCGCGTACGCGGAACATACCGCGCGTCAAATTCAAATCGTTGCGGCGGTACTGCATGTCGACGAGCTTGCGAAGCAGCACGTCGCGGTCCATCTCGTCGCCGACGCGTATGCGCGCCGACATCTCCATATAGTCCGACGGCGACCCTAAGCCGAAGATGCATGAAACCGACGCGACGATGAGCGTATCGGGCCGCGTGAGCAATGACTGTGTCGCCGAGTGGCGCAGGCGCTCGATCTCGTCGTTGATCGAAGAGTCTTTCTCGATGTACGTGTCCGTCGACGGGACGTACGCCTCCGGCTGATAGTAGTCGAAGTACGAAACGAAATACTCGACGGCGTTTTCCGGAAAGAACTCGCGGAATTCCGCGCACAGCTGCGCCGCAAGCGTCTTGTTGTGGCACAGCACGAGCGTCGGCTTCTGCACGAGCTCGATCACACGAGCCATCGCCATCGTCTTGCCGCTTCCCGTCACTCCGAGCAGCGTCTGCGCTCGGTCGCCGCGCAGCGCGCCTTGCGCCAGGGCCTCGGTCGCTTTCGGCTGATCGCCGGCCAACGCGAACGGAGAGACGAGCTTAAATTTCTTGGCGGCCATAAGCCCTAGTGTAACGCTCGAACACGCGTTTGGGTTGCACTGTCATCCTGAGCGAAGCGCAGCGGAGTCGAAGGATCGCGACGCGCGATTGTTTCGAGGCGATCCTTCGACTCTGGGCCTTTCGCCCTGCGCTCAGGATGACAGGGAATCTTGACACCGTTAACTTTACGATGTATAGATTGCGCCATGGAAGGCACCATCGACCTCGGTCCCGGAGCGGTTCCCGTCGTGGAGTATGGGTGGCGGCGCATCGTCATCGTCGTGGCGATCATGATGGCTTCGCTGCTCGAGACCCTCGACTCCACGATCGTCAACGTCGCGCTGCCGACGATCGAAGGCAACATCGGCTCGACGATCGACCAGGGCATCTGGATCATCACCGGCTACATCATTTCGAACGTCGTCTCGATTCCGCTCAATCCGCTACTCATTCGTCTGCTAGGGCGGCGGCTGTACTTCACAATCTGCATCGCGGGCTTCACCCTTGCTTCCGTGCTCTGCAGCACCGCGCATTCGCTTGCGCTGCTCGTGGCGTTCCGCGTCATCCAAGGCGCGTTCGGCGGCGGCTTGATCGCGACGTCGCAAGGCGTGATGCGCGATACCTTTCCGCCGCAAGCGATCGGCACGAGCTCCGCGCTCTTTGCCATGGCGCTCCTCGTCGGCCCCGCGGTCGGACCGCTTGCCGGCGGCTATCTCACCGAGAACTTCTCGTGGCAGTGGATCTTTCTCGTGAACATCGTCCCCGGTTCGATTGCGGCGCTCGTTTTGGGCTTAATGCTGCACGATCCGATCAAGCGGGAACGCGTGGCGATCGACTGGAGCGGCGTTGCGCTGCTCGCGCTCGGTCTAGGTGCGCTGCAATTCATTCTCGACAACGGCGAACGCCGTGATTGGTTTGACGACTCGACAATTGCGTTCGCAGCGATTCTCTCGTTTGTTGCGCTGGCAGCGTTCGCGTGGTGGCAATGGAGCGGCACGCCGCGCCCCGTCGTCGACTTACACGTACTGCGCTTCCGCAGTGTTTCGGTGGGTTCGATCATCGCGTTTGCGTTCGGGGCGCTCATCTTTACACCGGCGGTCGTGACGCCGCTCTACACTTCGTCGGTTCTTCAATACACCGCGTGGGACAGCGGTGTGCTCCTCGTGATACGCGCGTTTCCGGTCATCCTTCTCACGCCGGTATTCGCTACGCTCGCCCAACGCGGCGCCGACGTCCGCTATATGCTGGGCGCCGGCTTTGCACTCACCGCATTTTCGCTCTGGTGGCTGACGCATATGATGACATCCGGTTCACCGTTCGCTATACTCGCGTGGCCACTATTTCTCTCAGGGATCGCACAGTCGATGCTGCTCGTACCGCTCATAGTGGGCGTACTTAGCACCACACCCGCTGAACTGAATGGAAAAATCGCGCCCATCATCACGCTTTGCGTTCAACTCGGCGCTTCGATTGCAAGCGCGCTGAGCATTACCGTCTTCGATCGGCGCACGAGCTTTCACAGCACGATTCTCAGCGCAGCTGCCGACACCCGTCATCTCAACATTGTGGGCATGACGCGGTCACACGACGCTATCGCGCGGCTTTCTGCACTAGTGACTCAAGAGGCAACCACCATGGGATTCTCAGATACGATTTTCGTCGTCGCGCTGCTTGCCGCGCTGGTCCTACCGCTGGTACTCGCGTTCCCGCGTTCGAGGGCGGCAGCGTGAGCGATTTTATGAACGCGCTCAGCGCGATGCGTGACGATCTCGATAGCGCGGGCGTACCGAGTTCCGCTGCCGCCGCAACGCTCTACACCTACATGAGCGCGCTCCACGAGCGCAGCGAGCTCGCGTGGCGCGCCTTCTATCACTCGCTGTACGACCGTCTGCGGGAACTCGCAGAGCGCGACTATCCGTACGTAGGCCGCGCCGCGGTGCCGCTGCTGCAATTGCTCGACGACGATCTCGGCATGACACTCATTTCCGCCAAAGAGCGCGAACGTATTCGCGGCCGGCTCGTCGAATATCAACGAAGTGAAGCAAGCCTACCATCATAAGGATCTTCGCAATGCCCTTGTCGAGGAGGCGATTGCGATGCTCGCCGAGGACGGGTCCGGGAATCTCACGCTCCGCGAACTCGCGCGCCGGCTCGGCGTGACACACACGGCGCCGTACGCGCATTTCGGTGACAAACAGGCCTTGCTCGAAGTCGTTGCCGATGCCGGTTTCGCCCGCCTCAGCGATGCCGTCGAACGTGCAAAAGACGGCGCGGACGATCCCGAGGCGGCGATGGAAGCGATGGGGCTTGCGTATATCGCATTTGCGCGCGAGCACGCGAACTGGTACCGCTTGATGTTCACCGAGCCCGAGCTCGCGAGCGATCCGGATTGCGAAATGTCCGCAGAGGGCGAGCGTGCCTTTCGGACGCTTGTCGAAGCGATTGCCGCCTTCAACCCGCGGCCGGAGATCGACGTGCGTGAGTTCGCCGTCGCGGTCTGGTCCTTCGTGCACGGCGTCGCCATGCTGGAAATCGACCAGCGCATCGATAGCAAAACCATGCAGAGCGCGGAGGATGTCCTGCGCCTCGGCGCGCGCGTTTTTGTTCGCGGACTACGCGCATAGGAGCTTCTACAGGGGAGAGCAGGCGGGGGGCTCGCGAACCCTTGCATCCGTCCTTCCCCGTGGAGATGCATCCCCTTGAGCCATAACCCCCTGATTTTCAGCGGCAACTCGAATCGCGCGCTGGCCGAAGAGATCGCCAAGCGGCTCAAGCTGCACGTCGGTAAATCTCTGGTCGACAAGTTCAAGAACGAAGAGACGCGCGTCGAGATCGGCGAGAACGTCCGTGGCTCCGAAGTCTTCGTCGTGCAGTCGATCTGCAAATCGGCTGATGGCAAGCTCGGCGTCAACGATTCGTTGATGGAGTTGCTGCTCATGGTCGACGCGCTGCGCCGCGCATCTGCGGCGCGCATCACCGCGGTGATTCCGTACTACGGGTACGCAAAGCAAGATAAGAAGACGAAAGGCCGCGAACCGATCTCCGCCAAGGTCGTCGCGAATCTGCTCAAAGTTACAGGCGCGAAGCGCTTGGTGACGATGGACCTTCACGCTGCGCAGATTCAGGGCTTCTTCGATATTCCGGTCGACAATCTGATGGCGATGCCCGTGCTCTGCAATTACTTGAAGAAAGAGGGCCTCTCCAAGGATCGCGTCGTCGTCGTCTCACCCGATGCGGGCGGCGTGCATCGCGCGGAGCTCTTCGCGAAGCGACTCGAAAGTTCGCTTGCGATCGTCTTCAAACGGCGTCCTGAACCGGATGTTTCCGAAGTGACCGATATCGTCGGTGACGTCAACGGAAGAATCGCCGTCATCGTCGACGACATGATCTCAACGGGCGGTACGCTTGCCAAAGCAGCCGAAGCGATCAAGGCACGCGGTGCGACGAAGGTGTACACGGTCGCGACGCACGGTATCTTTGCGGGCGATGCCGTTCGCGTTCTCGAAGACTCCGATATAGAGCGCGTGATCGTGACGAACACGATTCCCCTCGTGGACGCCGAAGCGCATCCGAAATTCGTGCAACTCTCGATCGCACAAACCTTCGCCGATACGATCAGCCGCATCACGACGAACCGCTCGGTCTCGGCGCTCTTCGATGGCGAAGAGGGCACGGCGTCCGAGCCCGGCGCGAGCGATGCGCCGGTTCTCGAAACGGCGACGGCCTAAAGACAACGTCAAGGAGTACAACGGCAACGTGGCTAGTAAAGAGATGACCCTCACCGTCGAACGGCGCGAAAAGCTCGGAACGACCGGCGCGAATGCGCTGCGTCGCGCGGGAAAGATTCCGGCCGTCCTCTACGGACACGGAACGACTCCGCAGCACTTAGCGCTCGATCTGCGCGCCTTCGACGATCTGCTGCATCACGGCGGCCGTAACGGCATCATCACCCTGGCGATGAACGGCCAGAAATCCGAAACCGCACTCGTCCGTCAGGTCTCGCGCAATCCCGTCACACGCGGTATCGAACACGTCGATTTGCAGCGCGTTTCCGCCAATGAAGCGGTGCATGCGTCGATTCCGTTAACGACGACCGGTGTCGCGCGCGGAGTAAAAGATTTCGGCGGCGTTATGGACGTGCTCGTGCACGAACTTGAAATCGAGGGCCCGGCAAACGCGCTGCCCGATCATCTTGAAGTCGACGTGACGGAGCTCGGCATTCATCAACATGCCACCGCCGCCGACGTGAAGTTGCCGAAGAATTTCAAACTGTTGACGCCCGCCGATACGATTGTGGTCTCGGTTGAAGCGTCGAAGACCGCGCAGCATCTCGAAGAAGCGGCGGCGGGCACTGGAGCGGAACAGGCGACGCCGGAGGTCATCGGCGCGACGCCGGAGGCCTAACGATAGCCCAGCAAGACCCTCCGAAGCTCATCGTCGGGCTCGGGAATCCAGGAAAAGAATACGAACGAACCCGGCACAACGCCGGGTTCATGGTTGTTGACGAGCTTGCGCGCCGCTTCGGGATGTCGTCGTGGAAGCACAAAGACAGCGCCGATCAAGCGTACGATTCGCAGCGACGGGTCGTACTGGTGAAGCCGGCGTCATTCATGAACTTGAGCGGAACGCCGGTTCGGCTCATTTCGTCGTGGTATCGCACGCCGCCCGAGAGCGTGCTCGTGATCGTAGACGAAATGGATCTGCCGTTCGGTGCGCTTCGCATGCGTCCGTTTGGGGGACATGGCGGGCACAACGGGTTGCGTTCGGTCATCGCGACGATCGGCGAAAAGTTTCCGCGCATTCGCGTCGGCGTGGGACGCCCGAAGTTTGATACGATCGATCACGTATTGAGCCCGTTCAGCGCGCAAGAGAATGGCGAGCTGCCGGCAGTTATCGACGCAGCCGCGGAAGGCGCCGAGCTTTGGCTCAATTCGGGAATCGAACGCGCGATGCAGTTCGTTAACAACTGGAAGCTAGCTACGGCGGATTCCGGGTAGAACCGAATACTAGGGAAAGGCCCTCGATCGGAGGTGGTCCAAGCGAGCAACTTTGCCGGGCGAGCGTTTGTCGTCCGAGTCGACCAAGCAACGGCCAACGACGAACACGCTACGCTCCTCGACGATCTTCATGTGCTCACCGAGCGCTCGGTCCGTCCGATCGTCGTCGCTCCCGATCCCGCTGCCGCCCGTGCAATCGTTCGTGCGATGAATCGCAGCACGAACACCGCCATTGCCCTGAGCGGATCGGACGCAGCGCTGCTGCCGCACGGTCCCGGTGGAATCGGCGCGGTACAAACCCGTATTCTCGATACGCTGACAACCGCCGGGTTTATCCCCGTCGTCGAACCCACTGCATTCACGGTTTTCGATTCGGATGACACCGCTGTCATTGCCGACGATGTCGCTGCCGCGATCGCCACGGCCTGTCACGCCTCGCGCGTTGTTTTCTTCCATAGTGCCGGCGGCGTGACCGATCCCGAAACACAGTCGCTGATTGCCGAATTGACGCCGGCCGAAGCACTCACGCTCGCCGATGACGAACGGGTGCCCGCCGATCTTCGCGCCGCGGTTCGCGCAGCCGCGCTCGGCGTACGCGGCGGCATCCCGGCGGCACAGATCGTCGACGGCCGCGTCGCACATGCTGTCGTCATCGAGATGCTGACCGCGCAGTGCGTCGGCACGCGCGTCATCGGAGGACTCTTACTCGCAAGCTAACGGCAGCGCGACGGCACGTGGTTGGCCAGCTCCACTGCGTGTGCCGGATCCAAGATCTCCTGGCGAAACGTTCTCGCCGCTCCGGTGACACACACGCCGTCGAGCCGCTGATCGGCATTGCGGACGATGCTTCGTACAGCAGCTGCAGGATCGTTTGTGAGCGCAAGCGCGTACGCTTCGCTCGCGTGTGACAACGAACGCAGCATACTGTTGTTTAGCGGGGCGATCGCGAGGTACATGACACCGAGCAATGCGCCGACGAGCGCGAGACGCGCGACCGGATCGTCGTCGCGACGGAAAGGGATACGATCCGCGACCGCAACCGCCAGCGCGATGCCGACAATGACGAACACCGCGTCAAAGAATGCAACGCGCATTGGTCCGCCAACGGCGATGAATCCAAGCTCGCGCGCGATCGCATAGCGGATCTCGCGCCGCGACGAAGCTTGGAAGACCGAATCGCTGATAATAATCCGCTTCGAAGGCCCGAGTCCGTAGACATAGGCATCACCCAGATGGGTTTTGTCGTCAACGTGTTCGATGATCGGCACTTTGACATGCGCGCGCGCCTCTAATTGAGCGGCGTCGCTCCGATACTGCACCGGGATTTCGGCATAGTATCCAAAGCGTGGAAGCACAACGTAGGGTCCAGCGAACGCGAGCCCCACGCTCCCCGCGACGATCGCGAGAAGCGTGTAAATATACCACTGGTGCGTCCGGTCCACGAGCCAAAGCACAACCGCAACGACGATGCCGACCACGATCATCGTCACGATCGTGTTGACGATCCAATCGATACCCCACGCTCGTAAGAGCTGGTCGCTAAGCGACATCGAGCGCTGCACGCGATAAATATAGAGGTCAGGAAGCAGCCCCGCGAGCCGCCCAACGAGCCCGAGCGCTGCGCCGAAAAAGAACCGGACCGGGAATTCATTCGTAAAACGCCATCGCAACCGGTCGCGCAGACGTGCAGCAAAACCCGATTGCCAGAAGTACGCGAGCACGATGATCTGAAGCGCGAAGGTCACGAACCAGCCCGGGAGCATCAAATGTACGAGGCGGTCGGCGGCTGCGGCGCGCGCGCTATCGACAAGGGCGATCGCGGGATGCGAAAGCAGCGTCGCATCGCTCAGTGCATCGACCGCTTGATCCAACGCGTTGGGCCGCGGCGAAGCGGCCAAGAGAAAGACTGAGAGCGCTGCGAGTGCTCCGCGTGCGTTCATGGTTCCCATGATTGCACGCGACGCTTTTGTCGCCTCTAACGCGCCAAACTCATCGTATACCCCACGCCGCAGCGCGTTTGAATCAAGGGCTTTCCGCCGTCGTCGATCTTCGAGCGAAGATAGCAAATATAGGTTTCGACGCACGCCGCCGTAGCGTTACCATCCAGTCCCCAGACAAGATCCAGTAATTGTGAGGCCGTGAACAGCTGGTCCGGATGAATCGCGAGCGTCAGCAAGAGGTCGAATTCACGCGCGGAGAGTTCGATCGCTCGCCCCGCCCTCGCGGCTTTTCTATGCGTCACATCGATCGCGAGGTCAGCGTACGTGACGATGAGCGGACGGCGCAAACGCGCATGAATGTACGCTGCGACTTCCTGCCAATCGAACCGCTCGGCCATGTAGCCCTGAGCATCCCGCGTACGAACGAGAACGCTGTCGTGCGTAGTGCTGCACCCGCTGATAATCAGGATCGGAACATCAGTAATTCGGCGAAGACTTGCAATCGCACCGAACGTAGCGACATCGTTTATACATGCATTGAACAGAATCGCTTCGGGCATCCAGTCTCGGACGGCGGCGGCGACGACGTCGCCGTCCCCTACGACCTTTATCTGAAAACCCAGATGGCCGAGAACCCGTTCCAGAATCGGATTCATTTCCGGAACGCGGTCGACTACTAGGATGCGCGGAAAGGCCGACACCTCAAAGAAATTCTCGGAAGGCACACGTATCGCCGTCATCGTTAACGCGTCAAACTCATCGTGTATCCCACGCCGCGCAGCGTCTGAATCAACGGCCTTTCGCCGTCGTCCATCTTTGAGCGTAGATACGATATGTACGTTTCAACTGTCGCGGGCGTTACATCACGATCTACGCCCCACACCAGATCCAGCAATTGTGTTCGCGTGAACACCTGCTCCGGATGACGCGCCAGCGTTAGAAGCAGGTCGAATTCGCGCGCGGAGAGCTCGATCGGCAACCCGGCTCTCGCGGCTTTTCGAGAAGTGACATCAATGGTCACGTCGGCATACGTTACCACTTCCCGCTTTTCGATCCGCGGACGGCGCAAGCGCGCGTGGATGCATGCCGCTACCTCCTGCCAATCGAACGGCTCCGCGATGTAGTCGTCAGCGCCACACGTGAGCGCAAGAACTTTTTCGCCGACGACGCAGTGGCTGCTAAGCATGAGAATCGGCGCCTCGGTGATTCGCCGGAGGTTTGCAATCGCGGAGAACGCGTCGATGTCGGTAATCCGGGCGTCCAGCAGAATCGCCTCGGGCATCCAGTCTCTGATGCTATCGGCAGCAACGCGCGCGTCGGACACGACTTTTACGTCAAAGCCAAGATACGCGAGCCCCTGCTCCAGAATCCGGCGCATTTCCGGATCGCGCTCTATCGCGAGAATGCGCGGAAAGGCCGACGTCGCGAAGACATTGACAGAAGGCGCCGTCATCGCCATCATCGTTACTTCACTTGCCGCACGGCGATCAATGCCAACGCCCAACCTGCCGGCGTACGAGTACGCGCATGGACAAACCCTTCACCATCCGGATAGACAGAAAGGATCTCAAAACCCGCGCGGATGGCCTCCGCAGCCGATTCGAATATGCGAATGCCGCTCATCGATCGTTACCTCATCTCTTACAAGATGAAGGTAGCATCCGGTAAAAGTGCCCACAATTATACGAAGCGATGCAGAGAATTATACCGAGGGATTAACGGCAGTTCGAACGATTTCAATTAGTGCGTCGTCGTTGAACGGCTTATCCAAAAAAGCGGCGGCTCCGGCCTTTAACGCAGAGGCACGTGCTCTTTCTTCTCCGTACGCCGTGACGAAAATGACGGGGATGCGCCGGCCGTCCCTTGCCAACCGCTCTTGCAGCTCCAGACCGGTCATCCCCGGCATCTTGAGGTCGGTAATAACGCAGGCAGAATCATCGATCTTGTTAGACGCCAGGAACTCTTGAGCACGCGAAAAGCAGACGGCGCTGAAGCCGACGGACTCCAAGACGCCGTGAATCGCGGTGCGTACGGACTCGTCGTCATCGATGATCGCGACTAGGCCGGTTGTGCATGAGCTGCCCACGGTACTTAAATGTTAGCAAGCAGCGTACCGGGCGGCAATTATACTCAAGTATATGTTCTGAGACGAAGTTTTTCGGCCATTTTCACGAGCTCGACCACTGATTCAGCGCCCATTTTTTGCATTACTCGGCCTCGTTGGACTTTGACCGTGATCTCGCTCGTGCCGAATTCAGCGGCAATCTCTTTGTTAGCTTTTCCGGCGACGACTAGCGCCATTACCTGCACTTCCCTCGTCGTTAAAGTATTGAATCGTTCGCGCAACGAGGATAGGGCCGTAGCTTCCGCACGCATCGTTCGATCTCGGTCCAACGCTTCGCGGATCGCATCCAGTAAATCTTGGTCGCGAAACGGCTTGGTCAAAAACTCCACCGCGCCCGCTTTCATTGCGCGAACCGACATGGGAATATCACCGTGGCCGGTAATAAACACGATCGGCATCGAAATATTCGCCTTGGCGAGCTGAGTTTGAAAGTCGAGACCGCTCACACCGGGAAGGCGAACGTCTAAGACCAGACAACTTGGCCCTTCGAAACTTCGATGTTCCCAAAACTCGCTTGCCGATGTGAAGCTCTTTGTCTTCAAACCAACGGATTGCAAAATACCGGAAATTGCGTCGCGCACCGACACGTCATCGTCCACAACGTACACGGTAGCAACGTCCTGAGTCACTACGCGTCGGAATCCTTCACAGGCAACGTGAATCTAAAGACGGCACCGGCGGGATGATTGGGCAACGCTTGCAATTTGCCGCCGTGCCCTTCGACGATCACACGGCAAATCGCAAGGCCCATGCCCATTCCATCCGCCTTTGTCGTATAGAATGGATCGAAGAGACGCTCTGCGTCGTCCGGTCTCAATCCCGGCCCGCTGTCGCGCACTTCGACGAAAACGTGTTCGGCATCGGCGAGGCCTGTGGCAACAACGACGCTTCGTTCGCGATCGTTGAATTCATCCATCGCCTCGTTGGCGTTGAGAAGCAAGTTCACCAGAACTTGCCCGACCTGAACGGGGTCCGCGCAGACGGCGGGAAGGTCGCGTTGAAGCTCATACCGCAACTCCGTGCCGCTCGTCTCTAGCTCCCGCACGACAAACGAAGGCGCCGCCTCGATAAGCTCATTGACGTACACGACTTCCTTGGCGGACGGCGTCCGGCGAACCGTCGCACGCAGGCGTTTAATCACTTCTGCCGCGCGCGTGCCATCGCGCAGAATGTATGCCAAATATTTTCGAGCCGCGACTACGTCGGGCTGGTTCGCGTCGAGATAACGAATCGACGTTCCGGCATTCGAGATGATCCCGGTGAGCGGCTGGTTTATTTCGTGCGCGATAGACGCCGTCATCTCGCCCATCAAGGTCACGCGATTGACACGAGCAAACTCTTGCGCCTGCTCCAACATCATTTCGCTGTGTTTGGCGAGCTTCAAATTGGCGAGCTCGAGGTCGCGTGTGCGAGCGTTGAGACGTGAAACAAGTGTCGCCGTTGAGTATGCAATGCCGACGAAGAGCACAAGGGCGAGCGTCTCGACCGGATCCGCCATAGCGAACGAGAAGCGAGGCTCCGTAAGAAAGTAATCCATCGACAACCCGGCGACTATGGCGGCGCCTACGGCGATGAAGATGTTCGCGAAGAACGACAATGCCACGACGAGCGCGATGTACAGGCAGAGCGCGACAGAAAGGTTCCAACCAAACGAGAGACTGGCGACGGTCAGAGCCGCGACGGCGAGTGCGGCAACAACACCTTGCACGAGGGGCGACAAGAACCATCGCGCACGAACTCTGGCGATGGTTTCCAACCAAGCACGATTGGGACCACCTTGTACCGTTCTATCCTGTAGTCGAGTCGCCATATTCCGGATGCTCGGAGTGATCGCCGCGTTGGTTCGATCATAGCATAAGCACCTTTGCGCGGTGTTCCAAAACCTCGCGCTGGTAATCAAGAGTGCATGCGAGCGCTAAGTCACCGATACACGGAAAAACTCGTTCCATTCACTGCAAAAGAGACGCGGTCGCGTCCCGAGCGCTTGCTATGATACATCGCCGCATCGGCAACTTCGAGCAGCTCGTTTGCATCATGCGCGTCAAACGGCAGTGCCGCGACGCCGATGCTGGCCGTCACGCGAATCGGCACGCCGAAATCGGTCTTTCTCACCGCATCGCAAAGCGCTTGCGCTCGTTCGATAGCAACCGTCTTTTGCACGTCGTAGACGATCGCGCAGAATTCATCGCCTCCGTTGCGCGCCACGACGTCAAGATCGGCAACCGCATGCGCGCGAAGCAGTGACGCCATCCGCTGGAGCACCCCATCGCCCGCGGCATGGCCGTACGAGTCATTCACGTCCTTGAAATGATCCGTGTCGATAAACCAAAGCGACAGTATCGATGCCGCGCGCAGATGCATACGGGCCGCGTCGCCGCGCAGCCGGTCCCGGAACGCGCGCGGCGTCAGCAGCCCGGTGAGCCCGTCATATGTTGCATCCGCGCGATCGCTCTCGCGCTCCACGGCGAGCGCATACGGCGATGCGGCGTGCTCGATGGCGCGCACGATCGTATCCTCTTGCGCGATGCCGAACGCATTTGTGGATGAGCAATAGATCACAGCATGAAGTCCGTCGCGATCTTGCATCGGCACGGCGACCGCATAGCGGTCCGTTGGAATGATGACGCCGCTGCGTCCCGCCGCGCGATGTCCGGCAATTGCCGCTCTCGACGGTAAGAAGGTTTCGGTATCTCTGCGAAGACGCATGTTATCGAAGTGCTCCACGCGCGCGCCCTGCGCGTAGAACGCGGACAGGTCTTCGCCCCGCGGCGCGAACGCGAGTACGGCATCGATCTCCGGCTCGAGACGACGGATCGCTTGCGAAAGACGTTCGATGACGGCCTCACTTGAAACACGTGATGCCTCCATACATTCGCGCATTGCCTCGAGCACGAACTCTTCGCGCGAGTGCAGCGCGTCGATGTAGTCATGCCGGTCGCGCAGGTTCGCGTGCGCGCGCCACGCCGACATCGCGCACAACGAGGCAACGATCGCTAACGCGGAAACGATGAGCAGGATGGGCATCTCGGTATTGGCGAGAGTACCCCCGACGCGGGGCGAGGGGACAGTAAGGCGAAGAGATGCACTCGTGCTGGATCCGAAGGATTGGGCGGCGTTTCGCGCGTTGAGTCACGCGGCGCTCGACGATGCGATCGATTATCTGGAGCACGTCCGCGAGCGCGATGCGTGGCGGCCGATGCCCGATGACGTCGCGGCATCGCTCCAAGAGCCGCTGCCGCGAGAGGCGACGCCGCTCGGCGAAGTCTATCGCGAATTTTTTACATCGATTTTCCCGTACAACAGCGGCAACATCCATCCACGATTCTTCGGTTGGGTCCAAGGTACGGGGACGCCGACTGGCATGCTGGCCGATATGCTCGCGGCGGCGATGAATCCGAACGTCGGCGGCCGCAACCACGGGGCAGTGTTCGTCGAGCGTGCCGTCATCAAATGGTTTTCCGAGCTATTCGGCTTTCCGCGGGAAGCCAGCGGCGTGCTCACGGTAGGAACATCGGCAGCGAATCTGATCGCCGTCCTCGTCGCGCGAATGAAGGCGATGCCGTCAGTGCGTGCGACGGGTGTCACGAGCGATGCGCGACTGGTCGGATACGCGTCTTCGGCAACGCACGGATGCGTGCGCCGTGCGTTTGAAGTTGCGGGATTGGGCAGCGATTCGCTGCGCGTTCTGCCGACCGATTCACTGCATCGGGTCGATCCGTTTATCGTTGCGCGTGCGATCGAAGAAGATCGACAGCTCGGATACCGTCCGTTCATGATGATCGGGAACGCTGGAACCGTTGACGTGGGCGCGATCGATCCGCTGAACGAACTTGCCGATCTTGCGCAGCGCGAGAATCTTTGGTATCACGTCGACGGCGCATTCGGTGCGACGGCTGTTATGTCGCCGGCGCTCGCACCCAAGTTCGCCGGCATCGAACGCGCCGATTCGATTGCGTTCGATTTTCACAAGTGGATTCAAGTCCCGTACGACGCCGGCTGCCTCATCGTGCGCGACGCGGCGCTCCACCGCGCAACGTTCGCTTCCACGCCCAATTACCTGACCCGCATGCCGCGCGGTCTTGCGAGCGCGCAGCCGTGGTTCACCGACTTCACGCTCGATCTTTCACGTGGATTTCGCGCGTTAAAAGTTTGGTTTACGTTGAAGGAGCAGGGCTCGCTTGCGATCGGGCGCGCAATGGAGGAGAACTGCCGTCAAGCGCGACTGCTCGCCGATCTCGTCGACGGCGATCACAACTTCGAACTCCTTGCTCCGGTACAGCTGAATATCGTCTGTTTCCGTTATCGCAGGCGCGGGATGTCCGAACCAGAACTCGATGCGTTCAACGACGAGCTCGTGATTCGCTTGCAAGAAAGCGGCGAAGCCGTCACGTCGTCAACAACGATCGGCGGCCGGCGCGCGATCCGCGTGTGCATCGTGAACCAACGCACCACAGACGAAGACGTCGTTCAAACGCTTGACGCGCTACGTCATATCGCCGATGCAATGCAGCGCTGATAGGATGTGTGGTGCTGCCCTAGCGTAATCTCAGAAATCCTGGGTAGCATCGAGACGTTATGTCTATACAACGCTTTATTTCCATTACGGCTGCTGCAGCAGTACTCGCGTTACCGGCCCTTCCGGCGTTCGCCGGCGGCTCGATCGGCGGTGGTTTCTACACGAGCGGCGGAAGCGGCGTGAGCGCAACTGGCGGCGGCGTGCTGCTCGGCACGAACGCAAGCATTCCCGTCCTGCCCGCGAGCGTCGGCATCACGGGATTTGCGCCGATTGCGCGCGGGGGCGGCTATGCCGTGACGGTTGACGGCGCGTTTGCGGCCGGCGCAGGCAATGCGCTCGGTGTCGGATACGGCGTCGGTCAATTCGGCGGCGCGCACTCGGGTGGAACGCTCACCGCATTCGTCGATCACCGCATCGCACCACTCACCTCAATCGAACTGCGCGGCTACCACACAACAAGCGCCGGCGGCGGCACCGCCGGCATCGTCGCGCTAAAGTTCTCCCTGTAACTTGTCATCCTGAGCGCAGGTGCGCAGCACCGGAGTCGAAGGATCGCCTCGAATCAATCGCGCGTTGCGATCCTTCGACTGCGCTGCGCTTCGCTCAGGATGACACCTTCAGGACACGGGGGCTTTTTTCACTAGGGGTTTTGCGGGGTTTCCCGCGACGCGTTCGCCGGGTTCGACGTCCTTCGTAACGACGGATCCTGCGCCGGTGAGGGCGCCGTCGCCGATGGTGCGTGGGGCGACGATGGACGTGTTGGAACCGATGGAGACGTTTTTACCGATCGTCGTGCGGTTTTTGTTCTTGCCGTCGTAGTTGCATGTAATCGTGCCGGCGCCGATGTTGCTGTCTTCACCGATCGATGCGTCGCCAAGGTACGAGAGGTGGGCGGATTTCGCGCCCTTGGCATACTGCGAGTTCTTCACTTCCACGAAGTTGCCCACGCGATTGTCGCCCGCGAGCTTGGCATGGCTGCGAATGTGAGCGAACGGACCGACGGACGTATCGTCGCCGATTTCACTCTCGCTGATCACGCTCTCGCGGATCGTCACGTCGTCGCCGATTTTCGCATCAGAGATGCGCGTGTGCGGTCCGATCACGCAGCGTTCGCCGATTTCCGTGAGCAACGAGATGCTCGTGCCCGGATAGATAACGGTATCGCGGCCGATCTTCAGCTCCGGCTCGAGATACGTGGTGTCGGGATCGATGATCGTGACGCCGTCACGCATGTGCTGGGCGCAGATTCGCGCATTCATTTCTTTGCGCGCCAGTGCCAGCTCCACACGGTCGTTGATACCGAGGACGTGCAAGTGGTCGCCGCAGAGTACCGGACGAACGCGCTTGCCGCGCTGTACGAAGTGTTCGACGGTATCCGTGAGATAGTACTCGTTCTGGGCGTTGTCGTTCTTGAGATGCGCGACGGCATCGCGCAGTTCGTCTTCCACGAACGCGTAGATTCCGGCATTCATCTCGCCGATTTCAAGCTCTTGCGGCGATGCGTCGCGCACTTCGACGATTCGCTCGACATCGTGGCCTTTGCGAACGATGCGTCCAAAATTCGAAGGGAGCGGCATCTTCACCGTGACGAGCGCCATCGCGGCACCCGACGTACCGTCGGATTCGAGCGAGCCCATCATGCCGCGAAAGATCTCGTCGGTTACGAGCGGCATGTCGCCGTATGCGACGATGACGCGGCCGCCGTGCTGCACGTCCATCGCCTCGAGCGCCACTTTCACGGCGTGTCCCGTGCCGAGCTGCTCTTTCTGCACGACGCTGCGCACGCCGAACTCCGCGATACGCGGTTCCAGCTCGTCGTTCGTAACGACGAGGATATCGGAAATGCCCGCACGGCGAAGTGCGGCGATCGTATACCACAACATCGGCCGGCCGCAGAGTTGGTGTAAGACCTTCGGCGTCGCGCTCTTCATGCGCGTGCCTTTGCCCGCCGCGAGAACGATCGCGCGCAGCGTCATGGAGCGACTTCCTCCGTCTCCGTTACGGTAAGCAGCTTTTTCCACTCGTCCTGTTCCCTTTTACTCGGCGCACCGAGCGCGTCGAGCGCCACGCGTAGACGTTCCCGCACCATGTCGCGCCCAAGCAGGTCCATTGCATCAAAAAGCGGCACCGACGTAGGACTTCCGGTGATCGCCACATAGAACGGCCGGGCCACGTCGCGGAACTTCTTGCCGAGCACCTCGCTCACGCGCTTGAGCGTCGCCTCGATCCCTTGCACGTTCCACTCGCGCAGCGCGTCCAGTTCCCACTGCGCAAGTGCGAGCGCCTGTCGAATTTCGAGGTCGCTCATCTTGCCGCCGCGGAGTTGATCGGCCGTAACCGGCAGCCGGCCCGCGAAGAAAAAACTCACGAGCAAACCGAGGTCGCTCAAGCGTTCGATGCGACTGTGTGCAAGCGAGGCGATCCGCTTCAAGCGTTCCGGCGCGAATCCCCACGCCGCAACACGCTGCATGAATTGATCGACGTCGATCTTCTCTCGAATGTAGCGGCCGTTGAGCCAATCGAGTTTCGCAACGTCGAAGACGGGGCCGCCGAGCGGAATGTGCTCGATGGAAAACCGCTGCACCATATCCGGCAGCAGCATCATCTCGTCTTGCCCTTCGGGAACCGAATTCGAGAGCAAGCCCAAAAAGTTCAGCAGCGCTTCGGCGAGATATCCCATTGCCTGATAGAAGAGAATGCCCGTAGGATTCTTGCGCTTCGAGAGCTTCGATTTATCGGGATTGCGCAGCAACGGCAAGTGGATGAGCTTGGGCATCTCCCAACCGAAGTACTGATACAGCAGCACGTGCTTGGGTGCGCTCGAAACCCACTCTTCACCGCGCATCACGTGGGTAATTTCCATCAGATGATCGTCTACGACGTTCGCTAGGTGATACGTCGGAAGTCCGTCCGACTTCATCAGCACTTGCATGTCGACGCTCTTCCAATCGAACTCGATCTTGCCGCGGCGCAGATCCTCGACGACGCAGACGCCATGATCGGGAACCTTCATGCGCACAACGTACGGTTCGCCCGCCGCTTCACGCCGCGCCACTTCTTCCGAGGAATACGTCAGACACAAGCCGTCGTAGCGCGACGGTAAACCGGCCGCGCGCTGCGCAACGCGCATGTCTTCCAGCCGCGCCGGCGTGCAGAAACACTTGAACGCATCGCCTTGTGCCAGCAACTGCTCGACGTATTTTTTGTAGATTGCCGAACGTTCGCTCTGACGATACGGTCCGTGCGGGCCGCCGACGTCGGGACCCTCGTCCCACGAAAGGCCGAGCCAATGCAGCGAATCGAGAATCGCGCGCTCGCTCTCGCGTGTACTGCGCGCCTGATCGGTGTCCTCGATGCGGAGAATGAAATCGCCGCCGTTGTGCTTTGCGAAACAGTAATTGACCAGCGCGACATACGCCGTGCCAACATGAGGGTCGCCCGTCGGAGACGGAGCGACCCGGGTCCGTATTTTCATTGGATTACCCGACGAGCTCGCGACGCTTGCCACACTCCGCCTGGACGAAATCGATAATGTCTTGGAGCGGTGCGCCCGGCGTGAACACCGCCTTGACGCCGAGCTTGCGCAATTCGTCCGCATCCTCCGGCGGAATCGTTCCGCCGCCGAAAAACACGACGTCTTCGGCGCCTTGTGCCTTCAGTTGCTCGAGGACGAGCGGGAAAAGCGTCATGTGAGCGCCGGAAAGAATCGACAGTCCGATTCCATCGGCATCCTCTTGGATCGCCGTTTGCACGATTTGTTCGGGCGTTTGAAAGAGTCCCGTATAGATAACTTCCATGCCCGCATCGCGTAGCGCGCGAGCAATCACTTTTGCGCCGCGGTCGTGGCCGTCGAGCCCCGCCTTAGCGATGACGATGCGTAGTGGTCGGTTGGCCATAGATTCCTTTACGTTGGTGTTCCTCGCTCAGGCGCAGCGCTTCTTCCAGCTTGCGCTTGACTTCAGCCAGCGTGCGTCGCACGCGATGCCGTTCGAATTCGCTTTTGATCCTCATTAAAATACCGAACGCTCGGTATAGCGGCCGTAGACCGCAACCATCGCTTCGACAATTTCGCCCTCGGTACAGTACGCGTTCACGCAGTCGATCAGGTGCGGCATGAGGTTGTCGTGCTCGTCGCGGCAGGCTTTCTGCAAGCGGTCGAGCGTCTGTTGCACTTTGCCGTTGTCGCGGCTCGCACGCAGCTCTTGCAGCGAACGCGCTTGCCCTTGCGCGACCTCTTCGGTGATTCGAAGCAAGTCGAGATCGAGCTCGTCTTCCTCGCGTTGGAAGTAATTAACACCAACGATGACGCGATCTTTCGTTTCGATCGAGCGCTGATAGCGATAACTCGCCTCTGCGATCTCTTTCTGGAAGAAACCCGCTTCGATCGCTTCGATCACGCCGCCGTACTCTTCGATCTGATCGAAGTACGCCTCGGCCTGACGCTCCATCTCATCGGTGAGCGCCTCGACGAAGTACGAACCGCCGAGCGGATCGACGACGTTCGTGACGTTCGTTTCGTACGCGAGCACCTGTTGCGTGCGCAGTGCGATTTCGACGGACTTTTCCGTCGGCAGGGCAAGAACTTCGTCCATCGAGTTCGTGTGCAGCGATTGCGTGCCGCCGAGCACGGCAGCCATCGCTTCATACGCGACGCGGACGATATTGTTCTCGGGTTGTTGCGCCGTCGCGCTGCAGCCTGCCGTCTGGGTGTGGAAGCGCAGCTGCCATGACTTCGGATTCTTCGCGCCATAGCGTTCGCGCATGCGCTTGGCATAGATGCGGCGCGCCGCGCGGAACTTCGCGATCTCTTCGAAGAAGTCGATGTGCGAATTGAAGAAGAACGACAGTCGCGGCGCAAACGAATCGATGTCGAGGCCGCGCGCCATGGCTGCTTCGACGTATGCGAATCCGTCGGCGAGCGTGAACGCCAGTTCCTGCGCTGCCGTCGATCCCGCTTCGCGGATGTGATAACCGGAGATCGAGATCGTGTTCCACTTCGGCATCTCGGCCGTGCAGAACTCGATCATGTCGACGATCACGCGCATGTGCGGACGCGGCGGAAAGATCCACTCTTTCTGCGCGATGTATTCTTTGAGGATATCCGCTTGGATCGTGCCGCCGAGCTGCGTGCGGGAAATGCCCTTCTTCTCGGCCGCGGCAATGTATTGCGCGACCGCGATTGCGGCAGGTCCGTTGATCGTCATCGACGTCGTGATGTCGCCCATGTCGATGCCGTCGAAGAGCTGCTCCATGTCGCGCAGCGAGTCGATCGCCACGCCGCACTTGCCGACTTCGCCGCGCGCTTGCGGCGAATCCGAATCGTAGCCCATCAGCGTCGGCATATCGAACGCAACGGAGAGCCCGTGCTGGCCTTGCGAGAGCAGAAAGTGATACCGCTCGTTGGTCTGCTTGGCGTTGCCGAAGCCCGCGAACTGGCGCATCGTCCAGAGCCGGTCGCGATAGCCGTTCTTGTGGATGCCGCGCGTGTACGGATACTCGCCCGGCGGCGCGTTTTCGTGGGAGACGTCTTGCGGCGTGTAGACCGTCTTGAGCGGCACGTCCGAAATGGTGCGGTCGATCGCCCCGGAACCCGGTCCCGTCCGCAAATACCCCGGCGCCGTCTTCGCCCCGGATCCGTTGGGGCGGTCGATCATCTTAGCCAAGCTGGAACTTCCTCTTTATAGGGTGTCGGAAGTGCTATTCTCCCAAACCTGGGACCGACCCGCAAGTGAAGAGGTCGGCGATGCCGGCGCTCAAGGAGGCGGCCGGTTGAAGATCTCGCCGAGATAGTCGGGGGCGTGCTCCCGCACCCGCTTGGCGTACTGCGGCTCATCGAAGAGCCAGTCCGGCAGCATTTGTGGGAACGCCATCTTTACGACCTGGAGCTGCCGGTAGACCGGCGTTCGCAGCCCCGGTGCGTGGTAGATTGCGATCCAACTCGAGGCGATGCGGTAATTACCGACCGTGACGAAGTCGACCGTAAGGTCGGCTTCGCCGCCGACAATCTGCACGTCGGGCGGCTCAACGTACGCTGCCCGCCACACGTCATACGTTTGCGTATCGATCCAGAGATCGCGTATGGCATTTTCTTCGGGGTCGCGGCGCGGATGCAACGCGATGTGATAGACCGTGTGTCCCTCGATTGTTTCTATTCCCGTCGTTTTCACGTCGTAGAGATGGCCGCGTGATGAAACGACGGCAATGGTTTTAAGCGTCGTCTCTAGATCGCCGGCGGACGGAGCTCTGGTTGCGCTTGCCTGCGGAGACGGTGTCGCAACGGCTTCGTGCACCGAGCGCGAAAGCGGACCGACAAACGCGCGATAGATCTTCGCATCGGGAAGATTTGCGCCGGTGGGAAGCGCGACGTCGTTCATCATCTCGTCGGCGCCGCGGAACGCAACGCGGCGATACTCGCCGTTTTCGACGATGACGTACACGACGTACGGCGGCGTACCGTACGACCGCAAGCGGGCGAGTGCACGAAATAGGACGTCGTTCGGCGGCGCCGGCTCGGCAGCCGGTGCTTGCGCCAAGAGTGCGACAGCGAACGCGAGCGTTAGAAGCATGCAACGGACACGCGCGATGGCGCCAAAGAGTGACGCCGGAGGTCGACTACCGCAATAAAGCGTCAGCGCGCGACGGTTGTGGTCAGCGACGCATACCACTGCTCGACCTTCGTACGAATCTCGTCCCGAACTCGCCGCACGTTGTTCATGATTTCTTCGCGGCCGCCCGCGAAGTTCGAAGGATCGTCAAACTGCCAATTGATTCGTTTGCCCTTGGTTGGAAAAATCGGGCACGGCTGTGCGTCGGATTCTTGACAGACCGTGAAGACATACTCGTAGTCGTGGTCCTTGATTGCGGGATCGAAGACCGTTTTTGTCACGTTTGCCGCGATGTCATAGCCAATCTCTTTCATCGCATGAACCACGTACGGATTGAGCGTGCCGGCGGTCATGCCGGCGCTGTATACGTCAAAACGATCGGCGGCCAATCTCTTCAAAAACGCTTCCGCCATTTGACTGCGCGCGCTGTTATGAATGCATACAAAGAGCACGTTTGACTTCACGGGTTCCTCGTTTCAGACGCGGCCCAACTGCCAGCTATATTGACAACTATCAATATGCCACATAATATCGAAGTATGTCAATACAGCGATGTTGTCCACCCGTCTCGGTGACGCGCGAAAATTTTGAGCCGGCCGCGGCTCTTTTAAAGGCGATCGCGGACCCACATCGCCTGACAATGCTTGCTACGCTGTCCGCAGCGCCGGATGAAGTCTGCGTCTGCGACTTCACCGACGCGCTGCCGTTAAACCAACCGACGGTCTCGCACCATCTCCGGATCCTGCGCGAAGCGGGGCTCGTAACATGCGAGCGGCGCGGAACGTGGGTCTATTACCGGCTCGCACCCAACGCACAATCCCGCATTGACGACGCATTGACGTCAGTCTTTCGACAGAAGGTCGCATCATGAAAACCCATTTGAATCTCGCAACGACCGACATCCGGAAGAGCGTGTCGTTTTATTCGGTTCTCCTCGACGCCAAGCCCGCGAAAGTGCTCGAGGACTACGCGCTGTTCATCACGGACGAACCCGGGTTAGAACTCGCTCTCGATCTGCGTGACTCCGTCGTACCGACGAGAGACACGCATTTCGGCGTCTACGTTGAATCTGCGGACGACGTTGAACGAGCGATCGCGCGCCTTGAAGCACATGGGCTCGCGGACTCGATCGAACGTGAAGACACGTGCTGCTACGCGAATCAGACGAAGGTCTGGGCTTCCGATCCGGAAGGGCGCCGCTGGGAAATCTATACGGTGCACGAGGACACCGAAGAGCGCGACAACGACGATACCGTTTGCTGCAGCTCCGATGACGGTCAGCGCGCCTGCTGCAACGCATGAGCGCGAGCATAAGCAGAAAATTTGCTGCAGAACTCGTCGGCACAGCGATTCTACTTGCCGGCGTAGTTGGCTCGGGCATCATGGCCCAACGCTTGTCGGACGGAAATGTCGCGATCGCGCTTCTCGCAAACGCGATCGCGACCGGCGGCGTTCTCGCTTGTCTGATCATCGCGCTCGGTCCGATTTCCGGCGCGCACTTCAACCCCGCCGTTTCCATCGCTGATACGCTTCGTCGCGGACTCTCAGCGACGCAGTGCGCGCTTTACATTGCCGCACAGATACTCGGCGCGGTGATTGGCGTGCTCGCTGCACACGCGATGTTCGGGCTTCCGCCGGTGTTTTTCGCTCATCACGCGCGAACCGGTGCATCGCAATGGTTTGCGGAATTCGTTGCTACGTTCGGCCTTCTTCTGGTGATCTGGGGCTGCGTGCGCTTTAAATCGCCGTTCACCGCCTTCGCTGTTGCGGCATACATCGTCGGCGCCTACTGGTTCACAGCGTCCACGTCATTTGCGAATCCCGCAGTTACCATAGCCCGCTCGCTTACGGACACGTTTGCTGGGATACGGCCTATCGACGTTCCAGGGTTTGTAGCTGCGCAGTTGCTGGGCGCAGTCAGCGCAACGGTCCTTTTTAACTGGCTCGCTCCGATCGATGCGCGCCAAGCGGAAAACGTGCTTTTACCGCATGAGGAGGACTTTACGTTAATCCCTTCACGATCGCACGCGGACGAACCGCCGGCTCTTCCTCTTCGGCGGAGTCGCCGGTTGCGTTAAAGTGCCCCAGTAAGACATCCGCTGCGGCGTAGGGATCGACGTCGGTGCGTACGTCGTGAAGCTCGTGCGCAAGCCGCTTCTGCAAACGGCCGAGTGCGAGCTGACGAACCTGATGCGTGAACGCTTCGCGGCGCTTCTCTTCGATTTCGCCGGTTTCGTTCAAATACACGACGTGCGCTTCGATCGCTTTCCACAAATCGTCGATCCCATCGCCCGAGAGCGCTTGCGTCATAACGAGTTCGGGAACCCAACCGGTGAATTGCAACATCTCCATCATGCTGCGAATCTCGCGGCGCATTTGATTGGCCATCGGGTGATCGGCTTTGTTGACGACGAAGATGTCCGCGATTTCCATGATGCCGGCTTTGAGTACCTGAATCGAATCGCCGCTTCCCGGCTGCAACGCAACGAGCGTCGTTTGCGCAAGCTCGGCGATTTCGATCTCGCTTTGCCCAACGCCGACGGTTTCAATCAACACCACGTCGAGACCGAACGCATCCATGAGCAGCACTGCGTCGGCGGTTGCACCGGCAACGCCGCCCAAATGTCCGCGACTCGCCATCGAACGGATGAAGACGTTGGGATCGACGAAATGTTCGGTGAGGCGAATGCGGTCGCCGAGCAATGCACCGTGGGAAAACGGCGAACTGGGATCGACGGAAACGACTCCGACGGTTTTCCCGAGTGAACGCGCTTTACGGACGATCGCTGACGAAAGCGTCGACTTCCCGACGCCCGGCGGACCGGTGAGTCCGATTGTCATCGCCTGGCCCGTACGCGGATAGAGGCGCCGGATCAGTTCCGCGCCCCGGCCGCTTTCCGCCCACGAAATTGCCCGCGCGAGGCCCCGCGGCCGCCCATCATTGAAGTCGCGCAGGAGCGCGTCGATACCAAGAGTCGCCAAAGTATCGATTGGATTGGGGCCTACGCGCGGACGCCCCTCTAGAAGCGAGCGGCTCTATGTCCCGACCGTAATGTCGATACTGCCGTTCGAGGTATGCGCGCTGGCCGAACCCGGGCCACCGCCGCCGCTGAGCGGATTGTCGATGTGTCCGTTGGACGTGCTCGCGTCGACATGAGTCGTAAAGGCGCGCGGTACGTGCAATCTGATGTGTCCGTTGCTCGTCCGCAGCGTCACGCGCGGCGGTCCCCCGGCGAGCGTCGCGACCGTTGCATCGATCGATCCGTTCGAGGTTCGCGCGTCGACGAGCGGGCCGGCACCGTCGATTGTGATCGTGCCGTTGCTCGTTACGGCAACTACCGGCGCCGTCACACCCGCGACGCCGATGCGTCCGTTGCTAGCATCGACTTCTACCGGCGTCCTCTGCGGCACATGGACGACCCAATGGAACGATTCGCTCGAACCTGCATGGATGAGTCCGAAGAAATAGGTCTTCTTCTCGCCCGTGTATTCGGCGGTCACCGTAATCGTTTTCCCGCTCCGGTCGATGGACGCGCGGATGTCGTTAGGATTTCCACCCGGCACGTCTTGATCGATGCTGATTTCGGGCCGGTTCCATGCCTGCACAGAAACCGTCGAACCGATCCAACGGTTCGCCTCGGTCGTAGTAATGACGATGTTGGAATTCGCGTTGACCGGCGAACCGGCAATCGCTGCGGCAAATATCAGTCCGACAAAGCTCATATCCGATGTACATTCGCGCCTGGCCCCGGGTTTCAGCCGGGCGCGTGGAACAAATGTAACATGCTGGCAGCTGCACTGCTGGCCGCGTCGCTGGCGCTCACGCCCGCGCAATCGCAGAAGATCGACGCGGCGCTCGAACAGGTGATGTCGGCCGACCATATTCCCGGGCTCTCGATCGGTGTCGCTCGTCGAGGCGAGGTACTGTTGTTGCGCGGCTATGGGAACAGCACCGCCGACAGCGTCTATCGCATCGGTTCGCTCACAAAACAATTTACTGCGGCGCTCGTCCTACAACAGATCGAACGCGGAACGCTCTCGTTCGATACGGTCGCGCACGGCGTAACGGTGCGGGAGTTGCTCGCGCAAACCAGCGGACTTCCGTCATTTACGAGCAGCGGAAGCGGCGCGGTCAAAGCGGCGCTGCGTTCGGAGCCGCTCTTCGAACCCGGCACGCAGTTCGAATACAGCAACACCAATTACTATGTGCTGGGAACGCTCCTCGAATCGACGGCGCACGTGCCGTTTGCGTCATTGTTGCAGACGAATATCACCGCGCCGCTCGGGCTGCGTAACACCTCGCTCGCGGCGCCGTCGGATGGTTTTTCTTACGCCGGCATGTCGTCGAACGCACGCGATTTACTCGCGTGGCTGGAAGCCTTGCGGAGCGGGCGCGTTGTCTCCGATGCAGATTTTCGCGCGATGACGTCGACGCAAACACTACCGAGCGGCGAGCGAACGCATTACGGCTACGGTTTCTACATTCGCGACTGGTACGGTTGGAAGGTCGCAGAGCACCCGGGCTACGTCGACGGTTATAGCGCCGAGGACGCAATCGTCATCGACGACGGCTTAGAGATCGACGTGCTCGCAAACGCAACCAACGCGTACCTGCTTCCGATTACGAAGACCGTGGTACAACTGCTCGAGCCTGCGCGCGATACTGCCCTTGTGGCCGACTTTTCGCATCCCGCGCAGAACGAGAACCCCACGGTCACGCACGATGTGACGGAACTCGTGCGGGAATTACAACACGGCGGGCTCGATCGTTCGCATCTGACGCCGTCCCTCAATCGGACGCTGACGCAGCAACAGGTGCTCGAGGACGAGCATCTGTTGGAGGGGCTCGGAGAATTGACCCTCGTCGAATTCATCGATCGCAGTATGGACAACAGTGTTGCGTTCGAGAAGTATCGTTTGAGTTTCGGGTACAAGCAGTTCTGGATGATGCTTAGCTACGCGCCCGACGGAAAGATCAACACGCTGACCATCGCGCCGGACGACGACTAGAGACGCCGTTGCTCCGAATCATACTCGCGATGTTTTTGCTCGCGCAGAGTTTGATCGTGCCGCTCACCGGTCAGCGCACGCGCTCGATTCAAGCAGAGTCGCTCTTTCATACCTTGTTTCGCGACTTCTTTCCGCAAGACGATGCGACAACGTACGTACAGACGGGTGACATTCCGGCGATGTGGCTGCGCGATTCGGCGGCACAAACCATCCCGTACGTCCGCTTCCAGATCGAGTATCCCATCTTGCGGCGGCGGTTTGCCGGTGTGATCCAGCGGGATGCCAACGCCATCGATCTCGACCCGTACGCCAACGCGTTCGAGGCCGACTATACGGCGTGGGAACGTAAATGGGAGGTCGACTCCCTTGCATGGCCGGTCATGCTCGCGTTCGTCTATATCCAAGAGACGCGGGATGCATCGATGTTCACCCCGGAACTGCACGTCGCGCTCAGACGCATCGTGTATACGTTCGGCTGCGAACAGCACCATTCCAGGTGCAGCACGTACAAGTATCCTCGGCGCACATATACCGACGATCGCTACAACGAGAACACCGGACTGATTTGGTGCGCGTTTCGGCCATCGGACGATCCCGTACAATACCGCTTTAACATACCGCAAAATATGATCGCCGTCGTCGCGCTACGTGAGATTCAAGGGCTTGCGCTCTACGGATACGGCGACCGCGAACTCGCCGGGAAGGCGCAGAGCGTAGAGCAAGCGATCATGCAGGGGATCGAAGAGTACGGTGTCATGTTTGACGACACGAGCGGCACGCGGATCTACGCGTATGAAACCGACGGCTACGGCCGGTATAATTTGATGGACGATGCGAACATTCCGAATCTTACGACGCTTCCGTATATCAACTGGTCGTCCGCATACTACCCGCTCTATCGCGACACGCGCCACTTCACGCTCAGCGCGCGCAATCCGTGGTACTTCCGCGGCCGTTACGGCGAGGGATTGGGCAGTCCGCACACGCCGTATGGATTCGTCTGGCCATTAGGCATCATCGGCGAAGCCTTGACCGATACAAATGCGTCGACGATCGATAATCTAATCACGACGCTCGCGGAGACCGATAGCGAAACGGGCCTCATTCACGAGAGTTTCTATCGCGACGGCTACTGGAAATTTACGCGCGAGGAATTCGGCTGGGCGAACGCGCTCTACGCCGAATTGCTCTTCCGCACGCTCGCCGGATACGAAGCGACGCCGTTCATTTATCAAGGCGTCGTCATGCCGTTTGAGCGCCGCACGATGACGCCCACCCTCGTTCCCCTCGAAGACCAGTTGACGAACAGCGCAACGCTCGTCGGCACCCTCGGCCGTCTCCTCTACGAAGGCCGCGACGCCGCAATCAATCAGTAGCAATTGTCATCCTGAGCGAAGCGCAGCGTAGTCGAAGGATCGCCTCGATTCAATCGCTCGTTGCGATCCTTCGACGGAGCCTGTCCTGAGCGAAGTCGAAGGGGTGCTTCGCACCTGCGCTCAGGATGACAGGCAATTACGCGCCGAAGCGGCGTTGGCGGTCGGCGTATTCTTT
>CAZYLU010000023.1:24520-55284 GCA_964648945.1 uncultured bacterium | reverse complement strand
CGCCGATGTACGTGCGGCGATGTCCGCGGATCTCCGCCTCGTCGCGCACGCCGCCGACCGACAGGCGCACGAACTTACGTCCCATTGCGCGCGCAATCGACTGTCCGAGCGACGTCTTACCGACGCCCGGCGGTCCGACGAAGCACAGGATCGGTCCGGTAAGCTTTTTCTTCAGTTTGCCGACCGCGAGATACTCGATGATGCGATCCTTGATCTTCTCGAGATCATAGTGATCCTCGTCGAGAATTTCGCGCGCTTTCTTGATGTCGATGTGGTCGGCCGTCTCGGTGTTCCACGGTAACTGCACGAGCCAATCGAGATACGTGCGAATGACGCTGTATTCCGGCGATGCCTGCGGCACTTTCGACAGACGGTCGAGCTCGCGCTCCGCCGCCTTCTGCACCTCTTCGGGCATCTTCGCTTCATCGATCTTTTGGCGCAGCTCGTTGGTTTCGGCTTGCTGCGGATCGACTTCGCCGAGCTCTTCTTGAATCGCGCGCAACTGCTGGCGCAGATAGAACTCGCGCTGATTCTTCTCCATCTCGCGCTGGATGTCGCTTTGGATCTTGTGACCAAGTTCCACGACTTCCAACTCTTTGGTGAGGAGCAGCGTGAGCTTGCGCATGCGCTTGGCGGTATTGCGCTCTTCAAGCAGTGCTTGACGATCGGCCGTATCCAGACGCATCGTCGACGCAACGAAGTACGTCAACGTGTTTGGATCGGTGATGTTCTGTACTTCCATCTCCATCTCGCGCGGTGCTTGCGGCAAGTAGGAGAGGAGCTTCTGGAAGAGACCCGCGAGATTGCGTTGCATCGCGAGCAGCTCTTCGTTTTCAACGGTAATATCGGGCAGCTCGGTGTAGGCCGCAACCATGTACGGTTCGGTCTGCGTGAACTGCTCGGCTTGGAAGACGCTTTGGCCGGCGACGATACAGCGAATCGTGCCGTCGGGAACCTTCAGCATCTTTTGAATGATGCCGATGGTGCCGATGCGATGCACGTCATCGGGCCCGGGATTTTCGGTTTCGCGATCCTTGAGAACGGTCAAACCGATCGGCTTACCTTCGCGGAGCGCCTCTTCCACCAGCTGAATTCCGGGCTTCTTCACCACGGCGAGCGGAATCACGGTGCTCGGGAAGAGCACCGCCTCTTGCAGCGGCAGAATTCCGATCAGGCTGGTGGGAACGATCGGAGATTTTTTATCGGGCATATCTTAGGAAATTGACCTCTTGAGGATCATGCGAATTTCGGTGCGGGTTGCCGGTAAATAGGCATTGGGTGAGATGGGAAGCGCGATCGCGAGGATGCCCTCGGCATAACTCGCGGCTGCCTCACCGAGAAAATCCACGGCAACCGGCAGGTGGAGTCGCTTGGCAAACGAGCCGTAGGCGATCTCCTTTTGAACAAATGAGCCCCGGCGGAAGCGGGCAGTCTCGGTCCGCTGGCCGGTAATGAGCAAGTAGCGGCCATCGATGGCCACGTGGAGACTCTCGGGGTCAGCCCCCGCGACTTCCACTGCGACGATGATCTGGCCGCGCTCTTCGTCGACGAAGACATCGGCGTTGGGCTCAAACCCCACCCTGGGGCGAACGACAAAGTCCATCTGGCAGTTAAACCCGCACTCCTAGCAGTCGGATGCGCCGTCTGCTAAAACAGTAGTTCCGGGCGGTCCCTGGAGCCGCCTTCTATAGATACTACCCTCTGGAGACCAAGCACGGCTACGCCGATTACTATTTGAATGGGTGACGAGCAACCGGACCGACCAAGTGGAGGCACCCGATGTACGTAGCCGTCGTCGATGACCAGGAGGCGTCGCTGGCGGGCTTTTCGCAGATCCTGAAGCGGATATCGGATGTCGAGCCGATCTGTTTCAAAAAAGCTTCCGACGCGCTGCACTGGCTCACCGGGGTCGACCCAGCCTTTATCGTCGTCAACAATACTCTCGCAGATATCAGTGGTCTCGATTTCATCCGGCGCCTGCGTTTAATACAGGGCCGTGAAACCACGCCCGTGATCTTCACCACGGGCAAAGCCGGCGACCGCGATGTACGTCGGGCGGCGTTTGAATTGAACATCCGCGCGTATCTTGAAAAGCCGATCAACCCGTCCGAATTTCTCGTTCACGCGATCCACATCGTCGACGCGTCGCGCGAGAACGCCGATCTGAAGAATCGCATTCGCGAAATCACAAAGCGCGCGGAGATGGCCGTAGCGAGCCCCAACGTCGACATGAGTTCAATCATCGACGCGATGCTGGAAGTTGCCGCGTTGCACGACCCGACGATCATCGCGCATCACGAACTGGTTTCGAAGCTCGCCGTCGCGCTCGGGCGCGAAGTAAAACTGACCGAGGAAGAACTCGTCGTTCTCAGTCAAGCGGCGCGCATCTACGACATCGGTAAAGTGGCAATTCCGCAACGGATTTTGGAAACGCGCGCGCAAGCGTCCGCTGCGGATCGCGTGACGATCGAGCGTCACTGCGATGCGGGAACGCGGTTGCTCGCGGGACGCGAGACGCCCGTAATGCGCGCTGCGACGGTGATCGCGCAAACGCATCACGAGCGTTACGACGGTGCCGGGTATCCACGTAAGCTGCGCGGGTCGTCGATTCCGATCATGGGCCGCATCGTCGCTGTTGCCGATTCGCTCGCTGCGTTGCTGCGCCCGCGAGGCGATCGAGCCGCACTTTCACTCGCGCAAGCGATGGAAGTGATCGACAAAGGCTCGGGCAGTGCCTACGATCCGGCAGTCGTCAATGCAATCCGCAGCGGCCTCAATGAGATTTCACGCATCGTTCACGAGACGCAGCAAGCCGCACAAGCGAGTTAATCCGCTCGCGCCCGCAACGAGACCCACAGCAGACCGGCGACGAGTGCGTCCTCGCCGAGCCCGACGAGAAAATCGGGAATCTCCGTATTCTCCTTGACGAACTTCCGCAAGCTTGCGAACGCGAACGCGGTTCCAATCGCTGCTACCGCGGCGATTGCATAGGAACCGGCGTCTGGTTTTCGAACGCCCGCGCGAACCGCGTACATGGCGCCGCCGACGCGCGGAACCAAGCCTCCCGGCGTCGCACGGCTCGGAACGAACGGAAGTTTGTCCGCTACCATTTCGCCGCCGAGCGCCATGGCAGAACCGATAGGTAGGCGCTTGGATTCGCCAAAGCGTGCTGCGAATGGTCCTGCCGTGGACCGAATTCCTGTCGTCGCGCCGAGAAGCGCGGATCGCACATACGTGTTCATGCTAGAAAGGTTCCCATGAAGGCGACTGTTTATCACGGTGCTCGCGACGTTCGGCTCGAGCGCGTTCCCGACCCGATCCTCAAAGAACCAACCGACGCGATCGTGCGCGTGACACGCGCGGCGATTTGCGGCTCCGACCTGTGGTTCTATCGCGGCGTCACGCAATGGGAGCCCGGGGACCGTACGGGGCACGAGTTCATCGGCATCGTCGAAGAAACGGGTCGCGACGTGCGAACGTTGCGCAAAGGTGATTACGTCGTTGCGCCCTTCGTGTCGAGTGACGGCACGTGCGAATACTGTCGTGCGAATTTGCAAACGTCATGCGTGCACATGACGAACTTCGGAGACGACGCCAACGGCGCGCAAGCCGAAGCGGTTCGCGTTCCCTACGCCGACGGCACGCTCGTTACACTCGACCCGCAGCTCGCGGACGACGAAGCGATGCTCGCATCCGCATTGACGCTGACCGACGTGATGAGCACGGGACATCATGGTGTGGTCACCGCAAACACACAGCCGGGCGGGACCGTTGTCGTGATCGGCGACGGCGCTGTCGGTTTGTGCGGCGTGCTTTCCGCGGCGCGCGTCGTGAAAGCTGACCGTATCATCGCCGTCGGACATAACGGCGAGCGGTTGAAGCTCGCGAAAGCATTCGGAGCGACCGACGTTTTCAACTCGCATGACGACGGCGTTGCAGAAGAGATTCTGGAATTGACGAAAGGCGGCTCGCCGTCGATCGTAGAGGCAGTTGGGAATCAATCGAGCATGGAGCTCGGTATTGAAATCGCGCGGCCCGGCGGAACGTTGAGTTTTGTCGGCGTACCGCACAACGTCAAAGCGCTGCCGCTGCGTCCGATTTTCCTCAAGAACGTCTCGCTGCACGGCGCGCTCGCGCCGGCTCGGGCCTATATTCCGTCTTTGATGGGCTACGTGGCCGATGGTTCGATCGATCCGTCCCGCGTGTTCGATCTTCGTTTGCCGCTCGATCGCGTCGCGGAAGGCTATGCGGCAATGGACGAACGGCGCGCCATCAAGGTGCTGCTTGACGCGAGCGTTCACTGAGTATGGCGATCGCCGCAACCCGGCGGTCCTCTTTCTTCACGGTATTCGTCTTGGGCGCGAGATTTGGGCGCCGCATGCGCGTCTGCTCGCACCGCGGTATCACGTCGTCACGGTCGACCTTCCGGGGCATGGTGCACTCGCGCACGTCGACTTTTCCGAGGCGACGCTACGCGACACCATTTCAAACGTCGTAGAAAATGTGTGCGAGTCGCCACCGCTCGTCGTCGGCTACTCGCTGGGCGGATACGTCGCGATGGAGTACATCGCGCACCATCCCGATCACACTGCCGGACTCGTGCTGGCGGGTTGTGCGATGGATTACGAAGGCTGGCGCCGTTATCCGTACGAGATGAGCGTTCGCCTCTCGGAGATGGTGCCGCGCCATTGGCTGGATGCGTTCTTTCACGTGTCGCTACGCATTACGCTCCCCAAAACGGTGGCGCAAGTCGTAGAGCAGATCCCGTTCAACCGAGACGTCTTCCGGCGGACCGCTACAATTGCAAGAAGCAACAGGCGCTTCAGCGATTTGCTCGCGACGTATCGCAAGCCCGTGCTGTTCGTGCAGGGCGAGTACGATCTGCTCTTTCGCATCGATGAACGGCGCTTCTTGTCGATGCTCCCGCAAGCACGGCTTCGGGTGATCCGGCACAGCGATCACACCGCTCCGCTGCGCCGGGTCAAGGAGTTTTCCGACATTGTAGCCGACTTTGCGGGACACATCTTCTCGTAAGGAGGGCACGTTGGTCGCAGACCGGCCGGCACAACTGCAACGACGACTAGGCCTCGCCGACCTTACCCTCATTACGATTGGCGCCGTTATTGGATCGGGCATCTTTCGAACGCCCGCCGTAGTCGCCGCACGCGCGCACTCGACCGTGTTGATCATGTTGTGCTGGGTCATCGGTGGTGTCATCGCCTTGATCGGCGGCTTCGTCTACGCGGAACTTGCCGCGCGACGGCCGGTCGACGGCGGAGCCTATGCCTACCTGCGCGACGCATTCAATCCGCTAGTCGCCTTTCTCTTGCCCTGGCAGTTGCTGCTGCTCTCGTACGTCGGCAGCACGGCGCTCTCGGCAGTACTCTTCGCCGATTATCTTTTGCCGCTTACCGGTTGGCATGTCGAACCGCGAATTGTGGCCGTTTTTGCGATTGCGGCTGTAACGCTGATCAATTTGCTCGGCGTGCGTCAGGGAAGTACGTGGCAGAACATCCTCGTTTCGCTCAAGGTGCTCGGCATTGGCTCCGTGATCGTCACGGGAGTGCTCATCGCGCACCCCGTTACCTCGTCTCCGGTACGGGTTCCGGCATTCGATTCGCCTCTCGCCGTCGCCGCCGCGATAGGCATCGCTATGCTTCCGGTTCTTTTCTCGTATAACAATTTTCAGTCGGTCGCGTTCATGACCGCGGAAACCAAGAATCCGTCGGTAACGATTCCTCGCGGGTTGATTATCGGTATCCTCGCCATCGTCGCAATATACGTCCTCGCCAGTTTTGCGTATTTGAGAGTTCTGGGCCCCTCGTATCTTGCGATGACGAAAACGCCCGCAGCAGATGTCATGCACGCGGCGTTCGGTTACCCGGGTTCGCTTATCGTCGGGCTTGCGATCGCGATGTCAACGCTTGGATTTATGAGCAGCGCCGTGCTGCTTGCGCCGCGCGTATATTTTCAGATGGCATACGATGGGCTTTTCTTCAAGCAGATTGCGTGGATCAGCCCGAAGACGAAAGTTCCGGCTGTTGCGATTGCGCTTCATGGAACGATCGCCGCGATCTATGCCGCGACGGGATCGTATGAACTGATCCTCAACTGGATTTCGGCCTGGATCTGGCTGTTCTCCATGTTGTGCGCGTTCGCACTCTTTATTTATCGCAAACGCGATGCAGGACTACCGCGTCCGGCATTCACCGTACCGCTGCACCCCTGGACGACCACGCTCTTTATTCTTGCCATTCTCTTCATCTTCGTTTCGAGTTACATTCAGTATCCTCTGGACACGTCACTCGGTGCGCTCGTGAACATCGCTGGAGTTGTCTTCTACATGATTTGGAATCGACGCCGTGCCGCAGCTACTGCGTAAACTCGGCGCTCGCGACGCTGCGCTCATCGTCATGGGCGGTATCGTGGGCTCGGGTATCTTCGTCAACCCGTCGCGCGTTGCGCGCTTAGTCCACACGACGCCGTGGATCCTGATTGCATGGATCGCGGGCGGGCTCATTGCGCTCGTCGGCGCGGGGATCTTCGCGGAGCTCGCCGCGCGCCGTCCCGAAAACGGTGGCGTCTATGCGTACATGCGCGACGCCTATCATCCGGTCGTCGCGTTTTGCTACGGATGGACTCTCTTACTGGTTTCGCAGAGCGGCGGCGCAGCGGCGGCCGCGGTCACGTTTGCTTTCTATCTTCCCGCGATGACGGGACTGCATCTCGCAGCAGCGACGCAAACCTCGATCGCCGTTGCCGTCGTTGCCATCTTCACCGTCATCAATTGTCTTGGCGTGCGGCAGGGCGCGAACACGCAGAATGCGTTCGTCATTGCCAAGATTTTCGCTATTGCCGCCGTCATCGTCGTCGGCATCTTCGCAGTCGGTCGAGCCGGAACCGCACAACCGGCAACGGTTCCACCGGACTTCAATCCCCTCGTTGCGATCGGCCTCGCGCTGGTTCCGGTACTGTTCGCGTACAGCGGATGGCAAACGTCGAGCTTTATGAGCGGCGAGATGCGTGATCCGGAGCGGACGCTGCCGCGGGGCATGATCTACGGTGTGCTGGGCGTCATTGCGCTCTATCTTGCGATGAACATCGTCACGATTGTCGCGCTTGGCGAGAGCCGTCTCGCGGCGACCGACACACCGGCGTCCGACGTCGTTCGCGTCATGCTGGGTCCGGCGGGTGCGCAAATCATGGCGGGCATCGTCGCGCTCTCGACACTAGGCTTCGTGACGAACCAAATCCTCACGTCGCCGCGCGTTTACTATCAGATGGCAGCCGACGGCACGTTCTTCAAGATCCTTGCGCGCGTCAACCCGCGTACCCACGTTCCCGTCATCGCCATCGCACTTCAAGGAATTGCGGCGATTTTGATCGCGCTGTGGGGCAAGTACGACTTGATCCTCAACTGGGTCACGAGTGTCGACTACGTCTTCTTTGGCCTGGCTGCACTGGCGCTCATCATCTTTCGTAAGCGCGACCGTGCGGCGGGAAAACCGCAGCCGTACTTTCGCATGCCGCTCCATCCGTGGTCGACGCTCGCGTTTCTCGTCGTTGCCTGGTCCGTCGTCATCGACGTGCTCGTCAAGGATCCGCGCAACACGTTCCTCGGTATCGCCGTGCTTCTGACCGGCATTCCGGTGTACTGGCTCTTTTCGTGGCGCGCACAGCGAGACGTCGTAAGACCGCTTCGTTCGCCGGGCCGTTAGTGCTAAGGCGTTTGCTCTTGTGTCTCCTGCGCTCCGGTACTGCGCATCGCAAGCATCATGCAGGCGCCGGCGATACCGGCCGGAAGCGACAGCGCGCGCAAAACCGGCTGATTAAACAGGTCTCCAATCCCTAACCCGTCCACGGAAAAGCGGCCGGGGCCGCTCAGTGCGAGAAACGCCGCGATGGCGCCGTACAGCGCTTCGATCTCGTGATCGGCGGGATTGAATTTTTTCTCTTTACCGGAAACCGCTGCGACGGCGACGATCATATCGGAAAAGAGCATCATGGGACCAACTGGTCCCAGTGCGCCCACCGCCATGAGCACGGCCGCAGATGTCTCAACGCCACCCGCGAGCGTTGCAAAAAACGCTCCGGGATGAAAACCCATACCTTCGAAGGCCTTGGCATGACTCTCGCCGTTCTTCAATTTCGGAATGCCGTGCGTTGCGATGTAACTCGCGGTGACTAGGCGTAAGATGAGTAACCCGACGTCGTTCATATATTGAGCATAACACTACAGTCGTGACGAGGCGGAGGCGAACGCTTAACCGGAAGTCGAGTGCGGGCGCAATGTACTTCGTGTAACGTTCCACTATGGGACAGCTCAATAGCGGCGATACTGCCTGGGTGCTCGCAAGCGCCGCGCTCGTCATGCTGATGACGCCGGCTCTGGGATTCTTCTACGCAGGGCTCGTGCGACGCAAGAACGTGCTCTCGATGCTCATGTATAGCTTCATTGCACTATGTGCCGTGAGCGTTCAATGGGTGCTGTGGGGATACACGCTTACATTCGGGCCCGATTGGCATCACCTCATCGGTGGACTCGCATGGGCAGGAATGACGAGCGTCGGCGCGGCGCCGAACGCTGATTACGCCCCGACGATTCCGCACGCCGCGTTTGCACTGTTTCAAATGATGTTCGCCGCGATCACGCCCGCGCTGATCACCGGCGGCTTCGCCGAACGCAAGCGGTTTGCAGCATTCTTTCTGTTCACGTTGTTGTGGGCGACGTTCGTGTACGATCCGATCGCGCACTGGGTCTGGGGCCATGGCGGATGGCTTGCGAATCTCGGTGCGCTGGATTTTGCCGGCGGTACGGTCGTGCACATTTCGTCCGGTGTCGCCGCGCTGATTTGCGCGTGGATGCTTGGACCGCGTCTCACACACGAGCCGCACGAACCGCACGACCGTCGCATGATGCTCTTGGGCGCTGCGCTCTGCTGGTTCGGCTGGTTCGGGTTCAATGCCGGAAGCGCGCTTGCCGCAAACGGCGTCGCGGCGATCGCGTTTCTGAATACGAACGTAGCCGCGGCAATGGGCGCGCTTGTGTGGATGGCGCTCGTGTGGTGGCGTTCGGGAAACCCCACGGTTGTTGCGGCAGCGGCCGGGTCGATCGCCGGACTCGTCGCAATTACGCCTGCCGCCGGTTATGTAACGCCGGCATCATCGATTCTGATCGGTGCGATCGCGGCCGGAGCATGTTATACCGCTGTTCGCTTCCGCGAACGGATGCGCGTCGACGATGCGCTCGACGTCTTTCCGGTTCACGGTATCGGCGGAACGGTCGGCGCGCTGTTGACGGGCGTGCTCGCCCTGCACGTGGACATCGGTAAACAGCTGTTCGCGCAACTTCTCGCGGTCGGTGTCGTTTGGTTGTACACCGCCGTTGCAACGTGGGGCATTTTAAAAATCGTCACGGCGCTCATGCCGTTGCGCGTCAGCGAACACGAGGAGCGCCTGGGTCTCGACGCCACGCAACACGCCGAAGTCGCGTACGCGAGTTAACGTGTCATCCTGAGCGCAGTGAGCGCAGCGAACGGAGTCGAAGGATCGCCTCAATTCAATGGCTCGTAACGGTCCTTCGACTGCGCTGCGCTCCGCTCAGGATGACAAGGGGCTAGGATGACATGTCGCCCATTGTCTTGCTGATCGATGAGACGGCTGCGTCGCGCGCGGCATCGATTGTGCCTTGCACTTGGTCCTTCGCGCGTTCTTTCCATTCATCGACCATCGGCGCGACTTGTTCGCGCTCGAGTTGCGTGACCGGCAACAGCGATCCGATCAGGAATCCGATTCCGGCCATTCCGAAGAAAAGGCCGAGCGGGTTTTCGCGGACTGCGTTCATCGCATCCATCGCGTTGCTCTGCAGTTCGCCGGTATCCGGCAATGTATCGCCCGCCCGCGAGACCGCGCGTCGCGCTTGTCCGACGGTGCCGGTGACTGCCGACTTCATTTGATCCACTTTCTCTCCCAGTACATCTTGTAAGCGGTGCGGAACGTCGGCCTTATACGCGAGCGCATCCGCGGTGTCGCCCATCCGTTCACGCGTTTCTTCTATTTCCGCACGGAGCTCGTCCGCGTCTTTGCCCATTCCACATCCTCCTTCACAGTTTCAATTGTTTGCCGCGGTACCGGCGCTTGCAAATCTTCCAGCTTCCGTTTTCCGGCGACGGCCGAGACTGCGGCAACGAGCCCGTATACAACGGTCACGATTAGCGCAGCTACCCACGCGGGCATCACCATCGCGAGCAGTAAGATGACGGTTGCCGTGAGCGATGCCAGCGCAAACAGACCGCACACCGCTGCAGCGCTCAACATTCCCGCGCCTTGGCCGGCCTGCGCCGCAACGCGTTTTCCTTGTTCGGTCATCTCCGCGCGGAAAAGTTCAAACTCTTGGCGCATGAGCAGCGTCATATCGCTGCTCAAACGCTTGAGCAGTTCCCCGATCGACTCGTCCCGCGGGTTTCCGTCACCGGACGCCATGGTAGGTCTCCTCGGTAGTCATGCCTCCGCTCCCACCGCCGTACGACGCGCCGTAGCTGGCACTGGTGTCGCCGTACGTCCTGTACCGCTGCATGGCACCCGCCTTCAGCAAGCGCGCGGCCGTCACACCGAACAGCAATCCAGCCGTAGCCGTGATGACGGGTTGGTTACGCGCGACGGTCTCAAGATCGTGAACGATGCGATCGCCGTCGGTTTCGCGCAGATAGACCGACACTTGGTTCAAACGATCTGCGGCCATGTCGACGAGGCGAGCGGTTCCGTCTTGGCCTTGTCCGCGCAGCGAATCGCCCATCGTGCGCAAATTGCCAACGTGTTCTCCGACGACGTTTCCCAGGTCCGTAGTACGGCGATCGATTTGATCGACGATCACACCCTTCGCCTTATCCTTGATTGCATCAACGTTCGCCACTTGAATCTCCCTTCGGTTGGCTTAAGTACCCACGGCTCAGGTTGACAAAAATAGCGAATATTTGGGCATTTACGTAAATGCAATGAAAAGCAAGGCTGCTTGCCGGCTTGACACTCGTTTTACAGAGCCCACGCTAAGAGTTTGCGGATGGATAAGGCTGGCGCAGCGCTTGCTAGGGGACACTTAAAGCGTATGAATCGCGTCGTTGTCGTCGATGACGACGAACCGAACCTGAAACTGTACTGCGCCGTCGTCAAACGCGTCCTCGGCGAGGATGCGGTCGCCTTCGCCAATCCGCTCGAGGCGCTCGACCGCCTGAATGATCTGCGGCCCGCGCTTATCGTCGTCGACTACCAGATGCCGGAAATGGACGGCGTGTCGTTCATTCGCGAGCTTCGCGCGAAAGCGGCGCACGCATTCACGCCGATCATCATGCTCACGGCAAGCGGCGAAATGCATCTTGGAGAACGCGCGATCGAAGCCGGGGCGACGCTCTTTCTCGAGAAGCCCATCGCGCTCGCGGATCTCACGGCGCATCTACGCCACTTCGCCGGCGCCCCCGCCAGCCGCGTAACGTACGGCGAAGTTATCATGCCGACGGACGAGCGCGATACGATTCTACGGCTGCACCGTGCGCTCCAAGCGTATAGCAAAGACCTCGCGGCTCAAGCGGTGCAAGTCCGTGACTTGGCGGTGGCAATTGCAAACGAAATGCAGCTGCCAAGTGAAGAAATCGAGACGATTCGAATCGCTGCGTTGGTGTACGACATCGGGATGCTCGCAGTCCCCGAGAAGGTGCGCGAAATGCCGTCGGTGTTACCGACGCGTTGGCGCAGCGTCGTGAACGGACACGTTGATGCCGGTGCTGCGATTCTAGGCGGCGGGCGCCGACCGTTGCTCCGCGCGGCAGAGTCGATCGCGCGCTACCATCACGAGCGCTTTGACGGCACCGGATATCCGGATGGTTTGGCCGGTTCGATGATTCCGCTTACCGCGCGAATCGTCGCCGTCGCCGACACCTACGCTGCGCTCATTTCAGAGCGTCCGCATCGCGTGGAGTTTACGTCGGCGAACGCCGTCGCTCAAATCGTTGGCTTGAGCGGAGCGGCGTTCGATCCAAACGTGGTCGCGGCGTTTGAGCGATTAAAAGATATGCTCAATAACTTTCCGCGAAGTGCTTAACCCTTAGAGGTCACCGCACGAGACATAGTGCGGTATGTTCGCCGCACTGAGGTGCACGTTGATTGCGTAGTGCGCCTTCTTGAGGTCGGCGACTTTTATCCCTTTGACCGTTGTCACCGACGTTCCGTTCACAACATTGCTCAGCGGCTTCCACGGCGCCGGGTTGAGCGTTGCGCACGTTCCTTGGTGGATGTGTGCAGGTTGGCTTGCGCCTTTCGGCTCGTTCTGCAGCGAGATTTTTACGAGAACGCCGCCCGGGACGTCTTTGACGCTTGCCGTGCCGTTCTCGTTCGAGTTTCTCTGCTGCGCCATGTTGATGTTGAGCGAAGTTTTCGACATCATGTTATGCATGTTGTTCATCGTGTTCGGGGCTGCAAGCGCGGGAGCGGCGAACGCCGCTGCGGCAGCCACTGCCATAAAATAATGTAAGAATTTCATTGAACGAATGCTCCTTTTCGGGTGTAGCAGCGTAACGGGAACAAGGTAGCTTCCATCGCGAAATGTACCCTTACGAACAGTCCTGCTACCCAAGCTAGGAGGCTCTCGTAATCGACACTCGCCCAACGCAAGACGATAAAACGCTTGCCATCTTAACGCATTTGAGCGGAATTTTCTTCTCGATCATCGTGCCGCTCGTCGTCTGGATCACTTCGAAAGAAACGAAGCCGTGGCTCGCGGCGGAATCGAAAGAAGCGCTGAACTTTCAGATCACGGTATTGATTGGCTATATCATTTCATCAGCGCTCATGGTCGTGCTCGTAGGGTTCGTCACGTTCCTAATCGTCTGGGCGCTGAACATCATTCTCTGCATCGTCGCCGCGGTACGTGTCTCGCAAGGCGGCGACTTTCATTATCCGCTGACGATACGGCTAGTCAAATAGCTTCGACCAGGCCTCGCGCGGAATGCGCAGGTCTTCTTCCTTCAGATCCTTGAGCGGTTTGCTCGTCAGCTTTTCATGCTCGCAGAGATCGGGCATGTTGGGATCGACAAAGAGCAGGCCGGTAATGAATTCGCCGTTGGCGCGGGTTTCGTGGATCGTCCGCAACGCGCCGATGCGATCGGTCACGTCGTAGTCGCGGTCGACTTTGCGAAGCAGCACCTGTGCGCCGTCTTCGAGCGTCACTTGCTGCACCGTGCCCGGTTCGTAATCAACGGTGACTTCTTCGCGCGGACGAATGAAATCAGGCATGTTCGCTACGAGTTCGTGATCTTTCACGTACGCGTAGCTCTTCGTCGAACCTTCGTGATCGTTGAACGTGACGCACGGGCTGATGATGTCGATGATCGACGTTCCTCGATGCGAGAAGGCGGCTTGCAGCATCGGGACGAGTTGTTTGCCGTCGCCCGAAAACGAGCGCGCGACGAACGTTCCGCCGAGTTCGATCGCGAGTCCGCAAATATCGATCGTCGCGTATTCGTTCGGCGTTCCGTTTTTCAGTGTAGAACCGACATCGGCCGTTGCCGAGAACTGCCCCTTCGTCAACCCGTAGACGCCGTTGTTTTCGACGATGTAGACGACGTCGAGATTGCGGCGCACCATGTGAGCGAATTGGCCGAGGCCGATACTCGCCGTATCGCCGTCGCCGCTGATGCCGAGCACCATCAGCTCGCGGTTCGCAAGTTTTGCGCCGGTCGCCGCAGACGGCATGCGCCCGTGCACGCCGTTGAACCCGTGCGCTTGTTCCACGAAATATGCGGGTGTCTTGGACGAGCAACCGATGCCGCTCATCTTCGCGAGTTTGTGCGGCTCCACGCCGTATTCGAACAGCGCCTTGATCAAATGATTGGTGATCGAGTTGTGGCCGCAGCCCGCGCACAGCGTCGTCGGAAGGCCTTTGTAGACATCGCGGCCGAGGCCGATCAAATTGACAGTCATTCTGCTACCACCGCCGGCTGACGCTCGGCATCGAGGAGAGGATCGATAATGGCGCGTGCGTCGATCGGCACGCCATTGTAATGACGGATCGAATGGAGCCGCCCGATGAGATGTTGCGGAAGCTCCGCACGAAGCAATCCGTACACTTGCCCGTCGCGGTTCTGTTCGATGACGTAGACGCGATCGTGACGGCGGACGAACGCGGCGATATCGGTTGAGAACGGCAACGCGCGCACGCGCATGTAGTCGACGTCGATACCGTCCTTGCGCAGTTCGTCGCGCGCTTCCACGATGGCGTGATGCGTCGTGCCGAACGCGATGATGCCGATGGGATTGTGCCGCTCGTCCGTGACCGGTTGCGGAACCGCCATCCGCGCCGTGTCGTGTTTGCGCACGAGGCGATCGAGGTTGCGTTGCCAGACGTCAGGCATTTCGGAATACCGCGCCTCTTCGTCGTGTCCCGTTCCACGCGTGAAGAATCCGGCAGACGAATGATTTGTGCCGGGCAGCGTGCGGTACGGCACGCCATCGTGATCGACGTCGCGATAGCGGCCCCATGATTCCAGGCGGTTCAGATCTTTTTCGTCCAGCACTTTGCCGCGGTCGAACGGACGCTCCGGATACGGAAGCGGCTTCGTCATCCACGAATTCATGCCGAGATCCAAATCGGAGAGCACGAAGACCGGTGTTTGGAAGCGATCGGCGAGATCGAATGCATCCATCGCCATCTCGTACGCTTCTTGTACGGTTGCGGGCAGCAAGACGATGTGCTTCGTGTCGCCGTGCGAGAGGTGATACGCAAACGAAACGTCGGCTTGCATCGTGCGAGTCGGTAAACCGGTTGACGGCCCCGCGCGCTGTACGTCGAAAATGACGCCGGGAACTTCCGCGTAGTATCCATAGCCGGCCCACTCGGCCATCAGCGATAATCCCGGTCCCGACGTCGAGGTCATTGCGCGCGCGCCGGCCCAACCCGCGCCCAACACCATGCCGATCGCGGCGAGCTCGTCTTCGGCTTGCACGATCGCGACGTTCTTTTCACCCGTTGCCGGATCGACGCGATACTTATCCGCCAGCTGAATAAACGATTCGCACAGTGATGATGACGGCGTAATCGGATACCATGCCGCAACCGTACAACCGCCCATGATGCAACCGAATGCGGCGGCGCGATTGCCGTCCATAAACACGAGTCCGTCGGTAACACCCGTCATAGGTTCGAGCGCAAACGCATCGCGCTTGGTCAAATGCTCGCGCGCGTGCGCGAAACCCAGACGTGTCGCATCCATATTGGTCGTAACCGCAGACGGCTTACGTTTGAATTGTTTGGCGATCGCGGCTTCGACCGTCGCTTCAGAGATGCCGAGCAGTTCCGCAAGAACGCCGACATAGATCATATTTATCAAGTACTTGCGCAGCGATCCGTCTTTGAAATTGGCTTTCGCAAGTTCGTTGAACGGCACCGCGTAATACGTCACGTCCTCGCGCTGCGCTTCCCCCGTAATCGGGTAGGTTGCCTCGTGAATAATCACGCCACCCGGTCGCACGCTTGCCGCATCGGTGCGCCACGTCGCAGCATTGAGCGCGACCAGAATATCGATCTCGCGCGTGCGGCATTGGTAGCCCTTCGAGCTCACACGAACGTCGAACCAGGTCGGCAGACCTTCGATATTCGAGGGGAACACGTTCTTCGGCGCGACGGGGATGCCCATGCGAAAAATCGCGTTGGTCAAAACGAGATTCGAAGACTGACTGCCCGACCCGTTGACCGTTGCAACCCGAATGGTGAAATCGTTTATGGAGCGCTGTTGCATCGACGGAATTCCTTTGCAGCAGGCTTACGCCGGGGCCAAGTGGAGACCTCCAGCCGCCGCTATGCTTTCCGCTAAGAACCGGGCGTGATACGCGAAGATATCGTCGGCCAACTCGAACCGCGGGTGGGTCCGCTCTTTGATGCGATAGATGCCGCCTTCGTCGCGCGCAAGCAGTCCCTGCTGCACCATCGAGCGCAGCGTATTGCGCACGACGCGGGGCGGGTCGCCCTTGAGTTCGGGATCGACGAACAATTTCGGCGGCAGCGTCGCAAGCAATCGTTGAACTTCGTCGATCGCTTGGCGTTCGTCGAACGGCTGCGGATTTTCCCACAGCCATGACGCGAGCAATTGGGTTACGGTTACCGGCCGCGCTGCGCGAAGTTCGTCAGCGATGTTTTCGCGCTCGCGAAGCTCGACGATGTTGTAGAGCACGGAGACCTTCGGTCCGTTGAAGATGTCATAACTGACGCCGACGAGATAGATCGTCTGCGCGTACTTGGAGAGACGCGGCAGCAGACCGCGCAACGGCCGCATCTCGCCCGTCGACGAATACCGGCCTTCCGGCGTGAGATAGAACGTTGCGCCGCGCGCGACGATATCTTCCATCGCAACGATGTCGCGTTCGACCTGCTCGCGAGTTTCATTCAAAATCTCCGAGCGATACGGCTCGCGCAGCTTCGAGGGTTTCACCGGCTCTTGCGCCATTGCGAAATACTTGCGCCGCCAAAGTTCGGAAATGCGCATGTCCGGCGGGAAACGATTGGCAACCTCATCCGTCACCATGTCGCGCAGCGCGATATCGCCATGCCGTTTACGAACGCCGAGCGCGTACGATGAAAGGGCTCGCGCCGACAGATCGTTCTCGATCGGCAGGAAGCCGATCGCGCGGAACAGCGGCGCGAGACTCACGCGCCGCATAAGCGTGTATAACCACGGAAAGCGCACCGCGAAAAATCCGGGTTCCCACATGCGGCCGCCCGTAGCGGAGAAAATCGGATGCCGCCATGAGGCTTGCACGCCGATGCCGCTCACGAGGACCATCGCTTCAAGCTCGAGTTGATGGTTTGCAACGAGCAACGTGCCGCCGCGATCGCGTTTGAGTCGTCCCCAGGAGCGCACACGGTGGCGCGTGTGCATGCCGATGTATACGGCGATCGCCGACGCAACCCACAGCGGCATCGTGAGAATCGATGAAATCGGACGCGCGCCGACGCGAAGTACGGTGAGCGAACCGAGCGCGAAGCTCACGCCCGCGAGGATGAAGATCGTTTGGTATCCGGCACGCGAACCGCCGAACGCGTGGAGAATCGCACCGCCAACGAGCGGCGCCACAACGGACGGCAGGTTCGTCGCGATACCCCAAATACCGAGGTCCCGCGCGATGTCCGTTAACTGCGGCAGGCTGTCGAATGCAAGCGCCCAGCCGACAGAAAGAATTCCACCGAGCCCGGCTCCGAAGAACACCGCCGAAACGAGCATCGCATTCGGATTCGGCGCGACGGCGAAGCCGGCGGCGGCAATCGCCATCGGCACCCCGCAGAGCGCGGTCAGTATTTTACGTGGGAAACGATCGGAGAGCACGCCGAGCCCAACCGACGCAACAATTGCGCCGAGCAACGAACACACGCCGACAAACGCGGTGCCCGCACTTGGATTGCTGTAATGCAAGACGTCTTGGAAGAAGTAGAGGACGAACGTCATCAGCAGCGAGAGTCCGAAGAAGACAAACGCGCGCGCGATAAACACGACGATAAAATCGTGCCACCGCACCACTCCGGTTGTGCTCTCCGGGGCGCTCCATTGCGGCTCCCGGATCGCAAGCAAACTCAGCAGACCGAGCGCAAGCAGTAGCGCAGTTCCGAGAAAGACGACGTCGGGACGCGAAATGCTTCCCGCGATACTGAGCCCTGATACGGTGCCAAGGAGCGTTGCCGCACCACGCATGCCCGACGCGGCACCCCACTTATCGCGCGGCACGATCTCAGGAATCATCGCTTGATACGATGCGATCGCGATATTCTCGGCCGCCACCGCGATAACGAAAAGCACGTCGAACGCAAGCAGCGTGTGCGCGAAGCATGCGATCCCAATGAGCGCGAGCACGTCGACTGCGATGCCGCTGACGACAAAGCGGCGGCGCAACCCGCCGTGTTGGCGGCGATGACGGTCGGAGAACCAACCGGACACCGGCGGCACGAGCATGGCGGCGAGGTTCGAAACGGCGACGAGCAATGCAAGCGACTCGACGTGCGACGCGGGCGCGAGATTATTGATCGCGGCCGGCACGGCGATCGTCATGAGCGCCGTATCTTGGATCGTTAACGAAATCCACAGCGCGTTGAGGATCGCGTACTGCGCGACCGCGTCATTGCGCGTTCTATTCATCCGTTAGCAACCGGTTAGTGGTGCGAAGAGCGCACGCGAATAACGCACGTATCATGCGCGCATAGTTCTCAATCACGCCGCTAGCTCCCACGCCGTTCATGCAACTTTAGCGTCATCGGATACGTTCCGATAACGCAAACAGAATGTGGTTTTTGGTTCGCGCCTGGGCGGCGTTGCTGTCCGGACTCGTGTTTTTTACTGCGCTGAGCGCTCATGCAGACCCCATACCGACCTTCTCGGAGGCCGGTCTCAAAGCTGGTCGTGACCTAGTAACCGCTTTCTATGATGGCCACGGAAAGTGGCGGAGTTGCGATCGCGACGCGTGTGCAATCTCGAACAGCGACTGGGGCGCCGACTCGGCCACGGACACACTCTATCTGCAATGGGCGACGACGCACGATGCGCGCATTGCCGGACTTATGTCGCAGCTCGTTGCGACATCGCCGCGCTACGGCGCGCCGTGCCAAAACGGGCCGTGCCCGAACTGGAGCGACACGCCGGCATGGGATGCCGTCGTCGACATGCGTGAGTACGAAGTACTGCACGACCAGCAAGCCTTGGCAAAGGCGCAAGCGGCACTCACGTACGTGCAGCAGTCCACCGCGTTCTTCCGCGGCGCATGTTCCGACATCCCGTATCAGCACCCGCCGCAAGATGGCAAACAGACCAAGACGCTCGAGACGACCGCAAATGCGGTGAAGGGCGACTTGCTCGTTTACGAAGCGACGCATGACGCATCGTACTTGCGTGCGGCGCGCGACGGATACGACGCGGCGCGACGGCACTATCTCGATCCACAGCTTCCGCTCTATACCGTGCACGTCGTCGACGACGGCGTGATGTGTTCGCAAGTTCCGCACCGTTTCTTTGCCTCGGTGAATGGCGACATGATGTGGAACGGGATCGAATTGTGGCGCATCACGGGCGAATCGCACTACATCAATGAGGCGCTCGCCACGGCGCACGCCGTCGACCAAGACCTCGGCGATAATCGTGGCGTGTTTGCAAACCTTCAGGGTGAGAACGACGTCGAGGAACCGCTCGTCGAGGCGATGCTCGATCTCGCGCAGCGCGAACATCTCTCGTTCGCGCACGAATGGCTACTGCGTAATGCATCCGCGGCACTCTCTGCGCGCGCGCGCGACGGCAGCTTCTCGCGCTTCTTCGATGGTCCGCCGCAGGGCATGACGTCGATTTGGGAGACGAACGGCGGCGCATCGCTCGAGATCGCTGCTGCGGCAATTGCGCCGGAGACGAGTGCTGCTGACGCAGGCGGGTGGGATCCCTCGCAAGACGTCAGCGTGAACGTGAAGTCGTTGCCCGCGACGATTACCGTCGACGGTTCCGGCGTAGCGCTCGTCGGAACGATGAGCCCGCTCTGCGAGCAGGGTCACGTGCGCGTCCTCATCGACGGCCTCGAGACCACCGACCACACGGGTCTCTGGCAGAATCCGTCGATGCCGTCTGGTCCATCGGTGCTGTTCGCATGGCGCTGGGCCGAACCGGGTCATCACACGATCACGCTGGAGCCGGGCGACTCCGGCGCGGCGACGCCGAACGCGATTTCGCTGCAGAGCTTCATCACGAAGTAGCGCTTGAAACACCTCGCAATGCGAGCGGGTAAGAGCGGGCATGAAACGATCAGCAATCGCTCTCACTCTGGCCGTGCTGTCGGCGTCGACGCTCGCCGCATGCGGTAAAAGTTCGAACGTGTCGACGGCAAGTTCGAGTGCCGCGCCCGCAGCAAGCGGGGGCACCGTTGTGGCCGCGGCGGGAAGCACGTTCCGCGGCAAACTCCAACAAGAGATCAGTTCAAAGAAAAGCCACGACGGCGACCGCTTTTCCATCGCCGGCAAGAACGGCGAAACGGTCGACGGACATCTGGAAAACGTTCAGCCCGCGGGCTTCGGAAAGAAACCGTCGATGGTTATTGTCTTCGACGACTTGAAGGCGCCCGACGGATCGACCGCAGCCCCAATCGACGTGAAGGTCGTCAACATGGGCGCGTTCGACGCTAAATCACATCATTGGCGCACGTTCGGTATGGTGATCGGCGGCACGATCGCCGGACACATGGCCGGCGGTATGGCGCACGCAAAGCATGGCGGACTTGCCGGCGCCGCAAGCGGTTACATGCTCTCGCAAGAGATGAAGAGCGACGTCGACGTACGCCCCGGCACAACCATCGTCCTCAAATTCAACAAAGACGCCGTCGCAACGTCATCCTGAGCGCAGGTGCGAAGCACCGGAGTCGAAGGATTGCAACGAGCAATTGACTCGAGGCGATCCTTCGACTGCGCTTCGCTTCGCTCAGGATGACAAGGGTGGGAATCGCATGTGCAGCGCGCGACCGTACGGCGTTTCGTCTTCGCACAGTAAATCGCGCACGTCGTCGATCGTTGGATCGCGTACATCGAGTGCGTTCACAGTGCCGAGCGACTTGAGAAACTCTGCCGTACGCGCGAGCGAAACTTCGACGAGCCAGGAACCGCCTTCGCGTTGTTGACGCCGGCGCGCCGCGAGTGCACCGAGTGCGGCAAGCCACCCCGTCGCATGATCTAACGCCTGCGCGGGCAACGGCAACGGCGGATCTTGACCTGCGATTGTTGCTGCCGTTCGCGTAATACCGGACGCCATTTGCACGAGACTATCGAACCCACGCCGCGCGCGCCACCGTCCCGCACCGTACGCGGTGAGCGACACGTAGACAATGCCAGGACGAATCTCCGCGAGCCGCTCCGGACAGAACCCCAAGCGCGCGAGCGCACCATGCCGGTACGACTCCAGAAAGACGTGCGCATTCTGCGCAAGCGAATGTAGCTGCGACCGACCTTCTTCCGTTCGTAAATCGATGTCGGCGTTACGCTTATCGAATCCGGTGTCGATATCCGTCGCAAGAATGGTCGGCAAATTCGACGACGCAACATGCAGCACGTCGGCCCCGTAACCATTCAGTGCGCGACCTGCAACCGGACCGGCAATAATGCGCGTCAGATCGAGCACTTGCGTTTCACGCATCGCCACGCGAAGCGGTTGCGCATCACCAATCTTCGAGATCCTAATTAGCGGCTGCTCTCCAACAGCTTGCCCCTGCGCATGCGCGCTCCATTCCTCGTTGGTACGTTCCGCGGCAGCTGCACCACCGGCATCAATGACCGCTTCTTCTAACGCGAGCGCATCCCAGTTCGCTACCGCTTCCGTTACGGCCGCGCGATCGTTCGCCACGTTCAACACGCGTGTCACCGCTTGCGCATGATGCGGAAAATTGCAATGCAAGCGAATCCAGCGTCCATCACGCGCACGATAGTCAGCAGAGAGCGGCGCCCACAACTCGCCGACCGGGTTTCCGTCAACGCGTAAGTACCGTTCGGATCGAAAGTAAAGTGCCGCCTGCCGCGTATCAACCAAAACGCGATCGGTATCGCATGCAAACGCCGCAGCCGCATGTGCGGCGGCGATCGTCGCCGTCGCAAGCTCATCCACGCGATACACCGACGGTAGAACGCGATCGTGCGTTCGAATCTCGACGTGCGGAAGCTCGGCTTCGTCGTAACCGGCATCGCGAAGCAAGCGTTGAATCGTGGCTAGAGCCATAACGTTTCTTTAATCGAACTTGGGTATCGGCCTGCGCGGAGGTACGGGAGTGAAACGCGCACTTGCCCTTTCGATTGCACTGCTGTTCTCAACCGGGTGTTCGTCATCGGGTAGCAACAGCATCACCTCTTCCACGGTACCCGTGACGACGACGAGCGTCGAGCCAATGTCCTACATGCCGGGCAGCAAAATCAAACACGTCATCGTGTTGATTCAGGAAAATCGCACGGTCGACAATTTGTTCAACGGATTCCCCGGTGCAAATACCGTTCAGTACGGAAAGACGCACACGGGTGCAACCGTTGCACTTAAGCCGATGCCCTTCGAAGAACCGTGGGATCCCGATCATTCTCATCAAGCGTGGGTCACCGATTACGATCGCGGAAAGATGGACGGCTTCGATCTTCCCGCCGCTTCGCCGTCGGCGCCGCCTGATTTCAATTACAGTTACGTGCCGCAATCGGAAACGATTCCCTACTGGACGCTGGCGAAGCAGTTCACGTTTGCAGACGAAAACTTTGCCTCGGAAACCGGCCCCAGTTACCCAGGGCATCAATATTTAATTGCGGGTCAATCGGATTACGCGATCGGCAATCCGAACGACCCGCTCCAGCGCTGGTCGTGCGACGCAGCACCGGGCACGACGACACCGACGCTCAATGCACAAGGGCAAGTCGTGAACGGCCCGTTCCCATGCTACAACTACATGACCATTGGCGATCTGCTCGATCGCAAACATGTTACGTGGCGATACTACACGGAACTCGAAGAGAAAGAGTTCGGCGCCGGCGTGCAACCGTATGGCGCGATTCGTCACATTCGCTACGGCCCCGATTGGGCCAACGTCGTCGCACCGCAAACACAACTATTCACCGACATTGCGCAAGGCCGGCTCCAACAAGTTACGTATGTGAATCCACCGCTGGTCGCGTCGGATCACGCGCAATCGTCGACGAACTACGGGCCGGACTGGATCGCTGACATCGTCAACGCGGTCGCGACGAGTCCGTATTGGAACAGCACCGCGATCCTCGTCACATGGGACGACTGGGGCGGTTGGTACGACCACGTCGCGCCGCAGCAACTCGACCGCATGGGCCTCAGCTTCCGCGTGCCGCTCATCGTGATTTCTCCATGGGCAAAGCACGGCTACGTCTCACACACTCGACACGAGCCCGGGAGTATCTTGAAATTTATCGAGACGACGTACGGCTTGGGATCGCTCGGCACGACCGATGTCCGCTCCGACAATCTCGCGGACTGCTTCGACTTCACGCAAACGCCGAAACCGTATGTCAGCGTGTCCGTGCGCGTCTCTGCCAGTTTCTTCGCGAGTCTCCCGGCGGACACGAAACCAATCGATTACTAGCCGCTATCTTGCGGGAGCATGAAGCTCTTTGAAGATGACGTAGTGATTCTGGCGGGCGCAACGGGACGTGTAGGACGGCCGCTCGTCGCCCGCCTTCTGGACGAGCGCGCACGCGTTGCACTAATCTCCCGCTCACCGCAGGAACGCCGCGAACGGGTGCTGCCCATCATCGCAGATCTTACGAACCACGATGACGGCAGGCGCGTGATCGAGGAAACAGTCGCGCACTATGGCCGCGTCGACGCCGTCATTTCGCTCGCCGGCGGTGGAACGCGATTCGTCTCGGTCGTAGACTCCACGCTCGAAGACATAGAAACGGGCGTCCGCAACAACCTCATTGTCGCGTACAATCTCTTTCTTCCGGCACTCCGCCAAGCGCTAAAGCAACCCATCCCCGAAGGCCGTAAATCTCGCGCCCGATTCGCCGCCGTCACGGCAGGCAGTTCGCTCGATCCCCAGCCACGTTTCGGCATCATGGGCGCCGGAAAAGCCGGCGTGAACACGCTCATGCGCGCGATCGCTCGCGAACATAAACCCGACGGCATTGTTTCCAATGCCGTCGTACTCGGCGGCGTTGCAACACTCGAAGCACGCGAATACCTCAGCCCCGAAGACTTCGCCGCTGCCGCATCGCCGGAAGAAGTTGCAAACGTCCTCGCGTTTCACGCGAGCGATGCATCGACCGGAGTCAATGGCGAATTGATCCACCTCAATGCGCGCGAGGTGGACTGAAGCACACGAGTATTATTTGCTGCAGTCTAGATGAATGCGAAAACTCGGTGAGGTGGTCGAGTATTTCACGTGCGCGTAGTTGTGCGCAGAATGTGGATCGACGGCGATCAATAACTTCGCGGGCTTCGCACCTTTTTCGGGACCGTCGGGAAAATAGATCGCAACGGTTGATGCAGCGCCGGGCGGCAGCTTCTTATCGAGCAACGCCTCCGTCAAGTTCGTGCCGGAACTAGCTGCGCCGACCATATTCTCGTCATCATAGGCGAGATCGATGCCGCGGCCATTGATGTCCGAAAAGCCGGTTTCGTCCGGCGCAATTTCCTTGGATGTTCCGTTACGGAGCTGCAGCCGCACCGCCACGCCGGTCATATCCGTTCCGTCGTTATAGTGCGCTGCCGGATCAATGGAGAGCACTTTGACGCGCCAGACCCCGTTGAAGAGCTGTTCGCCGACGCAGCCCTCGACGCTGCTACGCTGCATCGCACCGCCAGCGGCTGGAGCCGGCGTCTTCTGCGAAGTCGCGCCCTGCGCCGTGGCAGAGAGCGCCAAAACGGTGGCGATAAGAGGAACGAGTTTGTTCACGGAATTCTCCCACATAGCTGATGTGAAGGCTGGCTACCATCATGCACGAGAAGCGTCCGTAAAACGTCCAAGAACGGCCGCGTTAGCGGCCGTTCTTGATTTCTTCGTCGTCCACATCGGTATCGCGGCGGACTTCCTTCGGCGTCTCGCCGTCCTCCGCGCGCTCGATCCCGATCTCGGGATCACCGATGTAGTCGTCGTCTTGGGTTGTCACATCTTTATTCATCATCAGGAGACGGCCTCCGCGCGATGCGGAGGCCGTTTTCCTATTCGGGAGCTTGCCGTTTTCGTTCGGCTCTTTTCGTTAGGTTCGGTTTCTCAGATTACGTTCTCAAGACGTCTTCGAGTTTGTTCTATATCTGGTCCAAGGGCCTACACCCCGTGTTTTACGGATTATAGGATGCTATTCGTATATCCGAATCGCGCGAGAACTACACGTAGATAACGCACGGCCCGCAAGGGTGGCGCCAAGCGTGCCACACCGCTTCCGCGCATCCCGTGGTGTTACGACTTGCCGAAGAGACCGAGCGGCGCAAGGGCACGAGGGTAAAGTGATCGCGAATATACCTAGCACACGTTCTGCAATCTCCCGATTACTCGATATCGTCATTTCGCCGCGCTTGGCATTAGCAGAAATTTGAACTCGCCAACATGGCTGTGGGCGCTCCTAGCATCGATTTCGTTGGAAGCCATAAGTGCGTGGCTACTAGTGCCTGCAATGTTGAAGGCCTTCGAGCTCCAGTGGCCGACCATCGTCGCGAGCTCACGATGCTAGCGCGGGCCAGGTGTAATGTCGAGCAGCGGAATCTGAAAGATCCCGCTGCTCATTTTACTTATGAGTTCCTACGTCGCTCTCGGAAGAAATACACTAGCGCGAGCGCCGTAAGGCACACGGGACCTATCAAAAACGCTAAACCGAAAGCGCTACCGCGAAGGGCATATACAACCCAAGATAGGATAGAAAGAATGGTAAAGGTTGTCGTCCAGCGATACGATGCCATTTGGCGAGACATCACTGTAGGTTACTGCGGGCAGAATGCGCCGTAAGCGCGGGAAGCGAAGCCGCCGCGGAGGCAGAGCTCTTCCTGTGTTAGCTGTTCGATCATTCTGTTCAACATCTCCGTAAGTGAAGTTAAACAAGTACTAGGCATAGAGTGATCGCCAGCATGGCCATGCGACTTGCGCCACACCTTGCGAAGTACTAGATTACCGAGCTCGGAGGCAGAGCATTCAAGCAAGCAGTACTCTTGCCTGCCGCACTACGTTGAGCAATTTGGACTAAGTGCATCTCGCACTCATCATAGAATGACGCTTTTTAAAATAGCCGTCATCCTCAGAACTTCGACGTAAGAAGATACTAAAACGTACGTCACATCGCATTCCGGCACTCAACAGAGTGTCAGCATGTATCAGCGAAACCGCACGCATGCTGCAGCTCCAAACGAACGAATTTCGTATCAAATAAATAAAGGACGCCGCGATAATCGCAGCGCCCTTTCGATTCATTTCAGCCGAGGCCGAAATTACATCATGTCGTAGCCGCCCATGCCGCCGCCAGGCATTGCAGGGGCTTTTTCCTTCGGTTCCGGCTTGTCGGCGATGAGCGTCTCGGTCGTGAGAACGAGTGCGCCGATCGACGCGGCGTTTTGCAGGGCCGAACGCGTCACCTTGAACGGCTCGACGATACCGGCCTTGAACATGTCGACGATCTCACCCGTCATGGCGTCGAAGCCTTGCGGCGCCGTCTTGCCCTTGACGTTGTTCACTTCGACTGAACCTTCGAAGCCCGCGTTGTACGCGATTTGACGCAGCGGCTCTTCGAGGGCCTTCTTCACGATGTCGATACCGATCTTTTCATCGGCCCACGTCGTCGCGTGACCGTTGGTCTTCGGCGCGCTTGCGACGTACTTGTCGATGGCCTTGATCGCGTGAACGAGCGACGAACCACCACCCGGGATCATGCCTTCCTGAACGGCGGCACGCGTTGCCGAGAGGGCGTCTTCGATACGGTGCTTCTTCTCTTTGAGCTCCGTTTCGGTCGCTGCGCCGACTTGGATCACCGCAACGCCACCCGAGAGCTTCGCAAGACGCTCTTGGAGCTTCTCGCGATCGAAGTCCGAATCGGTTTCCTCGATCTGCTTTTTGATCATCTCGATGCGGCCTTTGATCTGATCTTGCTTGCCGGCACCGTCAACGATCGTCGTCTCTTCCTTGGTAACCGTAACGCGCTTCGCGCGGCCGAGTTGATCCGGCGTCACCTTGTCGAGCTTCAGACCGAGCTCTTCCGAAATCACCGTCGCGCCCGTGAGCGTGGCGATGTCCTTGAGCATTTCCTTACGGCGATCGCCGAAGCCCGGCGCCTTCACCGCAACCGACGTGAACGTTCCGCGCAGCTTGTTCACGACCAGCGTCGCGAGCGCTTCACCTTCGACATCTTCCGCAATAATGAGCAGCGGCTTCTGAACCTGAACGACTTTCTCGAGCAGCGGAAGAATGTCCGCGATTGCCGAGATCTTGCGCTCCGTTACGAGAATGAACGGATCGTCGAGAACCGCTTCCATACGCTCGGAATCCGTCACCATGTACGGCGAGATGTAGCCCTTGTCGAACTGCATACCGTCTTTGGTTTCGACTTCCGTCTTGAGCGTGCGCGATTCTTCAACCGTGATCACGCCGTCTTTGCCGACCTTCTCCATCGCGTCAGCGATGAGATCGCCGATTTCCTTATCGTTGGCCGAGATCGAGGCGACTTGAGCGATCTTCTCTTTCGTGTCGACGACTTGCTTGAACGAACCCATCTCGTCGACCGCAACTTCAACGGCCTTCTCGATGCCGCGCTTGATCAGCAGCGGATTGCTTCCCGCAGTAACGTTGCGGAGACCCTCGCGGATGATGGCTTGCGCGAGCACCGTGGCCGTCGTCGTGCCGTCGCCGGCGATGTCGTTGGTCTTCGACGCAACTTCCTTCACGAGCTGTGCGCCCATGTTTTCGAACGTGTCGGGAAGTTCGATTTCTTTAGCAATGGTCACGCCGTCGTTCGTGATCGTCGGCGAGCCGAATTTCTTGTCGAGTACGACGTTGCGGCCCTTGGGTCCAAGGGTCACTTTCACCGCGTCGGCAAGCATGTTCGCACCACGCTCGAGAGCGCGGCGCGCGTTTTCATCAAATACGAGTTGCTTTGCAGCCATGTGTGTTTTCTAGTGCTCCTTAAACGCCGGCCGGAACTTTATCGACGATCGCAAGAACGTCTTTTTCGGAAACGATGAGGTACTCTTTACCGTCGATCTTTACTTCGGAACCCGAATACTTCGAGTAGATCACACGGTCGCCGACCTTCACGGTCATGGGCAGAGTCTTGCCCTCGTCCGTCACGCGGCCGGTGCCGACGGCACGGACGATGCCCTCTTGCGGCTTCTCCTTTGCAGTGTCGGGCAAGAAGATACCGGTGTTGGTCTTCTCGCTCTGCTCGACGTGCTCGATGACCACGCGATCAGCCAAAGGCTTGAGATTCACGTAAACCTCCAAAAGCTATAAAACTTTTAAACTACTGGGGGACATTGGCACTCACAGCAGTAGAGTGCCAGCCACGAAATCTTAGCAGACTCGTTTGGAGAGTGCAAGCGCCTTTAAAGCGCTACCCTGCGAGGCTCGCGAAGAGCCCTGAGCCGGCGAAAAAGCCGAGAATGAGCCCGGCAGCCGTAGCCCAGATGAAGAGACGGGCGGTGAGGTTGTCGACGGCGATGGCTACCAGTGCAAGGCCCGCGCCGACGGCAAGGACGCCGCCGTTGAGGACGCCGGGCTCCGCCGTCCGATGGAGTTGAACCCATAGGGTGAATGCGATCCCGATGCCGATCACGATGCCCAGGAGCGAACTTGCGCTCCAGATCACCAGCTCGGTCGGCTCTCGGACCGGGCGACTTCCCATCATGGCCAAAATGCTACCCCGAGCAACTGATGAATTGCTTAGAACGCTGTTAAGTGTCTGTACCGGCTTGACTGGTAGTTTCGCTACCCCGGATCGGGCGAGCAATCAAGCGCTCCACACTTCCTAACATTCGTAACAAACGTATGCACCTCGGAGTTGCGCACCACGAAGAAGGCGCCGCCGAATTCAATGTATCCGGCGCGTGCGCCGCGCGAAATCGTTGCGATGCCGGTGTTCGGAATGCGCGTCGCGTTTGTAAAATCATCATCGTATGTCGCGCCGTAAATTTTCCGTACGACTTCATGCATCAGTAGCAGCATTCGCGATTTTGACAGCGTGTTCGGAATGTCGTTGACGGTGATCTGTTCCATCGCAATGACGCCGTGATGCGGCTTTGCGTGGAACTCCGTGAAGTGTCCCTCGATTTTCAACTGCCCGTAGAATTCGTAGCCCTCGCCCCCGACTTCGTCGTCGTTCGCTTTCTCGAACAACGTGAACGCCGCATCGCTTTTGCCCCATGCAAGCACTTGCGCGGGCGTTTGACCCGGAATCGCGAAGGCCGGGGCGCACGTAAGCGCCGCGAGGAAAAGCATATACGCAACGCGCTTCATCACCGCCGTTATTCGACATCCGAAGCAAGCAAGCATGCGAAACCGCGTATTGTGACGAAGGCGCGCGTATGACCGAACAACGTAACTGGAATGCCATTCTCCGCCAGGCGCTCGTAGCGGGCGTTATCGGAGGCATAATCATGGAGGCCTATCTGCTGCTCACGACCGTCGTACCGGCGCACGGCAACGTGCTGCAAGTGTGGCAGTGGATTGCGTCCGCCGCCGTCGGCGACGTTGCCTTTACGAGCACGGGCTATGCGTGGTTCGGTCTACTGGTGCACTTCATCGTCAGCTGCGGATGGGCGGGCGGCTATGCGTATCTCGCGCAACAGCAAACCTTCATGAATCGCCGCTGGGTCATTTCCGGACTCGTATACGGCCTGATCGTCTACATTTTCATGGACATTCTGCTGCTCGGTGCGCGCAAATTCGTTCCGCCGGCAAACGCGCTGCTGCTGCTTAACGCGCTCATCGCGCACTGTGTGTTCTTTGGGCTGCCGGTCGCGTTCGTCGTGGCGCGACTCGATGCAAGCGCTACGCGCTCGCCATCAACCCGATAAACTCGCGCGCAAACTTGGCGGCGACCGATGCGGTCACGCCACCGATATCTTGCTTCGGATTGTACTCGACGACGTCGGCGCCGACGATCGTTCCCGGAATCGATTTCACGAGTTCAAGCACGTCGCGCACGGAGAGTCCGCCGGGTTCGCGATGTGAAACACCGGGCGCAAAGGCCGGATCGAGCCCATCGAGATCGAGCGATACATAGACGTCACCGCGAGGCAGTGCGCTACGCGCCTCGTGCAATTGCCACGGCGCGAAGACGTGCACGCCGTATTTTTCGACGAGGTTCCTCTGCGGCGGGGATATCGTGCGAATGCCGATCTGCACGAGTTGCATCACCAAATCGTCTTCGAGAATCCGCGCGAACGGGCACGCGTGCGAATACGGATCGCCTTGAAACGACGGATACATATCGGGATGCGCGTCGAAGTGCACGATCGAAAGCTCTGCGTACTCCTTCGCATACGCCCGAATGATCGGATACGTAACGGAATGATCGCCGCCGATCGAGAGCACGCGACGGCCCGCACGTAACTGTTCCGCTACTGCTTCCTCGATTGTATCGCGGTCGTGCTCCGTCTCTTCGATCGGAACGTTCCCTGCATCCATCATGACGCCGGGCGCGCCAAGATTCACGCCGACCTCCGTGTACGGATTTCCCTGCTCGCTGAACATTTCGCGGCGAACGAGATCCGGTGCATCGGCGGGACCGCGAAGAAACGATGAATGATCGTCGCTTGGAATGCCGAGAACGGCAACGACTGGCTGCGTCATAGTACTCACGGTTTACGCATTGTGCGTACCGGAACCCGCTACAAATGTGACGAAGAGCGCATCATGATCGGTGCCCTCCACGTTTCGCTTTCAGCGTTGCGCCATAACGCGCAGGCGCTTGCCAATCTCGTCGGGCCGGGCGCCGCAGCGTTCGTCGTTAAAGGCAATGCCTACGGGCACGGCATCGTAGAAACGGCGCTCGCAATCGAACCGTTTGCGAAGAAATTGTGCGTCTATTCCGTCGAGGAGGCGGTGACGCTGCGCGAGGGCGGCATCATCGCGCCGATCCTCGTCATGGGACCGATTCCGCCGGAGCTCTTCGACGACATGCTCGAACTCGACATCGAGATGGCGCTCTGGGACATGCACGAGTACGTGCGGACGCTGGCGGGAGCGGCAAAAAGAGCGCATCGACGCGTCAAGGTGCATGTCAAGGTAAATAC
>CAZYLU010000023.1:0-24420 GCA_964648945.1 uncultured bacterium | reverse complement strand
GACATGTGCCGCATCGGCGTTGCGCTCTACGGACTTTGGCCGTCGCCGCAAACGCGCGAAGCGATGAACGGCGGAAAACTGCCGTTGCAGCCGGCGCTTTCGTACGTTACGGAATTGATCACGACGCGAAAGATCGCAGCGGGTGAAGCGGTCGGCTACGGCACGACGTTTCATGCGCCGCGCGCGATGCGCCTCGGCGTCCTTCCGCTCGGCTACGCCGACGGCATTCCGCGCGCGCTTGGCAACACCGGATCCGTGCTGATCGAGGGCGCGCGCTGCCCGATCGTCGGACGCGTCGGGATGAATATGTGCATCGCCGATCTCACCCACGCGCCGGGCGCGAAGGCGGGAACGCATGTTACGCTGATCGGTCGCGATGGGAACGAGGAGATTACGGCAGACGATTGGGGGACCTGGAGCGGGTCGATCAATTACGAGATCGTCACGCGACTTCCGGCCTCGTTGCCGCGTTTATATATCGATGATTAACGGGCAGGCCGCCATTCGTGTCGCCGTCGACGATCGCCAGCTCCCTATTGTTGCGATCGAAGAAGACGGTCGTGTCCCACGGCCTGCGCGCTTCGTGCAGGTGTTCACGCAACAGCAACCCATCCTCGCAGTAGCCGCCCCCACGCCGACCACGGCGCCGAGTTCGGGACCGATCGCACCGGAACAGCCGGCGCCGGGCACGCGTGTAGCATCCGCGTATCCGACCATTTCCGCGAATCTGCCAGTCTCTGCACGCAGTTCTATCGCAACGCTGCAGATGCTCATCGATAACAACGACGTCACGCGAGATGCGCGCTACTCCGGCACGTTTGTCACATACATTCCGCGGGACGGTTTGATGCCGGGAACGCATACCGTTTCGATCCGCGGGACGGCGAGCGACGGCAGACCGTTTCAACGCTCGTGGTCGTTTGAAACAACGACGGCTCCCGCACCCGACGTCGCAGGGCAGTTCGCGCCGGCGATGCCGATTCAATTGAATGTTTCCGGGAATCAATTCGTCGGCGGCGCACCGATCAACGTGCAAATGACGGCGCCGCCCGGCGGACAAGCGTTTGCGTTCGTGTGCACGTCCGCGTGGCAATTTCCGCTGTATGCGGCACCGTCGTCGCCATTTTATTCCGGGATCGTTCCAACGGCGGCAGTCGGCGGCGCAATCAATTGTCCGGTTACCGCGATGTATGTCGCGCCGGACGGAAGCGTAACGTATTCACTGTATCCGGTATTCGTGCAGTTACTTCCGACGCGCACGCCGTCGCCCGCATCGACGCCGGTGCCGACGCCTGTACCGAAGCCGACGGTCGCACCGACCGCGAGGCCGACGCCCGCATCATCACCAGTGCCGACGGCGACGCGCATTCCGCTACCGACGCCGGTTCGCAGAACACCGCCGCCGCAGACGCCCGTCACACATCGAATCGTCGTGCCGAGAGTTCGCGTTACCCCGGCGCCTCAGTAGTCGAGATACGTTGCCGCAGCCATTGCGCCGAGCAACTCGCCGGCATGATGCGCGCCGTCTTTGCGTGTGTCCACGCTTTGCTTGCCGTACATCCGATTTATCCAGAAGGCGAACGCAACGTGATGGCCACTGCGCGTGGTCGTAAACCCGGCAAGGCCCTTCGTCACCAGTTCACCGTCGTTGAGTAAATCGTCTGTCCCCCACGTCCCGGTCTTCGCAAAGACTTTGCCGACAGCCGGTGACTGATTCTGAATGTTGAACAGCGTGCCGTCAACACCAAGAATCGGCAGTGCGCGCTGCAGCGCGGGATACCATGGCTGTGACGAGACGAACGCAAGATAGTGCACCATGAAGTCCGGCGTGAAGTAGGCGAATCCGCCAAGTCCATCTTGCTGCGATGCCCCGTGCAGATTCAATCCCGCACGCTGCAGAAATGCATGCTCTTGCGCAAACGCGGCTTTGAGCAAATCCGTCTTCGCATGCGCAACATGGATCGCCCACATGTAGGGAAACAAGCTCGCATGTAAGTTATCGCTGACCTTCAGCGTCACGTAGACGTCTTCGGAAAGCGGCGGCGAAACGTGCTGCGCGATTTGAACGCCGCCGTTGGCGCAAGAAGTACCGGCGTTTGCCAAAAGCCTTGGTTTCACCGCAACGCCGGCATCTTGCAACGCTGCCGTGAACGCCGCTTCTGCAAATGCCACGGGTTCCGGCACGCGATAGGCAAAGAGAATCGGCGCGCCGAGCGGCATTTTTCCCGTGATCCTCACGACGTGCGTACCGGCGCGATATTTATGGTCCTCTTTCATATCGATCGTCGGCTCGCTGCCCGGCGCACCCGTCGTCGATTCGTTCGAGAACGTAACGTACGAGGTTTGCGGTGACACCGAAATCGTTGTTGGATCGCCTTGCTTCGCTCCAGGTGTAATCGTCACGTCGACCAGATTGTCGTTGACGACAATCGGTGACACGACGGCACCGGTACCGGCTTCGGGTCCTTGATCGGGGAAGAGCGACGTGTCGACGAGGACCTGTCCGTCGACCTCTTTCACGCCCGATTTCGCGACTTGTGCGGCAAGATCGCGCAGTACCGCGAGCGGATCGCCCGGCACGGCACGCGTGTCGTACGATCCGTCGTACGAATGATCTTCGTTCTCGAACGCGAGCGTGCCGTCGGGTTTGATTCGTTGCGAGAGATTCGGATCGCCGCTCGCCGTGAGAACAACGCTGCCTTCAAGCGTGCCGTTCGCATCGACGTTACCAACCCGGCATACGGGCGTGGTCCAGCGGAAATCGGGACCGAGCAGCGCGAGCGACGTGCCCGTGGTGAGCAGCTTCGTCGTCGAGGCCGCTTCCATGAGCGTCTGCGGATTGCGCGACCAGAGCACGCGATGGGTGTCGAGGTCGTACACTTCGCCGGCCACGATGGCATTGCGAAGGTCGGGGCGCGTGACGATGGTGTTGATGCGCTCGGCGGAGAGCGCAGGCGAAGACGTCACCGCTGCGAGCAAAAGAACGGCAAAGACTCTGTTCACCGTTCGAACTTACGAGTGGACGGCTGCGAAGGCCTCCGCCAGATCGATCGTCCCTTTGTAGATGGCGCTGCCGACGATGCACGAGTCAACGGCCGGCGGTGCTTCCCGCGCCAGCGTCTTGATGTCGTCGATCGTCCGCGCACCGCCGTTTGCGGTGATTTTTACGTCTGCCGCGGTGGCAATCGCGCGAAGCGCGTCGATATCGTAGCCTTCGCCCATTCCGTCGCGGCGAATCTCCGTGAAGATAACGCGGGTCACGCCCCATTGCGCAACGCGCTTCACGAGCGAGTCGCGGTCGACAGGCGTCGATTCGAGCCACCCGCGCGTCGCGACATGCGTACCGCGCGCGTCGATTGCGGCAATCACGCGCTCACCGTACTTGCCGATGATGTTGCGAGCGATTCGCTCTTCTTCGACAAGGACCGTTCCCAAAATAATTTGCGCGGCACCCGCTTCGATACGAACCCGAGCCTGATCGGCATTGCGAATACCGCCGCCGACTTGCACCGGTACGGAAACGGCGCTGCAAATGGCACGAATGACGTCCATGTTATCGCCGTGCCCGAACGCGGCATCGATATCGATGACGTGCAGCTTCTGCGCTCCGCTGTCGACAAAGTGACGCGCTTGCGCCACCGGATCGTCGGAATACACCGTCGACGTTTTCAAGTCGCCGCGTTCCATGCGAATGCACTTCCCGCCCCGGATATCGAGCGCAGGAATAACGATCATGCGCTGCCCACTGCGGCGCCTGTGCGCTGCTCGATCGGAACGAACGGTCCCGGTGGCGGACCCACATACGTTGCCTGCGGACGAATCAAACGATTGTCGTGCAACTGCTCGAGAATGTGCGCCGCCCAGCCGGCAATGCGTCCGCACGCGAAAATACACGTATATTCATCGCCGGGGATACCGAGATCGGCCATCAACGGCGCCGTGTAGAAGTCGACGTTTGCGTAGATCTTCCGATCGGGCTTTTCTTCGGCGAGAATGCGCTGGCTCTGATTCTCGAGCTCACGCGCAATCGGATACCACTTCGTATCGCCACGTTGTTCCGACAGCTTCTTCGCAATCGCTTCCAGATGCTTCGCGCGCGGGTCACGCACGCGATACTCGCGGTGCCCCATGCCCATGATGCGGTTGCCTTTGGCCAATTCGTCGCGCACGAACTTCTCAGCTCGCTCGGGTGATCCAATCGCGACCATATTGTTGTACGACGCACTTGCAGCACCGCCGTGTAAATCGCCGGTGAGCGTCGCAATCGCGGCAGTGACGGCCGCGTAGAGATCCGCACGAGTCGACGCCGTTACGCGTGCCGAGAACGTCGACGCATTGTACGAATGATCGGCAAGGAGCACGAAGTACGTGTCCATCGCGTCTTCCTCGATCTCCGAAGGCACTTTGCCGGTACGCATATAGAGGAAGTTTGCGGCGTGTGAAAGATCGGCGCGTGGTTCGATCGGATCGAGGCCACGGCGAATGCGATCCCACGCGGCGACGATCGTCGTCATCTTCGCGATCAATTCGATGGCGGTGTGCACGTCGGAAACGTGTTCACCCTTGTTGTTCACGGGTGAGAAGAGTGCGAGGCCGCTGACAATGGTCCGCAACACATCCATCGGCCATGCATGCTTCGGGACGTTTTGCATCGCGGAGACCAGCGGTTCGGGCAGCGACGCGCGCGAGGCGAGTTCACGCTTGAGCGATTCCAGCTCGTCGGTTGTCGGGAGATGACCGTAGAGTAAGAGACAGACGACCTCTTCGAAACATGCGTTCGGAGCGAGATCATCGATGTCGTAACCGCGATAGGTGAGGCGTCCGACCTGACCCTCGACATTACTGAGATCCGTGGACCCGACGACGACGCCTTCCAGTCCGCGGTCGACAACCAAACCAGTGGTAGACAAGTGTTCCTCCAGCGAAAACCGCCCTCGGAGAGGGGGGTATAGAGAGTTTGAGGAGGCGGTTGAACCCGCCTCCCTGCGACATTTGTATCTGTCGGATTCCGCTGGAAACGCCGATCGGCGTTACATCGAGATCGATTGCAACATTTGCGTGGCTTTGTCGGGCGGTAACGCTTTGACGAGGTCCGCCTGACTCACCATTCCGATCAGTTTGTGGCCGTCAATCACTGGCAAGCGGCGCACTTTATGTTGCGCCATCGTCTCCGCTGCTTCTTCAATGGAATCGTCCGCACCGATCGTCACCGGGTTTCCAGTTTCCAATTCGGCTGCACGGACTTCCGCGGGATTGCGTCCCTGCGCAATGACCTTCGTCACGATATCGCGATCGGTTACCATGCCGCGCAGATGGTCGCCCTCGCAGATCGGCATCGCGCCGATGTCCTCACTTGCGAGACGTCGCGCGACGTTCTCGATGGTCTCGTTGGCATCAATGTATTCAGCGTTGGGAGTCATGATGTCTCTAGCTTTCACGATGTACCTCCACACGCGGTCTTTCCCCGGCACGTGAAACGCGACACATCGCAACGTCCGCGCGGTGCGCGAAACCGAGCGCTTCATACAATCGAAATGCACGCGCATTATCTAAATCCATATGCAGCATCGGCGTATCGCCGTTTGCATACACGCCCTTGGCTAGCGTGTATACGAGCATTCCCGCGTACCCTCGCCCGGCGTATCGGGGATCAGTGCACACGCCGCTTATTTCACGATAACCGCTAGGCGCCATACGCAGTCCCGCCATCGCCACCAATTGCACACCATCATACACGCCGACGTAGCGTCCCATTTCAATCGTCCGCTGGCGGAAATACGCAGGATAGACGCGCGCCATCAATTCGAGCATTGCCGGAACATCAGGCGCCTCGAGCTCGCGGATCACCAGCACCTCCGGATGAACCGGCGGCGCTTTCAACGCACCGGCAACCATTTGACGGATATTCTGGTACGGCTGAAATTCGAATCGCTGCGCTTCTACGCGCGGCAACGTACCTACGAAATAGACGAAGGCCCGGTCGCCTAGTGCTTCATCGAGGACGTCATCGGTGAGAACCGTTTCCGTAGACGGAACGCCGGCAAACGGCGCCATCTCGAACGGATACACTTTCAGAACGTCGCTACCGCTTGCGTACGCGGCGTGCGTTCCGTTCAAGCTAGACCAAATCGGATTATCGAGCGGGTTTGACAGTTTTCCGCCTTAGACCAAGAGCGCGGGGTCGATTCGTTTTCCGCCGAGCATGACGAGTTGCGGTTGTGATTCGAGGGCGGAGATGTTTTTCGAGGGATCGCCTTTGAATGCGACGATGTCAGCGCGCTTTCCGGCTGCGAGAACGCCGCGGTCGTTCACGCCGATCAATGCCGCGGCGGTCGACGTTGCCGAGCGCATGAGATCGATGGGATGCATGCCCATGCTCTGCAAGAGCGCGAAGTCTTTGTTGTTTTCTTTGTGCGGGAACACGCCGGCGTCGGTGCCGTATGCAATCGTTACGCTCGATGCAACGGCGCGCTGCATGCCTTCGTTGCGCACTCTCGCGGCGTTCTCGGCTTTTTGCACCGAACCCGGCGGAATGTGATTCGGATTGCCGGGAACCAGAATCGAGTCGAGGGCCCAGATCGTCGGGACGAGATGGGTGTTGCGCTGTTCCATCTTCTTGAGCGTTGCATCACTCACGCCGGTGCAATGCTCGATCGAATGCACGCCGCCTTCGACCGCGACCGATATGCCTTTATCGCCGTGACAGTGCGCCGCAACTTTACGACCGAACTTCGTCGACTCATCGACGATGGCTTGAATTTCGTCGAGATTCAGCTGCGGAATATCCCACACGTCGCCGTAGCTCAGCACGCCGCCGGTGGCGAGAATCTTCACGAGATCGACGTGCCGCTTCACGTGCTCGCGCACTTTTTCACGGAACCCGTACGGGCCATAGGACACGCCGCTTTCGACGGTTTGATCCTCGTGAACCCAATCCGGAATATCGTTGGCGTCGCCGTGTCCGCCGGTGATCGAAAGCGCCGGCCCGGCTGCAAAAATCGACGGTCCGACGACCGTGCCTTCATTGATCGCATCCCGTACGGCGAGATCAATGCCCCAGCCGCCGCCGACGTCGCGGAGCGTCGTGAACCCGTTTGCGAGCATCGCGTGCGCATTCTTCAGACCGTAGATCGCAAGCTCGGCGGGATTATCGCTCGTGCGTCCCGACATCGCCAGGTAGTGTGACGCAACAACAAAACCCGCGACGTGGGTGTGGCAATCGATGAGACCCGGCATGAGCGTTGCGTCACCCAGATCGATGACGTGCGCGCTGCTTCCCGCATCGCCGGCATTCATCGAAACGATTCGGCCCGATTGAACGACGAGCACGCCGGGCGTCTGCATCTTCTTTCCGTCGAAAAGGCGCGCCGCTTTGAGCACGGTTACTTGGTCGCCCGCAGCACGTGCGCGCCATGGAAGTAACGCCGCAACGCCTGCTGCCGCGGCGCCCGTAATGAACGAACGGCGACTCAGCGCAACTTTTGCTTGGTGGAACAGGCGATCGGAAAATCCGCCATGCGGACAACGGCAATCGAATGAATCAGGAAGATGCATTATGCGTCGTTCGCTGCGATAGACAACGCGCCTCTAGATGCATTTTGGCGCTAGTCGACGGCGCATTCTTTGTCCAGAATGCGTAAAGGCAAGCCGCGACGGCTTGTCCCTTCCTGCTGCAACGTCTTGGAGGACTACTGGTTGAAATTTCCATTGAAAACGGTACGGGTAGCCGCTGCATTAGCCGCTGCCGTATCGATCATCACTGCTTGCGGAGGCGGCGGACAAACTTCGACCGTCGTTCCGAATTCCAATCCGAACGCGTCGACGCCCAACAATAAGCCGCAGACGCTCGGTCATAAAATTCTGTTCTACAGTAAACCGTATCTCAAAGATCATCCGGAACTCGCGCACGCCGGTCCGCATGCTGCAATCGGACGCAAAGCCATGGCGACGAGCAATCTCGTTTACGGTGGCGGCCCGATCCAGAAAAACCCGAAAATCTATTTGATCTTCTGGGGCTGGAGCAGCTCGAGCGATACGACGGCAGACCCCAGCGGCCTCGCGTCGTATCTCGTGAACTACGTCAACTCGTACGGCGGAAGCAATGTCGCCAACGTCGCAACGCAGTACACCGGCACCGGTCAAGGAAACATTACGAATTCGCCGGGCGAATACGGCGGTGCGTGGTATGACAACAGCTCGAAGCCGCCGACGACTTACGCCGAGTCGGACATTCAAGCCGAAGCGAACAAAGCGGTTTCGCACTTCGGCTACAGCGCCGACGCGAATTACTTTGTTGTGACGCCGCACGGTTACACGACGAGCGGATTCGGATCGCAATGGTGCTCGTTCCACAACTCGATGAGCGGATCGAGCGGTCCCGTTGCCTACACCGACTTCCCGTACATCCCCGATGCCGGCGCCGGTTGCGGACAAGGCAACGTGAATACGCCGGGTACGCTCGACGGCGTCAGCATCGTCGGCGGCCATGAAATCACCGAAACAATCACCGATCCGGGCGCCGGCAACGGTTGGCTCGACTCGAGCGGTCAGGAAATCGGCGATAAATGCGCGTGGACGAACGACCAAAACGTGACGATGTACGGTGGCGTGTCGTTCCCGAACCAACCGGAATGGAGCAACGCGATCTCGGGCTGCGCGTACAGCTACGGCTCGTCGCCGACGCCAACGCCGGCTCCGACGAACACGCCGGTACCGACGCCGAACCCGACACCGACGCCGAGCGGTACATGCTCGGGACAACTCTTGCTTAATCCGGGCTTCGAGAGCGGCCAAGCGAATTGGACGAGCACATCGGGCGTGATCAACACCGACGGCGCATACGCGCACAGCGGCGTTGGCTACGCGTGGCTCGACGGTTACGGCTACACGCACACGGACACGCTGAGTCAATCGGCGACCATCAAGGCCGGATGCGGTGCAACGCTGACGTACTGGCTAATGATCCAAACGCAAGAAACGGGCAGCGTCGCCTACGATACCCTCAAGCTCACGGTGAACGGCAACCTCGTGCAGCAGTTCTCCAACGTGAACGCAGGACCGTACGCGCAACACTCCGTCGATCTCTCGTCGTACGCCGGACAAACGGTGACGATCAAGTGGACCGGCACTGAGGACGCAAGCCTCGCGACGTCGTTCTTCATCGACGACACCGCACTCACGCTTCACTAAACACAGTGTCATGGTGAGCGAAGCGCCGTAGGCGCGTAGTCGAACCATCGTCACGAAAGAAAAGCCCGCCGGATTTCTGGCGGGCTTTTTGTTCGTTACGGTCCTTCGACTTCGCTGCGCTACGCTCAGGATGACACTGGGTTATGCGACGTCGCGGACTTCGGCGCGGGCGAGCGCGTAGCCCACCAGTCTGTCGATCAATGCTTCGTACGAAATACCGATTGCGCCGCAGGCATCGGGCAGTAAGCTCGTCGGAGTGAGACCGGGGAGCGTGTTCACCTCGAGAATCTGCGGACGGCCTTCTTTGCTTACGATGAAATCGGTGCGCGAATAGTCGCGCAGTCCGAGCAATCGGTGCGTCGAGAGCGCGAGCATTTGCAAACGCGCCGCGAGATCTTCGTCGATCTTTGCCGGCACGATGTGCGAGCTTCCGCCTTGGCCGTACTTCGCCTCGAACGTGTAGAAGTCGTCGGTCGTCGGCACGATTTCGATCACGGGTAGCGCTTCTTCACCGAGAATCGGAACGGTCAGTTCACGGCCTTCGATATACTCTTCGGCCATGATCTGCGAGTAGGTCTTTGCGGCGCTGAGCATTGAGCTCGTCCACTGCTCGTGCGTCTTTACGATCGTGACGCCTTGCGATGAACCTTCGTAGCGCGGCTTGATGACAAGAGGAAGATCGAGCGAACCGGGAAGCAGCGGCAACGTTCCGCCCGAGAGATCGAAGAGATCCCATGCGGCAGTCGGCAACCCTTCGGCCGCGAGCAATTTCTTCGTCATGTGCTTGTCCATCGCAAGCGCCGACGCTTCAACCGCGCTGCCTTGGTACGGAATGCCGACAAAATCGAGCAGCGCTTGAACGTGCCCGTCTTCGCCGCCAGGCCCGTGAAGCGCGATGAAGACCACGTCCGGCGCAATATCACGGATCGCATCGAAAAAGCGGCGGTCGTAGTCAAGTGACTGCGCCTCGTATCCGAGCGATTGCAATGCGCGCATCACGCCCGATCCGGTTTGGATCGAAACCTCGCGTTCCGCGCTGCTTCCGCCCATCACGACGGCGACCTTCGCTTTTCTCTTTATCATCTCGCTACGTCTCATCGATAAACACGCCGACCAAATGCACTTCCAACTGCAACTCGACGCCGAATTGCTCGTGCACCGCACGCCGCACGCGCGCCAAGAGCGTCGCCACGTCGCGCGCGGTTGCACCGCCCACGTTATTGATGAAGTTGGCGTGCAGTGGCGAGACTTCCGCGCCGCCGACCCGCCATCCCTTAGCCCCGGCCGCTTCGATCAGGCGCGCTGCCTTATCGCCCTGAGGATTGCGAAAACAGGAACCGGCATTCGGCAGTGCGATGGGCTGCGTGCTCTTGCGGCGCACGAGGCGCGTCTGCATCTCCTCGCGTACGCGCTTCGGATCGCCGAGCTCGAAGGCCAACGTCACACGGGAGACGACGGCGTCGCGCGCGAGCGTCGTGTGGCGATAAAAATACTGAACCGTGATCGCATGCGGGTCCGGTTTGGCCGGCGATTGGACCCAGACGCTTCGAACAAAGTCGCCCATCTCGCGATCGGTACCGGCATTCATGCGCAGCGATCCACCGACGGTTCCCGGAATCCCGGCGAGGGATCCGATTCCGACGGCGCCCAGCGTCGCCGCCTTTGCGGTGACTGCCGCCATACCGGCGGACGCGCCCGCGTCGACGACGACTTCGTTTCCCTCAACGCGCGCATCGATCTCCGCAAAAGCGCCGCCTAAACGGACGACGATTCCGCGCATGCCGCCGTCACCGACAAGCACGTTGCTGCCGCTTCCAATGACGAACCACGGCAGGCGACGCTTGAAACACAGCCGCATTGCAGCGGCAAGTTCTTCTTCACTTTCAACCACGGCAAACGCATCCGCCGGACCGCCGACTTTCCACGTCGTGTATTGCCCAAGCGGCTCGTCAAATCGCACGCGATCGCCGAAAATTTCACGGAGTACTGTGCGGTCGTCATCCCGCAGCAACGACGCAACGGCCTTGTCCGTCGTCAAGCTCATATGGGTTTGGGCTGAACGCCCAAACCCGCGTGCTGAGGACTTTGCTCCACGCGTGCGGCGAGGCGTCCTGCGACGTCCGTGATGTTTCCGGCGCCGAGCATTAGCACGAGCGCACCGCGCGGCGCTTCGTCGAAGATGCGCTCCGCTAATTCATCAACGTGCGATGCGTACGTTACACGCGAGCCAATTGCGCTCAGCGGTTCGCCGATGGAGCGTTCGCTTACGCCGGGAATCGGTGCTTCGGATGCGGCGTACACCGGCGCGAGATACACGTGATCGGCGTTGCGCAGCGCGTCGGCAAAGTCGCGCGCAAGATATGCGGTGCGCGAATAGCGATGCGGCTGAAACGCGACGATTACCGGTCCGCGATGATACTGACGCGCAGCGGCAATCGTCGCGCGCACAGCGGTCGGATGATGCGCGTAATCGTCGACGACGATCATTCGTTCGCTGCGCGTCAGAATATCGAAACGGCGACGAACGCCGCGAAATCCGCGCAAACCCTCGGCGATCTGCGCGAACGGAATCTCGAGTTCGCGCCCGACGGCAATTGCCGCAAGCGCATTCTGCACGTTCATCGCGCCCGGCACGGTGAGTTCGATCGTGCCGAGGCACACGCCGCCGGCAACCACATCGAACGCCATGCCCAACCCTTCGGAACGAACGTTTGTCGCGCGAATAGTCGCGCGCGGCCCGAAGCCGAACGTTACGGTTTTTGCGCTGCGGACACGCTCCTCGAGCGATGCCGCGAGCGGATCGTCGACGCCGATCACCGCCGTCCCGTCGGGCGGCAGTTTGGCGAGAAATTCTTCGAACGCGCGCACGAGTTGCGGTAGTTCGTCGTCGCTTTGCAAATGATCGTTTTCGATGTTCGTGAGGATCGCGATCGCGGGCTCGAGCAGTGCGAACGAACCGTCCGATTCATCGGCTTCGGTAACGAACCACTCCGAGCGCCCGTCGTGTGCGTTCGTGCCCAGCACGCTGTCGATGCCGCCGAGCACCAAGCTCGCGTCGACGGAACCCGCGCGCAGCGCTGCATGGACCATCGCCGTCGTCGTCGTTTTTCCGTGCGTGCCGCAAACCGCAACACCGCGCCGCCGGCGAATGAGTTGCGCAAGCATCTCGCCGCGATGGAGGATCGGCACGTTGGCACGCTGCGCCGCAACGTATTCGGGATTGCGCCGGTCGATCGCGGAGCTCACGACGACGACGTCGGCACCGTCGATATTCGCACCGTCGTGTCCGATTGTGACGCTGACGCCTTCTTCGCGCAGTCGCACGATCAGCGGCGTTTCTTTTACATCCGACCCGCTCACGCGTTCGCCGTGCGCAAGCAAAATGCGCGCGATCGCGCTCATTCCGATGCCGCCGACGCCGACGAAGTGTGTGGTGCCCATTCAGCGCCCCTTCCGCGCCGTTAACGTATCGACCCGGGCGAGAATAGTCGCAACAGGGTCGAGAGCACGCATACGCTCGGCAGCGGCGCTCAACTGCACCAAACGGCTTGGCCGCGTGACGTCGGCCAGTACACCGCGCAGTTTGCCCGCAATCAATTCACGATCGTCAACGACGACCGCTGCGCCGCTGCGCGCAACCATTTCGGCATTCGAGCGCTGATGATCGTCGGCGGCATGCGGATACGGAACGAGCACGGCCGGTTTTCCCGTCGCGCTCAATTCCCCCAGCGTCGATGCGCCCGCGCGCGCGAGGATAAGATCGGCCGCAGCATACGCGTCCGTCATGTCGTGGAGATACGGACGCACGGCAGGCGCTGCGCTCGTTCCATTGAGTGCCCGTCGCACGCGGTCGTATTCCTTTTCACCTGTTACGTGAATCAACTGCCACCCTTCGGGCAAGCCGTCGCTCTGTACAAGTGACGTAAGCGCATCGTTGATCGAGCGCGCGCCTTGACTTCCACCCATGGCGAGAATCGTGCGGCGCTGCGGCGCGAGACCGAGCCGCGCGACGGCATCATCGCGGGAGGGAAGCGAACGGAGCGCAGAGCGCACGGGAATTCCGGTATGCACGTATTTGCCTTTAAAATGCGTATCGGCTTGCGCAAACGCTCCCCACACCTCATCGACGAGCGACGATAAGACGCGATTGGTCAATCCCGGATGCGCGTTGGGTTCCAGCAGCGCGATCGGATGCTTTCGCAGAATTGCGGCAGCCACGACGACCGGGAAACAAACATAACCGCCGGTCGCAATAACGATATCGGGTTTCAGGCGGGCAAGCGCACGCGACGCTTGCACGATCCCAACGAGGTTCGCGAGCCCGGAGCGGGCGATTTTCGCGGACGACGTTCGCGTGAGCGGCCCACTTGCAACCGTGATCAGCCGGTAGCCGGCTTGCGGAACGATCGTCGCTTCGAGGCGGTCTTTCGTTCCGATGAACGAAATCGTCGCGCCGCGCGCGCGAAGCGCGTCGGCAATCGCGATCGCCGGGTAGAGGTGCCCGCCGGTGCCGCCACCCGCAAAGACGACGTTCACTATGCGCGCGAGATGCGGCGCTGGCGGCCGACGTTCATGATCAACGCGACGGCCACGAGGTTGACAATGAGCGAACTGCCGCCGAACGAGATGAACGGCAGCGGCACGCCGGTCACGGGCCACGACGACGTCACGACGCCGATATTGATGAAGGCTTGAATCGTAATGCACGCCATTGAGCCGATCGCCAAGAAGAACCCCATGCGATCCGGTGCGGCAATTGCAATCTTCACCGACCGGTAGGCGAAGACGAGGAAGAGCGTTACGACGGCGATCGTTCCCATCAAGCCGAGCTCTTCGCCGATGACCGAGAAGATGAAGTCGGTGTACTGTTCGGGCAGATAGAAAAACTTCGCGCGCGAGGCACCGAGGCCGACGCCCATCAACCCGCCGCTTCCGAGCGCGAGCAGCGACTGCACGATGTGGAATCCGGTGTTCTGCGGGTCGCGCCAGGGGTTCAGAAACGCGAAGACGCGCGCCCGCTGATACTGGTTTGCGAGAATCGTAACCAGCGCGGGAGGCACGGTCGCGAGCGCAATCGACAGCAGGTGCGGCACGCGCGCTCCGGCAGCAAAGAACATCGCGAACGAAATGAGGATAAGCAGACTCGCGGTGCCCATGTCCGGTTCTTTCAAGACGAGCACGGCCATCAAGAAGACCGGAATGCAGAGCGGGAAGAGCCCCTTGGAAAGCGAGGTGATCCGGTCGCCGCGATTCGCGAGCATCGCCGAAAGGTAGACCACGATTGCGATTTTTGCAAACTCTGACGGCTGGAAACTGACGGCGGAAACGCCGATCCAGCGCCGCGCGCCGTTGACCACCATGCCGACGTGCGGCACGAGCACCGCAAGCAGCGTCAGAATCGATCCAACCAAAATGTACGGCGCTGCGCGCTTGAGCTTATGGTAATCCGTTCGGTACGCGAAGTACGCAAAACCGAGCCCAACCGCAAGCCACACGAATTGTCGCTTCAAATAAAACGCGACATCATGGTGTTCGGAATACGCGGTGGCGCTCGACGCAGAGAAGATCATCACGAGCCCGATGCCGACGAGCGCGGCAACCGCCGCGAACAGTAGCGTATCGGGCGGAGCCGCGACGTATGAACGTAGGCTCGCGTGTTCGCGCGTGTCGTATCGCGGGCGTTCCGCAATCCGTGCAGCGCTACGCACCAGCGGTCTCTCTAAGCGCGTTGACGGCCGCGATGAACACTTCGCCGCGATGTTCGGCCGAGCGGAACATGTCGAACGATGCGCAGCCCGGCGAGAGCAAGACGACATCACCGGTCTCGGCGAGGACGCGCGCCTTTCCGACGGCATCTTCCATCGACGATGCGTGCGTCGTCTGCACGCCGCGCGCATGCTTCGCGATTTCGTCCGCGGCTTCGCCGATAACGACGAGTGCTTTGGCGCGCTGCCGAATCGCGACGCCGAGTTCTACGAAATCCGTACCCTTCGCGCGCCCGCCCGCGATGAGAATCGCCGGCCGTTTGTATGCGTGCAGCGCCGCAATAACGGAGCCGGGATTCGTCGACTTCGAATCGTCGATATAGAGCACGCCGTCGATTTCCGCAACCGGTTCGAGCCGGTGCGGCATCGGGCGGAATGTCTTGATCGCTTCGCGCAGTTGCGCGGCATCGCAGCCGATCGCAAACGCCGCGAGAAGCGCCGCCATGACGTTCTGCACGTTGTGCGAGCCGGCGAGCGGAATGTCATCGGTTGCAATGACCGCAACCGGACGTGGATCCCCGGCAATCGGCGCGTACGTCACGTGACGGTTGTGGAGATAGATCGTCGCGCGATCGTGACGGTCGTGAAGCGTGAACCAGAGCTGCCGCGAGGGCATCCGCGGTTCACCGGTGTCGGTTTCGAGCGAGGCAATGCGCTCGTCGTCGAGATTACCGACGAAGAAATCGCCGAACGACTGATTCGCGAAGATGCGGAACTTCGCTTCGGCGTATTCCTCCATCGAGTGGTAGCGATCGAGGTGATCGGGCGCGATATTCAAGAGAACGGCGACGCGCGGCTTGAACGAGCGAATCGTTTCGAGTTGGAACGAGGAAACCTCCGCAACGACCCAATCCTGTGGCGTCGCATCGAGCACTTCGTCGATCAACGGATTGCCGATGTTGCCGCCGACGCGCACGCTCTTTCCGCACTCGCGCAGCAAGTGGCCGATCAGCGCGGTGGTCGTCGATTTTCCCTTCGTGCCCGTAACGGCGATAATGGGCGCTTTGCATAAGCGGTACGCCAATTCGATCTCACCGATCACGGAAATGTTTTCATGCTGCACCGCGAGCACAACCGGCGATGTCAGCGGAACACCCGGCGAGAGCACGGCAACGGTGATGCGTCCGACGATCGTCGAAAGCCGATCCGGCGCGACGAACGTTGCGCCTGCGGATTCCACCGAAGCGATTGCAGCCTCGAGCTCATTCGGCGCTTTTTCATCCGTCGCAAACACCGTGGCACCGCGTGCACGCAGGACGTTGACGCTCGCAAGACCGCTCTTGCCAAGACCGATCACCAGCGCCGTTTCGCGAGAATCAAAACTCATCATCGAACGAGAACCCACCCAAGGAGCGAGAGAACCAGCGACGCCGCCCAAAACCGAAGCGTGACCGCCGTCTCGGGCAGACCGCCGAGTTCAAAATGATGGTGCAGCGGCGACATACGGAAGATCCGTTTACCGCCCGTCGCTTTGAAGTACCAGACTTGGAGAATTACCGAGACCGCCTCGGCAACGAAGACGCCGCCGATAAGAATCAGCAGCAGCATCTCGCCTTCGAGAATCGCAATGCCGGAAAGCAATCCGCCGAGCGCGAGCGATCCCGTATCGCCCATGAACATTTTTGCGGGATGCCGGTTGTATAAAAGGAAGCCCAGACACGCGCCGACACCGAGCAGCGCTGCTTCGCCGGCAGCAGGCAGCCCCATCGCAAGGCCGATCGCAGCGAGCACAATGAGCGGCGGCAATATCGTTCCCGTTGCCAAACCGTCGAGTCCGTCCGTTAAGTTCACGGCATGAATCGTTCCGGTGACGGCAACGATGCCGAGCAACAGCCAAAGCCAATGCGGTACCGTCAACATGAACGTTCCCGCGTGGAAGATCACGTCGCGCGGAAATATCCCGTACGAATCGGTGATCCAGCGCAAGAATACGATTGCAACGAGCGCCGTCGCGAGAAACTTCGTGCGCGCGCGAAGTCCGAGGTTGCGCCCGAGCTTGATGCCCATGAAGTCGTCGATGAACCCGATCGCTGCACAGAGCAGTACGAGCGTGCACAGTTGCCATTGCAACGGCGCCTTCCAATTGAGCATCATCGGGAGCATCGCAAGTGCGAAGAGCACGCCGCCCATAGTTGGCGTTCCCGTCTTCTTCTGATGCGTCTCCGGCGCGTCTTCATAAGCATGCTGCTTGAACTGCAAGCGCCGCAGCAGCGGAAGCACGACGAGACCGCCGAGTGCGACGATCGCAAAACCGGCGAGGACGTTTGTCAGGACGAAGCTCACGCCCATAACGGATTCGTTCCTTCCGCACGCCACTTCAACACGACGATCGGCGTCTGTTCGTCGCCGTTGCCGTGCGGGTTATCGAGCAGCGCGCGCTCGACGATCTGCCGATTCACGCCGCGCGAGGCGCCGAGCACCTTCGCCTTCTCTAAATCGTTTGCGTCGACAACCGTGCAACCGACGCCCGTACGTTCGAAGACGGCTTCGCAGAACGCGTCAGGTTCGCGCGGAGCAAACACGATCGCGCGCTCGTACGGCGGCATCGTCCCGGTGTAGCCGTCGAGCGCCGTGATCGCGTCGCCCATCACTTCATAAAACGCGCCGCGTTTGCCGCGCACGCGGCCCAGCACGTGCATAAGCGCCGCGTAGGCGACTTTCCATGGACCGACTTCGTCGATCACGAGCTGGAGCGACTCCGGTTGATTGACCGTTGCAAGCGCGCCCGCTCGACGCGAGAGTGCGTACGCAAGCTTCGAGGGGCGAACGAACTCCGCCGGAACGAACTCGCCCTGTGCAATAGCGACGGCCGTCTCCGAAACGGCGAGCACATCGCCTTCGCGCGCGATGCCGCGCACGCAATCGGCGACGAGCGTCACGAGGTCATCGTGGGGGCGAACCAGACGCGTGCGCACCGGGATCGCAACCAATCCGGCGGGCACTTCGCTTCGCGTTACCGCAAGCGTCTGCGTCATTTACGCAACTCCTCAACGATTTCTTCAAGATGATATTTCCGCGAGCCCTTGAGTAAGACCGCATCGCCGGCGCGCGCATTCGCGCGAACCCACTGTGCGGCCTGTGCGTTCGTTGCAAACGGAACAATACGCTCGGCAGAAAGTCCCGCGCGCACTGCACCCGTCGAAAGTTCGCCGGCGAATTCACCGCCCACCAACATCACGTCTACATGTGTTTCGGCAGCGTGAGCGCCGACGCGCAGATGCAGCTCGCTTGCTGCTTCGCCGAGCTCAGCCATGCTCGCAAGTAAAGCAATACGGCGTTTCGCTTCTTCATCTTTGAACGCGTCGAGTGCGGCGATCATTCCGGCCGCGTTGGCATTGTACGCGTCGTAGATCAGTGTCACTCCAGACGGAAGTTGCATCCGTTCGTAGCGCCCTTGCGGCATTGACAGATCCGGGATCGCAGCCGCTATCGCCTCGAGTCCGACGTCGAATTCAAGCGCCGCTGCTGCTGCCGCCGCGAGATTCTCGCGATTGTGTGCGCCCGGGACGCGCACGTCGATGGAAAGCATACGATCGTGCGCCCGGTCGATGTCGATATCGACCAGTTCATCTCCACATACCGCCGTCACACGCCCGCTTGTGGGGATGTTCGAGCGTTCATTGCCGGCGAAGAACCAGTGCGGCCGATGCGCGAGTCCCGGCGCCCGTGTCATTGATGCGACATCACGCGCGTTGATCACCGCGAGTGCCCCGCGCTCGAAGAGCGCCCACTTCGTCTCTTCCAGCCGCTCGCGCGATCCCATGATCTCCAGATGCGCATCACCGACGTTCGTCAAGATTCCAACGTGCGGCTGCGCAATTTGCACGAGTGCTGCAATGTCGCCGAAGTGACGCGCGCCCATCTCGACGACGAGCACGTCGTGCGAATCGTTGCTCGCGTTGAGCAGCAGTTTGCTCACACCGATTTCGTTGTTTTCGTTCGCGGGTGAAGCGAGCACGCGCGTTCCATAGCGCAGCGCGAGCAGTTGCGCCGCAAAATACTTGGTCGTCGTCTTGCCGGCGCTTCCGGTGATCGCGAGTACGCGGCCGCGAAACCGGTTGCGCGCGGCACCCCCAAGCGCCATATAGGCTTTGAGCGTATCGCTAACCACGAGTGTCGTTACATCGGCCGGACGCGCGGCGGCATCGTCAATCACGACGGCGGCCGCGCCTTTTCCGATCGCATCCTTCACATATGCATGCCCGTCAAAATGTTCGCCGCGCAGCGCGAGGAACGTGTCGCCGGGCGCAATTGTTCGCGTGTCGGTTACGACGCGAAGCTCTTTCGGCGCGCGATCCGCCTCAAAGACCTGCGCATTCGTTGCGGACACCGCCACGTCGAACGGAAGCGTCATTTCCGCAGCCTCCGTGCGCGGATTGCCGCTCGCGCGATCTCCGCGTCGTCGAACGGCAGCGTCTGATTGCCGACGATCTGATACTTCTCGTGTCCTTTGCCCGCGATCAGCACGATCTCGCCCGGAGCCGCTTCGTCAATGGCACGTTCGATCGCGCGCTTGCGGTCGGGCTCGACGACATGCGCGTGATCGCCGATGCCACGTTCGATTTCTGAGATGATCGCGAGCGGATCTTCCGTGCGCGGATTATCGTTCGTCACGTAGATCCTGTTCGCGTGTTCTGCCGCAATGCGCCCCATCTCGGCGCGTTTGCCCTTATCGCGATCGCCGCCGCAGCCAAACACGAGCGACACGCTGTTCGTCGCCTCGCGCAAGGCCCACAGCGCTTGATAGAGTGCATCCGGGGTGTGCGCATAGTCCACGATCGCATGCACGACGTTATCGCCGACGTACTCCATGCGGCCGGGAACGCTTCCAATCGTCCACAGCGCCCGTTCGACGATCTCGTACGGAATATCCAAATGACGCGCAACGCCCATTGCAGCAAGTGCGTTCGAGATATTGAAGCGCCCGGGCACGAGCAGCGTGATCGGTTTCCCGTCGACGTTGAACCGGCTCTCTTTCGAATCGACCTCGATGTCGGTCGCGACCAGATCGGCGTTGCCTTTGAGCGAGTACGTCAACGTCGGAACCTTCCGTCGTACTTCGCCGGCCCAACGCGCACCGTGTTCGTCATCAATATTGATCACCGCGGCGTCGCACATCGTGAAAAGCCGGTGTTTCGCTGCGGCATACGCCTCGAGCGTTTCATGAAAATCCAGGTGATCGCGCGTGACGTTCGTCAGCACGCCCACGCGAAAATGGATATCTTCGACCCGATCGAGCGCAAGCGCGTGCGAGCTCACCTCCATCGCAACCGCCTTCGCGCCTTGATCTCGCATCTGCGCGAGCAACTCGTGCAATTCCGGCGGAAGCGGCGTCGTATTCGAGAGGTTCCACCGTGAGCGTCCGAGCTCTGCGCCGACGGTACCGATAACACCGCAGGGCCGATCCGCCGCATTAACGATCGCCGCAATCATGTGCGTCGTCGTCGTTTTGCCGTTCGTCCCCGTGACGCCGATGACGTCGAGCGCCCGCGACGGGTTTCCGTAGAACGCCGCGGCAATCGACGAGAGCGCGCGGCGTGAATCGGGAACGTATACGATGCTGACGTTGTCGGCATCGATGCTCCGTCCGCCCTCGGCAACAATTGCCGCTGCACCCTTCGCAACCGCATCGCGGATAAATTCGTGCCCATCAACGTGTTCGCCGCGAACGGCAACGAACAATGCACCCGGCACGACCTTGCGCGAGTCGATCTCGAGACTCGTTACGGTCACGTCGCGATCGCCGGCGACATACGTACTCGCGGGAAGCCGCTGGAGCAGTGACTTGAGCGCGACGCTCATAGTTTGCGCGCCTCCGCTTTAGCCGACGGCATCGGCGAGGGCGACGGCAAGATACCGTTGTGCAGCATCGCTGCGCGCGCAATTTTCGTAAACGCCGGCGCGGCGACGATACCGCCGTAGTACGCGCCGATGGGATGCTCGACTTTGACGTACACAACGTACCGCGGGTGTTCGGCGGGAATCATTCCGATGAATGACGCTGCATACCACCCGGGCTCGTAGAATCCGTTCACTACCATTTGCGCCGTGCCCGTCTTTCCAGCCGTCGTGTATCCCGGAATCTGCGCGGACGGATTACCGGTGCCGTGCAGCACAACCGAGCGCAAGAATTGACGCAGTTCCGCCGCGGTCTTTGTCGAGAAGACGCGATGCTCGACTTCGGGCGGATAGGCGTAGACGAATTTTCCTTGCGCATCCGTAATCGCGCGCACGATGCGCGGACGCATCAGCAGTCCTCCGTTTGCGATCGCGCAGTAGTAACGCGCCATCGCAATCGGCGTGACGGAGACGCCTTGACCGAACGCCATCGTCGCGAGCGACGAATCGCTCCAATCTTTCGGATCGGGAACGATGCCCGGATTTTCGCCCGGCAGTTCGATATCGCTCGGGGAACCGAAGCCCGCCTTACGCTCCATGTTGTAGAACGTGCGCGCGCCGACGGCAATGCCGACTTCCGCCGCGCCCACGTTATGCGAATACTGAATGATCTGCTCGAGCGTCTCGGTACCGCCACCGGCCGGCATGTCGTCGTCGGCGTTGTGAATCACGCGTCCACCGACTTCGAGCGTATCGCGCGCCGGGAAACGCGACTGCAACGTCACCTTGCCGGATTCAAGTGCCGCCGCTGCCGTAATGAGTTTGAACGTCGAGCCCGGCTCATATGCGTCGCTCACGGCGCGGTCGCGGCGGTTGTCGTCTTTGTATTTCCAGTACCGGTTGGGATCGAAATGGGGAATGTTCGCCATGGCAAGCACCTCGCCGGTCCATGGATCCATAACGATCGCGGTTCCGTCGAGTGCGTGATATTTCGAGACTTGTTCGGCCAGCGCATCTTCGGTCACATATTGCAGATACGAATCAAGCGTCAACTCGACGTTGAGGCCTGGTTGCGCTGCTTTGACGACGCGCTGTTGTCCGAAGGGAATCGGTCTGCCGAATTCGTCGGTTTCGAGCGTTACGCGGCCCGATTCTCCTTTGAGGATCGAATCGAATGAGTACTCGAGTCCGTCGAGCCCGTTTTCGTCGGTGCCCACGAATCCGAGCAACGTCGAGGCCATCTGCCCCGCCATGTCGACGCGCTTGCCGGTATCTTCTTGCTGCAGCTGCACGCCGGGCAATTCGAGCGCGCGGACGCGTTCCGCAACGTCGACCGGCACCTTGCGCGCGATCCAGACGAACCACAGTTTCTTATTCCGCAGCGCGTCAATCGTCGCAGGCGACAGTTTGCCGAACATCCGCTGCAGTTTAACGATCGTCGATTCCGTATCGAGGATGTCATGCGGTACCGCGTAGACGCTTTCCGACGGAAGCGAACGCACCAGCACGTTGCCGTCGCGATCGGTGATATTTCCGCGGCGCGCAAATACTTCAACCGTATCCGAACGCTGCGCGAGCGCCTGACGCGCGAGCGAGGGCCCATCGAGCACCTGTACTTTGTACAAGCGCCACGTGAGAAACAACGCCATCAGCGCGCACACATAGAAAAACACTTTCGCGCGCATCGGCCCGACGCGCGCGAACTGTCGCTGATGACTGAGGCTTCTCGCAGCCAAGTTCGCGTTACCTAATGAGCCTGTGTCCGCGGTGTCGACGTAAACCAGCTTGCGATTGAGTCGATCACCGCCAAATGGGTTGTTGCCGTTTCCGTTGGCGTGAGATGAACCACGGCAAAGAGCTGCGGATCGGACATCTTCAACTTACGCGCCATCGTGGCCAGCCGTTCGTCAGAACGCGCCGTTGCGATTTGATCGTCCAAACGCGCCGTCTGCTGCTGGAGCAGATCGCGCTCGTGATGCGCCTTTGCGACCGCGTAGGTGAGACTCGTGACATTTGACGTTAACATCACATACGCCATCAACCCCGTCAGGACGAGGGCGAGCACCGCGCCGACGCGCACGAGTGCGCCGTAGCGCGCGCGATGCGTCTTGACGATGCGCTTCTGCGTTGCATTGCGCGCGGTACGCGGGTTGGGAATCCGGGGTTTTGGTTGCGGCGCGTATGCCGGTTGCGCGACTGCCATCGTAGCTTAGCTTGCCTTCCGTTGAGCGGCGCGCATTTTCGCACTGCGCGCGCGTGGGTTCTCGGCCATCTCCGCCTCATCGGGAACGACCGGTTTCTTCGTTAACACGCTCAGGCGTTCGTCACCGCGAAACGTCTGCTTCACGATGCGATCTTCGAGCGAATGAAAACTGATGGCTACGACACGTCCGGCTTCGCGCAAGCTTTCGATCGCGCCGTCAAGGCCTTCGCGTAGCACGTCCAGTTCGTCGTTGACCGCGATGCGCAACGCTTGGAAGACGCGCGTCGCCGGATGAATGCGCTCGCGCTTGCCGGGACGATGAACGATCCCGGAGATCATCGCCGCAAACTCGACCGTCGTCTTCGGTAAACGACCTTCGCTTCGCCGCTCGACAATCACATGCGCAATGCGACGTGCTGCGCGCTCCTCGCCGTAATTGAAGAATATATCGGCGAGTTCGCGTTCCGAGGCGGTAGCGAGAATGTCATAGGCGCTGAGTCCGCGATACGGATTCATGCGCATATCGAGCGGCGCGCTCTCGCGAAACGAGAAGCCGCGCTCTGCATCATCCAGCTGCATCGACGATACCCCCAAATCGAAGAGGACTCCGTCGACTAACTCGATCCCACACTCGTCGAGTACGCGACGCAGTTCTGAGAAATTTGCCGGGACGAAGGTGAATGCACGATCCTCGATGGCTCGTGCGCGATGGACTGCCTGCGGATCCGCGTCCAGGGCGATAAGGCGTCCACCATTCAGACGTTCCAAAATCGCGCGCGAGTGGCCACCCGCGCCGAACGTCGCATCGACGTAGATCCCATCCGGCCGGATCGCCAGAAATTCCAGTGACGGGCCGAGCAAAACCGATTGGTGCATCATGGCACCACATTAGTAGAGCCCGAGGTCGGCCATGAGGTCCGCAACCTCGCCTCCAGGGCTGGCATACTCGGCGTATCGTTCCTTCGCCCAGATCTCGACCCGGGTGAGGGAACCGACCGAAACGACATCACGTTGGATGCCGGCGAACGAGCGCAGTGACGCCGGAATGACTAGGCGGCCCTGGGCGTCGCACGCGACTTCCTCGGTGTGGGCGAAGATGTGCCGGACGAGACGGCGGTATCGCTCGTCCTTGCGCGGAGCTTCCTCTAAACGCGCGCATACCTGCGCCCACGCCGGTGCTGGATAAAGGACAAGGCACGGCTCAGGCTCGGCTATCGAGATCACAAAGCCGGCCCCTAGACGTTCCCGAAAGCGCGCAGGGACGATGAGCCGCCCCTTCTCGTCGAGGGCATGCTCCACCGATCCCGTAAAGCGCGGCAGCTCCGTCTGCAAAGTCCCTCCCCACGGCACCACCAAACACCACTTGGCACCACTATACGCCCTTAAGGAGGCAAAGGCAATTCAGGGTCGGGGGCTGTGATGGTA
>CAZYLU010000022.1:11428-56444 GCA_964648945.1 uncultured bacterium | reverse complement strand
TCTTCTTCGGATACTATCCGGCGAAGAAAGCCGCCGATCTGAATCCTATCGAAGCACTCCGCTTCGAATAGGCGACAAGAGCTGCGGCGCATTGATTCCTCCGCGCCGGGGCTCTTTTTATGCCACCCATATGGCATACACAGCTAGTTGAATGTTAACAGGAGGTTCATCTCTTGTCTGACTTCACTCGAACCTACATCGAATACGCGCTTGCGCAGATGGCGTGCGGAATGGTCGTATATTATTCCGCACTGGCAGCTCACGATCGCCGAATTCGGTTCACAGCGCCGTTTACGAAATCGCGCCTAGCCTTGCTGGCAGCGCTTGTTATCGCGATCCCGATCACGCTTTTTCAGGCCGGTCACAGCTATTTGGATCAGAATCCATTTGCGCTAAAGGCTGTAACTTTGGCAAGCATCGCAACTACCGTCTCCGCAGTTTGTTTCGCTTTTATCTACGCGCGGCTTCCTGAGAAAGTCGGCGGCGTCGTTCGCGGTGCGGCGACCGCGCTTTCATCGTTTGCGTTTTTCGTCGTCTCGGCTTCGGCGCTCACTTCGGCCTATTATCCGAAAAACACAGACTTCAATGCGTACTTCAGCTATAGCGGTAGTATTTTCAAGTACTGCCTGCTACCCACCGTTATTGATAATGAGGAATGGACTGCGAACGTTCCCGACTACGAGCGGCGACTAGCTCATCTGCAGGACGAGTCTCTCGTAAAAATCATCATTCGCCACATAAAGGGTCGCAAAAAGTGCGAGCCCACTACGGGGCTTGTAATGAGGGCAGAGGCATCAGCTACAGGTGCGGAAATTCAACCCGTAGATGTCGATGCCAAGCTGTTCTCCAACGGCGCGATGACGTGGGCGTGGAGAATCAAGCCATTGGAAACTGGAACTCAATACGTCCACCTGCGACTCTACATTTCTCATGACTTGGGAACTGATACAAACAGGCTTGTCCCAGTGTTTGGACAAACGCTACACCTCAATGTCATAAGTGGACTGGGCGAACTGTTTATTCCGCTTCTTCCGGTCGCTGTAACGTTTCTCGTGCCACTGGTACCAGTCTTGTGGCAAACCCTTGTCGACGCGCGTCGACGGAGTGGTTATCCGCGGCGGTTAGGGCCGGATGGCGAATCTCGTCTGGCAGGATGAACACGCCGAATTGGAGTGGCGAGCGTAAGTCTTACGCTACTTCAGGAACGTCTTTCGCAGCGCAAGATATCGGCAGAGTAACCGCGATGTGACTTCCCATTCCCGGCAAACGCTCCACTTGGACATGGCGTGCGAGCATCGAAATGAGGTACAGCCCTCGGCCCGATTCTGCCCACACGTTTGCCGGCAGTGACGGTTCGTAGTCGAAGCCGGGGCCTTTGTCGATGAGGTGCAACACCACGTCGCCGTCGCGAACTTCCAGCGACACACTCAGCGCGCCGGGCGCGTGACGGACGACGTTGCCGATGAGTTCAGCGAAGATCAAACCGCACGTCGACACTTCCTCGTCGCTCAACTCGCACAAACGCTGCAAACTCTTGAGATACTCATCGCGCAAGGTATACGCCGACCGGGCATCGGCTGCGGCGAATTGCCAACGAAGCTGCGTCGTCCCGAACTTCACTGCAAGGATGGCGATGTCGTCGCGCGGATCCTGGTACGCGATTGCGCGCTCGATGAATTCGGCGGGGTTCGATGCGTGCAGCACCGCATCCGTGGAAAGCACACGCTTGAGCATATCTTCGCCGGCGAGTAAATCGCGGGAAATCTCAATCACTCCGTCCGTGTAGAGGACCAGCATGCTGCCTTTGGGGCATTCGATTTCGTATTGTTCGAAGCTGGTGTTGTTGAACGCTCCGAGCGGCGGTGACGGCGATTCGAGGCTCGTCAACGACCCGTCGGCGTTGCGAAGCAACGGTGGCGCATGGCCAGCCGAAGCATAGCGCATCCAACGCGTGTCGGGATCGATCACGCCGATGAACGCGCTCGCGAGGCGATCGCCTTCGGTAAGCAGCAAGCGGTTCGCGATCGATGCTATTTGCTGCGGTTCACGCGCGGTCAGCGCCGCAACACGAATCGCCTGACGCATCAACACCATCAACCGCGCGGCTTCGATACCTTTGCCCGTTACGTCGCCGATCGTGACCACGACTTCGCCGTGTTCGTTTTCAAACGCGTCGTACCAATCACCGCCGATGTCCGCTTCTGTGGATCCCGGACGATAGTGCGCGCTGACTTCCAGACCTTTATCCGACGGAAACCGACGCGGGAGAAACGCGCGCTGCAGCGTTTCAGCAACATACTGCTCACGATGGAACTGCTTCGCATTCGCAACGGCAAGACCGGCGCGGCGTCCGAGCTCGATTGCGAACACCAAGTCGGCTTCGTCGAACTCTTTGTCTTCACCGGTGCGCACGAACGTGAGCGCACCGAAGATATGATTCTGCGCGATAACCGGCACCACGATCTTCGAACGATAGCCGAAGCGGCGCATGTATTGCTCGTGCTGGCGCGACGCTGCGTGCGCGACGATCACCTCATCGTCGATGTGCGGAAGGAAAAACGGCTCGCCGGTTTGCGTAACGCGCACGACCGGGTGAATGCCGAACTCTTCAACGTACAAAATATTTTGAACGCTCGAGAGCGCTTCTTCTTTCGTCGGATCGCGATGCGCGGACGCGGTCACGAACAAACGCTCGGAGCGCTCGTCCGTTAAATCGAAGAGACAGATCTCGGCAAATGACTCGACGGCAAGACGCGCAACATTATTGAGCGTCGTCGTCACGTCCAACGACTGGTGAAACATTTCACCTGCGCGCACGAGCAATTCGAGTCGCTCTTGAACGCGACGCTCGTTGCTGTCCGTCCCGTTCAGCCGCCGCTCCTTAACGAACGTTTGCGCCTGACGAACGATGTCGCCGGCGTCCTGTGGCCGATCCTTGCGCCATAGCACGGCCGCTTCGCTCTCCGGAATCGAGCCCCATTCCACGGGAAGTGCGTGAGCGTCGAGGCCGACCTCCAGATTATTGGAGATGGTTTCATGCTCGAAAAGCTGGATCGGGTACGTGCACAACAGCGTGAACGGAACGAGCTCGCGCAGCGCATTCCATGCTCGTTCCAGGCCGACCGCGGCGTCATGCTCGCCGTCGGTCCACAGCCACCCCATCAGCTCGCCGTAGACGCGCAGTTTGCGGTCCAGTGCCAACGCCGCGAGTTGCGGCTGCATCATAGAGATAAAAGCTAAGGAATCGAGACGGCCATCCCTAAAAATTTCCCGGCGCATCTCTTCGGCGTCCACGAAGACGAGGCGCTGCTGCCGGATCGCGGCGTCGACGTCGATGCCCCGACGCTGGAGCGCCGCGCTGAACAGCGACGCGTTTGAGTCGCGCGCAAGCACGACGACGGCCTCATGATCGTGAAGGCCCTCAGCGATGTACTTTGTGACGTGCTGGGCAAGCGTTCGACGGTCCGGTCCGTACAACAATACGGCTCGGTCCGCACGTGGGACGTGTGTTTCCATTGGCTGCGTATGTACTATACGCAAATTTCGAACCGGTCAATCGCGAGCGGTTGTAAGGAAGCTTACACCGGCTGCGGCCGAGGGAAGCGCTTCTGCACGAAAATCCAGAGCAAGATGATCGCGGGGTACATAAGGAAGCTCGCCTCGGTCCCCAAGACCCCGCCGGTGAGCCATGCCGGTCCTTGGAACGTCACATTGAGCAGACGTCCGACGGGAATGAGCGAGCCATTGGGCGTGCCGATGATGAAGAGCTGCATGTAATCGAACGCGATGTGGAAACCGACCGCGAACCATAGCGTGCCGCTTCGGAGCACCGAATACGACATCAACAAACTCAAACTCACGAGCGTGATGACGTCCCAGATGTTTTCGCCAGCCTTGAAAAAGTAGTGATCCGATGCAAATGCGAGCGCAACGACCGTTGCACCGGGCCAGAATCCCAGCGCTTTCCACATTGTTTGTAAGAAGTACGAACGATACCAAAATTCTTCCGCAACGCCGACGCAGACGTTCGCGAAAAGCCAGGCAATAGCGGAGAGAAGCAACGCGGTTCCCGTTGTTGCCAGACCGTGGATTTGCATGCCACCGAAGGCGAGCATCCCGAGTGCGACAACGCCGGCTAACGCGACACCGGCAGCAGCGCCTTCCCACGTGTTGCGTCCGAATGCCCGATCGATGGGAAGTCCGTAGCTGTCGATGCGGCGTCCTTCGTACGCGGCAAATGCGGCCGTTAAAATCAATGCAACGATGAAGTTTTGGATTTCGCTGAAGGCAACGGCGGCTGGTTTGAGATCAGGTGTAATATGCAGCGCTGCCGCGAGCGGAGCCGTCGCTGCGCCGAGGAGCGGGAACAGCGCATACGTTCCGACGACGAAGTAAATGATGCCGCGCCAGAGCGGACGCAGCTTGCCTTCGGAGACGAATGCTTGTGCGATCATGCGCTGATGGTAGCGGCCGGGCGATCAAAAAGACTTCAAGGCGCGCTCAGGACTCAGGATGACAGGCGGCTAGAGGTGTTCGCCTTCTTCGGCGTGGTGTGCGTCGGCTTGATCTTCGTTTTCGACGCTATCCTCGATATCGCCGTAGACTACTTGATCGCTGATCTTTTCGCCGAGCGTGTGCGTCTCCGTCTGGCGCCCCATCGATTCCGCCTCACGCGGATCTAACGGTGGAATGTCGTCGGCTTCCGTATGCAGCTCGTGCGGATTCTCTCCGGTACTCATGAGAGCAGTATACCCCCGTTACCATCACGAGCGAAGATCCTGTCATCCTGAGCGTAGGTGCGAAGCACCGTAGTCGAAGGACCGCCTCGAGACAAACGCGCGTCACGATCCTTCGACTGCACTGCGCTCCGCTTAGGATGACAAGTGCTTACTATGACAAGGCTTCGTCTAAAATTTCGATTGGGTGGAGGAATTGTAGTTGGATGCCGTGTTCGCGTAGGAGTGATTGCATTTGCAGCGTGCAGCCAGGGTTTGCGCTGGCGACGACTCTCGTGTCGGTTTTGAGCAGGTTTTCGACTTTGCGTAGACCGATTTCGCGCGCGCTTTCCGGTTCGAAGAGGTTGTAAACGCCGGCGCTGCCGCAGCACTGATCGCCTTGTGGAATTTCGACGAGCCTTATGCCGGGAATCGTGCAGAGCAACTCGCGCGGTTCGCGGCGGATACGTTGCGCGTGCGCGAGATGACATGGATCGTGATATGCAATGCGCTCTTCGCGTGGCTTTCGCGGAGCTCGCGGTTGAAGCGACGCAAGAAACTCCGTCACGTCGCGAACCTTTGCGCCCAACGCCGCTGCACGCTGCGCCCACTGTGGATCGCGTGCCAAGAGTTCGCCGTACTCTTTCATGGCTGATCCGCACCCCGCGGCATTAACGATGATGGCGTCGAGTTGCAGCGCCTCAAACGCTTCGATCGTTTTACGTGCGAAGTCCAGCGCCTCATCCAACCGTCCGGTGTGAAGTGAAAGCGCGCCGCAGCATCCCGCCTGCGGCGGAATCACCACCTCGCATCCCTCTGCTGTTAAAACTCGAATCGTCGCGGCGTTCACTTCCGGAAAGAACACGCGCTGCACGCAGCCCGCGATCAAACCAACTCGCGCGCGTTGCTCGCCCTTTGCCGGATAAACGGGAGCAAGCGGCATCGATGCGGCGCGCACGTCGACTTCGCGCAGTAGCGAGCCACCCGGTGCTAATCGCCGCAACGGCGTGCGTGCGACGAGATTGAGCAGTGGCGCAATCGCGCGCAGCCGGTTCGGATACGGGAAAAGCGCGAAGACCATCGTGCGGAAGATGCGCTCCCAAAGCGGACGGCGATACTGCGTCTCCACCCGCGCGCGCATCATTTCAATGAGTTCATCGTATTTCACGCCAGAGGGGCATGCGGTCATACACGCCATGCATCCCAGGCATCGATCAAAGTGCGGCACGACTTGTGCGTCGAGCGCGAGCGATCCCTCGACGACGCCGCGCATTAAATCTATGCGGCCGCGCGGCGAATCGGCTTCGTCGCCCCACGATTGATACGTCGGACATGCCTGTAAGCAGAAGCCGCAGTGAACGCAATCGGAAATGAGGTCGCTCACTAGAGTCCTCCGACAAACGCGCACGGGTGCAACCGGCGATCCGGATCGAATCGCGCCTTCAATTCGCGCATGAGCGGAAACGCCGGCGGCGGCGCCCCCCACGGATCGACGGAGTCGCAAAGCGTTTCCGGCGCCGCGGTAATCACGAGCGTTCCACCGAGTGCTTCAACGAACGTTCGCGCGGACATTAACGCATAGATGACGCCCGGCCGGTCCTCCACGTCACCGCTCACAAAAAACGTTCCCACGGACGGATAGACAAGCACCTGCGGCGCTTTCGTGAGCACCGCGAACAGCGGAACGATGACGCGCTGATGAATCGCCTCGAAGTGCGACGGCAATGCCGAGATCGTGAGACGAAGCGCGCCATCGGTTCGCGCATTCTCTTGAATCAGATCGGCTTCCGCGGGAGCGGTTCCACCCAAACGCTCGACTTGCGCGGCCACGCCGTCGGCAAAGCCTTCGAATCGAATGCAATGCTCGTAAAAAAGCCCGTCGTACGTTGCGTACGATGCAGCAGGTTCGAGTTGCAATTCGATGAGCCGCTTCGTCACAGCACGTACCTCAGCCGCAGAGCAGCCTTCGAACACGACGGAACGCTGCGCGGGCGGGAGCGGATGCAGGCGAAACGTTATCGATGCAATCGCCGCGAGCGTGCCGTGCGTACCGATCATCAACTTCGGCACGTCGAATCCCGCGACGTTCTTCACGACTTTGCCGCCGCCGCGCGCGATAACGCCGTCGGCGCGAACGACCGTCATGCCAATGACGAGATCCTTCGCCGTGCCGAAGTGCGTGCGCAGCGCACCGTAGGCGTTCGCCGCAATCGCGCCGCCCACGGTTGTGCGCTCCGGCATGGGCGGATCCAGCGCAAGCCGTTGATTGTGTTCGCGCAACGCGGCTTGCAGTTCGGCAATCGTCGTACCGGCTAGGACTTCAACGACTTGATCCGACGGCGCATGGTCGACAATGCCGTTCAGTCGCGACATCGACACCAGCTCGTCGACCGGTTTTGCGTATGGCGCATCGAGCGGCGCGTCCCCGCCCGTAATTGCCAGCGTGCGACGATCACGTGCGAGCGCCGTCATCACATCGGAGAGTTCGTCGATCGATGCCGGAACGTGCATCAATGGGCTCCCACACGATCCCCGCACAGACGCGGCGATGGGAAAACCTTCGTTGGATTGAACGCGCGCGCCGGATCGAACGCGCAGCGCACCAAATGCATCGTCTCGAGATCCGGCTCGCCGAACATCTCGCCGAGGTACGCCGATTTGTCTGCGCCGACGCCGTGCTCGCCCGTAATCGAACCGCCATGGCGCAGGCATATGCGCAGAATCTCCGCGGCGACGTCCTCCGCCCGCTTCGCTTCATCGTGTGACCGCGCATCATACAGCACGAGCGGATGCAGATTCCCGTCGCCGGCATGAAACACGTTGGCAACGCGAAAACCGGATTGACGCGATAACTCCGCGATCTCGCGTAGCACGGTCGCGATATCGGATCGCGGAATGACGCCGTCTTGCACGTAGTAATTCGGACTGATGCGCCCCATCGCGGCGAATGCGCCTTTGCGGCCGGTCCACATCAACTGCCGTTCGCGATCGTCATGCGGATGCCGAATCTCGATCGCGCCCGCGCGCTGCAGAATGTCCGTTGCCGCTTGCGCGCATTGCGCTACCTCTTCCGCGATGCCGTCGACATCCATCAACAGCGCGGCGCCGGCATCAAGTGACCAATCCACATGCGTCGCGGCGACGATCGCTTCGATCGCCAGTTTGTCCATCATCTCGATTGCCGCGGGAACGATGCCGGCGGCGATGATGTGCGAGACCGCTTCGCCGGCTTCGTCCGTCGACGGAAACGTTGCGAAAATCGTCCGCGTGGCTTGCGGCAAGCGCAAGAACCGGACCGTCACCTCCGTGACGATGCCGAGTAACCCTTCGCTACCGACAACCGCGCTGATTAAATCGTATCCAAGCGGATCCGGCGGTTCACCGCCGATTGCCACGATGTCGCCGGACGCAAGCACCATCGTCAGCGCAAGCACGTGATTGATCGTGAACCCGTACTTCAAACAGTGTGCGCCGCCGGAATTTTCCGCGACGTTGCCGCCGATGGAGCAGACACTCTGCGAACTCGGATCGGGCGCGTAATAATAGCCGTACGGCGCGAGATAGCGGCTGATATCGAGATTGATCACACCCGGCTGCACCCGCATCCGCTGATTTTCGAAATCCGTATCGAGAATCGACCGCATGCGGGACGTGCCGATGACGACGGAGCCTTCAATGGGCAGCGCGCCGCCGGAAAGACCGGTGCCGGAACCGCGCGGAACAATTGCCATATTGTGCTCGCGCGCGCGTTTGACGCAGGCCGCGACCTCTTCCGTCGTCGCGGGCAGCACGACGACCGCAGGCCGGACACGCGTGCCGGTCAGCCCGTCGCACTCATAGACGCGCAGCGCAGCGGCGTCCGTAATGCAGTTGTCGCGACCGACGATATCGGCAAACACGCTACTACCTTCTGGGCCCACGCGGGAATTCCAGGCGGCAAGAGGTATGTTGCTTCTATAGGAGGGCTACCGCGTGTTTCAACAGGCACTCAATCCGGTCGGCAACCTCTTCGTAACCTGGCTCGTCGCACTGATTCCCGTCGTTCTGCTGCTGGTGCTCTTGGCCGGCTTTCGACTCTCGGCGTGGCTTTCGACGCTCATCGGTTCACTCGTCACGCTTCTGATCGCAATTCTGGTTTGGCACACGCCCGCAGGCAACGGCATCACCGCGTATCTGTACGGATCCGCGACCGGTGTTTGGAACGTCGACTGGATTACGTTTTGGGGCGTCGTCCTATTCAATACGCTCGTTGTCACCGGCGTTTTCGAAAACTTCCGCCGGTGGATTTCTTCACACGGAACACGCGACGTTCGCGTGCAGACGATTCTCTTTGCGTGGGCGCTCGGCGCGCTGCTCGAAGGGCTCGTCGGATTCGGCTATCCGTGGGCCGTTGTTGCGCCGATTCTCATCGCGCTCAACATTCCCGATCTCGATGCAATTCGCGTTGCGGCAATTGCAAACAACGCGCCTGTTTCGTACGGCGCGCTTGGAGCGCCGATTATTACACTCGCCGCCGTAACCGGACTTCCGCTGCTCGCATTATCCAGTTCGGTCGGACACATCGTGGCAATCCTCGCCATTCTGCCGCCGTGGATTTTGATTTATCTTGTGAGTGGCTGGCGCGGTTTTCGCGAGGGCTGGCCGCTCGCGATCGTCGGTTCCGCGGGCTACATTTTGGGACAATATCCCGTTGCGGTGTATCTCGGGCCGTATCTTCCCGACGTTGCGGGCGCGATCGTCTGCATCGGCTTGCTGTTGCTCTTGCTGCGTTTCTGGCGTCCGAAAACCGTGCTGGGATACGGCGGTGTACCGGTTGCGCATACGGCAAGTGAAGATCTTGCGGTACACGGTTTAACGAGCGGTCAAATCTTGCAGGCATGGATGCCGTTCATCGTGCTCGTCGTCGTCGTCGTGCTGTGGACCGGGCCGTGGTCGCCGTTGCCGAAGATCGTGTCGTTCAAACTCGGCATCGATGCACTCTCGTCGATCACCGCCGGCAAAACGGTCTCGGCGATCTTCTCGTGGCCGCCGTTTGTAGGTGGAACGGCGATTTTCGCATCGTGGATCATCGTCGCGCTCTTGCTTCGTCTGACCGGCGAACAACTCGGCGAAATCTTCCGCCGGACATGGAATCAAATGTGGGGCGCGCTGCTCGTCGGATTCTTTATCTTCGGCCTTGCGTACGTGTACAACTACTCTGGCATGGCGGCATCGCTTGCGTTCGCAAGTTCGAAAATCGGCTGGTGGTTCCTGATCGTTGCACCGATTCTGGGATGGATCGGCGTCGCGCTCTCGGGAAGCAACACGTCGACCAACGCGATGTTCGGTTCGTTCCAGAACATCGTCGGGAAATTGCTCGGGTTTCCGCCGTTGCTGCTTCCGACGCTCAATTCAGTCGGTGCCGAGATCGGAAAACCGGTTGCGCCACAGACCGCGAGCGTCGGTGTATCGACGACGCGCTTTGTTCGCAACGAAGGCGCCGTAATTCGTCACAACATGGGATGGACGTTCATCCTGCTCGTCTATCTCATCATCATCGGCGTCTGCTGCTACTATTTCTTCCCCGGTATCATGCAGCTGCCGGCCGTTTCATCGTAAGCACACGCGGGGTAACAAGCGGGCGGACGGCTTTCCGGAATCTCTCAGGTCGATGCAGCATATAGAAGAAGACCATGACCGAGAGCAAGCGCCGCGTGGCGGTAATCGATGACGAGCGGCGGATCCGCGAACTTCTTGAACTGACGCTCGCCCACCACGGCTACGAGGTGCGAACCGCCGCGGATGGCCCAAGCGGTCTCGATCTCATTCGCGACTGGGAACCCGACGCCATCATCCTCGACGTCATGATGCCGATGATCAGCGGAATCGAACTGCTGCCGATGGTGCGCCGCGTTACCGATGCACCCGTGATCATGCTTTCCGCCCGCGGCGAACTCGAAGCGAAAGTCGAGGGTCTTGCGCACGGTGCGGACGACTATCTGAGCAAACCGTTCGAGATGTCGGAGTTGCTTGCTCACTTGGATGCGAAGCTGCGTCGTCCGCACCTCGAGAATCGCAACGTGCTCAGCTACGACGACATCTCGGTAAATCTTGACGAACATACCGTCGTGCGCGGGGGCAAGCGCATCGAACTCTCGCCGCTGGAATACGACTTGCTCGTGACGCTGCTGCGGCGTCCGCGACGCGTCTTCACGCGCGACGAATTGCTCGATATGGTGTGGGGTGACGAGAAAGAGGTCGGCCAGAACGCGGTCGAGCGCTACATTTCGTACTTGCGCGGCAAGATCGATGACGGATTCGGCCGTCCCCTCATCCAAACCGTACGAGGTGCAGGGTACACGATCCGTGCCGACTAGCGCGCCGTTTGCGCAGTTTTCGCGACGCATTACGCAAGGCTACGTTATTCTTGCGGTGCTGCTCATTTTGCTCGTCGCGGGGGCCTCGTCGGCGCTTTCGTTCGTCCTCTATGCGACGAACTACAATCAGTCGATGGACTCGGCGGTTGCGCGCGTGCATCAGCGCATCGACTACTACCGCTCGCAACACGAAACGTTGCGTCAGTACGGCCCGTCACTGGTTCGCGACGAGACACCGTCGCGCTTTCGTCTGCTCATCTTCGATCAGAACCATCAAGTGATTGCGGGCAGCACCGAACGTCCCAGCAGCATCACGCTCGCGATATCGGCATTGCTGAACATGCACCCACGCCACATTCGCGTCTCCGACGGAATGATCGAAGTGCAGCCGGACTTTGACGGGTTCACGCACTACACCGAACGATATTGGTTGACGATTACGCCCGTCGGCATCGTCGCGGTGTTTCTCGCGTGGCTCGTCGGACGCGCGATTACGCGTCGCGCCGTGCGTCCGCTCGTCGACGTCACCGACGCGTTGCACGCGATCGCGGGCGGCGACTTCACCCCGAAACTGCTGCTCGAGAGCAACAGCGGGCTGCACGATCTGACGCAAGCGTATAACAATGTCGCGCAGCGGCTCAATCTGGCGACTGCCGAACAGCGTCGCCAGCAATCCGAGATGCGGCAGTTCATTGCGGATGCCGGCCACGAATTGCGCACGCCGCTTACCATTTTCATGGGATATCTCGACGCGCTGCGCTCCGGCGTGGTGCAAGATTCGGCCGCGGTCGCACGCGTGCATGACACGATGCTCGATGAAAGCCGCAAGATGCGAACGATCATCGAGAAGCTGATTCTGCTCGCGCGCATGGAACGCGAAGCGGAACCCGTGCGCGAACGCATCGACCTCAACTCCGTTGCCGCGCGCGCAATCGACGCGCTGCGTCCAATTGGAGGAGATCGCATTCGCTTCAACCACGACGGCACGGCGACGATCACCGGCGATGATGCCGAGCTCTACGAGGCACTCAAGAACGTCGTCGAAAACGCCGTCCGCTACGCGCCGGAAAAACCGATCGAAGTGCGCGTTGGCCAAGCCGGAAACGAAGCGACGATCGACGTCATCGATCAAGGACCGGGCATGCAAACCATCGATGCCGAGCATGCGTTCGACCGGTTCTATCGCGGCACGGCGCACGGCGATATCGAGGGATCGGGACTAGGACTTGCAATCGCAAAACGCGCCGTGGAACGCATGGGCGGAACGATCTCGCTCGAGAGCAGACCCAATCAAGGCACCCGGGTCACGATGCGATTTCCTGCGAACTGAGCGCTGACTTTCCAAGCATACAGGCGGCAATAAACGGGCAGATCACGGGTAAGAGCTCGAAATGCAAATGATTGCACGACCGAAGCTCGATCACGTGAAACGCTTGTTCGGTGAGCATGGAATCATCCAGTTCTCGAACCACGACGAGCCCGATCTCGAGTCCGGATTCTGTTTGGACGACAATGTGCGGTTGCTGATTCTCGCAGTCGCACTACGTAAAGAAAATCCCCACGATCCCTTCGCGATAGAAGCCGGCAACGTCGTCTTCGATTTTATCGAAGATGCGTCAAAAGACGCGCCGCTCTATCACAACATGATGGATCAATACGGGCGGTTTTATGACCGCTTCGCGTCGCCTGAATCGATCGGACGCCTGATCTGGTCGCTTGGCGTCGTGATGCGCGACTCGCGCGATCCGCGCTGGCTCGCACGCGCGCAACGCGAAATGCAGAAAGCGATGACGGCTGCAGCCGCGCTCTCGTCCGAACATGCGCGCGCGTTTGCCGCGCTCGGATGGACTGCTGCGGTGGAAGCCGGCGAAGTGCAGTATCGCGCGCCGCTTCGCGCGGTTGCCGAAGCGATGCACTTCGAATTCGAACGCAACGCGACCAAAGAATGGCAGTGGGTTTTGCCTGAGCTTACATACGATAAGGCGCGTTTGCCCGAAGCATTGTTACGTGCAGGGCGCGTCCTCGATGAGCGAGAGATTTATGCAAGCGGAGAACGCGCGCTCGAATTTCTTGCCAGCGTCGTGCAATCGGACGAAATGTACGTGCCCGTGGGCGCACCGGGATGGTACGCGCGCGGCGGCGCGCGGCCGTACTATTCGCAGCAACCGCTCGAAGCGGTCGCGATGATGGACGCGTGGCTTGCGTACGGTGATATCGACAGCGCGTTCGTTGCGTACGAATGGTATATGGGGCGCAATACCGACGATCTCGTCGTCGCCGACGTTGCAAGCGGTGGATGCCGCGATGCAATTCACACGAAGGGCAAGTTGAATCCGAACATGGGCGCGGAAAGTACGCTTGCGTATCTGCAAGCCGCGACGACGTTAGGGCAGCTTCGCATCCCCGAGGTTGAGTCCGGTACTGTCGGCGGACCAGAAGTTCGTATTGCGTAGATCGGCGCCCCTGTCATCCTGAGCGAAGAGAGCGAAGCGAACGCAGTCGAAGGACCGTAACGCGCGATTGAATCGAGGCGATCCCTCGACTGCGGTGCTTCGCACCTACGCTCAGGTTGACACTGGACAGCGTTCGTCTCGCTGACGTTAGGGCAGCTTCGCGTCACCGAGGTTGAGTCCGGTACTATCGGCGGACCAGAAGTTCGTATTGCGTAGATCGGCGCCGCGCATATTGCATCCGAGCAATTGCGCGCCGCTGAAGTTCGCGCCGGCGAATTGAGCGCCGCTGAAGTTGACGCCGACGAGGCGCGCGTTCGTGAAATTGACGTTGCGCAAGTCAGCGTCGGCGAAACTCACTCCGGTGAGGTGAACGCCGCTGAGATCGCGACCGCGCAGATTCACGCCCGCGATATCGCAGCCGGTGCAGCGGGAAAACAGCGTGCGCGTATCGCCTACGGTGAGGATCGTGGTGCCGGTGAAATCGACGCCGGTAAGGTGAGCGCCGTCGAAGTTCGCACCTGTGAGCTTGGAGTTATGAAACGAAACTCCGGTGAGATCGGCACCGCGAAGATCCGCGTTCGTTAAGTCCGCACCCGCGAGATCGATGCATTTTAGCTCCGCGTTGCGCAGGTTCGCAGACGAAAGATTCGCGTTGCTCAGATCGGTGTTTTCGAGACGCTGATCGTGCAGGTCGCGCGCGTGCCAGTCGACACCGCGCCAGTCGCGGTCGAGGCATTCCCATCGCGTCACGCCCGAATAGCTGTGGTCGCTCGCGATTGCGGGCATGTGGTTCGCGAGCGCAAGCGCGAACGTGATGAGGAGCGGCAGCAAACGAACGGGACAAGGCATTGGCACGACTCTCTTCCATCAACTAATGATTTAAGAGAATAGTACCGCCGTCGGCCCAGCCTGTCAACTATTTAATTAAGTGATAGCCGACGGGCTTGCAACGGCCATTGTTTGTGAGTTCGGACGAGCAAGCGGACACGGCGACGACCAGATCGGTCTCGGCTTGCAGCTCGATAGAGTCACCCGCGCGGCTTGGCGGGGGATAGATTTTGATGCGGTTGGCCTCGATGCGCACGTCCATGAAGACGTTGAGCGTTGCAAGCACGTCGTCTTCGCCGAGGCCGAAGGCTTCGAGCGCGCGCGAAAGGTTCTCGTGGCAGCTTGCGTGGTCCATCTCGCCGCGCCGCTCGAACATCAGGCGGCTGCACGGCGCAAGCAACAGATCGTGTACGCCCACCGTATCCGCAACGATACGCGCAAGCGGTGTGCTGCGATTTGAATACAGCACATCGCCGAGCTGTGGAACGACGCGCTCGTTGTAATCCATCGTGCGCCCCGGTGAAAAACTATCGGCGTGATCGTACCGCGCGAATAGCGCGACGTCGGCGACTTGCTCGCCTTCGATGTCGATGATGCGTAAGCGCGCGCCCGCCGGTAAGACGAACGCTGTACCGGTCTGGGCTTCGAGCTTTACGATTTCGGGTGGAACGGACACGTCCAGTGCTCCTCGACGGCGCGGCCGGAATATTGCCGCGCTTCACTGGCAACGCCATAGTCGGCGAGATTCGGATTGATCGATCCTTGCACTTCGAGTTCGCGCTCGCGAACCAATTGCTGAATCTTTGCGAAGTGCCCGCTCTTTTTCAACGATTCGAACTGCGCGTGCGAATTGAATACGAGCGCAGGAAACGCGAAACGCCGGCTCAATCGCGACGCTGCCGAATGCATGCCCACCACAAAGAACCCATGCTGCGCAACGCTGAACGCAAACGCGGGGTCGGACGGATCGCTCGCAACGGTGCGATCCCAATCGAAATACCGGCGATCGACGTCGTGCAACGCGCGAAGCTGCTCCCACAACCGCGCTTCAAAGCTCAGCTCGTCGAGGCTCGTATCGTTGAAAACCGCCACGAACGTCTTATAGCGCGCCTTCATGAACGCAAACTCGGCGACGAACGCAGCGAGATCGCGCGCTAATCCGTGCGTTCCGTCCGCCGACGGAAACCCATCGTAATATCCGAAACGGTATCCGCCGCTGAGTACTGCGCCTTTCGCACCGACGCACGAAAAGCGATCGTTCAATACGAATGAGCGGAAGATCTGGTGCGCCATTTTCGCCTGCCCCGACGGATCTCGCCAATCGAGCAGTCGGACGAGTGTGCCGTCGAGATACGCCGAGTAATTACTTGTGCGGTACGCTGCCGCGGTGCGGATTGGATTGTCTGAGTCGTACAGGGAGAGGGCTTGTTGCGGGCTCAAACCGCCCATTTACGTCGAAGCTCCTTTGGTGATGATGCCGCACGTTTGACGATACGTCCGGCGTAACGCACGCCGCCGAAGCGCACGCGCTCGTACACGGCCAGCCATGCGCAGATCGCGCGTTCCGCAAGCCACAGCGGCGCGGCGACGACGGCAAGCCACGGAAAATACTGATATCCTTTTGCCCGCACCCAGCCGGTGAACGCTGCGCCGATTGCGAGCGTGCCGAATGCGCCGATCAGCGACGGCCGCGCAATGCAGAGCGGTGCAATCGCAAGCGCCGCGAGCAGCCGCGCGGGGCGCGCGAATTCATCGTACGCCTGGCGCACCCGTTGACTCCAATAATGCGGCGTCGCGGGCGGAAGGCGGCGAACGTAAATGTCGCGCCGCACCGCTTCTCGTCCGCCGCGCGCGCGAACCGTGCGAACGAGTTCGAGATTTTCGAAGAGCGCATCGGGATTGTAACCAAACGGTGCGAAACTGCGCCGGAACGCAAGCGTCCCGGGCCAATCACCGTCGAGCGCGCGGTTGATCAGCGTGCGTGACGTGTCGAGCACTGCGTGCCACGGCAGCGGGTCGAAATAATTCTGCGGCCGGACGATGTCGGCGTCGTCGAGTGCCGCGAGCACTGCGCGCAGCGACCACAGCGTATATCGCACGTCGTCGTCGGCGATGACGATTTTGTCGTACTTGCAGCGGCGCAAGCCGGTGAGCACGCCGCGAACTTTGCCGTTCGCGCCTTCGATATCGGGATCGGGCGCAATATGGAGGATGCCCGGGGCAAACGCTGCTGCATGTGCAGCGAAGATCTGGTCCTCCGAAGCATCCACCACGATGACTTGGACGTGTCGTAGAGCGTTCAGATAAGCTGCGAGTTCCGATACATGCGCCGTGGTGGTCGCGCGTATCGGAAGTAGGTAACTAGCCTCCTGGCACTCCGATCCTGTCATCGACAGCTGTATTCCCACCGCGCGCGAAGTCGAAGCTCATACTGTCGTCATACGCACCGGCGTCCGCGATGACGATGGCTTCCAACGCGTCGAGTCGCGCAGGCAGGCGCACGTCATCGCGAATGACGTCGTACTCCAAGCAGGTGCACCCGAGAATGCGGTCGCCGCCCGGTTCGAGCAATACCGGTTCGCCGTCGACAAGCGCTAGCACGCGATGCGCGAACGTGCGGATCTGCGGCAGATCGGGGTATCCGGCGTCGACGACGACATCCGTTACGCCGCTGCTGCGGCGTATCTCCAGAACCGGTGCAACGACGAATGCGCCCGGCGTCACCACCGCTTGTCCGGGTTCTGCGAAGACGTCGCTTGCGTACGGAAGCGCGGCGTGCGTTTCGCGCAGCAGCCACGCAAAGTCACCGGCGGCGAGCGATCGATCGAACTCGACCGGCGTCTTTCCACCGCCGACGTCGAAGGCCGTCACGCGTGCGCCGCTTTTGGCTTCGATATAGCGCGCGTATTCGATTGCGGACGCCACGATCGCGCGCCACGAATGCCGGCCAAAGTCTTCCGGACGCACGTGTAGCGAGACGCCCGTCGTGCGTCGAGCGGTCGCGCGAATCGCATCGCACACGTCGTCGAGTTGCTCCTCGGTAATGCCGAAGCGCGATGTTACGCCGGCCGGTCGCACGCGCACGCCGACGAGCGGGCCTTCCAGACGTCGTGAATTTTCGGCGAACGCTTCGGGCGAATCGGAGAAGACAATTGCGGGAGCCTCGTTCGTCCGCCATGCCGGATACGGTCCGTTGTAGATCGTTCGATCTGCGAACCCCAAACGCGTAACAAGCTCGAGCTCTTGCGGACTGATGACTTCGGCGTACAATCCCGCTTCCCGCACGATTTCGAGGAGATCGCGATCGGGATTGGTCTTCACGCTATATGCAAAACGCAACGGCGGCCGCAATGACTCGACCACCGCGAGCGCCTGAACGTTCCTTCGCAGAACGTCATATAGCAAGTAGCGCGCGCGGCGCGCGGGATCGGGATTTACGCGGCTGACCGCAGCGCGGAGGGCGTCGTCGTCGAGAGCGAGCACATTTTGCTTGTACCCGGCCGCAGCAACATCGCAAGCGCTCCCGCACTTGCGAGAATTACCGAAGAACCGATCAGGATAACGGCAACGCTGCCGTTGCGCGTCCAAAGTCCGCCGCAGATAAAGCATCCCAGCGGAATCATTACGTTTGTCATCGTTCGCAGCGCCGCATTCATGCGCGCGAGATATGCGTCGCGCACGCGTGCCGTCGCGATGGTCTGCACCGTCATCTCGTATGCCGGCGCCGCTGCTGCGACCAGCATGCGCCCTGCGACGATTGCGACGATCGGCAAAACGCCGGCGGCGCAGAACGCATCACCGCCGGCGATGCAGAGCGGCGCGCCGACGAGAACGGCATATACCCCGAAGCGGCGTGTCGCTCGCGACACGAATCCGCCGGCGAGAACGCCGCACGCCGCGATTGCAAGCATTACGCCGAACGCAAGCGGCGTTTGGTGGAGCCCGCGATACACGTACAACGGAAGAGCGCAGTCGACCATCGTTCCGCCGAGATAGTACACCGACGTTGTCAATGCCAGCGTCCGCAGCACCGGATCGCGCGCAACGATCGAACAACCTTCGCGAAATTCACGCCGGAACGAACGCTCGCTCGCCGCCGCTCGTACTTCGGGCTTGCGAATGTTGAGCAAGGCGAACGTTCCGACGCAGTACGTCGCGAGGTTGCCGACCAGCGCAACCGGCGCGCCGAGAAGATGAATGATCGGACCACCGAGTGCGTTGCCGAGCGCGAATGCAACTTGCGCCGAGAGCGTCATGCGCGCGTTGCCTTCTTCGTACGACTCGCGTCCGACCAGCGTGGCGAGAAACGGTTGATATGCCGTGTCGAAGAAGAGGCTCGCGAAACTCACCACGACGGCTGCGATGATGAGATGCGTCATAGTGAGCGCGTGGAACGCCGCTGCGAGCGGTACGGTTGCGAGCGCGCACGAGCGCACGACGTTCGCAAGAATCATAGTGTGGCGGCGGCGCCAGCGATCGATCAACACCCCGGCAATCATCGCGAAGAGCGGGATCACGGCATACTCGCTTCCTGTTAATGCCGTGACCGTCTCGGCACGCGCATGTAGGCCGAGTATCGCGATGGTCGGGAATGCAAAAAACGTCAACTGGCGACCGAAGTCCGAAACGAACTGCCCACCCCAGAGCAAGCGAAAATCTCGCCGCTGCAATGCACCCGCCACGAGTACTACATCGGCGCAGCATAAACGCGCGAACTACTTGCTTAGCCGCATGTGCATGTTAGGTTTGCGCAAAGTGGGAACAGCTTAGCGCGGATGCGAAAAGTCGTAGTAATGCTGCCTGACGGACGCTACCTCGTCTACTATACGTTCGAGCGATCGTAGTGTCGGAGCTTCGATGGAACGCGTTGCTCGGCCAGTGGGTCGCAACAGCAACGCACCGCAACACGCGCACGTTCTTGCCGCCGGCAGAGTTCTGTCCGCTCTGTCCAACGGAGCCGGACGGTTTCGAAACCGAAGTTCCGGCGGCGACTTACGACATCGTCGTTTTCGAGAACCGTTTTCCGAGCTTGAGCACACCGCCGCCGGAGCCCGCGCTCGAGACGTTCGGACACTTTGTCGTTGCGCCGGCACTTGGGACGTGCGAAGTCGTATTGTACACACCGCGCCACGACGCGACCCTTGCGGATCTCGATGTCGCCAACGTTCGCAATCTGGTCGACGTCTGGACTGACCGCTACCGGGAACTGGGCGAGCGCAGCGATATCGCCTATGTGTACATCTTCGAGAATAAAGGCGAAGAGATGGGTGTTACGCTCCACCACCCGCACGGACAGATCTACGCGTATCCGTTCATTCCGCCCGTGATCCTCAAGGAGCTCGAACAATTTGCGAGTTATGACGACGAGCATGCGGCGTGCTTACTCTGCGACCTTCGCTACGACGAGGTGCAGTACGAAAAGCGCGTGATCGCGAGCGACCGGTATTTCACGGCCTTCGTTCCCTTCGCGGCGCGCTGGCCGTACGAGGTGCACATCGTCACCAATCGCCACGCGGGTGCGCTCACGGATTTCGACGACCACGAAAAAGACGGCTTTGCCGAAATGCTCTTGCGCGTCGTTCGCGCATACGATCGTCTCTTCAACCGTCCGTTTCCGTATGTGATGGCGATGCATCAACGTCCCACGGACGGACGGCACAACAGCTACCACTTTCACGTCGAGTTCTATCCGCCGCTGCGCTCGGAGCGCCGTCTGAAGTTTCTCGCGGGCTCCGAACTGGGTGCCGGCATGTTTATCAACGATACGTTGCCGGAAGAGACGGCGGCGCGCATTCGGGAGGTGATGGAATGACGGTCGAGGAGCGCGTGCGCGAGGCGCATCGCCAACGCTTTGGAGCCGACGCGCGACTGTTCGCCGCGCCTGGGCGCGTGAACTTGATCGGCGAGCATACCGACTATAACGAAGGTTTCGTGCTGCCGATGGCGATCGACCGTTGGACGGTCGTTGCCGCGTCGCCGAATGACAGCGATGCAGTCGACATTCATTCACTCGAGTTCGACGATCAAGTTGCCATACCGATCGATGCCCCGTTCCGGCGTACGTCGAGCTGGTACGACTACGCGTCCGGCGTCGTCGCAGCGTTTCTCGAAGAGCATCCCCTCCAGCACGGCATGAATGTCACGGTCGCGACCGATGTGCCGATCGGCGGCGGCCTCTCGTCGTCGGCATCGTTCGAGCTTGCGCTCGCGCAAGCGCTCTTCGCCGACGCGGGCATTGAGATGAATGCGGATCGCTTAGCGGCGATTGGGCGCCGCGCGGAACACGAATACGTCGGCATCCGCAGCGGCGCGATGGATCAACTCGCCGTTGCGCACGGACAAGTCGATAGCGCACTCTTCATCGATTGCCGGACGCTCGCCGTTACACCGGTCGCATTGCCCGCCGGCGTCGTCATCGCCGTGATGGATACCGGCGTGAAACACTCGCTTGCAAGCTCGGCATACAACGAGCGCCGCGAAGAATGCGAGCAGGGCGTTGCGCTGTTGCAGAAAGCCGGTCTCGACATCACCGCGCTGCGCGACGTGACGCCGCAGATGTACGCGCAGTACAAAGACCGCTTGCCCTCTCCGATACGCGAGCGCGTTCGCCACGTCGTGGAAGAAGATGCGCGCACGAAAGCGGCGGTGGCCGCCCTGGGCGTAGGGGATGTCGTCCAAGTCGGACGGTTGATGAGCGAATCACACGAATCGTTGCGTACGTTATACGAGGTGTCGATTCCCGAGCTTGATGCAATCGTCGCAGCTGCGCGTGCTGTCGACGGTGTGTACGGAGCCCGTATGACCGGTGGGGGATTCGGCGGTTGCGCGATCGCGCTGGTGGACGAAGACGCCACAGAGAATCTTCGCCGATTCGTGACCAGCGGTTATTACGGCGTGCGCAACCTCGAGCCGGCGTTTTTCGTTACAGAAGCATGTGCCGGTGCGCACGAGATAATCACTAAATCTTAATCGAAACAGTGAACTCATCTGCGTACGGTACCGATTATAAGAACCGTGCGCATAGCAAAACGTACTTATCGCAACCCGGTGTACCGGGGCGATTACCCCGATCCGTCGCTTATTCGCGTTGGCGATCATGATTTTTGGGCGACGACGACTTCCACTGAATGGGCGCCGTATTTCCCATTGCTTCATTCGCGCGATCTCGTTCATTGGGAAGAGATCGACGCCGTCTTTCGCGAGCGTCCGTCGTGGTCGCGCGGAAGTTTCTGGGCACCCGAGATTTCGTTTTACAATGGGCGCTACATTGTCTATTACGTTGCGCAGCATGAAAGCGGTCCCTTGACCGTTGCAGTGGCGAGCGCGTCACGTCCGGAAGGCCCGTACACCGATCACGGTCCCCTCGTCGGTCAATCCTCGGGATCGATCGATCCGACCCCGGTTACCGGTGAAGACGACCGCCGCTATCTGATCTGGAAAGAAGACGGCAACGCGTTCAACCTTCCGACGACGCTCTGGATCCAACCGCTGTCCGATGACGGTTTGCGTTTGGTCGGTGAAGCGACGCCGATTCTGCGCAACGACTGCGAATGGGAAGGCAACGTTGTCGAAGCCCCGAGCGTTATCCGCCGCGGCGATTGGTTCTATCTGTTCTACTCGGGAAACGCGTGCTGCGGAAAGCACTGCAAGTATGCCGTGGGTGTCGCGCGAGCGCGCTCGGTGCTCGGACCGTGGGAAAAATTTTCGGGCAATCCGATCATTGCGACCAATAATGCATGGCGTTGTCCGGGGCATGGCAGCATCGTCGACACGTCCGACGGCCGCACGTTCTACATGTATCACGCGTATTCGCGTGAAGACTCGGTCTACGTCGGGCGGCAAGTCTTGATCGACGAAGTGCGTTGGGATAACGAGTGGCCGGTCGTGAACAACGGCGCCGGTCCGAGTTCGGTTGCCCCGCGTCCGTTCGCGCGCACCCGCCAGCGCACCACGAAGAAAACGATGTGGCAATGGCCGCAAGGTCGCACGCCGCGCGTCTCGTTCCGACATGGATTGCGGGGTCGCGGCATCGTGCTATCCTGCGACGCGGACGGCCCCGCATCGGACGACGTCTTGAGTTCGGTGATTGCGCGTCCGACCGATTCCAGCGAGTACGTCGCGGAGACCGGGATTGCGCTTAGCTCGCTTGCACCCGGCGTGCAAGCATCGCTCGTAGCATACGGCGATGCGGAGAATGCCGTCGGTGTCGGCGTGCGGGATAACGAGATCGTCGTGTTCCGTCGCGGCCGCGGTGCGCATCGCACGGTTGCGCGCGCGACGCTCGGCAAGCGGCGAACGCTCCGCTTGCGAGTGCATGTAACAAAGGGGTACGAGTACCGCTTTTCGTTCAGCTATGACGGCCGCATCTGGACTCCGCTCGGCGCAACGGTTCGTGCACCACATCTTACGCCGTGGGACCGCGGCATTCGCATTGCACTCACTGCCGGCGGCGGAACGGAAGCATCCGTGCGCTTCAAGTGGTTCATCGTAACCCAGCCGAAAATGCATTCCATCCCGAGTTACTCCAAAAAATTGGAGCGTATGGCAAGCGCGATGTTCAGTGTCATGCCGTAGACAAGCTGTGTTTAGTGCGAGATTCGGTGGTGGTATGCAGAGCACCCAATGCTTTGCACACCAACCCCGTTAGTCTGTTTCTCGCATCTCCGCTGGGACTTCGTGTTCCAGCGGCCGCAGCACGTTATCAGCCGGCTAGCCCAGAAGCGGCCGGCCTTTTTTTGGGAAGAGCCCGAACTCGCCGACGGCGAGGCGTTCCTCGAATCACGCCGCAACGGCGCGGTAACGGTTCTCAAGCCACGCTTACCTGCGCGACTTGACGCCGGCGAACGCATCAGCGAACAACGGCGTCTCCTCGATACGTTTCTAACCGAGCAACACATCGTGGACCCCACGTTGTGGTACTACACGCCGATGGCGCTCGACTTCTCGCGTCATCTGCGCGGCGTGCGCGTCTATGATTGCATGGACGAGCTTTCGCTGTTCAAAGGCGCGCCTCCGGAACTCACCGCAAACGAGCGGGAGCTGCTCGCAATGGCGGACGTCGTCTTCACCGGCGGAAAGAGTCTGTACTACTCGAAGCGGCGCGGCCACGGGAACGTTCACTGTTTTCCGAGTGCGGTCGAAGCCGAGCATTTTGCGCCGCGTGGCTGTGAGGAACCGCGCGATCTGCGCGGGATCAAGCATCCGCGCATCGGCTTCTATGGTGTGATCGACGAGCGGTTCGATCTCGACTTCGTGCGCGAACTGGCGGCCGAGTTGCACGATTGGGAGTTGATCTTCCTCGGGCCCGTCGTAAAGATCGACGCGGCTCAACTGCCGCAGGCGGAAAACATTCATTATCTCGGGATGAAGACGTACGCGGAATTGCCCGCATACCTAGAGCATTGGGACGTCGCGCTGCTGCCGTTCGCGCGCAACGAATCCACACGCTTCATCAGCCCGACCAAGACGCTGGAATATCTCGCCGCGCGCAAGCCGGTCATTTCAACGCCGATCACCGATGTCGTGGATCCGTACGGAACGGAAGGGATCGTGATGATCGCCGAAACGGCGCGAGCGGCGGCGTCCGCTGCACGGCTTGCGCTGCACGATCAACTCCCGGAGTCGTGGCACGCACACGTCACAGCGCTGCTCGAGAGCATGTCGTGGGATCGAACCGTCAGTGAAATGGAAGCGGTGATGGACGACGTACGCAATCCCGCCGTGAAGGTGGCGGGATGAAGAACGCTTACGTCGATTATTTGGTCGTCGGCGCCGGATTCGCCGGCAGCGTGATCGCCGAGCGTCTCGCCGCGGACGGCGGAAAACGTGTGCTCGTCGTCGATCGGCGGCCGCACATTGCCGGCAACGCATACGATTGCAAGAATGCCGACGGTATTCTGATCCATCAGTACGGCCCGCACATTTTCCACACGAACTGCGCCGATGTGTTTAAGTATCTCTCGGGCTTCACCGAGTGGCGGGAATACGAACACCGCGTGCTCGCGTCGGTTCGCGGCATGCTGCTTCCGATTCCGATCAATCTCGATACGATCAACACCCTCTACGGATTGCAGCTGGAGAGCGACGACCTCGAGGAGTTCTTTGCGCGGCGCGCGGAGCACGTCGAGCGCATCCGTACCTCGGAAGACGTCGTCGTTTCCCGCGTAGGAAGAGAGTTGTACGAACTTTTCTTCCAAGGCTACACGCGCAAGCAATGGGGGCTCGATCCAAGCCAGCTCGACGCGTCGGTCACCTCGCGCATTCCGATTCGTACCAATCGCGACGACCGCTATTTCAACGACACCCATCAAGCGATGCCGCTGCACGGCTACACGCACATGTTCGAAAACATGCTCGACCATCCGAATATCGAGCTGATGCTCGGCGTCGATTATCGTGACGTTGCGGATGAAATCGAAGCCGCGGAGATCGTCTACACGGGCCCCGTGGACGAATTCTTCGGATACCGCTTCGGTAAACTGCCGTATCGTTCGCTGCGCTTCGATCATCAGACCCTAGATCGCGAATGGTTGCAGCCCGTGGCCGTGGTGAACTATCCCGTAGATATGCCGTATACGCGCGTCACGGAATATAAGCACCTGACCGGACAATCACATGCGAAGACCAGCGTCACGTACGAGTATTCGCAAGCCGAGGGCGATCCGTACTATCCGGTGCCGCGTCCAGAGAATGCCGCGCTCTACGCGCAATATAAAGCGCTTGCCGACGCAACACCGGGCGTTCATTTCGTCGGCCGTCTGGCGACATATAAGTACTACAACATGGATCAAGTCGTTGCGCAGGCGTTAACGACGTACGCGAAGATCAAGGGCGCGCAAGCATGGACGCAGGTGGCTTAGAACTTTGGGGCGGCATCGAGTGCACCGTTGCGCGAATCCGCGATCGCATCGTCGATCAGACGCATCGCACCGGGCATCATCGTCGCATCGATGATCTCGATGCGGTAGCGGCGCTCGGTATCAAGACGCTGCGCTACCCCGCGCTCTGGGAACGCGTTGCCCCCGAGGGCCTCGAACGCGCGGACTGGTCGTGGACGGACGAGCGGCTGGAGCGGTTACGAGCGCTCGGTATCGAGCCGATCGTAACGCTCCTGCATCATGGCAGCGGTCCATTCGACACGGACCTGCTCGATCCACAGTTTCCGCGGAAGCTCGCGTGCTTCGCGCGCGCCGTCGCGCAGCGATATCCGTGGCTGCGCAAATTCACGCCTGTGAACGAACCGCTCACCACCGCACGTTTTTCGGCGCTATACGGTCACTGGTATCCGCATGCGCGCGACGGCTGCGCCTTCGGTCACGCGCTCATCAACGAAGTGCAGGGCATTGCTCGAGCGATGGAAGCGATCCGCGAAGTGATCCCTGATGCGCAGCTTGTGCAGACGGAAGATCTCGGTAAGACGTACTCGACGCGCGAGCTCGCGTATCAGGCGCATCACGAAAACGAACGCCGCTGGGCGTCGCTCGATCTTCTCTGCGGTCAATTCCATCGGAACATCGAAACGCGCGACTTTTTCCGTCGCTGCGGTGTCGACGTTAGCGATGCTGTACTCCAACGCTGTGTTTGTCCGCCGGATATTCTGGGCTTCAACTATTACGTTACGGGAGAACGCTTTCTCGATCACCGCGTCAACCGCTATCCGGGTGCAGCCGTCGGTGGGAACGGACGTCATGCGTACATCGATCTCGAAGCCGTACGAACGTATGACGCAGAGCCCGGCGGCATTACGCTGCTGGGACGCGAGGCATGGGAACGATTCGGCCGGCCCATAGCGATTACGGAAGCTCATTTAGCGGCAAGCGAAGAGGAACAGATTTGCTGGCTTGAAGATCTGTATATGCAAACGCTTGCACTACGCGACGGCGGCGTTGACGTAAAGGCCTTCACGGTGTGGGCACTCTTTGGAGCGTTCGACTGGAACTCGCTGCTCACCGCGCATTCGGACTATTACGAAAACGGGTGTTTCGATGTGTCCGATGGTGTTGCGCGACCGACACTGATTGCGCAGTGGGTCGCGGCGCGCGCACGGGGGGAACGACTGGATCATCCGGCGCTCGCGTGCGGCGGCTGGTGGCGTCGCGACGATCGTTTCATCGCGGTGGACGACGAACTCGCGTCGTAAACGCACGTGGCGCGCACGATTCTTCCTTCGTACTTCGGCACCATCGAACCGGAATTGCGCGTCGAACGTTACGATCTTCGCGCGCAGTCCGGCTTCGGCATTTCGGTTCTCAATTATGGCGCGACGATCGCCGGAATCTATGCGCGCGATCGGAACGGACGAGTGGGAAACGTTGCGCTTTCGTACGCTACGCTAAGTGCATACTGCAATCAACCATGGTATTTTGGCGCGACGATCGGCCGCTACGCGAATCGCATCAAAGGCGCCGAATTCGAAGTTGACGGCGTGCGGTACGTAGTTTCCAGCAACGAAAACGGAAACACGCTGCACGGCGGCGTGCGCGGTTTCGATCGTGTGATCTGGGAGAAGGTGCAGTCGCGCGATATCGACGGCGTCGCCGAGCTCGTGTTGCGCTATGTGAGTCCTGACGGCGATCAAGGATTTCCGGGCGAGCTTGAAACGACCGTACGGTTCATGGTCGGCCCCGATTCGCATTTTGAGATACACTACATGGCCAAAACGTCGAAGCCGACCGTTGTAAATCTCACGAATCATACGTACTTCAATCTTTCCGCCGATCCGTCCGAACCTATCTCGACGCATCGTCTGCGTCTTCATGCATCGCGTTATACTCCCGGCGATCATGCACTGATTCCGACCGGCGAGATTCTTCCGGTGGACGGCACGCGCTTCGATCTGCGCGAAGCACGCGCCGCCGAGGCATTCGATACGAATTGGGTGATCGACCGCGACTCGCCGGGTCTCGTTTACGCTGCAACGCTCTCGCATCCACCCTCGGGACGCGTGCTCGACATCTCTACGACGGAGCCGGGCATTCAAGTCTTCAGCGGGCGCGGCGACTCCGTCGCGCTCGAGACGCAGCATTTCCCGGACTCGCCGCATTATATGCATTTTCCATCTACTATCGTGCGCCCAGGACGTCCGATGACGTCTGTCACAACCTACTATTTTAGGCTTGACCCCGTGCGGTAGGCTCTATGATACAGGGATCACAGGAGGTTAGATGATCGACGCGATTTCCGCACCGACGCGCCGCCAAGAGTTGGCGGCGTTTCTGCGTGCGCGACGCGATGCATTGTTGCCGCAGCGCGTTGCATTGGCGGAAGAACCGCGACGGCACGTGCCCGGACTGCGGCGTGAAGAAGTCGCCGAGCGCGCCGGTATTTCGACGACGTGGTACACGTGGCTCGAACAAGGGCGCGACATCAACGTTTCGCGCGATGTACTCGATCGTGTCGGCGGCGCGTTGGAAATGAAGCGCCATGAAATCGAATTCATGCAGCGTCTGGTGAGCGACGCACCGTCGCTCAGGCATACGCTCGATCCCGAAGTTCCGACCGTTCTGCGCGAACTCGTCGAGAAACACGACGCGGCGCCCGCATATATTGCGACGCCGCGTTTCGATCTACTCGTGTGGAATCAATTCTTGGGCGAGTTCTTCTACTACGACGCAAAGAGCGAACCCCTCGCGCGTAACATTCTCTACCGCTTGTTTTTCGATCCCTCGCGCCGGAAACTCTACGCGCACTGGGAAGATGCGGCGCGCCGTAGCGTGGCCGCGTTTCGCTTCACGTATTCGATGTACGCCGGAGATACGCACTTCGACGATCTCCTGCGGCGATTGCGCGAAAATCCCGATTTCGAGCGGATGTGGCAACTGTACGAAGTCGCCGAACCGGGGCTGCCGCCGTTTTTGATTCGGCACGATACGCTCGGATTGTGCGAGCTGACGACGGTTCAAGCGTCGCTCAGCATCGCACCCGATTGTTATCTCGCGCTCTTTGCGTGTAAGCGGCTGAGTTAGTTCTTCGCAGCGTCGGCAACGCGCTTCGCGACGTCCGCAAATTGCTTTTGCGTTTCGGTCGCGAGCTCGGCGAGCTTCGTCATGTATTCTTTGCGCGCTTCGAGCATGTCGTTCGTGAACGCGAACGTGCGCTCGACGAATTCCGCAGGCGTCGGGACGGTCAGCGTCGCGAGATCTTTGAGATCGAACGCGGGCGACTTCGTCACAAGGGACGTGAACGACTCGAGGGCCTTCACGTTCAGTTCTTGGGCCTGCTTGAGGCCGTTCAGGAACTCTTCTTGTGCCTTTTCAAAATATTGAATGTACGTTTTCATCACTCCACTCCTGTATTGTCGCGCTAAGTGTACCAAGCTTATGGGAGGCGCGTCAAGGACTGACTCGCGCTCGCTTGGTTTAGCGCACTGTTACGGCGGGCATCAACCACGCGAGGGAATGTGGATCTACTGGATGCCCGCAATCAAGATCACACGGTTGAGCGCGCCTTTGCCGCGCGCGATTGGGCTGCCACACCGCTAGGTCCGCGCGACGAGTGGCCCGAGTCTTTAAAGACGGCGCTTTCAATTGCGCTGCATTCGCGCGTTCCGACGATCATCTATTGGGGCCCAGAGCTGCTGCAACTCTACAATCAAGCCTATCGCCCGTTCATTCGCGACAAACATCCCGGTGCGCTCGGAGCGCCCGCTGCAGGATACTTCCGTGAACGCTCGAGTGCCGCGGGCCGTGTGCTGACTAGCGTGCTCGAGAGCGGTGCCGGCACATTGTTGCGCGATAACGATGTGACGTTATCGTGCAGTCCAATCGCGGATTCACTCGGTATCGCGGGCGTGTATTGTTCGGTCGTTGAAGCATCGGCCGTCGACGTTGCGTTTTCTCAGATCGCCGATGCGCTGCCGGCGATGATTTGGACTGCATCGCTCGACGGCACGAGGGATTACATCAACAAAGCATGGCTGAGCTATACGGGGCTCAAAGGCGGCGACCCGTGGTTCATGATGATCCACCCCGACGATCGCGACTCCTTCATAGAGGAATGGTTGCGCGTCACCAAGGACGATCACGCCTCGTTTCGCCGCGATTACCGTCTTTGGCATGACGCGAGCGGGCGCTATCGCTGGGTCACGGCGCAGGCGACACGCGCGCACATCGGCACGCAGCAACTGTGGATCGGCACGACGATCGACGTCGATGAGCGCAAACGGCGCGAACTCGCCAACGAATTTCTTGCGCGAGCGGGCATTGCGCTCAATCGCAGTTTGAACATCGAGGAGACGTTCAACCGCCTTGCGACACTTTCCGTAAAAAACATCTGCGATTATTGCGTGTTTTATGCCCTGGAAGATAATCGCGCACGACGCATCGTGTGGAAACATCGCGATCCGCAGCTTCAACCGCTGCTCGATCGCGCGATGGCATACGGCCCGGATCCGAGCGACCCTGAATGGGCGGCTTCGAAAGTGATGCGCAGCAAGAAGGCGACGATTTGGAAGCGCGCTGACCTTATCTCGCATTCCAGCACGAGCGATCCACGCTATGAAGAAGCGGTCGATCAACTCAATATGAGCGGTGTATTGACGTGTCCGCTCCAGATCGGTGCGACAACTTACGGCGCGCTCGCGTTCGCACGTACCGGCGACAGCGAACCCTTCGACGAATTCGACGTGCAGACGGTTACGCAACTGGCAGATCGCGCGGCGATCGCGCTTGCGAATGCCGATCTATTCGAACGCGAACATCGCGTTGCGCTTACATTTCAGAATGCTGCGCTGCCCGATACGCTTCCGAAGCGACAGGGCGTCGATATCGATGCGCACTACGTTGCCGGACGCAATGAAGCGCGTGTGGGCGGCGACTGGTACGACGTCGAGCTGCTTCCCGACGGACGCGTACTCCTCTCGATCGGCGACGTATCGGGAAGTGGACTCGACGCAGCCGTGGTGATGTCGATGATGCGCTATTCGATTCGCAGCGTCGCGCACGTTTATGCCGATCCCGGGACGATTCTCGAAGCGGCGCAACGCGCCACCGAACGTCGCCTCGGCGAACACTTCATCACCGCGTTCGTGGGCGTCGTTGATCCGGTGCTCGGACGCCTCACGTACGCGAACGCCGGGCACGTTCGCCCGTTGCTGCTCCTCGATCATTCGCTCGTTGAAATCACGAGTGAGGGTATGCCGATCGGCGTCGGACTCGATCAGCGTTGGGAGAGCACGATGATGCGGTTGCCCGGGCACGCGACGATCGTGCTGTATACCGATGGCCTTATCGAAGGTTCCGGCGCGTTTCTTCCGGGCGAAGAAGCGCTGCACGAACATCTGCTCTCGCGCAAATTCCGCCAGCATCCTACAGCGCGGGCAGTCTATGAATCGATGTTGCCCGACGGTGCCCGCGACGACGTGGCAATTTTGCTCGCGCACATTTCGCTTGAAGATGCGGCGGAGCGCACCATCCGGCTGCCGTTAAATCTGGAGACGCCGCGTGAAGCGACGAAAGCGCGCGACCGCATTTGTGATGCGCTCGTCCAGGCGGGATTACTCGAGGGCGAAGCGCTGGAAAACGCGCGTTTGATCGTCGGCGAGTTGACGGCGAACGTCGTGCGTCACGCGCCGGGACGCGCGCTCGCGGTCATCGATCGCTGGAACGAATATCCCGTGTTCCACCTCGTCGATAACGGCGGCGGTTTCCGTTACTCAAACCGCCTCCCACCAATCTTTTCCGAAAACGGACGCGGCCTCTTCATCGCCTCGGCCTTCGCCCGCCGCCTAGAAGTCCTCCCCGACATCGACGGCGGCTCCCACGTACTAGTAGTCTTCGAATCCCTCTCACTGTCATCCTGAGCGCAGGTGCGAAGCACCGGAGTCGAAGGATCGCTACGCGCGATTGTCTTGAGGCAATCCTTCGACTGCGCTCGCTACGCGAGCTCCGCTCAGGATGAGACCCATAGACGCCAGGCGCGCTCGCAGCAGTAGCGTTGTGTGAAGCGTTACTACGTGTACATGCTCAAGTGCAGCGACGGTTCGTTCTATACGGGAATCACGAATGATGTGGAACGTCGCGTTGCGCAGCATCAATCGGGATGGGACCGAACGTCGTACACGCACGAACGGCGGCCGGTAAAGCTCGTCTATCAAGACGATTTTGCGAACGTCGATGAAGCGATCGCATGGGAAAAGCAAATCAAACGCTGGTCCCGCAAAAAGAAAATTGCCCTGATCCTCGGCGACTTCGAAAAAATCCACGAATTCGGCATCCGCAAACCACGAGTGTCATCCTGAGCGCGTGTCATCCTGAGCGAAGCGCAGCGCAGTCGAAGGATTGCCTCAAGACAATCGCGCGTTGCGATGGTTCGACTACGCGCCTTCGGCGCTCCGCTCACCATGACACACGGGGCGCTACGGGCGTTCGCCGACGAAGCCGCGGTAGACGCGGATCAGTGTGTCCTTTTGTTCGGCGGTTAGGCGGGGGTCGAGTTTAATGGCGGATTCTACGGCGTCGGCGGCTTCGTTGCGGACATCTTCGTCGAGCAGGCCTGCTTGGGCATAGAACGTTTCGGCGGAGAGATGCAGCGCTTTCGCAATTTGCTTGAGCACCTCCGCGGATGGTTTGTACAATCCGCGTTCGACTTGGCTCAAGTACGGGTTCGATACTTTCGCAAGATCCGCGAGTTGGCGCAGCGAGAGATTTGCGAGTTCGCGTTGCGTGCGAATAAATTCGCCCAGGCTTTTGAGATGATCGCGATTGTTCATGCTTCCACCGCCGATTCAGAACGAACGTAGAGGCCCGGTGCCGGATCCCCGCCTCCCGGCAATGGGTAAGGCTCGCGTTGCGCGCCACCGTGCGCGCCGGCCCAAACGGCCCAGTCTTCCCACCAACTGCCCTGATGCTTGCTAGAACGCGCGAGCCACGCGTCCGGTGATTCACCAGGTTCAGTGCGATCGGCAGTCCAGTAGCACGCCTTCGGATTCCCCGGCGGATTGCAGATGCCGGCTACGTGTCCAGAATTCGTGCGCGTGTATTTCACGTCGCCGCTTACATATTGCGACGTCATGTACGTCGTGCGCCAGGGGGCGATGTGATCGCCTTCCGCGCCCAACACGTACATGGGCGTGTGAATCGTTCCGAGATCGATCGGAACGCCACCGAGAACGAATGCGTTTGGTACGATGAGCAGATTGTGCAGGTAGCACGAACGCAGATACTGCGAATGCATCTCGGCCGGCATGCGCGTCGAGTCGGCGTTCCACGCGAGAATATCGAATGCCGGCGGCTTCTTGCCCATGTACCAGTTCGAGACGACATAGCTCCAAATCAGGTCGTTTGCGCGCATCCAGTTGAAGGTGCCGGCCATCTCACTCGACTCGAGGAAGCCGCGTTCGTTCATCGTCTTCTCGAGTTTCTCAATCGACGCTTCATCGGTGAAGACGCCGAGATCGCCGGGCTCGGTGAAGTCGACGATCGTATTCGTAACGGTAAGCGATGCAACGCGGTCGGCTTCACCCTTTGCAGCGAGGTACGCGAGCATCAGCACTGCCATCGTTCCGCCCAGGCACAGCGCCGCCATGTTTACTTGCGGTGCGCCGGTGATGCGCTGCACCGCATCGAGCGCCGCGAGTGGACCCTTCTCGAGGTACGTGTCCATCGTGTACTCGCGCATCGATTCGTCGGGGTTGCGATAGCTGATCATGAACGTCTGATGGCCGTGCTTCACCGCCCATTCGACGAACGAACGTCCCGGCGCAAGATCCATGATGTAATACTTGTTGATCCACGGCGGCGACATGAGCAGCGGACGTTCGTGCACCGTTGCCGTTTGCGGATAATAGCCGATCAGCTCGATCAACTCGTTACGAAAGACGACTTCGCCTTTCGTCGCCGCCATGTTTTCGCCGAGAACGAATGACGACGTATCGACTTGCTTTGGATATCCGCCGTTGTTTTGAACGTCGTCGAGGAACTCGGCGAGTCCGTTCACGAGACTCTTGCCGCCGGTGTCGAGCGCTTCTTTGATGACCGACGGATTCAGCCACGGCAGATTCGCGGGAGCAAGGGAATCGAGCAGCATGTTGAGTGCGAAGCGCGCTTTGCGTTTCGTGGATTCCGGCAGACGCGATAGCTCGATCATCTGCTGCGAAGACTGGCGTCGAACGAGGTACTCCTCAACCATCGTGAGGAGAAACGGATTGCTCTTCCACGCGGGATCGCTAAACCGCTTATCGCCGTCGGCCGAAGCGACGGGCGGCGGATTTTCGCCTTGCAGGCGGCGCATCGCGTTCATCGCAACGCCTTGTTCGGCAAGCATGAACGACGTCATGATCGTGCCCGCGCGCAGCGGATCGCCCATCACTTCGATCGTCACGCTGCGCAGCGCTTCCATGAGCGATGCCGGATCGACACCGCTGAGGTCCATTCCGTAGCTGAACTCTTCCAGGGGTACCGATCCGATTGTGCTCACATGTACATTCCGCCGTTGACGTCGAATGTTGCGCCGGTAATGAACGCCGACTTCTCATCCACCAGAAATCGCACGACGCGCGCGATTTCACTGGGATCGCCGAGCCGGTCGACCGGCGTGCGGCTTTTCGCAATATCGATCGCGGCTTGCGGCATCGCGGCAACCATTTCGGTCGCGGTAAAGCCCGGTGCCACCGCGTTGACCGTTATCCCAGACTTTGCCGTCTCAATCGCGAGCGTTTTCGTCAGCCCCAACAGTCCGGCTTTTGCAGCGGCATAGTTTGCTTGGCCGAAGTTTCCCATATGGCCGACGACGGAACTGATGTTCACGATGCGGCCGTACTTGCGTTCAACCATGTGATCGAGCACGGCTTTAATCATAAAAAACGGCCCCGACAGATTCACGTCGATGACCGCTTGCCATTCATCTACCGTCATTTTGCGAGCCGTATGATCCTTTGTAATGCCCGCATTGTTGACAAGAATATCGATGTGTCCGTGCCGCTCGGTTATCGAGCGCACCGCCGTTTCACAGGCGTGGTAATCCGCCACATTCGCCTCGTAAAATTCCACCAGCTTTGCCGAGCCGTTGAGCGACGCTTGAAGTGCTTCGGTACGTTCGCGATCGGCGGGAATGCCCACCACTGCCACGAGGGCGCCATCGGTTGCTAGAGCCTTGGAAATCGCGCCGCCGATGCCGCGCGAGCCGCCGGTGACGATTGCCACACGGCCGTCCAGGCGTTGGAGGGCGCCGGACTCAAGTTGGGGAGAGCCTAAAGTCATACTACAAACGTTGTACCCAACCGCTGTACTTACCTAGCAAATATTAAGGTTGGCCGACCATCGAATGAAGCACGGACCGGAGCGGCTCCGCTGGCCTGTAGGCACCTTATCATTGATCTCGTATAGTTATATAAGATCTAGATACTTCAATAAGGTCAGCTAAAGCGTCTACAAATGGATCCCATTCGTAACCCCTACTCGCCGAATGCGGGAGCACCGCCGCCGGCGCTGGTTGGCCGCGACGCGCTGCTCCGGACGATCGACATCGCGCTTCCTCGAATTAAGGCGGGGCGAAGCGAGAAAAGCATGCTTCCGACCGGTTTGCGCGGTGTCGGCAAGACCGTCTTGCTCAATCGCTTTGTCGCCGAGGCGCAACGTCAAGGGTATCTCGTCGCGCAGCTGGAGGCGTCGGACTCCGAAAACTTCATCAACCTTCTCGCATCGCGGCTTCGGGGCGTTCTTCATCAGCTCAGTGCGCGCGACCGCGCCGCGGACGCAGTCCGGGCTGCGTTGCGCGTCTTCAAAAGTTTCACGGCGACGTTCAATCTCACGCAACAATCGGTGACGCTCGGCGTCAACGCGGAACTTGGAAAAGCTGACTCTGGAATCTTGAGTCAAGATCTCGTCGATTTGTTTGTGACGCTCGGTGAAGCCGCGCGTGAAGCGGATACCGCGGTACTCATCGCAATCGACGAAGTGCAGTATCTCAAACAAGATCAGCTCGAAGCGATTATTATGGCGGTTCACCGGGTCACGCAACTTTCGCTGCCGGTTATCGTGCTCGGTACCGGCCTCCCGCAACTGCCCGCGCTCGCAGGCGAAGCAAAATCGTACGCTGAGCGATTGTTCGATTACCCGAATCTGGGTCCGCTCTCGCGGGAACAAGCGTACGAAGCGGTTCGCGCACCCGCGCGCGAGCAGGGTGCGGATTTCACGGACACGGCGCTCGCGCGGCTGTATGAAATTACCAAAGGATATCCGTACTTCATTCAAGAGTGGGCGTATCACGCGTGGAATCACGCGAGACAATCGCCGATCACATTGGACGACATCAACGCTATTGAGCAGTACGTGTTGGCACGCCTCGACGAAAGTTTTTTCCGCGTGCGTTTTGACCGTCTCACGCGCAGAGAAAAGCGCTACCTTCGCGCGATGGCGGAATTGAATGAGGCTCCGTATCGCTCGGGTGACATTGCCGGCGTGCTGGGATTGAAGGTTGAGTCGACGGGGCCACTGCGTAGCGGGTTGATCAAAAAGGGAATGATTTATAGCTCGCAACACGGCGACAACGATTTTACCGTACCGTTGTTTGCCGATTTCATGAAACGCGCGATGCCCGATCTCATTGAATAACTAGCGAACGAAGCACGCGGTTTTCGATCGCCAGCCGCTCGTTTTCGGCCGCCCGCTCTTCGCTCAGCACATGGTCGTATGCCATGGCGGCGCGGGCCGTGACGGACTCGAGGATCTGACGTTCGTTCGGGTCGATCGCAGCGCCGCTGTCGTGGTGACAGTACAGGACGTATCCGATGAGCTGGTGGCGTATGAGGAGCGGCATCGCGAGGTAGTCGCCGTGCTCGATCGCTATGCGTCCCGCGTGCAGCCGCAGCGCGAGCGAATCATCGGGGTCGAAGTCGCGGACTACGGATACCGATTCCAGCTGGAGCGCACGCGCCGTCTCGCTCGAGAGCATTTCGTCGATGGCGTGCGTCGATCGCGCGAACATCATCGCCTCGGCAATGCCGTTGAGGTGCTGCTGCGCTTGATGAACGGAGCGGAAAACGAACCGGTCGACGAGCTTGTCGATAATCGCGTGCATCCGATCGATACCGATGCCGATCGCAAGCGCGCCCGCAATTTCAACCGCGAGTCCCAGTCTGGTTGCCTCTACCCTTTTCGCAACGGCCCAGTCGAGCAGCGCAAGGATTACAACGGCTACGGTTGTCAGCAAACCGTACACGAGTGCGCGGCTGACGAAAAAGCGCACGTCGATGACACGATGCTTCATGATCGCATAGGCAACGGCAACCGGAATACAGATATTCATTGATTGCAGCCCGTTGATTGCCCACAGTGGGATGTCGCCGTTCGAGAACTGCAAAATAATTTCCATGACGTCAAGCCATGCAAGACCGCCGAAACCGCAAATGAATCCCAGGGCGACCCATTGCAACCGTTTCCGGTCGCTCTCGGCGGACTGAATGTAGTTCCAAATGAAGGCGGCGATCGCCACGGCGTACGCCAGGGCGGGCAACGTGAGATTCACGGAGAGCAACAACTGCAACGCGCGGGCGCTGCCGCGGAGGGCGGTGTTAAACGTCCCGGAGTAGCCGAAGAACAGATTCGTGGTAAAGCATAGGATCGAAACGGCGGCCAAGAACGGAAAAAGCTTGCGCTTCTGCCACGTGAGCTGCGTACGTGGAAAGAGCGTTGCAAAGACGATCATCGACATCGCGCCCACGATGCCGAGCGCGCTCATGACCGCCGCGTACAATGGCATGGCGGCGTCAGGTATATATGAAAAGACGAGGATCGAATTCGAGCTTACAGCGACGGCGTACAGAAAAAACGGCCACGTCAACCATGACGGCCGCAAATATACGAGCGCAGCTGCGATGATAACGAACAGGCACTGTTCGACGATGAGCAAGATGTCCGTGATGTTATCGGCGCTCGTACGCGGCTTGGGCTCGGCAACGAGCGAGACGCTCCGTGTAGACTTGCCTTGCATCACAGGAAGCGTAATCTGCGTTCCCGGGCGTGCTGGAGAAAGCACGGTCAAATACCGCTGCTCGTGCGGCGTGAGTTTACTGATGTCGACGCGGTCGCCGGCGTGAACGCCGGCTCGCTGCGCGGGTAGGCCCGGAAAGACGCCCGTGATGCGTCCCGCCGGCGTCGCGTTGAAACCGAACGTCGAGAACGGCTTCCACGGCAAGAGAATATCCGGTGCCGTGAACGCCAACGCGAACGCGGCAATCGCGACAACGACAATCCGATTCAGCACTTGCGTCCGCATATAGGTCATTTCTTCAAAAATGCGCGCGTGACTGCTCCTATCCGTATAATGAGGGAGCCGGGAACTCCGGCGGAGGTTGACATGCGCCTACGTATCGTCACGGCGACTACGCTCGCCGTTTCCATCACCTCCTCGGCGCTTGCGCTTTTTTCCAGCCCTGCTTTCGCCTTGAGCAATGCGCGCAACGGCTGCATCAATCAGTGGTTGTTTAATGGCGTCTGGCGCGCGAAAACGGTCAAAGTCGAGCCCATTATGAACGGCTCACAGCAGAGCGGATGGCAAGTCACGCAGACGTGGCGGAATGGAACTGCACGAGAACTCGCGCCCGCCGATTCGTTGATACTTCCCGAGCACTTGCAACTCGCGAGTGGAACCAGCATTGAAGCAGAAGGACACCGGCAAGAGGCTCTCGCGTTTAACACCCAAGCGCCGTCCGGCGAATTCACGTACACGCAAACATTCATCGGTAATAACGGCACCGTCGATCCGAACGACAAACCCAAGTCGCTGGACGTCTCCTTCGACGGCGTAAAACTCGCGTCGATGAGCAACAAGCCGCACTTCACGAGCAATCAATATAATTTTCACTACGATCTTGGCTGCAGCGCTACGGGCGTTGCCGCGCAAGCGCAAGGGGGTTCCACACAGCTCGCCGCCAGCGAAGGCTGCATGAATCAATGGATGTCCAACGGCGTTTGGAAGATGCGCGTGCTCGCCGTTGGTCCGTACCCGCCGGATGTAAAAAAGCCGGCGGACCAGATCGGCTGGCGCGTTACGCAAGAGTGGGTGAACATCACAAATGGTAAGGTTTACCCGGGGGCGTTGCCCGATGTCGGAAATCGCGTCGCACCGACGAATGTTAGCGACGAGTTCCTTGCAACGAAGAACGGGAACAACGGCTCGTCGTTCAACACCGCCGGCGGCTTCGCACTCGGTGGGCGCAACGTTCCGTTCGCACCGAACGTCCCGTACACGTTCTCGCAACTCATCAGCTGGGGTTCGATCGATCCCGCCGACACGCCGATACGACTGCTGGTGACGTTTGACACGGCAAAACAAAGCGCCGTGAAGTTGCCGTTCGCCGTGTCGCAATATCGCAAGCCGGCGAACTTCCGCATTAGTTTGGCTTGCGGCGGGACCGTTACGATGGCGCCCGGCGTGAATGCATCAGCGAGCGCAGAACCTGCCGCGGCCGCAGCGCAACCATCAACGGCGCCGCAAGTTGCAGCAGCGCAAACATCTGCGCCTGCAAAAGGCGCGGTCGATCCGTGCGCGATGCTCAGCACGAACGACGTAGCATCCGCACTCGGCGTCGGCGTAACAACGATCGGAACGGCGCGACGAGCGTCGGCCAACGAGTGCTCGTGGGCAGTCGCTTCGCACGCGGGCGCACCGGCGCAAACAGTCGTACTGACGACGCAAGCCGTCGATACGGCAAAAACCGCATGCCACGGATTGTCGTGTATCAACGCCGTGCAGTCAGTGCTCGGACCTGCGCACGCGGCGTTGCCATCGCAGATCAATGACGCATTTACCGATGCGCAGCTCGTCTCCGGACTCGGCGATAAAGCCGCATGGAAAGACGGACGGCTGACCGTTGTAAAGGCCGATCTAGCGTTTCAACTCTTTGTACGCGGCTCCGCCTCCCCGGCACTCGCCACCTCAGAATCGCTCGCGCGCGACGTACTCGTCCATCTCCCGTAAGGCTGTCATCCTGAGCGCAGGTGCGAAGCACCGAAGTCGAAGGATCGCAACGAGCGTTTGAATTGAGGCGATCCTTCGACTTCGCTCGCTGCGCGAGCTTCGCTCAGGATGACACGAGGCGTTAGAGCATATCGAGGCCGCCGTTGACGTGGAAGGCGGCTCCGGTGATATATGCGGAGTCGTCTTCGCACAAAAATTTCACGACGCGAGCGATCTCTTGTGGCTGTCCGAGCCGTTTCGTGGGAATCTTGTCGACGACTTTCTGCAGCGCTTCTTGCGGCATCGCTGCGACCATCTCGGTTTCGATGAAACCGGGCGCAACGACATTGGCGGTAATGCCTTTGTTGGCGGTTTCTAATGCGAGACTCTTCGTGAATCCAAAGAGGCCCGCTTTTGACGCAGCATAGTTTGCTTGACCGATATTTCCCGTCGAACCGATGACGGAGCTGATGTTGATGATCCGGCCGCTCCCGCGTGCGATCATGTGTTCGAGGACGGCTTTGGTCATGTTGAATGCGCCGGAAAGATTCACGTTGATGACGCCCCACCAATCCTCAGGCGTCATTTTACGCAGCGTTTTGTCCACCGTAATACCGGCGTTGTTGATGAGGAAATCGATGCGCCCGTGTTCTTCCAAGACTTCCTTGACGACGCGCTGACAGTCTTCGAAATCATCGACGCGTCCTTGATGCATCGATACGGCGCCGCCCCTCTCACGAATGCGCGCCGCGCATGCTTGGGCGGCTTCTTGTCCCTTGCTGTATCCGGCTGCTACGTGCGCGTTCGCGCGCGTGAATTCTTCCGTGATTGCGGCGCCAATGCCGCGAGTACCGCCGGTAACAATTGCAACTCGTCCTGTAAACATTCTGCCTCCGTCGGTTGGTGCGACGGTAATGCGTACGGTGTGCACGTAATTCCCGCGTGGTGCACGAAGCGGTTCACGGTGTTGCGAGCGTGAATGGAATCGGCGTCGGTGTCGGCGTAACGACGGGCGTAGGCGACGGCGTGTAGTTCACGATGACCGTGAAAGTCGTTGGCGCACTTTCACTCGCGAGCAATTCGTTTCGATTGACGCCGGTTGCGCCGATCTGCAGGTGAACCAATGCGTTTCCGCCCACTGCGGCCGGCGCGACGTTGAATCCGTACGTTACCGCTGTGGCGGTTGCGTCCGCGAAGAGCGGGTCCACCGTGCCGACTTGTGTGACCGGGACCGTTGTCGCGACGAATGTGTCGATCGGCCCGATCACCTCACCCGCACTCGGCGCTACGCCGGGTGCGAAGCTATAACGCGTGATAGTCTTTTGCGTTGCGTCAAAGAGATACGCCCATAAAAACGCGCGATGCGAACCGTCTTCGCTGAAAAAGTCGAGTTCGTGTCCGTCGCTGTTTGCGTTGCCATTGACGTCAGTCGACGGAACGTAGACCGCCCACGCACTCGCGGCTTCCGATGCCAGGCGCTCCATCAAACGTTCAGCTGCGCCCTGGCTTTGCACGCGGGTGCCGAGCGACGACGTCGCCTGCGCGAGGCGCGATACAAGCAGGACCAATCCGCCGATCACGACCGCCGCGATCGCCGCGCCGATGACGAGTTCGACCAGCGTGAAGCCGGCTTGGCGTTCCCTCACGGTCGAGGGCAGTGCCCGCGTTGCCCTCCCTTATGACTTTGTGGTACAAAGTGGATGATGACTGAACTCGAGCGCGCGCTCCTCGATATCGCTGAAGTCCGCGACCGGCTTGCCACGACGCAGCGGTTTAAGGGCTATTCCGCCGTTGCCGCCGTGCTTTCGGGGATCTTTGCGATCGTCGCCGGCATCGCACAGGCGCTCGTCGTTCCGATGCCCCACGGCGCGCATCAGGGACGGCTCTACTTTGCGATTTGGTTCGTGTGCGCCGCGGCCGCGGCAATCGTGAATTACGGCGCGATCGCACATTGGTTCGTCAGCGACGAAAGCGCGCGCGACCGGTGGCAAACACGTACCGTCGGACTTTCGATTCTCCCGGCGCTCGTGCTCGGCGGCGCATTGTCATTCGCGCTGCTCGCAAGCGGCGGCATCGCGCAATTGCCGGGCGTATGGTGCGGCTGCTACGCCGTCGGACTGTTTGCATCGCGCACGATGATTCCGCGCGGCGTTTTACCGATCGCGGTCGCGCTGCTCGCCGTCGGCATCGCACTCTTCTTCGCGCCGCCGTCGCTTGCGCTCGCATGGTGGGTGTTGCCGGCCGCATTCGGCACGGGACAAATTGCGATCGGGTATTTCGTCTTCCGCGACCGGGCCGTGGACGCATGAGCGCGACGAATCTCGATAGGGTCTTTCACGAACGTGGGCGCCTTGCGATCTGTTCGACGCTCGTTGCCCAAAACGAAGGTGTTTCGTTCACGCAGTTGCTGGAAGCGTGCGCGCTGACCGACGGCAATCTCAACCGTCATCTGCATGCGCTGGCCGAAGAAGGCATCGTGGAGACGGAGCGCCGCACCGGCATCGGCCGTCCGCAGACGATCGTGCGCATCACGCCGGCCGGACGCGCGCGGTTTCTCGATTACATCGATGCGCTTGAAGCGATCGTTCGCGAAGTTCAGCGCTCGACCAAAGAGAACGAATCGCCGATTCGCACGATGCCTGCGCGCAGCACGTCACAGTAGATTCCCATCCACGTCGAACGTTCGCGCACGACATAATTCAAAATTTCGTTATCGCTTTCGCCGGTCTGCTGATCGTACGTTGTGACGACGCATCGTTCGATCGGGTAGCGCACGCGCATCAGTACCTCGCCGAGCGCGAGCTCGCGTCCGGTCATCGCTTCTTCCGTCAGTGAGAACCCCTCGCGGCCCTCGACGAAAAAGTTCGGACGGAACCGCTCGAAGCCGACGTCGTATCCGACGTATGCGCTAAGCCCCCGCAGCCATTTATCGACGATGATGGAGACCGGCGCATCGTCGAAAAACGGCTCGTCTTCGCGTGTTGCAAGTTCCACCTCGACGCCGCGTTCGCGCGCGCGTTCGATGCCCACGGCGGCATCGGATGTAAGATGCAGGCGGTCGTTTTCCTTGCCGCGATACGCCTTGCCGATGCGCGCGTGGCCCTCGCGAACGATCATCGCGCGACGGCGATCGCCTTCGAGTCCGGCGGGCAGCACCGCGACTTCCTGCAGCGGCTCGCCGCGCAAGCTCTTGACCGGGTAGCGGCGGATCGCTGTAAGCGTACCGAGTTCCATACGTGGTGATACTCGCAACGCTGCGAGGAGGCCCGCCGAATCCTCAAGAAGCGCGCCCCTAGATGGTATCGACGCCTGCGTTTGCGCTGCGCCCGCTCGGAATCGGCGAGATCTTCGACCGGGCCGTGACGCTCTACGTGCGTCATTTTGTGGCGTTCACGCTGATGGTGCTCACGCTGCTCGCGCCGCTGGCCGTCGTGCAGTATTTTGCGTTGCCGAGTCAAGCGGATTCCCTCGCGACGACCATCGGGCAGATCGAGCATCCCGAGAAGAAGCCGCAGCCGCCGTTTACCAGCCAACAGCTAAGCGCGCTCGTCGCGATCGCGCTGGTCGCAATTGTGTTCGCGCCGTTCGTGAATAACGCGGTGGCGATCGGGGTTGCGCGCGTCTACAGCGGCGCGGAGCCGTCGTATGGCGTCAGCTTTGCAACGGTCTTTCGACGATGGGCGCCGTTGCTCGGCACGGCGATGCTCAACGTGTTGATTCTTCTCGGCGTCTACCTCGCGATGGTCATCGGCATCGTCATGTTGACAACGGTTGGGATCTTGTTCGTCCGGTCCGCGCTCCCGCTTGCGGTTGCCGTCTTTCTGTTCGCGATCGTCGCCTTCGTCGCGGTGTTCTTGCTGCTGCTCATGATGATCATGGCGTATGCGTTCGCCATGTATTCGACGTCGCTCGAAGATGCATCACCGTCGCGCGCGATCGGGCTTGCGTACCGGCGGATCTTCAACCGGCGTGAATTCAAAAAAGCACTGCTGATGACGCTTGCGTACGTCGGGCTGCAGGTCGGTGTGCTAACGCTCAGCTCAACGGTTGGACTCGTATTACTCTTTACGCTCAAGAGCTATGCCCTGGAACTGGTCGTGAATACGCTCGCGAGCGCAATGATGAGCGCATTCGTCACGATCTTGCTCGCCGTCTACTACTACGACGTGCGCACGAGAAGCGAAGGGCTCGATTTAGAAACCGACCTCGCGCGTCTGACGGCGGCGCCGTGATTCCAAAGCCGCCGCACGATCTGGTGCGTGCGGTTCGCGCCGAACTCTCGACTCCGGGACGGTATCATCTTTCGCAGGGACGCGTCGGGCATCGCTCCTGGCTGTCAATCGCATTGCAGTGGCTGGGCGACCGGTACACCGAGTTCGTTCAAGCGCTGAGCGCACATCTTCACGTCGGCAAGAACGAAGTCTCGCTCTTCGGCGATGCGATCGTCATCGTCTGCGTGATCGTTCTGGGCTTCATCGGCGCACGGCTGTTGATGGCCATGCAGCTCGATCGCGCGCGGCGATCCCGCGCAATCGCCATCGGCGCGCCCCGCAACGCGCACGCTATTGCGGTGGCTGCCTCCCGTGCGGCCGCATCGGGAGAGTACGGGCGCGCAATCCGGTTGCTGTTCGCCGCCGCCGTGACGCTGCTCGATCTGCGCGGTGTGTTGCACGATGATCCGAGCGCGACGGTCAACGATCTTCGGCGCGCGCTTCGCACGCGCAATGCTGCCGCAGAACCGCCGTTCGTTGAAATCGCGCGCGCGTTTTCGGCAGCGGCCTACGCGGAAGAACAACTGGACTCAAGCGCATGGGATGCCGCGCGGGTCGCGTACGAACGTCTTTCCGTAGTGGCGGCTACGACGTGAGGAGCCGCTGGATCGAGATCGTGGTGCTCATCGCCGGCCTTGGGCTTCTGCTCGCCTTTGCGTTCGCATCGCAAAACGGTTCGCTATCGGTCTATTCTACGTACGATACCGGACCGAACGGCTACGAGGCACTGTTCAACGTTCTGCGCAATGAGGGCGTCGACGTGACGCGTTTGCAAGTGCCGTTCACACTGCGCGATCCAAAGATTCGTGTTCTTGCGTTCACGTCGACGCAGCCGGAAGTCTACGCCGGCAACGCTCTGCTCTACGATGCCAACGACTACGATCGCCTTGCCGCATTCGTGAAACACGGTGGACGCGTGGTATATTTCGCCTCGCCGCACAACGATCCGATGCGCCGGAGAATCGCGCGGCAGAAGCTTCGTGTAACGGTTCTCGATGTGACGCGGTTCACCAACCGCGCGCTCTCGGAGGACCCGCATCGGGTCGTCGCTGCGTACGATGCGCTCGCCGGGCATGGTCCCGTCGCGTTTGACGAGCGCCTCCACGGATTTAGTACGCAGCGAACGCTATGGACCGTGTTGCCGCTGCCGGTGCGCGCGGCGTTTTGGATCGTGGTTGCGGCGCTGCTGATCGTGCTCGTTGACGCGAACATCCGTTTCGCACCGCCGCTCGCTGTAGAGCCGCAACCCCCACGCGACTCCGCCGCATATATAAGGTCGATGGCGGCGCTGCTGCGCCGCGCGCGTGCGGGAGCCGCCGCAATTTCGCGCTTCGCGAAGAACGCGAAGCAAGACGAAGAACTGCAACAGCTCGCGCAACTCTCGCATCCGAAGGATGTTGTTGTCCTGCGCGCAGCGATACTCGCGGCCCGTCATCGAAAGGAAGGCGCGTGAAGCAAACGACGTCGGAGGTAGCGGTTTTTGCGGATCGCGTCCGCGC
>CAZYLU010000022.1:0-11328 GCA_964648945.1 uncultured bacterium | reverse complement strand
CCCGGCCCGATCAACGCGAACGTCGTGCTGGCCGACGAAATCAATCGCACGCCGCCGAAAACGCAAGCCGCGCTGCTCGAAGCGATGGAAGAAGGGCGCGCGACGATCGACGGAACGCCGATCGTGCTTCCGTCGCCGTTCATCGTTTGCGCAACGCAGAATCCGATCGAATACGAAGGAACGTATCCGCTGCCGGAGGCGCAGCTCGATCGATTCATGGTGAAGATTGAAACCGGCTATCCGGCACAAGCGGAAGAGTTGGATCTTCTCGCGCGCGTTGCGTCCGGCTTCGATCCGCGCGCGCTCGATCGGACGCCGATCGCCGCCGTCACGAATAGCGCAGAGGTTACGGCGGCGCAGGAAGCCGTGCGCGCGGTGCACGTCGCCGATGACGTACGCGCGTACATTTATGCCGTGGCTGCCGCGACGCGTTCGAATTCGCGCTTAGCACTAGGCGCATCACCGCGCGCGGGAGTTGCGCTGTTACTCGCCGCGCAGGCTGCCGCCGCGATCGACGGGCGCACGTACGCGACGCCGGACGACGTGAAGGACGTTGCGCCGCTCGTGCTGCCGCACCGCGTCATCGTGCAGCCCGAGGCCGAGATCGAAGGCGCGACGGGCACGTCGGTGATCGCCGAGATTCTGGGCAGCGTTCCCGTTCCTCGTGCGTAGGCTGCGCCTAGCCCTCTGGCCTTCAGCGCGCGTCGTCTGGGCGCTCGCCGCAATTGCGTTCTTGCTCGCGATATCCCCGGGCATCGCGGTTCTTGCACCGTTCGCGTTGGTCTTACTCGTATTGCTCGCGCTTGCTAGCGTTCTCGATGCCGCGTTCATTCCTTCGCCGCGCGCGATTTCGATTCGTCGAATTGTACCGGCGCATTTGGCGCTGCGACGCACGGTTTCGCTGCACTACGAGATTGAAAACCGTTCCAGCCGGGCGTTGCGTATCGGGTTTGTCGAAGAACCGGTCCGTACGCTGCAGTTCGTTGATGACGAAATCGAAGCAGTCGTTCCGAGGGAGGCGTCAATCTCGGCGACGAGCGATGCGTTGCCGGTAGCGCGCGGCGCCGACCGGTTTTCGCGAATCTACGTATGGTACGAAACCGCGCTCGGTCTTATTCGGCGCCGCACGCGTATTGAGGCCCCGGAAGCGATTCGCGTTTACCCGGATCTCTCGGCAGTGGAGCGGTACGGAAATCTCACGGTCCGCAACCGCTTGATCGAAGCGGGTCTTCGCCGTATGCGGATGCGCGGGGAAGGCACCGAATTCGAAAGCCTGCGCGACTATTCCGCCGGCGATGCGTTCCGCGCCATCGATTGGAAAGCCACGGCGCGGCGTGGCAAATTGATGGTCGTGCAACGTGAAGTCGAACGCAGTCAAGACGTGATGCTCATGCTCGATTGCGGGCGATTGATGACGGCGCAGATCAACGATCAGCGCAAACTCGATTACGCCATTACGGCCGCCCTTTCCGTCGCATCGATCGCGTCGCTCGCAAGCGACCGCGTCGGTGTCGTTGCGTTCGCACGCGACATTTTGTTGGCCCGCTCACCCAGATCAACGGCATCGTCGATGCACGCGCTCGCCGATGCACTTTCGGACGTTGAGCCGCGCTTCGAAGAATCCGATTATGCGCGCGCAATCGGCTACGTGCGCTCCCATTTGCACCGGCGCAGCCTCGTGATACTCTTCACCGACGTCATCGATCCCGTTGCGCAGAGTACGGTCCTTGCGGAGTTGTCGACACTCGCCAAGCGCCACGTGGTGCTGTGCGTCTTCATGAACGACGCTGCGGTCGCACAAACGCTCGCAACCACACCACGCACCGTCGACGACGCGTACCGCCTCGACGTCGCCCTCGGCCTCGAACACGAACGAACCGTCGCTGCGAAGACACTCGAACGCATCGGCATCATAGTCGTCGACGCCCCAGCCGCAAAACTCTCAGTGTCCACCATCGACGAATACTTACGTATTAAATCGCGCGCGCTAATCTAGTGTCATCCTGAGCGCAGGTGCGAAGCACCGAAGTCGAAGGACCGTTACGCGCGTTTGTCGCGAGGCGATCCTTCGACTGCGCTCGCTTCGCGAGCTCCGCTCAGGATGACACGATTGCGCCCGGCAAACCCGAAGTACAATGCGAGCGCGATGGCCGTGACGGCGCCGAATGCGATGCGATTGGATGCGGGCAAGCGTAGCGGCGAGAAGAAGCCTTCGATCGTTCCCGCGACGAGAAGCATCGATGCGACGCCCGCGATCAACACGCCCGCCCGTTGCGCTGCTGCTGCGATAGCATCGCGGCGGCGCAACCGGCCCGGTGCGAGAATCCCGGCGCTGATCAACAGGCCTGCAGCGCCCGCGATTTGGATCGCCGTCAATTCGATAACGCCGTGCGGCGCCACCGTTGCCCAAAAATCGGTGCCGAATCCCGCATTGGTAAACAACGCGCCGACGCCACCGAGCATCAAGCCGTTCTGCAGAAGAATCTGCAGCGTAAAATATCCGAGTGTGACGCATCCAGCGAATGCGAAGATCGCCACTTTGATGTTGTTCGTGATAATCGCCGACGACATCCGCGGCGAGCTTCCCGGATCGAACGCGAAGTTCGAATCATGCAAGCTTTTCTTGATCTGTGAGGGCACGAGCGACTCCGGAAGAATCGCATATGCGTCGCCGGGATGATTGCGGATAATAACGTACGCAATCACCGCCGTAGCAACGGTCAGCGCAGTGCACAGCAGTATCCACCCAAACGACCGGCGGAATTCCGACGGAAACGTGTAGCTGTAGAAGCGCGCAACGCGCTCCCAGCCGGTCGTTGCGCTTCCCCCGTACACGTACGCGTGCGCGCGAGCGACAAGGCGGTTGAGATACGTAAGGAGGCGGACTTCATAGTCGTGTCCGCTTGCGTACGCGAGGTCGCTCGTCGCTGCGCGATAGAGAACGCCGATCCGCTCGACTTCCTCGGGTTGCAGGCGGCGCACGCCGCGCCGGTTCGCGCGCGAGAGCAGCGCATCGAGTTCTTCCCATGCGGCGGAGCGGCGTTCGACGAAGGTGCGCTGCGTCACGACGTGTGAAGTACGCTCGCCCATGGACCGAACCCTAGACGTCCGCACGCCCGAATCGATCGCCTTTTCTTACGAACTGGCCGGGATCGGCAGCCGGTTTTTGGCCGTCGCGATCGATTTGCTCCTCCAAATCGGGCTGTTGATCGCTCTCGTCTGGGGTGTGTCGCTCATCGATACGCACGGCGCAGCGAAGATCGCCGGCACGCACGGCGCAACATCGAAGTTCCTTGTGAATGTTCTTGCCGGCATCGTGATCTTCGTTGTGTTCATGATTTTCTTCGGGTACTTCATCATTTTTGAAGCGGCATGGAATGGACAGACTCCCGGGAAACGCGCGCTCGGATTGCGCGTCGTGCGCGACGGCGGCTATCCGATCGATTTCACCGCATCGCTCGTCCGCAATCTCATCCGCGTCGGCGAGATGATGTTCGGGTTTTACGCAATCGCAGCGATCTCGGCGCTCATGTCGTCTGAGAACAAGCGGCTCGGCGATTTGGCGGCGGGAACGATCGTCGTGCGCGAGGCGCGGATGCAATCACCCGCGTCGATGCTACGCGAAATTCGGGGAGAACCGGTCTACGCTGCGACGGCATACGTAAGCGGCGAAGAACGCGCACTCGTCAAACGTTTTCTCGAGCGTCGCGATACGCTCGATCCACAGCGCCGCGTCGAACTCGCGCGGCAACTCGCGGAGCGCATCCGCCCACGCGTCCCTCCGGAAATGCAACGCCTCGACGACGAACCGCTATTGGAGCGACTCTAATTCTGTCATCCTGAGCGAAGCGCCGAAGGATCGTTACGCGCATTTGATTCGAGGCGATCCTTCGACTCCGTTCGCTTACGCTCACTGCGCTCAGGATGACAACTTTAGTTCTTCCGGAATCGGCCGGTGAGTTCGCGGGCGAAGCGGAGGGCGTCGGCTTTTGTGCGGTCGTAGATTGTTTTTGCGTCGTTCTTGCTCATGTGGTGGCCGTGTTGCAAGAAGAACGTCGCGCCCTCACCGACGACGATCGTGCCGGCATACGCAATCGCGCCTTTGATCGCGATGCCGGCGACCGGCACGAATCCCACGAGTTCGCGCGCTAACGTGCGCCAGCCGAAACCGCCGCCGATTACGGGCAGCAGCTGCCACATGCGCTGCACGTCCGGATCTTTTCCGTATGCCGCTTGAATCTGCAGCAAGAGCATCATCTGCAAGCCCGTGATCGCGACCATGTCGCCCGCCGATGCAAACGCGCCGAGCACGATGCCGACAACCGGAATATGATCGACGACTGCACTCGCGAGCGCGACTTTCAACGCGTTGTTGGCGGCGTCGCGCGTTAGTTTCGCCGCGACCGATTCGCGCAGCGCGGGTAACCGCCGACCGACCGCGATCTCAACGCCCTTCGATGCTTCCACCATGTGCGTGAAGACGCGTCCACGCAGCGCTTCACGCGAGAGCGACGGAACGACATATTCCGCAAACGTACCCGGTGCGGGAACGCTTGCGGGACCGCTCGGCTGCGCATTCGGATCGACCGTGAGCGCGAGGATCGGGACACGTAATGCTTTGAGCGGCTCGAGCTGCGCGCCGGCGAGATCGCCGCGCTGCCCGAGGAATACGACGAGGCGTACTTCTCCGGGCTCGGTGACCAGCGGTACGTCGTTGCGAATGGTTTCGAGACATGCAGCCGCATCGAGCGGAATCGATCCGTCTTCGTGTCCGGAGAGCAAGAGCGTGCGAAACTCGGCGATCAATGCCGGATCGCCGCAGAGCAGGTAGCGGAATGGTTTACGCACGTGCGCGTGCACGGCGTTTACGTCGATGCCGCTACGAACCAGGCGGAACAGATCGCGCGCGCCGATAGCCGATGACATTCAAACCTCCGGGTTATTGCGTTTGCATTTCCTTCACCGGATCATCCGTGTAATCGAGATAGACGAGGCCGGTGAAGATTTCGAGCGGCCACGCATGCATGCCGTGCGAATCTGCAAGATCGACCGGTGACTTCTTCGTGCGGACCATCTCGTCGACGATCTCTTGCGGCGTCGACTTGATGTCCGCGGCAACGATCGTCGCGACGGCGACATCGCCCGGCGTGATGTTGTCGCGCAGCATCTGGCTGTAGTCGATACCGTTGCTCTTGAAGCGTTGATTCAGCACGTATTGCAGCGTCGCATAGCGTTGCGGCGACGTACCGAGACCAAGCAGCGTGATGCGTGCCGACAGCTGGCGAGTGCGCGCCATATTGTACAGCTGCGTCGCTTGCGATGCTGCCGTTGCGGCGTTGTTCAGACTGCTCGACGCCTTCTCCATCATCGGCGCAAGGTTGTCGTACTCGGTCTTCGAGATATCGCCCTGATAGTTGACGGGCGCGCGCGCGAGTTCTTTGAAGAATGCGTCGACGTCGCCGAGCGATTGGTCGAGCAGCGTAAGCGACGCGCGCCCGGCATCGACCGTCCGGAGCATGTCGCTATCGGCAACCTGCAGTTCTTTCAAAACATTCGGATACGACGGAAGCAGCGCGACGGATTCGGCCGGAATCGGCGTCGAGTTGAGCGTCGACTGCATCTCGTTGAGGATCTGGCCGTTCTCGTGCAGCAAGCCCGACTCTTTATTCTTCTCCAGCGAACCGACGCCGTTGATCGCCGTGGTCGCATCCGCGAGCGCGCTGTTGAGCGAACGTCCCATTGCGTTGACGTTTTTCAAGATCGCTTCGAGACGCGAACCATGCTGGATGTTGATACGGCTGAAGTCGGGAATCTCGTACTGCAGCGCGTTCATCCGCGTGTTGATCGTCTTGAGCTGATCCTTGCCTTCATCATGGCGCGCGACGATCTCGGCATTTGCCTGCGTCTGCGAGGCTTGGACCTGCGCGAGCTGCTGCCGCAAGCGTTCGAGATTCGGCTTCACCAGCGTCACTTGATGCGCTTGCATCGCGCGCAGCGACGCGATGCGTGCATTTGCTTCATCGCGCGTCTGCGGGTTGCCGCGCTGCGCCGCCTCCGCCAGCGTCTGCTGACTCTTGCTCGGCAGGCCCATTGCGAGCTGGTCTTCACCTTCGCCGAGCAGCGCTTCCGTGTTCGAAGGATCGGCTTTGAGGATCTGCTCGAACTTCCACATCGAGAACGAATAGCGGCCGCGTTCTTGATCGCTCGCGGCCTGCACGACTTGCTGCTGTTCCGTTACGACTTTGGGATCGAGTTCCGGGTAACCGACGAGATGCGAGACGCGCGCAGCGGAGCCCGGATGGTCTTGCAGATACTTGGTGACCAGATCGCTGTGTTCGTTTCCGAGCGCGTTGAGGTGCTGCATCATGGTCTCCATCGCGTACGGATCGTACCCCGCGCGCGACATCAACTGCAGACCCGTGCGGTCGGCCTGTAATTCGTCGGCGCGCTGCATCTTCGCGACGACGCCCGCTTGCATCAAGTTGCCGAAATTGTAGATCAGCGGCGAAAAGATCGACGCGATACCGAAGAGCAGGTTGAGTGCCTGCGCTTTGGACTGCATGGTGATCACGTGCCGGCGCTCGATGTGTCCCGTTTCGTGTCCGATGACGCTTGCGAGCTCGTCGTCCGATTGCACGAAATCGATCAAGCCCTCGTTGATGTACACGTAGCCGCCCATGGTGGCAAACGAGTTCACTTCCGTGTCCTTGAGGATCTTGACGTTGTACGGAACGTCCTTACGCGCCACTTCCTTCCACAGATTGCGCGCGATCGATTGAACGTACGCATTGAGCAAGGGGTCGGTCTCGATCACGCTCGACTCGACGATCTGCTCGTCCTCGCCGCGACCCATTTCGATTTCATTTTGTGTCGAAACGGCGAGCGCGGGTGCCGGGCATATGGCACCCAGTAATGACAGAATAACGGCAACGGGAAGGATGCGGCGGAACATAGGGTGGTCTTCCTTATTTACCAGTGAGGTAACTCAATGTTACGGCGAGAGAGTCCAGCTGCTCAACGTCCGAGCGGCCCAACACGTTACTACGGTCCCTTACTGTGCATTGGTTGTGGATAATAGAAAGAACTTGCGAACGCCTGTGGATGTTTGAAGGGCCGGGACGCGGACGCCTGTGAACTTCGGCTCCCAATGACCCTTATTCGAGGACGCGGACTCGGCCTCGAACTCAGATTCGCCGATCGCGATTTCGACTCGGCGCTGGCCGAGTTGTCTACCAAACTTAGCGAGCGTCCCGGATTCTACCGGGGCTCTTCCGCCACGGCCGTCGTCGGCGATCCGCCCCCGGCGGACGAGAGCATCGACGCCCTTCGCACGCTCCTGGAAGAGCATGGCATCGAACTTTCCGCCGTGGAGGCTCTCGAACAGACGCAAGAACTTGAACGCCGTCGCGCGCTGCGTCCACGCCGCGAACTCAAACTCTCCGAATCCGCGCGCTCGCTTGTCGCGGATTTCGCCGGCGCGCGTGCAGACATCGCCGACCGCCGAAAGCGCGGTGAATCGAGCGTGCGCCGCGTCGTTCACCACGAATCGCAGCCTGCGCCGCCGGTGCCTGCGCCGGCATTGCATCTCGCACCGCCGCCGCCCGGCACGCTGTATCACGTCGGTACGTTGCGTGGTGGACAAGCGTTGCATCATGTCGGCAACATCATCGTCGTCGGCGATGTGAATCCCGGAACGGAACTCGTTGCAACGGGCGATATTCTCGTTTTCGGACGCTTGCTCGGTGTCGCACATGCGGGCGCACAGGGTGATGAAACTGCAAAGGTTTATGCGTTGCACTTGCAAGCGACGCAACTTCGTATTGCAACAAGTATTGCGGTCGACGAGGACACGAGACCATCGGTCTCGCAACCAGAGATTGCGTTCTTGCGCGATGGCCGTATCATCATCGCGCCGTTTTCCAAGGCATCGGAGGTACTACAGTAAATGGCAGCACGGCGAATCGTGATCACCTCCGGAAAAGGCGGCGTCGGAAAAACGACGACGACCGCGAACGTCGGCGCGGCGCTCGCTAAACGCGGCCACCGCGTGATCTTGATCGATGCCGATATCGGACTGCGCAATCTCGATCTCGTTTTAGGATTGGAGAAGCGCATCGTCTTCGATTTGGTCGAAGTTGCCGAAGGACGCTGCCAGTTGCGTCAGGCGCTCATCAAAGACAAGCGCTTCGAATCGCTTTCGATTTTGCCGGCCGCGCAAACGCGCGACAAAGACGCGATTACGGAATCGCAATTCGCGGCAATCGTCGAACAAGCGGCGGAAGCGGCGGATTACGTGTTGATCGATTGCCCGGCGGGAATCGAAGGCGGATTCCGCAACGCGATCGCCGGTGCGAAAGAAGCAATCGTCGTGACGACGCCCGAAGTGAGCGCCATTCGCGACGCCGATCGCGTCGTCGGCAAGCTCAACGACAAACATCTGCCGATTCGCTTGATCGTCAATCGCTTGCGTCCCGATATGGTGCGCAGCGGAGACATGCTCTCGGTCGAAGACGTGTGCGAGATTCTCTCGGTGGAGCTCATCGGAATCGTTCCCGACGACGAAGAGATCATCGACACGACCAACAAAGGCGAACCGATCGTGCTCGACGAGGCGGCACGTTTGCGTCAGATCTACGACAAGATCGCGCGGCGCCTCGAGGGCGACCTCGTGCCCTTTACCAATTTCGATGGACAAAGCTTGCTCGGCCGCCTCTTCGGCGCGCTCAAAGCGGGGTAATTGCGATGCACCAGTTACAGGACTCCCTCGAGTCGACACCCTCGCAGGAGCCGGCGAAGAAGCTCGGCCGCGCGATCGTCGTCACCTCAGGTAAGGGCGGCGTCGGAAAAACGACGACGACCGCAAACCTCGGCACGGCGCTTGCGGCACGCGGCGCGCGCGTCGTGCTCGTCGATGCGGACGTCGGCTTGCGCAATCTCGATATCGTGCTCGGGCTCGAAAGCCGTGTGAAGTATCACGTGCTCGACGTGCTCGAAGACAAGGTGTCGATCGATGACGCGCTCGTTGGCGATAAGCGGATCGAAACGCTTTCGCTGCTTGCCGCAGCGCAGACGCGCGAAAAGGACGAAGTCGATACCGAGAAGATGCGCGCGCTCATTCAAACATTGCGCGAACGCTTCGACTACGTGCTTATCGATTGTCCCGCCGGCATCGAACTCGGCTTCCAAAATGCGGTCGTGGGCGCAGAGGAAGCGATCGTCGTCTGTACGCCGGAAGTCTCCGCCGTGCGCGACGTCGATCGTGTCGTGGGGCTGCTCGGCAACAAATTCAAGCCGCAGCTCATCATCAACCGGTTGCGTCCGCAACTTGTGAAGAAGGGCAAGATGCTCTCGGTTGAGGACGTGAATGGAATATTGCATCTGCCGCTGCTCGGTGTGATTGCCGACGAGCCCGAGATCATCGTCACGACGAACAAGGGTGAACCGCTTGCGCTGCGCCGCGACGGCGCGACGGCGAACGCGTATCACGCAATTGCGGCGCGCGTTGCGGGCGAAGACGTCCCCGCACCGACCGTTGAAGTCAAAGAGGCGTCGTTCATGGATAAACTTAGCGCGTTCTTCGGAGGACGCAAGCAATGATCGAGTGGGTCAAAAAATTCTTCGGCCAAACGCCGTCCAGTTCGACGGCGAAGGAACGGCTGCGCCTCGTGCTCATGACCGATCATCTCGCGCTTGCGCCCGACGTGATCGAGAACATGAAGCGCGACCTCGTCGACGTCATCTCGCGTTACGTCGAAGTCGACCGTGAAAAGGTCGAGGTCAACTTCGAACGCGAGGACCGTGCGCTCGCGCTACTGGCCAACATTCCGATCACCGCGGTCAACCGTCCCAACAAACCCGAGCCCGAGGAACCGCAAGGGGTAACCGTTGCGGAAACGACCGTCGAGGAACCGGAACCCGTGGCGGAAGCGCAAGCCAAGGTGGCGACCGCAAGTATGTCCGGTCCGCCTCCGACCCGTCGTCGCCGCAGAAAAAAATCCGGCGGATCGAAGCCCGCGACCGCACATTAGCCGAAACATAAGGCATGGCCGTCCTTGCCCTGGGGTCCGACGCTCGTCGGTACGTCCGGAATTTCAATTGGTCTCTCGCGATCGCGTGCGTCCTCGTATCGGCGCTCGGGATCGTTTGCATTCAATCCGCCGATCTGCACGGCGCCGCGGGACCCGGCGAATATCAGAAGCAGATCATTTACGTGCTGCTCGGCATCCCGCTGATGGCCGGCTTCTCGTTCATCGACTACCGCAATTGGCAACGATGGGCGCCGGGGCTCTACGTCGTCAACTTAGCATTGTTGATATTCATCTTGCGCGGCGGTCACTCGGCGCTCGGTGCGCAGCGCTGGATCTCCGTCGGTTCGTTCTTCACGTTCCAACCGTCTGAAGCAGCGAAGCTCATCCTCGCGATCTCGATTGCGGCCGTGCTCTGCAAGAGCACCTACGATCGCATTCAAGATCTTTGGAAACCGCTTGTCGCTGCGGCGATTCCTGCGCTGTTGATTCTCAAGCAGCCCGACCTCGGCACGTCGCTCGTGATCGGCGCAATTCTGACCGCGCAGCTGTTCTTCGGATTGCCGAAGCTCGGCGACTTTCTGATTTACGTGATGGGCGTTGTTATCGCAGGCGCCGCTGCGGTCGGAACCAACGCCGTTTTGAAGCCGTTCCAAAAAGCACGTCTGCTCGTCTTTCTCAATCCGTCATCCGATCCGCAGGGCGCCGGTTACAATCTCAATCAATCGAAGATCGCCGTCGGCAACGGCGAGTGGTTCGGCCGAGGGCTGCATCACGGTACGCAGACGCAGCTCAATTTCGTGCCGGAACACTCCCGTGACTTTATCTTCACGGTGCTCGCAGAAGAACTCGGATTCATCGGAGCGGGCATCCTGCTCGTACTCTACGCCGTCGTGCTGTATGGCGGAATCAAGACGATGGTCGCAGCACGCGACCGTTTCGGTTTTCTCCTTGCCGCGGGCCTCGTCGCGATGCTCTTCTTCCACATGCTGGTCAACATCGGCATGACGATCGGCATCATGCCGATCACGGGCATCCCGCTCCCCTTCATGTCCTACGGCGGCTCCGCCATCCTCACCGACTTCGCCGCCGTCGGCGTACTGCTCAACATCTACTCGCAAAAAGACCGCGACGTCCTCGGCAACGCGTAGTCCAGTGTCATCCTGAGCGAAGCGCAGCGGAGTCGAAGGATCGTCTCAATTCAAACGCGCGTTGCGATCCTTCGACTCCGGTGCTTCGCACCTGCGCTCAGGATGACACTTAATCGTGGCGGTAGATGATGCCGCTGCGTGAGGATGAGACG
>CAZYLU010000021.1:0-62642 GCA_964648945.1 uncultured bacterium | reverse complement strand
TCATCCTGAGCGAAGGTGCGAAGCACCGCAGTCTAAGGATCGTTACGAATTAAAAAGCCCGCCGAAATAAATCGGCGGGCTTTTTGTGCGTTGCGATCCTTCGACTTCGCTCACGATGACAACGTTACGGTTTTCCGAAGACGATGCCGGCTTGGATGACGCGCGGTTGGGCGTAGTGGTTGCCTTGCGCGTTGTGGAGCGTTACCACGTAGCGGTCGTTGAACATGTTGTAGATGCTCAGCGTGAACCACGCGTTCTGTGCCACGGGCAGACCTTTCTCCACATTGAACGTTGTGTGCGGCGGCACTTTGCAGAACAAAATGGTGTCCGCGCATCCCTGAGACGTCGAGAGTCCGCTGCCGTATTCGCCGGTCAGCGAGAACCAGCCGCCGCGGCGATCGTTGAGCAACACACCACTCGATGCATCCCAGTTTTGATCGTGGTCGGCGGGCGTCCAATCGTCCGGCGATCCAAAACACGGCGCAAGTAACTGCGTCTCGCAACCCTTCGTCAGCGCGCGAGTGTGCGAGAGAGAAGCATAGAAGCGTCCGCCAAGGCCGAGCGGCTGTTGATAATACGCGCTCTGCGATGAAACGCGGCCTTGCGCATAGTTGATGTCTTGATGGAGATACGTAACGCCGACTTGCGTGTCGTCGATCCAGTCGGTCGCGTTCTTCTGCATGACGCGAAGACCGAGTTGTCCCGCGCCGAGCGGCAGATGGCCGCCGATTTCGTAGTCGGAGTCGCGCTGTGGGCGCAAGTCGAACTGCGCGAGCGTCGGCTGCTGCGGAAGATTCAGCAAATGCGCCGCCGTGGGCGAGACGTTCTCGAGTGAAAACGGCGTGAAGAAGCGTCCGTAATAGACGTACATGTTGGCGCGGCTGCCGAAGAAACGCGTCAGCTTGATGCGCGGGCTCCACTGCGAGAATCCGTTATCGAACTCGGTCGACGCAATCTGAAACGCATCGAGACGCATGCCGTAATCGAGCTGGTAGAGCGAACCCATCTTCCACGAGTCCTGAAGGTACGCCCATTCATCGTGTCCGGTGTTCGGTGCGGCGTCCGTCACCGTGTACGCGCCGTTCGGCGTTCCGGGTGAAAAAACGGGCGCAAGAAAGTTGTTTGGCTGCAGAGTGACGTCGTAGAGCTTCTGGACGTTCGTTGCGTCGTAGCTCACGCCGTAACGAACATCGTGTGCGACCGACGGAACATCGTTATCCAAGCTCGCGTAGATGTCCCGAGCCGTGCGATCCGAAAACAGCGAGTACGCGCACGCGCTGACGGTCCCGTTCTGGCAATCCGTTGGGCTTCCGCCTCCATTGAGATTGAGGTTCTCGCCGTAGATGAAGTCGTTGGCCTGATCCGGTAGATCGCGGATCGTTGATTGCTTGTAGCCAAGCGCCAACGTCGTCGCACCGCCGTCGCGCAGCATGTGGTGGAAGCTGAACGCGCCGAAGCTGTCGTTCTGCGTCTCGTTGTCGTCGGTGCTGGCCGGCTCTCCGCCGTTGACGTCGTTTGGAATTTGAAACGCTTGAAGCGAATGGCTCAGCGTGAGATTCCAGTAGTCTTTGCCGAGCGGCTGCGTAAAGCGGAAGAATTCATTCATATTGCTGCCGCTATTATGCGGTGAATCGGGATTGGGCGGATCGAGAAAACGGTCGCTGCGCGTGCCGTTGATGCTTGCGACGTACGATCCGGAACCCAGCAATCCGTGGTAGGCTAGTTGTGAGTCATAGGATGTATAGGATCCGCCACGCGCATAGCCTTCGAATCCCGGCGTACCGTTGCCGACCTTCGTGTTGACGTTGACCACTGCAGCGAAACGATTACCGTACTCCGCCGGATACGCGCCTTCGAGCACTTCGAGGAACGAAACGTCAGCGAGATCGAACTCGGTGCCCACTTGGCGGTTGAGTTCCTGCGGTACGGGAACGCCGTCGACGACGTAATTGATGTCACCGTGATCGCCGTTGATGTGCACGACGCCGTTGGCACCGCGCGCCGCGCCCGGGACTTGAAGCAGTATGGACGGGAAATCGGTTGCTGCCGGCACGCGTTTCAGGTAATTCCCGTTCAGCGTCAAGTCGGTGCCGCTTCCGTGAGCGGGCGGCAACGTCGATGTGCGCACTTCCGCTACCTTATTAAGCAGCGTCAGCGTGATGCGGGCACCGCTGCTCCCGAGATCGACGCTCTCGCGCGCCGCGCCGGCCGTCGTCTCGACAAAGACTTGATATGTTCCGACGTTCAAGCCCGAGAACACGAATTGACCCGACGCATCCGTGCGCTGGTGAAGGGTCAGATTATTTCCCGTCAGCGTAACGCCCGCGTCGCCGACCGGAACCTGTTTATCAGTGTAGACGCCTCCCCAAAGCGAGACCGCCAGTACAAGCGCAGATAAAAAGCCAAACATAAAAGGAGTCGCCTTCCCTGTAAAATTGAGACCAATTCGCAAATTCGTTGCGAACGATTCCCAAATTAGTCCCTCAGTCAAGCCTTGTCAAGGGCTTGTGAGGCTCCTGGAGGACTGGGAGTTCCATGAAAGGGAAAGAGGCGCGTCGCATGCATGACATCTCCCAGGGCCCGGTCGTCGTCACTGGAGGCGCCGGCCTCATTGGCAGTGCGCTTATTTGGCTGCTGAACCACCGGGGCATCGACGACATCATCGTCGTTGACCGGCTCGACGACTCCGAAAAGTGGAAGCATCTCGTTCCGCTTCGCTTCGCCGACTATGTCGACGCCGACGATTTTCTCGACCTCGTCACGGACCAATCGACGTACTTCGGCAACGTTGCGACCGTCTTCCATCTCGGCGCGTGCTCGTCGACGACGGAGACAAACTCCGACTATCTGATGCGCAACAATTACGAGTATACGAAGGCGCTCGCGCATTGGGCCCTCGATCTGGACGCACGCTTCGTCTACGCCTCCTCGGCGGCAACGTACGGCGGACTCGAGGAAGGATTGTCCGACACCGCGGATCTTCGTACGCTGCGTCCGTTGAATATGTATGCGTATTCCAAGCAGCTCTTCGATCTCTATGCGCAGCGCACGGGTATGGCCGAAAAGATCGTTGGCCTCAAATACTTCAACGTCTTCGGACCAAACGAAGATCATAAAGGCGACATGCGCAGCGTGGTGTACAAGGCGTTCCATCAAATCCGTGACGGCGGGAGCGTCCGGCTTTTCAAGAGCTACCGCCCGGATTTCGGTGACGGCGAACAGCAGCGTGACTTCATCTACGTCAAAGACGCCGTCGATATGACGCTGCACGTCGCGCAATCCGGCTTGACGGGTCTGGTCAATATAGGAAGCGGGACGCCGCATACGTGGCTGCAGCTGGTCCGTCCGATCTTTGCGGCGCTGCATCTGCCCGAACGCATCGAGTTCATCGAGATGCCGGAGACGCTTCGGCCGAAGTATCAATACCGCACGGCAGCAATCGTCGATCGTTTGCGCGAAAGCGGCTACACGCGTTCGATCACGCCGCTCGATGAAGCGGTGGGCGACTACGTCTCTAACTACCTGCTCACCGGGAATCCGCTCGATCCTTCGCGTGAGGAAGTATGGGTTTCCGCTGAACGTGCAAACCCGACCGCCATTTCCGTCTAATCGAGGTACTACGTGTCAGAGCCCTCTTCGCGCTCGCAGCGCCGTCAACATCAGCGCGGGGGTGCCGCGTCTCCGCAAAAGCGCGATCCCATGATGATGGTCTACATCGCGCTCGGCGTCGTGATCGTACTGATCATCGCCGGGTTCGGGATTATGCGCTGGCAGCAGAACAATGCGCTGCAGGCTGCGTACGCAACGCCGTCGCCGCTACCGACCACGAGCGGCGGTCCGACGCCGATCCCCCTCGTCGACGGAACGGCGATCGGCAAAGCGATGATCGCCGTGCCCAAAGTCGGCGCAGATACAAAAGCGGGCGGACAAGGACAAACGGTTGACGGCATTCCGTGCGCGGGACAAGAGTATGTAACGCTGCACGTACACGCGCATCTCGCGATCTACGACCGCGGCCAGCAGGTGCAAGTGCCGCGGCTAATCGGCGGCGCGGCGGTTCCGCCGCAAGGCTGCCTCTACTGGATTCACACGCACGATGCGAGCGGCATCATTCACGTGGAAGCACCGCAGCTCGCACCGCCGGGCGGATCGCAGTACAACCTGGGCATCCTCTTCGATATTTGGGGTCAACCGCTCTCGCGCGATAATGTCGCCGGCCTCAAAGGACCGGTTACCGCGTACGTCAACGGGCAGAAGTACGACGGCGATTTGCGGATGATTCCGCTAAGCGCGCACAACCTGATCACGCTCGAAGTCGGAACACCGCTCGTAGCGCCGCCGAACTACTCATTCCCGGCTAACGAGTAACCTTTACGAGTTCGGCGTCGAGTTCGCCGTACGGAATCTCACCGCTATTGAGATACGTGATCGTCTTGTTCTTGTCGATCACGGCGATCGTCGGGAAACCGCCTTTGAGGTAGAGTTTTGCGACGGCGAGATTCGGATCGTACGCGGCGATCGGATACTTCACGTTGAAGCGCGTCTGAAAATTTAAAACGTCGAACTGAGACTCGGGGGTGGTTCCGTCCATCCCCGTGTCGCTTCCGGGGATCGCGATAAACGCTACGCGATTCGTATATTTTTGATAGAGCCGGTCGATGACGCTCGTCTCGCGTTGACAGTGCGGGCACCACGTTGCGAAGACTTCGAGAAAGACGGGCTTCGTCTGCGCGTTGAGATCGAACGGGCCGTCCGTAGTCGGCGTTTGAAACTCGGGCGCTTTCTGGCCCATCGACGCCGTCGCGTTGATCGGCGCAACGGACGCATTCTGCAGCTGTTGCGAGGGGCGCAGCCTCACATACAGTACGCCGCCGATCACGAGCACGGCGACGATGACGATCGAGATGACGGCGAGCGTCCGTTGGTTCATTTCGTTTGAAGTCTCCGGTCTAGAGCGAGTACGCCCGGCGCAAACCGCGCAATAATATACGCGATGAGCGCGAGCGCCAGATCGAATGCAACGTGCGGCCAATCGGCCGTCGCCTGATCGTTGGGTCCAAAGCATCCGCAGTTTGCGGGAATGCCGCGAATAACCGCCGACGCGATCGCCGCCGCATAGGCGACGAACTGCACGACGCTGATCCAACCGGCGATGCGCGTGAAAAGGCCGATGACGAGATACGCCCCGATGAGGATCTCGAAGTAGGGCAGCACCAGCGCCATCGGTGCAACGATCTCGCCCGGTAAGAGACGAAAGCCCGCGATCGCCGAGGCAAGCTCGGGCGCGTGCCCGACCTTGAGAGCCCCGGTCGCCAGTAAAAGTCCGCCCAGAATCAGGCGGAGCAAGAAGACGGCACGCTGCATGACGGGATGCGGATGCGGCTGCGCACGACGCAAGTCCTGGTGGCGGAGCGTCAAATTAGGATAACCTAACAACTAGTGTCACGATGGATCGTTCGCTTTCTCGCGGTCGCCGGGCCCGGGCTCGTCGTCGCGTTCGCCGATACTGAGGCGGGAAGCATCACAACGGCTGCCACCTCTGGAGCACAGTACGGATACAAGCTCATCCTGCTGCAGCTGCTCCTGATCGTTCCCCTCTTCGTCGTGCAAGAGATGACCGTTCGTCTTGGGGTCGTCACCCACAAGGGACACGCGCGGCTCATTCGCGAGCACTATGGGCTCGGGTGGACGTGGCTCTCGCTCGGCACGATGCTCGTCACCAATGTAGCCGCACTTGTCACGGAATTTGCTGGGATCGCCGGCGCCGCATTGATCTTCGGTATCAACCCCGCGCTCCTCGTGACCGTTGCGGCTGCACTGCTCGTCGTTGTTATCTTCACGGCGTCCTACAAGCGCGCAGAAGCGTTCGCGCTCGCGTTGTGTTTGATCGAACTGCTCTTCATTCCAGCCGCGTTTGCTGCGCATCCGCCGGCACACGCCGTCATCGCAAACGGACTCTTCGGACATCAGCCGCTAGACGATCCAAACTACGTGTTGCTGATCGCATCGAATATCGGCGCGGTCATCATGCCGTGGATGATCTTCTACCAGCAGAGCGCAACGGTCGACAAGGGACTCCAAATCGGAGACTTGACATTTGCGCGAATCGACACGATTCTGGGCGCAGTGTTTACGCAAGGCATCATGTGCGCGGTTATCGTTACGACGGCTGCGACGCTGTTCGTCAAACACATTCCGATTTCTGATGCGGCGCACGCGGCACTTTCGTTCGAGCCGCTCGTCGGGCGATTCGCCGGTGTCACATTCGGCGTCGCACTGATCGGCGCATCGATGCTCGGCGCGTTCGTCGTCGCGCTCGCAACTGCGTGGGCATTCGGCGAAGCATTTGAATGGCGTTCGTCGTTGAACGACGATTTGCGAAGCAAACGATTCACGGGACTTTACGCCGGCTGCGTCGTGCTCGCTGCAGCGTTCGTGTTGATTCCGAATCTGCCGCTCGTTGCGCTCACCGTCTACGTCGAGGCGTTCAACGGCTTCGTGCTGCCCATCGTTCTCGGTTTCTTACTCGTGCTCGTCAACGACCGGCGCGTCATCGGCAACCGCAGGAACCGTCCGCTCGGAAACGCCGTAACGTTCGTGCTCTCCGGAATCTGCATCGTGCTCGGCATCTACATGGCCATTACGACGATTCTCCATCCCGGCGCCTGAGCGATGCGTTACACTGAACGTATGCGGTTTGGCCTTCGCTTGTTTGCGGTTACGCTCGTCCTGCTCGCTGCAGCGTGTTCGCGTTATCCGGCTGCTCCCGATTTCACGCTGACCGACCAAAACGGCGCATCATGGACGCTCTCGGCGCAGCACGGCAAAGCGATCGCGATGTATTTTGGATTCACGCACTGTCCCGACACGTGTCCGACAACGCTTGCGAAGCTTTCCAAAGTGATGGCGAAGGAGCACAACGCCGAGATCGTGTTCGTCACGGTCGATCCCGAACGCGACACTCCCGGCGTCATGAATACGTACGTCAAGCGCTTTACCGGCGCGCCGATCGTCGGCTTGACCGGCACGCGCAAACAGATCGACGACGTCGAACGGAAGTATCATGTGTGGGCGCAAAAAATTCCGGGCAAGCATGGTAACGACGATTACGACGAGGCGCACATCTCGGTCGTCTTCTTCGTCGACCCCAGCGGGCACCAACGGATGATCGCAGACCAAACCGACAACGATGCAGCGCTGGCGTCCGACGTGCAGAATACCTTGCAATAATGTCGATCTTTGCGCTGCTGCTCGCTGCAATGCTCGCGCCGGTGCACGGCGTCGTCCTGGCGCCCGCCGGCGCACACGAGGCGGTGATCCGCAATGACGCCGTGACGGCCATGGTGCCCGAGCAAACGCGGCGCTATCGTCTCTCGCCGTCGACGAAGGTCCGTAACGGCGTTGGGATCGACGGCATCGTCGACCGGTCGACCACCCCCTGGACACTGCGCGAAGCAACGATTGCGGCCGCGTTTTCCCCCGGCATGCCCGACCAGGGCCGGGAACAACCCGTCGACGTCGGCAAAAAGCTGCCGATCGCAACGCTGGTGGATCAAGACGGCCGGCAAGTCGAATTGAGCCGCGCATTCGCCGGCAAAGTTCTGCTGCTCAGCTTCGTGTTCACGCGCTGCCCCGACGTGACACTCTGCCCGGCGATCTCCGGGAAGTACGCCTACATGCAGTCGCATCTCGATCCCGCGCATTTCGCGCTGGTCGAGATCACGCTCGACCCGCCGTATGACTCGCCCGCCGTGCTGCGCGACTACGGACGGCAATATGGTGCGAATCCGCAGATCTGGCGGCTGCTGACGGGAACGGGATCGACGATTCAGCGGCTGCTCAATGCGTTCGGCATCAACTCGCTGCGCGTCAGTTCGGCGAACTTCATTCATAACGACAAGCTCTACATCGTGCAGCCCAATGGAACGGTCGCCTACTTGGTTGATACAGCCGGGTGGGATCCGCAGGGCGTCATTGCCGAAGCGTCCGCCGTCGCGGGCATGGCGAGCAATCCATTCGAGCGATTCAAGCTCTCATTGATCGCGGACGTCGTCGCGCTCTGCGGCGGGAGTCAGTTCGCCGGAATCGTGCTGCTCGAGATTGGACTCTTCTTCTTTATTCTCGCGGTCGTCATCGCGAGTCTCTGGCTGGTGGCGCGCGTCCTCTGGGGTCGCAGCAGCAGGCAGACCTGAGAGTCTGGGAAAACCCCTCGGCAGTTCATGGCAGCACCGCGCAAGCCGTTCGATCCGCCCAGCCCAGAGCAGATCGCGTTCCTCGAGCGAGCGATCGAACAGCACGGTAAGGCGACCTATACCTTCGCCCTCCGTCTCACCCACAATGAAGCTGACGCCCGCGATTTGACGCAAGAGGCGTTCATTCGCGTCTACCGGGCTTGGCGCAGTTTCCAGCCCGGAACCTCATTCGTTTCCTGGATATACAGGATCGTCACAAATTTGTATCGGGATGAACTTCGGCGGCGAAAAGGCCGTTATCAGGAAGAGATCCCCGAAGACAACGCGCCCCAAGAGTTCGCGGGAAGCCGCCCCCTGGCGGTGGAGCCGATCGACGACCTCGTCGAGTCGCAGTTTAGCGAGACGATGTCGAAAGCGTTGGCAGCGCTTTCGCCCGATCAGCGCCAAGTGGTCGTTCTGGCGGACATTGAGGAATACAGCTACCAAGAAATCGCGGAGATCGTCGGGTGCTCGATCGGAACGGTTCGTTCGCGCCTGCATCGGGCGCGGCAACAATTGCGAAAACTCGTTGAGCACTACTCGGCAAAATCATGAAACAAGAACATACGACAATAGAAGACATCATCGACTACCTGCATCGCGAGCTGAGTCCGGAAGCGGACGCAGCGATGCTCGGGCATTTGGCATCTTGCCCGCAGTGCGCAGCGATGTACGAAGAACAAGCACGCATCTCAGAATCGCTGCGCGCCTATGGACGCGCGACCGAACGCGAACTGCCGCAAGGCGTCGTCGCTCGAATCTGGGACGCCGTCGACGCGCAACAGACGCGTCCGACGTTCGCGGACCGCGTCGCTGCCCTGTTCCGGCCGGCGACTGCGATTCCCGCGGCTGCCGTGCTCGTCGCTGCTGCCTTCTTCGGCTACAGCGCGACGCATCATGCGGTGAGCGTTACGACGATCGATGCAGCGTACTATCTGCGCGATCACGCTTCGCTGAACAGCACCATGCCGTTCGGCACCGGCGTCGTCGATCCGTCGTCGCTGCGCGACGAGGGAGCGGGAGACCAGCACTGGATCGCTTCCACGGGAGCGAGCGTCGTTGCGGAAACGCGCTAACCGCGCGCTGAGCGTTCTCACTGCGGCGGCGCTGATCGGCGCCGCGCCTTCGCATGTCCCGGCTCTCGCCCCGACGGAGCTGCTGCGCAGCGCGATCGCAGCGCCCAAGCACCTCTCGTACGCCGGTGAGGTTCAAGTGCTTCGCTTCGGGAGCCAGAAGTCGGCGGCTACGATCTTCCGTATCGAACATCGCGCGCCCGATCTTACGCGCCGGTGGTATCTCGCGCCGCAAAATTACTACGGCGACTCCGTCATATCGCGCGGCGAAACGACGTACTCGATCGATGTCAAGCGTTCACGCGTCGTCGTTGCGGAAGACGACGCGATCGACGATCAAGTTGCCGAAGACGACAATTTCGCGGTGCTCAATGCGAATTACAACGCGAGCTTTGCTCCGGACGACGACGTCGACGGCAGGCGCGTTCGTGTCGTATCCCTCACGAACAAGTACACGGGACAGATGACGATGCGCATCAAGATCGATGCGAAAACGAATCTCGTTCTTGAAAAAGAGATCTTCGCCGCGAACGGTGCGATCCTGTCGCAAGAGCGCTTTGAATCGATCCGCTACGTCAACCAGATTCCGACGGGCATTTTCGACGTTCCCAAGGGGATGCAGCGCATCGACGGACCGTCTCGCGGCCTGCCCTCAAGCGATCTTCAGCACGTGATGGCCGCCGCCGGGTTTGCCGCCCACGGGCCAAAGTATCTTCCCGAGGGATTCACGCCGGTCGAAGGCGACGTGATCGACATCAAGGGCGTGCGCACACTGCACTTACTCTATTCGGACGGCGTGCGTACCGTTTCGCTCTTCCAGAATCAGGGTTCGTCCGACATCGGCTTCGACAACTTCCACGCCGTCGGCACAAAAGTGCAAAGCCATGACGCGAAATACACCGAGGACGGTTCGACGATGTTGCTCGCGTGGTCCGAATCGGGCCTGCATTTCACACTCGTCGGTGAACTGAGCTTGTCAGAGCTAGAAAAGATCGCTGCGTCCGTGGTACCCTAGGGGGCGATGTCCGTCCCCGAGCGCGATCTCAACACGCTGCTGGTTTCTATGAAGCCGGCACTCGACCCACGTGAGTGGGTCTTTTGCAGCGTCGACCGTTCGTTTTTGACCTCCGCGCATCGCCCGCTGTTGGTCTTTCACGAAAGCGAAGGCACGACAGTGGTGATCGAAAAGAGTGTCGCCGAGTCGCTCGCGATCGACTACTCGTTCGTGTCGCGGCGCATCACGTTACGGGTACACTCCGATCTCAATTCGGTCGGCTTCCTCGCGACGGTCACCTCTGAACTCGCCAAACATATGATTCCGACGAATGCCGTGAGTGCGTTCTATCACGATCATCTCTTCGTGTCGATCGACCGCGCCGAAGAGGCGTTACACGTTCTGGAGTCACTGAGCGCCGAGCGCGCGCGGAACTTCCTCTAAACCTCCAGTACTGTCACGGACCGACCCGGTCACTTGTTAGGACCGCGTGACTGACGAGATCTAGGAGGCGTGCTGTGAACCCATTTCGGCGGCACTTTCTATTTGCAGCGGGACTAGCTCTTCCGATGGCACTCGCGCTGCATACTCCCGGCCTGGCGGTAAGTTCCCGCTACGAACGAATGGCTCCGCTGAGCGAATACCTCATGACTGATCGTCATGCAGAAATCGGTCTTGCGCAAAGCGCAGCACCGCCTGCGATCTCGCTCCATGCGACCGTGCTCGTGCTCGGCCCGCATGGGTACAGAACGGCGGAAAAAGGCAGTAACGGATTCACGTGTCTCGTCGAACGATCGTGGATGTCACCGTTCAGTTCAACTGAGTTTTGGAACTGGAAAATGCGTGGCCCGATCTGCTACAATCCGGCCGCGTCACGCACCGTTCTCCTCTACACGCTTGGGCGCACAGATCGCGCGCTGTCCGGGCAGACTAAAAAACAGATGCTCGATCGTATCCGGGCGGCGGTTGCCGGTAAGGAGCTGCCGACTCCGGAGCCAGGTTCCATGTCGTACATGCTGTCGAAGCGCGGCAATCTCGGCGACGGCAACGGGGCTTGGATGCCGCACCTGATGTTTTACGCGCCTGCGGCCGACACGGTGAACGAGGGTGCGAGCTGGGGTGCAAACTTGCCGGGGTCGCCGGTCGTCCTCGACACGTTGCACCGGATCGTGCCTGAGCCGGAAACAATCTTCATGGTCCCGGTCGCTCGCTGGTCTGACGGAACGTTTGGGCCGCGCATGTAACACGTGCGAGTACGGCGGGCGGAATCGCGGAATGTTCGGCAGCATTCGCACGCATGTCGTTCTCACTCCCAAGGATCTGCGCGACGGATTCGGTCAACGCATCGATGTCGTATCCGCCTTCCAGAACGTACGCGATCCGGTGCTCGCAGTACTCTGCTGCGCTGCGATTAATTGCACGCGCGAGCATCTTTGCTGCATCGACATCGACGCCAAGATCGCCCACCGGATCGCCGGAAACATAATCGAAACCGGCGCTCACGACGATGGCCTGGGGCCGCACCGCCGCAGCGGTGCTCTGCAAAAGGCGTTCCCACACGGCGATGAACGCTTCCGTCGCAACCCCCGAAGCCGGGAGCGGAATGTTGACGAGTGCATCGCCGTCGAGCGATTCGATCTCGAACCCGGTGCCGGGATAAGCCGGCGAAGCGTGCGTGGAAATATACGAAAGACCGTCTCCCGCAACGTCTTGCGTCCCGTTGCCGTGATGATAGTCGAAATCGACGATGAGCACGTTTCCGCCGAACTTCTGTTGATACGAGCGCGCCGCGACCGCCGCATTGTTGAAAAGACAGAATCCCATCCCACGTTGCGCTTCAGCATGATGTCCGGGCGGACGCACGAGTGCAAAGACCGGTCGCTTCAGACGCGCCGCTTCTTCCACCGCAACGATCGCGCCGCCCGCTGCGCGCCTGGCGACTGCAAGCGAATGTTCGTCGACGACAACGTCGCCTGTCGAGAGATACTGCGGGTGCCCTACGTTAGAAGTTTCCCGTTTAACGAGTTCCAAATACTGCGACGTGTGAACGAGAAGCAATTCTTCATCCGTCGCGTCGCGCGCGGCGACCGTCTCGTTCAATAAGCCGCGCGCCCGCAAACGCGAAGCGACCACCTCCACACGGTCAGGCGATTCCGGATGCCTGACGTTGCGGAGATGGTCGCCGTAGATGCCATCAGTGACGACTAACATATCGCACTGTCATCCTGAGCGGAGCGAAGCGCAGTCGAAGGACCGCCTCGATTCAATCGCACGTTGCGATCCTTCGACTCCGGTGCTTCGCACCTGCGCTCAGGATGACACTTATTTCTTGCTGAGCATTGCGATTTGGGATTGGATTTCGTTGTATTCTTTGGTGCCTTTTTTGATCATCACCAAGAGACGCTTGTATGCGCCGAGCGCCTTTTGCTTCTCGTGGTTTTGCGTGTAGACTTTACCCGCGACCCAGAGCAGCTGCGGATTCTGATCCAAGAAGCCCTTCGCGTTGTGGTCGAGCACGTCGAAGATCTGCGAGGCTTCCTTGTAGTTCTTCAACTCGAAGTCGGCGCCGGCGATGCATCCCAGAGTCGACGGATTCTTCTCCATCGAGAAGCTCTTCGCACATGCATCCTTCGACTTGCTGTAGTCGTGCAAGAACGAGTATGCCTGTCCGAGCATTGCGAACGCTTGCGGATCCGGTTGAAGATCGGTGAGATGCTTGAGATACCCGGCTGCGTCGGACATCTTGCCCTGCTGCATCGAGAGCTGCCCGAGGCGCAGCAATGCTTGCGTATCGTCTTTGTTGATCGCTAGTGCCGCTTGCCATTCGCGCTGCGCGTTGGCGTAGTTCTTCTGGCTGGCCCAGTAATCGCCGAAGCTGGTGTGCAGATCGCTGATCGTGGGATACTGCGCGATTGCTTGCGTGTAGACGGCCTGCGCCTGCGCATCTTTCTTTTCGCTCGCATAGTATGCGGCTTTACGAACGATGATGGCGCCGCGCTGCTGATCGCTCGTCGCAGCGACGATCGCATCGTCATAGGCCGCGGCCGCGTGGGCGTCGTCGTGCTGCTTCGCGTACAGATCTGCGCGGAACACGAGCGCTTGAACGTCTTTCGGATCGATCGCGAGCACGCGTCCAACCCAATCGAGCGCTGCCGGGATGTTGTTCTGCTGCGCATACGTCGAGGCGATCTGGAAAAGCGGCGCCGTGTTCTTCGGATCCAAGACCGCGGCTTTCTGGAACTGCGCGCGCGCATCGTCGAACTTCTGCTCGGCGGCGTAGACGGATCCAAGCGTCGTGATCGATTGCGCGTCGCCTTTATTGAGCACGATCGCGCGGTTCGCGATACGTTCGGCATCGGTGAACCGGTTCGCGCGCAGATACAAGCTCGTTAATTGATCCAGTACGCCGGGATTGCTCGGATCGAGATTCTCGGCTTGTTCGAGATCGGAGATTGCACCCTCGAGACGGCCGAGCGACGATTGCGCATAGCCGTCCAGATAGTAGACCTGAGCGGTCTTATCGCCCATTTGGATCAAACGCTGCGTCAATTGCACCGAGAGATCCGGACGATTGATCCCGAGGAGTTGTCCCGCAAGCTCCACCATCGTCTGCTGGTCGTTGGGATTCGCCTTGAGCTTGGCCTCGAGACGCGGAATAGCAATATTGGGCGGCTCGGGCGTAGCGGTCGGAATCGCCGACGGCGACGGGGACGGGCTCGGCGATGCCGCCGATTTACCGCCGCCGAAGAGACCCGCTTGGGCCTTCGGCGTCGTGCCGATGGCCGCGGCGGTGAACGCGACGGCCATCATGAGCAGAACTGCGAAACGTTTCAAAGTACTCTAACTTCCTATTTTAGGATTTGGAGGCCGCGACGAGTTTCGTGAGCTCCGGCACGATAGCGAATGCATCACCCACCACCGTAAGATCCGAAAACTCACTGATCGGCGATTGGCCATCCTTATTGATCGCAACGATCGTACCGGAAGAACGCATGCCGACCTTGTGTTGTATCGCGCCCGAAATGCCGACCGCGATGTACAGGTTCGGGCTCACCGTCTTACCGGTTTGCCCGATTTGCAAACTATACGGCACCCAACCCGCATCAGCAGCCGCACGTGAAGCACCCACTGCTCCGCCGAGCGCTTGCGCGAGCGGCTTCAACAATGTGTCGAACGGTTCCGGGCCACCAAGGCCGCGCCCGCCCGCAATTACAACCGGCGCTTCCTCGAGGGCGAGCTCACCGGTACCTTCCTCTACATCCTTCTCGACCGTCACCGTGTAGCTCTTGCCGGCCGGTTTCTCGATTGCTTGCACGGTTGCACCGCTCCCGCCGGTTTGCACGGCAAACGCGTTCGGGCGAATGGTGACGATACCGTAATCGCCGCGCTTGAGCGCGCACGTCGTGATCGCCGCGCCGCCCATCTTTGGCATGATGGCCGCGACGTTTCCGCCCTCGATTTTGAAATCGGTCGCATCGGCGCAGATGCCGGCGTTCAAACGCGCGACCAAACGGCCGGCGATGTCTTTCCCGGTGAGCGTATTGGGCACGAGGACGAGCGATGGGCCGATCGCGCGCGCGGCGGCCTCGACGTAATCGATGACCGGATCGAGCAGGAACTTATCGACCTCGGCGTCGTCATTGACATGAATGACGTCGAGCGGATACGCCTTGAGTTGTTCCGCGAGCTGCGTTGCGCCGTTGCCGACGATGATCGCGTGCGCTTTTCCACCGAGTTTGTCGGCGAGCGCGCGCGCCTGCGTCGCCATTTCGAACGTTACTTTCGGCGTTTGACCGCCTTTGTGTTGAACGTAGACGAGAACGTTTTGCATCAGACGAGTTTCCGCTCTTTGAGGAAGTTGAAGATCACCTGCGCGCCTTGCGTACCATCGGCGGCTTCGACGACTTGGCCTTTGCCGCGCACGGCGGGCGGCTGCGCATCGAGGAGTTCGGTCTTCGAACCCGCGAGCCCGACGGGCTGCGCGAGACCCAGTTCACTGACGGTGAGCGGCGCGATCGTCTTTTTCTTTGCGCCCATGATGCCTTTGAGCGATGCGTAGCGCGGTTCCCCGAATGTAAGCGCCGTCGTGATCACCGATGGAAGCGGCGCGATAACGTCTTGGAATCCGGTGTCCGTCTCGCGCTCTAAACGAAGCTTTCCGTCTGCGACTTCGGCTTTGCGCACGTTCGTCACGAGCGGCGTTTGCAAATACTCCGCGAGCGCGCCCGGTGTCGCACCCGTCGAACCGTCGTCGGACAGCCCGCCGACAATGAGCAGATCGAAGCCGATCTTCTTGAGGGCATGCGAGATGGCGTACGAGGTCGCCCAGACGTCGCTGCCTTCGAGGCCCGCGTCGCTGAGCAATACCGCGTCATCCGCTCCCATTGCGAGCGCTTTACGCAGCGTCTCCTTGAGCGATTCCGGCGCCATAGAAAAGACGGTGACCGTTGTGTCGCCGCCCGTTTTCTCTTTAATTTGCAGCGCTGCCTCGAGCGCGTACTCATCGTAAGGATTCAGCACGGTTTCAACACCCGTGCGAACCAAACGCTTTGAGCCCAGATCGATACGCTTCTCGGCGTTCGGGTCGGGCACAAGTTTGACCGTAACCACGATCTTCACGTGGAGTAATGACCTCCTCGAATGCTTGGGGAGAACCCGCCCAAGTTACGTTAGCCGGGTTCGTAGTCCTGTGATAATTTTATCAAGCTCCGAGGTTCACCTCGGCCTTCGGCTCGTCAGATCGTGAAATGCTGATCGACGATGAGCGTTAACCCGCGCATCGTTGTTGCCGGCCCGCCCGGTTGCGAGGGCACGCCGGTGAGTCCCTGCCGGCGGAGCTGGACGAGCAGCTGCTGGTTCCCGAAGTCCCACTCGCCACCGACGAAAGCCGCGCCGTAGATGCCGAGGACCGGCGTCGTCGCCCACATTCCGTTGGCCGAATACCGGCCATAACCCATAACCCCGACCGCCTTCTTGTTCCAATGATGCTGGACGGAGACGACGACCTGCGGATAATTCATGCTGACGAAGTCGACGGGATCGTTGTGCGTCGGACGGTACGAACGGTCCCATACGGAGTCAACCGCGATATCGTCTCGCAACAGGTGCCACGCTGCGTAGAGGTTCACTTGGCGCTGCCATCCCAGCGTGCGATCGCCGTTGATCTGCGGAAGAAAATATCCGTCCGCCCAGCCTTCTTGCGGCGCATTGATATTGTCGATCGGTTCGAGTTGACGCCAGACGTAGGCGTCCGCGTGCAGTTCCAATCGTCCGCGCGTCATATCGGCATGTGTGCGAAAGCCTTCGCGATTGATACCGATGATCGAATTGTCGATCGATTGATAATTCGACTTCAGCCAATTGCCGGGCCACGCCCACGCGGCGGACCAGACGTTCTCCGGAACGCCGTATGGCAAAATAATCGATGCGTAACGCGGACCAAAACGGTAGTACTCGACGCCGAAATCGTCCGTCTTGTTGAAGTGACGCGTCAACGCGACGTGACCGTAGTTTCCCGGCGAGTTCGTTCCCGGCTCGGCGACGAGTCCCGCATTATACCATCCCCGTCCGAACTCGAAGAGCGCATCATATCCCCTCAGGGGATGAACGAGCGCGCTTACGCCGGCCAGCGTTTGATGTTGGTCGGCAAGCATACTCGTAAACAGGCGACCTTGCGGACCGGGATAAAACGTTTGATCGACACCGAAGTATGTCGTCGTCAGGATCGGTGCGCCGCTCGTATCGATGTGTGACACTTGCGCGGAGAAGCGCCCGTAGTTGCCGCGATCGATGACGATCGATCCGTTGAGCAAACGTACGCCGGTGTTCGAAAGCGCGGGCAACAGCGCATCGGTTAGCTCGATCGACGCCGATCGAATTTTCACGAGCGCATCACCGCCGAGCAGTTGCATCGCGATCGGCGGCGCAGTCCACGCATCAAGACTCGGCATACCGGGTCCGAGCGTTTCCGCCGTTTGAATGCCCGTTGAAAGTAATGCATTCGGAAGCCCGGGCTGAACGAAGACGAAACGATTCGTCTGCGCGAGATCGAAATAGCCGCCGCGAATCTGCCAGTTGCCGTCGTTATTCGCAAGCGACGCGGAAACGGGAACCGACAACTGCGCGCCGACGAAGTCGTTCTTTCCGGGCTGCGTCGGAAACACGATGCCCGGATTGTAGAGATGATTCCAATGCGGACTCGCGTTTCCGAGCAGCGGTTCCGCCCAGTACGCCGCATTCGTTCCGTCGCCAGCGATGCCCGTGAATCCGAACGTTGCCTGCGCCGTGATGGCGCGCATGCGATCCGTTGCCGTTAGCTCGTATTGTGCGACACCTGCAATGCCCGGTATCGTCGGTGCGCTCGAAAACCAGTCATACGGCGACATGGGCGAGAGCGGAAGACCTGCTTGAAATGCAGCGGCCTCCGACGGCGTAATCCCTGGCCCGCTCGCGGATTGGTCGACGAACGAGTTGGATCCGAAGATCGAGGTGGAGAAGCCGGGTGAGGGCGATGGGCTGGGCGTCGGCGACGGCTCATCCGCATGACCGGTCGCACAGAGAAGTATGAACGCGAGCGATGTCGCCGCGCCGGCAGAGAAAGTTTTCCGCATCCGTCTCTCTTCTTCTAGAGCGATCCGTGTCGAAGTGCGATCTGGGTTACGCGAATAACTACGAGCGCAACGGCGCCGATGAGATACAGCCGCAGCACGATCAGCCACAGCCGATTGAGCGGTGTAAGAACCGCTTTCGGCAACTCGTCGAGTGGCGGCATCTGCCACGTCAGCTTCGTTGCATGGTCGGCCGGTTCTTCCGCCCCACGATGCATGACGGCGCTTAATAGTGCTGCTAGCGCGGCGGCAGCCGATCCGATTGCGAGCGTCCACACGATTTGCGTCGTCCCGAACGACGGAAAGATCACCGACGCGGTCAGAATCACGGAAAGCATGACGAGCGCACCGATCACGAGTGCTGTAATGGCGTTGACCCAACGTCCGTTTGCCCACGGCCCGAGGACCGCTCGATCATTCGAAAGCAAAAGGAGAAAGACGGTGGCGCTGGGCAGCAGGACGCCCGCGAGCACTTGCACGGCGTTCGTCAGAAGACCCAGGGGGCTTCCGGGAATCAATACGATGGCGGCGGCAATCGCGATGAGGCAAAAGTACACCGCATAAAATTGAGGAGCCTCGGTGACACCGCGGTGCAGCGAGTGATTGTACGACAGAACGTCTGCGATTGCATACGCAGTTGAGAGTCCCACGGCCGCGGCGCCGATGATCGACGCGTCGACGAGCGCAATTGCAAAGAATGCGGCCGGGACACGGCCTACGTACTTCGCGATCCCTGCGGCAACCGCTCCGGCGTCGGCAAAGTTGCCCAATTCGGCGTGTCCGGCAAACGTTGCCGCGGTGAACGAAATCATCGCGATCGCCCCGATCAGCACGAAGACGATGCCGACGACCAGGTCCCAACGCTCGTAACGGATGAAGCGCGGCGTGATGCGCTTGTCGATCACGTAGCTTTGCTGAAAGAAGAGTTGCCACGGTGCAACCGTCGTGCCGACGATTCCGATAATGAGCAGCATGACGACGCTCAGGTCGCCCTTCGGCAGATTTGGAATGAAGAAATCATGCACGCTTTGTCCAACGGGCGCGTGCACGGCGACCAGAACCGGAATGAGCAACAGGCTTCCAAAGCAGAGTACGATTGCGAACCGTTCAAAGCGGCGAAAGCTTCCCGTCGTTACGGCAAACATCACAAGCGCTGCGGCAAATGCGACGCCGAGCAGCTTCGGTATCCCGAAAAAGTCGGCGGCGAGGCTCACGCCGATGAATTCGGTGACGATTGTCAGCGCGTTGAGAATGAAGAGATCCACAACGCTGAAAGCGCCCCAAAACTTCCCAAAGCGCTCGAGAATCAGACGCGCATGCCCAACGCCGCTTACCGCACCGAGGCGCAACACCATTTCTTGGTTGACGTAGAGTACCGGGACGAGCAGTAGCATCGTCCAAAGCAGCGATGTGCCGTAATTCTGTCCCGCTTGCGTGTACGTTCCGAATGCGCCCGCGTCGTTATCACCGACCATCACGATCAGACCGGGGCCGAGAATGGCCAGGAATGTAACGAGCTTTGCCCAGAGGCCTTTGCGCGGCGCGACATCTCCGCTTTTAATCGTTCCGAGTGCGCCTCTAATATCGCCTGCGTGCATGGCGTCGAGACGCGCGGTCATCCGTACGCGCGACATGCTATTCGACTCGCGGCAGCATGGCGGCGATATACGGGCTTACGGGGCGACCATTACGCGGATACACTCCTGCGCGCAGCGTGTCATCGTGTGTCGCGCCATGGGCACGACGAAAGAAGAATGCCAACATTTTGTTCATGGCACTGTACTCCAATGAATTCGTGTGTTATCGCGCCGCATGAACCGGCGCGGTCATCGAGCGGCTTGTTAAAGCCGGCGCACATAATCGACTCGGGCCATCGTCCATGCTGACATCACCCCCTTTCGCGTTAGAAGAAAAACAAAAAAACCGTCGTGGCTCCTCGCGCGCGACAGTCGATAAGACTTCCGAACCTTCGGCGGTCCGGACTTCCCCTCAACGTCGAGTTTTAGCACTGCACGCCGTAGTGGTGGAACCTGCGGTTCCCCTCACAGCCGCATTAGGTACCGCCTTGATTCGACGGTGCCTGGTAACCCATTGGGGTCTCTCGACCTTTCCGGGCAGCGGCTTATTCTCGTACAGACGCCTCACCTAACGAGGAATCCGTAAACATCATACACATCGAGTCAAGCCTTACTCTTCATTTCCGTCATGCGAATTCGTTAATTCGCCGGTGCGCCAACTTGCAGCAAGAATTGCGCGTTCGAGACTCATGCGTCCGACAATGCGTTCGAGATCGAGTTCAGCACGCGATGATGCGACGACAGTCGCAACCACTTCGACGTCGCCCTCTTCGAGGTTGCGGCTTTCGAATCGCGCGCAGCACGATCTGCGGAGTCTCACGAATCCGCGCGAGCAATAGTGCGCGCACGCTGAAGTTTTCTTTGAAGATCACGGCACCGGCGAGAAATCCGGTGCCGGAGACGATGTAGGCGACACGAGAGCATTCGTCCGCAAGCCGGCCATGCGTTGGCGCCATTGCCGCTCCACGCCGATGAGGATTCCGAGCGCAAGCGCAAGGAGCACGCGCGCGAGAAAGCCGGCCGTCGTCATGTCCCCTGCTTACGCGCATGCGTTCAAGGACCTCGCCGAAGGCCCGGTAAAGGGCAAGTGCAGTGCTCTTGCTCAGATCCGTCCGGTTGTGGTTTTCGTTAGCGGTTGCCGTCATCGCGGCCGCCGTTGCCGATCCATTACTAGAAGCGGCGTCAAACGTAGGCGTCTTCGGAGCCGGTACGTTTACCGACCATAGCAACCTTGATGTGTTTCCCGCGCTCGCCGCCGGCGCAGTTGCTGTCGCGATTCACGTTCTGCTGCGCATACATGGACGAAACGGTGGGGACGCGACGATTAAAGAGCGTCTGCGCGAATGGGATATCTCGGTCCGCGCGCGGGCAGCGATCATGCTGCCGGTGACGTTTGCGGCGCAGAGCGTCGCGCTCTATTCGATGGAGACCATCGAGCAGATCTTCGTCGCGGGACATCCGCTCAATGGCTTGATCTGGCTCGGCGCACCGGCTGTTATCGCCCTTACCGTACATGCGCTCGTGTGCATCGCCGCGTTCTTCGTTGCAACGTGCATTATGCATGAAGTGGCGTGCGCCACACTGCGCGTCGTCACGATCATGCGCGCGATTCTGACGCGCGACGACGTTCGCGCCATCACCGTTCCGCGCTCGCGCACCCTTCCGCGTGAATTACGCGCCCCGGAACTCTGGACTGCCGGCGGGCGTGCACCGCCGTTCTACGCTCGATAGCCCACCCCAAAACATCACGTTCTAGCGTAGGAGTTCCCCGATGGTTTCCAACCAGTGGCTGCGCGCCGCCGGCTTGGCGGCAGTGGCCGCCGCTGCGGCCGTCGCCGGCTTCTTCATCTTCTTCCGCCAGCCGGTACAGCAGCAGATTTCCAACCAAATCGCTCAGCAGTCTGCACAAAGCGCGTTCGGTCAAAAACAATTGAACATCTTGGTGCTGGGTTACCAAGATGACGAAAATACCACCGACACCGTTATCGTCGCCCATCTCGACGTTGATCGTCATACCGCTACGCTCGTTTCGGTTCCGCGCGACACGTGGGTCCCGATTCCCGGCGACGGTCACAACAAGATCAACGCCGCCTATGCATTCGGCGGCGCAAAGACCTCGACGAAGGTCGTCAGCAAGCTCTTTGGCGGCATCCCCATCGACGCAACGGTTGCCATTCAACCCGAAGGGGCGGCGCAAATCGTCGATGCGATGGGAGGATTGAACATCAATGTCGACGAGGATATGGACTACGACGACAACTACGGCAATCTGCACATTCATTTGAAAAAGGGCGAGCAGTATTTGACGGGCAGCAAGGTCGTCGGATACATGCGGTTCCGTCACGATGCCGCTTCCGACTTCGGGCGCGTGCGGCGCCAGCAGCAAGTCCTCAAAGCGATGATGGCGCAGCTCAGTCAGCCGCAGAATTGGGCGAAACTTCCGAAGCTGCTGCAATTCGTGCGCAAAGACGTGCAGACGTCGGTGAGCGATCAGCAACTTGCCGCACTGCTTGAAATTTATCGTAACGTGCCGGACGAGAATATCCGCACGTTCACCCTTCCAAGCAAACCCGGGTGGGTGGGCGACGCATCCGTTGTATTCGCCGATAAACGGTGGGCATCGCTCATCGGCTCGTTGCTCTTCTCGAAAGTCGAACCGCCACCCGATCAAGTGATCGTTGCGAACGCAACGGGTAACACCGAGTTCGACAAGACGCTCATTGGGGCGCTGCGCGGCGCAGGATGGAACGTGCCGACGTTCGTCGATCAACCACCGCGAGCAACGAGTTTCGTCGCGGGCGAGACGCTCGCGGCGCGTTCGCTTTCGAAAACGTTCGCGCTTTCGCTTAAATCAGCGAAAGACACGACGCTTGTGATCGGTACCGACCTCGCTCCCGACGCGGAGTAAGGCTTACGGTACTTACCAAATGCGGGGCAGTTGCGCGGCCGTGTACGAACTCGAGCCCCGGTCGGTTGGGAATTGATTTGCACGCAGCGAGTCGTCATGAACGACGTGAATCGCTGCGCGAAAGAGGAACGAAAAAAACCTCTTCATAGCAGTTACTCCGGGAACGGGTGCCTACTTACTTCGTTCCCGGGAACCTTGCTCCGTAAACTCTAGTGACGACGCCGTCCGCGCTGGTATTGATCCGGAACGAAGCTTTCCGCGGCGAGCAGATCGGCGGCATCCCACGTCCAGTTCGGATCGCGAATGAAGCCGCGCGCGATCACAATGAAATCGGCTTGCCCCGTACGGAGAATCGTCTCTGCCTGGCGCGGATCCGTGATCATTCCGACCGCCATCGTCGTCATGCCCGTCGCGTGTTTTATTTCCGCAGCGAACGGGACCTGATATCCCGGGCCGAGGGTAATCTTTTGATGCGGCACGAGACCGCCGCTCGAGACGTCAACGAAGTCGCACGCACGTTTTTTCAGCTCGTGGACGAACGCCGTGGCCTGTTCGACGTCCCAACCGCCCTCGGCCCAATCCGTCGCGGAGATGCGCACACCGAGCGGCTTTTCTTGCGGCCACACTGCGCGAACGGCATCGAAGATTTCCAGCGGAAAGCGCAGCCGGTTCTCGAGCGATCCGCCGTACGCGTCGTTGCGGTGATTCGTAAGCGGGGAGAGAAACTGATGGGCGAGGTAGCCGTGCGCAAAATGCAATTCTATTGCATCGACACCAAGTTCAACGCATCGCCCTGCGGCACGCACGAAATCGTCGCGGACTTTGCGCAGACCTGCCTCGTCGAGGGCACGCGGCGTATGCCAGTCGGGCGCATACGGGATTGCCGACGCCGAGTAGGCTTGGTACGACCGCTCCGCCGGCGCGGCGTTCCCGCCTTCCCACGGCGGCAACGTTGAGGCTTTGCGCCCCGCGTGCGCGAGTTGAACGCCAATTTTTACCGGCGGCGTCCAGCGGCGGATGAACGCAATGACGCGCGCCATCGCTTCCTGATTTGCATCCGAGTAGAGACCGAGATCTCGATCGGTGATTCGCGCCTCCGGGCTTACGCCCGTTGCTTCGAAAAACGCGAGACCCGGACCCGAGAGCGCAAAGTGTCCGAGATTGACGACGTGCCAGTCGTTCGCGTTCCCGTCCTCGCACGAATACTGACACATCGGAGAAACGACGATGCGGTTTTCGAACGTGGTGCCGCGAAGGGTGATCGGAGAAAAAAGCAAGCTCATATCGTCTCCAATAAATCACCCATCGCGTTGGACGGTTGCGTTGTCGTTTAAGCCAAGGCGGTGGCCGGACGGAGAACGACCTTCATGCAGCTATCCTCCTTGTCACGGAACAACTTGTAGCCTCGTGATGCCTCCTCCAGTGGCAGTCGATGCGAGATGACACCCGCCGGATCGATCTCGCCTCGCTCGATCCGTTCCAAGAGCGGCTGCATGTATTTCTGGACATGCGTCTGTCCGGTGCGTAGCGTCAACGCGCGATTCATCGCCGAGCCGAGGGGAACTTTATCGACCCACCCGCTGTACACGCCCGGAAATGAAACGGTGCCTCCGTTTCTGACGCATAGAACAGCTTGACGAAACGCCGAACCGCGGTCGTTTTCCAGGCGCATCTGCTGCATCACGTAGTCGTAGCTCCCGCCGATGCCCGGTTCGTGCGCTTCCATTCCAACGGCATCGATGCACGCATCCGGTCCGCGTCCGCCGGTCATATCCTTAAGCACATCGTTGACATCATCGACTTCTTCGAAGTTGATCCTCTCGGCGCCCCAGCGCTCCGCCCATTGAAGGCGGTACGGAAAGCGGTCGATTGCGATGACGCGTCCGGCACCAAGAACGAATGCGCTTTGAATCGCGAATTGACCGACCGGCCCACAGCCGAAGACGGCAATCGTATCGCCGGGTTCGATGTCGCAATTCTCCGCCGCCATGTAGCCGGTCGGAAGAATATCGGAAAGAAACAGCACCTGCTCGTCGGTCAGATGATCGGGAACGACGATCGTCCCGAGATCCGCGAACGGAACGCGCAGGTACTCCGCTTGTCCGCCCGCGTAACCGCCCAGCAGATGCGAGTAGCCGTAGATGCCGGCCGGTGAGTGGCCGTACAACTTTTCGGCGACGCCGGCGTTCGTGTTCGTGTTTTCACACAGTGAGTACAGCTCGTTTTGGCACGAGTAACAGCTGCCGCATGCAATCGGAAACGCGACGACGACACGGTCGCCGACCTTGCGGTTCTTCACGTTCTTTCCGACGTCCACGATCACACCCATAGGCTCGTGTCCCATGATGTCGCCCTTGACCATGCCCGGTATGAGACCGTTATACAAGTGCAGGTCCGACCCGCAAATTGCGGTCAGTGTAACGCGTATGATCGCGTCATCGTCGTTGACGATCCAGGGTTCGGGAACGTCGCTTACGCCGACGTTGCCGATGCCCCACCAACAAGCAGCTTTCATCGTGGAAGACCTACATTCTGACGTCCGGACGGACTGTCGCTTTTTATCACATAGCCGACCTCAACGATATTTTTGAGCCGGCGCAAACCGATTGCCATTTCATCTCCAGGAATCTCGGCGATTGCTCTGCGCAGTATTCCGGCGATACCGCCGGCTTCCGAATACGCGTCGATGCGCATCGCCGATCCGCGTTCGGGCGTCGTGTGCTCCGTAATCGTAATGACCATCGTTCCATTGAAGAAACGCCCACCGCGAACGCGCCAAACGAGCGCGCGAGGTTCCGACGCCTCGAGCGTCAAGATCGCATCTTCGAAACCGGGAACGAGCGCGAACGTTTTCGGGTCGCGCATGAGTTCGAAGAGCGCGTCGGGTGCGATCATCATCGAAACGCTCTTCGTGAAATCCGCCTTGCGCGTTCCGTTCTTGGGCTGCGTGCTGGGTGACAGTGCCGCGTACATGTCCGCGGCGGTAATCGCAACGACCGACGCAAGCGCGACGCTCATCCGCGTGCGATCGTTGCGCTCGTTCTTCATACCGGCGAGCAGCAGGCCGATATCCATTGCGTCGCCCGCGACGCGCGCCCACAAACCGCGCGCGGGTTTTCTTCGCGAGAGTACTGCAACGCCCGATCCGATCTCTCGCATACCGATCGAGCGCATCAATGTCGAGTGTCCGTCCGTGCCAATGGCGCGTGACACTTGTTTGGGCGCAGCAATCTGCGCCGCACCGAGAGCCATGCTGAACCATCCGAGAGCCGGAGTCAGCGTTTTTTGCGCATTCATAGTGGATGTAGGCTACCCGTGCACGAATAACGCAAACGCCATGACCTACCGGCCGCCATATTTCCGAATGGACGATCGTGCAACGCTTTTGCAGCTTATTGCCGAGCATCCGTTAGTAACGCTGATCACGTCACATGCCGGTACTATTACCTTGACGTACCTGCCGATGCTCGCTCGCGTTATTGATGATACGCTTCTTCTCGAGGGCCACATTGCGCGCGCAAACGATCAGTGGAAGCACGAGCCGTCGGATTCGGTTGCGGCGTTTCGCATTGCAGGCCACTACATTTCACCCACCTGGTATCCGACGAAGCAAACGAATCCACGAACGGTGCCGACGTATGATTACGTCGCGATCGAAGCCCGCGGCCCCGTTCGGTTCATTCACGACGAGAGGTGGCTGCGCGCATTCGTGCGCAGGCTAACGGAATCGCAGGAGCCGCGGGTCGGCGGAACGTGGTCCGTCGACGATGCACCGGCGGACTATTTCACCTCGCAGATCAAAGCGATCGTCGGCGTAGAGATGCAAGTGGAGACGCTCATCGGAACGTTCAAGCTGAATCAAAATCACCCACGCGAAAACATCGAAAACGTCGTCGCGTCACTCGAAGCACTCGGCACGCGCGACGCGCTGACGCTCGCGGAATATATGCGAGGCGACCTGTCATCCTGAGCGAAGCGCAGCGCAGTCGAAGGATCGTTACGATGACAAGCCCGCAAGTTCGCGCAGCCGGACGCGGTCCAGCCACGTAATGTTTCCGCGCTCGCGTTTGAGCGCACCCTCTTTTTCGAATAGGCCGATCGTTCGCGCGGCAACGTCTTTGACGGTTCCCGCGGCAGCACCAATCTGCGCCTGCGTCATGAGCGGGAGCGGATCGCGAGCCGGCGCCATCGCTTCTCCGTCAGCAAACGTCAAGAGGTATCGCGCGATGCGCTGCTGTGCGCTGAGATTCACTTGATCCGCTAGCAGCGCCGTCGTGCGGCGAACCCGCCGCGCAAGCGTCATCGCAAAGGCGATTGCGAGCACGCCATGGTTTTTGCAGAGCGCAATCACGGTCTCGCGGTCGATCGTGACGTAGCGCGCTTTTGCTGAGACCACGAGTGTCCGCGCCATTTCCGCGCCGCCGTCGAACATAGCCGAGACGCCGAAAAACGCTCCCCCATACGTATGCTCGTACAGGTGCTCTTTTGCATCGTCGCCCTGCGCCATCATCGCGATGCACCCGTCGACGACGAACCCGAGCTTGCCCCACTGTTCTCCCGATTCGTACACGACGTCGCCCTTGCTCGCGTCATGCACCGTGGCCTCATCCACCAGCGCTTGAAGCACGCCGGCAGGTACCTCGGCGAACGCCTCGTCCTGCGCCAAGGCACGCAGCATCGCATAGCGACCTGATTCAATCGCCTCTTTCCGCACGGGAGCCGATTTCTGACCGAACCAGCTATTCCCGTTTCGGGCTCGGTAATTTATTGGCTAAAGTCTATAAAATTAGCCATGGAGCCGCCGATATAGTGACTATCAAGTCGCTCATGGAGGGAGACTGATGGCACCGGCACTTCTCGACGGGATCGACCGCGCGATCAAGGACGACCGCATCACAGCGCTGGCGGCGGCGCTCGGCTCACTGCACGCTTCCGGCGTCCTCGACGATCCCGGACTCTTTGCGCCTCCTGACTTCACTCACTACGCACGCAAACTCATTTGGGCCGACCCGCAGCGACGCTTCGTCGTTCTTGGGATGACATGGGCTCCGGGGCAAGGAGCGCCGCTTCACGATCATGCTGGTCTCTGGGGAGGCGAAATCGTCGTGCGCGGCACGATGGCGGAGACGACATATGAACTGACGGAGCGGATCGGCGAGCGGTGGCGCTTCCATGCGAATGAAGAGCGGGTTGCGCCGGCGGGAACGGTCGGCATGATTTCACCGCCCTTCGAGTATCACGCACTGCGCAATGCCGGCGATTCGATTGCACACACGGTGCATGTGTATTCGGGCGAGCTCATGGGCATGCGCGTGTTTTCCGCACTCGCTGGCGGCTGGTACTCTGAACAACGCGTTCACCTCAGCTACGATGCATAATGTCGTAGCGATCATCGGCGGCGGCGCAAGCGGCGTGCTGGCTGCGTCCCAAGTGTTGCTCGATAGAAAGTGCAGCGTTGTCTTGTTCGAGCCCGGCGTGCTTGGACGGGGAATGGCGTACGATACGCGCTGTTCACGCCATCTCCTCAACGTTCCGGCGTTTAACATGTCAGCATATGCAGACGATCCGTCGCACTTTCTACGCTGGCTTGAAGAACGGTATGCTGGACGCTACGGGCAAACGTCGTTCGTGCCGCGCTCGATCTACGGAGAGTATCTCGGCGAGATCGCGTCGATGCTGTCGCGCGAGTATGGGAGGCGCTTCACGCACGTTCGCGCGGCGGTCGAGGATATCACGCAAACAAACGATGGCATTACGCTTTACTGTTCGAACGGCACCTCCATTGAAGCCGACAGCGCTATTCTGGCGACCGGTCACTCAAAACGAACGCGCGCGAGCGCTCTCATTCAAGCGCCGCGCTACCAAGGCATTCACGAACCGGTGGTAATTCTCGGCAGCGGCCTCACCGCCATTGATGCAATTCTGTCGCTTCGCGAGAACGGTCACCGTGGCTCGATAACGCTGATCTCGACGCGAGGACTGCTGCCGCATGAACATCGCATCGCGACGGAGGTGCCGGAGAGTTGGCGGAGCTCGATCGATGCGCTTCGCCCGGTGACGAACGGAAGATGGCAAGCCATGAGTCTCGTCGAGCAGTCGCGATTTCTTCGCCATTATGCGTCGTACTGGAACGTCCACCGTCACCGTATGGCGCCGGAAATTGCGCGCGAGATCGCGCAGCTTCTCGCAGACAGAACCCTCACAGTGATCGCCGGCCGCGTTCGTTCGGTCGACGAGACCGGAAACGACGTTGCGCTCACGATCCGGCAGCGCGGTTCGCGCGATCTCCTTATGTTGCGTTTCACCGGCGTGATCGACTGTACGGGCCCAGAGCAAGATATACGAAAGAGTGAAAACCGCCTCATGAGATCGCTGCTCGATCGAGGATACTTGACGCCACACCCGCTCGGCGTAGGAACACGTGTAGCGGAGTACGGGGCGCTTATCGATGTGAAAGGCGTCGCTTCGAAGCGGCTTTATGCGATCGGCCCGCTGCGTTTCGGCACACTATTCGAAACGACCGCGATTCCGGAAATCCGGATACAAGCAAAAGAGTTAGCCCACACGCTACGAGCGACGACACCACAATTGCACCAAGCCTAATTGACAGCGAAAACTGGCGCGTGGTACCTTGCTGCGAACACCATTGTTTTCATGGAGTGAATCTCATGCCAAAGCAGCCCTTTGGCCACTCTGTACGCAATTGGGGATTTAGTACCCGCGCAATTCGCAGCGGTCAAGATCCTTGCGCGCAGACTGGCGCCACAATCCCCCCGATCTATCAAACCGCCACATTCACACTCCCCGAAATCGGCGTAACCAAAGGCTTCGATTACTCGCGCACCGGGAATCCAACACGCGCAGCGCTTGAGCGGCAGATCGCCGATATGGAGCGCGCGCGGTACGGCTCTGCGTTCGGCTCCGGCATGGCCGCAGTGGCCGCCGTCGCGTCGTTGTTACGCTCGGGAGACCACGTCCTAGCCACGGTCGATATCTACGGCGGGACGCACCGATTGTTCACGTCGATTCTTCCGAATCAGGGGATCGAAGTGGAGTTCGTCGACATGAGCGATGCCGAGTCGTTGACTGCGGCAATGCGGCCGAACACGCGACTCATCTGGGTGGAAACGCCGTCGAATCCGCTTCTTCGCCTCGTCGATATCGCTGCGATCGCCTCACTGAAGCGTTCGAATCAAATACTTGCGGTCGACAATACGTTCGCATCGCCGTATTTCCAGCGGCCGCTGACGCTCGGTGCCGACGTCGTCATGCACTCGACGACGAAGTACATCTGCGGACACAGCGACGTCGTCGGCGGCATGGTCGTTACGAACGATGAGGAGATTCGCAACGGCGTAGCGTTTTACCAAAACGCGGTCGGTGCGATTCCCGGTCCGTGGGACGCATATCTTACGCTGCGCGGAGCAAAAACGCTCGCGATTCGCATGCGGGCACACGAACGAAACGCAACGACGATCGCGCAATTTCTTGCGTCGCATCCGGAAGCGCGCGATGTGTATTATCCCGGCTTGCCGTCGCATCAAGACCATGAATTGGCGAAACGGCAGATGAGCGGTTACGGTGGAATCGTTTCATTTCGCATCGCCGGCGGCGCGGAACGCGCGCATGCGCTCGCCCGTAACACCCGCATCTTCAACCTCGCAACGTCGCTCGGTGGTGTAGAATCACTGATTTGCGTTCCGGCCATCCAAACGCACGGCTCAATTCCGCCGGCTGAACGCGAGGCAATGGGAATCTACCCCGACCTCATACGCCTATCCGTCGGCATCGAAGAAATTGACGACCTCATCGAAGACCTCGCCATCGCCTTCGACGAAACCGCATCGCACGCGGCCGTCGCCTTGTCATCCTGAACGAAGTCGAAGGATCGTTACGAAGAAAACGCCCGGCGAGATCTCGTCGGGCGTTTGAATTGAGGCGATCCTTCGACTACGCTCGCTTCGCGAGCTGCGCTCAGGATGACACATATTGGGACGGGCGGGAATCGAACCCGCATGCTCTTTCGAGCGGCAAATTTTCGCACCACTATAGCTTTCGCTACCACGTTCGCGCGCAGCGCGAATGTGTTTGTTGGTCCGGACTGTGCCATGACCATGAGCGATTGTTATAAATCGCCGTTAGGTCGCGCCCATCCAGTCTCTACACCTTCCCCAATCGTCAATCACGATTGAAGCTTGGCTCGGCGTTGTCATATGCTTGCGCATGAAGAGTTCGCCGACTTTGAGCGCATCCCATACGCGGTTTCCCATCGTACGGCTCAAGGAGTTACCCCAAGTCTGCTGTGTCTGCCAGTTCCACCACCGTCCCGTGGCTTTGGTCTACTGTTGGTAGTGTTCTACGGTGTCTGCAGAACGCATGTGCGCGATGTCCGGATCTTGTCCTGCATCGCGACGTGCGCGGCGTTGGCGTAACAGGTCGTAGTAGCGGTCGAGTTGGACCTGCACGGCCTCCAGGCGCTTGCGGTCGTCGCCCGTGAGCTGGTGGCTGTCGCCGTGTTCCAGCAGGCGATGTTCTTCGCTAACGAGCTCCTCGATGTGCGTTTGAATCGATTTATCGTCCATGCCGCCCCTCTCCGGGACCGTGGCAAGCGCGTCCTGCTAGTGCGGTATCGCGCGAGCCGTAATCGGCTGGCGGTCGCGCTGTTGAAGCAAGTAACCAACGAGTAGATCGGCGGTCGTTACGACGGCGCGGTCGTGGCCGAGAATATCCAGCGCCGTTTCGAGCACGATGATACCGGCCGGCAGAATGTCGGCGCGGTGCGGTTTCATACCGACGATCTCGCGGCGCTCTTTATACGTCATGCCGCACAAACGCACGAGCGCGCGTTGGAGATCGGCGCGCGTCACGTTGATACGATCGAACTTGTTCTTCTTGCCGAATGCAACTTGCGCGGCCGTCGTCGCCGACCCGCCGACGAACGCGAGACGCGCGACCGCACGAAAATCCTCAATTGGCAAAAGCGCATTTCGCGCGATCTTGCGTGCGCGTTCGATCGTATCGAGATCGACGGTTGCGTCGCGGCCCGCAAGTTCCGGCACCGATTCCGTCAATCGCACGGCGCCGATTTCGCACGATATGGTTCGTTCGGGCGCATGCCCCACACCGATGGCATACTCGGTGCTGCCGCCGCCCGTATCGAGGACGCCGACTTCTTCACTGTGGAGCTGGCCGAATGCGGTGATCGCACCGCGATACGAGCCTGCGGCTTCTTCATCTCCGGTCAGCACGCGAAGCGGGACGCCGAGCAGATCGTGAACCGACTCCGCAAACACATCGCCGTTGTCCGCGCGGCGCAGCGCACTCGTGGCAACTGCATACAGACGCACGTAGTGGCCGCGAATCGCGCGGAAGTGGTCGCGGATTGCGTCTAACGTGCGCTGCATGGGCTCTTCGCCAAGGGAACCTTGTTCGCGCAAGCCTTCGCCGATTCGCGTTCCGATGGAACGCGAGAGTTCAATGCGCGGAATCTCCGGCTGCATGTCCGCGATCAAAGCACGCGTCGAATTCGTGCCGATCGAAACGATCGCCCAATGCTTCACGCGCGTCTATTCGCTACGGCTCGTCGCTATGCTTCGATTGAAAGAGCGCCGCGCGTTTTTTCTTTCTCAAGAAGTGACGCTCGTGCGCCGGGCGCCCTTCTTCGTCGGTCTCCCACTCTTCCGTGCTCTGGAAAAACTCGGCGATCTGTTCGTCGAGTTCCGGCTCCTCGATTTGCGGAGCAATGGTAACCATCGGTCGCCGTCCGCCGGGATGTTTCACGAAGGGGATCGATTTGCGGCCCGAGATGCTGCGCTCGTACTGCGTGCGGTGCGCTTCTACGTCACCGGCAGGCGCACTCGCGAGTTCGCCGTTTTCCAGGCGTACCGTTGCGCCGTAGGCGTTGACATTGATGACGAGACCGAAGACGCGATCGCTCACGGAGCCGAAGAGGGTGCGGGGCTTACAAAGATGATCGCTTCATTGCGACGCACGAGGCGCAAGCGATCGTGAATGTCGGGAACGGCGCCCTCGGGGTCTTCGAGGCGCCGCAGTTCGCGCAGTTGCCACTGCTTGCGAGTCTGATACGAGTTGATGTCGTCCTGCGTCGATGAGAGATCCTGGGCGAGCGCGATATTTTGATGGATCACGCGCGCGAATTGCACGCCGACGAGTCCAAAGATCACAAGCGCGACGAGGGTGGCGCTCACGCGGCCGAGGAGACGAAAAACGAGCGGTGCGCGCGTCGGTCGCTTCACCGGCTTGTCCCGATTACCTCGCGGCGCTCCGTTTCCCATGCGCCTATCTGACGATACTTCTGATAGCGTGCCTCACGCAGTGCGTCGGGCGAAAGCAGCCCGAGGCGCTGCAAAGACGTAGATACCGATCCGAGAACCGACGAGACGACCGATGACGGTTCGCGGTGCGCCCCTCCGAGCGGCTCGGGCACGATCTCGTCGATGATGCCGAATGCTCGCAGATCCGCAGCCGTTAGCTTCAACCGCGCCGCGGCTTCTTCCGCTTTTGTCGCATCGCCCCACAGGATCGCCGCGCAGCCTTCCGGCGAGGCGACGCTGTACACCGAATGCTCCAGCATGATGACATGGTCGGCGATTCCGAGAGCAAGCGCGCCGCCCGAACCGCCTTCGCCGATGATCGTCGCAACGATCGGCACGCGGGCCTCGGTAAATTCATAGAGACACATCGCGATCGCTTCTGATTGCGCGTGCTCTTCCGACGTGATGCCGGGATCGGCACCTTTTGTATCGATGAACGTGACGATCGGCACGTTCAAGCGCGAGGCCGTGTGCGCTAAGCGCTGCACCTTGCGATAGCCTTCGGGCGTCACCATGCCGAAGTTGCGGCGTAGATTTTCTTTAGTATCGCGTCCGCGTTGCTGTCCCATCACCATGATCGGACGGCCGCGAAGCAGCGCAAATCCCGCAACGATCGCCGGATCGTCGCGGAACATGCGATCGCCGTGCAGTTCGTCGAAACGATCGAGCTGCGAAATATAATCCAGTGAGGTGGGACGGCTCGGATGACGCGCCATGTGGACTTTTTGCCACGGCGTGAGGTTGCCGAAGATCTCGCGCTGTAGTTCTTCGTATTTTTTCTCGAGCGCAGCAATTTCGGCCGACATGTCGACCGGTTGACTCATGTTCGCGCTGCGCAGGTCTGCGATGCGCTGCTCGAGCTCGAGCAGTCCCTTCTCGCGTTCGACGATCAGATTATTCACGCCGGCACCCTCTTGAGCGTTGCGTACTGCAGCAATCGCACGAGCGCGTCTTTGAGATCGTGACGCTCGACGACCATGTCGATCGCGCCCTTCTCCAGCAAGAATTCCGCGGTTTGGAACTGATCGGGGAGTTTTTGGCGGATCGTTTGCTCGATCACGCGGCGCCCCGCAAAGCCGATCATCGCTTTCGGTTCGGCAACCACGACATCCGATTCAAACGCGAACGATGCGGACACGCCACCCGTCGTGGGGTCCGTCAACACGGTCACGAAAAAGTTACCGTCTTCCATGAAGCGCTGCACCGCGGCGGTCGTCTTGGCCATCTGCATGAGCGCAAACATGCCTTCTTCCATGCGTGCACCGCCGGATGCCGTAAAGATGATGCACGGAATGCGGCGCCGGAGTGCTTCTTCCAAGAGCATCGTGATGCGCTCGCCGACGACCGTTCCCATCGTGCCGCCGCGGAAATGAAAGTCCATCACGCCCAGGGCAATTTCGAATCCGTCCATCGTTCCGACGCCGCAGACGACGCCTTCACTTAGACCGCTCTTCTCTTTGTCGCCCGCGATCTTCACCGGATACGTTTTTTTATCGGCCCACTGGAGCGGATCGCCGGGCTGCACTTGCGCACCGATCTCGGTGAAGTCGCCGTCGATCAACGTGGTGATGCGATCGTAGGCATTCATGCGGAAATGGTACGAGCACTTCGTGCACACGTAGAGATTCGCCGCGAGATCGCGACGATACAAAACCTCTCCGCAGACGGGGCATTTGCTCCACAGCGCTGCGTCGCGCGTATCGGCGGCCTTGCCGCGGCGGCTGCGCAGCCAATCGGGCATGGGCATGTGAACTACGCCTTTCCCGGAAACAGCCGCGCCGTATACAACTTGCGCAGCTGTTTGAGATAATTGAACACTTCTTTTTGGTTGAGCTTCGATTCGCCGACGATGCGGTCGGTAAACACGTACGGAATCTCGATCGCGCGTCCGTAATGCGCCTTCGCGACCACTTCCAATCCGATCTTGAATCCGATCGGATCGAGCTGCACGCCCTCGAGCGCCTCGCGCTTCACTAAGAAATAACCGCTCGTAATATCTTTGACGTTCGTAAGCGGACGCGCGAGCCAGCACGCAACCTTCGAGGTGATAATCCGCTTCGCAGGCCAGTTCGTGATGCCGCCGCCTTTGACGTAACGGCTTCCGATTGCAAGACCGTATTGGCCCGACGCGAGCGCCGCAACCATCTTCGGCAGAATGTTGATGTCGTGGCTGAAATCGGCATCCATCGCGCCGAGCGCAACCGATTCCGGGCGCGCATACTTCCAGCCGTCGATGACACCGCTCGACAGTCCGAGTTTGCCCGGGCGATGCAGACAACGTACGGGTAATTCCGAAGCGAGCCGGTCGACGATCGCGCCGGTGCCGTCCGGCGAGTTGTCGTCGACGACGATGAGTTCGCCATCGAGATCGTTCGCCTTGAACACTTCATTGACCGCGCGCAGAAGCCGCTCGATGCCGCCGGCTTCGTTGTACGTCGGAATAACGATGGAAAACGGAAAATTACCCATGATCAACCGCTCGATATACGACGCCTACTCGGTAAGATACTGCAGTAGTGCAACGAGCACGAGCGCCGCGGTTTCCGTCCGCAGTATGCGTCTCCCGAGTGAAATCACGTGCGCACCGGCATCGCGCGCCCGCTCGGCCTCGGCGTGTGAGAATCCCCCCTCCGGCCCGATGACGACAAGCACGCGGCGGGCACCGGCAACTAGCGTTGGCAGCGTTTCGCGCAGCTTCCGGTCATCCGTTGCGACTTCCCACGGAAATAGCACCACGTCGTAGCCGGCGAAGCGGGCGAGCAAATCATCGAAGCTGACGGGTTCGCCGACGGCGAGAATCGAGCGGCGTCCGCTTTGCTGCGCCGCGGTTTTCGCGAGGCGCCGCCACCGTTCGAGTTTTCCGTCACCGGGGTCGCGCACCACCGCGCGCTCTGAAGCGAGCGGCAAGATTGAGGCAACGCCGAGCTCGGAGAGTTTCTCGACGACGAAGTCCATCTTCTGACCCTTCGGGATCCCTTGGGCCACGTCGATCTCGACGCGCGCATCTTCGATTCCGTCGATCGTCGCACGCAACTCCGCGCGCACGCCGCCGTCGACACTCTCGAGCGTTGCGTCGAATAGCGTACCCGACGAATCGACGATTTCGATCGTATCGCCCGCGCGCAGACGCAAAACGTCGCGAATCTTGTGCGCATCCGCATCGGCGATTACGACACGTTCGCCGGGCGCGTGCGAATCTTCGACGAAGAAGCGGCGCGCAGACACGCGCTAATCCGGTTTGAACGCGTCTTTGACGCGATCGAAGAAACTTCTCTCTTCGACCGTATCGCCACCGGCGCGACCGTACTCTTCGAGCAGTTCCCGCTGGCGTTTGTTCAGCTTCGTCGGAATCACGACGTGAACCGTGACGTGATGATCGCCGCGCTGCGAACCGCGAACGCTGGGCATACCGCGTCCACGAAGACGAAGCGTCGTTCCCGTTTGCGTACCGGCTGGAATCGTGAGCGGCAACTGACCTTCCAACGACGGAATCTCGATCGATGCACCGAGCGTTGCTTGCGGAAAACTCACCGGAATATCTACGTATGTGTCGAGGCCGTCGCGTTTGAAGAACGGATGCGGCGCGATGCTCAAATAGACGTAGAGATCGCCGGCAGGACCGCCGCGAATACCGGCTTCCCCGTTGCCCGCAATGCGAATGCGCGAACCGTCGTCAACGCCGGCCGGCACTTTGACCGTCAGTTTGCGTTCGACTTCATGACGGCCGCGTCCGTGACAGGTCGCACACGGATGCGCGATGACCGTGCCTTCGCCACCGCACTTCGTGCACGTCGTCTGCGTGACGAATTGACCGAGGGGCGTTTGACGCACGGTGCGTTGCACGCCGGATCCCGCGCAGCGATCGCATGCAACAATGAGCGATCCGGGCTCCGCGCCGGAGCCTTTGCACGTTTCGCACTGCGCGAGATGCGAGAACTGAATCTCTTTCGTCGTTCCGGTGAACGCTTCGTCGAGCGTGATCTCGAGATCGTAGCGAAGATCGGAACCGCGCTGCGGCCCGCTGCGACGCTGCTGCGCGCCGGCCGTGCGCATGTCGCCGAAGAACATGTCGAAGATGTCGCCGAATCCCTGGGGACCGAAGCCGCCGAATCCGAAATCTCCGCCGCCTTGCGGTGCCGAAACCGTGCCGAAACGATCGTACTGCGCGCGCTTCTGCGGATCGGAAAGCACTTCGTACGCTTCGTTGATTTCTTTGAAGCGGTGTTCGGCTTGCGCTTTATCTTGTGCAACATCGGGATGGTGCGTGCGCGCGAGCGTGCGATACGCACGTTTTATTTCATCCGGCGAGGCACTGCGTGTAACGCCGAGGACTTCGTAGTAATCCTTGGTGGGCATGGCTATGGGAGCTGGACCTTATTTAGCGTCTGAGAGGCGGTCGGAGAGGCGCTCGGAGAGCGTCTCGGCAGTTCCGGACGCAAGCGCGAGTAACCTGGCATACGGCATGCGCCGCGGACCGAGAATAGAAAGCATCCCAATCGCCGATTCACCGAAACGATAGGGCACGGTCACGACGGAGAGATCCGACATTTCGTCGAGGCCGAGCTCCGCGCCGATCTTGACGCTGGGCGAATCGCTGCCGATTGCATCGGCGACGAGATCATAGAGCGTCTTTTGCTCTTCAACCATGCGTAAGATGGAACGAACCTTGCGCAGATCGTGAAACTCCGGTTGATCCAGCAAATTCTGCGCACCCGCGGCTGCAACGCCCGGTGTCTCGTTCGAGCGCGCGCTGTGTAGTGCCGCAACGACGGCACCGCGCAAATCATCCGTGAGTCCGAGTTCCGCAACGGTTGCCGCGACGTCGCCGTCGGTGATCTCGCGCAACAGGCGGTTGCTCAGCCGCGAATTGAGCGCGTTGGAAAGACGCGTCAGCGAATCCGCATCGACGCCTGTCGAGAGCTCAAAGAGTGTCTGCGCTGCAACGCCAAGCGACGTAACGACGATCGCGACGCCGGTGTGTGGCGAGAGCCAAATCAATTGAATGTGCTTGAAGCTCTGCGTATCGAGCTGCGGCTTCGTGATGAACGCGAGATTGTTCGATAAACGGCCGAGCAAGCGACTCGCCTGTTCGATGATCTCGTCCAGTTCGCGGCTGGCTTCGCGAAGATCGTCGCGAATGCGCCGGCGATCGTCCACCCCGAGGTGCTCCGGCTGCATCAGCTCATCGACGTAGGTGCGGTAGCCGCTATCAGACGGAATGCGCCCGGCGGACGTGTGCGGCTGAACCAGGTAGCCGCCCGCTTCCAGTTCGGCCATCTCGTTGCGTACCGTCGCTGAACTCACCCCGAGGTTGTACTTCTGGGTGAGGGTGTTCGAACCGACGGGTTCAGCGGTCGCTATATATTCGTAGACGACCGTCGCCAGGATGTACGCTTTGCGTTTGTCGAGTCCGCCTTCGCCCCTCATAGCCTCCTATCTTAGCACTCCGCCACTGGGACTGCCAACATTTTGCGGTGCTAAGACTTGGTCTATCGCCTGGTGGAGCTCGGTCCAATCGAGCTCGCCCACGGAGACGTGCGTTACGAGGCCGCTGCGATCCAGAACGATCGTCACCGGAATCGGAGGAACCGAGTAGGCGGTCGAAATCTTTGAATCGAGATCTTCGACGAGCGGCAGTTCGATGTTCCAGAGCCGGAGATAGCTCGCGGCTACGTCGTGTGGTTCCGATGAGATCGTGATGACGTCGATCTTGTCCCCGTACGTGCTGCGCGCGCGGACGAAGTCTTTCAATTCATCGGTGCACGGATGACACCATGACGCCCAAAAGTTCAAAACGACCGGCTTGCCGCGCAAATCGGAAAGCTTCTCACTGCCCTTTGCCGTCGGAATCGTGAAGTCGGGCGTCGGGGCGTTGAAATGGATTGTCTGGAGACCGGTACCAGTGATCACCGCAAGAACGAGGGCAGCCAGCATCTGCGACGTTTTCGGCAGGCAATCCGCGGCGTCCCCGGTGAAACGTCGGCCATGAGCACGCAAACTTCGCAGACGATTGAAGCGCTCTCCGACGAGAGCCGCCGCTTCCCGCCTCCACCTGAATTCACGGCGCAAGCCAACGCAAAACCCGGCATCTACGAAGAGGCTGAGGCAGATTATTTGGCGTTTTGGGCGGAGTGGGCGCGAAAACTGGAATGGAGTAAGCCGTTCACGCAGATCCTCGAATGGAACGAACCGTTTGCGCGGTGGTTCCATGACGGCGAATTGAACGTCTCCGTCAATTGTTTGGATCGTCACGTGCGCGCCGGCAAGGGTGATAAAATCGCCTACTATTACGAAGGCGAACCGGGAGACCGTTGGACGATCACCTACGCGGAATTACTCGAGCGCGTCTGTCAATTTGCGAACGGTTTACGCAAACTCGGCATCAAAAAAGGCGATCGCGTCGCGATCTACATGCCGATGATTCCCGAGCTTCCGATCGCCATGCTTGCGTGCGCGCGCATCGGTGCTCCACATTCCGTCATCTTTGGCGGATTCTCGCCGGATTCGATCGTCGATCGCGTCAACGACGCGCAGTGCGTTGCGCTCATCACCGCCGATTACGGCTGGCGTCGCGGCAACAAAGTTCCGCTCAAGCGCAATTGCGACATTGCGATGGAGAGTACGCCGTCGATCAAGCACTGCATCGTTGCACAGCGCGTCGGTGATGACGTTTTCGTGCATGAAGCGCGCGATCATTGGTGGAGCGAGGTTGTCGCGAACCAACCTTCGACGTGCGAGCCGGAACCCATGAATGCCGAAGACTTGCTGTTCCTGCTGTATACGAGCGGTACGACGGCGAAGCCGAAGGGCATCAAACACACGACCGGCGGCTATCTCACGCAAGCCGCGGCGACGCATAAACTCGTCTTCGATGTAAAAGAAGATACCGACGTGTATTGGTGCGCGGCCGACGTCGGATGGGTGACCGGACATTCATATATCGTGTACGGACCGCTCGCCAATGGTGCGACGAGCGTCATGTACGAAGGCACGCCGGATTTCCCCGATAAGGATCGTTTGTGGGAGATCGTCGAGCGTTACAAAGTAACGATTCTCTACACGGCGCCGACGGCGATTCGCACGTTTATGAAATGGGGCACGCAGTATCCGCAGAAGCACGATCTCTCGACGCTGCGCCTGCTGGGCTCCGTTGGTGAACCGATCAATCCCGAAGCGTGGATGTGGTATCGCGAATGGATCGGCGGCAATCGAGCGCCGGTCGTCGACACGTGGTGGATGACTGAAACGGGTGCCATCATGATCTCGCCGCTTCCCGGTGTCACGACATTGATTCCCGGTTCCGCTACGCGTCCGCTTCCGGGCATTGCCGCGGACGTCGTCGACGACAAGGGCGAGTCCGTTCCGCTCGGCGGCGGCGGATACGCCGTAATCACGCGACCGTGGCCCAGTATGACGCGCGGTATTTGGGGCGATGATCAGCGCTTCATCGACACGTATTGGTCGAAGTTCCCCGGAAAGTTCCTCGCCGGCGACGGCTGCCGTCGTGATAAAGAAGGTAACTTCTGGTTCATGGGCCGCATCGACGACGTAATGAACGTGAGCGGCCACCGTATTTCCTCGGCGGAAATCGAAAGCGCGCTCGTCGATCACCCGAAGGTCGCCGAAGCCGCGGTGTGCGGAAAACTCGACGAGATGACCGGCCAAGCGGTGTACGCGTTCGTCTCGCTCAAAGCCGGTAATACCGGCACCGAAGAGTTGGCGGACGAATTACGCGATCACGTCGGAGAGAAACTCGGAAAGTTCACACGTCCGAAGTACATCACGTTTACGCAAGAACTGCCAAAGACGCGCAGTGGAAAGATCATGCGCCGCTTGCTCCGCGACATTGCGGAGGGACGTACGCTCGGTGACACGACAACGCTTGCCGACTCCGCAGTCGTGCATGAGTTGCAAGAGCGGGCCAAGATCGAGGTTACGCAAGACGACTAAGGCCCCTGACTGTCGGGGTAACACTGGCATACCTCATTCCGAATGGAGAGAGTTATGCCAGCAACAACCAGCCCGGCCGTCACGTACGTCATAGCAGTAATCGTCATACTGCTGATCATTATCGGAGCGGTGGCGCTTGCGCGGCGCAACCGCTCCAAGTCTTTGCAAGACCGGTTTGGTCCTGAATATGAACGCGCCGTGCGCGAATCGGGCGGCAGCCGCAGCGAAGCCGAACGTGACCTCGCGCAGCGTCAAGAGCGCGTCAAACGCATGCACATCGAAGAACTTCCCGCAGGTGCCAAGACGCGCTACACCGAGGAATGGCGCACGGTTCAGACGCGCTTCGTCGACGAACCAAAAGTCGCACTGGTCAAAGCGGACAAACTCATCGCGAACGTCATGCGCGACCGGGGATACACCGTCGACAACTACGATCAAACCGTAGCCGACCTGTCACCCGATCACCCCAACGTTCTCCAAAACTTCCGAACAGCGCATGATATCACGCAGCGCAGCGAAACCGGCGAAGTCACGACCGAAGATCTGCGTCAAGCGATGGTGCATTACCGCTCGCTCTTCGACGACCTTGTGAAGTAGCACGAAAGGTACATCATGAACGAACGCCCCAACGAAATGACCGCCACTGAAAACCGCACCGATATGGCGATGAACGATCGCGCCACCGCCGACTCGCGCGTTGAACGCGGAGAGATCGGGCGCGACAGGGCCGTCGATCAGGATACGGGATTTCTTCCAGACGACCGTATGAACGATTTGCGCAGCCGGTGGAACGACGTCCAAGCGGAGTTCGTCGACGATCCGCGCCGCGCGGTGCAAGATGCGCAGAATCTCGTGCGCACGCTCGTCGATGAATTAACGGAGACGTTCCGGCGCGAACGCGAAGGTCTTGAAACGCAATGGAACAGCGGAGGCACCGCAGATACTGAAGCGTTACGGGTTGCGCTACAACGCTACCGCAGCTTCTTCAATCGCCTGCTTTCGACCTAAAACTGGAGCACGGTGAGCGATCGCGCGGGAAGCGCAATCGTCGCACCCGCAGGGTCCACGCGCGAGATGCCGGTGTCGGGGTGCGGCATCTCGCTCGCCGAGAGTGACGACCACAGGTATTGCTTCGGCCCGAACGTCGCCATGTTGCGCGGGCTTCGCGGCTTCGAACCGATCATCACCTGAACCGGGCGATCGACGAAGTCTTTGTTCACCAGTAACACCGACCATGTTCCGTCCGGACGTTTTGCAGCATAAGCGGTAACCGATGCGCGCGAGTTACCAAGGCTCGTTGACACCGGATAGATCGTTTGCGGAGCATCGCCGGGTGCGAGCCATTCGCGCGTTAACATCTGCGCGGCGTAGAACGACGCACCATGCGCGCGGATCGTGAAGTCCTCGTCCGTCAAAAACAATCCATATGAGCCGTAGCGGTCGCAGTGCCGATTGTACCGCAGCGGTTCCGCCTCATATTGATAGTACGTCGCGTATTGAATGCCGCTAGAGAGCGCCGTGCCCATGTAATCGGCAAGCCACAGTGAACCGGCGATACGTTGCGGTTGAGAACCGCCGTCTGCCGCAAAATTCGATTCGGTAATGAGGATCGGTGTATATTTCGGGAGGCCTTCGGCGTGCCAGATATTGACCATCCCGCGCACCAGTGACGGTTCGCGCAAGAGATCGTCTTGCAATTGATCGCCTTCGTCACACGCATGGAATGGATAGTGTTCGAACGACATGAAAGCGAGATCGTTCAAGCGTCCTCGTTCGCGTAAATACGAGATAAAGCGTCCGAACCACGACGTGCGGCCTTGCTCGTCGCGCCATGCAGTCAGATTCGTGTTGAATCCTTCGAAGATCGGACCGCCGAGTTTCACGCGCGGATCGACGCGGTGCAGCGCTGTGGCGAACTGCAGGTACAGATCGGCGTAGTCTTCGGGCAGCGCGTACTGGCCGTCGACCTCTTCTCCCATCTCGACGTACGCGATCGGATAATGCCGCGCTTCGAGATACCGCAGCTCGTTGGCCGCGTTCTCAGGCGTGCTGTAAAACACCGGAACGGCATAGATCATGGGCAGCCCGCGCGTGATCCCGCTCGTCGATACGATATCCAACCCCGGCTGATCTTGCGTGCCTTTGACGCGATCGGATTGACTGTGCCATGGATCGGTTGACGACGTCCAGATCGTCGTCTGGCGATTTTGGCACGGTTTGTCGGCGTCAGGATTGCCGCCGCAGGTCGAGCGATTCACGAGATCGCGGAATGTGCCGCCGTCGCTCGTGCCGACGGCGATATCTTGGATCGCGTATCCGACGCAGTTGCGCTTGTCCGAGTCACCGTGCGTATCGCACGTATTTGACGACGCCGTCATCCACACACGCAGCCAGCGAATTTGCTCGGGCGCGGTTGAGACGCGCACGACTCGAGCGTCCGCGGACGCGTTGTTCACGTCTCCGCTTTGGAATCCAACCCACGATCCGTTCCCTTGATCGAGAATCGCGTCGCCTTCACCGCGCCAGTACTCCACGCGATAGTGGGTGGCATACGGATTCATCCATGCGATGCGCACTGCGTCGACCGGCAGCGTCTTTCCCAGATCGACGACGATCCACTGTGGGCGGCTCGCAAGGTACGGATTGCTCTTCCAATACGTCGAGGGATCGCCGTCATCGATGCGCGAGTACCCGTCGTCGTCACCTTGATCGCGGGTGCTGCCGCGATGCGGCAACGTATACCCGAACGAATCGACAATAGCAGCTCCCGGCTGCGCGCTGCTCGTCCAATACCCTTGCTGACGCGCGGCATCGCTGAACGAGCCGTTCGGATTCCAGTGCCAATCCTGAATCGACAATTCGGTGTAGAGGCGGTACGTGATCGTACCGAGTCCCGATGCGAGCATCTGCTGCACGCGCCTGGGCGCATAGAGCATCGGAATCTTTCCGCGCTCATCCGAGTCGACCGCACTCCCGAGCGCGCGCTGCGTGCGCACGGTCTGAATTGCATGCGCGGGGTTACTGTCGACGCGCACCATGACGGGCGCGAGCAAGAGACTAGCGGCGAATGCGACGGAGCGGAGTTTGTGTTGCGCCATTGTTGTCTTGCTCTAATGCTTGGGAGATCGTTATATCAGCTTGACCGGATGCGCTCGCGATCGTGGGGTTCTGCGGCGTCGAGGATTGCGTTAACCCCAGCGCCGCTTGATAAATGGGATAATCGAAGCCGATCATCTGCACCACGACGTCGTCTGCAGCCGTCGCGCTTCCGCTCGTCGCGGTGTTGTTCTGCGCGGCAGTACAAATCGATGGACTGGCTTGTATGTTCGACGGACCTCCCGTCGTTGCGAGATTTGGTCCGATATTCGACGGAAGGTTGTACACTGCGGAGGCTGCGCTCGTAATGTGAATCGTGTAATATACCGGCGCGAATTTCGTACCGCGTGCACCCTGACAGTTCACCGGTGTCGTAGCCGCGCCGTCCTTCGGGCCTCCGCCCGGTCCATAATCGACGATCTGCACGTACGCTTCCGTTACGCCCGCCGGCAGCGAAGCGGTGAACGATGCCCCGCCATTACCGTCGAAGGTCAGCACCGGTGCAGTGAGCGTCGGCAACCGCGTTCGCGCGTTCAATTGCGCCGTCTTTGTCACGGTGGATGTCGACACGGCGCCCCCGTTGCCCACGCTGGAAACCGCAACGTTCAACGTGTACGTTCCCGTCGACGGCACAACGTTATCGAAGACGGTGATGCCTTCACCGACGCCAAGGAAGTACGGATCGCCGAACGAGTCGACACCGTTGATCGAACCTGCACCGTCGCGTTCGCCAAGTTTGGTTCCGTTCGGATCGAACGCCGGCGGACCGCCCCACGGGATAAACATGAACGCGCTCGTCGTATCTTGGGCGCCGTAAAACGGCTGCGCATACGGTTGATAGCTATATGCTTGTCCGGTTGATGCAACATGATTGTACGGTGCAAGACCCATCGCGAAGACGCCGCCGCTTTCACCGAACGTCGTCGTGTTCGGCGCTAAGCCCGACGGACACGTCACAAACGTGCCGTTCGCACTCGGCGGAAACGGGCCGGCGCCATCACAATTCGGCGTACCCGGCGCAACGGTTTGCGGCGTGCCGGTAACACCGTTTTGTGCCGTCATCTCCGTGAAACTCGGACCACCGTTGAGTACCGTGCTGTAAGGATCCGGACCGCCTCCCGGTTCGGGCGACGTCCCGGGAGCAAACGTGAATGGGCCTTTGATCTGCGGCGTCGTCACACCGGTTGCGCTGGTGCCGTCGTTTTGACGGAACGTCGAAACGACGTTCAACCCAATCTGCGCGTTACCGTAAATGTTCGCCGTTCCAACAGCAAACTGAAGCGAAGAATAAGTCGGACTCGTCGGATTGACGCTTGAGATCGCCGGTCCGCTAGTCGCCGCTCCGCCGCATGCGGCAAGAGCCACTAAGGCGAAAACTGAGAGCGCCTCGCGCATAGGTTGAATCTTCATCTTCTCCTACGGTTTTCCGAGACCGATTTGCACGTACGCGCGAATCTGCCGGCCGGGTACGTACAGTTCGGGGAATGGAAGCCAAGATTGATTGAACGCCGGATAATTGCGGCCGCCGGCTTGATAAAGCGGGTTGGGGACGAGTTGTCCGTTCTGCATCACGTACGGATACGCACCCGCGAATTGCCCCGTCTGCGCTCCGCCGACACCGGTCGCAACCGGCTGCCAGGCCTGATTCACGCCCGGCTGGCTGCGATAGTTATCGAATACGTTTGTTACATACACGCCGTACGTGATGTTGTTATGCGTGTACTGTAAATTCAGATCCGCATAGAGCCTCGGACGCGTCAGCGTCTGTCCCGCAAGGATAGACTCTTGATCGCCGCGACACGCGAAATACTTCGGCTGTTGATACTTTCCGGGGAACGCCGGATCGTAATAACACTCGGCATTGTACGATTGCAACGGTTGGCCCGGTCCGGCGTATGGTAAACCGGCGCCGATGTTTCCTGTAGGAACCTGGAACAGTTGACCGTTGATGAAGCCGTACGACGTCGTACCGACACCGAACGGAATACCCTCGTTCGCCGTGAAGATCGGATTGATCGTGAAGCCGCTTCGCGTGGAGTACTGGATGCCCGCAACGGCGGAGAGCGGCGGGAGATACGATGCGTGAAAGAGCGCACCGGTTTGATACAGATATTGCGCGACCGCCGGAATGCTGTCGGAGTTTGAAACGGGCGGCGTCGTCGTGAGCGCGTTGACGTAGTTGACGGTGAGGAATCCGCTCCATCCGAACGGCCGGTCCGGCGTCGTCAACATGAATTCGAGACCGTACGTTTTTGTCGTTCCGACTTGACGTTCTTGGAAAGAACCCGCGGTCTGCTGCCCGGTAACGGGATCCGGCGGCCCCGCATTGAGCAGCACCGTTTGATATGTGTCATATCCCCGGCGGAAATACCCGGTGAGTTTTGCTCCCCAACCGTTGCCGAACAAATGGCTCCACGCAACGTCGTAGTTGCTGTACGTCGCGACCGTTTGTCCACCGATATCGGGCGCCGCATACGCCTGATCGAATGCCCAATACACCGACTGCGCGTAGTTCGAACACTGGAAGTAGTTGCCGACGGTTCCCACGGTTCCGGCGCCCGACCAATAGACGTTTGGATTCGGAACGTAATTGCCGTTAGCGCCGGCTCCCGCCGGATGCCAGCCACTGCCGCACGCGGGACCTTGGCCCGTCACTGAATTGAACGACGGCGAGGCGGCATCTTTCGCCGGGATATCCCACAGGATCGGATCAACGCCGGAAATATTCGTCGGCGTGCCGGCCGTTTGTCCGAAGAAGAAACTCGCAGAGCGTCCGTACGAGAAGCGCACGCTGTCGCGCGGCGTAACGGTATAGCTGACGGACATGCGCGGCTGCACGATGCGCGGATAGAGATAGCTGTTCGAGAGGGTTGCGTATCCCGTTCCGATATCCGCGGTATTGTTCAAGTCTTTGTTGAGCGCGGTATTTCCGGCCCACTTTAAATTTTGACCGTCGAGACGTACACCATAATCCACGGTGACGCGATTGTTCGGCGTCCATTGATCGCGCAGACCGATTCCGAACTGTTGAAAGTCTGCGCCCATGTAGTCGAAACCGGTCGAGGGAATCGTGGGCAGTTGGCCTTTCCACAATCCGTGCGCGAGCATGTAGCTGTACAGGTAGCAGCCTTGCGCTGTCGGCTGATTTGCCGTGTATCCGTTATCGAGCGCCGGCCCAATACACGGATTGTAGTTCGCGCTGCCCGCAATATTGTTTACCGGCATTCCGAGATTTGGCGGCAAGAACCAGTCTTCCACGCGTGCACCGGTCGGCGAGTAACAACTCGACGTAACGGTTACGCTGCACGGTGTGATACTAACGGCTTGGTCCATACCGCGGCCGCCGAGAAATCCTTGCCACGTGTTCCCGTAGTTCTGTTGATTCCAGTACGGGAATCCGTTCTCAAACTTGCCGACGAGGGTGAGCGTGTGTTTATCGCTCGCGATCGTCGTCGCTTGGGCTTGAAAGCCGACTTTTCGTCCTCCGGCTTCGTTGTAGCCCGGCAGATAAGAACCGAGCGTGAGATCGGACGACGAGCCCGTGACGTTGTTTGCGACGAGACCGCCCCAGTTGTAAAAGAACGAATTGAGCGAGGTCGCGTTTCCAAGTGGGCGCGTGTAGCCGATCTTGAGCAGATTCGTTGGACCAAAGACGTAGTCTTCGGCCGTCGTCGGCCGCGGCGGATTGGCGCACGGAAACGTGTTGCATCGCGGCACGTGCGAGGCGTACGGAATCACCGACTGATACCAGCCTTCGCCGGTCGGATCGTTCGAGGTGCTGGGCCACATCGGAAAACCGGAGTAATCGTTCGTGAAGTTTGCTTGTGAGAACGGATCGTACGGGTAGTAATTCGCGTACGCTAGTCCACCCGCGTTTGCCCACGCGCGATGATCGAGCCAATCCGTCAGCACCTGAATCTGCTGCGAATTGTTTTTTCCGAAGCGGTAGTAGAAATTGTTGAGCACGTCATCGTCGTAGTTGAAGGACGTGCCGTAGTATTGACCGATATCGGAGACGTCGACGCCGTAAGGCGCATACTGCGGTGACGCGCGCGTGGAGCGGAACGAGACGAAATCGGAGAACTTGTTGTCCGGTGTCGCATAGCCATACTGTCCGGCCATCGAGTGGTAATACCATGGACCGCCAACGTCAAAGCTGATAAAGCCGTTGCCCGGATGCGTTCCACGGCCGGGAACGATGTTGACGACGCCTGCACCGATGCCGCCCTGCGTCGCGTCACCAGCGCCGCTGACGACTTGCAACGAGCCGGCCCCTCCGCCGACGCCATTGAGATAACCTTGACTCGGATTCTCATCGAAGAACGAGCCGCGATAATCGACGCCGTCGAACTGGTATCCGATTTCCACGCTGGCGGATCCGCGAATCGTGAACGCATTGCTGCTATTTCCGGGTCCCGCAACGTAGTTGGTATTTTGAATCACGCCGGGAGCCGAGAGCACTAATTGATTGAAATTCGTCGACCCGCGCTCGCCTAAGGCTTGATCGATGCGCTGCCCTTGGAACGTCGTGGCGTCGATCGTTTGATTCGGCTGAAACGCGGAATTCGTGTTGCGCGTCTTCACGGACGCAATCGTTTTCATGCCTTTATTAAGCTTGATCGATCCGACGTTCTGCGTCTGGTCACCGAAGACGGTGATTCCCGCAATTGCCGCATCGTCATAGTTCTTTGCGGAAACTCGCACCGTGTACGTGTCCGGCGGCAGATCGAGAAACGTGAAGACCCCGCGGGAATCGGTCGTCGTGCGGTGGCTTCCGGATCCGGCGACGACCTGGACCGAAGCTCCCGCTATAGGCGCGCTTGATGCAGCGTCGACGACTGCGCCGCGAATGGTACCCGTAACACCACCCGCGGACCATGCGATACCGGTCGATGTCGCGACGAAACCGCTGAGTGCGAGGATTGCTAATAGATTGCGCATCATCGAAAACCCCCTTCATTCGCAGTTCAGGAGTCTTCGCTATGGCGTGAGCGCTTCGTGAGCCTCACGTGAACGCTAGCAAGGTGCGCGTCACCTCGCGTTACATGATTAAGTTTTCTCTAAGGTTACGTTGTCCTTCGGCTCTGTTGTGCGCGGTTCGCCAAGCGATTCACGAAAGTCGAGCGTGACCGGCGCAGTACGAAAACCGCGCGTCACCACCGCAAGGTAGCAGAAACCGATCGCGAGCCATACGCCGCCAACGACCTTTGCGAGCGGATTCAAATTCCACCAAATTGCGGCGCAAAAGATGAATCCCACGAGCGGCAGCACGGTGTCCAGCAACAGGTTTCGCTTGTATCCCGGCTGCGGACGAAACGTGAACTGCCACAGTGTCGCAAGATTCACGCCCATAAACGCGAGAAATGCACCGAAGTTAAGAATCTCGCCGGCGTGCTCGTACGCGTTCCCATACTTGTTCAAAAACATCGCGCCGAGCAGCGTTAGCACGCCGACGATCAGGAGATTGTACGTGGGCGTATCGTCCCGGGTGATGTGACCAAAGACCCGCCGCGGCAACACGTTATCGCGTCCCATACCGAAAAGCAATTTCGCCGCGCCGAGACCGCCCGTGAGCGCGCTGCCGAATGCGGCGACGATCAAAATGGCGCCCATCCCGTTGAACAGCCATGGACCGCCGACGCGGCTTGCAACGTCCATAAACGCCGTCTCGAGATTCGTGAACGCATGCCAGTTGGGCCAGACGAGCGAACCCAGATACGCGAGAAAGCCGCCGAAGACGCCGGTAAAGGCGCAAACCAGAACGGTCGCAAGCAAGATGTTGCGTTTGGGATTCTTCGCATCTTCGGCAAGCGTTGTGATGCCGTCAAAGCCGATGTAGGTGAGAGCGGCAAACGACGTTGCACCCCAGATGCGTCCCCAATTGAAAGCGTGCGGATCGTAGAACGGCTTGGTCGAGAAAAGGCTTGCAACGCCCCCGCTTACGACTAAGAAGCGAACGGCAAGCACGACGAACACGGCTACCACGACGATCATTGCGGCCAGCAAGATGCGATTTGCGGCGGCCGACGTTTTGATGCCACGCAGATTCAGAATTGTGAAGAGCACGGCGAGCAGCAGCGCCCATACCTCGAACGGCAGCTTCGGCACGTAGTGTACGTTCGGCGCGCGGAGTGCAGCAGAGATCCAAACGGTATTGATGAGCGGCTGGAGCAAATAGTCCATGAACATCGCCCACCCGACGAGAAATCCCACGTGCAGGTTCAACCCGCGCCCGACATACGTGTACGCGGAGCCGGCGGACGGATAGATTGCCGCCATGCGGCCGTAACTCACGGCGGTGATCATCATCGCGAACATCGCGATGAGAATGATCGTCGCGAAATGACCGTTCGAGAGCTGCTGAGCGACACCGTAGAGCGGAACCGGTGCGATAGGCTGAATCAATACGATCCCGTAGAAAATCAAATCCCATAGCGAGAGCGCGCGGCGCGGCCCATTCATTCCGTAACCACCGCCTTCGTTAAGCCACGCGGTGCATCGCTATCGATGCCGCGTGCACGAGCCGTGTAGAGCGCGAGCAGTTGAACGGTGACGAGCCACGCGAGCGTATTGAACGGATCGGGAACGAGCGGACCCAGACGTTCGACGCCGTCGATCGTCGTCGTTCCAATGGCGTAGCGCAGTGCGCCGGTGGCCACAATTTCGCGCAATGGACGCGCAACGACTCGCATTGCATCGTCGTCCATGATTCCGATGATCACACCGGTCGCATCCACCATCGCGGCGCTTCCGTGACGAAACTCGCCGGCATCGAACCCCTCGGCGTGCAAGTACGTCGCTTCTTTGAATTTGAGCGCCGCTTCGCGGGCGATCGGAGCGCCGTAGTCCGTGCCCAGAATCATGACGTCGCGGCGCGCGGCGATCTGTTCGGCGGCCGCCTTCACGTCTTGGTATGCGGCGGAATCATCCAGCCACCCGCGAATCGTCTGCGCCGTATCGATGAGCGTTTGCGCGTCGCGCGAACGCTCGCCGCCCAGCAGCGTCGCTGCCGAGAGGAGGATTGCGATCGTGGCCGAGACGCTCTTTGTCGCCGGAATTGCAACTTCTCTACCTGCACCGACGTCGAGCGTCAGATCGGCACGGGCGCCGAGCGGCGAATCAGCGGTATTCGTCAACGCGATCGTGCAGCGCGGCTGCAACGCATCGAGCGCTTCGAGCACATCCGTTGATCGTCCGCTCTGCGAAACCGCGATGACGATGCGATGGTGGTACGCGCGGTTGTCACCGCGCGCTTCGGTGGCGGCAAGGGCATGCGCGGTGATTCCGCGTCTGCGAAAAGCAATTGCGCCGAGCTGGCCGGCGAAAAGTGAACTCCCGCTTCCGACCAGCACCACGTCGCCGTCGATTGCGCTCGCCAGACGCGCGGCCGCGTCGGAGTGTGCGAGCCGCTCCCAGACATCGGGTTGCTCGCGGATCTCGCGCTCGAAGTTCCGGCCGAGTTCCACGGCCGCTCTCGTTGCGCTTGTAACCCTCATCATCCTTGCGCCGTGCGATCCGATGAGCACCTATTGTCTCCATCTGCTACCATATCGCCGTAATGTCGCACGCGTACCCATATCTCGTCCTCGACGTGTTTACCGATACGGCGTTCGAAGGAAATCCGCTCGCTGTCGTCCCGGAAGCGAACGGGCTTTCGGACACGCAGATGCAGAAGATCGCGGCCGAGTTTAATCTTTCCGAAACGGTATTTCTGCTGCCGGCGGCCGATGCGAACGCTGCGGCGAAGGCGCGCATCTTTACGCCGCGCCGGGAACTTCCGTTTGCGGGTCACCCGACGATCGGCGCGGCCTCGGTTCTGGCTGCGCGTGGCAATACCGGCCAGTCGTTCACGATTGAAGAGCAAGTTGGACCGGTCGCGCTGGAACGCGACACTGATTCAGCGGGACGACCGTTGTTTTGGCTGACGACGCCCTCGGTGACGTTCTATGAAACCCTGGATGCGGCGTTTTGCGCCGAGCTTCTTGGCGTCGAACTGTCCGACGTACGCGCAGATATCGTCCCTTGCTTCGCATCGGCCGGGAGCCCGCTGCTTTTTATCTGTATGCGTTCGCCCGACGCCGTCGATCGTGCGCAACTGCAGCAAGGACGCTTGGCGCGGGCGCTTGGAAGCGTGAATTCCATCGGCACGTTCGTGTTCGCACGAAAGGATCCGAATTCGAGTACGAACTTCGACGTTTACGCGCGGATGTTCGCGCCGCAAACGGGCATCATCGAGGATCCCGCCACCGGTGGCGCAACGGGACCGCTCGCCGCGTACATGATGCGGAACGGGCTACTTCCGAGTGACACTCCGCTCTCGTTCACGAGCGAACAAGGTGTAAAAATGGGACGGCGCAGCCTGCTTCGCGTGCGAACGAATCCGGATGAAACGAGCATCAAAGTCGGAGGCGCAACGGTAGTCGTCGCCTCCGGAACTTTGATGCTCGAGGATCTATAATAACGGGTTAGGGACGCGAGGTAGGTTTCGGTGACGCCATCATGTGGCCGCTCTTCGACTTCATGTGCCCGCCTTTCATGGTCGAATTCTTCATCGATGAACTCTTCATCGAGTGCATTGCGGGCGATGGTTTTGGCGAGGCGCTGCTCATCGACTGAGCCATTACCGTGCCGCTAGCGGCGAGAAACGCTGCGGCCATCAAAAAAGACGCAAAACGCATAGTGCGAGTTCCTCCGTTGCTATCGTGCGACTATACCTCATGTACGCCGCAACGTGGGCGACGGATGACCGCTCGCAATCCCGGGATATCCAAGCTTTCGTTCGAGTTCTTCGGAACGATTTGGTGCTATACTAATTGTTTGCGCAAGGCGAATTGAAGCATGTCACAGTCCGAGCAACTGAGCGCGTTCCTCAAAGAGCTTCGACTCGGAATCGATCCCGATTCGAAGATGCTCGGCACATGTGTGCGGCTGCCATCCCGATATGGCCGCCCGGTGACTCAAGAAGAGATGGCGGAGTGCATCGGCGTGAGCCGCGTGTGGTATGCGACGCTGGAATCGCATACGACGGTGCGAACGTCTCCGGCACTGTTAGATCGCATCGCGGAAGTATTGATGTTGACTCACGAACAGCGCGCGACACTCTTCAACCTAGCGCTTCCCGAACTAAAACTCGAAACGCCTCTGACAACGCCGGCCGCACCGTATGCTGCGATGATAAACTCGCCCGCGAATATCGAGGAGGCTGCGCACGCGTTCTGCATCCTGCGAGAACAGTATCTCCATACTGGGACTGCGGGCGAGTCGTCGCTTCGGCGACGCATCGTCAACTCGTGGAGCCGTTGCCTGACATCAGAGGTCGATTCGGAGAAAAAGCAAGCCCCGTATTGCCGTGATATCGCCGAACGTCGCGCGGCAAATGAGAAGCTGCTTACCGCTGCGGACTCGATCGCATCGTATCTGGCTAGCGAATTTGCAGAAACGGGCTACGTCATCTTTCTCGCGGATGCCGAGGGAAATCTCCTCAGAACTGTCGGCGATCTCGGCAACAAGCGTGAGTTTTCAAAGCACGGGATCGAGGAGGGGTGCGATCTTAGCGAGCCGGCGTTCGGAACAAATGCCGTCGGCACTGCAATCGTCGATCGACGTCCGATGCAGCTCCTGTCTGCCGAGCACTTTTGCGAAGGCGCTTCGTGGTTCGTGTGCAACGCCGCACCGATTTACATACCGGGCGAGCATGAAGTCGCCGGCGTCATCGACTTGAGCGCATGCTACAAATGTGCGCGCCCGCAAGCGCTCGACGTGGTTATGCACGCGGCGCTGGAAATCGAAGAGACGTTGGCTTCATTATGAAACGGCATCGCTAGCCTCGTCCCGCGCGCATGGTGTAACCAACGCCGCGAATCGTGTGGATGAGGTCCGGACCATCGGCCGTATCGATTTTTGATCGCAGGTAGGAGATGTAGGTTTCCACCGTGGCGAGTGTTACGTCACTATCGATTCCCCACACGCGATCCAGCAATTGCTCCCGCGTAAAAACGCTCTCCGGGTGACGCGCAAGAGTCAGCAGCAAGTCGAATTCCCTACCGGAAAGTTCGATTCGGTTGCCGGCGCGGCCCACTTTCCTCTGGTTCACGTCGATGGTGATATCGGCGTAGTTGACGATTTCGCGCGTTTCGATATGCGGACGGCGCAGGCGTGCGCGGATGAACGCCGCGACTTCCTCCATATCGAACGGCTTCGCAATGATGTCATCCGCCCCGAGCGACAACGCGAGAAGCTTGTCCCTCGTTTCACAATCGCCGCACACGACTAAGATCGGCACATCGGTTACGCGGCGCAAACTTGCGATGAGCGCTGCAGCATCTATGCCGGGCAGGTGCCGATCCAACAGTATGCCTTCTGGACACCACTCTTTAATGGCGCTGGCCGCAGCAAACCCATTCGTGACGACCTTGACTTCGAACCCAAGGCTTCCAAGGCCGTGCTCGAGGATCGTTCGCATGTCCGGCTCAGCGTCGACTGCCAAGATTCGCGGAAACGACGCGATCGAGTAGCCAAGCCCGTTGTCGGTTGCATCCATCATCAATATTCGCCTCCGATGCACCTATCGTAAGGCGGCGGCTCTGCCGTGTCAGTCAAGTGCCAATTGACAACGTTGGACGCCCCGGCTCACCCTTCATGAAAGCACATACCCGGCTAGCAATTTTCCAAGACTGGTCCACGAAACTCGGCATACCGTTCGACACGCAGCGTATGACGGTTTTTAATGATGTACTGGACTCGGACCTCGCAGAGGATTTTGTACGGCGCGATTTTTATTCACGTATCGTAAGTGCGCGGCGCACTAAGCGCCCATTCTGGCTGCTGTTTCTCGTTGCGGGACCCGGAATTCTCGTTATGCTCGCCGAGAACGATGGGCCGAGCATGCTGTCATACGCCACGACAGGCGCGACGTACGGCGTCGGATTCTTCGTGCCATTCATCGTTTTGACGTTCCTTATGGCGTACATCGTTCAAGAAATGACGATGCGCATCGGAGTCGCTACAAAGCGCGGGCACGCCGAGCTGATCTACCACCGGTTCGGCGCGTTTTGGGGCCATTTCTCGATAATCGAGCTCGCCATAGGGAACATGCTCACGTTAATAACGGAATTTGTGGCGATACGTGCGGGGGCTGCATACTTCGGCATTCCGGCACCGATCGCCGTATGCGCGGCGGTGCTCGTTGCAGCGGTGACGTTACTCGGCCGCCGGTACTTCACGTGGGAGCGTTGCGTTATCGCGCTTGCGTTGCTGAACGTTTTGTTCGTTCCCGCTGCACTATTCGCGCATCCGGACGCGGGAGCCGTGGCGCGCTCGCTCGCAGTATGGGGACCGCTTCCCGGAGGTGCCGACGCGCATTTTTGGACGCTGATCCTCGCCAACGTCGGCGCAACGGTTACACCGTGGATGATTTTCTTCCAGCAAAGCGCCGTCGTTGACAAAGGCTTGACGAAAAGCGATCTGCCGCAAGCGCGATTCGATACAGCGCTCGGCGCCACTATAGCGGCAATCGTTGCGGTATTTACGCTACTGGCCGCTGTCCCGCTCTACACCCATCATCTTAACGTCTCGGCGTTTAACGGCGGAGCGGACTTTGCGAGCGCATTACGGCCGTACATCGGCAATGCGGGATCGGCGATGTTCGCGCTCGGCTTGATTGAAGCAGGGCTAGTTGCGCTGGTCACGATTTCCACGAGCTCGGCATACAGCGTCGGGGAAGTGTTCAGCCGCGCGCACAGCTTCAACGCGTCGTTCAAGGACGGCGCTGCCTTCTATTTTTCGATCTTGGGTTCCGTTGCCGTTGCTGCGCTCGTCGTTCTCATCCCGCATGCCCCTCTTCTTTCGATTGCGCTGATCGTCAATGTGCTCGCGACGTTGTTAATGGCTCCCGCGTTGCTTTTCGTACTCTTACTCGTAAACGACCGACCGGTGATGGACGGACTTCACAATGGGCGACTTGCGAATATCGCCGGCTGCGCGATCATCGTCGCGATATCGCTCTTGGGCGCGATCTATGGAATCACCACGGCGGCATCGACACTTTTCGGAAGTGGAACGTCATGAATAAGGCCCCGATCGCGCGGCGCAAGCTTAGTTCGCGTGTCGTTCTTCTTCTCTGGTTTTTACGCGTATACGCGATCGCCGCCGTACTGATCGTCGTCGCCACATCGCTCAAACAGTTCATGCCGTGACGGACGGTCCCGGCGATACACAGGAGTAATTATGTCAGAAAAATCGCTCGGCCTTACCAGACGCGCCGTACTTGCTGCAGCGCCCCTGCTGGCGGCGCCGTTCATTCCCGGTAGTCCGCTCGCTGCACCTGCCGGCGCGGCAGTGCCGGAGCCGATTCCACAGAAGGAGCCGGAGGCACACTTTGCGCCGCTCCCAAACTTCAAGTTCAATCTCTACGGCAGCAAACAGACGTGGTACGGGCCCGGCGGCGCGGCGACCGAACAAAACGTCAGCAACTTTCCACTCTCGAAAAGCATTGCCGCCGTATCGATGAAATTACAACCCGGCGGACTGCGCGAGCTTCACTGGCACGCAATTGCCGCGGAGTGGGCGTACATCTTGAAAGGCCGATTGCGCACAACAATCGTCTCACCGAACGGTGAAACACAGGAAAACTTTTTCGAACCGGGCGACACGTGGTACTTTCCGAAGGGCTACGGACACGCATTGCAAGGGATCGGGCCGGGCGAGACCCACTTCATCCTCGGGTTCGACGACGGAAACTTCTCGGAGTTCGGCACGTTCAGCATTACCGATTGGCTTGCAAACACGCCGCGGAACATCGTAGCCCGAAATCTACGATTACCGGAATCCGCCGTTGCCAATCTTCCGCGCGGCCAAGTCTACATTACGCAGGGTCCCGTGCCTCCGTCTACGCCGCAAAAGCCGCTCAACCCGGTGATCGAGACGTCGCAAAAGAATCACCGTTTCAGCCTCGGCGACGTCGCACCGAAAGAGTTCGCCGGCGGCGAAGAGCGGGTCGTCTCATCCGAGCAGTTTCCAATCCAGCACACGCTCACGAGTGCGCGCCTGAATATGAAGCCGGGAGCTCTACGCGAGATGCATTAGCATCCGAATGCGGACGAGTGGCAATTCTACAATAAAGGTCGAGCGCGAATCGGCATCTTTGGAGCGCATGGGCGCGTGAAGATCGAAGAGTTCGGTCCCGGCGACGTCGCCTTCATCCCTCAGGGCTTTGGACACTACGTCGAACAAATCGGAGACGATCCGACGGAGATCGTGATCCTCTTCAACTCGCCGTTCTACCAAGAAATTTCGATCAGCGATTGGCTCGCCTCTAACCCCGCCTCGATTATCGAAGCGAATTTTGGGCTCTCACGCGAACTCGTCGACAAGCTTCCAAAGGGCGCGCTCGGAATTCTGGCGTAGCGCGCGCTAATCGTCTCCCGCACTCGTCGGGACGACCTTGCCGGAAAGAATGTCGCGAACCGGCACTTGAGGATATCCCACGCTTTGATTCAAACTATCGTCCCACGCGAGCGCGACGAGATCGCGAAACATCGAGGCGCCGCGACCGAGCTGCACGGCGGTGAATTCAACCGCCTGCGGCGTCGCGTTTGTAAAGCCGGCAGTTTTCTCGATGTCGTAAAGCGTCGGCACCGCGTGCGCGCTGGCGGCCAAATAGTCACCGACGATCGTTGCAATATCGGTCTGCGAGAGCGACGTCTGAGGATTCGCCGCCTTGTACGGTGCGAGGTGTTTTCGAACGTCGTCGATCTTGAGGTGCGCGTTGACGAAGGTGCTTTCGAACATGGAGTGCGTGCGATGCGAGGTCGTGTAGCCTTTGGGGTTCGGGTAGTCGCCCCAACCGTTGAAGTGAATCGAGTTGTGCAGCGGCTGCGAACCGTCTCCGACGAAATGTCCCCAATCGCCGATGTCGCGAAGCGTCAACGTCTCGCGTAGCGCGCGATCGTTCGTGAAGCGTGCGCGTGCCTCTGCCGTCGTTGCATGGGATGCCATGTAGTCGTAGACGTGCCAGATCGCAAAATCCTTGCGGACGCGCTGCCAGCCGTCCATGATCGTATACGGGACGTATCCGGCTTTGTACGGATCGGTGTTCGCCTTCGCGAGCTCACGCGCATAGGCGTTCATGTCCTTCGGCAGCGCACTGAGTTTGACGACGCCGAATACCATTCCCGAATCGTCGACGTCGAGAAAATGTCCGGGGTCGTTATCATCGTCCCAGGACGAACCGGCACCCTTGATGCGATCTTCTTCGGGCCCGAGGGCCGTAATCTCATCGATCGCCGCGGTGCTACGCACGAACGCCGGCAACTGTGCCGGAAAATTCTCGGCCGCAACGCGGCTGATGAACGTGTGACCGGTGTAACCCCATGCAAGCCCTTGCGCCGGCATCCATGCGGCGAGAGCGCAAGCGAATAATGCGCGCTTAATCAAGCGAAAAACTCCGTTAATTCGTCGAGATGCGTGATGCGGGTCGCCGGAGGTAATGCGGAAAGGATCGTCGCTCCATATCGCGTCGACGCAGCGCGTCCATCGAGTAATGCGACAACACCTTTGTCGTTCATGCTACGGATCAGACGCCCGAAGCCCTGTTTCAAACGAACGATCGCGGCGGGAATCATGTAATTTTCGAATCCATCGCTGCCGCGTGCCTCAAGGGCGCGAACGCGGGCGGCAACGAGAGGATCAGCGGGCGACGGAAACGGCAGCCGGTCGATGATGACGCACGAGAGCGCTTCGCCGACGACGTCGATGCCTTCCCAAAACGTTCCGGTGGCGAAGAGCACCGCATTCGGCGTCGTGCGAAACCAATGCAAAAGTTGCGCGCGCGGGAGTTCGCCTTGCAACTTTATCGGAAACGGCACGCGCTCGCGGACGAGCGCGTAGACTTCACGCAAACGCGCGTACGAGGTGAAGAGTACAAACGCACGGCCGCGCGTGCGATCCAGACACTCCTCGACGATCGGTGCGGCACGCCGCGAGAAGTCAACGGCCTTCGGATTCAACTGCGGCGGTGCAATGAAGAGTCTCGCCTGTTTTGCATAGTGGAACGGCGACGGCGCGACGAGTTCTTGCGCGTCTTCGATTCCGAGCGAACGCTTGAGGAACTCAAACGATGACTGGTTCACCGAGATCGTCGCACTTGTCAGCACCACACTCTGCGTGCGTGTAAAGAGCGTTGCGCGGAGAAATTCAGCGACGTCGAACGGCGCGCTGTTCACCTCGAACCGGCCATCGGCATCGGACCGCTCTACCCACGCGATCGCTTCATCGCTTGGCATCTCCGCGCGATCGATCGCCGCCTGATGCGCAAGAACCGCTCTCATCGCAAGGTCGCGCCGGCGTTCCGCCTCGGCGTCGTTCTCGGGCTTCTTCTTGAGCGCCGAGTGCCAATTTGCATACAACCAATTCTCGAGCTTGTAGAGCGTCGTGCGAACCTGCTCGAGCGCGGGCCATGCGGATTCGTTAGCCGAGAGCGGATAGCGCTCGCCGGGAACGGTCGCAAGCGCGGATTCGAGCCCCCGAATGCCTTCGTCGAATTCGCCGTCGAAGTGACCCGGCACGTTGTAGTTGCGATGGAGCTTACGCAACATCCGTCCGACAGTCGCCCGTGAAAGCGTGGCAGTAAGCGCGTCAGTGGCCCACCGCTCACATTGATGAGCCTCGTCAAGAATCGCAACGTCGTACGGCGGAATCAAACCGCCGCCAACCGCTAAATCGAGAAAGAACAGGGCATGGTTGACAACGACGATGTCCGCATATTTGGCTTCGTCACGTTTTTTGAAGAAAAAACAATCGCGGAAGTGTTCGCAGAATTCGCCGGTGCAGTCGTCGGCATCGGCATCGAGCTGCTCCCACTCATCGCCGCTCGGCATAAACGTGAGTTCAGCGCGATCACCGGTCGCAGTACGCGAGGCCCACGCCCAAATCTCTTGCATGCTGCGCGATGATGGCACGAGGCGATCTGCCCGCATACGTTCGTACTTGAGCTTACAAAGATAATGGTTTCGCCCCTTGAGCAGCGTCACGCGCAGCGGAACGCCGAGGGCGCGTTCTACCAGCGGAAGATCCTTGCGCACAAGCTGTTCTTGCAGCGCGATCGTGCCGGTCGAAAGCACGATTTTCTTCCCGCTTCGCACCGCGGGCACGAGATAACCGAGCGATTTGCCGACGCCCGTTCCCGCCTCCACGATGGTGTGCATGCCTTCGAGGAGGCCGCGCTCGACAAGTTGCGCCATCTGCACCTGTCCGGCGCGCGCCTCGAAGCCGGGCAGAGCACGCGCAAGCGGCCCTTCCGGTGAGAAGACGTGCTCGATGGTCGTCGATGTCATGGATGCTGCTGCGGCGTTTGATATTCCGTTTCGTACTCGTCACCGGTCGTCGCATCGACCACGCTCGGCGCAACACGCCGCGGCGGATAATAGATAAGGAGCGTAACGACAAACCCGGTCACAAGACCGCTCACGTGCGCTTGCCATGAAATGCCCGGCACAGCGAACGTAATAATGAGATTGAGAATCAATATCCCGAGATTATCGCGCACGAGCTGCATGCCCGGAGGCCCAAGCTTTACGCCGATTGCGAAGAGCGCACCGAACAGTCCGAAAATCGCGCCGCTTGCACCGAGCGTCGGCACGTCGTGAGGACTCAAGAAGATAACGCCGAGGCCCGACGCAATCATGGAGAGCACGTAAATGATCGCCATGCGCGCACTTCCCGCAATATATTCGATGAAGCGTCCTAGTGACCACAACGAAATCATGTTCACGAAGATGTGCGTGAGGCTACCGTGCAGGAACGCCGCGGTAATGATGCGCCACCATTGATGATCGATCAATACATCATCGGGGCGTAAGGCGGCGCGGTCCAGTACCGGTTTAAGTGATTCACTGCCCATCATCGTGAATGCGCCCGGGCCCGCGATTGAAGCTTCCCATAAAAACGCGATGATGTTGACGAAGACGAGAAACCGGGTGATCACGCCGTTCGAACCGTCACCATTCGCGCGAGTTCGAGCGAAATAGCATGCGCGGAACCGTTGACACGAATCGTGACGGGCCCACCGAGCGGCGCCTTCTGTACGACCGATACTTCAACACCCGGACGAATGCCGATTTCGGCCAGGTATCGCAAGATCTCCGGCAATTCTTCCGTGACGCTTTCGATGCGCGCGTGCGTCCCTTCGGGCATCTGCGCGAGCGGCTCGCCGAATGCCGGCGGATCCGTCAGATCGCTGGGCGGAATCGGTTGACCGTGTGGACACGTGTTCGGATTTTCCAGCAGCTCCATGAGTCGCGCTTCCACCCGCTCGGAAATTGCGTGCTCCAGCATACAAGCTTCCGAATGCACTTCGTCCCACGGCATCCCGAGGATGTCGGTGAGCAGTCGTTCCGCCAGCCGGTGACGGCGCAGCACGCGAACGGCAACTTCAAGGCCTTTGCGCGTCAGCTTCACTTCACCGCGAGCAACTTGCTGAACGTATCCGTCCTTCGCGAGTTTCTTTAGCATTCCCGAGACCGACGCAGGCGCAACACCGAGCGACGAAGCCAGGCCCGACGTCGTAACGCCCGGGCCTTCTCGTTCCAATCGGTAGACCGCCTCGAGATACTCCTCGATGGACTCGGCAAAATGGCTGTGCCCCGACATGCGCTGTTTTACTTCGTGAGGGGCGAGGGGGTTTCCGCGCCGATACGTCCGTGTAGCGCTTGCTTTGCAACGGCGTCCAAGAATGATGCGTCCACGGCCTGATGCACGAAGCGCCTCAGCGCAACCGTCCCGAGCTCGCGCGCGACGAAGGCGTACTCATCGGTGATTGAGGTTCCGAAGAGCGTCGGATCGTCGGCATCGATGGCGATCAGCAGACCCGCTTCGTCGAGTTCACGCAACGGGTGCGGGTGTTCACGCGATGCAACGCCGGTGAGAAAATTCGAGGTCGGGCAGACTTCGAGCGCGATCATACGTTCCCGCAGGAGCTCGATCACGGTGCGATCTTCAAGCGCACGAATCCCATGTCCGATCCGCTGCGCGCCAAGAACCTCGACTGCATCACGCACGCTCTGGGCGCCCGCCGCTTCGCCCGCATGCGCGACAAGGTTCAGGCCTTGAGCACGTGCATAGGCAAAGACCTCTTCGAATAAGGGAGCGGGATGGCGCGCTTCGTCGCCGCCGAGCCCGATGCCGATAACGCCTTCACCCGCGAGACTGGCCGCAATGCGCGCCGTGCGCATCGCCGATTCCGCGCCAAAATTGCGCGTCACATCGACGATCAGTGAAAACGCGGCTCCGTGCACCGCGTTGAGTTCCTCGACGACCGATCGAATCGCAGCCGGCACGTCGAGATCGGGATTGAAATACGACCACACCGATGGTGAGACGAAGAGCTCGCCGTAGACGACATTCTGTCGCACCGCATCCGTTACAAACTCACGAGCAAGCCGCGCATAATCATCGGGCGACGCGAGCGCTCGACTGACCGCAGCGAACGTGAACAAGAATTCTTGGAAATCGCGGAAGTGATACACTTCGCTCGGTTCGGTCGGCCCCGGCACGTCGCCGCCTGGCCGATAGCGGGTTGAAATCCCGTACCGCCGCGTGAGCTCGACAAAAGTCTGCGCAGAAAGCGTCCCCTCGAGGTGGCAATGCAGGTGAATCTTTGGTAGACTCGCGATTGCCGGATCGACGTCGTGCATATATCCCACGATTTCGGAAGGAACGGCGGGGGACCCGCCGTATCAACGCCTGTCATCCTGAGCGCAGGCGCGCAGCGCCGAAGTCGAAGGACGCATCGCGGGGTGGAGCAGTCCGGTAGCTCGTCGGGCTCATAACCCGAAGGTCGCAGGTTCAAATCCTGCCCCCGCAACCTGTGCAGGTCC
>CAZYLU010000020.1:0-62952 GCA_964648945.1 uncultured bacterium | reverse complement strand
ACAACGGGTGCTGAGCGCGCACCGTCAAACGCGTTGGGATCGTTGCACGTCACAACTTTCGACGCTCCAGGCGCCGCCATGTCGGCAGCATGCGACGCAACGGAGCTCTTCTTCGACTGCGGCACCCAAGCGACGGCAATTAACAATCAAGGAACCATCACCGGCTTCTACCTTGATTCGACGCTACGCGGAACGGCGTTCATTCGAAAGCGTGGTGGCGAGATCACTACGTTTGAAGTTCCCGCAGCAGGCGGTCCGCTCGCCGGCACGTCGGCCGTCGCGATCAGCGACAACGGCACTACCGGCGGATCATTTGAAGATGCGCAATTTGTGTCTCACAGCTTCGTGCGCTTGCGCAACGGCAAGTTCGTCACGTTTGACCCGACGTTCGCAAGCGTCGTTCCAAACGCGCCAAACGCACAGGGTAGTGAACTTTCAAGTTTCAACGATGGCGAGCGCCTTGCAATCGCAGGCAACTGGTACGATTCGCAAGGCACCGCACACGCCTATATCGGATACAGCGGGGGAAAATTCGCTGATGTCGACCCGCCGGGCGCTGTAAGTGCGGTGATCTGCCCAACTGATTGTTTCAGTAACGGCATGGCAGCCGGCAACTTTCGCAATGGGAGCTTCGCTTCTTTTGGTTATGTTCGCACGCCCAGCGGCGCTTTGAGCATCGTCAACGTTCCGAATTCGCTCTTCCAGCAAGTCTCCGGGATAAACGAGCGGGGAAAACTCACGGGATTTTACGTCGATACAAACGGCGTGGCATGGGCCTTTATTGCAAGCGCGCATGGTTCGACAATCCCGTTTCAAGCGCCGGACGCAAGTGTTACGGACAGTGGCGGCACGGAGGCCGCCGCAATCAACGCCATCGGCGGCGTTACGGGCATGTACTTCGATGCCGCCCTAGGTACGCACGGATTTTATCGATCCCCGTCAGGGCAATTTGCGGAATTCGACCCGGTCGGATCCATCGCCACCGTGCCGCAAGCAATCAACGACCGCGGCGATGTTGCCGGTCTTTGGTATGACGCCCACGGAATCTCTCACGCCTTCGTCTGGATGCCACATTGATGCCAAGCAGCCAGGCTACTGCCTGGTACAGATCGGGATAGCATTGAACCGCTCCATCCTCTCGTCTACGTGGAGGGTGAATTGGATCATCTACGCCATCGACGCGCGCGTATTGCCGCCTCGATCATTCTAGCTATTTCACTCGCCGGGTGTGCCGGTTCAGGCCTATCCCCGCGATCATCGCTCGCTCCATCAGCAACGACCCCCTCATTTCGTGACAAAGCATCGATCCGCAGTGCAGCAACGCGTCTCGATGTAAGTGCAGCGCGCGACACGGGGACACACGTGCACGCGCAGGACTACACACAACCGTCGAATGTTACGACGGCTGATCCACCCGTGACGCGCCCGGCCGAGTCACCGTGCGTCGTCCAACTATTCTCGAACGTGCAATTCACGAATTTCACGCCGGCGACGTTCAACTACACGCCGTCGTGTCGCGGTCCGTGGGCAACGGTTATTCTCGACGCAGATTTTGGCGTCACGGCGGGCCGTCAATTCGACCGCACGGGTTCCATTTGGCTCGCCGGCACCAACATCTACTTCGGAACGACGGCGGAACCGTCGAGATCCTTAGCCCCATCGTGGCACGTCGAAAAAGACGTGACCGACTTGAGCGCCATTTTTAATGCGCCTTCGACCGGTGAGACGGTGCTCGGAAACATCGTAAACAGCACCTATACCGGCGTTATCTCCGCGAGCGCCAAACTGGAATTCTACCCGGTGTCAGCGCAGTACGCGGCAGCAGACGCACCTGATGCCGTCTATCCGCTGTCCGGCGGCCCACTCGGGGACAACCAGTACCTCTCGACGCCGTCGCAGCCGCTGACTGCGACGTACACACTGCCGCGCAACGTTCGCGCAGCGTATCTCGATGTGTACCTGCAGTCGCAAATCAGCGATGAGTTCTGGTACACGTGCTTCCCGAATGACCTCGCCGCCGAGTTATACAACTGCGGCAACACGGCGTTCCGTGAAGGCGATGTCGCCATCGATGGACAGGCGGCGGGCGTCGTTCCCGTCTATCCGTGGATCTACACCGGTGGAATCGATCCATATCTGTGGCGGCCGATTCCAGGCGTAGAGACGCTAAACTTCCACCCGTACCGCGTGAACCTTACGCCGTTCGCGGGGATCTTGAGCAACGGGCAGCCGCATACGATCAACGTCACGGTCTTCAACAACGGAAACTACTTCGCTGCAAACGGCGCGCTGCTCGTCTATCTCGATCACGGCGCATCACAGGTCACGGGCGGCATTATCAGCAACGGCACGACGTTGCAACCATCTCCATCCGTTATAGAAAACGTGACGACGAACGCGCAAGGCGTTGCAACGGGAACGATCGACGTACGTTCTACACACGTTGTGGCGATCGACGGCTACGTGCAGACGTCTGCGGGCCGCGTCGAAACCGCGGTCAATCAAACGATAACGTTCGACAACAAGCAGACGATCGATGCAAACACGGCGGGAACGCTCTTCGATCAGAACATCGCGCAAGATACGAAGATTGTCTCGCAGACCACGACGCATCAATCGGGCTCGGGTCAGGACACGAATACATTCGGACACAACGGCGAATCGACGGAGACCGAAACGCAAGACTGGCCGCTGTCGCTCACGTACGATTTCGTTGCCAACCCCGACGGCAGCGCCACGCAAGCCGCGACCGTGGCGCAAGGTAAGGCGAAGACGCTGGATCGGCACGACGCTGGCTCCGGCAGTCCGTTCCATGCTGAGTCGAGCAACACCGTCAACGCGACCGATACGCTGACGTTCTTTGCCACGGGCGGATACGCGCCGTCGAACGGCAAGACGACGCAAACGTATACCGCGCATTCGAGTACCGGATACTGCTGGAACAAGACGGTCAGCGCAACGACGTCGACGCTTACCGAGAACTCGGGAGGTCCCTGCTAAGTCCGCAATTCTACGGACGCCTTCGAGCACCGTACACGGCTAGAGTGGTCCCAGATCACTCTAGCCCATACGGAGATTCAACCTCGAAATGGACGTCCTTATTGCAGCCGCTGAATACATTGCGTGCATTTTTGGCTGCCTTCTCATCGCCGATTTCATCACCGGCCTCATGCACTGGGCCGAAGACACGTGGCTGGCGCCGGGGAAATCGAAGCTCCTCGACCGCTATATCGTTGAGGACAACATCGATCACCACCGGCACCCGGGAAAGATTCGTGCCGGCAACTATTGGGCCACGAATCGTATCTGCATCGCGCTTGCCGCCGGCGCCGCCGTTACACTTCTTCTCTTCCATGTGACAGCGTGGGAGCCGTATCTCGTCCTGGCGCTGCTTTCCCAATCAAATCAGGTTCACATGTGGGCGCACACTTCACAGCCGCCGCGATGGGTCGCGCTCCTGCAACGGTACGGACTTCTCCAATCAACGCGTCACCACGCAAAGCATCACAAGAATCCGTATGCATCGCGCTTCTGCACGATGACCTCATTCCTCAATCCGGTGCTCGATCGCGGTTTCTGGCGGATCCTCGAAACCGCAGCCGTTCGCTGCGGCGCCACAGTTCAACGGGCGTCGGTCGCGCGCGGAGGATACTAACGTGAAGCCACTTGGAGAAAATTTCAACCGCTGCGGCTATGCGGTGCTCGTTGCATTGCTAGGAATCGGCGCCATCGAGCTGGCCATCGTCATCCTAGCCGGTTACGGCTGCGACGACATCAACTACGGAACGTTTGGAGCGATATTCATTACGATCGGAACCCTCGGGCTGCCGATTCTCGTGCCCGGAATCGCCGGCGCGTTTGCGGGATATCGCCTAGGACGACGCGCCGCCGCTGTGGCGGCCATACTCTTCGCCGTAGCGGGAGTCTCGTACGTGGCCGTACCGCACATCCCGCACCATACAATCGAGTGTAAAATGGACCTTTAGAGTGACACTGAGGAATTTCAGAAGCCCTTATATACGATGGCCTTCGGTACCAATACCGAAGGCCATTGATCACCATGTCCTCTACGCCAGCGCAATGCAATCGATTTCGATGTCGAAATCGAACGGCCAATCGCCGGCTGGTACGAACGTTCTCGCCGGCGGTTCCAACGCAAAGAAGGTTGCGTAGACCTCGTTAATCGCCTTGTAGTGCTCGGGCTTGGCGTAGACCCGAACCATGCAAACCTTTTCGAGCGATGTTCCCGCTTCTTCGAGTACAAACCGCAAATTACTCAAGCATTGCTGCGTTTGTATGGTGATATCACCCTTGACGAAGCCGCCATGCTCGACGTCGATCGGCGGCGTTCCCGAGACGAAGACGAAGCCGTTTGCTCGAATTGCAGCCGAAAGCGGGACTTTCGCAGCACGAGTGAAGTCCGAAATGCCCGAAACTTCGATCACATCACGGCGCATGGGCGTCTCCTTCCGCAGTGGGGCAAAGGCTATCGAGCGCTTTAACTGCCGCGACATCGAAATCGGTTCCGGCGGCACGAGTATAGGTTGCAACGTATTCGTAGCCGCCGTCCAGCAGCGCAGCTTGAACTAAATCGAGTTTCCGTCCGGAGTACGTTCCGGTCGACTCGATCACCCACCCATCGCGCGTCCCGTTGCAGAGACGCTCGGCGTGCGAAGTGAGCACGTGCGCGTCCCCATGTGTCTGCAAATACTGCACCGACTGCGCGGCCCACGTTGATATCGTTATGGTTGGGTCACTGAGCCGATGACGCAGCACGTTAATCTGCTGTTGAAACCCGTCGATCGTTGGACCCCGTCCAATGTCCAGCATCTCCACGGTACTTCCAGGCGGATTATCGACCGCGACATGTTCCCAGCTCGCCGGCATTGTAAAGACCAGCACGAGGAACGCCGCGATCATTCATCTTCTCCATAAAAGCAGCGCGCGCACATCGGGCGATACTCAACCTCGCCTTCGATCGCGACTTGCTGACCGCTGCGAATGCGATTTCCGGCGCGATCGAAGCGCGGGTTCATCGTCGCCTTACGGCCACAGGAGCAGATGTTCTTCAATTCCTCGACGCTATCTGCAAGCGCGAGTAAGTAAACGGACCCAGGGAACGGTTCGCCGAGGAAGTCCGTTCGAATTCCGTAGCAGATCACGGGGATATCGAGGATATGCGCGCCGCGATGCAGTTGCCGAACCTGGTCGGGCGTAAGAAACTGCGCCTCGTCGACGAGCACACACGAGATACCCTGCATCTTCGACATCTCGTCAAAGAAATCGAGTGACGCATCGAATGTCTTCGCTTCGCGTCGCGGCCCGATGCGTGACGCGATGATGCCGGTGCCGAAGCGATGATCGATCGCCGCGGTGTAGAGTACAACGCGGCGACCGTTTTCCTCATAATTGTGCGCGACCTGGATCAAGGCCGTCGATTTCCCGGCGTTCATCGCCGAGTACCGGAAGTACAGTTTCGCCATCGCGGCTACTTCAGCAGTCCGACCTCTTTGCCGACCATCTCGAACGCCGACAGCGCGCGATCCATTTCTTCCGTGGTCAGCGCAGCGGAGAGCTGCGTGCGAATGCGAGCCGTACCTTCGGGCACCACCGGGAAGCCAAAGCCCGTAACGAACACGCCATGTTTGAGAAGCTGATCGCTCATCGAAATCGCAAACGACGTTTCACCGACGATGATCGGTACGATCGCGCTCGGTCCTTCCAGTGGATTGAATCCGAGACGCTTCAATCCCGCACGGAAGTACGCAATGTTGTCGCGCAGACGATCGACGAGTTGGGGATGGGCGTCGAGATAATCGATTGCGGCAAGCGAGCTGCATGCCACCGTCGCCGGCAATGCATTCGAAAAGAGCTGCGGGCGCGAGCGCTGGATAAGCATCTCGATCAGCGCGTGGCTGCCCGCGACGAAACCACCCGCCGCGCCGCCGAGCGCTTTGCCCAGCGTTCCCGTGATGACGTCGACTTGTCCCTCGAGCCCGAAGTACTCGATCGTTCCGCGCCCGGTCTTCCCCATGACGCCGGTTCCGTGCGAGTCATCGACGACACTGACGGCGTTGTACTTCTTGCACAGCTCGACGATCTCGGGAAGTTTCGCAACCGACCCTTCCATCGAGAAGACGCCGTCGGTCACAACCAAAACCGGCGAGAGGCCTTGCATCTCTTTGAGCTTTGCTTCCAGATCGGCCATATCGCCGTGTTTGTACACCGCGCGCTTGGCTTTACTCGCGAGCCGCACGCCGTCGATGATCGACGCATGGTTCAGCTCGTCTGAAATAATGCCGGAGCCTTCACCGCAGATCGTTGCAAAGAGTCCCGTATTCGCATTCCAGCACGCGACGTACGTGAGCGATGCTTCCGTCGAAAGAAACTTTGCGATGCGGTCTTCGAGCGTGCGATGGATATCGAACGTCCCGCAAATAAAGCGCACCGATGCCGTTCCCGCGCCGTATTTACGCAAGCCCTCGATGCCCGCCTCGATCACTTCTTCGTTGTCGGACAGGCCCAGGTAGTTATTGCTCGAGAGCACGATTACGTCGCCCGCTTCTTCCATATGCACTTCGGGCGCCATCGGCGTCGTCAAATGACGCAGATATTTGTACGTGCCGGCTTTCTTCAAGCCGTCGAGTTCGGTTTGTAGTTGCGATTCGAAGGTCGCGTTCACTTCGCGAGATCTCCCTTGAGGTCGAGGACGATTTTTGCCGCTTCGCCGCTGCGCATCAATTCGAACGCGCGATCGAACTGCGTGAACGGCAGCACATGCGTGATGATGGGACGCAGATCGACGCGCCCGCTCTTGACGAGCGCCTGCGTTTGATACCACGTCTCGAACATCTTGCGCCCGTTGATTCCGAGCACGGTCAGTCCTTTGAAGATGATGCGTTCGGCAAGATTGATGTTGATGTTGTCGCTCGGAATACCGAGAAGCGCCGCGGTGCCGCCGTTGCGCGTCATCTGCAAACCCATGTCGATTGCGGAGCCGCTGCCCGACATCTCGAGCAGCACTTCGACGCCGTCACCGTTCGTACGCGCTTTAATTTCGTCGACGAGCCCGGGCGTGCGCGCGTCAAACGTTTCATCCGCTCCTAAGCGCTTCGCAAGTTCCAACTTCGCCGGATTGACGTCGATTGCGTAAACGGTCGATGCGCCGGCCGCGCGCGCAACGGGGATCGCCATCAAACCGATCGATCCGACGCCCGTAATCACGACACTCTTCGTACTCACGCCCGCCGCCATGACGGTGTGCACGGCGTTTCCGAGCGGATCGAACACGGCCGCGAATTCATCGGGAATCGCGGGATCCAACTTCCAGACGTTGTATTCCGGCATCGCGATGTAGTCGGCGAACGCGCCATCACGATCGACGCCAATGATCTTCACGTGCTCGCAAATGTGTGCTTGACCTGTCCGGCAGAGCACGCACGTCAGATCGGCGATGTGACCTTCAGCCGACACACGGTCGCCCGGCTTCACCGAGCGAACGGCCGCGCCAACAGCCTCGACCGTGCCCATGAATTCGTGGCCGATCACAAGCGGAGGATGGATGCGGTTCTGGGCCCATTTATCCCAGCTGTAAATGTGTGCATCGGTGCCGCAAACACCGGCTTTCTCTACGTGAATCAGGACGTCGGTCGGGCCGATCTGCGGAACCGGCACCTCGCGCAGCACGAAACCGGGCTCGGGCGCGAGCTTGGAGAGCGCTTTCATCGTGGATGGCATGTCGGGGACCAAGTATTGCACGCAAGAAGGCCCGCGCCTTGCGGCACGGGCCCCCTTTGTTGCTTCGTCGGGTGAGTCGACTAGAAGTCGTACTCGGCTTGGAAGCGGTTGTACTTGAACAGCGAGAGCGGCGTACCACCGGCGAAGACCGGCGACTGGTCGCGCTCACCGTAACGGTAGCGGAACAGCAGGCCTTTGTACGTGCCCGTCTTCGGCAGTCTGTTGAAGTAGTAGAGTGCGTCGAAGTTCGTCTCTTGCGTGCTGTTGGCGTAGGCGTTGTTGTTATAGTCGTACCACGCGTGGTTGACGTACGCCACGAGGCGCTTGTCATCCGACGTGAATATCAACTGCGCCTTTGCCGACGTACCCGGGCTGCGACGATCGACCATACCTTGCGTGAGGTCCGTCGTGAAGAACGGATCGGTCGCGTACGAGTCCGTGTACGGCGAGGCCCATCCACCGTAGTAGATGTTGGTCGAACCGTCGGCGTTCGGCGAACAGTTTCCGGTACCGCCGGTCGGGAGGAAGTACGGGAAGTTGACGTTATACGCTTTCGCGCCGCCCTTGGTGTTCAGCGCGACCGTGTGCGTTGCCGAACAGACGACGCCGCCTGCAGCCATTTGCGCTGCCGAGAGCGTGTCGGTCTTGATCGGCAAGTAGTCGCCGCCGACGACGAGCTGCACGTTGGGCAGCACGTTGATGCCGCCTTGGAGTCCGATGACGGTCGACGCGATCTTGCCGAGGACGCCGTTAGTCGGGTTGCTTTCGTTGCCGAACTGTAACGCGACGTACGGCTTTAGCTTGCCCGCGAAGGGGTACTTCGCATCAAGCCACACCGCGTTCGCGATTTGGTTGAAGGCGTAGAACGAGACGTTGGCCGTCAGCGGAGCGCTCTTCGGTCCGGTGTAGCCGATGCGTCCGAAGTAGACGCCGCCGTTCTGAATGCCGTTGAGCAAGGGATTGAAGTCGAGACTGGAGAGAGCTGTTGCACCCGAATACGCCGGGTTGTCCGTCAGCAACGTTTCACTGCCGAAGTCCGAGGCGTTACGGGGTTCCCATTGATAGTAGTCGCCGGCTTCGATCGTGAACTGCTTATTGAGCGCGTACGTGAAGTAACCACCGCGGAATGCAGACGGCTTGAGGCGCGAATCCGACGCCGTCACCCAGGGTTGCGTGCCGGGCGTCACGAGATCGCCTAACTTGATGAAGAAATTCGACGCCTTGTATTGCAGATACGCTTCGTAAAGCGTGCTCAATTCATAGCCCGGCAACGTGTCATCGGGGTTTAGGTTTGGAGGCGTCCGCGAGTTCGAACACGGGTTTGCCGCGTTGTTCGGAAAACGCGAAGACGCGGTCGTACAGTTGCTGAACGGATTCGCATACAAGTACGAAGCGCCGAGGCCGAGACCCGGAATACCCTCGGTATAGTTGTATTCCGCGTGGAGGCTGATAGCAGCGTTGAACGACTGCTGATTGGTGGCCGAGTGACCGCCATACGCGTTCTGACGCGTGAAGTCATACGCACGGATATAGCCGCGATAAGCGAACGGATTGGGCGAGGCTTTCGGCGCAGGCGTTGCCTGCGCTACCGTCGTCGGTGCTGGTGTAGCCGATGTTTCCGCCAGCGCTAACGTGGTGCCCGCCAAAACGATCGCCGCGAGGCTTGCGCCGATGCGTGCGAGTCTGGTAAACACGAAAAAAAATCTCCTTAGAAAACGGGTTCAGGAGGTTACCCGCCCCATGCTACTAGGACCATATTAAGACGCATTTAACAATCGCTTAAGTGGAGGTCCCAGGTCATGGGGAGTTCGGCCCTTGCTTGGGCGCTTTGGTTATACCCGGGATTGAGTAAACGGGCTAATGCAAACGTCGAACTAGCCGTAGCGGCCGGTGATGTAATCCTCGGTCCGCTTATCGCGAGGCGTGGTGAAGATGGCCTTGGTGGGAGCTGATTCGATCAGTTCGCCCATGAGGAAGAATGTCGTGAGATCGCTGATACGCGCGGCCTGCTGCATCGAGTGCGTCACGATGATGACGGTGTAGTCTTTTTTGAGGTCATCGATCAGATCTTCGATTTTGCTGGTCGCGATCGGATCCAGTGCCGAAGCCGGCTCGTCCATCAGAATGACTTCCGGATCGACGGCAAGGCAGCGCGCGATGCAAAGGCGCTGTTGCTGGCCGCCGGAGAGGTCGAGCGCGCTACGATCCAGACGATCCTTGACTTCGTCCCACAGTGCCGCGCGCTGTAGGCTGCGCTCCGCGATCTCCATGAGCTTCTTGCGATTGCGCAGGCCATGAATTTTCGGCCCATAGACGACGTTTTCGTAGATCGTTTTGGGGAAAGGATTGGGACGCTGGAACACCATGCCGATCTTATGCCGAATCGTGACGGGGTCGATGTCGCTTGCGTAAATGTCCGTTCCGTCCAGCAGCACGTGTCCCTCGACGCGAGCGTCGGGCGTAAGGTCATGCATGCGATTGAGCGCACGTAAGAATGTTGACTTGCCGCATCCCGACGGACCGATGAGCGCCATAACGCTGTTCTCGCCAACGCTCAACTGCGCGTTTTTGATTGCCTGAAACTTACCATAGTAAATTTGCAGATCTTTGGCTTCGATTTTCGTTTGAGCGGGAGCGCTGGTTTCTTCGGGATTCGTAACGATCATGGGCGTCCTATCACTTCCCGCGACGCAATGCAGCTCCTACAGTGCAGCGTGGCGGCCCGTATAACAATAGATTAAGGCGTATTAAGACAAATGCCCTCAGCGTATGATGCTGCGGGCATTTGTTCTGAGAACGCATCGATGTACCACTCGCGGACGTCTTGCAACGTCATACCGCGGCAGTACTCTTCGAGAAACGCCAGAATTTGGCGGCGCATTATGCGCTCGTCCGCCTCAGGACCGATCGGTGCGAACATAGTGGAGCAAGCGTCGCATACGCAGATTACCGCTACGTTATCGCGTCTTTAAGAGTCTCCCTAAGCCTTACGTGGGACCGTTCGCATGATGGGCAAACGAATCGTGAATACCGTTCCCGAACCAAGCATCGACTCAGTCGCAACCGTTCCACCGTGCGCTTCCACGATGCCTTTGACGATTGCAAGGCCGAGACCGGCGCCGCCGCTTTCGCGTGTGCGCGAACGATCGACGACGTAGAAACGTTCAAAGATATGCGGGAGATCGCGGTACGGTATTCCGACACCCGTATCGCGAACCCGCATGATAGCATCGTTTCCGTTCGCGTCGAGCTCGACCGTCACACTTCCGCCGCTCGGCGTATGGCGCAACGCATTGTCGATCAAATTCACACACACTTGCGCCAGACGGTCGGGATCAGCCTCGACGCGAACGGGACGCATCGTCTGCAGCTCCAAGCGCACGCCTTTATTCGACGCTTGCGGCTCGAACGTCGAAACGATCTGCCGGGCGATTTCTTCCAAATCAACGTCGCGCAAATTCAGTTTGAGTTGCCCCGATTCGGCGCGCGCCTGTTCGAGAAGTTGCCCCACGAGCGAGGCAAGACGATCGACTTGTCCGAGCACTTGCGGCAAAAAGATATCCGCAGCTTCATCGTCCGGTGATTCGACGACCGTCTCGAGCATGAGCTTGATCGACGATAGCGGCGTCCGCAGTTCGTGCGAAACGTTCGAAAGAAACTCTTTGCGCGCGCGCTCCAAACGGACGATCTCCGTTTGGTCGTCTGCGAACACAACGACACCGTGCGTGCGGTCGTCGTCGCTGAGCGGATACACCGAAAGTCCGTACGTATTCTGACGTTCTGCCGTCACGATCGTCATCGGTGCGACGGATGCTTCACCGCGCATCGCATCGCGGATGCGCCGTTCCAATTCGACGTTGGGGATCGAAGCAATAACGTGCTCGCCGATCGACCGGTCGGGATCGAATCCGAAGATCGTGCCGGCGGCCGGGTTCGCAAAGCGTATACGCGCCCTAGCATCGACGAAGATAACGCCCAGCGGCAAGGCGCGAACCAGACGCGCAAAATCGGTGTCGGACCCGTTGGCCTCTTTCGGCGCCACCGTCTCGATGATATGCGCGACCTTTTCGCGCGTACGAGCGCGACCGTATATGAAACCGGCGACGCCCCCAAGCGCCGCCGCTACAATTGCAAACCCGAGAACCGAAGGGGCGTCGACCACGGAGTTAGGGAGCTCCCGATTATGCCTTGAACATGTATCCGCGCGAACGAACGGTGATGATGTGGCGCGGATTGCGCGAGTCTTCTTCTATCTTCTCGCGCAGCCATCGAATGTGCACGCTGACCGTCTGCTGTTCGCCCTCGAAGTCGTATCCCCACACCTTGTCGAGTAACGTCTGACGCGTGACGACGCGGCCGTTGTTCTCCATGAGCACGCGCAAGAGCGCGAACTCCTTGGGCGCAAGCGATACGCCTTTGCCGCGCACCGTGAGTTGCTGACGCGAGGGATCGAGCACGATTTCGCCGAGCGAAATCGCCTCTTCGTGTCCGCCTTGAATCGGCGTCTGACGGCGCAAGCGCGCCTTTACGCGCGCAAGAAACTCGTGCAGCGCGAACGGCTTGGTAACGTAGTCGTCGGCGCCCAGTTCGAGCGCGAGAACTTTGTCGATCTCCTGATCTTTCGCCGTCAGCATGATGATCGGCACCGAGCTGAACTTGCGGATCTCTTTGCACGCCTCGATGCCGTCGAGTACAGGCAGCATGATGTCGAGCACGATGAGGTCGGGCGATTCGCGCTGCGCCATGGCGACCGCGCTGCGCCCGTCGCTCGCGGTGACAACGGTGTAGCCGCTGCGCTCTAAGTTGAAGCGGAGCGTCTGCAAAATTGCCGACTCGTCGTCAACCACCAGGATCTTCTTATTGAAGTCCGGGCTTTTGACGAAGGTGCCCCTAGAGGGTTTCGTCTCCAGCGATCCGTTCATACCATTTGGCGATCGCGCTGTAGTCGAGCGCGCCGTCTCCTTCTGCCGATCGAGCGGTATAGAGTTGATAAGCGAGTCCCGTCGCCGGCATCGCGAATTTCATCGACCGCGCTGCGTCCAGCGCGGCAGCCACGTCTTTACGCAGCAGATCCATAGCGAAGCCGCCGTTGAAGCTCCCGGCAAACCAGGTCTTCGGTAGCCATTGTTCTAGAAGATAGTTTGATCCCGTCGCGGTTGCGATAACTTTTCGAACACCCTCCAGGTCGGCCCCGGAACGCCGCGCAAAGACCAACGCCTCCGCATTCGCGATCATAACGTTGGCGATGATGATTTGGTTCACGAGCTTGACCGTCTCGCCCATGCCGACGCCACCCACGTAATGAGGCGTCCCCATGGCGCGCAAGACCGGCTCGACCCGATCGAACGCCGCGCGGTCGGCTCCAACCATGATTGTGAGACTACCCTCTTTCGCGCGCGCCGGACCGCCACTAACGGGCGCATCGACGAAGTCGACGCCTTGTTCGCGTAGCCGCGCAGCGAACGCTTTGGATGCCATCGGCGAGATCGTCGACATGTCGATCACAATGGCGCCGTGCCGCAGCCCGCTTGCAGCGCCGCGAGCATCGAAGAGCGACTCTTCGACTTGCGGCGCGTCGGGCACGCATGTAATGACGATATCGCTCGCCGCTGCGACGGCCGCGGGATCCGCTGCTTCTGATGCGCCTGCTGCTACCAGGCGGTCGAGCGGTTCACGACGGCGATGCGCGGTCGTTGTTACCGAAAAACCCGCGCGGAGAAGCGATGCCGCCATCGGTTCGCCCATTGCGCCAAGTCCAATGAATCCCAATCTCGCAGTAGCGGTCACGGCGCGGACTTTATACAGGCACGGCCACGGTCCTGGCCGAAGGCGCGGGGCATGAGCACGACATTGACACCGACCGTCCGGCGCCCCACGTTCGACGACATGAACCTGTCGATCGGTAAACGCACGCGTTTGCACCGATTGATGTACGAGCATGGGCCGGGAAACGGCACGCTGATGATGCTGCCGATCGATCAGGGACTCGAGCACGGGCCCGTCGACTTCTTCGACAACCCGGACTCGATCGATACCGATTGGATCTACCGCCTCGCGGTCGAGGGCAACTTCTCGGGCATAGCGCTGCACATCGGCCTTGCGGAAAAGTATCAGAAGCAGTATGCGGGCCGCGTCCCGCTGCTTTTGAAGGTGAACGGCAAGACGAACATCCCCAGCGATGACGACCCGTTCAGCCCGCTGACCTCATCGGTCGAAGACGCCGTTCGGCTCGGTGCCGATGCCGTCGGATATACGCTCTATGTCGGAAGCCCCGCGCAAGACCTCGACATCGCGCAGGCCAATGAAGTGCGCCGGGAGTGCGAACGCTACGGCATGCCGATGGTGATTTGGTCGTATCCGCGCGGCGCGGCCGTCAAGGCAAAGGGCGGAATCGACTCGCTCTACGCCGTCGACTATGCGGCTCGCGTTGCTTGCGAAATCGGCTGCGACATCGTGAAACTCAACGAGCCGAAATGGGAGTCTGATAAAGCGTCGGCGCTTCCGAAGCCCTATAACACCCTCGAATACACCGACGTCGAGGGTCTGCGCAAAGTCGTGAAATCGGCAGGCCGTACGCTGGTGCTCGTTTCCGGCGGCAGCAAGATGGGCGACGATGCAACGATTCAAAAGGCGCGCGCGGCAATGGAAGCCGGATGCGTCGGTCTCATCTTCGGACGCAACATGTGGCAGCGCAAGTGGGACAGTGCGCTCGAGATGTCGTCTCGGATGCATGAGCTGATGAAAGGCTACGGTCAGGAGCAGTAATTTGACGGTTGAAGAGCGCGTGAACGCAGCGCTCGACAAGGTACGACCCGGAATTCAAGCCGACGGCGGCGAGGTGTGGTTGATCAAAGTCGAGGACGGAACAGCGTACGTGCAGATGCTCGGCGCGTGCGGCGGATGTCCCGCCTCGACGATAACCCTCAAAGGTGCAATCGAAGCGGTGGTCGTCGCCGATGTTCCCGAAGTAACGCAAGTGCTGCAAATCTAACCGTGTCATCCTGAGCTTGTCGACGGATCGCTACGAATAATAAGCCCGCCAAAATGTTCTGGCGGGCTTTTGAATTGATTCGGTCCTTCGACTAGGGTGCTTCGCACCTTCGCTCACGATGACACGGTGCAGTTAGTGAGCGCCGGCGCAGTTGGTGCAATAGTACGAGATTGCGCCCGCGTGCGCTTGCGGCACCATGTGTTCGCGCACGCCACGGCGGCCGCAATTCGCACAAGCGAACGTCTGACCGATCGGAACGGCGGATTTATCATGCCCCTCGTCGCGTTTGGACGCCCATGCGACGGCGTAAATGAGCGCGCCGAGCACCAGCGGCGCCCAGGCAAAGAAGCCGGCTACGCCCTCCGGCGAAATCGTTGTATCCATACCGGGAGTTGATTTTCGCAAAGACGCGAAGCGTGACCTCCGGGAGAGACCGTGAACGATCTTCAACTGCGCGAACGACTCGTCGAGCGCCTGGAGCGTAGCGGCATACTGCGCGACCGCCGCGTGCAACGGGCGCTGCTCGACGTGCCGCGACATCGTTTCATTCCGGATATCACGCCCGAAGATGCCTACGAGGATCGTGCGCTTGCGATCAAAGAGCGTGAGGGCACGGTGATCTCCTCGATCTCGCAGCCCAGCATGATCGTGCAGATGCTGCAAATGCTCGATGTTCGTCCGGGCGATAGCATACTGGAAATCGGAGCAGGAAGCGGATACAATGCAGCGCTGCTTGCGAAGCTTGCGTCGCCGGAAGGTCGCGTCGTAACGCTCGATATAGAACCGGATCTGCTCGAACTTGCGCAGCGGCGATTGCGGGAATTCGGATTTGCAAACGTTGAGGTCCGCCCCGCGTACGAACTGCCGCAATTGGAGACGCAGTTCGATCGCATCGTGGTGACTGCGCGGGCACCGGATATCGAACCGGATTGGTGGCGGCTTCTCAAAGACGGAGGCCGGCTCGTCGTGCCGCTCGATATCGGGTACGGCGGCGAACGCGCGGTCGCATTTGTCCGCGAAGGCGCGGTGCTGCGCGCCGTCGATTCACACGCGTGCGCATTTCTCGGAATGCGGGGTGAGGAGTCCGGGCAGCGCGCGAGCGAGTTGTTCTTTCCGAACCGCGATGCGCGTTACGCTTCGCCTCCGCCGGCAACCATGCCGATGGGCATCATCGCGGCGCGTCCCGATGACGCCGCACAGATGCGTCTCGACGATGCCGACGTCATCGTTGCGCGCCCCGCGACAATTTTCGCCTTGCGTTTCCGCTCATAAACGAAGCTGCGACGCGTATCCCGTTAATTCGACATAGCCGACGCCGAGCGGAACCTGCGTACGCGCATCCTGGATACTGACGGCACCTTCCCAGTACGTTGTTCCCGCTGCATCGACGAGTTCTTGGTCGGCCACGGTCGGGACGAGTTGCAATTCCTGGGTAACGCCGGCCACGTGAATGCGCCACGCACTTGGATAGCGTGCGCCGGTGTGCGGGCTCGTCCACGTTGCAGTCGACGTGATCGCGAATGATGAGAGCGGCAGATACCTCGTCGTGCCGTTTCGCGCAACGAGCGTTCCCGACGATTGCGGCGTGGTCCGCCCATCGGTCTGACGTAAACGGTAGAGCATCACCTCTCGGCCGTCATTCAACTGAATCGAGTACCAATCCCAACCGGATTGATTCGGCTGCAGTTCGTCCGAGCCGTACTCGTGGTCCATCCACGAAATGCCGTCGACCGCGTAGCGCACACCGGCAAGTTCGACGGTTCCCCGCGCCGCAAGTCTCGTGAACGAATAGTAATGCGAAGCGCACGATGCGCACGGGCCTTTTCGAGAAATGCCGCCGACGCCGTTGATCGCAGGCGGCTTGAGCGACGAGAGCGCCAGATCCAACGCTTGACCATCGTGCGCGGCACGGAGCTGCATGACGGGACGTTCGGCGGCGGTTCCGGTTAGCGTCCATCCATTTGCGGCAACGGCAAAGCGCGCGTCATCTGCGAAGCCCTGGCGTAGCGCGTCACGCGCAAGCGTCTCCGAATAGACGAACGTTCCGTTTGTTTCGTCGGTAATTGCAAAGTGCGCGGGATAGAGCTGGTAACCATACCACTTGCTCTGGTCCGCGCTCCATCTCGGCGCATGCGGCTCGAGGCCGATGCGGAAAAACGTAAGCTCGTAGCCGAAACGGCGGCCGTTCGCACTGCGAAGGTGGCCCGTGAAATACCACCACTCCGTACGGTAGCCGTCGTGCGCGAAGTGATCGCGGGGAAAATGGTACGTGTACGGCGAGACCGCGATGAGAAATGCGGCGAGAACCTTACTCCACACGCAGCACCTCGGACGTATTGATCGCCGACGCTATGCGCGCAGGGTAGATTGCCGCAATGACGGCGGCAACGACAACCATCATAAACGCCTGCGCGTAAAAGAGTCCCGGCGTCTGCCATTCGATCAGCCAGCCGAAACTTTGGCGGTTGATGACGTAAATGAGATCAGCGGCAAGCGCAATGCCGAGCACGATTCCGAGAATGCCGGCCACGACGCCTACGACGAGCGCTTGCAGGAAAACGACGCGCTGGACGCCGCCGCGTGTTAGCCCCACATAGCGCAACAAGCCGATATCCGTGCGGCGCTCGAGCACTAATGCAAAGAGCGTGCTGACGACGCCGAGGATCGCGATGACGATGCTTACGCCGTAGAGCGCGTTTGTAATCGCAAAGGTCCGGTCGAAGACGGAGAGCGCATAGGCGCGCAGTTCCGTATTTGTGTTGATCGTGAGGCGCATCGGCAGCAGCGCGCGCTGAATCTCCGTTCGAACGACGGGAATGCTTGCACCCGGGCTGACATAAACCGCGATTGAATCCACGTTCGCGTCGTGAAACAGCCGCTTGAACGTCGATTCATCGATAAAGAACGTTCCGCCGCTCGTGGAGTAGTCGTTGTACTCACCGATGATGCGCAGATTCACCGTGCCCGAGGGGGTCGGAATCGAGAACGAATCGCCGGGTGCAAGCCCGAAATGCGTCGCAAACGGAACACTGATCACCGCGTTGTTGCCGCGCTGCATGCGGCGCGCGAGCTGTACGCGGTCGACGTTGCCGAGAAACCGTAGCTTATTGCGATTGGTAATCGACGCAAAATTCGTTGCGCCGAGCTGCGCGAAGCGGCCTTCGAGCGGCACGTCGAGGCCACGGAACGTGTCGACCGCCGCTACACCGCGCTGTTTTGCGATGGTCGTTACCGCATGCGGCGGAAATGCGCCGCCCAGTGATGCGTCCGCTCCGCCCGGCGCGCTGATGTAGAGATCGGCTCCGAGCGTATCGTTCGTCCACGCGACGACCGTGCTTCGGAATGAGCTTACGAGCACGGCGATTGCAATCATCATGGCTACGGCGACGGTCAACGATGCAACCGCCACCGCCATCCGGCGCGCTGACGCGCGAAGAAACGCGGTCGCCAGGATCACCGGCGCGCGCCGCGCGATCGTACGGAGCGGTCGCGTAATGACCGTAAGCACGAGCGGCGTTTCAAATGAAACGCCGGCGATCGCGCAGATTCCGGCGACATAGCCGAAGAACGGAACGCCGTCGCCAATTGCGGGCAAACGTGCAAAACCCGCTGCCGCAAGGAGCAAGAGCGCGCCGAGCAGCGCCGTGAAACGCGTAAAGCCGGCGATCTTCCGCTCCGCAGCGCCCGTGTTGCGCATGATCCGCGCCGGCGGCGTTGCCGCCGCGCCCGCAGCCGGAATCGCGGCCGCGACCATCGAGAGAACGGTGCCGAGCGCAAACGATTCCAGCGTATCGCGCCAGCTCCACAGCACGGCATCGGCGTGCGTCCCAACGTAGAGCGCGGAGACCGTCGTCTCGACGGCGGCAAGCGAGAAGCGCGCGAGAAACCATCCGAGCACTAATCCGAGCAGCGATCCCACGACGCCATAGAGCGCACCCTCGCCGACGAACGACCAGAAAATCTGCGCGCGACGCGCGCCGAGCGCGCGCAGCGTGCCGATCTCCGACGCCCGCTGTACGACGGAGATCGCGACCGCGTTGTAGATCAAGTACATACCGACGAGCAGCGCGACATCGGCGAGCGCCGAGAGGTTCATCGTGAAGCTCGCGAGCATGCGTTGAATCTCACCGACGCGCGTTCGCGGCGTGAGCACGCGCGCACCGGGCGGCACGATGCGTTGGAGCGACGCAACCACGGCGGCAACCTTTGAGGGGTCGGCTTGAATGTCGATACGGTCGAGTTTTCCAACCGATGCAAACACGTGCTGCGCCGTTGCGATGTCGACGAACGCGACGCTGGAATCAACGCCGACGGTGCGGGGCGGAATGACCGCCATTACATGGAGCGTCACGGGCGTTGCGCCGGCGTATCCGTGAAGCGACGCGCCTTCGCGCGCCCGGTACGTTCGCGCGATTCGTTCGCTGACAAAGACGCCGTCGCGGTCGATAAACCGGTGGAGGTCGAACGAACGTGCAGCCGATTGCGCGTCGCGAACGCCGGGCGGCGCGGTACCACGCGTTATGTCGATGCCCAGCACCCGAACGATTTCACCACCAAGGGAGTTCGACGCCGGAACGCCGACGACGAGATCGCCGGTAACGAGCGGACTCGCAGCGATAACGCCGGGAACGCGTTGTACGCCGAGCAATGCGCGTTCGTCAAAACCTTCACCGGATCCGACAACCTGCACGTTGACCCGGTTGGCGATGACGTTGACGCTCGTCGAAAAGGAAGCAATCGCCGTGGAATTCGCCAGTTCAATCGCATAGGCGCTCGCGACGCCGAGAGCGACCGCCACGAGCGTCACGATGGAACGCATCCCGTGCCTTCGCGCATACCCGTAGACGAGCGCGCGAAACAGCAACGATGCGGCGCTCATTGCACCGAAACGATGCGCCCGTCGCGCATGTGGATCTGCCGCACGGCTCGCGCAGCGGCATCGGGACTATGCGTCGCCATCAAGATTGCCTGGCCCGCTTTGGCGAGATCGACGAGAATCGAGAGCACGAGATCGCCGTTCTGCGAATCGAGATTCCCTGTGGGTTCGTCGGCGAGCAGAATCGCCGGCTCGTGCACGATCGCGCGCGCGATTGCCGCGCGCTGCAACTGACCACCCGATACATTCCCTGGGAGAGAATCGGCGCGATCCGCGATTCCGACCGCTTCGAGTGCATCGTTCACGCGACGCTGCACGTCGGCGCTGCTTCGATTCTGCAGCACAAGCGGAAGAGCGATATTCTCGCGCAGCGTGAGCGTGGGCAACAAATTGAAGAATTGAAACACCGTACCGATCCGATCCCGGCGCAATTGCGTGAGTGCATCGTCTGAAAGTTCGCTCGTGACGACGCCGGAGATTCGAACTTCTCCGCGGTCGGGAAGATCGATGCAGCCGACGAGATTCAACAGCGTACTCTTACCACAGCCGCTCGGGCCGAGCAACGCGACGAGTTCGCCCGCTCCCACATCGAGGCTGACATCGTCGAGGGCGATCGTACTGCCGTCGTAGATTTTTGCGACGTGAGAAACAGAAACGGGCCGGCGCATCATCGGCGCCAACCCGTTCTTGACTCGTCAGAGTTTCGGCTATGCGGTTCTACGCGGAAGCCTTCTTGAAGTACTCGGCGTTGATCGCAATAAAGTTCTGCCACTTCTCGGGAACGTCCGAGTCGGCGAAAATCGCCTCGACGGGACACGCGGACACGCATGCTCCGCAATCGATGCAGACTTCAGGGTCGATGAAAAGCTGATCGTCTTCGTCCGCACCGTGGATGCAATCGACGGGGCAAACGTCGACGCAAGACTTATCTTTCGTGCCGATACACGGTTCGGTGATGATGTACGCCATGGAAAAATGAGACCCCTCAGACGAGAAAGCGATGGTAGACTTCGAGCCGTATTGGCACTGCTCCGAGCCTACGCCTTCCCGCCGAGGGGGTTCAAAGACTTCTGTCTACGCTACCGTGCGGCGCCCCGCCACCGCGCGAACGATCCACAGCAACAAGACTGCGCCAATGATCGCGCAAATGAAGCTGCCGATATTGAAGCCCGTTACGCCGACGTGGCCAAATAGGCCGTACACCCAGCCACCGATGACCGCGCCGATGATGCCGACGATCAGGTCACCCAGGATTCCGCCGGGGCCTTCACCGGGCACGATCCAGCGTGCGATCGCGCCAACGATGATCCCGAAAATAATCCACAGTAAAATGCCCATCGCTACCTCCTCTGGTCGCTATCTTCTCCCCTCCGGGAGGAAATTAAACCGGACGAAGGGTCGTTACTAGAGGTATGAATCGACTGCTCGTCCCCTTCGCGCTCTGCGTTGCAACCCTTACCGGCATTGCATCTGCGGCGCAATCGACCGCGATTTCGGTCGCGGGAACCTCTACCGTTACTATGGTGCCCGATCAGGCGACGGTCAATGCATCCGTCGTAACGACGGCGCCGACGGCAGCGCAAGCCGTCTCCGAAAATAACGGTCGTTACGACGCCGTAGTGACGGCAATCGCTCGTACCGGCGTCAAGCGTGACGACATCACGCTTACGTATTACAACGTCAATTACGTGCCGCGCCCCGAACAGACGCCTCCCAACCCATCGCCGTACGATCGCTACGGGTACACCGTTAGCCGCACGTTCGCGGTGAAAGTGCGCGCGATGGATCGCGCGGGCTCAGTCGTCGATGCGGCGACGTCTGCGGGCGCAACGAACATCGAAAGTGTGACGTTCGGCTTGTCGAACCCGGAAACGGCGCGTTCCAAGGCAACGCGCGATGCGGTGAATGATGCGCGCGCTAAAGCTGAGGACTTGGCAAGGGCGGCGGGGCTGCGCATCACCGGCATCCGCAGCATGCAGCTGGAAGGCGCGCCGGGCATTATTCGGCCGATGGTGATGGCAAAGGAAGCCATGCCGGCGCCTGTAGCAGCCCCTACGGTGTTCGATGCCGGCAACGTCAGCGTTACCGCGAACGTGACCGTCGTCTTTTCTGCGGCGCCCTAGCGAAACGAAACCCGCCGGGGCAGGGTACTCGTAGGCATGACGACCACCTGCGAATCCTGCGGCCAGCGCCCGGCAACCACATTCACGGGGCGCGCACAGCTCTGCAACGTCTGCGCGCAGCGGCGGGCTGCGACGAGCGCGCTGCCGTTCCTCGGCGCCGCATTGGCAGCCGCCGGTCTTGTCGCGGGCGGCGCGCTGCTGCTCGAGAATCGCGAAGAGCTGGGTAAGCGTCTAAGCCCGCTTGCCGGCACGCCGACGCTGCAAAATTTCTCGCGCGACCTCACTGAGCTCGCGCGCACCGGGAAACTCGATCCAGTCGTCGGCCGTGACGATGAAATCGAACGCGTCGTCTCGATTCTCGCGCGACGCAGCAAAAACAATCCGGTACTCGTCGGCGAACCGGGTGTCGGCAAAACGGCCATCGTCGAAGGTCTCGCGCAACGGATCATCGCGGGCAACGTTCCTGCTGCACTACGAAATAAACGCGTTCTCTCGCTTGCGCTCGGGCCGCTCGTCGCCGGAACGAAGTATCGCGGCGAATTCGAAAGCCGCGTCAAACGGATTTTAGATGAAGTAAAGCGCAGCGCGCGCGACATCATCCTCTTCATCGATGAACTGCACACGCTCGTCGGTGCGGGCGCGGCGGAAGGCGCGCTCGACTTGGGTTCGATGATCAAGCCTGAACTCGCCCGCGGCGATTTGCAGTGTATCGGCGCGACGACCTTCGATGAGTACCGCAAGTACATTGAATCGGATGCCGCGCTGGAACGGCGCTTCCAACCGGTCATGGTGGAAGAGCCGACGGTCGAAGCAACGATCGCGATTCTTCGGGGACTTCGTAATAAGTACGCCGAGCACCACAACGTCACGATCACCGACGAAGCGATCGAAGCGGCGGCGCAACTCTCCGCGCGATACATCGCGGATCGCTTCCTGCCGGATAAAGCCATCGACTTGATGGATGAGGCGGCAGCGAACGTCGCGCTTACAAATAAAGGCGCTGTCATACGTCCTCCGGTCACGGCGAACACCGTGGCGGACGTCGTTACGAAATGGACGGGTATTCCGCAGTCGACGCTTTCGGAGTCACAAGCAAACGCATTGCTCGAGCTCGAGTCCGTGCTCTCGCGCCGCGTTATCGGACAGAAGCGCGCGATTGCGTCGGTTTCCGAAGCCATTCGCCGTGCCCGTGCCGGCCTGCACGACCCGCGCAAACCACTCGGCAGCTTTCTTTTTGCGGGTCCGAGCGGCGTCGGCAAAACTGAACTTGCGAAGGCGCTCGCCGAGGCACTTTTCGGGACCGAAAACGCGCTCGTACGCATCGACCTTTCCGAGTTCACGGAGTCGCACACGATCTCGCGGCTGCTCGGCGCACCGCCGGGATATCAGGGACACGACGAGCCTGGACAATTGACCGAACCGGTCCGCCGGCGTCCGTATTGCGTCGTGCTTTTTGACGAACTCGAAAAAGCGCACCCCGACGTTGCAGCGATCTTACTGCAAATTCTCGACGACGGCCGGGTGACCGATGCCAAAGGACGCACTATCGATTTCCGCCACACCTTAATTGTGTTGACGACAAATCTGCCCGAAGACGAAATGGATGCGACGTTCCGCCCGGAGCTGATGAACCGCATCGACGACGTCGTGCGCTTCAACGAACTGCAACTGCCGCAAATCGAAGCGATCGTCGAAATTCATGTCGACGCGCTGGCAGAACGATTGGGAACCCGCAACGTCAAACTTCGTCTTTCCGACGACGCGAAACGCTACCTCGCGAAGGTCTCGATGGGCGCCGGCAACGGTGCGCGCTACGTACAGCGGACGGTTTCACACTACGTCTCAACCCCACTCTCAAGCGCCATTCTTCGTGGAGAACTCGCCGAAGGTGGAACCGCAAACGTCACACTCGAAGGAGATTCCCTCGTTGTAAAAGCGGCCTAAGGCCGTAAAGGAGCTGCCGTGATTCCAGGTTTCATGCTTGCTGCGGCTATGGCTGCCGGGACGCAGTTTTTTCGAGACTTCGGCGGTTCATGGACGTGCGGAAACGACAAGTATCACGCATCTTGGTGGATCACGAGCCCCGACGGCAACGCATGGACGATCGTGTCGTACGGCACCGACAAACTACATCTCGGCGGCACCGCGTACGTCGGGTGGCTCCCGCAAGAGAACGCCTACGTGTACACCGATTTCCACAGCGACGGCGCACTCGCGCAACTGTCGTCGCCGTTACCGGTGAGCGACCATACGTGGCACTGGACCGGCGTCTATTATCCGGTAGGCGGCGCCAAAGACACGACTGCGGAAATTACCTGGACGCTTATGCCAAACGGCACGATCGAACGCAAATTCGGCCAACGCATCAACGGCAAACTGATCGATAAGGGTAGCGACACATGCACGAGGTCGTGATACGTTCCATGTGTCATGGCGACAATGCAAGAAGCACCTGATCTCGGCATCCCGGAAGTCAAGCCGGCAATCGAATCGATCCGCGGCACGTGGGAGCAAAAGGTGAGCCCACGCCGCCGGCATGCGCTCGTTCAAGGCCGACTTTGGATGTTACTGACGAATGCATTTGGTGACACAGGCGAAGTCGGCACGGAGTGGCGGTTCTATATCTTGCCGCCAAAGGAAAAGCCAAGTTCATTAGTTCCCGACGTGGCGTACGTATCGTACGAACGCATGCCGCCGGAGCTCGGTGAGTTGCGAGAGAAGCCAACCATCGCTCCGGATATCGCGGTCGAGGTGCTTTCGCCCGATGACCGGCGTGATGTTCTCGATGAAAAGATCCGTATTTACCTCGAAAACGGTGCTCGGCTTATTATTGTCGCGGATCCGCTAAAGCGCAGTATTGTGATGCATGACGCAAACAGCGTGCATGAATTCAAAGAAGGCGATGTAGCGGGAACAGACGTCTATCCCGAGCTGCGCATTGATTTAGCACGACTCTACGACAAGATCTAACCCAGCTGCGTCATCCTGAGCGCAGTCGAAGGATCGCGACGAACGAAACGCCCGGCGAGATATCGTCGGGCGTTTGAATTGAGGCGATCCTTCGACTTCGCTCAGGATGACACGGTTAGAGCAGCTCTTTGACGTCGGCGATCATTTGGGATTTTGAGAGTTCGCCGATTTCGATTTTTTTGACGATGCCGTTGCGATCGATAAAGACGTGAACGGGCATGCCGTTGATATTGTAAGCGTCGCGCAACCTGCCGGAGTCGACGATCGCGGGATACATCAATTTGTGCTGGTCGACGAACTGCTTCGCCTTTGCCTTGTTCTCTAGGATGTCGACGCCGACCACTTGCAGGCCCGCTCCTTTGAATTGCTGCTGGACAGCGTTTACGTCCGGCGCTTCCTCATTACACGGTGGGCACCAACTCGCGAAGAAATTGAGGTACACGGGCTTTCCATGCAGGTTCGCCATTGAGAGTGAAGCGCCATCGACCGTCGGTTCATTGAACGCCGGCGCCTCTGCGCCGACCTTCGCAACCGACGGCGCTGAGCCTTGCGCAGAATTGGCACTCGAGTCGCTCGCGTGCGAGCACGCCGCGAGCGTTAGGGCGGCAAGTAACGCAGCCGCCATGTACTTCATCACGCTATCCATACACCGGGTACGCCACTGCGGCCAGATCGGTTCTCATCTGCACGATCAATTCGTCGACCGACGCAAACACGCGCTGCTCGCGGACGTACCGCAGATCGCGTACCACCAGCTGGTGGCCGTAAATCGTCTCGTAAAAATCGCGCAACCATACTTCAACCGTACGACCCGTTCCATTGAACTGGGGATTCGTGCCGATCGAGACGAGCGCCGCATAGTCGCGGCCGTCGTAGCGCGCGACGGCGGCATACACGCCGTCCTTCGGAAGCAGCTTGTCCGGAACGGTGAGATTAGCGGTCGGGAAGCCGAAGTCGTGGCCGCGGCCAAACCCAAGTTCCACGCGCCCGCGCAACTCGTAGGAATGCCCGAGCAAGTGATCCGCCAGCTCGATATTCCCGTCTCGTACGAGCGTACGAATCCGCGTACTCGAGATGCGCTCGCCGTCATCCATGACGTTCTCAACGAAGGTAAACATCACGTCTCGCTCGGCAAAATAGCGTCGCATGAGGGCCGTATCGCCGCCGCGTTTGTGCCCGAACCGGAAGGTCGAGCCGACGGCTATCGCACGAGCCCCCAAGCCGTCGATCAACGTATCGAGAAACGTTTGCGCCGACATTCCCGAAATGGAATCGTCGAAGCGGATGAAGAAACATTCCTCAAATCCCGCCTTTCCGAAAAGGTCGATCCGTTCTTCGTTGGTCGTCAACATCGGCGGCTCGTTTCCCGGTCGAAGATGCGTCGCCGGATGATTCGCAAAGGTCAAGACACCGCTGCGCCATCCCGGCCTGCGCATGCGAAACGCCGCCCGCGCAATCTCACGATGCCCCCGATGCATCCCATCGAAGAACCCGATGGCCAACGACAACGGCCGGTCATTCTCGCGAAACAGCTTGTGATAAATCTTCACACGAAGACCTTTCGCGGAGACAGCATTGCGCCATGCGCTTCGCCGACGCCGACGAGCGTGCGGGAATGGTCGCGGACGAAGACTTGCTGCGCGGGTGCGCCTTCAGGAAGCGCGACGACGCGGCCGGCGCGGAAATCGGCGGAGCTGCGCAGATCGAGGACGATCGTCGGGAACGGAATGATGTGTTCGGGTTGGATGAGGCAGCCTTGAGGATCGTTTGCCACTTCGTCGAGCGTTCTCGCTTCGTAAAGAATGAACGGGCCGGAACCCTCGCGGACGAGCGCGCCCATGTGCGACGGAATACCCATCGCCGCGCCAATATCCTCGCATAACGTACGCACGTACGTCCCTTCACTGCAGGCGATGCGAATGCGCGCAATACCTTCGGGTTCGGTGCCAAGGAGCGTGATGCCGTAGACCGTGATCGTGCGCGAACGCCGCTCGACGGTTTTCCCTTCGCGCGCCAGTTCGTACAGTCGCTTTCCGTCGTGATGGACGGCAGAAAACATCGGCGGCGCTTGCGACACTTTGCCGGTGAAGTCCGGAAGCACCGATTCCAGGCGCTTCTTCCAGTCGTCAGGTAAGGGCGCCGTCGCAACGGTTTCGCCGAGCGCATCTTGCGTCGTCGTGGAACGTCCGAGGACCAACATCGCTGCGTACGCCTTTCGCTGATCCGTCAGCAGTGGAATCAGACGCGTGGCTTTTCCGACGGCGATCGGCAACACACCGGCGGCTTGCGGATCCAGCGTTCCCAGATGCCCGACTGCGATGCGGCGGTCGCGTCCATAGACGCCGTAGATGCGGCGAAGGCGCGCGACAATCTGCGCCGAGGTCGGGCCGGCCGACTTGAAGACGTTGACGAAACCGATCATGATTGACGCGCTAGGCTCGTGGAAAGACGCGCATCTCTTTGCGGAACCAGCCGATAGCGCCGCAAACTCCGCCGATCAACAAGAGTGCAACACCGGCAACGCCGACGCCGATCAAATGCGAGAGCGCCCACACCAGAAACACAAGTCCACCGAGTCCCATAAAAACATAGGACGCGCGAGTGTAGTGGGCTTGCGGGTAGCGGGTGAAGAGCAGCCACGTTCCGAGGCCACCGAAGATGAAAAGAAAGAGCCCTGCGGCGATACTCACAGACCTTCAGCCACGAGCGCCGCTTCGACCGCGCGAAACGCGTCGTCGAGCGAACCCTCGTACGTAAGGCCTGATGCGCGGAAATGACCGCCGCCGCCCAGGCGCGATGCCGCGGCCTGCACGTTCACGCGACCATTCGAACGCAGACTCACGCGCAACTCGCCGTCGTACGCTTTAAAGAGCGCCGCAACCTCAACGTTCTCTTGCGAACGCAGCACGTTGACGATATCTTCGGTGTCCTCGCCGTCGGCGCCGGTTTCGCGCAGCATCTGATCGTCGACATGCGAATAGCAGTAGCGGCCGTCATGCGCGAAGACCATCGCGTCGATCACGCGCCCTAAGAGACGCGTCGCCGCGATGCGTTTGTTTGCAAAAATCTCCTCGGTGATCTCTTCTTTATCCGCACCGGCGCGAATCAGTTGCGCAGATATTTCCAATACTTCCGGCGTCGTATTCGAATGCATGAATCCGCCGGTATCGGTCATAATCGTCGTGAGCAGACACGTTGCGATTTGACGGTCGATCGGCACATCGAGCGCCCGCAACAAATGCATGACGGTCGTTCCCGTCGAGCATTCCGTCGGCAGGACGTAATTGAACGCGCCGAAGTGCGAATTCCCCAAATGATGATCGATATCGAGCATATTCTCTCGATCGATCTTCGGCAGATACTCGCCCGCGCGCGTATAGTCGCTCATGTCGCAGAACACGTACAACGTGTCCGGGGGCAAATCCGAAGGAAGCTCGCGAGAAACAAACTCCGAGTCCGGAAGAAAACGCAGATTTCGCGGAACGGCATCTTGTTGGAAGTAGTACACCGGCTTGCCAAGCCGTTTCAACGCGATGCCGAGCGCCAGCCCCGCACCGAGCGTATCGCCGTCCGGCTTCACGTGACTGACCATCACGAAGGCAGGGCGACGCTGCAATTCCTCCACGACGTCAGCTGTCGTAGAATTCCGCAGCTCGCTCTCAATCATTCGTGACCCTCCGTCCCGTTCGTATGCCGCTCCATATCGTCCCGAAGCGTCTTAGCCAGCGCTATAGCGCGCTCCGTCGAGCGATCCTCGACGAAAATCAACTCAGGCGTATGCCGTAAATCGATGCGATGCCCCAACTCGCCACGGAGAAACTTCGAAGCATTCTTGAGCGCGTCGAGCGACTGCCGCGCCTGATGTCTATCGCCGATGATCGACACAAACACCTTACAGTGCTGCAAATCATCACTAACTTCAGCACGAGTAACCGTCACAAACCCAAGCCGAGGATCGCGTAGTTCCTGAGTAATCAAACTGCCGAGAATTCGCTGGATCTCGTGATCGATTCGCGCCAGCCTCTGTGATTTCAAAATAACACCTGTACCAGACTCTAACCTTGATGATTGCGGGCGGCCCCGGATTGGGGACGCCCGCAGTCATTACGCCCGCACCAACTCAGCGGCAACGTGCTCCGTAACATATGCTTCGATGATGTCGCCGACTTTGAGGTCTTGGAAGCGCGCCACTTGGATACCGCACTCGAAGCCTTCAGCGACTTCGCGTACGTCGTCCTTGAAGCGGCGTAGCGATTCCAGCTCACCGCTGAAGACGACAGCCGCATCGCGCACAACGCGAACCTTCGCATTGCGCGTGATCTTGCCGTCCTTGACGTAGCAGCCGACGATCGTACCGACCTTCGAAACCTTGAAGACTTCGCGCACTTCCGCGTGACCGAGCGTGACTTCACGTTCGACCGGCGCAAGCATGCCCGTCATCGCCTTCTTGAGGTCTTCTTCGATCTCGTAGATGACCTGATAGAAGCGTAGATCGACGCCTTCGTTCTCGGCCAAACGCTTCGCCGTTTCATCCGGACGAATGTTGAAGCCGATGAGCACCGCACCCGATGCGCTTGCGAGGTTGACGTCGTTCGGCGAGATCGCGCCGACGCCGCCGTGAATGACGCGCACGTCGACCTCTTCCGACGAAAGCGACTCCATGCGCGCGCGCAGTGCTTCGAGCGAACCCTGACCGTCTGCTTTAATGATCAGGTTGAGCGACTTCTTGCCTTCCGCCGGCATCTGCATGAACGTTTCAAGCGAAACGCGCTGCGGACCACCTTGGATACGCACGTCGCGACGGCGCACCGCACGCTTCTCGGCGGTTTCACGCGCGACGCGTTCGTCGCTGACGACCATCAACGTGTCGCCTGCGGCGGGCACGTCTTGCAAGCCCATGACCTCAACCGGAATCGATGGTCCGGCCTTCTTCACTTGCTTGCCCTTGTCGTCGATGAGCGCGCGAACCTTACCGAACGTTCCGCCGACGACGACGATGTCGCCGACGCGCAGCGTTCCGTTCTGAACGAGCACCGTTGCAACGGCACCGCGTCCGCGCGAGAGTTGCGATTCGATGACGACACCGGTTGCGCGACGGTTCTTGTTTGCGCGCAATTCCTTGATGTCGGCTTCGAGCAGCACCGTATCGAGCAGACGGTCGATACCGTCACCGTTTCGTGCCGAGACGGGCACCATCTCGATGTTGCCACCCCAATCGACCGGCTGCAGTCCGTTCTCGACGAGCTGCTGCTTTACGCGATCCGGTTGCGCGTCGGGTTTATCCATCTTATTGATGGCGACGACGATCGGAACGTTCGCCGCTTTGACGTGCGCGATCGCCTCTTTCGTCTGCGGCATGACGCCGTCGTCCGCGGCAACAACGAGGATTGCAACGTCCGTGACTTTCGCGCCGCGCGCACGCATCGCGGTGAACGCTTCGTGACCCGGCGTATCGATGAACGTGATCTTGCGATCGTTCCGCTCGACGGTATACGCACCGATCTTCTGCGTGATGCCGCCCGCTTCGCCGGCGGCAACGTTCGCGCTGCGGATCTTATCGAGCAGCGACGTCTTACCGTGGTCGACGTGACCGAGCACCGTAACGACCGGCGGACGCGCCGTGAGCATTTCGGGTTTGTCTTCCTCTTGCTCGACGGTGACTTCTTCGCCGGCTTCCTTGACGACAGCGTTGAATCCGAACTTCTTCGCTACGTTGATTGCAACGTTTGCGGGAATGTTCTGATTGATCGTCGCCATCGTACCGGTCTTGATCAACTCGGTGATGACGTCTTTGACCGGAACGATCATCGACGTTGCAAGTTCTTGCACCGTCAGCAGGTCCGGAATTTCGATCGTCTCGAGCTGACGCGGCGGCGCAGCGGTGGCGTGGTCGCCGCCCTTCTTCTTACGCTGACGCTCTTTCTCGAGCAGCAGTTCTTTTTCGCGATCCTTTTTCGCGGCAGCCTTATCTTCGTGGCTGCGCACGCGATCGCCGGGACGTCCGCCGCCTGTCGACGGCGTCGGAGCTTCCGTTGCGCTCGCCGGCACGCCGGGGCGAGGTCCCGTCGGACGCGGACCACCAGGGCCCATCGGCCGGAACGGGCCGTTGCCGGCGGGACGGCGCTGTCCCGGAGGCGTCAGCGGACCGTTGCCGCGCGGTTGACCCGGTTGAACCGGACCCTTTCCGCCTTGTCCCGGCATCGCTTGACCTGGACGTGGGGCAACACCGGGACGGCCCGGCATGCCCGTCGAGGGCCCAGGAGATGCGGATGCCGTCGTCGTCGGCGGCGGGGGACGGCGCTGAATCGAGGATTGCCCGTGCGGAACCGGCTTGAGGCGCGGAATCGGCGCTTCAGAAGCCGACGGCGGTTTGGGTGCGGGACGCGCGGGCGGTGCAGGCGGCCGTTGAGCGGCGGCGGGCGGACGCGGCGCTCCTCCATCGGGACGAGCGGGCGCGCTTGCGGCCGGCGCTTGCGGCGCTGCCGGTGGCGCTTTAGGCGCGGGTGCAGCGGGCGGCGCGGCAGGCGGCGGAGCAGCGCTTGCAGCCGGAGGCGTCGCGGCGGCGCTTGCAGCAGGTCGCGCCGGCGCCGGCGCGGCGGGGCGCGTCGATGTCGGAGAAACGGGCTTCAAACGCTGAACCGGAGGTTCGGGCGGAGCGGCCGGCTTCGCAACGGGCGGCGGTGCGGCGGCAGGAGTTGCGGCCTCAGCGGGTGCCTTCGGCGCAGCAGCGGGCGCGGCGGGAGCGGCGGCGCGCTCTTTCTTCGCCGCCGGCTTCGCCCCGGGCGCGGGCTTAAGGACACTCCGCACCAGATCGGCGATCTGGTCCGGGACCACGCTCAGCTGATTCTTCGCCTCAAAAACGCCGCCAAGGCGGTCGTTGAACAGGGCGACCAGTTCTTTTGATGTGAGCCCGACCTCTTTGGCGAGCTCGAAAATACGTACCTTACCGGTCGAAGTTGCCATTTATCCCCAATGTGGGCGCGCCCACATTGGGCCCCCACGGTTTGAGAAGCGCGAGCCTCGCCTTTTCGAGCCGCACCCCCCGCGTTATTATCGCGGGTCCCCCAAACCGTCACCGGCGCCGGAGTCCCCGCTAAGTCGTCACAGAGCTGCCCTCTTAGAGAGCATTGTCGTTACCGAGCATTGTTATCCATCGTTGTTACCGAACTACTTATTAAACCATATTCTTCCGCTGCCGTTGCAAGCCCCGGGTAGCGGCGATTCTTTGCAGCAATTTTCGCGCAAGCCGCCGAGCAGAGATATGCTCCTCTGCCCGGCTGCCGTGCGTTGCTCTGTTGATCGGGAACCCAACGATTCCCCGCGCGCACGAAGCGCGTCATCTCACGCTGCGGGCGTGTCTGACGGCACCCGACGCACGTTCGAATCGGGATATGGTTACTCGCCACCGCCCAATCGTTCGCGGCGGAACTCCTCGAGTTTGCGGATCAGTTCCTCATCGACGCCCGCTGCCGCCGGTGCCGCGGTCTCGGCTTCCTCGGCCTCGACTTCTTCTTCTAGGGCTGCCGGCTCTTCGACGCCCGTGCGTTCCGCGCGCTCCGCGAGATAACGCTCGCGCGCTTCATCCGCTTCGCTTTCGCTTGCGATATCCAGACGCCAACCCGTCAAACGCGCGGCGAGACGGACGTTTTGACCGTCACGACCGATTGCGAGCGACAGCTGATAGTCGGGAACCACCACGAGCGCAACGCCGTCGTCGTCAAACAACTCGACGCTAATGACTTTCGCCGGCGCAAGCGCGTTCATGATGAACGCTTGCGGATCGGCGTCATAGCGAATGACGTCGATCTTCTCGCCGCGCAGATTATCGGAGACATTCGCGATGCGGCTCGACTTCGGCCCGAGGCACGCGCCGATGGGATCGACTTCCGCGCGCAGCGATCGCACGGCGACCTTCGAGCGGTTTCCCGCTTCGCGCGCAATCGCCATGATCTCGACGACACCGTCGGCAATCTCCGGCACTTCAAGCTCCAGCAAACGCTGCACCAAACCTTCGGCCGCGCGCGAGAGCACGACTTGCGGTCCCTTCGGCGACTTGCGCACGTCGAGAACGTACGCGCGAATGAAATCGTTGATGCGAAACGCTTCGCCGGGAACTTGTTCCGAGAGCGGAAGAATCGCTTCGTCGCGTCCTTCGAGCAGCACGTACATGTTGCGCTGTTCGTAGCGCTGCACGCTTCCGGTGACGAGATCGTTGAGCTTACGCGCGTACTTGTTGTAAACCGTATCGCGCTCCGCCTCGCGAATGCGCTGCACGATCACCTGCTTCGCGGTTTGCGCAGCGATACGGCCGAACTCTTTCGGCGTCACTTCTTCATCATAGAAGTCACCGGGTTGATACGGTCCGCCCGCCTTTTTCACGTCGATTTCGAGCTTTGGATCTTCGACCTGCTCGACGACGGTACGACGATGGAAGACGCGGTACTCGCCGGTCTGCCGATCCACCATCACGATGGCGTTGGCTTCGCTGCCGTAGTGCCGCTTGTACGCCGTCAAGAGCGCAGCTTCGAGCGCCTCGAGCAGCATCTCGAACGGAATATTCCGCTCTTTCGAGATGAACTGTAAGACGTCGAGTAATTTTTCGTCAGCTACCGGTTCTGCCATGTGTCTTCCGTTCACGTTTGTCGCGAGTAAGATCGGCGCGCGGATCGTATTCCAAATTCGCCGATTTGATCGTCGCAATGGGCAACGGCAATTCGCCGCCGCTGTCCGTAGCAAGGATCACCGTTTCGCCTCGCAGCCCGACGAGCGTGCCGCGATGCGTTTTTCCGCCGTTGATCATCAGCGACGTCACGATGCGCGCGCGTTTCCCCGCGAAGCGCTCGTAATCGTGCGGACGCACGAGCGGACGTTCGAGGCCGGCCGACTCCACTTCGAGTGAATACGGGTCCTCGAACTCCTCGAGTGCGTCGTTGATGCGCGATGCGATGCGCTCGCACGTTGCCAAATCAACGCCGCCCTCTTTATCGATCGTCACGCTGAGGCTCGTCATGCCGCGCCGCGAATGCGCCGAATGCGCGACGATTTCGACCCCGGCGAAGCTGCCGTCGTGAGCGATTGCGTCCAACGTTTGCTCGAACTTGTCCGTCAACGCTGACACGCGACTGCCCCCTTTACAACAACGAAGCGCGGGACACGCCCACGCTCTTACGATCGACCGTAGTTAAGGATACCGGAAAGGGGAAAAGCCCGCAACCCCTTCGGGCAGCGGCCCCCTTCCCGGCTAAAGCAGGCCTGCCCTAGGAGCAGATCAAGCGGGCACCCAAGCCGTACCCGGCTTCTTGCGCGAGCAATATCGCTGCGACGCCTGACGGCACAACGAGCACCGCTGGCGCAAACGTCGCACGCAACTCGTGAACGGATTGCGATCCGAGTGCATGGCGTTCGGGAGTGCGTCACCGGCGCGGTCCAACAGATCGAAGACGCGATACTTGTTCGAAAACGCATCGCTTGCGGGATAGAGGAGCGAAGTTCCATACATGATGCACGCGACGTGCAACGCATGTGGGCCCTCTTGAAACGCATGCTCGAATGCGTCAAGACTATTGCCCGCATTCCGTAGCATTGCGCCGCCGTTAATACGCGAAGATGCGATCAGTTGCTTCTGACGCGCACGTCTTTGTGACGCGCGCTCGATCGTTGCATCTGCTTAATCATCGACGTAAAGCGCGATAACGATTAAAAGACGACGGGCCGCAATCCAGCGTGGATTACGGCCCCTCGTCTTTTGTTTTATTATACGTGCGAACTCAACGCGCTACCGGTAACGTCCGGCTCCGTAGGGGTGATCAGCAGCACCCGTTGTGCGCGTGCTTCGCGGGCATGTAGCCCGGTGGATCTTGCGGTTCCAACCGCACCTCCTTTGGAGGATTCCTTACTTCGGAATCCCGGGCGTTTGCCGGCCGTCGGCCGGCTTCGCTTCATGCACCTTTTCAATCGGTACGGTTTAATTCTAGTCCGCGATAAGTCGCACTTCAAGCGGGATTCTCGAAAGTCACGGCGACGGTGCGGGCGAGGGGGCGAAGGGCACCAATCGACGTTCGCTGCACACCGCTGATGCATTTACTTCAACGATCGGCGCAAGCGTGCCGACGTGCTTTGCACCGACGGAAACTTGCACGCCACCGGAGAGCGGATTCGTCGCTGTCCCGATTTGCCGTTGCGCACCCGTTCCGGTTGCAGCCGGATAGCGCAACATCCAACCGTCGCACATTGTAATTGGGCCAACGCGACGCACGCGCGACACCCACATCTTGATCCGCTCGTCGCTGCCGTTGCTCTGCTCGTCGTACGTGAACTTCGTCATTGCGATGACTTCCGGTGGCGGCGTCGGCTCCAAGGTGCCGTTCAGCGTTACCGGTTGACGATACGTACTTTGCGTCGGATTCACCGGACCGTGCGGCAGCATGGAGCGCAGCCGCTCGTTGATGTCGATCGGTGCGTGCGAAGCTTTCGGCGCGCTTGCTACCGTACGGGGCGGCGGCGTCGGTGTCGGATTCACGGCGACGGGACGCTGCGGTCCGGCTTTTTGCTTCCCGGCATTTCCGGCGGGCCCGGGCGAGCCGATGCCCGTGGGTCCCGGAGACGGCGCCGCTCCTTTTGTCTGCGCGATTGTCGCGCCTTGCGTTGGGCTCGGACTCGGCACGCCCGGTTTTGGCGCGGGTGAACTCGTCGCGCTGGGAGCGGACGCCGGCGACGAGGTCGGCGCAGCCGTCGCTTTCGCCGCTACGGCTACGGCGGTCGGAGCCGGACTCGGCGATGCCGGAGCCGGGGTCTGCGGCTTCGCGGTAGGCGCAGCGGTGGGCTGCGGCGGTCGTGGCGACGGTTTTGCCGTCGGCGCGGTCGTCGGAATCGGCGTCGGCGCCGCAGTCGGCGGCACCGTGACCGCGACCGCGACGGCAGCTGCGGTCGGCGCAGATGACGGGACGGCGGGGAGCTCATTCTGCGGCTGCGGCTCGTACGTCGCTTGCGTCGGCTGGACGTTCGGCTGCGGCGTTGCTTGCGGCAGCGGCGTTGGATTCGGTGGTGCGGTCGGCGCGAATTTCGAGAGTTCGTGATGCGCCGGAGGCAGCGGCTGATGTGCCGGTTGCGCGGCACGCGCGTGTTGCACCGGTGCGATTCGCGGCGCGTGTGGCACGGGCGCGGCCTGTTGCACCTTCACCGGCGCTTGCGCAACAACGGGAGCGCGCTGTTCAACCGTAACGATCGAGCCACCGATCTGACTCTCGGTCGCGCCTTCTTCAGACGACGACGCAGCGACGCTGAAAAGTAACAACGCCATGAGCGCGTGTATGAGAAGCGACGCGAGATAACTTCCCGCAAGCCGCTCACCATAGCGCCGGTCCCGCGGATCGCGCTCCACTGACATTGCACGCGGTTAATGCGCTTAATTGTGCGCAGGAGCCTGCCTCGTATAACGCGCACCGAGGAGACCGAACATGGAAAGTATCCTGCAAAAACGCACGAAGATCGTTGCGACAGTCGGCCCCGCGTCGCGCGAACCCTCGATCATGCGTTCGCTCTTCATCAGTGGGGCGAACGTGCTGCGCCTCAACTTCTCGCACGGTACGCCGGACGAGCATGCGGAAGTCATCACAAATGCTCGCAAGATTTCCGACGAACTCGGAATTCACACGGCGATTCTCCAAGATCTTCCCGGACCGAAGGTTCGCACGGGAAAATTGGAAGACGGCGTGGCGTCGGTACGACTCGAGCGCGGTCATCATTTCGTTCTGACCACGGATGACGTTCCGGGCACGAACGAACGCATTAGCGTCCAATACAAAGATCTTCCGCATGACGTCGCGATCGGGAACCGGATCTATCTGCAGGACGGACAGATCACCCTGCGCATCATTGGAAAGACGGCGAGCGATATCGAAACGACCGTCGAATTCGGCGGCGACCTGCGTTCGCAACAGGGGATCAACTATCCCGATGGTTCGCTGAACATCACTTCGGTGACCGAGCGCGATTTTGAGTACCTGGCGTTCGGCTTGGAACACGGCGTCGACTACGTTGCGGTCTCCTTCGTTCGCAGCGCCGAGGATATCAATCGCGTTAAGGCGTTCATGAGTGAACGCGGACGCATGGTTCCCGTTCTCGCGAAAATCGAGAAGCACGAAGCGCTCGAAGACCTCGAGAATATCATCGATGCAGCAGACGGCATTATGGTGGCGCGCGGCGACCTCGGCATCGAGATTCCGCTCGAACAAGTTCCGCTCGTGCAGAAGGCGATCATTGCGAAATGCAATCGCGCAAGCAAACCCGTCATAACGGCCACGCAAATGCTCGAGTCGATGACGTTCAGTTCGAAGCCGACGCGCGCCGAAGTGACGGATGTGGCGAATGCGATCCTCGACGGCACCGACGCGGTGATGCTCTCGGGTGAAACGGCGCGAGGACAGTTTCCGACCGAAGCCGTTCGCACGATGGCAGAGATTGCACGGGAAGTCGAAAAGAATTATCCGCACGCGATGCTGCGCGACCGTCGCCTTGCCGGCGTCAGTCCAACGATCGCGACGTCGATCGCGGAAGCGGCTACGCGGGCGAGCGACGAGCTCTTCATTCCGTTCATCGTCACCGGTACGACGACGGGAAACACGGCGCACCACATCGCGGCGTTCCGTCCGCGCGCACGCGTCATTGCGCTGACCCCGACGCCGGAAGTCGCACGCCGTCTTTCACTGCTGTGGGGCGTCGAATCGCTTTTGATCGACCGGTACTCGTCGATCGACGTGCTGCTCTACATGACCGAACAGCGCATGACCCAAGCCGGCTTGGTACGTCCGAAGGATCTCATTGCGTTCACAACCGGCATGCCCGTCGGCGCCGGCGGCACGAATCTTCTCAAGATTCACGAGATCCCGTAGTTAAACGCCGGCGGGAACCGCCATTTCCTGACGGAACGCGAGATAGCCGCATTCGGTCGCGCGTGCAAGTTCACGCACCAAGCGTCGCAGCGTTAGGCGTGCGAGATGACGGCCGGCCATACGGTCGAATACCGGTCCGGTAAACCCGAACGGCGGATCATATTGTCCGCTGATCCGCACGTGCACGTCACGAAAGTGCGGACGTACCGTCACTGTCCCGGAGAATGCCGGAAACGTTCGATGTTCCGGCTTCCAATAGATCGCGAGTGCATCGTGGCGGCGGCATTCGTCGGTGAGATCGTCGACCACCGCCCATCCGAGGTGTACGCGTTCGCGCACGCCGCGCATCGGAGAGACGATGATGTCGTGGCGATCGCGAAGCGCACGTTCCATTACCTCGATCGCACAGGAGAACGGGCAATGCACGAGTGCACTTGCATGAATAACGTTGTTGGAGCCCACGACTGGAGCATATCCTTCGCATTTGAAGGCAACGGGAAGACGTAGAGAATCGGTCAGTTCAGAAATTGCAGCGGCGCGGCCGCCTCGTCGACGCGCAATTGGTCCATCGTGCATTGACGAGGCGCTTTGTCGGGACGAAAACGCAGCAACTTCGTTCCATGACGGAAGCGGTTGCCTGTTACGTGATCGTATTGCACTTCGACGACGAGTTTGGGGTCGAGCGGGAACCACGGTTCTTCCGTCGGCCGCCAGCGGCTTGGTCCCCCAGGAGCCGAGCCGGTGAATCCCGGCGCCTTCTCCAACTTTTGCAATTGCTTGAGCAACGGACTGCGTTCGCGCGTTTTAAAGCCTGACGTGAATCCGACGTGGTTGAGTTTTCCCTCGGTATCGTAGAGACCAAGGAGAAGCGAGCCTACGCCGCTCTTGTCTTTGTTCAAGCGGTAACCGCCGACGACGCAGTCCGCGGTGCGCAGATTTTTGATCTTTACGGCGGCGCCGCGCGTTCCGCTTGCATAGGGCAGGTCGCGACGTTTTGCGATGACGCCGTCTAGCGCATTGCCGACCTGCGCGAACCATTCGTCGACGACTTTGCGCTCGTGCGTAGCGGGCGAGAGCGCGGGATTTTTGCTTTTGAAGAAGCGTTTTGCGAATGCCTCGAGCGCTTCGCGGCGCGCATCGAGATTCTCGCCGGTGAGATCGCGACCGCGTTCGTCAACCAGCAAATCGAACACGACGAGGCGCGCCGGCGTCTCCTTCGCGAGTTTGTTGATCCGGCTTTGCGCGGGGTGGATACGTTGGAGCAGCGCGTCGAATGAAAGCTCGGCGCCGATCTGTACCATCAGCTCGCCGTCGAGTACGAATTTCTTTGCCGTTAAACCGCGCAGCCGCTCGACGATCTCCGGAAAGTATCGTGCGAGCGGCTGACCGGACTTCGATTGGATTTCTATTTCGTCGCCGTCGCGAAACGCCAGCGCGCGAAATCCGTCCCATTTCGGTTCGTACTCCCACTGCGGGCCGTCGGGAATGCGCTGGACTTGCGTCATCTCCATCGGCTCGTATGGCGGTACGATCGGCAGATTCATTTGCTTATTGGCAGCCGTTCCCGTTTGTAAAGAGCACGTACCCATCTTCAGGGTTGATCGAGAGCGTATTGCTCAGCGACCGGCCTTCGAGATCCGTATACGTGTGATTGCTCGGCAACGTGTAGTTCTCTGCGCTCGGCGCACCGACGTTCGCAACCACCAGACCGTTAGAGAAGCGGCGATAGTAGATCGATTGGCCGCCGCTCTGCGCTGCGGTGCACGGATACCCGAGTTGATTCGCTTGGGCGTACTCGTTGTGGTAGTTCTCGGCGCCGTATCCATACGGTCCCACTTTAGCAATTTGGAAGAGATCCAGATTGCCTTCGTTCGTCAGTTCGTACGTGGCGATGCCGTATTCGATATGGTTTGCCGTCGGGTAGTTCCCGTCGATATCCCAGCGATCGATGTCGACGACCGCCTTCCCTCGCGCTTGTGCGTATTCCATGTAGGCGTAGCTCGCGGTGTACATGCTCGAATCGGTGAGCGGATAGTGGTTTGACGTACCGTAATTGGTGAAGCCGGCTTCGTTGAGCAAAATGTCCGTATTCTGGATGAGTTGTTGCTCCGTTAAACTCCCCGTACTTCCCGCGGGATGATTGATGGCAACGCTAAGGCCTGCTTGATGCGCAGCCTGATAAGCGCCTTGCACCCAAGTGACGATGTCTTGTGCCCACTTCGAATCGTTCTTCGAACTATAGATGATATTTGCCGAACCGTCGCTATTACGCGTTCCACAGGCGTATTCGTTCGGGTTCTGGTTTGATGGATTACCGATACTCGGGTTGCCGATCATAAAGTCGTACAAGATCACTTCATCGAGTGCGACGGTCGTATACCCGTGTTGTTGTGCGTAGGTAATCAAACTGTTGTACTGATATGCGCGCACCGCAGAATTCTCTAAGTTCAGGGGAACGTCGGGGAATCCGTCGCCTTGCGTATAGGCGTAGTCGCTCGTCATCTGTCCCGAGGAGTTGCAGGCGTACAGAATCCAGTCCGGATGATTCTGCTGGAAGTATGCGAGATTGCTTTGGTCGTTGTTGGACACCCACGCATTGTCTTCTTCGATGATGTAGTAAAGCGCCGTGCGAATCGAGGAATTACCTTGACGCCACGCCGTTACGCGGTTCGGATCCGCGCTGGTGTCGAATGACCCCCACACGAAATTGTAACGGCTTGCGTCGGCTTGCGCGGTCGCCGTTGGAATGTTGGTCCCGTCGGACGGATAGTAGTCGAAGATCTGCGCGAGACCTACTTTGCCGTACGTGCTACCGATGACTGATTGCGGAGCCGGCGTAGCGTACGACTGCGAGGGGCTCGGCGACGTCGTTGGGGTCGGTGATGGCGTTGCGCCGATCGGTGTCGGTGTCGGTTTGGGCGACGGCGTTGCGCCAATGGGTGTCGGCGTGGGTTTAGGCGACGGTGTTGCGCCGATCGGTGTCGGGGTCGGCTTGGGCGTGGGCGATGGTGTAGCACCAACCGGGGTAGGCGTCGCTACCGGAGGCGTGGGCGTTCCGCCCGTCGGTCCGGGCCCCGAAGGCAACGTGCCGCCGCCGCCCCCGCCTCCGCCTCCGCACGCAGAGAGCGAGAGCGCGAAAAATGCAAAAAGCGCCGGTAGTCGCGATTTCATGGTTGGTACCCAGCTCCGATGTGTTTGCAAGCGAAATCGAAGCCAGCGTACCAAAGCACAGCGTCCGCTCAGACTGCTATTTAGGGAGCGGCTATAGGGTAAAACTTCCTAACGAAGGGACGTTTGAACTGCGCGCAAGCGAGGTCTTATGCGTGCATGCGTTCGAGCTGCGCCTTCGAGTAGCGCACGATGTTTGCCGGTAAGGGGACGTAGTTCATCTGCTCGGCGATCGGTTGCGCTGCACCAACGAGCCAAAGGAGCATCGCCTTAGTTGCTTTCGCGCGACTTTTATCCCTCGTTTTCATAGACCATCGCCCAAGAAAATCCGGCGATCGGCCATGCGTTAGTTGCATCGGTATCCACGATCGAAAAATCCGACGGACTGATCGACGCGCGCGTCGCTGCCACAACTGCGATGGCATGCGGCGTACAGATCAACCACGTGCTTGCGCGATTCTGCAGTGTGATCTGCGATAGCCGACGTTTCCGCTACGCCTTCGTTTCCGGTTCCGGCAGCGCTGTTTTGGGCGGACCAACGCACGATCTTCGCCGTTCCGGCCTTCGCCTTCCATTCGCTTGACACGTGCGATAAAAAGCCCGTGAAGTGATACGTGGTGCCCGACTCATCGGCGCGGTGCACGACGACGATGGGAAGATTGGGAAGCGGCACCGGAGTTTCGAGATTGAGCTGCGCGATCTTCGGATCGTTCCAGTTCGTGATCTTGCCGAGATGGATATCCGCAAGCACCTCGCGCGTCAAACGAATTCCCGGACGCAACGAAGTGAGGTTGTACGTGATTGCTACGCCGCCGAGCGTTGTGGGAAATTCAATCACCCTTGCGCCGCCGGTCTGCGCGCGTTTGCGTTCCTCGTCGCTCATGGGCACATCCGATGCACCGAAATCAACCGACTTTGCGGTAAACGCCGCGATACCGTTGCCGCTTCCGACGGCCTGATAGTTTACCGTAACGCCGGGATGCGTTGCGCCGTAGTCGGAAAATGCCTTGGAATAAAACGGATACGGAAACGTAGCCCCCGCACCGGTGATCTGCAGCGCGAGCACCGCAACAGCAAGCGACTTTATGCAAAGCGCTCTGCTGACGTGCCCTTGAAGTCCTGCTGGTGCACGGCCGGGATAACGAAGGTTATTGCGGGTTAAATCTCCGGTAATGTAAATCGCCCGCGCTTCGCCGAAAGCGGCTTCCACAGGTCGCCGACGCGTTCGATGCGATCCAGCATATTGTCGATGCGAAAGTCTTCGATGTCGATGCCCGCCTCGATTTCATCCCACGTCACCGGTGCCGAAACCGTAGCAAGAGGCGTCGGTCGAACGGAATACACGGATGCGAGCGTGGCGCCCCACCGGTTTTGATTGTAATCGACGAGCACGCGCCCGGGCGGACGTTTCTCTTTGCGATACTCGGAGGTCATCAACTCCGGTTCGTGACGCGCGAGCGCGACGGAGAATGCTTTTGCAAACCGCCAAACGTCCTTTTGCAACGGCCCGCGCACGATCGGGACGTAGACGTGAATGCCTTTCGAACCTGACGTTTTTGCATAACTCGTCAAGCCGAGTGCGGCAAGACCGTCCCGAACCAAGAGCGCCGTTTCGCGCACGCGATCAAACGGCGCGTTTCCCGGATCGAGATCGAAATGCACGTAATCCGGACGGTCGACGTCGTCGCACGTCGCATACCATTGGTTGAGATCAATACATCCCAGATTCACGATCCACAGCAGCGACGCAAGGTCGTTCGCCATCGGAAAATCGATGACGTTACCCGACGCGTGTTCGATGCGGCAGGTTTCCAGCCACGCCGGATGCGGCGACGGCGTGCGTTTCATGAAGAAGAAATCGCCCTCGGCGCCGTTCGGATAGCGCTTCATCACCATCGCCCGCTGCGCAACGTGCGGCAGCAGATACGGCGATACGTCGGCGTAATATTGCAGCAGATCCCGCTTCGTCGCGCCGGTCTTCGGAAAGAAAAGTTTCTTGAGATTCGTTAGCGCGACATCTTTACCGCCGGCACTGACCGTCGCGGCTTCACGGTCGCGCGGGATCTTCATTTTGCCGCCTTCATCAAGGTTCGCGCGTGTTCGAGTGCGACGGCGTGTGATTCACCTGAAAGCATGCGCGCAAGTTCCGCTGCCCGCGCTTCGTCGCCGGCGACTTCGCGAACGGAGATCGACGTCGCTCCGCGGATCTCATGCTTTTCGAGCGTGTAGTGGCGATCCGCCCATGTTGCGAGCTGCGCGAGATGCGTTACGCACATCACTTGTCCAGCTTCCGCCAGGCGCCCGAGACGTGCACCAACCGCGCTCGCCGTGGCACCGCCGATGCCTGCGTCGATTTCGTCGAATACCAGTGCGACGTGCTCGCGGGTTGCGGCGAGTGCAACGACGAGTGCGAGCAAGACGCGCGAAAGTTCACCGCCGGATGCAACGCGCGTCAACGGCCGAAGCGCTTCTCCCGCGTTCGCCGCGAAGGTAAACTCTATGCTCTCAGCGCCGTCGGATCCGATGCGATCGAGCTGCGTGACGGCGGCGTCGAATCGCGCCGAGGCGAGCGCAAGATCTTTCAATTCGTCCATGACTGCCGCACACAAACGCTTCGCCGATGCCGCGCGCAGTTTGGTGAGTTTCGCTGCGGCGGATTCGAGTGAGGCGCGCGCCTGCGCGACGGCCCGCGTCAGCTCGGCGATACGTGCGTCCTTCCCTTCGAATTCCGAGACGACGCGGCGCGCTTCCTCGGCGTACGCAAGCAGCGCGTCGATCGTCGGACCGTACTTACGCTTCGCACGATCGATCGCGTCCAATCGCGCGTTGATCTCTTCGAGTTCGCCCGGCTCGAACTCCGTGGCGTCGAGTTCGCGCGCGATGCTGGTCGCGAGATCGTTGACTTCACTCTGTAGCGCCGCCGCTTGCGCATTCATCTCCGCGAGCGCGCCGGTCATCTCGGCGATGCCGTGCAGCGACGCTGCGGCGGTTCCGAGCGCGGTTGCAGCGCCGGCATCGTCGGAGGCGAGTGCATCATGTGCGGCGCGAAGTGAGCTTGCAATGCGTTCCACGTTGTCGAGGTAGCGCCGGCGTTCCGTGAGACGATCGTCCTCGCCGGGTTGCGGCGCCAGCGCCTCCAACTCTTCGAGCGCAAACTTTGCGTCGTCATATCGCTGCTGCGCGCGCCGCTCGTCGCCCGTCAACCGGTCGAGATCGCGTGTCTTCTCCATCAGCGCATCGTACGCCTCACGAACCGCTGCGCGAGCACGCTGCACCGGCTCGCCGCCAAAGCGGTCGATCAACTCGAGGTGATACGCGGGCGAGAGCAGCCGCTGCGCTTCATGCTGTCCCACGATCTCGGCGATGAGCGGCGCGATCTCGCGAACGTAACTCGCCGTCGACGCGCGGCCGTTGACGCGCACGCTCGACTTTCCGTTCTCGCCGATATCGCGTACGATCGTCGCTTCCTCGCCGGGATCGACTTCGAAGCCGTCTTCTGTCAGGCGGGTGCGCAGAGCATCCTCCGGCTCGAAGGCGAGCGTAACGACGGCACGCGCCGCGCCACGCCGCACGATATCCGCACTTGCGCGCGCACCCAGCGCGCACGCAAGTGCGCCCAAAATCATCGTCTTACCCGATCCCGTCTCACCGGTAAAAATCGTCGCCCCGTCCGAAAACTCAATCTCGGCCCGCTCGATCAACCCGTAATTCAGAATCTCTAATCTTCGCAGCATCGACTCAACTGTGTCATCCTGAGCGTAGTGAGCGAAGCGAACGTAGTCGAAGGACCGCCTCCGCTCAAACGCGCGTTGCGATCCTTCGACTCCGCGCCTTCGGCGCTGCGCTCAGGATGACACGCGATCATTACCGCTTGGGAGCCTTAATAGAAACGCCCCAGCTCATTTTTTCGCCTAAGCGTTCGAAGAAGCGCAGTGGCGAGAGACGTGCGAAGCGCGCGCGTTTGGGGTGGCGGCTTACGGTGACGATGGTATCGGGTCCGATCTCGGCGAGTACGTCGCCGTCGCATTCGAGATGCGCGTGCGCAACTTCTGAGTCGCAGCTTATCTCGATCTTCGATGAGGCGGGAACGATCAGCGGACGGGAAAAGAGCGTGTGCGGTAAGAGCGGAACGATGCCGAACGCGTCGACGCGCGGAGAGATGATCGAGCCGCCGGCGGATAGGAAGTACGCCGTGGACCCCGTGGGCGTTGCGATACAGACGCCGTCGGCGGGAATTTCGGCGATGTGTTCGTGATCGAGGCTTAGGCCAAATGGTACGATACGCGAGACGTCACCCTTGCGAACCACGACGTCGTTGAGTGCGAAGAATGAATTGCCTCCGTACTCAGCGCGCAACGCGATGCGCTCGTCGATGAAGAGGCCGCCTTGGTCGATAAGCTCCGGCAAGCGTTCGATGCGCGGATCGCCGTAATCGAGCTCCGTAAGAAAACCGAGCCGGCCGGTGTTGATACCGAGCAACGGACAATCGCATTCGGTTGCAACACGCGCCGCGCGCAGCAGCGTTCCGTCGCCGCCAATCGTAATAAAAAGCGACGCTTCATGGCCCGCGCTGCTCGTCGCCAAATGCGAAACCACCGACTGCGATTTCCACGACGCGATTTCGTACCCGCTCGCCAGGAACGACGCCGCCACCGATTCCGCCAACGTACGCGCGGTCTCACGCGTTACATCGACGTAGAGCGTAACGAGCTTGCGTTCGAGGGCGAGTTTCATCCTTGTTCGCCTTCGCCGACGACCTCGTCTATCCGCTTATCATCGACCGGTTCGCCTTCGCTTCGAAAATCGGCTAAGAACTCGCGATTACCCGCCGGTCCCAGCAATGGCGATGCTGTTAGACCTACCATCGAGAGCCCCAGCTCGTGAGCCGCATCGCGAACTTCGCGCAGCACCTCGCGATGAACCACCGGGTTACGCACGACGCCTCCGCTGCCGAGCCGCTCGCGTCCCGCTTCGAATTGCGGTTTCACAAGCGCGATGATGCGTCCGTGCGGACGCAGAAACGTGCGCGCTCGCGCCAGGATCGTGCGCAGCGAAATGAACGACGTATCGATAACGATGGCATCGAAGCCGCCCGGATACGCATCATCGGGCAGCGTGCGAAAGTTCGTCCGTTCTACGACCGTCACGCGGGGATCGTTGCGCAACTTCCAATCGAGTTGTCCGTACCCGACGTCGACCGCCGTCACATGGGCCGCGCCGCGCTGCAAGAGACAATCGGTAAACCCGCCGGTCGACGCGCCGATGTCGAGCGCCTCGAGGCCGTTCACTTCGAAGCCGAATGCATCGAGCGCATGATCGAGCTTTTCGCCGCCGCGGCTGACGAACGGTCGCGGCCGTTCGACGTCGATCGCCGCGTCGCCGCGGACGCTTTGGCCCGCCTTAGTCGCCGGGACGCCGTCGACGCGTACGCGCCCCTCCATGATGAGGCTGCGCGCTTGCGACCGGCTCATGCCGGTTCGCGCCGCAACGACCTCGTCAAGTCGGTCCGCCATCGCTCATCGCGCGATCCACTTGTTCTTGCGCGCTCTTTAACATCGCCTCGCACTCGCGCGCGAGTTCCTTGCCTTCTTTGAACAATGCGATCGCTTCATCGAGATCGACTCGTCCCGTCTCGAGCTTCTTGACGATCTCGTCGATCCGTTCGAGTTTTTCTTCGAAGGACTTATTCGGCGCGCCGTTACTCATCGTGCACCGTTTCGACGCGCGCATCGAGCGTTCCGTGGCCGAGCCTAGCCGTAATCGCGTCCCCGGGCGCGACCTCCGAAACGGAGCGAACGATCTCGCCGCCGCGCAGGATCATCGCATATCCGCGCGCGAGCGGTGCATTCGGGTCGAGCGGATTGAGCTGCGCCTTTACCACCTCGAGACGTCGTTCGCGCGACGTAACAAATCGTTCCCATGCGGGCAGCAGGCGGTCCGTTCGCGCTTCCAGCGTCGTGCGCCACTGCGTCATGCGCGTCGGGAAATTATCGAGCCGCGCGCGTAAACGCACGAGCTGTTGCATACGCAAGGCAAGGCGCTGCGCCGGATTCTGCGTCGTGAGGCGATGCTGCGCCGTCATCAGACGCTCGCGCCGTCGCGAGACCGAACGCTCCCACGCGCGTTGCAGCGATTCGTTCGCCGCATCTCCGCGCTGTAGCGCACGCGCGAGCAAGTCGCGCATCTCGCGATCGAGTTGCATCGAAAGCCGCTCGAGGCGCTCGTTTCCGCGCTGCCACAGATTCGCGAGATACTGCGCCGCATTCGACGGCGTCTCGCATGAGAGATCCGCGACGTCGTCGGCCAAATGGTGGTCGCCGGTATGTCCGATGCCGGTGATGACCGGAACGCTGGCGCGCAAGATGGCGCGAACGACTGGCTCACGATTGAACGTAAACAGATCTTCATACGAGCCGCCGCCGCGCGCAAGCACGATTGCGTCGGGCCGCAGGCGCGAAGCTTTATCGAGCGCGTCCGCGATCTCGGTCTCTGCATTGACGCCCTGCACGCGCGTCTCGATGAATTCCACGCGCACGTGCGGCGCTCGTTCGCGCATGACCGTTTGAAAATCTTCGGCGCCTTTTCCCCGCGCCGAAACGAGTACGACGAAGCGCGGAAAGCGCGGCACGTGCCGCTTGCGCTCCGCGTCGAAGAAGCCTTCGTTACGAAACCGCTCTTTGAGCGCTTCGTACTCTTGATAGAGTTGTCCGATTCCGGTGAGCTGCAGATCTTCGACGAGCAGTTCGTAGCGGCTGCGCCGCTCGACTACACGCACGGAGCCGTACGCGATGATCGCGGTCCCGAGCGCGACCTTCGGAAAACGCTGCGCTCGATTGTGATACGCGAAGCATTCGAGCACGGCGTTTGCGTCTTTGATCGTGAAGTAGACGCCGTTCTGGCGCGGATTCCATTGCGAGATCTCGCCGGTAATGCCGAGATACTCGAACGGACGAATGCGGCGGAACACTTCGCGAAGCCGCGCGGCGAACTCACCGACGGTAACGATGAGTGACGGTTCGCGCGACGGCGCGTTCATCGGTGCGGCGGAGCCGTCGCCGTCGCAGCGGGCGACGGTGAATCGCCGATCGGCGCGAATTTCGTGCCGTCGCTGATGCTATTGGGCGGCGGGGTATCGTCGGGTGCGAGCGTTTGCGGCGCCGGCGGAAGCGACGGTAAGGCGGTATCTTCCGGCGCCGGTGTCGGCGCATCGGCCGATTGATAATTGTACGCCGATCCGCATCCGCGCTCCGGTTGCGTACCGTTCAAATAGTATTCGTATCCGCCGGAGCACGACGCCACTTTTACGACTTCGCCTTCGGGGAACGTGAAGTCGTGTTTTGCGACGCGGACGAGCGCGCCTTTCATGAACCGCGCCCAAATTCGCGCCGGAATATTTCCGCCGTACGACTCGTTCATGCGCGTGTAGTCGTCATTTCCGAGCCATACCGCGGCAACGAGATCGGGCGTGTACCCGACGAACCATGCGTCGCGGAAGTCCGACGTCGTGCCGGTTTTACCGGCGGCGGGCCGCCCGATGATCGCGTTCGGATATCCGGTTCCGTGGTTGATGACGTCTTCGAGCATCGACGTCATCAGCCACGCCGTTCCGGCGCTGACCACTTCCGTAGCTTGCGGATATTGATCGTCGAGAATTGAATTGCCGAGCGAGTCGCGCACGAGGCGGATCGCCGAGGGATCGATGTGCACGCCTTGATTTGCCAGCGTCGCATATCCCGTTGCCTGTTCGAGCGGCGATATGACGGATGATCCGAGCGCGAGCGAAAGATTCGCCTCGAGCGGCGATGTGATCCCCATCCGGTGCGCGTACTCGATCACCTTGTCGATGCCGATCTTTTCCGCAAGACGCACGGCCGCAACGTTGCGCGATTGCGCGAGCGCGGTGCGGAAGGTGATCGATCCCATGAAGCTGTTGTCGTCGTCGCGGGGATACCACGTGCTGCCGTCGCCCATCGGATATCCGATCGGCGAATCCTCGACGATCGAATTCGGGGGCATTCCCGAATCGATCGCGGCGGTATACACGTAGACCTTGAACGACGATCCCGGCTGGCGATGTGCTTGCCACGCGCGATTGAATTGATTGTCGAGCGAAAAATGCGTTCCGCCGACCATCGCTACGATTTCGCCGGTCGACGGCCGGATCGCCACGAGAGCCGCCTGATGCGCGCCGATACCCTCGGACTTTGCCGCTCGCACGCCCCAGTCGACCGCTTCTTGCGCGGTCTTCTGCATGTTGATGTCGAGCGCGGTGTAGACTTGCAGTCCGCCTTCTTCGACCGCTTGCCGCCCGAAGAGTTTCTCGAGCCGCGAAATCACGTACGTCGTGTAGTAGGGATACAGATACCCCTGCAAACCCGCCGCGCGTTCATGCGTGAGTCCGACATCGGCGACGCGCGCTTGCTCAGCTTGCGCGCGCGTGATGAATCCGCTCTCCGCCATGCGATCGAGCACGTGCGACTGACGATCCTTCGCAAGCTGGAAATTCACGAACGGCGAGTAATCCGACGGCGCTGCGATGACGCCGGCAAGGATCGCGGCTTGCGGCAGCGTCAAAGCATCGACGCGTTCACCGAAATACGTATGCGCCGCTGCATCCACGCCGTATGCGCCCGAGCCGAGATACACCATGTTGAGGTAGCGCTCGAGGATCTCGTCCTTCGTGTAATAGCGCTCGATCTCCATCGCCAGCAGCGCTTCTTGAATCTTTCTCGATATCGACACTTGATCGTTCAAGAACAGTTTGCGCGCAAGCTGTTGCGTGATCGTCGATGCGCCTTGGAACTGCTGATGCGTAAAGTCGGCGAACGCAGCGCGCATGATTCCGCCGAAGTCGACACCGTGATGCGAGTAGAAGTTGTGGTCCTCGTTCGCGATGACGGCCTGCTGCACGACCAGCGGAATGCGCGAGAGCGGAACCCAGACGCGATTCTCTTTATAGACTGACGCAAGCGGCGTGCCGTCGCGCGCGAAGATGCGCGTGGAGCTCGCCGGCTGATAATCGGCCATGCGGCTGATGTCGGGCAGATTGCGCGAATACGCCGCGACGATTCCCGCGATCGTTCCGGCAGCGAAGAGCACGAGGAGCAGCAACGCGACGAGCACGCCGCGCAGCCAACCCGGCATACCGGAGCGTTTGGATTTACGAATTGGCCGTTTGCTTCGCGACTGCATTTAGAACGCCGTTGACGAATCGGTTCGATTCTTCAGTTGAAAACTTCTTTGCAAGCTCGACCGCCTCGTTGATGACGACGGCCTGTGGGATATCGGGACGGCAGCGCAATTCAAATGTGCCCATCTCCAACAGTAAACGGTCGATCGTCGGCAAACGTTCGAGCGACCATCCCTCGAGCAGCGGCTGAAACGTCTTATCGGCTTCCGGCGCGTAGTCAAGCGTGCCGAGCACCAAGTCACGCACGAACGTGCGATGCTCGGTATCCGCGCGCTCGCCGACGACCTCGGTCAACGCATCGCCGGGATCGCGATGGCCGACCTGGATAGAGTAGAGCGCTTGCAACGCTTGCTCGCGCCCGTGGCGGCGTGACGCCATCAGTGCGCCGCCTCCGCGAGCAGCAGCGAGGGCAAGAAACCGATGTCGTATTTTCCTTCGCGGAATTCGGGCGTGGCGAGGATCTCGAGGCAGATGTCGATCGTTGTGTTTACGCCTTCGATCACCGTTTCACGCAGCGCCCGTTCCATGCGCGCGATCGCCGCTTCCCGCGTTGCACCGAATGCAATGACCTTTGCGATCATCGAATCGTAGTAAGGCGGCACCATCGAGCCGGAGAACACATGCGTATCGACGCGTACGCCCGGTCCGCCCGGAAAGACGACGCGCGAAAGTGTCCCGGCTTGTGGCGAGAATCCGTTGCGCGAATCTTCCGCATTGATTCGGCATTCGATCGCGTGTCCGCGCAGCTGCAGATCCTTCTGCTCGTAGCCGAGCGGCTCGCCGGCGGCGATGCGAATCTGTTCTTTGACCAGATCGACGCTATACACCATCTCGGTCACCGGATGCTCGACTTGAATACGCGTGTTCATCTCCATGAAGTACACGTCTTCACCGCTCACGAGAAATTCGAGCGTTCCCGCATTGGTATAACCTACGTGCTTGCACGCCCGCACCGCCATTTCGAGCAGCGACCCGCGCGTTGCGTCGGAAAGATGCGGCGCGGGCGATTCTTCGATCAGTTTTTGGTGCGAGGGCTTCTGCACGGAGCAATCGCGCTCGCCGAGGCTCACGACGTTGCCGAAATCGTCACCGAGAACTTGCACTTCGATATGACGCGGATTGAGGATGAGCTTTTCCATATAGACGCGGCCGTCTTTGAAGCTCGCCTCGGCTTCCGCGGTCGCGCTTGCATACGCGCGTTCCATGTCGTCGGAGCGCTCGACGACGCGCATGCCCTTGCCGCCGCCGCCCGCCGTTGCTTTGAGCAGTACCGGATACCCGACTTGCATCGCGGCCCGTTTTGCTTCATCAACTGATTCCAGGATGTCGGTTCCCGGCGTCGTCGCGACGCCCGCGTCCTTCATCACGCGCTTTGCCGTCGCCTTATCGCCCATCGCTGCGATCACCGACGGACTGGGACCGATGAACGTCAATCCGTGATCCGCGCAAATCTCTGCGAAGCGCGCGTTTTCCGCGAGGAAGCCGTAGCCCGGATGAATCGCGTCGCAGCCCGTAATGAGGGCCGTCGAGATGATGTTCGGTATATTGAGGTAGGAACGCGGCACCGGCCCCGGCCCGACACAAAACGCCTCATCCGCCATCCGCACGTGCAGCGACTCGCGGTCGGCTTCAGAAAAGATAGCGACGGTGTGAACGCCGAGTTCACGGCAGGCGCGATTGATGCGCAGTGCGATCTCGCCGCGATTGGCGATGAGTACCTTGTTGAAAATTGGTCTTATCCCCGGTCGATTTCGAAGAGTACTTGTCCGTATTCAACAGCCGCACCATCCGGCGGCAAGATCGAAACGATGCGGCCGGCGCCGCGACTACGGACGGGATTGCGAATGCCGAGCGCTTCGACGTACGCAAGTTCGCGATCGCTCTCCAGAAGGTCCCCGGCCGACGGCGCCGGGCGGCTGAGCCTGAAGATGCCGACGAGATCCGCTTTGATCGCGTCGAGCTTGCGCGGTGCCGTTTCGTGCGAAGCGAGGTCTTCCGGAACCGGCGGCACGAGGTCCGGATGTAAACGGCGGCGGCCGAGTTCGATCTCTTCTGTCTCGCGCTCGATGCGTAGCCGCAGCAAATCCGTACCGACGAAATAGTCGGCCAACGCGCGGACGCGGGAAGCCAGGGCTGAAGAAGGCTGCTCGTCGGACATGAGCGCTACCGATTCGCCGATGTCGGCTTCCGCCCCGTTTTGGCCGATAGTAGGGGGGTGGCCACCTTGGTCTTATATCCACACGACCTCGACCTCGGCGAACTGCCCGTCCTGCTCGGCAACGTCGGCGTTTCCGTGCACGCCGTCGACTTCAACCGCCTGCGCGAACGCGGCGGCCTCAAGACCCTCGGTGCGCCGCCGGCGAATGCCATCGTGGTACTGCCGCCCGAACATCCCGCCCTTGCTTGGATCTCCGACGACCCGGAAGTCGTCTCGATCATGCATCCGCCGATCACCGGCGCATCGCTGCTCGCTTCGCTCCGTACCGCTGCAAAGATCGAAACAGCGCGGACGATGACGCGCACCGCGCGTGAAGGGGAAGAGCTGCTCGAGATCGGACGCCGGCTCTCGTCGGAACGCGACCTGCCGACGCTGCAACGCATGATCGTGCGCAAAGCGCGCGAGCTGACGTACTCCGATGCCGGCAGCCTGTTCGTTATCGAAGAACACGACGGGCAGAAGCGCTTGCGCTTTGCCGTCGCGCAGACGGGACCGGGCGACGACGGCGTGTTGATGGATGCGCTGCTTCCGCTTGCGACGACATCGATCGCGGGCTACGTTGCCGTTACCGGCGAGTCACTTCGCATCGATGACGCATATGCGATTCCCGATTCCGCACAGTTCCGCTTCAATCGCGCCTTCGACGATAAAAACAATTACCGGACGAAATCGATCTTGTGCGTGCCGATGCGCAATCTTCAAGGCAACGTCATCGGTGCGATTCAGCTGATCAACCACAAACCGAGCTTCGCACTCGAGCTCCAGTCACCGGAGCACACGGAAGAGGTCGTGCGTCCGTACGACCAGCACGACGAACGGTTGTTGACGGCGCTTGCATCGCAAGCGGCCGTAGCCATGGAAAACGCGCGTCTAGTCGACGCGATTCAAAATCTGTTCGAACGTTTCGTCCACGCGTCCATCAAAGCCATCGAAGTGCGCGATAAATCCACGCAGGGCCATTCGGAACGTGTCGCTGCGCTCACCGTTGCGCAAGCGGAAGCGATCAACGAGATCGAATCGGGACCGCTCGCCGGCCTGCACTTCACGCCCGAGCAGATCCGCGAAGTGCGGTACGCTTCGCTGCTGCATGATTTCGGTAAGGTCGCGGTTCCCGAATATATCTTCGCGAAAGCAAAGAAACTGCCCGACGGCCGCCTCGATACGATTCGTCTTCGTTTTCTACTGGCGATGGAGCAGGCGCGCAGCCCGGAAGATAAGGCGATGATTCGCGAACTGCTCGAAAAGATCGAGAACGCGAACGAACCCAACGTTCTCTCGGGCAAAGAAGACGAAACGCTGTTACGGGCGCTGGAGCTGCGCTATCGCGACAGCGATGGTCTGCGCCCGATGCTCGACGCGATGGAGTACGACTTCTTGAGCATCCCGCGCGGTTCGCTCTCCGACGACGAGCGCAACCGGATGCAGGAGCACGTCACCCAATCGTTTCTTTTCTTACGCGAGATTCCGTGGCAAGAGACGCCGTGGCGCGAAGTTCCCGACCTCGCTTACGGTCATCACGAACATCTCGACGGAACCGGCTATCCGCGTAAGCTCAAAGGGGAAGCCATTAAGCCGCAAGTGCGAATGATGACGATCAGCGACGTCTTCGACGCGCTCACGGCGTCCGATCGTCCCTATAAAAAGGGCATGTCCATCGAACGCGCGCTGGACATTCTGACGAAAGAATTCGCGCAGCGCGGAAAAGTCGATCCGCTCCTCCTCGACGTCTTCATCCAAAAACGCCTCTACGACGTCACCCACGGCGAAGACCTAAATCCCCTAATCAAACACGTTTCGTAGCCCTGTCATCCTGAGCGGAGTCGAAGGATCGCCTCAAGACAAACGCGCGTAACGATCCTTCGACTGCGCTGCGCTTCGCTCAGGATGACAACACGCGCTCTACGCGCTTCAATTCATCGGCAGGCAGTGCATCGCGTGCGCGGGTGTACGTCTCGTCGATGTCGGCGAGTGGGACGAGGACGAAGGCGCGTTCGTTCATGCGTGGGTGCGGAATGCGTAGATCGTATTCGTCGATCGTTTCTTTGCCGTAGGTGAGGATGTCGAAGTCGATTGCGCGTGGTCCCCATCGTTCGCCGGGGACGCGTCCCAATCGCTCTTCTTCTGCTTTCAACGCAATGAGCAACTCACGCGGCGGGCGAGACGTTTCGATCGCAACGACGGCGTTGATGAAGTCGGGCTGGTCGTAAACCGTTCCCCACGGCTTCGTCCGATAGAACGGCGAGACGGCAACGACTTCACCGAAGAATCGTAAGGCCTCCACGGCGCGCCGTACCTGCGCGACCGGGTCACTCAAGTTAGAGCCGATCGAGATATACGCCCGGGGCATCGCTATCGTTTGCGATTGTCGCGGTCGAGGCGTACGGCCGGCGTCGCGCCGTCGAGCAGATCCGGTTTCGCAATGGAAAGCGACGCATGAATGATACGCGGATCGCGAAGGATCTCATCAAGAATCACCGAGGCGAGGCGCTCCAGCAACTGGAACGACCGCTCCTCAACGGTTTTCACGATCGTTTGATAGACCGCCGCGTAGTCCACGGTGTCGTGCAACTGGTCGGTAAGACCAGCGCGCGAGAGATCGATGTCGAGATCGACCTTTAGATGAAACGGTTGCGGGCGATCGCGTTCGCCGGGGTTCGCGCCGTGTTTCCCGTGCGCGACGATGTCACGGATCGTTATCCGGTCCAACCGCTGGGCCTCCAATTGCGTACGATGGCGTCGGCAACGCTGATCACGTCGCGCTGTTGCGCAACGTCGTGTACGCGGACGATATCGATGCCCGCCGCGATCCCGAGCGCAGTCGTTGCAGCGGTGCCGTAGATGCGTTCGTGGGGCTCGCGTCCGGTCAACTTGCCGATGGTCGATTTACGCGATGTCCCGAGCAGCGTTGGGTATCCGAGCGCGGTGATGCGCTCGAGACCACGCAGAATGCGGATATTGTGACTGGGCGTTTTTCCGAACCCGATTCCCGGATCGAGAAGAATCCGTCCGCGCGCGAGTCCTCGCGCGACCGCGCGCTGCGCGCAATCGCTTAAGAACTCGACCACGGAGTCGACGACGTCGCGTTCGTAGTGCGTGCCCTGTTGGTTATGCATCGCCGCGAGCGGCATGCCGAGTTCGACCGCAACGTCGACCAAGTCGTCAGGCGCGCCCCACACCGAATTGATCATATCGGCTCCGGCTGCATGTGCCGCGCGCGCAACACCCGGCTTGTACGTATCGACGGAAACGATCGCTTGCGGGAGACGCTCCCGAATGCCCGCGATGACCGGCCGAATCCGCTCGATCTCGAGCGCCTCGTCGACCGCGTCGTAGCCGGGACGCGTCGATTCGCCGCCGATGTCGAGAATATCAGCACCGTCGTTCCACTGCCGCACCGCATGCTCGATAGCAGCATCAGCTTCACGTCCGTCGCCCGAGAACGAATCCGGCGTAACGTTGACGATCGCCATGAGATACGTGCAGTTGCCCCAGGCAAAGTCTTTACCGCGAACGCGCATCACGCCGCGACGATCGTTGCCAACCACCATTCACGAATCTCCGCGACGATAAAGGTGGAACCCGTCACGACGATGATCTCATCGGCAGCGCTCGTGCGCCGCGCGATCTCCATCGCCTCGATCGGATGTTGCACGACGCGCCCCCACGATCCCAGCGACTCCGCGATTGTTGCGAGCCGCTGCGGTTTCGTCGGCGTGCGCCCCGCAATTTCGAACGACGTGAAGATGAACTTTGCCGGCAGCGTCGCAAATTGGCGAAGGATTTCGCTGGCATCTTTGCTCTCGCCGATTGCTACGACGAATGTGAAGCGACGGTCCGGAAATTGCTCTTGCAGCGAGCGTACGAGATGTTGCGCTTTCTCCGCGTTGTGCGCAATGTCGAACAACACGCCGGGATGTCCCGGATAATACTCCATGCGTCCGGGAACCGTCAGCGAGGCGAGCGCGGATTCGACTTGCTCGACGCTCGCAGCAAAGGGCGGGGGCAACGTTTCGACGATCGCAATTGCCGTCGCCGTATTTCTGCGCTGAAATTCGCCGAGCATCGGCGTTGAAATATCGTACCGTGCGCGTGGCGTGATAACGGCAAATGCCTGACCGTCGCGCGAAAGATGCACGTCTTCGACCTTAGCAGCCTCCGCCGCGTCGATCACGGGCGCGTCGACGCGGGCAGCCGCCTCCAACACGACACGGCGCGCGCCTTCATCCTCGATGAACGCGACCAGCGGAACACCGGGCTTGGCAATGCCGGACTTCTCCAGTGCGATATCTTCCAGCGTTTCGCCGAGAACGTCCATGTGGTCGAAGCCGATCGACGTGATCGCGGCGACGAGCGGCGTGATGACGTTCGTTCCGTCCAAACGTCCGCCCAGACCCACTTCGATCACGGCAATGTCCACGTTCTCCTCTGCGAAATATACGAACGCGATCGCGAGCAGTGTCTCGTAGTACGTCGGACGTCCGGCAATTGCGGCGGTTCGTTCGATCGCGGGCATCATCGAATCGAGAATGGAAGCGAAGCGCTCTTCGGAGATCGCGATGCCGCCGATAAGAGAGCGCTCCGTCATGGACTTCAAGTGCGGCTTCGTGTGCAAGCCGACGCGTTTGCCCGCGGCTTTCATGATTGCCGCGACGATCGTGGAGGTTGAACCTTTGCCGCTCGTGCCGCCGATGTGAATCGTCGGGTATTTGTTCTGCGGATCGCCGAGTTCGTTCATGAACGCCCGCATGCGCTCGAGACGATAGGGCATTCGGCGCGATACCGTTTCGTTGATCGTGCCGACGAGATAGGCTTGCGCCCCCGCAAAATCCATTACGCTATGTTACCCGTCGACGACCGAATCGGAGAGTAATTCCATCGCATGCGGCAGTACCGGGAGAATCACGTCGAGCGATTCGGAGACGGCCTTGGGGCTGCCGGGCAGATTCACGATCAACGTGCGATGACGAACACCGGCGACCGCGCGCGAAAGCATCGCGGTCTTTACAATCGGAACCGACGCCGCTCGAATCGCTTCCGCGATTCCCGGCACTTCGTAATCGAGGACGGCACTTGTTGCCTGCGGCGTGCGATCGCGCGACGAAAGTCCGGTTCCACCGCTCGTTAAGATCAGCGACGCGGTGCCAGAGTCGGCAATGTCGATCAACTCCGCTTGCAGTGCGCCGGGCTCGTCGGGAAGCACCAGTTCGCGCACGATCGTGTACGCGGGGCCCAGGCGTTCCCGCATCACCGGAATGCAGCCGTCGGCGCGCACGCCTTGCGACGCGCGATCCGATAACACGATGAGCGCTGCGGTAAAGCTCACGCCGTCCACCGGCCGCTCTTGCCTCCGGTTTTCTCCAAGAGCCGAACCGCTTGGATCGTGATGCCCTTGTCGAGTGCCTTCGTCATGTCGTAGATCGTAAGCGCCGCAATGCTCGCCGCAACCATCGCTTCCATTTCAACACCGGTCTGAGCGCTTGTCGCTGCAACGGCCTCGACGCGCAGCACGCTGTCGTCGATCCACTCGAACGAGACGTCAACGTGCGAGAGCGGCAGTGAATGCGCGAGCGGAATCAATGCGGATGCCTGCTTGGCCGCCATGATGCCTGCGATCTGCGCGGTGACGAATGCGTCCCCCTTGGGAAGCGTCGCCTCGCGCAGCCCCCGGGCGGCGTCCGCAGGAAAGTGTATGCGCGCCTCGGCGCGAGCGGTTCTCGCGCTAACAGCTTTCGCTGATACGTCGACCATCGAAATGCTGCCATCGGCTAAGATATGTGAGGGTTTCTGCACGGCAATATGTAAATCGCGGAAAGAGATGACGCTATTCCAGAACACCGGCGGCGATCCTCGGGCCGCTAAAGCTGGTCTCGCCGATGTTCTTTCATGGTATGGCGCGGTTAGTGACGCGGCCATGGGAAATGCCCCTGGACTTGCGATGCGTAAAGCGTCGCTTGCGGTTTCGCTTGCCGAGATCGCGAAGCTGCCCGAGACCGAACGCACGGCGCTCTACTTTGCCGGTTTATTACACGCGGCCGGTGCGATCGGCAGTGCCGCGTACCGCAAAGGCGAGACGCTCACGGACCGCATGGCTCGCATGGAACGATGGGACGTGCCGGCGCAAGGTGCGCGATTCTGCGCATCGGTCACGGCGCTACCAATCGAGACGAGCGACATGGTTCGTTGGCAGTCGGAGTGTTGGGACGGAACGGGATTCCCGGACCAACTTCGCTGGCATGGGATTCCGCAGAGTGCGCAGCTGCTCGCGCTCGCAGACTTTTACTTACATGCCGACGATCCTGAAGAGGCGCTCGGCGCAATCGGTTTGCAGAGCGGACGCGCGTTTGGACCGGATCACACACGGACGTTCACGATGTGGTTCCATCATAACGCCGGTGAGGTGGCCGAGGTGCCGATGCCGGTCGAAGCGCTCGGCACGACCACTTCGTCCGAGACGCTGCTCGACGCAATGGCGGATGCGATCGACCAGCACAACGGGGTGATCGGGCGGTGGCGCCGCGTCGCTGCGCTCGCCGACGGTACCGCAGTCGCACTCGATCTCGACCCGCAATCGCGCGCCAATCTTGCGCTCTCGTGCCGCCTTTTCGGCGCCGGCGAGATTACCAAGGACGTGATTGAAGACGAGCAGTTCGATCCACTCGCGCGCTTGGGCATCGACCTGCGTGCATCGAGTGCCGCGACCGCCGCTGAGTTTGCACGCCCGTATGCGGCGCTTGCGCCCGCTGCTTCGATCTTGGCGGCGCGCGGCGAATGGTTTGACGGCACAGGAAAGCCGAACGGCGTGCGCGCGAAGCAAATTCCGGTGGAGTCCTCGATACTCGCAGCAGCTATTGCATATGGGCGGCTCGATCGCGGCGAGCGCCTTGAAGATGCTGCCGGAACGCAGTTCGATCCCAGGGTCGTGCGCGCCGTGATGGAATCGGCAAAAACCCACGCATGATCGAGCTTCACGAACGTACCCGCCGCATCTCGCCGTCGCGGCTCCACGAAATCTTGATGGAATACGAGTGCACGAGCCTCGTCGATCCGTTCATGGGATTACCGACGCATCTCAATTATCTCAAGCGTCACGGCATCGCCGTTCACGGCGGCGATCTGCTCGAGTGGTTCGTTCGCGCCGGTGAAGGACTCGTCGTGAACGATCTGACGTATCTGCGCGATAGCGAAGTCGCGGAGATCGTCGAGATGCTGCCCGGCCGGATCTATTCGCTCGACATGTTCAAGGCCTGGGAAGGCGTGTTCTTCAGTGAAGAGCAGTGCGTGTATTTGGGCGTGTGGCACGATAATGTGCGCAGCCTTCGCAGCGATCAGCAGACCGGTCTCGCCGTTATCGGCCTGTGGCGCGCGTTCTGCTATTGGCTGCAGAAAACGCAGTCGCCCGACGAGATGCACGACATTCCGCCGAGCGAACTCGCGTGGACGTACATCCGTCAAACAGAACAGTGGGTGACGCCGAACATGCGGCGCAACACGATTCGCCAAGGCGACGTACTGGCAACGATGGGCGGACAACGCGCCGACGCGCTCTTCCTCGCACCGCCCGCGCGCAATTCGTTCCGTAGCGCCGACGCGCGCATTTGGATGTGGGAAGCGTGGTGGCAGGGCAACCCGTACTTTACGATCGAGCACGCGTATCGCGATTCGCTGCTCGGCGCGCGCGCCGCCGATCCGCCCGCATACGCACGCGCAATTGCATCGATCCTCTCCTCCGCCGAAGACTATCCCGTCGTCATCATGCAAACGACGGAACAACGCATGTCCGATCTCGAGCCAATCCTGCGCGACGCCCGCTCCAACGTCCGCATCATCGCCCCGCATCCATACGAAATCTATCTCGTTGCAACAAAGTAGTGTCATCCTGAGCGAAGGCGCGCAGCGCCGCAGTCGAAGGATCGTAACGAACGAAAAGCCCGCCGAAATCTTCCGGCGGGCTTTTTTTTGGGTAGCGACGGTTCTTCGTTAGTATTGTTCGTCGAAGTGGACGGACGGAAGTTTCGACGGGTATGGCGGCCCGATGAGGAACCAGATCACCTCGTGCGACCACAGCGGGATTTGGTTGGGATCACCGTAGTACGGTTGAAGCGTGTTCTCCGCGGTCGTCGAGTTGTTCGAGCCGCCTCCGCGATAGGTGGCACCCGACGTGAAGATCTCCATCGGTCCTGAGTAAGGTCCGAATTGCCCCGCGCACCCAGGCACGCCACCCGGACAACTGACAGTGATTCCCCATACCTGAAAGTATTGTCCCAGATTGAAGTGCGAGTCGTTCGGGGGATTCTCCACAATTCCGCCGTTATCCGATTCTATGTGAAGCACACCCGTAGAATCATGCGTGTGCGTGAAGTAGAAGCATTTCGTACCCTTCATGTCGTCGCCGACGCTGTCGATTATCGGCTCAACGATTCCGGTAGCCGTTGGTAATGCAAGCTCTTGCCCCTGATAGTAGATCCCGATGAACACGTGGATGTGGTAGTTATCCGACATCATGCCTTGGCAGGGCACGTTGGCGACGTCCGGGCCGTGGCCACCTGACGGCGTGTCACCGTAACCATTCGGCGGATTGAACGCGTTTGTTGGCGTTCCGTTCGTGACCGCCGCGTGCAGCGTTCCGTTCGAATCGGTGTACTCGTAGTCGGTTGAGAGCGATGTGCCAGTATCCCCAGGCGTCACCGGCGTCGGCGACGGCGATGGCGTCGGAGTCTGGCAATTAGGATAGCTTCCCGTGTCACCCGGCGGGCATGTGGGCGTCGGGGTCGGAGTCTGGCAATTGGGATACGTGCCAATGTCTCCCGCGGGGCACGTTGGGCTCGGCGTCGGCGTACCCGGCGTCGGACTCGGTGTTGCGCCGACGGGCGTCGCCGTAGCCACCGGGGTAGCCGTCGGTTTACCCGAGGGCGTCGGTGTCGGGGTCGTCCCAGGCGAAGAGCCGACGCTGGGCGGCGTCGGGGATCCGGGCACATTGGTCGGCGCGGCCGTCGGCGGTGCTGAACTACCGCCTCCGCCACCCCCGCCGCAACCGGCAACGAGCGCTATACAAGCTAAGACCATCAAATATCGGCGCATGTGTACGTCGATAGTATTGGAAGGTAGGACGGCCGCTCGCGGTGCGAACGGCCGGTTGCGATAGGGCTTTTTTTCCTAGCCTGGGGACGTTTTACCGAGCGACAGCCGAGCTTTGGAACCGGTACCAGATCAAACAGAGCAGCGCCAGGACCCAACATACGACCAGGTGCGTCATATGGTGCGCGTGCTCGGTGCCCGACTTTGTGAAGAAGTTGATCGTGCCCATTCCGTAGAGCAACCCCAAAACGAAGAACACGATCGCAAGAACGATTGCAAGAGCTTTCATGAAAGCACTCCCATACGACTCAGAACGAAGCAAACCACGCCGGCAATAAGGCAATACCAGCCGAACGGGCGTAGATCGTTCGACTTGAAATAGCGGGTCAAAAACGCAACAGAGAGATACGCCGCGATGCCTGCAAGAATCCCGCCGATTACTGCCTGCATTGCGACGACATGCGCATCAGGAGCAAAGAGCTTCGGAATCTCGAGGAGAGCCGCTGCGAAGATCACCGGCGTTGCAAGTAAGAATGAAAAATGCGCTGCGTCTTCATGATCGAGATCGCAAAGTAGACCCGCAACCATTGATGCACCCGAGCGTGAAATACCGGGTAAGAGCGCAAAACTCTGCGCGAAACCGATCAACACGCTTTGCACGAACGAGAGACTTTGCATCGGCCGATCCGCACGATGCTCGGCGACTTGTTGACGCCGCCGAAGCGCCTCTCCCGAAAACATCACGAGGCCGTTGATCGCAAGGAAGATCGATGCGGGTGCCGGTGATCCGAAAAGTGCACGAACCGGTTCTTCCAAAATGATGCCGAGAATGCCGACCGGAATCGTTCCCACCACCAGAAGCCAGCCGATGCGCTCGTAACGCTCGCCGGAGAGCTTCCCTCGAATCACGCTCGCAATCAGCGCGCGCGCGACCGCTCCCCATTCTCGCCAATAAAAGACAATCAGTGCGAGGGCGGTCCCGAGATGCAACACTACGACGAAGGCGAGAAATGTCGGATCGGAACGGTTGATGTTGTTCCAGTGAAGCACGGCAGGCACGAGAATCGTATGCCCGAGGCTCGAAACCGGAAAAAGTTCGCTGACCCCTTGGAGCAGCGCCAAGATGATGGCTTGCAAAAGCGTCACGGGGCCGTCACTTACGCCGAAGCGCTCCGGAACTCCGGCAGGATTGACTACAGATACGGCCTAAGGCCGATGCAGTGGAGCATTCCGAAACGAGCGCGCAGGATCAACCGCAAGAGCGCAAATTTCAGCGCGTCGGAGACTCGCTGCTCGTTTCATACAGCATCAACGACGATTTCGCTCCCGAATTCACCGAGACGTACGACATCGCACTCGGCGGCATGGCGATGCTCACGAACGCCGAGTTGACGAAAGACGCCCCTATTAGCGTCCAAGTCGAGCTGCGCGGAGATTCACAGCCTGTGCTTCGCATCCGCGGCGTCGTCCGCTGGTCGCGCTACGACCCTCTCCTTCAGCGCTACCGCACCGGCATCGCCTTCCTCGACGTCGACGACGAAACGCGCAAGCATCTCCAACGCTACATCGACACGCTGCACCTCTTACGCGACATGGGGATGATCTAGCCGCCCTGTCATCCTGAGCGAAGAGAGCGTAGCGAACGCAGTCGAAGGATCGCCTCAATTCAAAAGCCCGACGACATTTCGCCGGGCCTTTTGTTCGTAGCGATCCT